>NZ_JBFNXL010000005.1:0-145000 GCF_040812195.1 Shinella sp. S4-D37 | reverse complement strand
GTCGGCCGCCAGAAGCGCCGCCGCTCTCGTTCGATGGCCGGGTTATAGGCCTACCCCTGCCCCCGCGTCAACAGGGCATGTGACATTTTTTTGAAAAAATCTGCAGAAACATGCCTTCGCCCTTTAGTTCCCCCGGATTTTCAGGGCTTTACCGCGGGTGAAAGACCGCTTCAATGCGATTGCCCTCAGATTTTCACATTCCGCCTCTCTAGAGGAGGTCACACGAACCAGCGTGATTTGACTCGCATGCCTTCCTGCGTGCATGGTCCCGCGCTGAAACCAGAACGCGACACAGGGCGAAGCGCAATCGGCATGACCACCGACCGGAACATGATCCGATCCCTCGGCAACGAACCGCCGATCCTCGCCGACGGACGCAAGGCGCCCGACCGGCGGGAGATTTCGCTGCGCTGGCTTTCCGGCACGTTCCTCACCGGCATCACCTCGTCCATCCTGATGGGCGTCGCGCTGTTCGCCGCGCTCGACGGCCGCCAGCAGCTCGCCATCCCGGCCGAGGCCTTTGCCGCGCTCGGCACGACGGGCCAGACCAGCAAGAACGGCGAAACGGCGAAACGCGGCGAGCGCGTCATCGAGACCGCGATCGTCGCCAAGCCGGCCGACAAGAAGATCATGGAGATCTCCACCGTCATCCATGACGGCGAGAAGGAGGTCGTGCGCCGCCAGCCTTTCGCCCATGTGAAGATGGCGCTGGCCGCCAACCACGCGACGAGCGAGGACTATCCGCGCTTCGACCCGCTCGCGATCTTCTCCACCAACGGCAAGGACGCCGCGCCCGCCTCGCGCATGGGCACGATCTATGGTTCGGATGTGGAATCGGAGGTCGCGTTGCAGACCGATGCCTTCCCGATCGACGGCTCGGCGCTCGACTATGCCGACCAGATGTCGATCGAGGAGGTCGAGGAGAACGTGCGCACCAACGGTTCGGTGCTGACCGACGGCAGCACGCAGGTCGCCTCGCTCTACTATGTCGATCCGCAGCGCTTCGCCTCCGACTCCTCCGACCTCGACCTTTTGCAGGGCCTGACCGCCCGTATCGTCGAGGAGAACATGAGCGTCTCGAATTTTGACACGCTGACGCCCGACGACACCGAATATGCCGACGACGTGATCCCCGTGCACCGCGACGCCGATATCGGCGAAATCATGACGGCCGCCGGCTATACCAAGGCCCAGGCAGAGGACCTTTCCGCCTATCTTGAAGGCCCGCTCGGCAGCAGGAAACTGACCGAGGGCGACGTGCTGCGCATCTGCATCGTGCAGAAGGGCAAGGAAGCCAGCATCGTGCGCGCCAGCGTCTATTCGCGCGGTCGCCATGTGACGACCGCCGCGCTCGACGACAGGGGCCGCTTCGTCAACGGCACCGAGCCGCCGGTGCTCGACGCCGTCGCCACCGCCTTCGACGACGACGACCGGCCGATGATGATCACAGGGCGCGACCTGCCGCGCGTCTATGACGGCATCTACCGCGCCGCGCTCTCCTACGGCATGGGCAAGGACATGACGGCGGAGGTCATCCGCGTCCTTGCCAGCAATGTCGATTTCCAGGCGCAACTGCGGCCGACCGATTCGCTCGAAGCCTTCTTCTCGGTCACCGACGAGAGCGGCGCAGCGACGGAGGATTCGGAGATCCTCTTCCTCGACGCCAAGTTCGGCGACACGGAAACCCGCGTCTATCGTTTCCAGAGCCCGGAGGACGGGGCGGTCGACTACTACGACGAGAACGGCAAGAGCATCCGGCAGTTCCTGCTGCGCAATCCGGTTCCGAACGGCACCTTCCGCTCCGGCTTCGGCATGCGCCGCCATCCCATCCTCGGCTTTTCGCGCATGCATACCGGCGTCGACTGGGCCGCGCCGCGCGGCACGCCGATCATCGCGGCCGGCAACGGCACGGTTGAAAAAGCCGGCTGGGATTCCGGCGGCTACGGCAACCAGACGCTGATCCGCCATGCCAACGGCTACGTCTCGTCCTACAACCACCAGAACGCCATCGCCAAGGGCATCAAGCCCGGCGTCAAGGTCCGCCAGGGCCAGGTCATCGGCTATGTCGGCTCGACCGGGCTCTCGACCGGCCCGCACCTGCACTACGAGATGATCGTCAACGGCAACAAGGTGGATGCCTTGAAGATCCGCCTGCCCGGCGGCAAGTCGCTGGAGGGCAAGGCCCTCACCCAGTTCGAGGTGGAGCGCAAGCGCATCGACGACCTGCTCGGCCGCGGCGACGAGGCCACGGAAGTCGCCGAGACGCATTGAGGCGTACCGGAAGGCACCCTTGTCACGGTCGGATCAAGCCGGGGGGAAATTCGCCCCCACGGCTTCACGCCTTCTTGCGGATCAGGAAGCGGTGCCCCGCCGCGACGCGCTCGCTCGCTTCGAGCGCATGGCCGTCCTCCTGGCAGAAGTGGGGAATGTCGATGACGGCGAGCGGATCGGTGGTCTCCACCCAGAGCGTGCTGCCGGCAGCCATCGCCGACAGGCGCTTGCGCGCCTTCATCACCGGCAGCGGGCATTTCAGGCCGCGCAGATCGTAGATCTCGGCGTCGTCGCTGGCCGCCGTCACGGTCATTTCTGCCAGAACTTCCAGAACGGCTTCTCCGCCGTCTTCTCGACGACCTGAACGTCGGGGTTGCCCTCCGGCATCGGCAGGGCATCTGCGCCCGCGGCCGGCTTTGTCGCGACGGCGGTGGTCTGCGTCTTCTGCGCCGCCTGCCGGCCGGCATCGTGCTCGACCTGACGGGTCACGCCGGCAACGGGCTCGGCCTTGCGCGGCTCGGCCCTGTCGCTCCAGAACTTCCAGAAGGGTTTTGCTTCCTTCTTCTCGACGGCGGCGAGGCCCGGGTTCTCCTCCGGCACCGGCAGGGCGCCTGCGCCGCGCGCCTGCTTCTCGACCTTTTCGGCGGCGACGTCGGCCGCGAGGGCTTCCGTCTCCTTGATCTTCGCCTGTTCGGCCGCAAGCTTCGCCTCTTCGGCCTCGCGCACCGCGCGTTCGGCGGCCTCGACCTTGCGCTTTTCAGCCTCCTCCGCCTTGCGTTTCTGCTCGGCGATCTCGCGGGCGGTCATCAGCTTGCCGGCGTCCAGTGAATTGCCGGTCGGCGCATAGGCAAGCTCGCGCCCCTTGCGCTGGTCGGCGACGATCGCCTTGCGCTGGGCTTCGGAAGGCTCGACCCAGACCGTGCCGCCATATTTCTGCATCGCCTTGGCATGGGCCGCGGCATAGGTCTTGTTGTAGCTGTCGAGCGCCACCTCGAGAGCGGCCGGCGTCGTCATCGCCGGGCAGGCGCCGGCCGGCGAGAAGGGCTTGTCGGCCTGCTGGTTGAAGACGTATTTCTTCTCGCAGACATTGACCTCCGGCGGACGCTTGGTCAGCTCGAAATGGTCGTAGCCGACCTTCAGCATCTTCCAGAATTCGATATTCGGGTTGTCGCGGTGGCGCGCCATGTTCTCCGCGGTCATGCGGAAGGGAAAGGCCTGGAGCTGGATCGTCGACTGGCCGCCGTTGAAGGCATCGCGCGCGAAGGCGAAGATCTCCACCATCTGCTCGTCGGTCATCGAGTAGCAGCCGGACGACGAACAGGCGCCGTGGATCATCAGATGCGAGCCGCTCGCCTTGTTGGCGCGGTCGAAGCCATTGGGAAAGCCGGTGTTGATGGCGAGATAATAGCTGGAATTCGGGTTCAGGTTCGCCCTCGACAGCGGATAGAACCCTTCGGGCGCCTGGCGGTCGCCTTCCTTCATCTTTGGGCCGAGCTTGCCCGACCAGGCACAGATCTTGTAGTTGCGTACCAGCCGGTAGCGGTTCGAGCGGTCGGCCTTCCACAGCTCAAGCCGGCCCTCTTCCTTGAAGATGCGCAGCATCATCGGCGAGGAGCGGTCGATGTTCATCGAGGACAGCTTGCCGAGCACCGCCGAGGACAGCTGATAGTCCGTCTTTTTGGACACCTTGGTGATGTCGACGTCGACCTTGTCGAACGAGTCGAGCGTCTCGTTGGTGCAGCCGGCGGCGGCCACGGCAAGGAGCGATACGGCGGCAAGAGCAGTCAGGCGCATTCCAGAAGTCCGTCAACAATCGTCAGATCGCAAGCCGTCGCGCCGGCGGGCGGACGCGCAGTGGTAACCGGCTTATACTTCATAAAGTGTTAACCGGAAATTCTTTCGCGAGGCTGCCGGCACGCCGCATCGTTTCAGACACAAGGATTATGGCCGAGATGGGGCGAAAGCCGCCGATCGGCGAGAATCCGCTCAGAGCTGGCGGCCGATATTGAGGTAGCGCTGGCGGCGGTCATTGCGAAGCTGGTCGCCGGGCTTGGCGGAGAGATCCTTGAGCGCGGCCGCGATGACGTCGCCGGTGCGGGCGATGACGGCCTGCGGATCGCGATGCGCGCCGCCGACCGGCTCCTGGATGATGCCGTCGATGATGCCGAAGGTCTTCAGGTCCTCGGCCGTGATCTTCATGTTGCTGGCCGCTTCCTTGGCGCGGGTGGAATCGCGCCAGAGGATGGAAGCCGCGCCTTCCGGCGAGATCACGCTGTAGATCGCATGTTCGAGCATGTAGACGCGGTCGCCGGTGGCGATCGCGATGGCGCCGCCCGAGCCGCCCTCGCCGAGCACCACGGAAACGATCGGCACGCGAACGTTGAGGCACATTTCGGTCGACCGGGCGATGGCTTCCGCCTGGCCGCGCTCTTCCGCGCCGATGCCGGGATAGGCGCCGGCCGTGTCGATCAGCGTGATGATCGGCAGGCCGAAACGGTCGGCCATCTCCATGACGCGGATCGCCTTGCGGTAGCCTTCCGGCCGGGCGCTGCCGAAATTGTGTTTCAGGCGCGACTTGGTGTCGTTGCCCTTCTCCTGGCCGATGATGGCGACGGGCTCGCCGTTGAAGCGGCCGAGGCCGGCCTGGATCGCCTCGTCCTCGGCGAACTTGCGGTCGCCGGCAAGCGGGGTGAACTCTTCGAAAAGCTGGCCGGCGAAATCGAGGAAATGCGGGCGCTGCGGATGGCGCGCGACCTGCGTCTTCTGCCAGGGCGTCAGCTTGGCGTAGATATCGGCCATCGCCTCGCGGGCGCGCACTTCCAGCCGGCCGACCTCATCCGTCGTGTCGATGCTCTCATCTTCCTCGGCGAGCTTGCGAAGCTCGTGGATCTTGCCTTCGAGATCCGAGATGGGCTTTTCGAAATCGAGGTAGTTGTGCATGAGATGCGTTTCCGATCGTTTGCTCAAACCGCGTCAGGATGCCGTCGGCCGGGACCAGCGGCATGAAGAGGGGTCCTAATCCGGTTTTTTTGCCTGTTTGGCAAGGGGGTGATGGGTCTGAACGAGCTGGTGAAGCCGTTCTTCCAGCACATGTGTATAGATTTGTGTCGTCGAAATGTCCGAGTGGCCGAGCAGTTCCTGCACCGCGCGCAGGTCCGCGCCGTTCTGCAGGAGATGGCTGGCGAAAGCGTGGCGCAGCACATGCGGCGAGAGCGTCGAGGCCCGGATGCCGGCCCGCCCCGCCAGCGCCTTCAGGTCGCGGGCGAACACCTGGCGCGGCAGATGGCCCTCCTTGCTCTTCGCCGGAAACAGGAAGGCGCCCGCCGCCGGATCATCGCCGATATCGGCCGCCAGCGCCTCGCCATAGGTTTCGAGCGTCGCGACGGCGGCGCGCGACAGCGGCACCAGCCGCTCCTTGTTGCCCTTGCCCTTCACGATGAGGAAGCGCCCCGTCTGCGCCAGCACGCTGGCCGGCAGCGAGACCAGTTCGCTGACGCGCAGGCCCGTCGCATAGAGGAGTTCCACCAGGAGATGCATGCGGCGGCGCATAAGCAGGCCATCGCCCGGTTCCGCCGCCTCCGTCTCGGCCCGGGCGATCAGGCGGCCGACATCCTCGACGCTCAGCGTCTTCGGCAGCGACCTTGCCTTGCGGGGAGCATCGAGAATGCCGGTCGGCTCGTCGCCGCGCAGCCCCTCGCCATAGAGGAACTTGAAGAACTGCCGCAGCGCCGAAAGCCGGCGGGCCTGCGAGGAGGCGGCAAAGCCCCGCCGGGCGAGATGGGCGAGATAGGCCCGCAGATCGTCCGGTGTCGCCTCCGTGAGGCGCACGTTCCGCGCGTTGAGGAAGGAACCCGCATCCTCAAGGTCCCGCTCGTAGGATTGTAGCGTGTTCGTCGCAGCGCCCCGTTCGGCGCTCAT
Organism: Shinella sp. S4-D37; assembly: GCF_040812195.1. Taxonomy (NCBI): domain Bacteria; kingdom Pseudomonadati; phylum Pseudomonadota; class Alphaproteobacteria; order Hyphomicrobiales; family Rhizobiaceae; genus Shinella; species Shinella sp. S4-D37. Next base: position 138,811 of record NZ_JBFNXL010000005.1, on the reverse strand, counting down.
CATCTCTAGGAAGGATTCGACCTGAAGGGCGGACGGGTCCCTCATGGCTGCGGGTTCACCCGTTCGGACGGAATGCGGATCGTCACCTCGCGCTGCGTCGGCTCGACGAAGGTCACCAGCGCCACCATCGTGCCGTAGATCGAGCCGGCGATCACGGCGCAGAAGAACAGGAATCGGAACAGGGTCGGCATGGTGCTCTCCGGGACGATGGTCCCTATATCGCCCTGCCACCTGCCGAGCGCAAGGCCGGCCGCGGGCTGACGCGAGCGATGGATCGGCGCCGAGGCTTGACGCTTCCGGCGCTTTTGTCGATACGGAAAGGGACGAAACCCCGGAAAACACGAATGACAGAGCTGACCGACCTGGCCCCTCTCACGCTTTCCGCCGAGGCCCGTGCCGCGCTCGGCAAGCGGAACCTCGTGCTGATCGGCCTGATGGGCGCCGGCAAATCGGCGATCGGCCGCATGACCGCGCAGGCGCTCGGCATTCCTTTCATCGACAGCGACCACGAGATCGAGCGCGTCTCGCGCATGTCGATCGCCGACCTGTTCGCCGCCTATGGCGAGGCGGAGTTCCGGGCGCTGGAGACCCGCGTCATCAAGCGCCTGCTGCGCTCCGGCCCACGGGTCGTGTCGACCGGCGGTGGCGCCTATATCAATGAGAACACGCGCAGGCACATCAAGCGCGGCGGACTGTCGGTCTGGCTGAAGGCCGACGTCGACGTTCTGTGGGAGCGCGTCAACAAGCGCGACACCCGTCCGCTGCTGAAGACGGAAAATCCGCGCCAGACGCTCGAAAACCTCATGAACGCCCGCTATCCGATCTATGCGCAGGCCGATCTCACGGTCCTGTCGCGTGACGTGAAGAAGGAAACCATGGTGGAGGAAGTGCTCGCCGCGATCGCCTCTGCCGCCAAGAAAGCCTGACGAGATGACGATGACCGCACCTGCCACCGCCCGCCGCACCGTGCGGGTCGACCTTGCCGACCGTTCCTATGACATCCTGATCGGCCCCGGCCTCATATCCGCTGCCGGCCGCGAGATCGCGACCCGCCTCAAGGGCCGCAAGATCGCCGTCGTCACCGACGCGCATGTCGCCCCCCTCTATCTCGACGATTTCATGGCCGCGCTGAAGGCGGAGGGTATCGAGGCCGTCTCGCTCGTGCTGCCGGCCGGGGAGAAGACGAAGAGCTTCGAGCACCTCATCAGCGTCTGCGACAGCGTGCTGGCCGCCCGCATCGAGCGCAACGACGCGGTCGTGGCGCTCGGCGGAGGGGTTATCGGCGACCTCACCGGCTTTGCCGCCGGCATCGCGCGCCGCGGCTCGCGCTTCATCCAGGTGCCGACCTCGCTGCTGGCGCAGGTCGATTCCTCCGTCGGCGGCAAGACCGGCATCAACTCGCCGCACGGCAAGAACCTCATCGGCGTCTTCCACCAGCCGGACCTCGTGCTTGCCGACACCGACGTGCTCGACACGCTGTCTCCGCGCGAATTCCGCGCCGGCTATGCCGAAGTCGCCAAATACGGCCTGATCGACAAGCCGGATTTCTTCGCGTGGCTGGAGAAGAACTGGCGCGCGGTCTTTGCCGGCGGCGAGGCCCGCATCGAGGCGATCGCCACGAGCTGCCAGGCGAAGGCCGACGTCGTCGCCGCCGACGAGCGGGAGAACGGCCAGCGCGCCCTGCTCAATCTCGGCCATACCTTCGGCCATGCGCTGGAGGCCGCAACACGATATGACAGCGCCCGCCTTGTCCACGGCGAGGGCGTCTCGATCGGCATGGTGCTCGCCCACCAGTTCTCCGCCCGCATGAACCTTGCCAGCCCCGACGACGGCAAGCGCGTCGAGGCGCATCTCGCCAAGGTCGGCCTGCCGACGGCCATGGGCCAGATCCCGGGCGACCTGCCGCCGGCGGAGGTGCTGATGGACGCCATCGCCCAGGACAAGAAGGTCAAGGGCGGCAAGCTCACCTTCATCCTGACGCGCGGCGTCGGCCAGTCCTTCGTCGCCGACGACGTGCCGCAATCCGAGGTCATCGCTTTCCTCAAGGAAAAGCTGCCGAAATGAACAGCGACACGCCCGCCGCGCTCGCTCCCCTCTCCTGGCCGCTGATCGCCCTCATCGTCGGCCTGGTCGTTCTCGCCGTGGCGCTTTTCCGCTGGCGCAGGCCGATCGCCGCGCTCTGGCGCACGCATCAGGAAACGCGCGAAGCGGAGGGCGAGCGCCGGAACGGCCAACCTCCCCGCGACGGCGCGGCCGCCCGGTCCGACCGGGAAAAGTCCTCCGGCATGCTCGACCTCGACGCGCTGGAAGTCTCCGACATCATGATCCACCGCACGACCATGCGGGCGCTCAATGCCGGCGACCCGCCGGAAGAGATCGTCAAGGCCGTGCTCGAAAGCCCCTATACGCGCATGCCGCTCTGGGCGGGCTCGGTCGACAACATCGTCGGCGTCGTGCACGCCAAGGATCTCCTGCGCGCGCTGGCGGAGCCGGGCACCGAGCCGAAGAACCTCGACATCACCAGCGTGGCGCAAAAGCCGTGGTTCGTGCCCGATACCACGACGCTAAAGGAGCAGCTCGCCGCGTTTCTGCGCCGCAAGGAGCATTTCGCCACCGTGGTGGACGAATATGGCGAGGTGCAGGGCCTCGTCACCCTGCAGGACATCCTCAAGGAGATCGTCGGCGATATCTCCGACGAGAAGGACGTCGACATGCAGGGCGTGCGGCAGGAGGCCGACGGTTCGCTCGTCGTCGACGGCGGCGTGACGATCCGCGACCTCAACCGCGGCTTCGACTGGAACCTGCCCGACGAGGAGGCGACGACCATTGCAGGCCTCGTGATCCACGAATCGAAATCGATCCCGGAAGAGCGCCAGGCCTTCACCTTCTACGGCAAGCGCTTCATCGTCATGAAGCGGGTGAAGAACCGCATCACCAAGCTGCGCGTCCGCCCCGTCGAACCCGAACAGCCGCGCGCCTGATCACCAGCGCGTCGGCTCTCCCGGTGCGGCCGCCTCGACGGCCAGCGCGTGGAGGCCCGCGTCGAACTCGGCCTTCACCAGATCGTTGATCGCCCGGTGGCGCGCCACGCGGCCCATGCCGGCAAAGGCGGCGGCGACGATGCGCACGCGCATGTGCGTCTCGCCCTCGCCGTTGAAATCCGGCTGGTGGCCGGCATGCAGTTGGCTCTCGTTGATGACGTCGAGCCGTTCCGGCGCGAAGGCGGCGGTCAGTTTCTCGGTGATGCTGAACTTCATGGACATGGCGAACCTTCGGCGGCGGAAACCGTGCGCCGCAACGCACAAAATGGTTTCACAAAGCCAGCAACAATCCGCTTTGTCAATTCTTGTTGCAGGCCCTCCGGAACCCCATAATGGGGCCATGAAACTCGATTCCAAATACTTCGACCGCATCCGCACGAAGCGGCGCGTGGAGCGTCCCGAACGTTCCGCGCCGACGTGCCAGTGGGATGGCTGCGAGGAGAATGCCGCGCATCGCGCGCCCGTCGGCCGCAATGCCGAGGGCCAGTATTTCATGTTCTGCTTCGAGCACGTCAAGGAATACAACAAGGGTTACAACTACTTCTCCGGTCTCTCCGACGGCGAGATCGCCCGCTACCAGAAGGAGGCGATCACCGGCCACCGCCCGACCTGGACGATCGGCGTCAACAAGGCGGCGAAGAACGGCCCGACGCAGGGAACGGCGCGCTCGGGTTCGGCCGGGGCAAATCAGCGCATCCGCGATCCTTTCGGCTTTTTTGCCGAGGGCAAGGGCCGCCGGCCGCAGATGGAGCCGCGCGCCCGAAAGCTGAAAACGCTTGAAGCGAAGGCCTATGACACGCTCGGCCTTGCCGCCACCGCGACGGCCCAGGACATCAAGACCGCCTACAAAGCCCTTGTCAAAAAGCATCACCCCGATGCAAATGGCGGAGATAGAGGCTCGGAAGAGCGTTTTCGCGCGGTCATCCAAGCATATCAATTGTTAAAGCAGGCCGGCTTCTGCTAGAGCATTTTGCGGCCGGACGGAATCGCCCGGTTTCGCACGATGCTATCAGGCAAAGGGCGCAGTCGGCGTGCACCAGGATATTGGGGTGGAGGCGAAGAACCCGCCGCCCGCGGAGACGTGATGAGCAAGATGGATCTCGATATTTCCAACCTCCCCGATACCACGGTATCCGTCCGGGAGGTTTTCGGCATTGATACGGACCTCAAGGTCCCGGCCTATTCCAAGGCGGACGCCTATGTACCGGACCTCGACCCGGACTACCTGTTCGACCGGGAAACCACCCTCGCCATCCTCGCGGGCTTCGCGCACAACCGCCGCGTCATGGTCTCCGGCTACCACGGCACCGGCAAGTCGACCCATATCGAGCAGGTCGCCGCCCGCCTCAACTGGCCGTGCGTTCGCGTCAACCTCGACAGCCATGTCAGCCGTATCGACCTCGTCGGCAAGGACGCCATCGTCGTCAAGGACGGCCTGCAGGTCACCGAGTTCAAGGACGGCATCCTGCCCTGGGCCTACCAGCACAATGTCGCGCTCGTCTTCGACGAATACGATGCCGGTCGCCCGGACGTGATGTTCGTCATCCAGCGGGTGCTGGAATCCTCCGGCCGCCTGACCCTGCTCGACCAGAGTCGCGTCATCCGCCCGCACCCCGCCTTCCGCCTGTTCGCCACCGCCAACACGGTCGGCCTCGGCGACACGACGGGCCTCTACCACGGCACGCAGCAGATCAACCAGGCGCAGATGGACCGCTGGTCGATCGTCACCACGCTGAACTACCTGCCGCACGACAACGAAGTCAGCATCGTCGCCGCCAAGGTGAAGCGCCTTGCCGCCGGCAAGGACGGTCGCGACACGATCTCGCGCATGGTCCGCGTTGCCGACCTCACCCGCGCCGCCTTCATCAACGGCGACCTCTCCACCGTGATGAGCCCGCGCACCGTCATCACCTGGGGTGAAAACGCCGAGATCTTCGGCGATCTCGCCTTCGCCTTCCGCGTCACCTTCCTCAACAAGTGCGACGAGCTGGAACGCACGCTGGTCGCAGAACTCTACCAGCGCGCCTTCGGCGTCGAGCTGAAGGAAAGCGCCGCCAACATCGTGCTGGAGGCGACGGCCTGAGGCCCGGGAAAAGCGCATGGCAGCTCGCGGAGACAATTCGAAGCCGAGGCCCGGCGGCGTGGTCGACATGGAGCCCTTCCGCCGCGCGGTGACGGGCTGCGTGCGCGCCGTCGCCGGCGATGCGGAGGTGGAGGTCTCCTTCGCCAACGAGCGCCCCGGCATGACCGGCGAGCGCATCCGCCTGCCGGAGCTGACGAAACGCCCCTCGCCCACCGAAGTCGCGATCACCCGCGGCCTCGGCGATTCGATGGCGCTGCGCAAGGCGTGCCACGACGCCCGCATCCACGCCACCATGTCGCCGCAAGGCGCGGACGCCCGCGCGATCTTCGACGCCGTCGAGCAGGCGCGCGTCGAGGCCATCGGCTCCAACCGCATGCCGGGCATGGGGCAGAACCTCACCACCATGCTGACGGAGAAATACGCCAAGGCGAATTTTGGCGCGATCACCCGCCAGGCCGATGCACCGCTCGAAGAGGCCGTGGCGCTCATCGTGCGCGAGAAGCTGACGGGCCAGGCCCCGCCTGCCTCCGCCGGCAAGGTGCTGGACCTCTGGCGCGACTTCATCACCGACAAGGCCGGCCGCGACATGGACGGCCTCACCGCCGCCATCAACGACCAGCAGGCCTTCTCGCGCGTCGTGCGCAACATGCTCGCCTCGATGAACGTCGCCGAACAATATGGCGAGGACGAAACCGAGCCGGATGATTCGGAGACGCCCGAGGACGAGGACCAGCCGCGCAGCGACGAGCAGGAAGACAACGACAGCCAGGAGGACGCCGGCGACGACGCCGCGCCCGCCGACGAGAACGAGACGTCCGACGACCAGATGGACGAAGGCGAGATGGACGGCGCGGAAATCTCCGACGACGATCTCGTCGATGACGACGGCGACGACAGCGAGACGCCCGGCGAGGTCCGCCGCCCGAACCATCCGTTCAGCGATTTCAACGAGAAGGTCGACTACACGGTCTTCACCGAGGAATTCGACGAGATGATCACGGCGGAGGAACTGTGCGACGAGGCGGAACTCGACCGCCTGCGCGCCTTCCTCGACAAGCAGCTCGCCCATCTGCAGGGCGCCGTCGGGCGCCTCGCCAACCGGTTGCAGCGCCGCCTGATGGCGCAGCAGAACCGCGCCTGGGAATTCGACCTCGAAGAAGGCTATCTCGACAGCGCCCGCCTGCAGCGCATCATCATCGACCCGATGCAGCCGCTGTCCTTCAAGCGCGAGAAGGACACGACCTTCCGCGACACGGTCGTCACGCTCCTCATCGACAATTCCGGCTCCATGCGCGGCAGGCCGATCACCGTCGCCGCCACCTGCGCCGATATCCTGGCGCGCACGCTGGAGCGTTGCGGCGTCAAGGTCGAGATCCTCGGCTTCACCACCAAGGCATGGAAGGGCGGCCAGTCGCGCGAAAAGTGGCTCGGCAACGGCAAGCCGCAATCGCCCGGCCGCCTCAACGACCTGCGCCACATCGTCTACAAGGCCGCCGACGCGCCGTGGCGGCGCGCAAGGCGCAATCTCGGCCTGATGATGCGCGAGGGCCTGCTCAAGGAAAACATCGACGGCGAGGCGCTGATCTGGGCGCACAACCGCCTTTTGGCCCGCCCCGAGCAGCGCCGCATCCTGATGATGATCTCGGACGGCGCGCCGGTCGACGATTCGACACTCTCGGTGAACCCCGGCAACTATCTCGAACGGCACCTGCGCGCCGTCATCGAGCAGATCGAGACGAAATCGCCGGTCGAACTGCTCGCCATCGGCATCGGCCATGACGTGACGCGCTACTATCGCCGTGCCGTGACCATCGTCGATGCGGATGAACTGGCCGGCGCCATGACGGAACAGCTTGCCTCGCTCTTCGCCGACGAGGCCGCCAGCGGGCGCCCCGCCGGTCGCCGCCGTGCCGGCTGAGCCGGCGCCACGCCGGCGCATCGCAGGCTTTTTGCGGGGCTTGCCCCTTCTTGCACTCGGCCTTTGCCTGGCGCTCTCGGGGCCGGCAGCTGCGGAAGGCGTCGAACTTTCCGTCACCAGCCGCGCCATCACGCAGTTCACCTTCGGCGCCGAGCAACGCATCTTCGGCAAACTCGAATTCCTCGGCGGCATCAGCTATTCATCCGGCAATCCATTGCTCGGCGCCGTGTCGGCGATCCGTTTCCGCGCGGACGGAAAGGGCTTCGTCGCCGTGCTCGACACCGGTCACTGGCTGACCGGCCGCATCGCGCGGGACACGAGAAGCCGGCTGAGCGGCCTTGCCGATCTCAAGGTGCGCTCCATGCTCAACGACGAAGGGCAGGACGAGAACGTCAAGTACCAGATGGACGCGGAAGGCCTTGCCATAAGCGGGGGCGAGGTTCTGGTGAGCTTCGAAAACGTCCACCGTATCGACGCCTATCCCGATCCCGGCTTCATGGAGGCAAGGCCTGCGCGCCGCCTTGCCCTGCCCTTCCCGCGGCGCGAGCTGCGCAGCAACCGGGGCATGGAGACGCTGGCGATGTCGCCCGAGGCGGGGCCGCTCGGCGCCGTGCCGGTCGTCGTCACGGAGCGCAGCCTCGATCGCGAGGGCAACGTCCTTGCCGCCGTGCTCGGCGGCCCGCGCGCCGGCACCTTCGGCGTCACGCGCAACGACCCCTGGGACATCACCGACGGCGCCTTCCTGCCAAACGGCGACCTCCTGCTGCTGGAGCGCCGCTTCCGCCTCTCCGACGGCGTCGGCATGCGCATCCGCCGCATCGACGGCGGGAAGATCCGTCCTGGCGCGGTGGTCGACGGCGACGTGCTGATCGACGTCGACCTCAGCCACCAGATCGACAACATGGAAGGACTGGACGTGGTGGTGATGGGTGAGGACGATATTCGCCTCATCGTCGTTTCCGACGACAACCACTCGATCCTCCAGCGCAACCTGATGCTGGAATTCCGCCTGCTTCCGGAAAAGTAAGCCTTCGCCGTCTCCGCTCGGGCATGACGAACGGGGAAGGACAGGGGCGGCTTTGTTCTCAGGCCGTCTTTTCGACGCCCGGCATCGGCTTCAGCTTGCTCATCAGCGCACCGTAGGGCAGCAGCATGGCGAAGCCGACCAGAACCTTCACCGAGAAGTCGCCAAGCGCCCATGAGATCCAGCGCGGGGCTTCCGCAGCAAGGACGCCGAGCACCGGTGCCCATTCGATCGCGAAGGCATCGTTCGGGCCGAAGACGGAGAAGGCCGGCGCAAAGGCGAAGGAGAAGAAGATCGCCGTGTCGAGCACCGAACCGACCAGCGAGGCGATCAACGGCGCGCGCCACCAGATCTGCCGGCGCAGCCGGTTGAAGACGGAGATGTCGAGAAGCTGGCCGAACAGGAAGGCCGAGCCGGACGCGATCGCGATGCGCGGCGAGGCGACGGCGAAGGAGAAGGCGACGGCCACGAGGAAACCGGCCGCCACGACACGGCGCGCGATGCGCGGACCGAACTGGCGATTGGTGAGGTCCGTGATGAGGAAGGCGACGGGATAGGTGAAGGCGCCGTAGGTCAGGAGGTCGCCGAGGGCGATGCCGAACAGTTCGCCCGAAAGCGGGTACTGCACGAGCACGTTGGAGGCGACGACGATAGCCGTCATCAGAAGGACGTAGAGGAACGTAATGCGGTTCGCTTGCATTTTTTTACCCTGGGTGATGCCACCAGCTGGAGTTTCTAACGATAGGCGCAAAGCATTGAGGCCTGCCCGGAACCCGGTCAAGCCTCAATGAAACGATCTGGCCGAATGCCTGAAATCAGGCAGCGACGGCAGCAGCGGTCTTCTTGGCGATCTGACGGCGCAGCAGGCGGGCGCGCATCGACAGTTCGTTCTCCTCGGCCTTCAGCAGGAAGGCATCGAGGCCGCCGCGGTGCTCGACGGAGCGGAGCGCAGCAGCGGAAACGCGAAGACGGAAACGCTGGCCGAGGGCGTCGGAAATCAGCGTGACATTGCACAGGTTCGGCAGGAACTTGCGCTTCGTCTTGTTGTTTGCGTGGCTCACATTGTTGCCCGACTGGACGCCCTTGCCGGTCAATTCGCAACTACGGGACATGGTACACCTATTTTTCTTGGTTCAGGACAATACGTTTCCGGCACCGAAACCGGCCGCAGTCCATCTGGCCTTTTTGGAAAGTTGCGGTTCTATAGTCACAGGCGGCGCCGACGTCAAGCCAAACCTGCCGTTCATCCTGAATTCAGTTGCCAAAGGCCATAATCTGCGGGCAAGAGCAAGTTGGATCGGACTTTTTGCCGCGGCGTAGAATCGCCGCAATGGCATACTAGGCGGAGCGTCTCAATGGGAGTCGTGAAGATGAACGGGCGTGTTTGGGTTGCTGGCGCTGTCATGTCGCTTGCCCTTGTGGGCAGCGCGACGCCGCTGTCGTCGGCGGAGATCGAGCACCGCACGGATTACAGCATCCGCCTGTCCGGCCTGCCGGTGGCCACCGCGACCTTCCGCTCGGCCTTCGAGGGCAACCGCTACACGATTTCCGGCAGCATGCAATCGGCCGGCCTTGCCGATATCTTTTCCAGCACCAAGGGCACGACGTCGGTCTCCGGCACCGTCAGCCGCGGGCGACTGCACGCCAGGAGCTATTCGGTGAACTACAAGAGCGGCAAGCGCAGCCGCGCCATCGACGTCACCTTCCACAACGGCAATGTCGTCACCGCCAGCATGACGCCGCCGCGGCGCAAGCCGAAGAACTGGGTGCCCGTCTCCACCGCCGACATGCGCGCGGTGCTGGACCCGATCTCGGGCCTCATCATCCCGGAGGGAAGCCGCGTCTGCCCCAAGACGCTGCCGATCTTCGACGGCGAGAGCCGCCTCGACCTGAAGCTGAGCTCCAAGGGCACCAAACCCTATTCCACCAAGGGCTTCGAGGGCGAGGTCGTCGTCTGCGGCCTCCGCTTCGTGCCGAAATCCGGCTACAAGAAGGGCCGCGACGACGTGGAATACCTGCGCAAGCTGAAGACGATGGAAATCTGGTTTGCCAAGGCCGAGGGCGCGAAGGTATATGCTCCGGTCTATGTACAGATTCCGACCAAGCTCGGCCCTGTCACCGTCTCGGCCACGCGCTTCGGCGGCTGACGCGCCCGGCCCGGCGGCGGACCGGCGGGAGTGATCGGCTTGAAGACGCGTGCAACCCTGATTGGCTTTACCGCGATCCTGATGTGGTCGTTGCTCGCGCTCTTCACCGCGGCATCGGGCAAGATGCCGCCCTTCCAGCTCTCCGCCGTCTGCTTCCTGATCGGCAGCCTGCCAGGCATCGTCGTGCTGATCGCCCGGCCGTCGCGCGCCCGGCTGCTCAGGCAGCCGGCCAAGGTCTGGATCACCGGAATCCTCGGCCTCTTCGGCTACCACTTCCTCTACTTCACCGCGCTGCGCAACGCGCCGGCGGTGGAAGCCGGCCTCATCGCCTATCTCTGGCCGCTGCTCATCGTCGTCGGTTCGGCGCTGCTGCCGGGCGAGCGGCTGAGATGGAACCATGTCCTCGGCGCGTTCCTCGGCCTCGGCGGCACGGTGCTCATCGTCGGCCGCAACGGCTTCGCCTTCGACGAGGCCTACCTCATCGGCTATGGCGCGGCCTTCCTGTGCGCCTTCACCTGGTCGGGCTATTCGCTGCTCACGCGCCGCTTCGAGGCGGTCTCGACGGATGTGGTGACCGGCTTCTGCCTCGCGACCGCCCTCCTCTCGCTCCTCTGCCATCTGATGCTGGAAACCACGGTCTGGCCGCAGACGGGTTTCGAATGGTTCGCCGTCGCCGGCCTCGGCCTGCTGCCCGTCGGCGCGGCCTTCTATGCCTGGGATTTCGGCGTCAAGAACGGCGACATCCAGATCCTCGGGGCGGCGAGCTATGCCGCCCCGCTGCTCTCGACGCTCGTGCTGATCCTTTCCGGCTTTGCCGAACCGTCCTGGCGCATCGGCCTTGCCTGCCTGCTGGTGACGGGGGGCGCCATCCTCGCCGCCAAGGACATGATCTTCCGCCGCAAGCCGGCGGCAAGCCCCGCCTGATCAGGCGCCCGGCTCCCAGCCTGGCGGCGCCATCTCGAAGGACGAGAAGAGAAAGCCCGGCGAAACCGTGCAGCCGACCAGCGTCCAGTCGCCGAGCGGTTCGGCCGATTGCCACCAGTTCGCCGGCACGATGACCTGCGGCCGTCCCCCGGCCGCAAGACCCGGCCCCAGCACCTGCGTCTCCGCCTGTACCGCGCCATCACTCAAAGACAGCGCCAGCGGCCCGCCGGCATAGTGATGCCAGACCTCGACCGCATCCTTCACCCGGTGCCAGTGCGAGCGCTCACCCCGCTCCAGGAGATAGTAGATCGCCGTCGAATGCCCGCGCGCGCCGCCAGCCGCATCGCGAAAGGTCTGCACATACCAGCCGCCTTCCGGATGGCGCTCCATGCCGAGCCGGGCGATGATATCCTGCGGCGTCATCAGAACCGGTCCTTGCGCGCACGGATTTCGGCGAACACCTCGGCGTCGCTCGCCCCCGCCATGCCGAGATGACGGCGGATCGAAGGATCGGCGGCCCGCAGGAAAGGGTTGGTCGCCTTTTCGAGGCCGATGGTCGTCGGCGCGGTGAAAGCGCCCGCCGCCCGAAGCGCCTCGATCTCCGCCACGCGGGTTGCGAGCGCGGCATTGTCCGGATCGACCGTCACGGCGAAGCGCGCGTTGGAGAGCGTGTATTCATGGCCGAAATAGACGGTCGTCTCCTCCGGCAGCGCGGCGAGCTTTCCGAGCGATTGCCACATCTGCGCGGGCGTGCCCTCGAAAAGCCGGCCGCAGCCGAGCGCAAAGAGCGTATCGGCCGCAAAGAGCAGCTTTTCCGCCGGCAGATGAAAGCAGATGTGCCCCGCCGTATGCCCCGGCGTCCAGATGACCTCGACCCGCCTGCCGGCAAAATCGAAGCTGTCGCCGCCATCCACCTTCCGGTCTATGCCCGGGATCGTCTCCCGCGCCGGCCCGATGATCGTCACGCCGAAACGGTCCTTCAGCGCGAGATTGGCCTCAACGTGGTCGGTGTGGTGATGGGTCGTGAAGATATGGCTGAGCGTCCAGCCGCGGCGGGCGAGCGCATCGAGGATCGGCTTTTCCTCCGGCGCATCGATGCTCGCGGTCGCCCCCGTCGCAGGATCGTGCAGCAGAACGCCGAAATTGTCGCTGCGGCAGGAAAAAAGGTCTGTTTCCAACGGGGTCATGGCGCATTCCTCATCGCATTGGCGGGCCGGTCGGCGGGAATGTAAGGCAATCGGCCTTGAAGTCCACCGGCCCATCGCGCACATTCGGGTCATGCATGCCGATATCGTCGACCTTCGCGAATTCTACCACTCGCCGCTCGGGCGCCTCGCCGACCATTCGATCGCCATGGCCCTCGCTTCGCTCTGGGCGCGCCTGCCGGACGAGCGGCTGGTCGGGCTCGGCTATGCCGTGCCCTATCTCGAACGTTTCCGCGCCGACACGGAGCGCACCTTCGCCTTCATGCCGGCCGGCCAGGGGGCGGTGAACTGGCCGCCGGGCGAGCTTTCCTCCACGGCGCTCGTCTTCGACGAGGAACTGCCGCTGCCGGACGCCTCGGTCGACCGCGTGCTGATGGTACATTCGCTGGAATTCGCGGAAAACCCGCGCGAGACGATGAAGGAACTCTGGCGCGTGCTGGCGCCCGGCGGACGGCTCGTCATCGTCGTGCCGAACCGGCGCGGCGTCTGGGCGCGCATGGAGCACACGCCGTTCGGCTCGGGCCGGCCCTATTCGCGCGGCCAGCTCACCGCGCTGTTGCGCGAGACCAACTTCACGCCCGGCGCTTCGGCCGAAGCGCTGTTCTTCCCGCCCTCCAAGCTGCGCAGCGTGCAGAAACTGCGCAGCGCCTTCGAGCGGCTGGGCCGCATGCTCTGGCCGATGTTCTCCGGCGTCATCATCGTGGAGGCGCAGAAGCGGCTCTACCAGGGCCTGCCCGTCGCCGCCCGCGCCTCGCGCCGCGTCTTCGTGCCCGTGCTCGCCCCGCACGGCGTGCCGACGACGCGCGAGCGCGCCCCGCGCTGATCCCCTCGACAAATGCCGGCCCGCCCGCTAGAGCGGGCCCACGCGGAAACGAAGGGCCAAGGGCATGACGGACGGACATTTCGACAAGATCGCGCTGATCGGCATCGGCCTCATCGGCTCCTCCATCGCCCGCGCCGTCAAGGCGAAGGGCCTCGCGAAAACCGTCACCATTTCGAGCCGCAGCCAGGAGACGCTCGACCGCGCCCGCGAGCTCGAACTCGGCTCCGACTACGTCCAGGACGCCGGCAAGGCCGTCGAGGGCGCCGACCTCGTCGTCGTCTCGGTGCCCGTCGGCGCCTCCGGCAAAGTGGCCGAGGACATCGCCCCGCACCTGAAGCCAGGCGCCATCGTCACCGATGTCGGCTCCACCAAGGCCTCGGTCGTCGCGCAGATGCTGCCGCACATGCCGAAGACCGTGCATTTCATCCCCGGCCACCCTCTGGCCGGCACCGAGCATTCCGGCCCGGACGCCGGTTTCGCCGAACTGTTCCAGAACCGCTGGTGCATCCTCACCCCCGTGCACGGCACGGACAAGGAGGCCAAGCGCAGGCTCGCCGCCTTCTGGGAAGCGCTCGGCTCCAAGGTCGATGAGATGGACACGGAGCACCACGACAAGGTGCTCGCCATCGTCTCGCACCTGCCGCACATCATCGCCTACAACATCGTCGGCACGGCGGACGACCTGGAGACGGTGACGGAATCCGAGGTCATCAAGTATTCCGCCTCGGGCTTCCGCGATTTCACCCGTCTCGCCGCCTCGGACCCGACCATGTGGCGGGACGTCTGCCTGCACAACAAGGACGCGATCCTCGAAATGCTGGCCCGTTTTTCCGAAGACCTCGCCTATCTGCAGCGCGCCATCCGCTGGGGCGACGGCGAGAAGCTCTTCGATCTTTTCACGCGCACCCGCGCCATCCGCCGCTCGATCATCGATGCGGGTCAGGACACGTCCGCGCCGAACTTCGGCCGGCCGGTCGCCGACAGGAAGGGCTGAAATCAGATTGGCGGGATAAAGGCGATCGGGAAGAGGCCGAGATAGACGGTTCCGTCCCGCACGTTGAGCTTCACCACCGCCCGGTCGCCGCCCTTCGACAGGCCCTCGATCGCCTGCGCGACCTGGGCCGCCGTCTCCGCGATCTCCGGAAATGCCTCGGAAATCCGGTCGCGCCAGACCGTGATGCCAGCAATGTCGAGATCGAGCATACCAGAAAGGTAGCCGTCCTCGCCGACTTCGAGCGGGCCGGAAAGGGTCGCCACCTTGCCGTCACCGAGGTCGAGCGACAGGCGGCGCAGCTCCATCTTCGCGCCGAGCGGCGCGTCAGCCGGCGGGCCTTCGACGGAGATCCACGTCGCCGCATCGGCGATCGTCATGTCGGTCGAAACATCCAGCGGCGGCAATACCCGGTCGCCGAGATCGAGCACGAGCGCATCGAAGGAGGCGGCGACATCGAGCGCCCCGCCCGACTGGCGGATATGCTTTTCGCCATGGGCGGCGGTCACGCCGAGCGAGACGGCCTCGGAGGGCACGTTGAGCCGGCCTTTCAGCCCGTCATAGGCGATCGAGGCGCGGTCGAGCCCGTCCGTCCAAGCGGTGCCGCTCGCCCGCATGAGGTCCCAGTCGGCGTCGAAGACGAGATCGGGCGTGACGCGTACCTGCGCCGGCCCGTCGAGCTCGACGACGGCGTGGCCCGGGCGATAGACCTGCGCGGCCGAGCGCAGCGCCCCGAAGGTCGCCGAAAGGCCCGTCGGGCGGTCGTCGATGCCGACCGCATCGCAGAAGAGGCCGATGCGGAACGGGAAGCCGCTAACGGAGAGATTGCTGCACGAGGCCGAATGCATGCCCTGCGCGGATGCCAGGAGCTTCCGGTCGAGCGTATCCTTCAGCCAGCTTGCGGCATAGAACCATCCGCCCGTATAGAGCGCGGCGACGAGAACGACGGCAACGGCGAGCCGGACGAGTTTTCGCGTGACGCCGGAAGCGTCCGGGCGGCTTGACGAGGCCATGGTGTTCTCCAATTGTGGCAGGCGTGATTTGCCCGCGAAGGCGTCAAAGCCGGCAATTGCGGCGGCTTTTAGAGAAGTGAGCGACGTGACGGTGGATATGAACGAATTCTGGGTCTTTGGCTACGGATCGCTGATGTGGAATCCAGGCTTCGAATTCGAGGAACAGCAGCCAGCCCATCTCTTCGGCTTCCGCCGCGCGCTCTGCGTACGCTCCTGGGTGCACCGCGGCACCGAGCAGAGGCCCGGCCTGGTCCTCGGCCTCGATCGCGGCGGCTCCTGCCGCGGCGTCGCCTTCCGCATCGCCCCCGCAAGCCGGGAGGCGGTGGTCGATTACCTGCGCGAGCGCGAACTCGTCACCCATGTCTATCTCGAGCGCACCCTCTCCGCGACGCTCGGCGACGGTCGTCGCGTCTCGACGCTCGCCTATATCTGCGACCGCGCCCACCATCAGTTCGCCGGCGCGCTCACCGTCGAGGAGGCGGCGGCGACGATCAGCGCCGCCGTCGGAAAATCCGGAGCCAACATGGACTATGTGCGCAACACGCTGGCGCACCTGCGCGCAATGGGCATTCGCGATCACTGGCTGGAGGATGTCAGCCGCGCCGCCGAAAAGCTTCACGCAGGCCCGCCAGCCTGATCAGGCGGCGGCGTGCGCCTTCAGCTCCGCCAGCCGCTGCTCGGCCGTCGGCGGCAGGGGCAGGTTCGGGTTCGCCCCGGCGGTCTCCACCAGCAGCCGGTCGCTCGCCGTCTCCATCACCTCGACGAGATGGGCGAGGAAGGCATCGGGATCCATGCCCGGCCCGATCGCCGGCAGGATGCGCACCTTGAAGTGGCCGGGATAGCGGATGAACTTGCGCCGCGGCCAGAACAGGCCCGGATGCATGACGACGGGCACGACGGGCACCTGCAGATCGCGGTAAAGCCGGGCGATGCCGTACTTATATTCCGGCGGCGCGCCCGGCGGGCGGCGCGTGCCCTCCGGATAGATGATGAGCTGGCGGCCGGAATTCATCTCGTCCTTGGTGCGCTGCATGACAGCGGCCATGACCTTGCCGCGTGCGCTGCGATCGACCGGCACCATGCGCTGCTTTTTCAGATACCAGCCGAAGAGCGGGATCCAGGTCAGCTCACGCTTGAGGATGTAGAAGGGATCGTCGAGCCAGGGCAGCAGCGCATAGGCATCCCAGAAGGACTGGTGCTTCGGCGCGAAGATGTAGCGGCCGTCCGCCGGGATATTCTCCAGCCCCTGGATCTCGAAGGTCGTGCCGACGACCTTGTCGAAGAGCCAGTGGTTGCTCCTCGCCCAGTTCTTGGCGATGACATAGGCCTTCTTCCGCGGCAGCAGGAAATAGGCCGGCGTCATGACGATCATCTGTGCGATGAGATTCAGGTAGAAGAGGGCATTGAAAAGCACGGAACGGAAAACGATCATCGGGCAGCCTGTCAGCGGGACGCATTCCTTCGCCCTACACGATATTCCAGAGCCTGTCGCGCAAAACTGCATGAGCGGCTTCGCAGCGGCGGGATGCGAAAAAACGGCGCGCGGCAGCGATCAGCCGCCGGAAAGTCCCGCCGTGTCGCCGCGAAGACCGGACCAGCTGCGCGCGCCCGCAAAGGCGCGGATATGCGCAAGGCTGTATTTGAGATATTCCGACAGCATGGCCTTGAGGACGCCCGGCTGGCGCAGCCAATTGCCCCTCTTCAGGTCCGAATTGACGACGGGATAGGCGACGAACTCCGTGCGGGGATCGATGACCTTCAGCTCCAGGAGGCTGCGCGGCATGTGGTAGTTGTTGGTGACGACGAGCACGCGGCGGAACCGGTGGTCGCTGATCCAGCGCGCCGTCTCGTTGGCGTTGCCGATCGTGTCCACCGCCTCGTAGCCCATGTCGACGCAGCATTCGAACAGCGAGGAGGAGCTCTGGGTGAGCTTGCGGATCTGGTTGCCGCTCGTCGCCGGGTTGACGCCGGAGATCAGCAGCCGCTGGCCGGCCCCCCGCTTGAGCAGGCCGATCGCCCTGTCGATCCGCTGGTAGCCGCCGGTCAGCACCACGATGGCATCGGCCTTCGGGTCCCGCGGCGCTTCCAGCGCGGCGACCGTCTCGGCAAAGTAGAGGAAGCCCCCCGTGCCCGCCACGGCGACAAGCAGGATGAGCGCCAGAACCGCGCGCACGGCAAGGCGGACGGGGGCCCTGCGCCGCCGCCCCTCTCCGTCAGGCCGGGCGCCCTGCGGCAGACCCGGTTTTACCCGTTCGAGCGCGTTCATGATTCCGTCCATAGAACGCGAATGCGGCGACGGATAGTCCGTTTCGCGGCAGCGTTTCGTCCGGCCCGCGTCATGGGTCGGGCAACTGGTCGGTTCGCGACGGATCGGAGCGGACCTGGTCGATCTCGTGGATGGTGCGCATGACGGTGAACCGGGCCGTCAGCGTGGTCAGGAGCGCGATGACGGCAATGGTTCCGGCAATGCCGAGATAGCTCGTGAGCCCCATGGAGAAGGTGCCGAACAGCGCCGTCGCCTGGTCGCTTTGCGGGGTGGCGATGGAGCGCCCCTGCCAGAAGCCGGCAATGGCGAAGAACAGCGCCGCCAGGAACCCGCCGGCCACCGACCCCTTGAGGCTGATCTTCAGGAAGTGCTTCTGGAATTCGGAGGCGACGAAGCTTGCCTCGGCGCCGACGAAATGCAGCACCTCGACGATGTGCCGGTTGCCGGAAAGCGCGCCGCGCGTGGCGAAGACGACGGTCAGCACCATGGCGGAGAAGACCAGCACCAGGACACCGGTGCCGATGAAGGCCGTCGTGCGCGCCATGGCGACGAGGCGGTCGACCCAGGTGCGATGGTCGTCGAGAAAGGCCGTCGGGATCTTTTCCGCCAGCGCCGCCCGCATCGCGGCGAAATCCGGCGGACTCTGCTCGTCGATGGTGACGATGACGAGGCGGGGCACCGGCAGTTCGTCGATGTTCAGCCCCTCGCCGAGCCAGGGTTCGAGCAGCCGCGCCGTCGCCGCCTTGTCGACGATCGTGCCGTCGCGCGTGCCAGAGAAGGTGAGCGCGAGGTCGCGCGCGTCCGTCAGCGCCTTCTCCATGTCGAGATCGTCGTCCGGCTTGATCTGGATGGTGATCTCGCGGGAGATCTGGCTCTGCCAGCTCGCCGCCGTCGCCCGCACCATGCTGACCGCGCCGAAGGTGAGGCAGGCGAGGAAGGCCATGATGGCGATGACGAGCATCAGCGCGTTGCCGGAAACGTTCGCCTGCGGCACGATGGGCGCCGTGGGGCGCACCTTCATTTCCGGCCGGCGGGCCGGCTGGGCGTCCTTGGCGGTGTCGTCGGGCGCGTCAGTCATAGATGTCGAGCCGTCCGTGCGAGAGGATCATGCGCCGCGCTTCCACCTGGTCCATCAGCGACAGGTCGTGTGTGGCGATCACCACGGCGGTGCCGAGCCGGTTCAGTTCGAGGAAGAGGCTGAGCAGCCGACGCGCCATCGGCGGATCGACATTGCCGGTCGGCTCGTCGGCGAGCAGCAGTTCCGGGCGGTCGATGAGGGCGCGGGCGATGGCCGCGCGCTGCTTCTCCCCGCCCGACAGCACCGGCGGCAGCACGTTAATGCGCTCGCCGAGCCCGACCCATTTCAAAAGTTCGAGTACGTCGGCGCGATAGCTCGCCTCTTCCTTGCCGCGCACACGCAGCGGCAGGGCGACATTCTCATAGGTCGTCAGGTGATCGAGCAGGCGGAAATCCTGGAAGACGATACCGATGCGCCGGCGCAGCATCGGCAACTCATCGCGCGGGATGGTCGAGATTTCGCGGTCGAAGGTGCGGATGATGCCGCGCGTCGGCTGCAGGGAGAGGAAGAGCAGGCGCAGCAGCGTCGTCTTGCCGGCGCCCGACGGCCCCGTCAGGAACTGGAAGGACCGGCGCGGAATATCGAAAGTGAGGTCGCGGAGAATCTCCGGGCCCATCCCATAACGCAGTCCGACATTCTCGAAGTGAATCAATGATCAATCCGGTTCTAGAAGCGGGTTACCCTTGCCCGCAGGTTCGCTGGCGAGGTCGCACAGGAAAACGGCTCTTTCACGGTCGGGTTTCCGAAGCATTAACCAGTATGGTTTACGTTTGGTAAGGATTTCATTCAATGCCCGACTTTTCGCCGATGATTTTGCGCGGGAAGGCGCTGGCCAGGCGAGGAGGTCGCGATGAACGCCTTCAGAGCAAGACGCGAGGCGAAGGGCCGGATCGACCTTTTGCCGCCGGAACCGAAGACGCCGGCCCGCAGGAGCGCAAGGCCGTTCCCGGCGCGCATCGAGGCGGTCGATGCCGATTTCGTGGTCATCCGCAGCCCCGCCGTCCGTACCTCGAACGATAATCACCGTCCCGTCCGGCCCATGCCGACCGACGCACGGCGGCCCCTGCTGCTCCGCATCGCCGCCGCCGGCGCCCGGCTGTGCGAGGCCGGCCTGCAGCGCCTTCCGGGCCGCGCCTTCGCCGGCCTTGTCATGGCGGCCTTCATCTTCGTCTTCTCCTATGCCGGCGGGCTCTCCGCCCTCATGGCGGCGCTTCCCGCAGGCGACGCCGGCAAGACGCTGCGCATCGCCGACGTCGTCACCACGATAGACGACCGCAACGGCATGAAGGTGCTCGCCGTCTATGGCCGCCTCACCAATGGCGGTGACGCCGTCGCGGCCGTGCCGCCGGTCGACATCGTCTTCGAGGGCACGGACAAGCCGATCCGCCACCGTCTCTTCCTCGAAACCGCCGCGCTCGCGCCGGGCGCCGACGCGGCCTTCGCGTTGCACATTCCGCATAGCGGCGGAAAAGTGCCGAAAGTCTCCGTTTCGCTCGCCCCCGAGGATGCGCCCGCCCGCTGACTGTGCTAATCGGCTCCTTTGTTCCAAACGCCCAGGGAGCCGCCTCGCGATGCAGATTGTCCGCGGAAAGAAGATCGAAACGCTCTACGACGCCGCGACGATCGCCAGGCGCAACGAGGAACTGGCGGCCGACATCGCCAGCGGGCCGACGAAGGACCTCCTCGTCATCGCCGTCCTCAAGGGCTCGTTCATCTTCGCCGCCGACCTCACGCGCGCCCTCCACGCGGCCGGCCTTGCCCCGGAAGTCGAGTTCATCACGCTGTCAAGCTACGGCGCCGGCACCGTCTCGCAGGGCGTGAAGGTCATCAAGGACATCGACAGCGACGTGCACGGCCGCGACATCCTGCTGATCGACGACATCCTCGAATCCGGCCGCACACTCAGCTTCGCCAAGGAACTGATGTACGAGCGCGGCGCCAAGAATGTCACCATCGCCGTGCTGCTCGACAAGCGCGAGAAGCGCAAGACCGACCTGGAGGCCGACTATGTCGGCTTCGAATGCCCGGATCATTTCGTCGTCGGCTACGGCATGGACGTGGCCTATGCCTTCCGCGAACTGCCCTTCGTCGGCATCGTGACGGGCGACGCGGACACCTGACCGCAGATTCCCCATCGGCCGTTTACCGATCGACAAGGAAAGTCTGGTCTTTTCGCTTGAAGAGCGGCACCGGCAACCGGCAGCCGCTCCGGCCTTGCGTTCCCCTGGAACGAGGCCGGATGAACGGACCGAAAGGGGAACCGATGGCCAAGATCCTGATCACCGAGGACGAGGATTCGCTCCGCACCTTCGTGGCGCGGGCGCTGCGCATGGACGGCCACGAGACCGTCGAGGCGCCGGACGGTGCGGCCGGGCTCGACGCCCTGACGGAGGGCGGCTTCGATCTCCTCCTGTCCGACATCCGCATGCCCGTGATGGACGGCATCGAGCTTGCCCACAAGGCGTCCGCCGCCCATCCGGCGCTGAAGATCCTGCTGATGACCGGCTATGCCGAGCAGCGCGAGCGGGCGGACGACCTCGCTTCGAAGATCGTCGACGTGGTGAGCAAGCCCTTCAGCCTGCCCGACATCCGCCGCGCCGTGGCGACGGCGCTCGCGGCCTGACCGCGCCTCAGCGGATGCCGAGCAGCCGCTCCAGATAGTCCCGCTCGAAACCGGGCGCTGCCCCGGTGCCGAGGCGGCGGCGGATCTCTTCCAGGATTTCGCGCGCCCGCTGGATATCGATTTCTTCCGGAACCTTGGTCGGCCCGCCGAAGTCGGGGCCCTGCCCGTTGAGCGCGCGCTCGCGGCCCAGCGGATCGCGGCCGTTGCGCCCGGCCTGCGGGATGCCTTCGCCCGGCCCCTGCCCCTGGCCCTGCCCCATGGCCTGCATCTGGCTCATCATGTTCTGCGCGCCCTGGCGCAGCGCCTCCAGCGCGCGGCCCTGGCTGCCGACGGCCGATTCGCCCTGCCCCTCGCCGAGCGCTTCCGAAGCGCCCTTCATCTCGCGACCGGCCTGGCCGAAACCTTCGCCGGGCTCCAGCCCCATGCCCTTCAGCGCCTCCTGGATCTCGCCGAGCTGCTTACCGAGCGCATCCTGCTGCTCCTGAAGCTTCTTCAGCGCCTCGCGAAGTTCTTCGGCCGTCATCTGGTCGGTCGGCTGCTGGCCGGCGCCGTTGTCGCCCGGCCGCTGCTCGCCCTCTTCGCCCGGCATCGGATCGCCGCGCTGCTGGCGGTCGCGCAGCGCCTGGTCGAACTGGAAGGTCTGTTCCATCAGCTTCTGCTGCTGCTGCATCAGCTGGCCGAGCTTGTCCATCTGCTGGCGCATCGCGTCGTTCTGCTGGCCTTGCTGGCCCTGCTGCGGCCGGCCGGCCTGCAGGTTGTTCATCATGCGTTGCAATTCGGAAAGCATCTGCTGGGCCTGGTCACGCGCGCCGGAGCGGGCCAGATTCTCGATCTGGTCCATCATGCGCTGCAAGTCCTGCTGGCGCAGGATCTGGCCCTGCTGCTGGGCGTTCTGCTGCAACTGGCCGTTCTTGGCCGCCTGGCGCGCAAGCTCCTCCATATAGGCCTGCATGGCCTCGCGCAGATCCTTCATCAGCGCGGCGATCTCCTCGTCGGAGGCGTTGCGCTCCAGCGCCTCGGAGAGCGCCTTCTGCGCCTCGCGCAGCCGGCGATCGGCGAGCGACAGGTTGCCGTCCTCGATACCGAGGGCAATCTCCCAGAGATAATCCGCCGTCTCGCGCATCTGGTCCTCCGTGCGGGAGAGCTTCATGCGGGCATTGGCCGATTGCAGCAGCAGGTAATGCGTGAGGTTGGGGATCGTCTCTTCCGGCCGGATCGTCAGCGCCTCGTTGAGGGCGATCGCGTGCGGCAACTGGTTGGCATCGAGCGCGAAGACCTGCCGTTCTTCGGCGACGGCCGCGGCGAGCGGCTCGAAGAAGGCCTTGGCCGGCAGGATCATCTCGACCGGCTGGCTGCGCCCTTCCTGCCCGGCGGCATCCTTGGCGACGAGCGTGATCTTGACGCGCTTGCCGGAGAGCGGATGTTCGGAAAGGTTGCGGCTCGTCGTACCCTTGGCGTCGCGCGCGGCACGGCGCGACAGGTCGAGCCTGTACTCCGGCAGCGGATAGAGCGGGCGCGCGTCCTTCGGCTGGTCGACCGGCACGATCTCCGCATGGGCCTCCTGGATGCCGTAATCGTCCTTGGCGATAAAGCTGATCTCCAGCGCCGAGGCGACGGTCCTCTTCGGAATGCCGTCGAAGGCGATCTCAGGCACGCGGTCCGGAATGACCGCGAAGCTCCAGGTCTGGCCGGCGACCGAGAGCGTGCCGTCCTTCAGGATTTCGTAGCGCATGGTCCTCGCGCCGTTGGCCGCGGCGACCGGCGCCCTGGCTTCGGCCTTCTCGTCCTTCGGCTTTTCCGCCTCGGGACGAATGGCCGTGGCAGCTTCCTCGCCGGTCACCTGATAGCTGACCGCCTCCTCGCCGCTGCCGCCCGTGACGCGCACGGTCAATTCGCTGAACTGCGGAATGCGGATCTCGCCCTTCGCCGCCTCGCGCGGCTCCCCCTGCGTGGTGCCGGTGAGGAAGACGGGCGCGCGCGCGGAGTGCGCCGGCGGCGTCACCCAGGCGTCAATGCGAACGTCCGGCGCGGTTTCGGCAGGCGCGCGGACGGTAACGGCATCGGCCAGAAGGCCGCCCCGGTTGGAATAGGAAAAGGCAAAGGCGATGGCGACGAGGAGCAGCGGCACGGCGCGCAGGGCATGGCGGTCGTGGCGGGCGATGTCCGGCTCGGGCGTGCCGGTCCTCAGCGTGCCGATCATCCGCGCCATGCGGGCCTGGTGCTCGCGCCACAGCGCCTCGGCAAAGGCGCCGCCGCCGGCCGGCCGGTCGTCCTGCACCCGGATCGCCTGATGGGCGAGCGCATTGCGCGCCTCCAGCATGCGATAGGCCCGGTCGGTCGACGGCCAGACGATGCCGCGCAAGCGGAAAAGCACGCCGACGAGGCCGAGCGCGAAGGCGGCGAGCGTTGCAAGATGCAGCCAGGCCGGCACATGGCGGAAATAGCCGAACCATGTCAGCGCCAGGAAGGTCGCGACCAGAAGCAGGATCGGCAGCAGCCGCGGGGCGAGCGCTTCCAGATAGAGGACGGCCTGGGCGGCAAGGCGTTTGCCCGCGAGCCGGCGGGCCATCGGGTTGCCCGTCGCCTCCCTCTCGCGCTGTCCTTGCGTGTCAATCGCCATCGGGCGCCGCTCTCCGCTGCAGGTTGTCACCGCCAGAAGATAACATTCTTTGTGGCGAAGACGAGGGCACGCGCAAAATCGTGATCGCGCGGGCGGTCGGTTTCAGCGCTTGGAACGGTCAGGCGAGCCAGTCCGGCACCGAATCGAGGCCGATCAGGTCGTCGTAGCTCTGCCGCGGCCGCACGACGTGGAACTCGGACCCGTTGACCAGCACTTCCGGCACCAGCAGGCGGCTGTTGTAGGTGCCGGCCTGTACGGCGCCATAGGCACCGGCGGAGCCGACGGCGATGAGGTCGCCGGGCTTCGGCTGCGTCATCTCGCGGTCCTGCGCCAGGTAGTCGCCGGTCTCGCAGACCGGACCCACCACATCCGCCCGGATGCGCGGCGCGCTGGCGGCGGAAATGACGACCGGCTGGATCTCGTGCCAGGCTTCGTAGAGCGTCGGGCGGATGAGATCGTTCATCGCGGCATCGACGATGACGAAGGTCTTCTCGCCGCCGTCCTTCACATAGATGACCTCGGTGACGAGGATGCCGGCATTGCCGACGATCAGCCGGCCGGGCTCGGTGACGATCTTGCAGTTAAGGCCCTTGAGCTGGTTCTTGACGATCTCGGCATAGGCATCCGGCAGCGGCGGCGGCGCATTGTCCGTCTTGTAGGGAATGCCGAGGCCGCCGCCGACATCGACGTGATCGATCGTGTGGCCGTCGGCGCGCAGCGTATCGACGAGCTCGCGCAACAGCTTGAAGGCATCCTCGAAGGGTTGCAGCTCGGTGATCTGGCTGCCGATATGCATGTCGATGCCGGTCACCTTGATGCCCGGCACGCCGGCGGCGCGGGCATAGACGGCGCGGGCGCGCTCCCAGGAAATGCCGAACTTGTTTTCCTTCTTGCCCGTCGAGATTTTCGCATGGGTGCGGGCGTCGACATCGGGATTGATGCGGAAGGAGACGTGGGCCACCTTGCCGGCCTTGACGGCGCGGGCGTTCAGCACCTCCAGCTCCGGCTCGGATTCGACGTTGAAGCAGTAGATGCCGGCCTCGAGCGCCAGATCCATTTCGCGCGGCGTCTTGCCGACGCCGGAGAACATGATGCGCGAGGCGGGAACACCGGCGGCGAGCGCCCGGCGCAATTCGCCTTCCGAGACCACGTCGATGCCGGCGCCGAGCCGGGCGAGCGTCTTCAGCACCGCCTGGTTCGAATTCGCCTTCATGGCGTAGCACACCATGGCATCGACGCCCTCGAAGGCCTTGGAGAAGACCTTGTAGTGGCGCTCCAGCGTGGCCGTCGAATAGACGTAGAAGGGTGTGCCGACCGCCTTGGCGATTTCCGGAACGGGCACGTCTTCCGCATGGAGGATGCCGTCGCGATGCTCGAAATGGTTCACAGGTTTCGTCCGTTAAACAGGGGCAGTTCCGGCAAAACCGGGCCGCGGCTTTGCGTTCGGCAATGCATCAAAACTAGAGAAGGGGGTCGAGGATGAAAGGCCTGTCTTCGACCTGCTCGACCTTCTTGCCGTCGACGGTCTTCACGACCGGCTGAGCCCCGCCCGGCAGGTCGAGATCGCCCTTGCGGCCGCAGGCGGTCAGAACCGCTGCGGAAAGGCAGAGCACGAGCGCCAGCCTGCCGATATCGATGCGTGTCATGAAGCGTTCCCTGGAATGCCGGTGATCTGGTGGGCACTATCCTTAGCGAATTCGCTCGCCCTTGTGCACCCTTAATCTGGTGATGAGTCCTGCAAGCGATCTGATCAGTTCCGCTGCCGCCACCAGGCGATCTGCTTGCGCACCTCCAGGGGTGCCGTGCCGCCGAAGCTCTTGCGGCTGGCGACAGAGGCTTCGACCGTCAGCACGTTGAAGATGTCGGCGGTGATGGCGGCATGGATCGCCTGCAGCTCTTCGAGCGACAGGTCGGAAAGGTCGCAGCCCTTGCTCTCGGCCAGCGCCACGGCGCGGCCCGTCACATGGTGCGCATCGCGGAAGGGAAGGCCCGCCTCGCGCACCAGCCAATCGGCAAGGTCGGTGGCCGTGGAATAGCCGGAGCCGGCCGCCGCCTTCATCCTGTCAGTGCGGATCGTCATGTCGCGCACCATGCCGGTCATCGCGGCAATGGCGAGCTCGATGCTTTCGGCGGCGTCGAAGACCTGTTCCTTGTCTTCCTGCATGTCCTTGGAATAGGCGAGCGGCAGGCCCTTCATGACCGTCAGGAGCGCGATCAGCGAGCCGTTGATGCGGCCGGTCTTGGCGCGCACCAGCTCGGCGGCATCCGGGTTCTTCTTCTGCGGCATGATGGAGGAGCCGGTGGAGAAGGCGTCCGACAGGCGGATGAAGCCGAATTGCGGCGTCGACCAGATGACGATCTCCTCGGCAAGGCGCGACAGGTGAACGCCGGCGATCGCCGCGATCGACAGGAATTCCAGCGCGAAATCGCGGTCCGACACGGTGTCGATGGAGTTGCGGGTCGGTTCGCGGAAGCCGAGCGCCTTCGCCGTCATGTGCCGGTCGATATTATAACCCGTGCCGGCAAGCGCGGCGGCGCCGATCGGGCTTTCGTCGAGATGCTCGATGGCGTGGCGCACGCGCTGGCGGTCGCGGCCGAACATCTCGACATAGGCCATGCAATGGTGGCCGAAGGTCACCGGCTGGGCGGTCTGCAGATGGGTGAAGCCGGGCATGACGGTCTCGGCATGCTCTTCCGCGCGGTCGAGGAAGGCGGATATCAGGCCCGTCAGCGCCTTCTCGGTCTTCTGCAATTCTTCCTTGACCCAGAGACGGAAATCGAGCGCCACCTGGTCGTTGCGCGAGCGGGCGGTATGGAGGCGCCCGGCGGCGGGGCCGATCAGTGTCGCCAGCCGCGCCTCGACATTCATGTGAATGTCTTCCAGCCGGCGGGAGAACTCGAAATTGCCGCTTTCGATCTCTGACAGGATCGTGTCGAGACCGTGAACGATCTTTTCCTTATCGTCCGCCGAAATGATGCCCTGGTGGCTGAGCATTTCAGCATGCGCCTTTGAGCCGCGGATGTCCTGGGCGTAAAGCTTCTTGTCGAAGCCGATGGAGGCATTTATCTCCTCCATGATCGCATCCGGTCCCGAGGCGAAGCGGCCGCCCCACATCTGGTTCGAGGATTTCGTCTCGGAAGTGCCGTCAGCCATGGGTCCCGTCCTGGAGAATGAAATGACAGTGAAGAAGAAACTCGGCCTGCCGGCAGGAAAGCTCATCGCCATTGCCGGGCTCGCCGGACTTCTCGCCGGTGGTGCTGCGATATACGTGAAGGAAAGCCTGTCTGGCAATGGCGCGGTCGCTTCCGCCGACCCCGCCGCCTGCGCGGCGGCCGCGGCGAAGGCCGAAGCCCTGACGCCCTTCTCCAAGGGACAGGTCGCCGCCATGCGCACGGTGGACGCGCACCGCCCACTGCCCGACCTTGTCTTCGACGACCCCGACGGCAAGAAGAAGACGATCGCCGATTTTTCCGGCAAGACGCTGCTCGTCAACCTCTGGGCCACCTGGTGCGTGCCCTGCCGCGAGGAGATGCCGGCGCTCAACGCGCTCGAAAAGGAACTCGGCAGCGACAGGTTCGAGGTCGTGGCGATCAACATCGACACCGGCGACGACGAGAAGCCGAAAGCCTTCCTCACCGAGACGGGCGTCAACGAGCTCGGCTACTATCGCGATGCCTCGATGGGCGTCTTCAACACGCTGAAGAAGGAAGGCCTCGCCTTCGGCCTGCCCGTCACCCTTCTGATGGACGACAAGGGCTGCCTGATATCGGCGATGAACGGCCCCGCCGCCTGGGACAGCGACGACGCCAAGGCCCTGATCAACGCCGCGCTTGCTGCGCCGGGAACCTGAGGCGCCGAGAGGCGCCCATCTCTCCTCAAGGGCAGGGCATTGCATACGGACTTCGACGGTGCGGCTCTCCCCTTCTCCCCCGCGGAGGAGAAGGGGATGGAGCAACTGTTCCTTCCATATGCGATAGCCCTGCCTTAAGGGAAATGGCCAACAGGGCAGAGGGGTTCACGCCGCCGGGTAGGCGCGCGGCCGGCGGATGTCGAGGAAACCCTCCTCGCCCTTGCCGTGCGGAAATTCCGGCGCCGTATCGAACTCGACTGGCTGGCCGCTGCCGGTCAGCGCCAGCACGCGGCGCGAATCCGGCCGGTCGATGACGCGCACGATCTTCGCGGCGATGCCCTGCCCTTCGTCGTGCCACGTGACGTCGGCGGGGCGGAACAGGATCTGGCCGCCGCCGTCAGCCACGCCGCCGGCCTCGAAGGCCACGCCGTCGACATAGGCCTTGCCGCCGCGGATATCCGCGTCGAGCCGGTTCGCATCGCCGAGGAAGTTCATCACGAAGGCATCGGCCGGATTGCGGCAGACCGCCTCGGGCGTGCCCTCCTGCACGATCCTGCCCTTGTTGAGGATGACGACCCGGTCGGCAAGGTCCAGCGCCTCTTCCTGGTCGTGCGTGACGAAGAGCGTGGTGATGCCCAGTTCGTCATGGATTTTCCGGAGCCAGCGGCGCAGGTCCCGCCGCACATTGGCGTCGAGCGCGCCGAAGGGCTCGTCGAGCAGCAGCACGCGCGGATCGACGGCGAGCGCCCGGGCGAGCGCCACGCGCTGGCGCTGGCCGCCGGATATCTGGCCGGGGAAGCGGTCCTTCAGGCCGCCGAGCTGCACGAGGTCGAGCAGTTCGGCAACCCGTCTGGCGATCGCCTCGGGCGAACGCTTCACCTTGGAGACCTTCATGCCGAAGGCGATGTTCTCGCCGACGGTCATGTGCGGAAAGAGGGCATAGTGCTGGAAGACGAAGCCGACGCCGCGATCGCGCACCGGAATGTCGGTGGCATTCTCCTCGCCGAAATAGATCGCGCCGCCATCGGCATATTCGAGGCCGGCGACCATGCGCAGGATCGTCGTCTTGCCGGAGCCGGACGGGCCGAGCAGCGCGACCAGCTCGCCGCTCTCGATATCGAGCGACACGCCGTGCACGGCGCGAAAGGTCTGGAACTCCTTGACCACATTGGTAAGGCGGATCTTCACGGTTTTACCTCCGGGGTGATGCTGTCGGCGCCGGCCAGCTGAGAGGGGCGCTGCACGCGGCCCGCACCCTGCCGCTCCAGCGCCACCTTGGCGACAAGCGTGACGATGGCAAGGCCGGCGAGAATGGATGCGGCGGCGAAGGAGCCGGCCGCGTTGTAGTCGTGATAGAGCAGCTCGATATGCAGCGGCAGCGTGTTGGTCTGGCCCCGAATATTGCCGGAGACGACGGAGACGGCGCCGAACTCGCCCATCACGCGCGAATTGCACAGCACGACGCCGTAGAGCAGCGCCCATTTGATGTTCGGCAGCGTGACGGAGAAGAAGGTGCGCCCGCCGCTCGCCCCGAGAGACGTCGCTGCCTCCTCCAGGTCGCGCCCCTGTGCCTGCATCAGCGGGATCAGTTCGCGCGCCACGAAGGGCGCGGTCACGAACATGCTGGCCAGCACGATGCCCGGCAGCGCGAAGAGGATCTTGATCTCCGCCGATTGCAGCGCCGGGCCGAACAGTCCCTGCAGGCCGTATACGAAGAGATAGGAGACGCCGGCCACGATGGGCGACACGGAGAAGGGCAGTTCGATGACGACGGTGAGCAGCCGCTTGCCGCGGAAGTCGTGCTTGGTGATGGCCCAGGCGGCCGCAACCCCGAAGGCCGTGTTGATCGGCACCGCGATCAGCGCCGTGACGACCGTCAGCAGGATCGCGTGCCGCGTGTCCGGATCGGCGATCGAGGCGGCAAAATAGCCGACCCCACGCGAAAAGGCCTCCACGGCGATGACGGCGAGCGGGGCGACGATCATCAGCGCGACCAGCACGAGCACGAAGGCGAGAAGCGAGCGGCGGAAGACCGGATTGTCGCCGACGCGGGGCGGCTTGCCCTTTGAAGGATGCGCCATGGTCAGCCCCTTGCCGTGTAGCGCAGGGCGCGCGCCTGCATCAGGTTGGTGATCGCCAGCATGACGAAGGCCGTCAGCAGCATGACGGAGGCGATGGCCGCGGAGGCCGGATAGTCGTATTCCTCAAGGCGGATGAAGGCGAGCAGCGCCGTGATCTCGGTGGAGAACGGCTGGTTGCCGGCGATGAAGATGATGGCGCCGAACTCGCCGAGGCTGCGGGCGAAGGAAAGCGAGACGCCCGCGAGCAGCGCCGGCGTCAGGAGCGGCAGGATGACGCCCCTGAAGATCGACAGGTCGCTCGCTCCCAATGTCTGCCCGGCCTCCTCCAGCGCGGGGTCCAGCTCTTCGAGCACCGGCTGCACCGTGCGCACGATGAAGGGAATGCTGGTGAAGCTCATGGCGACGATAATGCCAAGCGGCGTATAGGCGACCTTGATGCCGAGGAGCGAGAGGGGGCCGCCGAACCAGCCGTTGGTGGCGAAAAGCGTGGTGAGCGCGATGCCTGCGACGGCCGTCGGCAGAGCGAAGGGCAGATCGACGAGCGCATCGACCAGCCGGCGGCCGGGAAAGCGGTAGCGCACCAGCACCCAGGCAAGCGACAGGCCGAAGACGAGGTTGAACACCGTCGCGGCCAGCGCACAGAGCACCGTGACCCGGTAGCTGGCAAAAGCGCGGTCCGACGAGACGATGCGCCAGTAATCCTCCGGCCCGAGGCTTGCCGCCTTGAAGACGAGCGCGGCCAGCGGCAGCACGACGATGATGGCCACATAGACAAGGGTTATGCCGAGCGCGAGCGGCAATCCGGGCAGTACACGCCGTTTCAAGAGGCGCTTCCTTTCTCAATCTGAAGTGCGGAACGCGGCTATCCGACCGGGTCTGCGCGGATATTTCTCACGCCACAACCGGCGGACTTGCGCCCGCCGGTTGCCATGAAACGAAAGTCGGGGGATCAACGGCTGCCGTAGATCTTGTCCAGCACGCCGCCTTCGGCGAAATGCTCCTCGGAGATCTTCTTCCAGCCGCCGAAGACGTCGTCGACATTCACGAGGCGGATGTCCGGGAACTGGTCCTTGAATTCGGCGGCGACCTTTTCGTCATGCACGCGGTGGCCGAACTCGGCGGCGATCTTCTGGCCTTCAGGCGCATAGAGGAAATCGAGATAGGACTTCGCGAGGTCGCGGCTGCCCTTGGCGTCGGCCACCTTGTCGACGATGGCGACCGGGAATTCGGCGAGCAGCGAAACGGAGGGCACGACGCTCTCGTACTTGTCCTCGCCATACTGCTTGGCGATCGACTTGGTCTCCGCCTCGAAGGTGATGATGACGTCGCCGATCTCGCGCTCGACGAAGGTCGTCGTCGCCGCACGACCGCCCGTGTCGAAGACCGGCACGTTGTCGAAGATCTTGGTGACGAATTCCTCGACCTTGGCCGGATCGTCCTTGAAGGCTTCCTTGGCATAGGCGGTCGCGGCGAGATAGGTGTAGCGCGCATTGCCCGAGGTCTTCGGGTTCGGGAAGATGATCTTCACGTCGTCACGGGCAAGGTCGGACCAATCCTTGATGTTCTTCGGGTTGCCGGCGCGCACGAGGAAGGACGGGAAGGAGTAGAAAGGCGACGCATTGTTCGGGAACTTCTGCTGCCAGCCGTCGGCGACGAAACCGTTCTTCACGAGAAAGTCGATGTCCGACACCTGATTGAAGGTCACGACGTCGGCCTCTAGGCCCTCGACGATGGCGCGGGCCTGCTTGGACGAGCCGGCATGCGACTGGTCGACGGTGACACCGGGATTCGCCTTCACGAAGGCCTCGTTCTCGGCGACGAAAAGTTCGCGCGCCACGTCGTAGGAAGCATTGAGCAGCTCGTCGGCGGCCTGCGCGGAGAACGGAGCGGCGAGGCCGAGGAGAGCCACGCCGAGAAGGAGCAAACGTTTCATCTGAAAAACCCCGAATGGAACCTGAATTCGGGCAGACAATAGCGACCGGCCGACCCCGATCCGAGGCATGGCCTGCCGCGGCGCTTGCGGCAGGCGAAACATTTTTCCCTGAAAGGGCAGGCTTGGGAAATGTCCCGCCGCTCAGCGTGTCGGGACGGGGACGTCGCCGCGATAATCGTAGAAACCGCGGCCGGACTTGCGGCCGAGCCAGCCGGCCTCGACATACTTCACCAGCAGCGGGCACGGGCGGTACTTCGAATCGGCGAGGCCGTCATGCAGCACCTGCATGATCGACAGGCAGGTATCGAGGCCGATGAAATCGGCAAGCTGCAGCGGGCCCATCGGGTGATTGGCGCCGAGCTTCATGGCGGTATCGATCGCTTCCACCGAACCGACGCCCTCATAGAGCGTGTAGATCGCCTCGTTGATCATCGGCAGAAGGATGCGGTTGACGATGAAGGCCGGGAAATCCTCGGCGACGGTGATCGTCTTGTCGAGCTTGGCGACGAATTCCTTGGCGGCGGAGAACGTGCCTTCCTCGGTCGCGATGCCGCGCACGAGTTCCACCAGCTTCATGACCGGAACGGGGTTCATGAAGTGGATGCCCATGAAGCGTTCCGGCCGGTCGGTGGCCGAGGCGAGCCGCGTGATCGACAGCGAGGACGTGTTGGTGGCAAGGATGGCGTCCGGCTTCAGCACGGAACAGACCTGACCGTAGATCTTGCGCTTGACGGTCTCGTCCTCGGTCGCTGCCTCGATGACGAGATCGGCGTCGGAAAGGTCGTTTATGTCGGACGACCCCTTGATCAGGGCGAGCGCGTCCTTGCGCTCCTCGTCGGTCATCTTGCCAGAGGAAACCTGACGGGCAAGGTTGCCGTTGATCGTGGCCAACCCGGTTTCAACGCGCTCCGGTGACAGATCGTAGATGTGGACCTTGTATCCGGCCACGGCAGAGACGTGCGCGATACCGCATCCCATCTGGCCCGCACCGACAATACCGACATTCTTGATCATAGCGCCAATCGCCCCATCACACGCTCTGCGCCTCTATGCGCAGGCAAAAAAACACCGGGCCGGTCGAGCCGGCCCGGTGAAGTGATAAAGCGCCGCGACGCATTTTTCCAGTGAAATCATCGTCGCAAAGCCGGGCCAAAGCCGGCTCAAAGCGCCTTTTCAAGTTCAGGCAGGATCTCGAAGAGATCGCCGACGAGGCCGTAGTCGGCGACCTGGAAGATCGGGGCCTCCTCGTCCTTGTTGATCGCGACGATGACCTTACTGTCCTTCATGCCGGCGAGATGCTGGATCGCACCGGAGATGCCGCAGGCGATGTAGAGCTGCGGCGCGACCACCTTGCCTGTCTGCCCGACCTGCCAGTCGTTCGGCGCATAGCCCGCATCGACGGCAGCACGGCTTGCGCCAACCGCTGCACCGAGCTTGTCGGCGACGGGCAGGATGACTTCCCGGAACTTTTCCGACGAGCCGAGCGCACGGCCGCCCGAGATGATGATCTTGGCAGACGTCAGTTCCGGACGGTCCGACGAGGAGAGTGCATCCTTGACGTGGGTCGAGAGGCCCGGGTTTGCTGCGGCCGAGACGGTCTCGATGGCCGCGCTTCCGCCTTCGCCGGCAGCGGCGAAGGACGCCGTGCGGACGGTGATCACCTTCTTGTCGTCCGTCGACTGCACCGTCTGGATGGCATTGCCGGCATAGATCGGACGCTTGAACGTGTCGGAAGAGACCACCTCGACGATTTCCGAGACCTGCGCGACGTCGAGCAGGGCGGCCACGCGCGGCAGCACGTTCTTGCCGACCGAAGTCGCGGCCGAGACGATGGCGTCATAGCTGCCGGCCAGTGAGACGATGAGCGCGGCCAGCGGTTCGGCGAGGTTGTTGGCAAGGGTTTGGTCGTCGGCGAGCAGCACCTTCGAGACGCCTGCCAGCTTTGCCGCCTGTTCGGCGGCAGCTTTGGCACCGGCGCCGGCGACGAGCACATGCACGTCGGAGCCGATCTGCGTTGCTGCCGTCAGCGCCTTGGCGGTCAGGTCGGAAAGGGTGGCGTTGTCGTGATCTGCCAGAAGAAGAATGGCCATGGTTTAGTTCTC
Organism: Shinella sp. S4-D37; assembly: GCF_040812195.1. Taxonomy (NCBI): domain Bacteria; kingdom Pseudomonadati; phylum Pseudomonadota; class Alphaproteobacteria; order Hyphomicrobiales; family Rhizobiaceae; genus Shinella; species Shinella sp. S4-D37. Next base: position 105,088 of record NZ_JBFNXL010000005.1, on the reverse strand, counting down.
CCTTTCCTGCTTAGAGCACGCCGGCTTCGTTTTTCAGCTTGTCGACCAACTCGGCGACCGACTTGACCTTGACGCCCGCCTTGCGGCCCGACGGCTCCTCGGTCTTCAGCACCTTCAGGCGCGGGCTCGTGTCGACGCCGAAATCGGCCGGCGTCTTCTTGTCGAGCGGCTTCTTCTTCGCCTTCATGATGTTGGGAAGCGAGGCATAGCGCGGCTCGTTAAGGCGAAGGTCCGTCGTCACCACCGCCGGAAGCTTCACCGAAATGGTCTGGAGACCGCCGTCGACCTCGCGGGTGACCTGTACGCTACCGTCGCCGATCTCGACCTTGGAGGCAAACGTCGCCTGCGCCCAGCCGAGCAGGGCCGAGAGCATCTGGCCGGTCTGGTTGCTGTCGTCGTCGATCGCCTGCTTGCCGACGATGACGAGGCCGGGCTGTTCGGCTTCCGTGACACCCTTGAGGATCTTGGCGACGGCGAGCGGTTCGACGGCGTCGTCCGTCTCGACCAGCACGGCGCGGTCGGCGCCCATCGCGAGTGCCGTCCTCAGTGTCTCTTCTGCCTTCGCAGGGCCGATCGACACGACGACCACTTCCTCGGCCTTGCCGGCTTCCTTCAGCCGCAGCGCCTCTTCCACGGAAATCTCGTCGAACGGGTTCATCGACATCTTCACATTCGCAAGCTCGACACCCGAGCCGTCGGACTTCACGCGAATTTTGACGTTGTAATCAACGACCCGCTTTACAGGGACCAGGATCTTCATGGCTTCCTTCCTTCAAATGCCCGCGAGGGAAAATGCGCCTTTCAAAGGCGCCCTGATTGTCGGTTGGCGACATCGATACGCGTTTTTTCCCCAATTACAATGCACCACGGCCCCTCTCGACCTGAAAAGGGGCGGGTTATAAATTGCCTTTACGTTCACGTCAATTTCCTCCGCGCGACACGCTCACCGCCCCCAATGGGTCGGCGGCGTAGAAGGCTGCGCGGCCGTCTCCTCGACGGCGGCGGGCGCCGCCTCGACATGCCGCACAGCCTTCGGTGTCACGATTGTGCGGTCGAACAGCGGCACGCCCCGCCGACGCAGGACGAGCACGAGGATCGCGCCCGCGAGGATGCCCCCGACATGGGCACCCCAGGAGACGCCGCTGTCGCCATCGACCACCAGCATGTAGAACTGCTGGGCGATCCAGAAGGCGAGCGGAATGACCGCCGGCAGCGGCAGGGGGATGCGGAAGAACACCAGCACCCAGACCCGCACCTTCGGATGCAGCAGGAAATAGGCCGCCACCACGCCGGAGATCGCCCCCGAGGCGCCGATCAGCGGCGCCTCCGAATCCAGCTGCACGAGGCCGTGCACCAGCGCGCCGGCCGCCGCGCAGAGCAGATAGAAGAGCAGGAAGCGGAAATGGCCGAGCGCATCCTCGACATTGTCGCCGAACACCCAGAGGAACAGCATGTTCGAGGCGAGATGCATGAAATCGCCGTGCAGGAACGCATAGGTGATGTAGGTCGCGTCCTCCGGCACCAGCACGAGGCTCGGCTCCAGGTCGGCGAAATCGAAGGCGACGGCGGGGATATAGCCGAGGCCGACGACCGTCGCATCGGAGAAGGCCTGCGTGGAGGCCAGCCCCGTCACCAGCCAGACGACGACATTGATCGCGATCAGGCCGATCGTGACATATTGTACCTTGATGTATTTCAGGGTGTTCGCATCGTGCAGCGGTATGAACATGGATCCCCTTCCCCAAGGCCTGCCGGAAGCGAGCTTACCTGTTCTTGCCCGGAACCCACAATATGTCCGTTCGGCCCTTGTCGTTGACCCAGCGCGCGGCGACGAAGAGGAAATCGGAGAGCCGGTTGATATAGGCCGCAGCCGCGGCTGAGACCGCTTCGCCCTCAACATCCTGCAGGGCGACGATCCGCCGTTCGGCGCGGCGCGCGACGGTGCGCGCAAGGTGCAGCGCCGCCGCCGCGGGCGTGCCGCCCGGCAGGACGAAGGAGCGCAGTGGCTCGAGATCCGCATTGAGCAGGTCGATTTCCTTCTCCAGCCGGTCCACCTGCACCTGCGCGATGCGCAAGGGCTCGTAGTCGAGCTTCTTTCCCGTCTCCGGCGTCGCAAGGTCCGCCCCGAGATCGAACAGGTCGTTCTGGATGCGCATCAGCATCGCGTCGAGATCGGAATGATCGGCAAGGTGCTGGCGCACGAGGCCGACGCAGCAATTCGCCTCGTCCACCTCGCCATAGGATTCGACGCGCAGGTCGTGCTTCTTGCGGCGCGGCCCCGCGACGAGCCCGGTCGTGCCGTTGTCCCCGGTGCGCGTATAGATCTTGTTGAGCTTGACCATGTCTTCCTCAGCGCCCGCCGCCCGTGAGCCAGAGCGTCAGCATAATGAGGACGATCGCGACCGCCTGCAAGAGCACGCGCAGCTGCATCAGCTTGTTGGAGGTGTTGCCGCTGCCGCCCCTGGCCATGTTGACGAGACCGCGCACCAGCACGATGGCGACGAGGCCCATGACGAGCAGGGTCATGAAGGTGAGAAAGGAAGACATGCCAGCGATCCGATTTGATTTCCGTCAGCCCTATTCACATAGGGCATTTCGCGCAAAGTGCACGCTTTTTGCGGGCGAGACCCCTGCGGCGCCGTGCCGCGTCAGCCGAGCCTGCCGATGATGCGGTAGAAGAGCGCCGCCGGCAGCAGCTTTTTCAGGAGCACGCCCTGCCGGGCCGGCGTCGTCACGACATAGTGCGGCTTCGGCGTCTTCGCGGTCAGCGCATGGCGCAACACCGCATGCACCGCCTCCGGCCCAAGCTTGCCGTGCGCCGGCTTCGCCTCGCCGCGCAGGCGCTGAAGCTGGCGGCGATATTCCTCCGCATGGACCGAATGCTCAAGGTCGATGTTCTTCTCGATATGCGTCAGGGCATTGGCCGTGAAGCGCGAGGCGATCGGCCCCGGCTCGATGAGGCTGACATGTATGCCAGAACCCGCAAGCTCCATGCGCAACGTCAGCGACAGCGCCTCGATCGCGAATTTCGAGGCATTGTAGGCGCCGCGCCAGCGATAGGGCACGATGCCGAGGATCGACGAGCACTGCACGATGCGCCCGAAACCCTGCCGGCGCATGATGGGGATCACCCGCCGCGTCAGGTCGTGCCAGCCGAAGACATTCGTCTCGAACTGCATCCGCAGCGCCTCGACCGGCAGGTCCTCGACGGCGCCTGCCTGGCCGTAGGCGCCGTTGTTGAAGAGCGCGTCGAGCCGGCCGCCGGTGCGCTCCAGCACGGTCTCGACGAGCGCGGCGATCGTCTCGGGTTTGGTATAATCCATCGGAAGCGCCTCGATGCCGTCGGCCTCAAGGCTGGCGATATCCTCCTGCCGGCGCACCGTTGCGAAGACGCGCCAGCCCTCCGCTTTCAGCGCCCGGGCGCAATGAGCGCCGATGCCCGAGGAGCACCCGGTCACGATGATGCTCGGCGGCATTGCCGCATTCGAAGAAGGCATGGCGGTTTCCTGTACAAATCTGCGCGTGTTTCCCATATTCATCCCCAGCACGCCGCGCGCCTCTCATGAGGCGCGGCGACGTGGCAAACCATTGAATCCGGACCACACCTGAACCGATCCCGGTGTAAGGGGTTATCTCCGGGCAGACAATGCAAGAGCGGCCGAAGACGGCCGCAAGGGACTGGGATTGCCGATGCCGACCGCCATCCGCCTTGCCTACAAGGTCGTCTTCGATGCGATCTGGCACTTTTCCGAAGACGACGGCTGGGCGATGGCGAGCCATGTCGCGCTATCGACGCTGCTGGCGATCTTCCCCTTCCTGATCTTCGGCACGGCTCTCGGCTCCTTCCTCGGTGCCGACCAGTTCGCCGAAACCGCCGTGCATCTCATCTTCGACACATGGCCGGAATCGATTGCGGCCCCCATCTCGCGCGAGGTCGTCGCGGTGCTCACCATTCCGCGCGGCGGGCTCCTGACCCTCTCCGTGCTCGCCGCCGCCTACTTCGCCTCGAACGGGGTGGAGGCGCTGCGCGTCTCGCTCAACCGCGCCTACCGGGTGGCCGAGACGCGCTACTGGTACGTCACGCGCCTTGCCAGCCTCGGCTTCGTCATCGCGGGCGTGCTGGCGCTGGCGATCCTCAGCATCGTGCTCGTCGCCGCTCCCCTCGCCGTGCGGGCGACGGGCGACTGGCTGCCCTGGCTCGCCTATGTCTATTCCTGGGTGGAAAGCTGGGGGCTGTTCGGCACCATCCTCGTGCTGCTCGTCGGCCTGCTGATCGCCCATCTCTGGCTGCCCGCCGGCCGGCGCAAGATCGCCGACGTGCTGCCGGGCATTCTGGTAACGCTCGTCGCCTGGGGCATCGGCGCCTATGCCTTCGCTTCCTACCTCGCCACCTTCGCCAATTACGTCTCGACCTATGCCGGCCTCGCCTCGATCATGGTGGCGCTGGTCTTCCTCTACATCGTCGGGGCAATCTTCATCATCGGCGCGGAAATCAACGCGGCGCTGATGAAATATCGGGTGAAGCACCTGATCCTCGACAGGGTCCGCGGCGTGCGCAAGCCGCCGCGACCGGAGGAGGATTCAATGGAGGACGAAGCCATAGCCCGCGAGCAGGGCGCGAATGCCGGCCGGTGAGACGCCCCTTTCCCGGTAGGCCGCAAGGCCGGTGTCCTCGTTGCTCTTGGACAGTTTCCGTCCATCCGGCCCCGGCACCAGCCCGTGATGCCGGTAGGAAGGCGTCGGCAGGCCGAGCAGGCTTTGCAGCAGGCGGTGCACGGCCGTCGCATGAAAGAGGTCCTGTCCGCGCACCACGTCGGTGATGCCCTGCGTCGCATCGTCGAGCACCACGGCGAGATGGTAGCTCACCGGCGCATCCGGCCGGGACAGGATGACATCGCCCCAGCGCTCCGGCCGCGCGGCGACGATGCCTGTCTCGCCCTCCGGCCCCTCGCCCGCCTCCGACCATGAAAGCGCCTCCGGCACGAGCGCCAGCGCCTTCTCCATGTCGAGCCGCCAGGCATGCTGGCGCCCCGCCGCGATCCAGCCGAGCGTCAGGTTCCGGTCGAGCGAGCGCTCTTCCGTCGGATAGAGCGGCGCCCCGTCCGGATCACGCGGCCAGGTTCCACCTGCAGCCTCCTGCGCCAGGACCCGCGCCTTCACCTCGCCGCGGCTGAGGAACCCCGGATAGAGCACGCCCATGGCCTTGAGGCGCTCCAGTGCCTCGCCGTAGAAGGCGAGATGCTCCGACTGGCGCCGCGCCGGCTTTTCCCAGTCGAGGCCCAGCCAGGCGAGATCGCGATAGATCGCCGTCTCGAATTCTGGCCGCGAACGGGCGGGGTCGATATCCTCGATGCGCAAGAGGAACCGCCCGCCGCAGGCCGCGGCAAGATCGTGGTTGAGGATCGCCGAGAGGGCATGGCCGAGATGCAGGAGACCGTTCGGGCTCGGCGCGAAGCGGAAGACACGATTTTTTGACAAAGCAGGTTGCATGAGGTCTTCTGGCATGAAGAGGCGTGTCACGTCACACTGTTTGATTTGTCGCATGGTGTCATCGCAAAACCGCGGTAGATTCTTGCGCATCATGCTCGGCACCGGGGCCGCTTGGCGAAAATGCAACTGCACATGATCAGGACGGATGCGGATGTCGCGGCGGGTCTCGTCGACCTCGCCCTGCTCGACGTGCGCCTCTTCACCGTCATCGACAAGGCCGGCCCCGTGCCGCTTCGCCGCCTTTCGCCGGGCTATCGCGGCCTTGCCGGCATCATCGTCGCGCAGATGGTTTCGCGCGCCAGCGCCGACGCCATCTGGCGCCGGCTGGAGGCGGCGGCCGGCGATATCACGCCGCACCACATCCTCGCCCTTTCCGACGAGGACTGCCGCGCCGTGGGCCTGTCGCGCGCAAAGACGGAGACGCTGCGCCGTGCCGCCGACGCCGTCGACCGCGGCGAACTCGACCTCGACGCCGTCTGCCGCATGGAGGCGGCCGCGGCGACCCGCCGGCTGACCGCCATCAAGGGCGTGGGCCGCTGGACGGCGGATGTCTACCTGCTGTTCTGCGGCGGCCATCCGGATATCTTCCCGTCCGGCGACATCGCACTGCAAAACGCGGTCGCCCATGCGTTCGGCCTCGCCATGCGCCCGAGCCCGCAGGAACTCGACCGGATCGCCGAGGGCTGGTCGCCCTGGCGCGGCGTCTCGGCGCGCCTGTTCTGGGCCTATTATTCGCGGGAGATGCGGCGCGAGGCGGCGCCCGTGCTCGAAGGCTGATCCGCTGCGAAATAGCTTGTTTTCGCTTTTCCTTTCCGCTTCACAATGCTGTAACAACGAGCCTAATATAGAAGGGCAGATGCCGAATCGATCAGGAGAAGCCCTTGACGATTTCTGTTTCACCACAGGCCCTGCCAGCCCTCGTCTTGAATGCTGACTACAGGCCGCTGAGTTATTATCCCTTGTCGCTCTGGTCCTGGCAGGACGCGATCAAGGCGGTGTTTCTCGACCGCGTAAACATCATCGCCGAATACGACCATTCGGTGTCGTCGCCGAGTTTCACGATGCGCCTGCCAAGCGTCGTGTGCCTGAAGACATACGTGCAGCCGTCACGCCACCCGGCCTTCACCCGGTTCAACGTGTTCCTGCGCGACAAGTTCGAATGCCAATACTGCGGGTCGCCGGACGACCTGACCTTCGACCATGTGATCCCCCGCGCCCACGGCGGCGAGACGACATGGGCCAACGTGGTCGCGGCCTGCTCCCCGTGCAATTTGAGAAAAGGCAGCAAGCTGCCGAAGCAGGCGGGCATGCACCCGCATCAGAAGCCCTACCAGCCGACGGTTCAGGATCTGCACAACAACGGGCGACTGTTTCCACCCAACTATCTGCACGAAAGCTGGATGGACTATCTCTACTGGGACGTCGAACTGCAGCCCTGATGCCGCAACCGCAGAAACGCCGGACGTTTTTGCGGCACCCACGAGCATTTGCGACCGGGTTGCAGGGATATCACGCTTTCGCCGACCGCACGCCCGAAAAGGCGATCGCGGCGAGGATGAGGCTTGCGATCACGTTCCAGCCGGCAAAGGACAGGCCGAGGAAGCGGAAGGACGCCTCCGTGCAGGACGGGCCGTGCTTGGCGTTGAGATCGGCGAGGAGGTCGCCGGCATTCTGCGTGACGCCCTGCGCCGTGGTCGCGCAGGTCGCAGGTCCCTCCCAGAAGCCCCATTCGACGCCCGCATGGTAGACACCCATGCCGACGCCGACGAGCATCATGATGCCGGCAACGGCAAGCAGCATCCGCGTCAGCCAGGCCGGGCCGCCGAAAAGCGCCGACAGCAGCGCGGCGATCGCGACGGGGATGCCGTAGTAATAGGGATCGCGCTGCAAGAGGCAGAGCGCGCAGGGGATGTAGCCGCCGATATGCTCGAAGCCGAGCGCCCCGCCGACGGTCGCCGCCATGCCGAGCGTCAGGAGGCCTGCGGATGCCTTGCGGGAAAGGTCGAGAGATGCCGTCATCAGGATCGTCCAATCGGGCCGGCAGGGGTGCCGGCGAAACGGCGCCGAGTTCTATCAGGTGAGGCAGCGTTGTAAATCACCCGCACGCATATGTGATCGCACCCCATCCCGGATTTGTCGGTTGCCGCCCGCCAGCGCTTCGTGTAAACGGCGATGGCTGCAAGTGCCGTGCCCCATTGGCGGAACTGGTAGACGCGCTCGACTCAAAATCGAGTTCCGAAAGGAGTGCTGGTTCGATTCCGGCATGGGGCACCATAGTTTTTCGAGAAACGCTGGCTTTTCAGGCAGTACAGGTGAGGCAACTGTTTTCAGTCCACCTTTTAGCCCACCTTTGCGAGCGCGGTAGGATGCGGTGGCCGCTCTCTTATCGTTGGCCAATCGGCATCGGTCCAGATTCGCATGAGGCGGCCCGGGAAAGCGGAGACTCTGACCGGGCATAGCCGATAATCACAGAATCTTATCCTATCGCTGGGCATGTTCCACTTCTTATCGGCGCCCTCTCGATAGAGTTTTATTCAAGCACATGCTTAGTAGCCATACCAAAGGAGGAGGCGATAGGCAGAAAGCGCCGAGAGCGACTTTGGAAGAGATGAAGGCAATCGAAGCGAAGAACCAAAAACCTGCGAAGAGGTCGCGTGATTTGTGGACTGACTACACCGTCGTCGCGCGTCCAGTCCCCGGCGGGGCGCCCGGGCTCAAAAGCCAGAAACAGAAATGATGCTCCTACCTCGTGACGCTCTCTCAGGGTGATGAAGCCGCAGGGGTGATGAAAATCCGGGCTAGCCTCGATCTGCATCGAGAATGGCTGCTGCCCGTTCTCGCTATAAGGAACATCATCCCACCAGCCACGGCTCGCGGTCATGTCACGCTCCTTGCTTGGGAGGGGTTAGGCGCGATGCCTGAAGAGGTATGCGATACCGTCCATGATGGCCGCGACGATCAGAGAGAAAATCGCTCCGAACAGGAAGCCGCCCCACCACGGGGTGACGATCAAGGCGCATATAAACCCGGAGATCAGCATCGAGGTGAAGTTGTTCATCGCTCTCTCCTGAAATGAGGCGCCCGCCTCAGGCGACAGACCGGGGCGGCCTTCATTACAAAAAGTTAACCCTCGCTTTCATCTTTGGTTCATTTCGTCACGGTTACGGTCACCCCATCAACAACGAGGACCGCAACCATGAAGGTTTTAGCCAGATCCATCGCAGCAGCACTGGCCGTGTGCTTTGCTATCGCCCCACTGTCGGCACAGGCCCAGAACTACCAGCCGCACAAGAAGCCGGCCTACCAAACCTCACAAAAGCACCATGCTCAGAAGCCGCCGGTGAAGCGACACAAGTGGTCGAAAGGCCAGCGATACTCGGATTGGAAGCGCCGGCCGCCCGTGCGGGACTACAAGCGCTACGGCCTGCGTGCTCCAGCAAGAGGGCAGCAATGGGTAAAAGTCGACAACGACTATTTGCTCGTGAGCGTTGCGACGGGCCTTATTCTCGGCCTCACTAACGGCCGCTGACATTTCAGCAACGCCCCGCTCTCCGGTTAAGGGGCGGGGCTGAATGCGTTAGGCCGCGGCCGTGTCATCGTCGATGTCATCGCTCGAAACGAGCGTCACGGTGTTCGTCACGACGTTCTTGATCACGAGGACGTCGCCGCCTTCGGGATTGTCCTCCAACGTGCCTTGCCACTTGATGGCCTTGCGGATGTCGGCGAAACCGATCTTGGCCGCCAGGACCCGCTCTTTCGTGATGGCGAGCTTGTCGATGGCCTTCTCCGTGGCCTTTCGCTCTACCGCCTGTTCCCATTCCAAAAGCTCGGCCACACGTTGTCTGATGTTGTCTTTCTGCTGTAATCGTGACGCGTTGCCCCGGTCAGGTTTGAAGCCGGCCTCCGCATATGCGTCATCTGCCGTCTTGCCTTTGGCGAGCGCCTGGGCGAACTTCTCGTGACGAGCATTCTTCAAGACTGGCATTGGATTCCTATGACCGAAAAAATCTCCGATTTGCTGACCGACATGTACTTCACGGTCGATGACCTCGATGGAAGCTATGGAACCGGTCAAGTCATCCGACCGGCCGCCGATGGTATCTATTTTGTACGCTTCGATGGCACGGAGGTGACGCTCCCCCTCGAACTAGCCTCGCTTGGGGAGATGCTGGAGACAACCGACGAAGGCTACAAACTTTGGCGTTTCTTCGACACGCTTGAAGAACGGGCCAAGTGGATCGAATGGCTTGATGCACCGTCAAAGCCGCGTGTCGTATCGCTCGTTAAACCGACGAAGTGAGGGATTAGCTGGGGGAGGATCGACACAATGGATATTCGGATATGCCTTTGCGCTTTCGCCGCGCTCTTCACTTCCGCGAGTGCGGCGAGCTCCGAGAATCTTCAATGGCTCGTCAGCCAATATGACAACACGACTTTTCTCTCATACGGAATTCCGGACACGGACTATTCCCCCATCGGATTTTACTGTTCGACAGGTGATGAAACCGTCCGCCTAATCGTGACCCATGATGCGCCTGACGCAAAGGACGGCCAGCAAATGCGGGTCACGCTGTCGTCGGATGCAGGATCGGTCGAACTCTCTGCCAGTGGCCAGTTTCAAGAGATCGACGACATGCTCCATCTGGAAGGGCAGACTAGACTGGATCGGAAACTCGTCCGGATCCTATCCGCCAATGGTGCCCTGAACGTCTCAATCGATGGCTCCAAACAGGATATCCCACTTGCTGGTGCTGCCGATCATATCGACGCGCTCGTGGCGGCATGCGGGGCGCCGCTCAATCCCAACGACCTTGAGGTCAGGATCACCAACAAAGCAGATATGCCGATCGTCAGCCTGCTTTTCTCGGAACAAGGCGTGAACGATTATGACGGCGACACATATGGGAACCAAGTTCTCGCACCGGGCGACACCACGTATCTGATCATACCGGACGGACGCCCCTCATGCTCATTCGATCTGAGGGCGGAATACGATGAAGAAGCGGAACGTGATCCATTCGAGGGGACGCAGAACCTGTGCGAGAATGGCGAGTTTCTGATAGCCCAGTGAAACCTCTATCTCTACTCTCAACCGAGGATACAGAGAGAATCATCTGAGAAGCCGGACCTAAGCCCGGCTCTCGTTTCAGGCATGCGGGATCAGCAGCGCCTTCGCACCTCGATGAAGTGCAGGCGGGTGCCGGTGGCATCGGTGATATTCATCGCGTCGGCCTGGAACGAACTTCTTCCGCTGGTAAAACCGCGTGAATCCACTCGGCCGATTTGCAAAAAAAGTCGGCTGGAGGGCCTGTAAATCCAGCATTCCCGTAGGGAGAATCCGCCGTCTGGTTCGGGCTATCTGCCCCGAAAAAAAGAACGCATTTCCCCTATCGCGCCGAATGCAGATTTTCGGCAGTGGGACTGGCAGCCTGTCAGCGTGAAGCATGAAGGTCGCACTGGTCGATGATCCATACCCCGCAATCGGCCACCAGTTCACCTACCCAGGCAATGCCTCTGGCGGCTTTCAGGAGGGCAATGAGCTTCATTTGCCGACGCCTCCCCGGAAATCGTGGAGCAGCGGCGGCCGTGGTGTGTCGGCGTATTCGTCGGCCCGCATCGATGCTGCTGGCGAGGCTGCAATCATGCGAAACGCCTCCGCCACGCCGTCGCTCGACCATTGGCGCGTTGGCAACTCGTCCTCATAGCCGGACCAGTCGGCATCGCCACCGCCCTCAAGGTCAGGGTCGCCGTCAAGCATATCGAGAAACTCAATCATCTCCTCGACGTGGCGCTCAAGTTCGGCGCGGCAGAAGCTTTCGGTGATGGCCCTCCTCATGACGGCCACCCCTCTTTCTCGAAATGCTCGCGCTTCGGATGCGTCACATGAAACAGTTCCCCACGCAAGCACTCGGCGGCACTGCACTGTTCGATGGCCAGCCAAGCCATGCGCTGCACGACCCTGCCATGATCATCGTCCATCGTCTCGGCGATCAGCGCAATACCATGCAAGATATCGGAAACCGTGGTCAGTGGAGTTTCCATATCCGATACATGCCGGAAGGGTCCGGTTTCATAAGGATTTCTGCTCATGCCCGTATCCCACGCGTCCAATTTATGCTGCCACGGCACATATGTGGCTTCACCGTATTCATTCCAACGGTCATCATCGTCGTCTTCTTTCGCGAGACGATTGAATTCGATGAGGCGGCGCGATAGGCTTTGATCGCTTCAATCAGCGGGTCAGTACCATGCTCAACGAGTTCGTCTCGCTCTTCATTTGTGCCGGTGCCGATGAGCGAGCCGAGAAACTCGTCAAAATAACCAATCTGGACGGTTTCATGGACCGCGCGTGCCGCGCCGGTATCCTGCTGGTAAACCAGTCCCCATCGGTCCACCTTTGGCCGGACGACGTAATGCGACAAGATGCTACTCAGCATATGAGAACGAAACAAGGACCCGTCGAGAGATTCAGGCAGTTTTCGACGGGTTGTTAGAATGTGTTTTCCTGCGCTACGGCGCTTCAATGCTGGCATGGGGCAGCATTTTTTGTTTGCGCGATGCCGTCAGCCGGAGCGCGGCGCTTTCAGCCCTCGCTTCGATGCGTCCTGCCCGTTGGAACGGGTCCGGCGCGAGGCGCGCGATGGCCTCAACGATCGACTGCACACGATACATCGAACGATGATCCCCGGCTAACCCTTCAAAAAATTTGCTTTTTAGCGGGAACAAATTTTGCGGGGCCGCATTTATTCGGTGCAACGACAGACACCCCCGGATGTGGTTGCGGAGGGGGACCCGAGAGCGATGTGCACGCTCTTGGGTCTCAACCGTTTTCGGGCAAGGTCGCCGATATCGCGCGCCGCCCGTCTTTCCTTCAGCCACAAAGAACAAATAGGCTCCTTCCGCGTTTTGCTGCGGAAGCCGAGCAAGAGGAGTGCGACATGGTCTTCAAGGAAGGGACGTTCAAGGGTAAACCGCCCGAGCATTTCGATGGGCCGCATCCGGCCTGGCTGGAGGCCGCGGTGGCCGATGCACTGTCGATCGCCGGCGACGTGGATGCCTCCGACATCACCGTCACCTGCAAGGGTACGCGGATCGTCCTTTCCGGCAGCGTCGGCTCGGCCGAAGAGGCTGGCCGGGCCGTTGCGATCGCCGCCTCCGTCAAGGAGGTCGGTGAGGTGGACAACCGCCTCTCCTGGCTCTGAGCCCCCAAAAACCGCCATTGCCGGGCGGCACTCCGGAATGCTAGGTGCAATGCAGCAAACTGGAGTGACGCCCGATGCTCGCCGAGAGATCGACTTATGATGCGCTGTACCGGGACTTCCGCTGGGAGACCCCCGAGCGCTTCAACATCGGCACCGCGGTTTCCAATGCCTGGGCGGCGCGCGACCCCGGCCGGGTCTGTCTTCAGCATTTCCTGCCGGACGGCCCGCCGCTCTCCCTCACCTATGGCGAACTTGCCGCCCGGTCGGATGCTTTCGCTGCGGCGCTTGCGGCGGAGGGCGTCCGGGTGGGCGACCGCGTCGCCATCCTGCTGCCGCAGGGTTTCGAGACGGTCATCGCGCATCTGGCGATCTACAAGCTCGGTGCCATCGCCCTGCCGCTCGCCCTGCTTTTCGGCGCAGACGCGCTCTCCTTCCGACTGAGGAACGCCGAGGCGCGGGCGATCGTCACCAACCCCTTCGGCCTGGAACGGCTGGCACCGATCCGGGCCGACCTGCCGGCACTCGACCTGGTGATCGCCACCGGGCTGGCCGCGGGCGGCGCGGCAAAATCCTTCGAAGACCTCCTCGCCCGCCATGCCGGCCCCTTTTCAGCCGTCGACAGCGGGCCGGACGATCCGGCGATGATGATCTACACGTCGGGCACGACGGGCCCGCCGAAGGGCGCGCTGCACGGCCATCGCGTGCTGCTCGGCCATGTGCCGGGTTTCCAGATGCATCACGAATTCCTGCCGCAGCCGGGCGACCGCATCTGGACGCCGTCCGACTGGGCCTGGGCGGGCGGGCTTCTCAACGTGCTCCTGCCGGCTCTGCTGCTCGGCGTGCCCGTCGTCTCCTCGCCGGGCCAGAAGTTCGACCCCGACATGGCCTATCGCATCATGCAGGACATGGACGTGCGCAACGCCTTCATCCCGCCGACGGCGCTGCGGCTAATGAAATCGGTCGCGAACCCTCGCGAAAAATATCGGCTCAACCTGCGCACCATCGGCTCGGCCGGCGAATCGCTCGGCCGCGAGACCTGGGAATGGGTGCGCGATACGCTGGGCATCACCGTCAACGAATTCTACGGCCAGACGGAGTGCAACATCGTGCTCGGCTCGATCGGAAAGCTCGGCGTGTCGCGGCCGGGGCCGATCGGCAAGCCCGTGCCCGGCCATGTGGTGGCCATCATCGATGCAAACGGCCGGGAAATGCCGCGCGGCACCGTCGGCCAGGTCGCGGTGAAGCGGCCCGATCCCGTCATGTTCCTCGGCTACTGGAGGAACGAGCGGGCGACGGCGGAGAAATTCATCGGCGACTGGATGACGACCGGCGATCTCGGGCGCATGGACGAGGAGGGCTACGTCACCTTCTTCGGCCGCGACGACGACGTCATCACGTCCTCCGGCTACCGCATCGGCCCGAGCGAGATCGAGGACTGCCTTGCCGGCCACCCGGCCGTGCAGCTTGCCGCCGCCGTGGGAAAGCCCGATCCCGTGCGCACGGAAATCGTCAAGGCCTATGTGATGCTGCGCCCCGGCCACGCGCCCTCGCAGGCTCTTTCGGACGACATCCGCGACTGGGTGAAGTCGCGCCTTTCCATGCATGAATATCCGCGCGAGGTGGATTTCGTCGATGCCTTGCCGCTGACGACCTCGGGCAAGGTCATCCACCACCTCCTGCGCAAGCGGGCGGCGGAGGAGACGCCGTTCGCCGCCTGATTTACGAAGTCGCGCCCGCCCCTTAGCGGCGCGCCAGCGCGCGGATCTTCTCGCGCAGCAACCGCGCGACATTGCGCGTGTTGCGGTAGAGGTGAAGCTGCGTCGCCACCTGGCGCACGTCGCGGTCGCGGTTCTGCTGCAGGCCGACGACGAGCGTGCCCATGTCTTCGCGTTCCTCCCAGAAGCGGCTCATCACCGGGTGGTCCGGTACGGCGCAGGAATCGGACCGGGCGATGTTGGCATCATCGAGATGCCACTCCGTCAGCTCCGCCACGAGCAGCTTGCCGGGCGAAAATTTCGCGAAGTCCTCGTCATAGGCGGTCTTCCACGTATAGGCTTCGCCGCCCGTCATGAAGACGATCATCGAGGCGATGGCGCGGCCGTCGAGGTCGAGCGTGTGGATGCGCACGCCGTCGATCTCGGCAAGGTTGCTGATCGCCTCGCGGGCGAAAGCCGCGCGGTAGCGGTCGTTGATCATCGCGGTGCGGCCGCGCCCCTTCCAGCCCGAGGCTTCGAGCAGCAGAAACTCCTCCATGCGCAGCCGGATGTCGGCGGGCTGGCGGGCGACGTTGTAGAAAAGCGCGCCCATGGCGTCGAGCTTGCGCCATTGCCGGCGCAACTCGCGGAAATGCTCCGGCGAGACGGCGTGCTGCAGGTAGGTCTGGCCGTCGAGCAGGCTCTCCAGCATCGGGCGGCGATAGGTATCGGTGACGGTGACGGGAAGGTTCCGGCCGATGGCGACGGCGCGCATCATCTGCGCGAAGGCGCCGTTGAGGCGCAGGTCCGGCAGGACGAGGATGCCCGGCAGGCCGCTGCCCGCACTGCCGAGGGCTTCCAGCACGTTGTCGAGCGTTTCGGCGGCCTCCTCGGCATCAACGAGCGGCGTGCCGAGCGGGCCGAACGGGTTCGACCAGACGCGCAGGATGCTGGAGCCGATGGAAAAGCCCGGCTTCTCGATGGAGAACGGCATGAGGAAGCGCATGCGGCTGCGCCCGGCGCTCTCGTCGCGCAGCACCGAAAGGCGCACGGTGCGGTCCTCCAGGCGCGGCATGGCGGGCGCGAGGAAACGGCCGGTGAAGAAGACGTTCGGCTCCATGACGCGGTTCGACAGGAAATCGAGCTCCTGTTGCAGCTCATAGCCGGCCGTCGCCGGATAGAGCGCCAGCGACCGGCCGGTCCGGCCGACGTCGATGCGCTGGTCCGCCGGGGGGGCATGCGAGAGGGCGGGCGGAATGGCCGCCTGGACGCGTCCTGCCGCGATCGTGTGGTCGAAGCCGTGGCTATCGGTCATGGCGGTCCATCCCGTTGGCAAGGCTTGCCTTCACCGGATTGGCGAAGGCGAAGAGAATGATGGAGAGTTTCCAGCGCACGACGAGGTGCAGCAGCAGCGCCTCGACGATCATGGCGCCGGCGGTGGCCGCTGCCGCGCCCGTCAGGCCGAAGAGCGGAATGAGCGTGACGTTGAAGCCGATATTGGCCGTCAGCGCCACGGCATAGACGACGACGCAGAGTTTCTGCTGGCCCGCCATGGTGAGCAGCACCTCGCCCGGCCCGATCAGCGCCTTGGCGAGAATGCCGACGAAGAGGATGAACATCAGGCTGTAGCCGGCCGTGAAGGCGGCGCCGAACAGCGACAGGAGGAAATGGCCGAGCGCCAACACGCCGAGCCCGACGGCCAGCGACGGCCAGAAGCTCCAGCGCACCGTCTCGCCGGCAAAGCGGGCCAGTGCCACCCGGTCGCCGGCTGCGAACAGCGCGGAAAAGCGCGGCGCGGCCGCGGCCTTCACCGAGAAGAACACGAAATGCACGAGCGCCATGGTCTTTGCCGCGGCGAAATAGATGGCGACGCTTTCCGGGTCGAGATAGAGGCCGACGACGATGACGTCGGAATTGGTGAGCAGGAAGCCGAAGCCCTCGATCAGGAAGATCGGCAGCGCCGCCTTGATCCAGAGGGAGAATTCCAGCTTGCGCGGCCCCTTGACGTAACGCTTGCTGAGCCGGCGCAGGATGTTGAAGAACTGCACGACGGTCGTAAGGTAGGTCGCGGCGAGCGCGGCGACCATGGCGGTGAGCGCGGTATGCGGCGCATCCAGGAAGACCGCCAGGACCATGAAGCCGAGGATCAGCAGCGGGCGGATGATATAGGTGGGGCTGAGGGCCACCACCGCCCAGCTATGGGCGCGCGCCGTGCTGTCCAGCACGTCGCCGAGCGCGATCATCGGCATGCAGAACAGGCCGACGAAAAGCGGCACCACATAATAGCCGGCAAAACTGTCGTGGAAGAACCAAAGGACGCAGAGGCCGACGGCCGCCAGCGCCGTCGAGGACAGCATGGCGAAGACGCGGGCCGTCGAGGTGAGGCCGCGGATCTCCGCATGCGCGCTGCGGCCCGCATAGTCGGGCAGGAAGCGCACCACGGTGGTGTGGATGCCGAGGCAGGACATGTCGCCGAAGATGACGACAAGCGCCCAGACGAAGACGAAGATGCCGTATTCGAACTCGCCCATCAGGCGGGCAAGGACGATCTGCGAGAGGAAGGCGATCGCCGCATTGACGACGCGGATGGCGAAGGTGACGAGCGCCATGCGCTGGGCAAGGTTGCGGGGGTCGTCGCTGACGAGGATCGTTCCCAGCGCGCGCACCAGCGGTTCCGCCCTGCCGCGCAGAGCCGATGGCAGCAATTTCTCCGCCGACTGAATGACCGCCATCAACACAGGAACCCGAACGCAACGCAGAACAGAACGAGGATCAGTCTTGTCAGATCAGGGTTAACAAACGGTTGGGTGGCAAAGAATACGCCGCCCGGACATGATATTCAAAAGGCCAGCCGCGGATCGAGCCCTCTCCTCCGTCATGGTCGGGCTTGACCCGACCATCCCCGTCACAAACGCCGTGCGCGCCGTGTGAATCCTCGGGTCAAGCCCGAGGATGACGCTGGAGATTGAAGGCGGCGGACAAGATCAGCCGCCAACGTCATTTTTTGATCACGCCTGTTCGAAGGCGCCGTGGCAATGCTTGTATTTCTTGCCCGAGCCGCAGGGGCAGGCCTCGTTGCGCGACACGCGGCCCCAGGTCGCCGGATCGTTCGGATCGCGATCCTCCGGCGAAACGCCGACGGCCATGAAGCCGCCGCCATTGCCTTCGCCGAAATCGTCGTCGCCGGTCGTGCCGTCGATATGGTGGCCTTCCATGTCCGGCGGCACCGGCGCGGGGGCATCGGCAGCCTGGCGCACCAGTTCGACGCGCATCAGCTGCGCGGTGACGGTCTGGCGCAGGTTCGCCAGCAACGCCTGGAAGAGTTCGAAGGCCTCGGCCTTGTATTCCTGCAGCGGATCGCGCTGGGCATAGCCGCGGAAGCCGATGACGGAGCGCAGGTGGTCGAGGTTGACGATGTGCTCGCGCCAGAGGTGATCCAGCGTCTGGAGCAGCACCGAGCGCTCGACATAGGTCATGATCTCAGGGCCGAAACGCTCCGCACGGTCGGCGGCGGCCTGGTCGGTCGCCTTGTGCAGCCGCTCCAGGATGTCCTTCTCGTCGATGCCTTCCTCGGCCGCCCAGGCGTCGATCGGCAGGTCGAGATTGAGCTGTTCGAGAACGCCCTTCTTGAGGCCCGCCACATCCCATTGCTCGGCATAGGCATTTTCCGGAATGTGCATCCGCACGAGGTTTTCCACCACTTCGTGGCGCATGTCGCCGACGATTTCCGAAAGGTTCTCGCTGTCCATCAGCTCGATGCGCTGCTCGAAGATGACCTTGCGCTGGTCGTTCAGCACGTCGTCATACTTCAGAAGGTTCTTGCGGATGTCGAAGTTGCGCGCCTCGACCTTCTTCTGCGCGCGCTCCAGCGCCTTGTTGATCCAGGGATGGACGATCGCCTCGCCGTCCTTGAGGCCGAGCTTCTGCAGCATGGAATCCATGCGCTCGGAGCCGAAGATGCGCATCAGGTCGTCCTGCAGGGACAGGAAGAACTTCGAGCGGCCGGGGTCGCCCTGGCGGCCGGAACGGCCGCGCAGCTGGTTGTCGATGCGGCGGCTTTCGTGGCGCTCGGTGGCCAGAACGTAGAGGCCGCCGGCGGCCAGCGCCTGCTCTTTAAGCTTCTTCACCTCGGCGACGATGACATCGCGCTTGACGTCGCGCTCCGGGCCCGGCTCCATCTCGGCAAGGTCGCGCTCGAGGCGCATTTCGAGGTTGCCGCCGAGCTGGATGTCGGTGCCGCGGCCGGCCATGTTGGTGGCGATCGTCACGGCACCCGGCACGCCGGCCTGCGAAACGATGTAGGCTTCCTGCTCGTGGTAGCGGGCGTTGAGGACCTGGAAATCCTTGAAGCCCGACATCTTCAGCCGCTCGGCGAGATATTCGGACTTCTCGATCGAGGTCGTGCCGACGAGGACCGGCTGGCCCTTTTCCTTGGCGTCCTTGATCTCCTGGATGATCGCCTTGTACTTCTCCTCGACCGTCCGGTAGACCTCGTCGTCCTCGTCGAGGCGCTGGATCGGCAGGTTGGTCGGCACTTCCACGACGTCGAGGCCGTAGATGTTGCCGAATTCCTCGGCTTCCGTGGAGGCCGTGCCGGTCATGCCGCCGAGCTTGGAATACATGCGGAAATAGTTCTGGAAGGTGATCGAGGCTAGCGTCTGGTTTTCCGGCTGGATCGTCACCTTCTCCTTGGCTTCCAGCGCCTGGTGCTGGCCTTCCGAATAACGGCGGCCCGGCATCATGCGGCCGGTGAATTCGTCGATGATGACGATCTCGTCGTTGCGGACGATGTAGTCCTTGTCGCGGGTGAAGAGCTTGTGGGCCTTCAGGGCGTTGTTGATGTGGTGGACGATGGCGACGTTCTCGACATCGTAGAGCGATTCGCCCTTGAGCAGCCCGGCCCGGCGCAGCAGGCCCTCCAGCTTCTCCGTGCCGACTTCCGAGAAGTTGGCGGAGCGCTGCTTCTCGTCGATCTCGTAATCGGGCTCGTCCAGCATCGGGATGAAGGCATCGATCGTCGTATAGAGATCGGACCGGTCGTCGAGCGGGCCCGAGATGATCAGCGGCGTGCGCGCCTCGTCGACGAGGATCGAGTCCACTTCATCGACGATGGCGAAGAAGTGGCCGCGCTGCACCATCTGGCCGCGCTCGTACTTCATGTTGTCGCGCAGATAGTCGAAGCCGAGTTCGTTGTTGGTCGCGTAGGTGATGTCGCAGCCATAGGCGGCGCGGCGCTGGTCGTCGTCGAGGCCGTGCATGATGACGCCGGTGGTGAGCCCGAGGAAGCCGTAGATCTTGCCCATCAGCGCGCTGTCGCGCGTCGCGAGATAGTCGTTGACCGTCACGACATGCGCGCCCTTGCCGGCGAGCGCGTTGAGGTAGACGGGAAGCGTCGCCACCAGCGTCTTGCCTTCGCCGGTCTTCATCTCGGCGATCGATTTCTCGTGCAGGATCATGCCGCCGATGAGCTGGACGTCGAAGGGACGCAGGCCAAGGACCCGCAAAGCCGCCTCGCGGGCGACGGCAAAGGCCGGGACCAGGATGTCGTCGAGCGTCTTGCCGGCCGCTAGCTGCTCGCGGAATTCCACGGTCTTCGCCCGCAACTCATCGTCGGACAGCGCCTTCATCTGCGGTTCGAGCGCGTTGATGGCATCGACGCGGGGCTTGTAGGAGCGAATGCGACGATCGTTCGAGGAACCGAACAACTTGCGGGCTATGCCGCCGAGGCTGACCATCAGGATGGTCCTTTCTTCATGGGCGCCCGGCGCGTGACAGGTCGCACGATATTTGCGCGCAAAGCCTTGAGACGCCCGGAAACTGTTCTGGACGCGGGATTGCGTGACAGATAAGAGGGGGGTCGAATGATGTCAACGGCTCAAGCGGTTGCACAACTGCCACATTCTGGTGGTGTTGAACCGTTTGGCACCGGATATCGGCCCGATTCCGGCGAGGATGTGAAAGGTCTTTTTCAGTATGTACAAGTACAGCAAGCTCGCAGCAGTCGCCCTGATCGCGATTGCCGCCGCAAGCACCGGCGTCCGCGCTGAGGATGCGGCGGCCGATCCCGTCATCGCCAAGGTGGGTGCCCTCGAAATCCACGAATCGGAGCTGAAGCTCGCCATTGCCGGCCTCGACCCGCAGCTCGCCAACCTGCCGGACGAACAGAAGCGCGTCGCCGCCCTCTCCTCGATTATCGACGTGAAGCTGCTCGCCTCCGACGCCGGCAAGGAAGGCCTGCAGGAGACGCCCGACTTCAAGCAGCGCCTCGCCTTCCTCACCGATCGCGAGCTGCACAATGCCTATTTCAAGAAGCACGTCGTCGACGCCGTGACCCCGGAAGAGGTGAAGGCGCGCTACGACAAGGAAGTCGCCGCCATCGAGCCTGAAGACGAGATCCGTGCACGCCACATCCTCGTCAAGACCGAGGAAGAGGCCAAGGCCATCATCAAGGACCTGGACGCCGGCAAGGACTTCGTCGAGATCGCCAAGGAAAAGTCGACCGACCCGAACAAGTCCGAGGGCGGGGACCTTGGCTATTTCGGCAAGGGCCGCATGGTCCCGGAATTCGAGACGGCTGCCTTCGCGCTGGAAAAGGGCGCCTATTCCAAGGAGCCGGTGAAGAGCCAGTTCGGCTTCCACGTCATCAAGGTCGAGGACAAGCGCAAGCAGCAGCCTCCGGCGCTCGACCAGGTCGAAAGCCAGGTTCGTCAGCTCGTCATGCGCGACAAGTATCTGGAACTCCTGGAAAAGGCCAAGGCCGCCGCTCCGATCGACATCCAGGACGCCGCGCTGAAGACCGCCTATGACGCGGTCAACAAGCCGGAGGCCGCGGGCGAAGGCGAAGCCGCGCCGGCAACCGAAGGCCAGCAGTAGTCGACGACGGCCCGGCGACCGCCGGGCCCTTCTTGCAACAGGAAAGCACGATGTCCGGTTCCGTCTCCCCGCTCGCTCCCAAAACCTATGCCGAGATGCCGCCGGTACGCGGCGTGCGCATGGCGACCGCCGCCGCCGGGATCAAGTACAAGAACCGGACCGACGTGCTGATGATGGTGTTCGACCGCCCAGCCGCGGTCGCAGGCGTCTTCACCCGCTCGAAATGCCCCTCGGCGCCGGTCGATTTCTGCCGCGCCAACCTTCCCGGCGGCGTCGCCCGCGCCGTCGTGGTCAATTCCGGCAATGCGAACGCCTTCACCGGCCGCAAGGGCCGCGAATCGACCAGGATGACAGCCGAGGCCGCCGTCAGGGCGGTCGGCTGCAAGGAAAGCGAGGTGTTCCTCGCCTCGACCGGCGTCATCGGCGAACCGCTCGACGCGACGAAATTCTCCGGCGTGCTCGATAGCCTCGCCGCATCGGGCACGGAAGACTTCTGGTTCGAGGCCGCCAAGGCGATCATGACGACGGACACCTATCCGAAGGTCGCCACGCGCGCGGCCGAACTCGGCGGCGTCACCGTGCGCATCAACGGCATCGCCAAGGGCGCCGGCATGATCGCGCCCGACATGGCGACCATGCTCTCCTTCGTGGTGACGGATGCGGATATCCCGGCGCCGGTACTGCAATCGCTGCTGTCGGCCGGCGTCGGCCCGACTTTCAATTCCGTCACCGTCGACAGCGACACCTCGACCTCCGACACCTTGATGCTGTTTGCCACCGGCGCGGCCGAGGGCCAGGCGCCCGTCACCGCGGACGATGCCGCGCTCGACGGTTTCCGCACGGCGCTGAACGACCTCCTGCGCGACCTCGCGCTCCAGGTCGTGCGCGACGGCGAGGGGGCGCGCAAGATGGTGGAAGTCAGCGTCGAGGGCGCCGAGAACGACGCGGCGGCCAAGAGCATCGCGCTCTCCATCGCCAATTCGCCGCTGGTCAAGACCGCGGTAGCCGGCGAGGACGCCAATTGGGGCCGTATCGTCATGGCCGTCGGCAAGTCCGGCGAGATGGCCGACCGTGACCGCCTCGCCATCTGGTTCGGCAACGTGCGCGTCGCCGTCGACGGCGAGCGCGATCCCACCTACTCCGAAGAGGCCGCGACCGCGGTCATGAAGGGGCAGGACATTCCCGTCCGCGTCGAGATCGGTCTCGGCAGCGGCAAGGCGACGGTCTGGACCTGCGACCTCACCAAGGAGTATGTCGAGATCAATGGCGACTATCGCAGCTAAAGGCCTTATCGCGTGACGCCATCGGAAGAAAACATGAGCGATCTGCCGAAAGTCCGCCGGCTGGAAGCCGTCGGCTTCCGCGCCTGGCCGGCCGCATCCGTGCATTATGACGGAAGCTGGCTGTTCCGGCTGACCGCCGGCCACCCCTCGCGCCGGCTGAACTCGGTGAACCCGCTCGACCCGTCCGACATCCGCGACCTCGAGATCCGCCTGCAAAAGGCCGCGAAGAAATTCTCCGACTACGGCCGCCCGCTGCTGGTGCGCCAGACGCCGCTGACCCCACCGAAACTCGTCGCCCACATGGATGCGGCCGGCTGGGCGGAGGCGGGCCGCACCATCGTCATGATGGCGGACCTTGCCACGCTGCCGCGCGACGAAGGCCTCGACCATCTGCCGAGCCGCGACGTCGGCCGCTTCGTCGACGCCCGCATCCGCGTTGCCGGTGACGACCCGGCGCTGAAGCCCGGCCTTACCGAGATCATCAACGCCATCAAGCCGGAAACCGGCCTCTTCATCTTCGAGGAGCCCGCTTTCGGCCCGGCGGCGGTGGCGATCGCCGTGCACGACAACGACCTCGTCGGCGTGCTCCAGCTCGGCGTGGCGAAGGAGCGGCGCGGCGGCGGCCTCGGCACCGCCGTCCTCCACGCCGCCCTGCGCTGGGCAAAGCTCAAGGGCGCCCGCCAGGCCTGGGTGCAGGTCGAGGCCGACAATGCGGCCGCCATCGCGCTCTATCGCCGCGCCGGCTTCAAGGACGTCTACCAGTACAGCTATCGGGGGCCGCAGGCTGCATGAGCGAGACCGAAACGAAATCCCGCCGCATCCTGCTCGTCGCCGCCTGCGCCCTGGTCGATGCCGATGGCCGTGTCCTCCTGGCACAGCGCCCCGAGGGCAAGACGCTGGCCGGCCTCTGGGAATTTCCCGGCGGCAAGGTGGAGCCCGGCGAGACGCCGGAGGAGACGCTGATCCGCGAGCTGGACGAGGAGCTCGGCATCCGCACGAAGGTCGCCTGCCTCGCCCCGCTGACCTTTGCCAGCCATACCTATGACGATTTCCATCTCCTGATGCCGCTCTATATCTGCCGCCGCTTCGAGGGCACAGCGCATGGCCGCGAGGGGCAGGCGATCAAGTGGGTGCGGCCGAAGGCGCTGCGCGAGTACCCCATGCCGCCGGCCGACGAGCCGCTCATTCCCTTCCTGATGGACCTTCTGTGAGCGGGACGGCAGGGATTTACCCCGTCTTTTTCAGTCTCCGTTAAGCAATCGTTTAGCACCATGGTTCAAAGATTGGGTCTAACGTTGCAATGAATGCCTACGAGACCCTCAGATGCGTGACGAAGACTTCTGGAAAACCGTTCAGGAGAAGGATTTCACGCCGGCCGGCGACAGCCGCACCGGCGCGCTCAACCTCGCCCTGCTCTTCGGCACGGCCGTCATCGCGCTTGCTCTGGTTCTGACCCCGGTGCTGTCCGCAAAGACCGACAAGCGCATGATGGCGAATGTGCCCGACGAATTCGACATGATCTCGACGGGCTCGATCCCGTCGGAAGGCGGAAAACGCTATACGGTGCGCCGCAGCGTTCTGCAGGAAATGCCCGGCGCCGTATGCATCGTCAGCGGCAACGGCGTCAGCAACGGCTGCTGAAGAGACAACGGACATGCACGTAGGGCGCGGGAGCGAGGAATGGTGCGGACATTGCTGAAATCATTCTGCTCCGACCGCGCCGGCGGCACGGCCGTCGAGTACGGGCTCCTGCTGGCGCTCATCTCGATCGGCCTGCTGGCCGGCCTCGAAGCCTTCGGCAACGGCCTCTCGGAAACCCTCACCACGATCTCGAACAGCATGGACTCCGCCGGCAAGAAATAGCCGGTCAGCCGCGCCCGCCCTGTTTCAGCGCGTCGGCCAGGCGCATCGTCGCCGAACCCGGCTTCAGCGGCTTCTGCTGGCTCTCGTGCGGTGCCCAGCCCGATACGTAGATCACCGAGAAACTCGCGCGGATGCGCCCGTCCGGATCGGAGAACCGTTCCGCATAAAGCTCCGCCGCGCGCAGAAATATGCCGCGCGTCAGCGGTCGACGGCTGCGGCCGGCGAGCGGATTGGCCATGCCCATGGCCCGAAGGTCCTTCATCAGCGGAAAGATCGAATCGTAGCGCACCGTATAGGACTCCCTGTCCGTCACCGGCAGGGCGAAGCCGCCGCGCTGGAGGAGTGCGCCGACATCGCGCACGTCCGGGAAGGGGATGACCCGCGGGCTCGCCCCGCCCGTGATCTCGCTTTCCGCCGCAAGCAGCACCTCGCGCAGTTCCTGCAGGGTGCCGCTGCCGGGGATGGCCGCAAGGAACAGGCCGTCCGGCTTCAGCGCGCGGCGGATCTGCACGAAGACGCCGGGCGTGTCGTTGGTGAGATGCAGCGCCAGGGGCGAGACGATGAGATTGGCCGATTGCGGCTCCAGCGGCACCGTCTCGAGCGGCGAGACCGTCACCGCCTCGCCCGGCGCGGCGAACCGCGCGTCGCTCTCCACCCGCTCCATGCCGTCCACTTTGCCCGTCGCGACGATCGCTCGCGCGGCGGCCCCCGTATGACCGTGCAGCTCGACGGCCCGCTCGAAGCGGCGCTCGATGGCGCTAAGGCGCTCGGCAAGCTCGCGCGCCACCACGTCGAGCAGGAAATCCGCCGGCTGGCCGGCGAGCGCGCGCCGCCGGTTCGTGTCGATCAGGGCTTGGTCGAAGAGCGTTTCCATGGGAGATATCCGGTTCGCAATACCATTCGCTTTGGCCGCTCCGACCGGCTATTGTCAACCGTATGGGCGAAATCGAGGCCGAGGCAGCGCCGGCAGTCCCGCTCCGGCAGGCCCTTGCCCGCCGGCTGCGCGGCCTTGCGGAGAGCGCCGTCGACCTCGTCTATCCGCCCGCCTGCGCCGGTTGCGGCGTACTGCTCGGCAGCCACGCGAGCCTCTGCCCGCACTGCTGGTCGAAGCTCGCTCTGATCGAACGCCCCTATTGCGAGGTGCTTGGCACGCCTTTCTCGCACGATCTCGGCCCGGGCATCCTCAGCGCCGACGCCATCGCCGACCCGCCGCCCTTCGACCGGCTCCGCTCCGTCGCGCTCTACGACGATCTTGCCCGCGCGCTCGTGCATGCGCTGAAATACCGCGACCGCACCGACCTCGCGCCGATGATGGCCGGGTGGATGCTGCGCGCCGGCGACGGGGCCGTGGAGGCCGCGGACGCCATCGTTCCCGTGCCGCTGCATCGCCTGCGCCTCCTCTGGCGCAAGTTCAACCAGTCGTCGGAGCTTGCCCGCGCGCTCGGCGGCCTTGCCAGACGGCCCGTTCTCATCGATGCCGTGCGCCGCACGAAGCGCACGCGCCGGCAGATCGGTCTCGGGCCGCGCGCCCGCGAGGACAACGTGCGCGGCGCCTTCACCGTCACGCCCGGGGGCCGCGAGGCGCTGTTCGGCCGCCGCGTCGTTCTCGTCGACGATGTCTATACGACCGGAGCCACCGTTTCGGCCGTCACGCGGGCGCTGAAACGGGCCGGGGCCACCGACGTCACCGTTTTGACCTTTGCAAGGGCGCTTCCCGGACCTATATGAAGACTAGGTTTTCCAAGCTTTGGAGCAGGAGAATATGGCTTCGGTCGTCATCTATACGCGTCAGTTCTGCGGCTATTGCAGCGCCGCCAAGAAACTTCTCGAAACCAAGGGCGTGACCTATCAGGAACACGACGCGACCCACGCGCCGGAGATCCGCCAGGAGATGATCGCGCGCGCCAACGGCCGCAGTACCTTCCCGCAGATCTTCATCGACGAACGCCATGTCGGCGGCTGCGACGACCTGCACGCCCTGGAGCGCGCCGGCGAACTCGACGCCCTGCTCGCAGCCTGAGGACGCTCCCATGACCGTCACGATCGCCGCCCTCCAGATGTGCTCCGGGACCGATCCCGTCCGCAACGTGGAGACGATGCGGCGCCTCGTGCGCGAGGCGGCCGCCAAGGGCGCGGTTTATGTCCAGACGCCGGAAATGACCGGCGCGCTGCAGCGCGACCGGGCGGGGCTGCGCGCCATCCTGCGCACGGAGGCGGATGACCTCGTGGTCGCTGCCGCGGCCGACCTTGCCGCCGAACTCTCCATCCATGTGCATGTCGGCTCCACGGCCATCGCACTTTCCGACGGCAAGGTCGCCAACCGCGGCTTCCTGTTCGGCCCCGACGGCGGGCGGATCTGCACCTACGACAAGATCCACATGTTCGACGTCGACCTCGACAATGGCGAGAGCTGGCGCGAGAGCGCGGTCTATTCGCCGGGTGCCGTCGCGCGCATGGCCGACCTTCCCTTCGCACGGCTCGGCTTCGCTATCTGCTACGACGTGCGCTTCCCCGAACTCTTCAAGGTCCAGGCACAGGCCGGGGCCGAGATCATCTCCGTTCCCGCCGCCTTCACGCGCCAGACGGGCGAAGCGCACTGGGAAACGCTGCTGCGTGCCCGCGCCATCGAGAACGGGGTCTACATCGCCGCCGCCGCGCAGGCCGGCGTGCACGAGGACGGCCGCGAGACCTTCGGCCATTCCATGATCGTCGACCCCTGGGGCCGCATCCTCGCCGGCGCCGGCGGCACGGGCGAGGCCATCGTGCTCGCCGAAGTCGACACCGCCGCCGTCAAGGCCGCGCGTGACAAGATCCCCAACCTGCGCAACGGGCGCGCCTTCACGCTGGAAACGGCGAAGGCGCCTGCGAAGGGAGGCGTTGCCGCTTGATCCGCTACGAGCTCTCCTGTGACAACGGGCACGCCTTCGAAGGGTGGTTCGGCTCGGCGGACGATTTCGACCGCCAGCAGAAGCGGGCGCTCGTCTCCTGTCCCACCTGCGGCTCCGCCCACATCGCCAAGCGCCTGATGGCGCCCTCCGTCTCGACCGCCAGCAAGAAGGAGCGCCGCCAGGAAATGGTCGTGCAGGCCGGCCAGAAGGAGATGATGAGCAAGCTTCGGGAGATCGTCTCGACCATCCGTGCCAATTCGGAGGATGTCGGCGAGCGTTTTCCCGAAGAAGCACGCAAGATCCACTATGGCGAGGCCGAACAGCGCGGCCTGATCGGCCGGGCCTCCGCGGAAGAGGTGCGCGACCTCCTGGAGGAAGGCGTCGAGGTCGCGCCGCTTCCCGTCCTGCCCGACGAAACCAATTGATGCGCGGCCACCATCTCGCGATCTACAATTTCGGCCTGCATGTCGATGACTACGAAAGCCCGCGCGTCGAAGGCTTCCGCCTGCGCGAGCCGCTGAATTTCGAGGCGGCGAACCGGGCGGAGGGCTTCATCGGCCGGTCCGGCTATGATGGCGAGCCGGGACCGGAGAGCTGGGGCGAGAAGGTCTATCCCCGCTTCATCGCCGGCAGCGGCTTTGCCGATGCCCCTTCCTCGCTCTCGCTATGGAGCGGGCTGGAGGCGCTGATGGCCTTCACCTATAACGGCGTCCATGCCGACGCGCTGAAACACGCCCGCAACTGGAACCAGCGGCAGGCCTGGCCCGCCCTCGTGCTCTGGTGGGTGGCGGAAGGCGACCGGCCCCTCTGGACCGATGGCGCCGAGCGGCTGGAGCATCTTGCCGATCACGGCCCGACGCCCTGCGCCTTCACCTTCAAGACGCCCTTCTGCCCAGACGGCCGCGCCATCGCCGCCGATCGCGAGAGCGTGAAGGCGATCGCCGCGCGCAACGCGGCCGGGCAGGAAGACCTTTTGGCCGTTGCGAAGACGCTGAAGGCGTGATTCAGGCAGAGGCGCGGCGCGCCACCATCATGTAGTTCACATCCATGTCCTTCGACAGGTTCCACTGGTTGGAGAGCGGGTTGAAGAACACGCCGGTGCGATCGGTCACCGTCAGCCCCGACGCCGCCAGCGGCTTCTCGATCTCTTCCGGACGCACCAGTTTTTCATACTGATGGGTGCCGCGCGGCAGCCAGCGCAGCACGTTTTCCGCCGCGAAGATCGCCAGCGCCGCCGCCTTCAGCGTGCGGTTGATCGTGGCGACGAACATCATGCCGCCGGGACGCACCATGGAGGCGCAGGTGGTGAGGAAGAAATCGACGTCGGAGACGTGCTCGACCACTTCCATGTTGAGCACGACGTCGAAGGTCTCGCCGGCTTCCGTCAGCGCCTCGGCGGTCACGGCGCGGTAATCGACCGGAACGCCGCTGCCCGCCGCATGGGCCTTGGCGATGCCGATGTTCTTTTCCGAGGCATCCGCACCGAGCACATCCGCCCCCATGCGCGCCATCGGCTCGGCGAGCAGGCCGCCGCCGCAGCCGATGTCAAGGATGCGCAGGCCCTCCAGCGGGCGATGCACCGCGGGGTCGCGACCGAACTGGGCGGAAACGAGATCGCGCACATAGGTGAGGCGGACCGGATTGAACTTGTGCAAGGGCCGGAATTTCCCGGTCGGATCCCACCACTCGGCCGCCATCGCCGAGAAGCGGTCGACTTCCGCCTGGTCGATCGTCGTGCGGGCTGCCTCGCTCATGGCTCGTCTCCTTCGCGTCCGTGTCCTCCGTGAAGTCGGCCTCCCCGGGGCGGATGTCAAGGGTCGAATGCTCAGGGAGACGAAGTGAAGCGGCTCAGCCGAGCCGCGTCGCGCGAAGCCGGTCCTCGTCGAGAACCACGCCGAGGCCGGGCGTTTCGCCCAGTACCAGCCAGCCGCCCTCGTGCCGCAGCGGCGCCTGCAGCGGATAGTCACGGCGCGCCTCGCTCCATTCCGGCCCGTCATAGGGATATTCGAGGAAGGGCGCGTCGCCCGCCCCCGCCGTCAGATGCGCATTGGCGAGCACGCCGATGCCGTTCGTCCAGGAATGCGGGGTGAAGGCGACGCCGGCCTCGCGCGCCTGGAAGGCAAGCCGCCGGCATCCCGTGATGCCGCCGACCAGCGCCACGTCCGGCTGGATCACGTCGAAGGCGCGCTCCTCGATGATATCGCGGAACTCGTAGAGTTCGCGCGTCATCTCCCCGCCCGCGATGCGCACGCTCGTCGCCTCTTTCAACGCCTTCATGCCCTTGCGGTCGGAGCGGTGCAGCGGCTCCTCCATCCAGTAGACGCCGAGCCGTTCCAGCTCGCGCGCCACGACGAGCGCATCCTTGAAGGTCCAGGAGAGCGTGGTGTCCCAGGGCATGCGCCAACCCTGGTTGCAGTCGACCATCAGCTCCAGCCGGTCGCCGACGCGCGCACGGATCGCCTCCAGCGCCTTCACGTCCTCGCGCCAGCCGTTGCGCCCGCCGGCGGAGGAGGAGAACCGCACCTTCATCGCCGGAAAGCCCTCCGCGCTATAGCGCTCGGCCTGGTCTGCCATGGCGGCGGGCTCGCGCAGCACGCCGGAAGACGCGTAGAGCCGCACCCGGTCGGCGCGGCCGCCCAGCATGCGCCAGACCGGCTCGCCCGTCACCTTGCCCGCGAGGTCCCACAGCGCCAGATCGAGCGGCCAGCAGCGGCCATAGTGGAAATTGATGTGCGAGAGCACCTCGTAATGCCGTTCGAGACGGCGCGGGTCCTGCCCGATGAACAGGTCCTCATGGCCCTCGAACCCCTTCATCAGGTCGCCGGAGCCGATGCCTTCGCGGCCCTCCTCGTCGCGCACGCGCACGATCGTTGCGTCGAAATGGCTGCGCGGTCGCCCGTCCCAGCTCGCCTTGAACGGCGGATCGAGCGGCAGCCGGTGATGGCTGATGCCGATGGAAACGATCCTGCTCATGCGCCCCTCCCGTGGAATTCAATCAACCGAACTGCTGCCAGATCGTCTTGTAATCGCAATATTTGTCGATCGCATGCACCGAGCGGTCGCGGCCGAAGCCGGATTGCTTGAAGCCGCCGAAGGGCGTCGCGAAATTCGACATGTCGTAGGTATTGATCCAGACCGTGCCGGCATGGATGCCTTCGGAGAAGCGGTGCGCCCGGTCCATGTCGCGGGTGAAGACGGCGCCGGCAAGCCCGTAGATGGTGTCGTTGGCGATGGCGAGCGCTTCCTCCTCCGTGTCGAAGGCGATGGCCGCAAGCACGGGACCGAAGATCTCCTGCCGGGCGATGCGCATGTCGTTCGTCACATCCGTGATGACACCCGGCGAGACATAGTACCCGCCTGTCTCAGACAAGACGCGCTGCGCGCCGAAGACGCGGCGCCCGCCGTCCTTTTCGCCTGCCGCGACGAGGCCGAGGACCTTGTCCATATGCTCCGCCTCGATCAACGCGCCGATCTGCGACGAGGGCTCGAAGGGATGGGCCAGCACGATCTCCCGGCTCACCACCGCCTCGATCTTTTCGAGCAGCGCGTCCTGCACCGGGCGCTGCACGAGAAGGCGGGTCGCGGCATGGCAGGTCTCACCGGAATTGTAGAAGCAGCCCCAGGCGGCCGCGCTCGCCGCCGCGTCGAGATCGGCATCGGCGAAGACGACGAGCGGCGACTTGCCGCCGAGTTCCAGCGCCACGCGCTTGAGGTTCGACTGGGCGGCATAACCCATGATCAGCTTGCCCACCTCGGTCGAGCCGGTGAAGGCGACCATGTCGACATCGCCATGGAGTGCGAGCGGCTTGCCGACTTCCTCGCCGAAACCCGTGACGACGTTGAGGACGCCGGCAGGCAGGCCCGCCTTAACGGCAAGCTCGGCGAGCCGCAGCGCCGAGAGCGAGGATTGCTCGGCCGGCTTCAGCACCACGCAATTGCCGGCCGCGATCGCCGGTCCGAGCTTCCAGGCGTCGATGATCATCGGATAGTTCCACGGCGTGATCGCCGCGACGACGCCGAGCGGCACCTTGCGGACGAGGGCACGCGCCTTCGGCCCGGTCGGCGCGATCTCGTCATACATCTTGTCGATCATCTCGCCGTAATACTGGATGCCGTCGGCGCACAGGCGCACGTCGACGCCGAGCGAAGCCTGCACCGGCTTGCCGACGTCGAGCGTTTCGAGAAGCGCAAGCTCCTCGCCGTGGGCGCGGATCAGTTCCGCCCAGCGCAGCATGATCCGCTTCTTCTCCTGAGGCTCCTTGCCACGCCACACGCCGCTCGCGAATGCTGCGCGGGCGGCGGCCACGGCGCGGTCGACATCGGCCGCATCGCCGCGCGCCAGCACGGCGCCGGGCTGGCCGTCCATCGGCCGCGTGCGGGTGAAGGTCCGGCCGGATGCGGCAGGCTGCACCCCGCCATCGATGAAATGTCCGCAGGCAAGCGAGAGGCCGTCAAGGCGGTCTTCCCAATAGGCGCGGCTGTGCTGTTCGGTCATGATCGTCCTCAAAGCGTCCGGGGCAGGGCCATCATGCTGGCGGCGAAGGCATCGATATCGGCGTCGGTCACCGTCCGGATCGTCGAGCGGCGCATCGGCTGGTTCTCCGGCGCACGCATTTCACGGGCGAGGTCTTCGGCCGTGAAGGCGGAAAAGGCCGCCGGCAGGGCGCGCACGATGCCGCAGCGATCCATCAGGTCGGCGACGAAACCGGGCAGCATCGCCGGGTCCTGCAGGCCGCAGGCCCGCGCCGCCGCGGCAAGATCGGCCGTATCGGCCTCGACGAGCCAGCCGAGCGTCGCCTCGAAGCCGAGCGCCGTGGCGAGCCCGTGATGCACCGGCGCAAGGCCGGCGAGCGCATGGCTGATCGTATGGGCGATCGCCGTGCCGCAATTGTCGATCGCGATGCCGGCATAGCAGGCGCCGAGCAGCATTTTTCCGCGCGCGTTGCTGTCCATGGGATTGTTCACCGCCGTTTCCAGCGCGTCCGCGAGAAGGCCGAGGGCGGCATGGGCATAGAGCGCGGCGCCGGCATGGGCGTTGCGGTTGGTCGCCGCCTCGAAGGCATGGACGAAGGCGTCGAGGCCGCACCAGGCGGTGAGGTTTGGCGGGAGCGTCACGGTCAGGCCCGGGTCGAGCAGAACGAGGTCCGTCTTGGTCTCGGGCCCCCAGATCCACAACTTCCTGCCTTCCGGCCCGGTGAAGATGGTCGTCGCCGACGTTTCCGATCCGGTGCCGGCGGTGGTCGGCACCAGGATCTTCTTCAGGGGCGCTTTCGGCAGCGGATTGGCGGCCAGCGCATAGTGCATCGGGCCTTCCGCGCCCGCCGCCACGCAGGCCGCGATCTTGGCGATATCGAGCGCCGAGCCGCCGCCGAGGCCGACCACGAGGTCCCGGCTGCGGGCGGCGGCCGTGGCGGCCTCCACGGCGTCGAGCTTCGGCTCGCCCGCAAAGCCGGAGAAGAAATCCGCCGCCACGCCTTCTGCCGCGAACCGGGCGGCGAGGCGCTCGCCGAGCCCGCTTGCGGCAAGGAAGCCGTCGATGACGACGAGCACCGAGCGCGCGCCGAGCGCATGGGCGGATGCGGCGATGGTGTCGTGGACGCCTTCGCCGAAGCGGATCTCGGGCACGAAAGACGTTGTGAACTGCACGGAACCTCCCGAACGGATTTCCCGAACCGTGCATCACGATTTCAGATTTTCAAATCCTTGGATTTTTCGGCCTTTTTGATAACTTCAGATCATGAAGGATGCCCTGCTCGCCCATATCCCCCTTGAAGCCTTCCGCGTCTTCGACGCCGCCTGCCGGCACATGAACTTCTCGCGCGCCGGGCGAGAGCTGAACATCACCCAGGCCGCCGTCAGCCGGCGCATCAAGGGGCTGGAGGACCATCTCGGCACGCAGCTCTTCACCCGCAGCGGCAAGAACCTGGCGCTGACGCCGCGCGGCGAACGGCTGTTCCAGCGCGTGCGCGCCTCGCTCGATTATCTAGAGGAAAGCCTGGAGCCGTTCCGCAGCGGGGCGGGACAGAGCATATCGCTCGCCGCCAGCGGTTCGGTCTCCCATCTCTGGCTCGGCCCGCGCCTGCGCGATTTCTCCCGCGACAATCCCGACGTCGCGCTGCGCCTTGTCACGTCGGACAGCCCGGCCGACCTTGCCTCGGAGAACAACGACCTCGTCATCCTCTACAGTGCCGGGGAACACCCCCGCTGGGCGCTGACGCCGTTGCTTGCCGAGACGCTCGCCCCCGTGGCCTCGCCGGACTACATCGCCCGCAAGGGCCTCGATGCCGCCGCCGTCATGCCGGGCGACCTCACCGGCCTCGACCTCATCGACTACGAGCGCTTCAACGCCAACTGGATCTCCTTCCGCCCCTGGCTGGAAAGGGTCGCGCCGCAGGCGTTCCGCAAGGCGCCGCCGCGGCCGCACCTTACCTTCTCCACCTATGCGCTCGCCATCGACGCCGCCCTCAACGGCGACGGCGTGGCGCTCGGCAGCCTCGACCTCCTTGCCGCCCCGCTTGCCGACGGCACGCTGGTAAAGCTCGGGGCGGCGCATCTCGTCACCGGCTACGGCTACCATCTTGGCCTGCCGAAATTCCGCACCGCGCCGCCCGAAGCCCTCCGGCTCCATGACAGCCTGCTCGCCAGCCGTATCGCACCATAGACCCGCGCGCTTGCAGGCACCCGGGGAGTAGCCTATCAGGAGCGGGAGATCGATGGATGCGGCCCATCGCATCGACACGGGCAACAGCGCGGTTCGGCATGACGGAGCGGAAGCAAGGCAGATCCGGCTTGGTTGTCTTCGGGCTGTTGGCCATCGTGCTGCTCGGAGCGATCGTCGCGACCGTGCTCCTGGCCAACGGCAACCGCAATCTCAACCGGCTGCTCGCCCATTTCGGCTACGATCCGCTCACCGTGGCGCCCCATGCACGCCAACTCCGGCCCTACGAGCTGAAGGGCAACCGCCTGCCGCGCCCGAAGGGCCTCATCTCGGAACGGCTGCTGACCCCCGTCACGCCGACGCAGACCCAATTCGTCCGCACCATCCGCAAGGCGCCGGAAATGCTCTGCGAGGCGCTCCGTCGCGGCGGTTTCGAAACGGCGGGCTGGAAGGCCGGGCTGCTCGATCGGCAAAGCTGGGAGTGCCAGTCCTACCGGGAATTCCCCCACGCGGGCGATGGCGCGAACACGCCCTCCTCCGCCTTCCTGTCGATCCGGGGCAATGCGGAAACCCGCGTCTCCTCCTTCCGCATCAAGCTCAACATCGAGAACGCGGCAACGCAGAACCGCGTGACGGACGCCGTCATCGCGGCCACCGAGGTCTTCCTCGACGAGGTACGCTGGAAAGAGGCGCCCGACATCTTCGCGAATATCCGCGCCCTCCGGGAATTCGACATCATCCGCTTCGGCAACCGCATCCAGCTCAAGAAGGAGTTCGGCGAGACGCCGCGCTACAATTTCATCATCACGCCGGATCGCACGAGAAACCGCGGGTCCTACCTGCCGGATTACTTCGACCGCAGCGGCTGGCTGCCGCTGTCGGACAAGCTGTGACGCACGGGAAAAGGGAGTTTGCCATGAAGGGACCCGCAAGGCGGAGACGATGGACACGGGCGCCCGCCCTCCTCCTGCTCCTTCTTTCGGCGACCGTCGCCCCCGCTGCCGGGCTTGAGCTAGGCCCGGCCTCGGACGACCCGATCTGGACCGACAAGCCGATGCGCGTCGACAGGAAGACGCAGGGCTATGAACGGCTGGCCGTCGAGCCGATCGTGCTGCCGCTACGCCTTCACCCCACGGTCCGCGTCACCGTCTTCGACAGCGCCTCCTTCAAGGACCGCGGCCGGCTCTACATTTTGACGGATGCCGTGCCGGTCGATCCGAAGCGGTTCTGCCGCGATGCCGCGGGCACGGTCGCCGTCTGCGGCCAGCAGGCGCGCATCGCCCTCAAGCGGCTGATCGCCGGCAGGCGCCTGACTTGCGAGGAGGATATACGGTTCGCCGGCGTATCCTTCCTCACCTGCGCGGCCGGCGGCAGGGATCTTGCCGAAACGCTCGTCGCGCGCGGCGCGGCCTCGGCCGCCACGCCGCGGCTGGCCGGCATCCAGCGGGACGCCATGCGGGAAAAGGCCGGTATCTGGATCGATGCGGCATGCCGCGCCCTCGGGCGATGCCCGCCGGGGCGGCGGCGCTGACGGTGACGCGCCACTTTGCCGGTTCCCTCCCCGGCCCGTCCCGGCTATGACAGGTCCATGACCCTTCCTGCCCAGCCCATGCTTCGCCAGCGCCTCACGCTTGCCGCCGACCGCCCGCTCATCTACGCTATCGGCGACGTGCATGGTTGCCTCGACGCCCTGCTGGCGCTGGAGGAGCGCATTCGCGCGGATGCCGCGTCGTGCATGGCCGAGCGACCGCTCATCCTCTATCTCGGCGATTATGTCGATCGCGGCCCGGCGTCCCGGGCGGTGATCGAGCACCTGGCGACACCCGACCACGGCGACGGCATCGAGCGCATGGCGCTGTGCGGCAATCATGACGACACGTTCCTGAAATTCATCTTCAATCCGCACCAGCACCTGCGGTGGCTGGATTACGGCGGCGACGCGACGCTGCGCTCCTACGGGCTGGACCTTGCGTCCTATCCCGACCGCGACGAGGCGATGCACGCGCTCGGCGCGGCCCTGCGCCGGGCGGTGCCGCAACACCATGTCGATTTCCTGCAGGCCATGCCGATCGCGGTTTCGAGCGGCGACCGGCTTTTCGTCCATGCCGGCATCATGCCGGGCGTTCCACTCGCCCGGCAGGAGGACCACGACCTGATCTGGATCCGCGAGCCCTTCCTCAGCGAAGGCCCCGGCCTGCCGCTGACCGTCATCCACGGCCATACCGCGGGACGTGATCCGGTCTTCGGCAAGGGGCGCATCTGCATCGACACGACCTGCTACGCCACCGGCCGCCTGACCGCCCTCAGGGTGACCCTTGCGGGCGCGGACCTGGTTTAACCCCGCCCGAACTCGTCCTCGATCCGGATGATGTCATCCTCGCCGAGATAGGAGCCGGTCTGCACCTCGATCAGTTCGAGCAGGATCTTGCCCGGATTGGCGAGGCGGTGCACCTCGCCCTGCGGGATATAGACGGATTCGTTCTCGCGCAGCGGGATCGTCCTGTCGCCGATCGTCACCTCGGCCGTGCCCCGCACGACGATCCAGTGTTCGGAGCGATGATGGTGCTTTTGCAGCGACAGCCGCTTGCCGGGCGTCACGAACAGGCGCTTGACCTGGAATCGCTCGCCGTTCAGCACCGAGGTGTAACCGCCCCAGGGCCGGTAGGAGGTCGGGTGCGTCTCGGTCAGCTTCGCCGTCTTCGGCAGGCTGGCAAGATGCTTGACCAGCTTGCCGACATTCTGGCTGTCCTCCATGCGCCCGACATAGACCGCGTCCTCGCTGGCGATGACGGCGACATTGTCGAGGCCCTGCACGGCGACATGGATGTCCCGCGAGATGACCAGCGAATTGCGCGTGTCGAGCACGGTCGTGCTGCCGTCGACAACATTGCCCGCCTCATCCTGCCAGCCGGTCTTCCACACGGAATCCCAGCTGCCGAGATCGGACCAGGTGATGGGCGAGGGCACGACGGCGGCGATCGGCGTCTTCTCGAAAATGGCATAGTCGACGGAGATATCCGGCGCGCGCGAAAAGGCGGCCTCGTCGAGCCGTTCGAAATCGAGGTCGTGCTGCGCCTTGGCGACGGCCTCCGCGGCCGCCTCCAGCACGGCAGGCGCATACTGCCGAAGCTCGCGCAGGAAAAGCCCGACGGGCAGCATGAACATGCCGGAATTCCAGAGGTAGCCGCCCGCAGCCAGCATGGCCGTCGCCCGCATGTGGTCCGGCTTCTCCACGAAGCGGCGCACCGCATTGGCGCCGTTGCCGAGATCCTCGCCGGTCTCTATATAGCCGTAGCCGGTCGCCGGCTCGCTCGGCGTGATGCCGAAGGTGACGAGGCGGCCGGATCGTGCAGCCGCCGCCGCCCTGGCGATGCAATCGAAATAGGTGGCGTCGGCGTCGATCTCGTGGTCGGAGGCGAGCACCTGCATGATCGCATCGTCGCCGTGAAGACGCGCGACGAAGGTCGCGGCCGCCGCAAGCGCCGGCGCCGTATTGCGGGCGACGGGCTCCAGCAGGATCGAGGCGAGTGCGACGCCGGCGGCGCGGGCCTGCTCGGCGACGAGGAAGCGGAAATCGCTGTTGGTGACCACGACCGGCGCCGCGTAGAGCACCGCATCGGCCACGCGCGACAGCGTCTTCTGGAAGAGCGTGGTTTCGCCGAGGAATTCCAGGAACTGTTTGGGCGCGGAGGCGCGCGACAGCGGCCAGAGGCGCGTGCCCTTTCCGCCGGCCATGATGACGGGTACGATCTTGCTGCTCATCCTGCTCATCCTGATGCGATGGTTCGCCCTCATGGCGCACCCTTGCGCGCCACTCTCATCCAGCGTCGTAAAGAAACAGCAAATGAAGACAAGCTGACGTTTCGGTCAGGTACGCCTTGTTTCGGACAGGGTAAAGAAGACCCTCCGCCAAAAGGACAAATTGCGGACAATAAAAAACCCGCCGGAGACGGCGGGTTCGAAGGGCGAAAGCGAGCGCCGCGATCAGACGGGCACGACGATGCCCTGCAGCGTGGTGAGTTCGGCGAGATACGTCTCGATGCCGAACTTCTGGTCGTCCGACTTGGCATGCGCCAGTTCGCCGCGCGCAGCTTCGATGCGGCGAACGATGTCGTCGCTCTTGAAGTCGTCGACATGCACGGCCGATTCGGCCAGCAGCGTGCAGCCGGTCGGGATGATGTCGGCGAAACCGCCGAAGACCACGTAGCGGTCCTTCTTGCCGTCCGCGAACTTCACGGTGACGACGCCCGGCTTGATCGTCGTCATGGTCGGCGCGTGGTTGGCCATGACGGTCATCTCGCCCTCGGTCGCCGGGATGACGACCTCGCTGACGCTGCCGGAAACCAGCAGGCGCTCGGGGGAAACGAGTTCAAAGTTGAAATTGTCGGCCATGACCATTCACTTCTTCTGATGTCGTCCGGCAGGAACGGGCGCCCGCGAAGGGCGCCCGAATTCATCAAGCGGCTTCGGCGGCCAGCTTCTTGGCCTTTTCGACGGCTTCTTCCATGGAGCCGACCATGTAGAAGGCGGCTTCCGGAAGATGGTCGTAGTCGCCGTTGACGAGGCCCTTGAAGCCCTTGATCGTGTCTTCGAGCGCGACGAGCTTGCCCGGCGAGCCGGTGAAGACTTCGGCCACGAAGAACGGCTGCGACAGGAAGCGCTCGATCTTGCGGGCGCGGGCGACGGCCAGCTTGTCGTCTTCCGACAGTTCGTCCATGCCGAGGATGGCGATGATGTCCTGGAGAGCCTTGTAGCGCTGCAGGGTCGTCTGGACCTTGCGGGCGACGTCGTAGTGCTC
Organism: Shinella sp. S4-D37; assembly: GCF_040812195.1. Lineage (NCBI taxonomy): Bacteria > Pseudomonadati > Pseudomonadota > Alphaproteobacteria > Hyphomicrobiales > Rhizobiaceae > Shinella > Shinella sp. S4-D37. Next base: position 66,339 of record NZ_JBFNXL010000005.1, on the reverse strand, counting down.
TTCGCCGACGACGATCGGGTCGAGCATGCGCGAGGTCGAGTCGAGCGGGTCCACGGCCGGGTAGATGCCCTTTTCGGCGATCGAGCGCGACAGAACCGTCGTTGCGTCGAGGTGGGCGAACGAGGTTGCCGGCGCGGGGTCGGTCAAGTCGTCGGCGGGAACGTAGATAGCCTGGACCGAGGTGATCGAGCCCTTGGTCGTGGTGGTGATGCGTTCCTGCATCTGGCCCATGTCGGTTGCGAGCGTCGGCTGATAGCCCACGGCCGACGGGATACGGCCGAGCAGAGCCGACACTTCGGAACCGGCCTGCGTGAAGCGGAAGATATTGTCGACGAAGAACAGAACGTCCTGGCCCTTGTCGCGGAAGTCTTCGGCGATCGTCAGGCCCGTCAGGGCGACGCGGGCGCGGGCGCCCGGCGGTTCGTTCATCTGGCCGTAGACGAGCGCGGCCTTGGAGCCTTCGCCGCCGCCGTGCTTGTTCACGCCGGATTCGATCATTTCGTGGTAGAGGTCGTTGCCTTCGCGGGTGCGTTCACCCACGCCGGCGAACACCGAGTAACCACCGTGCGCCTTGGCGACGTTGTTGATCAGTTCCATGATGAGAACGGTCTTGCCGACGCCTGCGCCGCCGAAGAGGCCGATCTTGCCGCCCTTCGCGTAGGGCGCGAGCAGGTCGACGACCTTGATGCCGGTGACGAGGATCTGCGCTTCCGTGGACTGCTCGACATAGGCCGGTGCGTCCTGGTGGATGGCGCGGCGGCCGGAGGTGACCAGCGGGCCGGCTTCGTCGACGGGCTCGCCGATGACGTTCATGATGCGGCCGAGCGTTTCCGGGCCGACCGGAACGGTGATCGGGGCGCCCGTGTCGGCGACCGGCTGGCCGCGGACGAGACCTTCGGTCGAGTCCATGGCGATCGTGCGAACGGTGTTTTCACCGAGGTGCTGGGCGACTTCGAGAACGAGGCGGTTGCCGTTGTTGTCGGTTTCCAGCGCGTTCAGGATCTGCGGCAGGTCGCCTTCGAAGGCGACGTCGACGACGGCGCCGATGACCTGGGTCACGCGACCGGTGGCGACGAAAGCGGCCGGAGCCGCATCCTTCGTCGCAGCAGCCGTCTTGGTTGCCGGCTTGCGAGCAGCGGGCTTCTTTTCCGCTACGGTTTCCTTCGGGGTAGCTGCCTTAGCCATGTATCTTACCCTCTTTGTCCTGGTCCTTAGAGCGCTTCGGCGCCCGAGATGATTTCGATGAGTTCCTTGGTGATCTGAGCCTGGCGCTGACGGTTGTAGGAAAGCGTCAGCTTGTTGATCATCTCACCGGCATTGCGGGTCGCGTTGTCCATGGCGCTCATCTTGGCACCCATTTCGCCGGCGACGTTCTCGAGCAGGGCCCGGAAGATCTGGACGGAAATGTTGCGCGGGATGAGATCCCCGAGGATCGCGCCAGCATCCGGCTCGTAGTCGTAGATCGCGCTGGCACCCGTCGTCTCGGCGACAACCGCGGGAGCGGAGGCCGGAACGAGCTGGAGCGCGGTCGGGATCTGCGAAATGACCGACTTGAACTCGGAATAGAACAGCGTGCAGACGTCGAACTCGCCCTTTTCGAACAGGCCGATGACCTTGCGGCCGACCTGGTCTGCATTGGCGAAGTTGATGCGCTTGACCTCACGCAGGTCGACGCGGTCGATGATCAGCGAAGCGTATTCGCGCCGCAGGATATCGAAACCCTTCTTGCCGACGCAGATGATCTTGACCGTCTTGCCGCTCGCCAGAAGCTTGCGGGTATGGTCACGCGCCAGACGCGCGATCTGCGAGTTGAAGCCGCCGCAAAGGCCGCGTTCGGCCGTGCAGACGACGAGCAGATGAACCTGGTCCTTGCCCGTGCCGGTCATCAGGCGCGGCGCCGAATCGTCCTGGCCGACGGCCTGGGCGATGTTGGCGAGAACGGCGCTCATGCGCTGCGAATAGGGCCGGGCGGCCTCGGCCGCTTCCTGGGCGCGCCGAAGCTTCGCCGCGGCGACCATTTTCATCGCCTTGGTGATCTTCTGCGTCGCCTTGACGGAGGCGATCCGGTTTTTCAGATCCTTAAGTGAAGGCATCCGTTTTCCGTCCTGTAACATGCTCTCCCAGAAAGTCCTCTGGGCGGATCATGCGTCAATCAAAGTTCCCGGGCTGCCTGCGCGCCGTCGGCGCGCAGGGCTCGAACCGTTAGGTCTCAGCCGAAGCTCTTGGCGAAGGCATCGAGAGCAGCCTTGAGCTTGCCCTTGGTGTCGTCGCTGATCGCCTTTTCGGCGCGGATCGTGTCGAGGATCGCCTTGCCCTCGGAGCGCATGTAGCCGAGCAGGCCCTGCTCGAACTTGCCGACTGAAGCGACCGGCAGCTTGTCGAGGTAGCCGTTGACGCCGGCGAAGATTACGACAACCTGCTCTTCCGTCTTCAGCGGCGAGAACTGCGGCTGCTTCAGGAGTTCGGTCAGGCGCGCGCCGCGGTTCAGCAGGCGCTGCGTCGCGGCGTCGAGGTCCGAGCCGAACTGGGCGAAGGCTGCCATTTCGCGGTACTGGGCAAGCTCGCCCTTGATCGAGCCGGCGACCTGCTTCATCGCCTTGATCTGGGCGGAGGAGCCGACGCGGGAAACCGACAGGCCGACGTTCACGGCCGGGCGGATACCCTGGTAGAACAGGTCCGTTTCAAGGAAGATCTGGCCGTCGGTGATCGAGATCACGTTGGTCGGGATGAACGCCGAAACGTCGTTGCCCTGCGTCTCGATGACCGGCAGAGCCGTCAGCGAGCCGGCGCCCATCTCGTCGTTGAGCTTTGCAGCGCGTTCCAGCAGGCGCGAATGCAGGTAGAAGACGTCGCCCGGATAGGCTTCGCGGCCCGGCGGGCGGCGCAGCAGGAGCGACATCTGGCGGTAGGAGACGGCCTGTTTGGAAAGGTCGTCGTAGCCGATGAGGGCGTGCTTGCCGTTGTCGCGGAAGTATTCGCCCATCGCGCAGCCGGCGAAGGGTGCGAGATACTGCATCGGCGCCGGGTCGGAAGCCGTTGCAGCGACGATGATCGAGTACTGGAGAGCGCCGCGCTCTTCGAGGACCTTCACGAACTGGGCGACGGTCGAACGCTTCTGGCCGATGGCGACGTAGACGCAGTACAGCTTGTCGCCGTCCGGACCGTTGTCGTGGATCGCCTTCTGGTTCAGGATCGTGTCCAGGATAATGGCGGTCTTGCCGGTCTGGCGGTCGCCGATGACGAGCTCGCGCTGGCCGCGGCCGACCGGGATGAGGGCGTCGATGGCCTTGAGGCCGGTCGACATCGGCTCATGCACCGACTTGCGCGGAATGATGCCGGGAGCCTTGACGTCGACGCGGGCGCGCTGCTTGGCATTGATCGGGCCCTTGCCGTCGATCGGGTTGCCGAGCGCGTCGACGACGCGGCCGAGCAGTTCCGGACCGACCGGCACGTCCACGATGGCGCCGGTGCGCTTGACGGTGTCGCCTTCCTTGATGTCACGGTCGGAACCGAAGATAACGACGCCGACATTGTCGCTTTCCAGGTTCAGCGCCATGCCGCGGATGCCGCCGGGGAACTCCACCATTTCGCCGGCCTGGACATTGTCGAGGCCGTAGACGCGGGCGATGCCGTCACCGACGGAGAGCACCTGGCCGACTTCCGAGACTTCCGCCTCTTTGCCGAAGTTTTTGATCTGATCTTTGAGAATTGCGGAAATTTCCGCGGCGCGGATATCCATCAGCCGACCTCTTTCAGTGCAAGCTTAAGAGTAGAGAGTTTGGTGCGAAGGGACGTGTCGATCTGGCGCGATCCCACCTTGACGATCAGACCACCGAGAATGGACGGGTCGACGGTGACGGCGATCGCCACGTCTTTGCCGGTGACGCCTTTCAGCGCCGCCTTCAATTCTGCTTCCTGCGCCGCGGTCAGCGCATGGGCCGAGGTGACGTCGGCCGTGATTTCGCCGCGGGCGCGGGCCGCGATGGCGCGGTATGCCTTGATCATGCCGGGAACGGCGAAGAGGCGGCGGTTCGACGCGACGACCTTGAGGAAGTTTGCGACGAGGCCCGTGATGCCGGCCTTCTCCGCGACGGCGGCGATGGCCTTGGTCTGATCTTCGGCGGAGAAGACGGGGCTGACGATCAGCCGCTTCAGGTCGTCGCTTTCGTCGATCATCGCCTGGAAACGGGCAAGATCGGCACCGACACTGTCAGCCGAACCGGCTTCCTGAGCGAGGTCGAAAAGCGAAGACGCGTATCTTTCTGCAACACCGGAAACAAGCTGGGATGTGTCTGCCACGGGCACAAGCTTCTCTTCTTTTCATTCAAGAGACAGGGCAGTAGCGGAGCTACGGTCCTAACAACTTGAAATCGTTGCGGTAATCTTCAGTGCGCACAGGCTTTTGCGCCCGCTTTCTCTGAATTTCGCGGTTCGTCTAGCATACGAAACCGGGACTCGCAACACGCCGGACGCAGGAATGCGCCATAAGTCGGCCACAGTCGCGGCAAAAGTTGCCTGCGCGCACTCTGTTCGGTTGCTTTTGGGCCTCAGAGGTTGGTTTTTGCGCTCAGAGGAAGCCGAACGCATAGCCGAGCGGCAAGGCCGCGAGCACGGCCTGGATGGCGAGAACGAGAAGGCTCTTCGCCGTGAAGGCGCCGTCCGACATCATCGAGAGGATGCGGCCGAACGCGGCGAGCGCGAAGCCGCCGCCGATCGCCATGTAGATCCAGCTCTGCGCCATCAGGAGCGCGACGACGGCGAGCCCCGCATGGAAACCACCGGCCGAGCGGGCGAAGGCATAGCCTTCCCGGCTGCCCTCCCGGACCTGGAGCCCGGCGAGCTTCAGGGCCGTGCCGGGCGCGAAGAGGGCGAAGAGACCGAAGAGCGCCGTCGCGATGGCGGCGCAAAAGGCCAGGAACTCGCCCGTCTCGGTGGGGATGTAGAATTCCATCTCGGCCTCTCTTCTTGCCTGCCCGTCGCCCTCTATCGCACAGGCCTGCGATAGGCAGAAGCGTGCGGGAAGAATTCACACAACTCTTTGTGAACCTGCCTGTCAGAGAAAACTCTGCGGGTCGATGTCGAGCTGGACCTGGAGCGAGGCCCGCTCCTTCGGCCCGTTGGCGAGCATGGCCCGCAGGAAGGCCTGCATGTCGCTGCTGCGCCGGCCGTGCACCAGGAGGCGGAAGCGGTGGCGGCCGCGGATCAGCGCCAGCGGCGCCTCCGCCGGACCGAGGATCGAGATGCCGGAGACCTGCGGCGCCGCCTGGCGCAGCCCCCGCGCATGCGCCTCCGCCTCGCCGCGCGTGTCGGCCGAGACGATGACCGAGGCGAGCCGGCCGAAGGGCGGCAGCAGCGCCCTTTCCCGCTCGCCGATCTCGCGGTCGTAGAACGCCGTCGCATCGCCCGAGACGATGGCCTGCATGACGGGATGGGCCGGCTGGTAGGTCTGGATGAGGCCGTGGCTCTTCAGGCCCGCGCGCCCCGCGCGCCCCGTCACCTGCGAGAGAAGCTGGAACGTGCGCTCCGCGGCCCGCGGATCGCCGTTGGCAAGCCCGAGATCCGCATCCACCACCCCGACGAGCGACATCAGCGGGAAATTGTGCCCCTTGGCGACGAGCTGCGTGCCGATGACGATATCGGCCTCGCCCCGCGTGATCGCCTCCAGCTCCAGGCGCAGCCGCTTCACGCCCATGAGATCGGAGGAGAGCACGATGGTGCGCGCCTCGGGGAAATGCTTCTCCACCTCTTCCGCGATGCGCTCCACCCCCGGCCCGCAGGCGGCGAGATGATCGAAGGTGCCGCATTCCGGGCAGGCTTCCGGCGTGCGCTCGGCATAGCCGCAATGGTGGCACTGGATCTGCCCGCGAAAGCGGTGTTCGACCAGCCAGCTTGAGCATTGCGGGCACTGGAAGCGATGGCCGCAGACCCGGCAGAGCGTCAGCGGCGCGTAGCCCCGGCGATTGAGGAAGAGCAGCGCCTGCTCGCCCTTCTCGATGGTACGCTGGATGCCGCGCAGCATGAGGGGCGAGAGGAAGCCGCCGCGCGCCGGCGGATGGCGGCGCATGTCGACGAGATGCAGGTCCGGAAGGGCGGCATCACCGTAGCGCGTCGGCAGATGCAGCTTGCGATAGCGCCCGACATCGCTGTTGACCCGGCTTTCGACCGAGGGCGTCGCAGAGACGAGCACGGCCGGGAAATCGCCGATGCGCGCGCGCACCACCGCCATGTCGCGGGCATTGTAGAAGACGCGATCCTCCTGCTTGTAGGCGGGGTCATGCTCCTCATCGACGATGACGAGGCCGAGATTCTCGAAGGGCAGGAACAGCGCCGAGCGCGCGCCGGCCACCACCCGCACGTCCCCCGTCGTCACCTGCCGCCATACTTTTTCGCGAATGCGCGGCGCGAGATCGGAATGCCATTCGGCGGGCTTGGCGCCAAACCGATCCTGGAAACGCTCCAAAAAACTCGCCGTCAGCGCGATTTCCGGCAGCAGGATCAGCACCTGTTTGCCTCGCCGCAGCGTCTCGGCGATCGCCTCGAAATAGACCTCCGTCTTGCCCGAACCGGTAATGCCATCGATCAGCGAGACGTTGAAGCCACCGGCGCGCACGCTCTCGACAAGCTCCGCCGCACTCTCCGTCTGTGGCCCTTCGAGCCGCGGCGCGACATAATCCGGATCGGGCAGGGCCACCACCGCCGGCGGCGGCAGGAAGACCGTCTCGAACGTGCCCTGCTTCACCAGCCCGTCGATGACGCTCGTCGAAGTGCCGGAGGCATGCGCAAGGCCGGACCGCGTCCACGGCACGCCGTCCTCGATCAGTTCCAGCACGCGCTCGCGCGCGCTCGTCAGCCGCTCCGGCCGGTGGCCGGTGAAGCGCAGGCCCTCGATCATCGGTTCGGGGTCGAAGGCGGTCGGCGCGCGCAGCGCCATGCGGGCGACGAGGCCCGGCGGCGTCACGGTATAGGCCGAGACCCAGTCGAGGAAGTCGCGCATCTCGCGGGAGAGCGGCGGGCAGTCGAAGACCTTCTCGATGGGACGCAGCTTCTTCGGATCGACCTTGCCGTCATCGCCGCCATCCCAGACGACGCCCGGCACCAACCGCGGCCCGAGCGGCACCTGCACGATCGAGCCCGGCTCCACCGCCATGCCTTCGGGCACGGAGTAGGAATAGGGCGCGGGCGTCGGCACCGGCACCATCACGGGCACGGTGCGCGGAAAGAGTTTCTCTCCGAAGAGGTCGGTCGAATCGCTGCTCATCGCCCGCGAAGATGCCTCCGCCGCCGCGCGAAGAAAACCGCAAAGATCGCCGCCGGGCTCGTCATTCGTCGTCCTCCGGCATTTGCCCGGTCAGCCGCATGCCGTCGATCCAGGTCGCCCCGTCGTTACGCACGACGCGCTTCGCCCTGACGCCGCAGCGCGCCTCCACCTCCTGCGCCAGCCGCTCGGAATGGGTGACGATCCAGAGCTGGCTCCCTTCGGCGGCCCGCGCGATCATCCCGGCGAGCGGCGGCAGCATGTCCGGATGGAGGCTCGCCTCCGGCTCGTTCAGCGCGATCAGCGGCGGCGTGCGATAGGAGAGCAGGGCCGCGGCGAGCGCCAGGAAGCGGATCTGCCCGTCGGACAGTTCGCGCGGCTGGAAGACGCGCTGGGGAAACTGCGGAAAGGTCAGCCCGTAGGAAGCGAATTCCTCCGGCTCCGGCACGGAAAGCCGCGCCCCGTCAAACGCATCCGCCACCGCGCGGTCGAGATCGACGGAATCTCCCCGCGTCCATTTCAGCGTTGCGAAGACGGCCGCCATGTTCGCCCCGTCCTCGTCAAGGAGCGGCGCTGTGACGGCAAGGCACGGCTGACGGAGCGCCGAATCGCGGTCCGAGCGGAAACCGTGGAAGAACCGCCACTGCGAAACCGCGCGGCGGAACGTACCGACCTCGGGATAATGGCCGGCATCGCCGAGCAGCGCGATGGCCGTCTCCGAGGTCAGGGCCTGTTCGGGATACTCCACCATCCGGCCCGCCTCGCTGCGCACCATGATGCCTGGTCCGCCGCGTTTCATCATGGTCACCGGCCGGCGGCCGGTTTCGATCGACAATTCCTCGGCCTTGACCTGCGGCTCGAAGGCAAAACCCGCGGCGTTTATCGGCGGCCGCAATCCCGCCTCCACGCGGTAGCGGAAGGTGACCGCGCGGTCCTCATCGAGCAGTTCGGCTTCAAGGCGGATGCGCACCGGTTCGTTCGCCCGCCGCCTGCCCGTCCAGAGCGCCGAGGCCATGCCGCCCTCCGCCGCGATCTCATGGGCGAAACTGCCGCGCACCGCCGCCTGCACCAGTTGCAGCGAGCGGTAGAGGTTGGACTTGCCCGCCCCGTTCTCGCCGACGAACAGGTTCACGCGCCCGAGGTCCATGCGGATTGCGCGCAGCGAACGGTAGTTTTCGGCGGACATGGACCGCAAGAGCATGATGGCCCCCGGATTGGTGACGACGACGCTCTATATAAGCGCCTGATCCCGCCCGTGAAGCCAACGTTAACGCAAATCGTCGATCCTCTCTGCATGACCGAACTTCTCATCATCGCCGATCCCGCGCTTCTCGCTGAACGGCAGGACTGGCTGGACGCGCTTTCCGACGAGCGGCGGCTTTCCGGCAACACGCTGGACGCCTACGAGCGCGACACCCGCCAGTTCCTCGCCTTCCTGACACAGCATCTGGCGGCTCCCGCACGGCTCAAGGACATCGGCGACCTTCGCCCGGCGGACCTGCGCGGGTTCCTCGCCGCCCGCCGCCGCGACGGGGCGGGCGCCCGCACGCTTGGCCGCGGCCTTGCGGGCCTGCGCTCGTTCCTGCGCCATCTGGAGCGCAAGGGCCTCGCCAATGCCGCCGGCGCCTCCGCCGTGCGCTCGCCGAAGCAACCGAAATCCCTGCCGAAGCCGCTCTCCGACCGGCAGGCGATCGCCGTCGTCGACGCCCATGAGCAACTGGCCGAGGAACCGTGGATCCGCGCGCGCAACGCCGCCGTCTTGACGCTCCTCTACGGGTGCGGCCTGCGCATTTCCGAGGCCCTGTCGCTGACGCCGGCCGATTTTTCCGGAACGCCGACCGCGCTGCGCATCACCGGCAAGGGCGACAAGACCCGCATCGTGCCGCTGATCGCCCCGGCCCTCGCCGGCGTGAAGGATTACATGGACCTCTGCCCCGTGCCGCTTGCGCAGGACAAGCCGCTCTTCCGTGGCGCCCGCGGCGGCCCCTTGCAGCCGGCGATCATCCAGCGCGAGATGCAGAAGCTGCGCGGCGCGCTCGGCCTGCCCGACAGCGCGACGCCCCATGCGCTACGCCATTCCTTCGCCACGCACCTTTTGGCGGGCGGCGGGGACCTGCGCACCATCCAGGAACTGCTCGGACATGCCAGCCTTTCCACCACGCAGGTCTATACCGGTGTCGATTCCGCCCGCCTGCTCGAAATCTACGACCGCGCCCATCCGCGGGCATGAGGCGTTAAGGGATTGTGAGGACGGGACGGCTAGGGTCCGCCCAAATGCAGGGAGTGCGGCCATGACAGTCCTTCTTCGCCGACAGCGCCTGGCGCTTGCCGACCGGCTGGCCGAGGCCGGCCTTTGGGGGCTCGCCGCCGTCCATATGCTTGTCGCGCTCGTCTTCCTCTTCGTGCTCGCCGCCCTCTCGCCGGCCCGGGCGGAGGAGCCGCCGGCCTGCGGCGGCGTCAACCTGCTGGAGAAATTCGAGAGGGACGATCCGGCCGGCTACGCGAAGCTGCGCGCCGAGGCCGACGCCCTGCCGAACGGCAAGGGCATCTTCTGGAAGATCGAGAAGGACGGACGGCCCGCCTCCTGGCTGCTCGGCACCATGCATGTGACGGATCCGCGCGTGCTGGCCATGCCGGAAGCCGCGCGCACCGCCTTTGCCGCGGCCGCCACCATCGTGGTCGAATCGGACGAGATCGCCGACGAGAAGAAGGCCGCCGCGGCGATGCTCGGCCGCCCCGACCTCACCATGTTCACCGACGGCAGGTCCATCACCGACTTCCTCGACGAGGAGGATGCCGGAAAGCTGGCCGAAGGCCTGAAGAGCCGCGGCCTCTCGCTCGCCGCCGTCGGCCGCATGAAGCCGTGGATGATCGCCAGTTTCGTCGCCCTTCCCGCCTGCGAGATCGCCCGCAAGACGGCCGGCGCGGCCTTCCTCGACCAGCGCCTCGCAAGGGATGCGCTTACCGAAGGCAAGACGCTGAAGGGCCTCGAAACGCTCGTCGAGCAGATTTCCGCCCTCGATTCCCTGCCGCTCGAGCCGCAGGTCCAGGGCCTCGTGCAGACGCTGGAACTCGGCGACACGCTGAAGGACGTCATCGAGACGATGAGCCAGCTCTATCTTTCCGGCGATACCGGCATGATCATGCCGATGATGCGCGCCGCCGCGCCCGAGACGGACGCCGACGCGAAAGCCTATGCCGATTTCGAGCAGCGCATCATCATCGACCGCAACCACACGATGGCGGAGCGCGCCGCGCCGATCCTGGCGGACGGCAACGTCTTCGTCGCCGTCGGCGCATTGCACCTTGCCGGCCCGGAAGGGGTGGTCGAGCTGCTGCGCAGGCAGGGGTTCACCGTCACTGCGTTGCCCTGAGGCTCAGGCCTTGCGCGCACGCGAAACCCTCTTGCCGATGCCGGCCAGCATGGTGCGCACGATCAGCTTGTGAAACGGCAACACGGCGGCGAGATAAAGCCGGCCGAACAGATTGTTGCGATGGACGAGCGTCATGACGCTGAGGGTCTGGCCGCTCGGCCGGTCCTGCCGGACATCGATGACGATGCGGAAATTCAAGTGCCGGTCGTCGAAGCCGAGCACCACGCGGTCGTCGTCGGCGCTGAGCACCGGAAAGCCGCCGATCTCCGTCTGCGTCGGCGCTGCCTTCCCGGCCGCCCCCTTCAGGCCGAGGGGCCGGACGAGCGCATTGCGCAGCATCATGAGCCGGCGTATCCAGGCCGGCGGATGTTCGAGCGCCAGCCGCGCCGCCTCCCGCGCCGTGAGGTTTTCGACGGGCAGGCCCAGCGTGAAGCGATCCGCCCAGTCGGCGGCGGGCAGAAGCGGATGCGGAAGAGAGACGGGTCTCGAAACGGGGGACATGAAGGCCATCCTTGAAGGCCTCCATCGTGCCCCTCTTCGCCGGGCGAAGACAGGCGGCCGGTTGTCGCAGCCGCCTGACCGAATCACATATGGATCGGCTTGAAGAAGGTCGCGAGCGCGGCTTCCTTGACGGCTTCCGACATGGTCGGGTGCGCGTGGCAGGTGCGGCCGAGGTCCTCGGAGGAGCCGCCGAATTCCATCAGCACGGCCGCCTCGTGGATCATCTCGCCGGCGCCGAAGCCGACGATGTGCACGCCGAGGACGCGGTCGCTCTCCTTGTCGGCGAGAACCTTGACGAAGCCGTCCGTCGCCAGCATGGCGCGGGCACGGCCGTTCGCGGTGAAGGGGAACTTGCCGGCCTTGTAGGCGATGCCCGCGGCCTTCAGCTCCTCTTCCGTCTTGCCGACGGAGGCGACTTCCGGCTGGGTGTAGACGACGCTCGGAATGACGTCGTAGTTCACATGGCCGGCCTGGCCCGCGATGATCTCGGCGAGGGCGACGCCCTCGTCTTCCGCCTTGTGGGCGAGCATCGGGCCGCGCACCACATCGCCGATGGCATAGATACCGGCAACGTGGGTCTGGAAGTGGTTGTCGATCTCGACACGGCCGCGATTGTCGAGCGCGACGCCGGCTTCCTTGAGGCCGAGGCCCTCGGTATAGGGCTTGCGGCCGGTGGCGATCAGCACGACGTCGGCCTCGATCGTGGCGGCCTCGCCGCCCTTGACGGGCTCGTAGGTCACCTTGGCGCCGGAGCCCGCCTTTTCGACGCCCGTCACCTTGGCACCCAGCTTGAACTCCATGCCCTGCTTGACCAGCATGCGCTGGAACTGCTTGGAGACGTCGCCGTCCATGCCGCCGAGGATGGTGTCGAGATATTCGACCACCGTGACCTTGGCGCCGAGGCGAGCCCAGACGGAGCCGAGCTCGAGGCCGATGACGCCGCCGCCGACGACGATCAGATGGCCCGGCACCTTGTCGAGCGCGATGCCGCCGGTGGAGGAGACGATGACCGTCTCGTCGATCTCGACCGGAACGCCCGGAATGCCGGCGACGTCGGAACCGGTGGCGATGACGATGTTCTTCGTCTCGAGGACCTGCTCGGTGCCCTTGTCGTCGGTGACCGAGACCTTGCCGGCACCGAGCACCTTGCCGGTGCCCTGGATGCCGTCGATCTTGTTCTTCTTGAAAAGGAAGGCCACGCCGTCGACATTCGACTTCACGGTCGCATCCTTGTGCGCCATCATCTTCGGCAGGTTGAGCGTCGGCTTGACGCCGTCGATGCCGAGCGCCTCCATGCCGTGGGCGGCGTGGCTGTAGGTTTCGGAGGCATGCAGCAGCGCCTTGGAGGGGATGCAGCCGACATTCAGGCAGGTGCCGCCATAGGTCGCCCGCTTCTCGACGACCGCGACCTTCAGGCCGAGCTGGGCCGCCTTGATGGCGCAGACATAGCCGCCGGGGCCGGAACCGATAACGATGAGATCATATGCCATGGCAAATCCTTCCTTAGCGAGACCCTAGCGGCCGCCGCTGACGTTGAGGGCGGCACCCGTCACATAGGATGCCGCGTCGGAGAGAAGATAGAGAATGGAATGGGCGACTTCGTCGGCCGTGCCCGGCCGCTGCATCGGGATGAGCCCGGCGGCTTCGCGCGCCCGGTCCGGCAGGCCGCCGGACGCATGGATATCGGTGTCGATGATGCCGGGACGCACGAGGTTCACGCGGATGCCCTCGGCGGCGACCTCGCGGGCAAGGCCGGTCGTGAAGCTCTCGATGGCGCCCTTGCTGGCGGCATAGTCGACATATTGTCCGGCAGCGCCCAGCAGCGCCGCCATCGACGAGAGGTTGACGATGGAACCGCCGCACCCGCCATGGCGCGTCGACATGCGGCGCACCGCCTCCTGGGCGCAGCGGATCGAGCCCATCACGTTGACGGCGAACATGCGTTCCAGCCGCTCGGCGGACATCTCGTCGACACGCTGCGGCACGGCGACGATGCCGGCATTGTTGACGAGCCCGTCGAGCCGGCCGAACGTGCCATCGATGGCGGAGAAGATGGAGGCGAGGCCGAGTTCAGTGGCGACATCGCCCGCAACCGAGATCGCCGAGCCGCCGAGCGCCCGAATATCGGCGACCACAGCCTCGGCCGCCTCGCGATTGGCGGCATAGTTCACCGCCACCTGCCAGCCGGCCGCCCCCGCCATGCGGCAGACGCTGGCGCCGATGCCGCGGCTTCCGCCGGTGACGAGGAGAACAGGGGCCTCGGTCATGCTGCACATCCCTTCCGCTTGAAGACATCCCAAGGCGCGACGCGCGCCTTGCCCTCGTCCCACAGTTTCGAATAGCGCACCGCCGGCCCGAAGCCGGACAGAAGCAGGGTCTCGGCCGCCGCCGCACCCTCCTCCGGCAGGAGGCCGGCATCGCCCGTGCCGTCGAGCGCGTAGATGACGCCCTCCCAGACGGTGCAGGCGGCGATCTCCTCGCCGGTCGCGTCGCCTTCGGGGCAATCGTGCAGGACCATGCCGTTGGAACGGGCGGGCTCGCCCGGCATGACCACACCGTCGAGCACCACGCCGCTCACGAAAACCTTCAGCCTGAAATGATGGCTCGTCGCGGCGGCATCGGAGCCGACCGGTTCGAAGGCCAGCTCATAACTCCCGTCGCGATCCGCATAGATCGCGCGGTCCTGCCGGCACTCGGCCGCGGAGGCGGCGGTCGCTGCGAGAAACGCGGCAAGGACGACGGCGGCGCGCATGGCTCAGTGCGCCTTTTCCGTGGCGAGCTTGATGCCGAGCGCGATGAAGACGAGGCCGCTGGTGCGGTCGATCCACTGGCTCATGCGCGAGAAAGCCGCGCGCATCTTCGGCGTCGTCATGAAAAGCGAGACGCCGACGAACCAGGCGATCAGGCAGCTCGCCATGACGAGGCCATAGCCGAACTTGACGGCGATCGGCGTGTGGGCGGCGACGACGGTCGAGAAGATGGAGAGGAAGAAGAAGACCGCCTTCGGATTGAGCAGGTTGGCGAGGAAGCCGAGGCTGAAGGCGCGCAGGGCCGACTGGCCGACCTTCGTCTCGTCGGCATCGGCGGGCGCGAGGGTCAGGTCCGTCCCCTTCGCGCGTAGCGCCTTGACACCGATATAGACGAGGTAGGCGACACCGCACCATTTCACAACGTTGAAGAGATAGATCGACTGGGAAATGATGAGGCCGAGGCCGAGGATCGTATAGGTGACGTGGACCATCAGCGATGCGCCGATGCCGAAGGACGTAACGATCGCCGCACGCCGCCCATGCACGAGCGACTGGCGCATGACCATGGCAAGATCCGCGCCGGGCGAGATGATGGCGAAGGAGAAGATCGCCATCAGCGAGGCGAGTTCGAGAAGGTAGCTGCTCATGGGATGCCTGCCTCCTAGAGGATGATCACGCCCGCCATGACCGCGAGCCCCGCCAAGGCCACGATCCAGACGAGCGAACGGATATAGGGTACGCCCGCAAGATAGAGCGGAAGATAGACGAGCCGGGCGGCGAACCACAACCAGGCGCCGGCAAGCCCGTAACCCGCCGGATCGCCCGCGATGGCGAGCGCCAAGGCGAGGGCGACGAAGGCCGGATAGGTTTCCCGGAAGTTCGCCGACGCGCGGGCGGCGCGTCCGGCGATCACGCCGGCCGGCCTGCGCGGTTCATCGCGGGGACCGGCATTCCAGGCGGAGCCGAGTTCCCGCGTCGAAAGCATGCCCTGAAGCCCGATATGGAAGACGAGCAGCGCCACGCTCAATGCCAGGAGCACGAGCATGGGCGAGGACGCTGATGCTGCCGCCTCCATGGGATTCCCCGCTCAGAGATCGAGAACGAGGCGTTCGGGATCTTCCAGGCTGTCCTTGACGCGCACGAGGAAGGTCACGGCTTCCTTGCCGTCGACGATGCGGTGGTCGTAGGAGAGCGCGAGATACATCATCGGGCGGATGACGATCTGCCCGCCGACGACGACCGGACGCTCCTGGATCTTGTGCATGCCGAGGATGCCGGACTGCGGGGCGTTGAGGATCGGCGAGGACATCAGCGAACCGTAGACGCCGCCGTTCGAGATGGTGAAGGTGCCGCCCTGCATGTCGGCCATGGAGAGCGCGCCGTCACGGGCGGCCTTGCCGAGACGGCCGATTTCCTTCTCGATCGCGGCGATGCCCATCTGGTCCGCATCGCGCACGACCGGAACGACCAGGCCCTTGTCCGTGCCGACGGCGACGCCGACATGGCAGTAGTTCTTGTAGATGATGTCGGTGCCGTCGATCTCGGCGTTGACGGCCGGCAGTTCCTTCAGCGCGTGGGTGACGGCCTTGGTGAAGAAACCCATGAAGCCGAGCTTGACGCCGTGCTTCTTCTCGAAGAGGTCCTTGTAGCGGTTGCGCAGGTCCATCACGGCCGACATGTCCACCTCGTTGTAGGTGGTCAGCATGGCCGCGGTGTTCTGGGCGTCCTTCAGGCGCTTGGCGATCGTCTGGCGCAGGCGCGTCATCTTCACGCGCTCTTCACGCGGCGCGTCGGCCTCGGAAGACGGGGCGCGGGCGACGACCTTGGCCGGCTCGGCGGCAGCGGCGGTGGAAGACGTGATGCCCTTGGCGACGGCGGCGATGACGTCGCCCTTCAGCACCTGGCTGCGCTTGCCGGAGCCGTCGACCTGATCGGCCGAGAGATTGTTCTCGGCGAGCATCTTGGCGGCGGCCGGGGCGGCCGGCATCGTGGCGCCGGCGGCGGGCTTGGCCTCGGCGGCGGGTGCGGCAGCAGCGGCCTTCTCGACCTTTTCGGCAGCAGCGGGCGCCGCAGCACCGGCGGAAGCGCCTTCGGAAATCTGGCCGAGAAGGCCGCCCGGGGCAACCGTCTCGCCAGCGGCGGCGGTGATTTCCGACAGGACGCCGGCGGCCGGCGCCGGCACTTCGATCGTCACCTTGTCGGTTTCGAGCTCACAGAGCGGCTCGTCGGCCTTGATGACGTCGCCGACCTTCTTGAACCAGGTGCCGACGGTCGCTTCGCTGACGGATTCGCCCAAGGTCGGGACGCGGATTTCGGTAGCCATGAGTTGAGTTCCGTTCGTTCGTGTCTTTGCGTGAGAAGAGATAGGGCCGGGCGGATCAACCGCCCAGCGCATCCTCGAGGAAGGCGGCGAGCTGCGCGAGGTGCTTCGACATCAGGCCCGTCGCCGGCGAGGCAGCGGCCGGACGGCCGGTGTAGCGCACGCGCTGATACTTGGCGTCGATATGGGCGAGCACCCATTCCAGATAGGGGTCGATGAAAGCCCAGCCGCCCATGTTCTTGGGCTCTTCCTGGCACCAGACCATCTCCGCGTTGCGGAAGCGCGACAATTCGTTGATCAGCGCCTTGGCCGGGAACGGATAGAGCTGTTCCAGGCGCAGGAGGTAGACGTCGTCGATGCCGCGCTTCTCGCGCTCTTCCAGAAGGTCGTAGTAGACCTTGCCCGAGCACATCACGACGCGGCGGATCTTCGCGTCCTTCTGCAGCTTGATCGGGCCGTCCTTGATGACCTCGGCGTCGTCCCACAAGAGACGATGGAACGAGCTTTCGCCCGCCAGTTCCGACAGCGAGGAGACGGCGCGCTTGTGGCGCAGCAGCGACTTCGGCGTCATCATGATCAGCGGCTTGCGGAAGTCGCGCTTCACCTGGCGGCGCAGGATGTGGAAGTAGTTCGCCGGCGTCGTGACGTTGGCGACCTGCATGTTGTCCTCGGCGCACATCTGCAGCCAGCGTTCGAGGCGGGCGGAGGAGTGCTCCGGACCCTGCCCCTCATAGCCGTGCGGCAGGAGGCAGACGAGGCCCGACATGCGCAGCCACTTGCGTTCGCCCGACGAGATGAACTGGTCGAAGACCACCTGCGCGCCGTTGGCGAAATCGCCGAACTGGGCTTCCCACAACGTCAGCGCGTTCGGCCGGGCCAGGGAATAGCCGTATTCGAAGCCGAGCACCGCCTCTTCCGAGAGCATCGAGTTGATGACCTCGTAGCGGGCCTGGGTCGGCGAGAGGTTGGCGAGCGGGATGTAGCGATCCTCGGTCTCCTGGTCGTAGAGAACTGAATGGCGCTGCGAGAAGGTGCCGCGTTCGCAATCCTGGCCGGACAGGCGAATCTTCGTGCCCTCGACGCAGAGCGTGCCGAAGGCCAGCGCTTCACCCATCGCCCAGTCGAGGCCCTCGCCCGTCTCGACCATCTGCATGCGGTTGTCCATGAACCGCTGGATGGTCTTGTGGGCCTTGAAGCCTTCCGGGATCGTCGCGATCTTGCGGCCGACCTCCTTGAGCTGCTTCATCGGCACGGAGGTCTTGCCGCGGCGCTGTTCGTCCTGGTTGTCGGCCGAGCGCAGGCCCGACCAGACGCCGTCCAGCCAGTCGGCCTTGTTCGGCTTGTAGGACTGGCCGATCTCGAATTCCGTCTCGAGATTGGCGCGCCAGTCGGCCTTCATCTTCTCGAATTCGCCCTCGCTGATCACACCCTCGGCAACGAGGCGCGCGCCGTAGAGGTTGACCACGGTCTTGTGGGCGCGGATCGCCTTGTACATCTTCGGCTGGGTGAACGCCGGCTCGTCGCCTTCGTTGTGGCCGAAGCGGCGATAGCAGAAGATATCCAGCACGACGGGTTTGTGGAACTTCATGCGGAACTCGGTCGCGACCTTGGCGGCATAGGTCACCGCTTCCGGATCGTCGCCGTTCACATGGAAGATCGGCGCCTCGATCATCTTCGCCACGTCCGACGGATAGGGCGAAGAGCGCGAGAAGGCCGGGTTCGTGGTGAAGCCGATCTGGTTGTTGATGATGACATGCACGGTGCCGGCGACGCGGTGGCCGCGCAGGCCCGACAGGCCGAGGATCTCGGCGACGACGCCCTGGCCCGCGAAGGCCGCATCGCCGTGCAGGAGCAGCGGCATGACCTTGACGCGCTCGCGCAGCGGGATGATGTCGCCCTCGAAGACGGTCGCCATCTGGTCCTGCTTGGCGCGGGCCTTGCCCATGACGACCGGGTTGACGATCTCCAGGTGCGAGGGGTTGGCGGTCAGCGACAGGTGCACCTTGTTACCGTCGAACTCGCGATCCGAAGAAGCGCCGAGATGGTACTTCACGTCGCCCGAGCCTTCCACGTCGTCGGGCGCATAGGAGCCGCCCTTGAACTCGTGGAAGACGGCGCGGTGGGGCTTGGCCATCACGTTGGTCAGCACGTTGAGGCGGCCGCGGTGGGCCATGCCGAGCACGATTTCCTTGAGGCCGAGCTGGCCGCCGCGCTTGATGATCTGCTCCAGCGCCGGGATGAGGGATTCGCCGCCGTCGAGGCCGAAGCGCTTGGTGCCCTTGTACTTGACGTCGATGAACTGCTCGAAGCCTTCCGCCTCGATCAGCTTCTGCAGGATCGCCTTCTTGCCTTCCGGCGTGAAATCGACGCCCTTGTCCGGGCCCTCGATGCGCTCCTGGATCCAGCCCTTCTCTTCCGGGTTGGAGATATGCATGAACTCGACGCCGATGGTGGAGCAGTAGGTGCGCTCCAGGATCTCGACCATTTCGCGGATCGTCGCGTATTCGAGGCCGAGCACGTTGTCGATGAAGATCTTGCGGTCGAGATCCTTGTCCTCGAAGCCGTAGTTCGAGGGGGAAAGCTCGTGATAGTCCTCGACCGGCGCGGCGATGGCGAGCGGATCGAGCTTGGCATGGAGGTGGCCGCGGGCGCGGTAGGCGCGGATCATCATGATGGCGCGCACGCTGTCGCGCGTCGCCTGGTTGACGTCGGCCTGGTTGACCGGAGCGCCGGTCTTGGCGGCGACGGCCTCGGCCTTCGCCTGGACCTTCTTCTCAAGCACCTTCTCGACGACGCCCCAGTTGCCGTCGAGCGCCGAGACAAGCTCGCCGTTTGCCGCGATCGGCCAGTTGGCGCGCTTCCACGAGGCGCCCTTCGCGGCCTTCACGATGTCGGAGGGCTGGTCTTCGAGGGCCTTGAAGAAGGCCTGCCATTCCTCGCCGACAGAGGCGGGATCTGCCTCGTACTTGGCGTAGAGCTGTTCGATATAGGCCGCGTTCGCTCCATCGAGGAAGGACGTGGCCAGGAATTGTTCGTTGGCGTCTTGCCGTGCCATGGTTTCTCGCGGGCGCTGCGCCCGCCTCCCGAACGATCGTGTTGACCGGGCCTTCCCGGATTGCCGCCCGGCGCGCACCGCGCCGGGAAGAGACGGACCGGCCGGCATTTCCAGCCGGCCGATCCCCGTTTCGTTTCTCAGCCCTTGAGGACTTCGACCAGGGTCTTGCCGAGGCGCGCCGGCGAAGGCGAAACGCGGATGCCCGCCGCCTCCATAGCCGCGATCTTGGATTCCGCATCGCCCTTGCCGCCGGAAACGACAGCGCCGGCATGACCCATGGTGCGGCCCTTCGGCGCGGTACGACCCGCGATGAAGCCGGCCATCGGCTTCTTGCGGCCCTTCTTGGCTTCGTCGATGAGGAACTGCGCCGCATCTTCTTCAGCCGAGCCGCCGATTTCGCCGATCATGATGATGGAGGTCGTGGCGTCGTCCGCCAGGAACATCTCCAGCACGTCGATGAATTCGGTGCCCTTGACCGGGTCGCCGCCGATGCCGACAGCCGTGGTCTGGCCAAGGCCCTCGTTGGAGGTCTGGAACACCGCTTCATAGGTAAGCGTGCCGGAGCGCGAGACGATGCCGACCGAGCCCTTGCGGAAGATCGAGCCCGGCATGATGCCGATCTTGCATTCTTCCGGCGTGAGGATGCCCGGGCAGTTCGGGCCGAGCAGGCGCGAGGAGGAGCGGTCGAGGCGGGCCTTGACGCGCACCATGTCGGCAACCGGGATGCCTTCGGTGATGCAGGTGATGAAGGGGATTTCCGCTTCGATCGCCTCGATGATCGCGTCCGCGGCGCCTGCCGGCGGAACGTAGATCACGGAGGCGCCCGCGCCGGTCTTTTCCTTGCCTTCGGCGACGGAGGCGAAGATCGGCAGGCTTTCGCCCTTGGAACCGGTCCAGGTTTCGCCGCCCTTCTTCGGGTGGATGCCGCCGACCATCTGCGTGCCGTAGTAGGCGAGCGCCTGCTCGGTGTGGAAGGTGCCGGTCTTGCCGGTCAGGCCCTGAACGAGGACCTTGGTGTTCTTGTTGACGAGAATCGACATGAGGTCTGGTCCTTCAGGTTAGCCGTTGATCGCGGCGACGATCTTCTTGGCAGCATCGTCCAGATCGTCGGCGGCGGTGATCGCCAGGCCCGATTCGTTCAGGATCTTCTTGCCAAGCTCGACATTCGTGCCTTCGAGACGAACGACCAGCGGAACCTTGAGGCCGACTTCCTGCACGGCTGCGACCACGCCTTCGGCGATGACGTCGCATTTCATGATGCCGCCGAAGATGTTGACGAGGATGCCCTCGACCTTCGGGTCGGCCGTGATGATCTTGAAGGCCGCCGCGACCTTCTCCTTGCCGGCGCCGCCGCCGACGTCACAGAAGTTCGCCGGCTCCTTGCCGTAGAGCTTGATGATGTCCATCGTCGCCATGGCAAGACCCGCGCCGTTGACCATGCAGCCGATATTGCCGTCGAGCGCCACATAGGCGAGGTCCCACTTGGAGGCCTCGATCTCCTTGGCGTCCTCTTCCGTCTCGTCGCGCAGCGCCTTGATGTCGTCATGGCGGAACAGCGCGTTGCCGTCGAAGGAGACCTTGGCGTCGAGAACGCGCACGCGGCCGTTCTTCATGACGATCAGCGGATTGATCTCCAGGAGGCTCATGTCCTTCTCGACGAAGGCCTTGTAGAGAATCGGGAAGAGCTTTTCGGCGTCCGCCTTGGCTTCGCCTTCGAGCTTCAGCGCCGAGGTGAGCTTCGCCAGGTCGTCGGCGGTGACGCCGGCTTCCGGGTCGATCGCGACGGTCAGGATCTTCTCCGGCGTGTCATGGGCGACGGCTTCGATGTCCATGCCGCCTTCCGTCGAGACGACGAAGGCCACCTGGCCGACGGAGCGGTCGACGAGCAGCGAGAGGTAGAGTTCGCGGTCGATGTCGGCGCCGTCCTCGATATAGAGGCGGTTCACCTGCTTGCCGGCTTCGCCGGTCTGGGCGGTGACGAGCGTGTTGCCGAGCATGTCCTTGGCGTGGGCCTTGGCTTCGTCGATCGAGAAGGCGAGGCGAACGCCGCCCTTGGCATCGGGGCCGAGTTCCTTGAACTTGCCCTTGCCGCGACCGCCGGCATGGATCTGGCTCTTGACCACGTAGAGCGGGCCGGGCAGCGACTTCGCAGCCGCTTCAGCCTCGTCGGCGGAGAAGATCGCGACGCCTTCGGCGACCGGCGCGCCAAAGCTCTTGAGCAGAGCCTTGGCCTGATATTCATGAATGTTCATAGGGAAGATCCTGTCTGGAAATCGGGATTACTTCAGCGCGGGCGCGATGTTGATGCAGGCTTCGCAAAGGCCGGCGACGGCGCCGACGGACTTGTCGAAGGCCTCCTGCTCGGCCTTGTTGAGGTCGATCTCGACGATGCGCTCGACGCCACCGGCACCGATGACCGTCGGAACGCCGACATACATGTCCTTGACGCCGTACTGGCCCGAGAGGTGGGCGGCGCAGGGCAGCACGCGCTTCTTGTCCTTGAGGTAGGATTCGGCCATCTCGATGGCGGAGGCGGCCGGGGCGTAGTAGGCTGAGCCGGTTTTCAGCAGGCCGACGATCTCGGCGCCGCCGTCACGGGTGCGCTGGATGATCTCTTCCAGGCGTTCCTTGGTGACCCAGCCCATCTTGACGAGGTCCGTCAGCGGAATGCCGGCGACGGTGGAGTAGCGGGCGAGCGGCACCATCGTATCGCCGTGGCCGCCGAGAACGAAGGCGGTGACGTCCTGGACGGAGACCTTGAATTCCTCGGAGAGGAAGAGGCGGAAGCGGGCCGAGTCCAGCACGCCGGCCATGCCGACGACCATGTTCTTCGGCAGGGCGGAGAACTTCTGCAGCGCCCAGACCATCGCGTCGAGCGGGTTGGTGATGCAGATGACGAAGGCGTTCGGGGCATACTTCTTGATGCCGGCGCCGACCTGTTCCATGACCTTGAGGTTGATGCCGAGAAGATCGTCGCGGCTCATGCCGGGCTTGCGGGCAACGCCGGCGGTGACGATGCAGACGTCCGCGCCTTCGATGGCGGCATAGTCGCTGGCGCCCGAAAGCGAGGCGTTGAAGCCCTCGACCGGCGAGGACTGGGCGATGTCGAGGCCCTTGCCCTGCGGAATGCCGTCGGCGATGTCGAAGAGGACGATGTCGCCCAGTTCCTTCAGGCCGGCGAGATGCGCCAGCGTGCCACCGATCATGCCAGAACCAATAAGTGCGATCTTCTTGCGGGCCATGAAAGCTTCCTTTGCTCCGATCAACAGGCCCCCAATGTCGCAATTGCGGGACCTTTCGGCGCAAGGGCTTACGCTTGTCAGATTAAAAATTCAACACATACTTTTGGATCGAAGTTTTTCAATCGGTTAGATGGGAAATATCTTACGTAAACGTAAGAATATCCGTCACGCTTCGGTCACATCGCCAGCATAGCGCGCCTTGTGGTCGGCGAAATATTCCGTGCTGCGGATCTCGATGAGACGCGAAACCGTGCGGTCGAACTCGAAGCCTTCCGTGCCCTTGCGGGTCACGAGCAGGTCTTCCGGCGCCGCGGCGGCGGAGGCGAAGAGCCGCACGCGATGGTCGTAGATCGTATCGACGAGATTGATGAAGCGCTTCGTCTCGTTGCGCCTCTCCGCCCCGAGGAAGGGGATGTGGTCGACGAAGAGCGTGTCGTAATGCGCGAGGATTTCCAGATAGTCGGCGGCGCCCAGCGGCTTCTCGCAGAGATCGGCGAAGGAGAACCGCGCGGCGCGGCCGACGGCTCGCGGCACCGCGATGCTGCGGCCCCGGAAGGCGATCGTCCCGGCCTCCCCCGCCTTGCCCGCCGTTTCGCGCCGCCAGGCCGCGTCCATCGCCATGTCCGCCTCGACGCCGAGCGGATGACGGAAGACCGGCAGGCCGCTATCCTTCTCCATGCGGTAATCGGTCAGCGAATCCAGCGGCACGATCTCGACATATCGCTTCAGGAGATCGACGAAGGGAAGGAAGAGCCCGCGGTTGAGGCCGTCCCTGTAGAGATCGTCGGGCTCGACATTGGAGGTCGCGACGAGAATGCAGCCGCGCTGGAAAAGCTCGCCGAAAAGCCGCGACAGGATCATCGCATCGGCGATGTCCGTCACCGAGAACTCGTCGAAGCACAGAAGCCGCGCCTCCTCGACGAGACTTGCGGCAACCGGCGGCACGGGATCGGCCTGCTTCGTCTCGCCGGCCTTCAGCTTCTGGCGGTGCTTGTGGATGCGGTCGTGCACATCGGCCATGAATTCGTGGAAATGCGCCCGCCGCTTGCGCTTCACCCGCGCCAGATCGAAGAACATGTCCATCAGCATGGTCTTGCCACGCCCGACGCCGCCATGGATGTAGAGGCCCTTGGGGGCGCTGACGGTCTCGGGTTTTCGCGATGCGAAGAGCCAGCCGAGCGCGCTGGACTTGCGGGCCGGACGCTGGGCATGAAGCTCGGCGAGCAGCCGGTCGAAGCGGGAGGCCATGGCCTTCTGCGCCGGGTCCGGCTTCAGTTCGCCGCTCGCGACAAGGGCCTGCAGCCTATCCGAAACGCCATGGTCCGGATGTGTCGATCCGCTGTCCCAGTCCTTGCCCATGGGCGGGTTCTATCCGTGTCGGTGTCGGAAGGATGCGATCAGCGCGAAAGGCTGACGGGCTGGCCGGAATTGGTCGTGCCGTCGAAGCGGGTGTCCGCCGACTTGTAGAGGCGGGCGATGGCGTTGCCGTTGCGGTCCTTCAGCACGACCTGCTTGCCGGCGACCTCCCAGGAGCCCATCGTCGTCAGTTCGCCCGCGCAGCCGCGCGTGCCGCCACGCGAACCGCTGCCGAGATTGGTGAGCGTCAGGAACATGTCGCAGGAGGACGGACCGCTCGCTACGCGCCAGTTGCCGACCATGGATTCCTTGGTGACGTCGAGGGCCGTCGCGGCTGCCGCATCCGTCGCACCGCCGACCCCCATGCCGGTCGCCATCGCCGTGTCGGTCGTCGGCTTTTCCGGGAACTGCGAGGTGTCGGTCGTCGGGTCGGGAAGCTGGCTGGAGGAGACGCTGCCGATCGGCTGGGCCTGCAGCGGGCTAATATTCTGCTGCGTATTGACGCTGTCCATCGACGTGCGCTGGCAACCGGCCAGAGCAAGCGCCATCATCAGCCCGCCTGCCACATGGTGAATCCGCATGTCGTTACACTCCCGATATCTGCCCGATACTGCTGCCATGCAGCAATTTGTGCCGAATTAACGTGAATCGCCCGCATGAATCAAGACGAAACGGCCCGAATAGTCGAGCCGCCTCCTCACGTTTCGTGAATGTCCATCACATGGGTCAGAGCCTGCGCTCGACCAGCATCTTCTTGATCTCGCCGATCGCCTTGGCCGGATTGAGGCCCTTCGGGCAGGCCTGGGCGCAATTCATGATCGTGTGACAGCGATAGAGGCGGAAGGGATCTTCCAGGTTGTCGAGGCGCTCGCCCGTGGCTTCGTCGCGGCTGTCGATCAGCCAGCGATAGGCCTGGAGGAGAACGGCCGGGCCGAGATAGCGGTCGCCGTTCCACCAGTAACTCGGACAGGAGGTCGAGCAGCAGGCGCACAGGATGCACTCATAGAGGCCGTCGAGCTTGAGGCGCTCCTCATGGCTCTGCTTCCATTCCTTGGCCGGCGTCGGCGACACCGTCTTCAGCCAGGGCTCGATCGAGCGGTGCTGGGCGTAGAAGTTCGTGAGATCGGGGATGAGGTCCTTGACGACCGGCATGTGCGGCAGCGGATAGACCTTCACCGCGCCCTTCACCTCGTCCATGCCCTTGGTGCAGGCGAGCGTGTTGGTGCCGTCGATGTTCATGGCGCAGGAGCCGCAGATGCCTTCGCGGCAGGAGCGGCGCAGCGTCAGCGTCGGGTCGATCTTGTTCTTGATATAGAGCAGCGCGTCGAGCACCATCGGGCCGCAATCGTCGACATCGATGTAGAACGTGTCGACCGATGGGTTCTTGCCGTCGTCGGGGTTCCAGCGGTAGATGCGGAACTCGCGGGTGTTGGTGGCGCCTTCCGGCTTCGGCCAGACCTTGCCCTCGGTCAACTGCGAATTCTTCGGGAGAGCGAGTTCAACCATGTCCTGTTCTCCTCGTGATCAGTAGACGCGCGCCTTGGGCGCGATCTTGTGGGGATCGATCCCGTCGGCGATAAGTTCGGTGTGCACGGGGCGATAGTCGAGCTTGACGTCGCCCGCCTCGTTGACCCAGGCGAGCGTGTGCTTGCGCCAGTTGACGTCGTCGCGGCCGGCGAAGGGGCCGTCGACATAATCCTCGCGGGCGTGCGATCCGCGGCTTTCCTTGCGGGCCTCGGCGCCGTAGACGGTCGTGATGGCGTTTGCCATCAGGTTTTCCAGCTCCAGCGTCTCGACAAGGTCGGAATTCCAGATCATCGAGCGGTCGGTGACCTTGATGTCGGGCAGTTCCTTCCAGATCTCGGTCATGCGGCGGCAGCCGCTTTCCAGCGATTCCTGGGTGCGGAACACGGCCGCGTCTTCCTGCATGGTGCGCTGCATCTTGTCGCGCAGGATCGCCGTCGGCATGCTGCCATTGGCGTTCCGGAGGCGGTCGAAGCGGTCCATGATCCTGTCGCAGGCGGCAATGTCGAGCGCCGGGACGGCCTCGTTGCGGTCGATCACCTCGCCGGCGCGGATGGCCGCGGCGCGGCCGAAGACCACGAGGTCGATCAGCGAGTTGGAGCCGAGGCGGTTGGCGCCGTGCACCGAGGCGCAGCCGGCTTCCCCGACCGCCATCAGGCCGGGCGCGATGCGCTCCGGGTTCTGGCTGTCGGCGTTCAGCACTTCGCCCCAATAGTTCGTCGGAATGCCGCCCATATTGTAGTGGACGGTCGGCAGGACCGGGATCGGCTCGCGCGTCACGTCGACGTCGGCGAAGATCTTCGCGCTCTCGGAAATGCCCGGCAGGCGCTCGTGCAGCACGGCCGGATCGAGATGGTCGAGATGCAGGAAGATGTGGTCCTTGTTCTTGCCGACGCCGCGGCCTTCGCGGATCTCCATCGTCATGCAGCGCGAGACGACGTCGCGGGAGGCGAGGTCCTTGGCGGACGGCGCATAGCGCTCCATGAAGCGCTCGCCCTCGGAATTGACGAGATAGCCGCCCTCGCCGCGCGCGCCCTCGGTGATGAGGCAGCCGGCGCCGTAGATGCCGGTCGGGTGGAACTGCACGAATTCCATGTCCTGCAGCGGCAGGCCGGCGCGGGCGATCATGCCGCCGCCGTCGCCCGTGCAGGTATGGGCCGAGGTGGCCGAGAAATAGGCGCGGCCGTAGCCGCCCGTCGCCAGCACCACCATTTTCGCTGCGAAGCGATGGATCGTGCCGTCATCGAGGTTCCAGGCGATGACGCCGGTGCAGCGGCCATCGGCCGACATGATCAGGTCGAGCGCGAAATACTCGATGAAGAATTCCGCATTGTTGCGCAGCGACTGGCCGTAGAGCGTGTGCAGGATGGCGTGGCCGGTGCGGTCGGCAGCGGCACAGGTGCGCTGCACCGGCGGGCCTTCGCCGTAGTTCTGCATGTGGCCGCCGAACGGGCGCTGGTAGATCTTGCCTTCCGCATTGCGCGAGAAGGGCACGCCGTAATGCTCCAGCTCATAGACCGCCTTCGGCGCTTCCATGGCGAGATATTGCATGGCGTCGACGTCGCCGAGCCAGTCGGAACCCTTGACGGTGTCGTAGAGGTGCCACTGCCAGCAGTCGGGCGTCATGTTGACGAGCGAGGCGGCGATGCCGCCCTGGGCGGCGACAGTGTGCGAGCGCGTCGGGAAGACCTTGGTGATGCAGGCCGTCTTGAGGCCCTGCTCGGCCATGCCGAGCGTGGCGCGCAGGCCCGCGCCGCCGGCGCCGACGACGATCACGTCGAAGGAATGGTCCACATAGGTATAGGCCTTGCCGTTGGCCGCCGGGGAAGAGATCGCTGCCATGATGGATTATCCTGCGAAGGCGATTTTGAGGACGGCGAAAAGACAGAGCCCGCCGACCAGGATCGCGAAGAAGGTGTTGAGCATGAGGAGCGCGATCTTCACGCCTTCCGCGTGCACGTAGTCCTCGATGATGACCTGCATGCCGAGCTTCATGTGGATGAGGCCGGAGACGACGACGAGGCCCATGAGGACGGCGACGATCGGGTTCGACAGGGCCGCCGTGACCTGCGCATGGGAGGCGCCGTTGTAGCAGATCAGGAAGCCGACGAAGAACAGCAGCAGCGGAACGTTGGCGACGGCCGTCAGGCGCTGGCGCCAGAAATGCTCCGTGCCGTCCTTTGCCGAGCCGAGGCCGCGGACCTTGCCGAGGGGGGTGCGCATATCCATGGAACTCTCCTCAGCGGGCCAGGTAGCCGATGATCCAGACCAGCACCGTCAGGGCGACGGAGACGAACGGGGTCACGATGGCGAGCTTGGTGTTGAAGTGCTTCTCATAGCCGCGGCCCATGTCCCACATGAAGTGGCGAAGACCGCCCAGCATGTGGTGCATCAGCGCCCAGGTATAGCCGAAGAGCACGAGGCGGCCGATCAGCGTGCCGAAGAACCAGTTGACCCAGTCGAAATAGGCCTCGCCCGAGGCGGCCGCGATCAGCCACCAGGCGACGAGCACCGTGCCGAAGTAAAGGGCAGCGCCGGTTATGCGATGCACGATGGACATGACCATCGTCGGGATCGGCTTGTAGACTTGGAGATGCGGCGAGAGCGGCCGGCTTCGAGTGACATTCGCCATCTGAACCTCACGGAACCCCGGAGAGCCATAAACTGGACAAATTTTCTCCGGAATTGCAGTATGTTGTGCACAATGCAGTGATTGCGACGTTTAATCACCGGAACGCGGAACCACAAGCCTTCTTGCAGTGCAAAATGAATTTAATCGATTAAGCAGCCTGCCGCGTTTGCGCCATTCCAGGACGCATTCCGCCAATTAACGATAACTGGAAAATCCATAACCAAATCCGTGACTTTTGCCGTGCGCTGCCCCATCTTGCCGTTAAGGATCTGTTAAGCGTAATCCGGAAGGCAGGACAGAATGACTCTGTTTTCAGCGTCCCATGCGACCAAAGTTCTAGCGCTCGCGGTCGCCCTTACGGCCGGCGGCATGACGGTCGCCGCGGCCCGCGACCGCAGCCCCGATGTCGGCTGGTCGGACAATTCCGACGCGGACTGGTCGAAAAGCAGCTTCATCGGCCGCAGCATCGAGCGGCGCGGACACCGCGACTGGCGTCCGCGCGACCGCCACCGCGACGACCGCCGGGTGGAACGGCATCGCGACCGCCATTGGCACAAGGACCGCAATTTCTACGGCGGCGCCATCTCGGCCTATCGCGACCCGGGCAATGGCATCTACTTCTATGTCGACAGGAACCGCTACTACGAAGACCGGGTCGATGCGCCCCGCGTCGAGAACCGTGGAAAGGTCATCGTGGTGACGCCGGGGCAGAACGGCTGTTCGTGGGAAGCCGGCGTCTGCGTCATCCGCCGGGGATTCTGACGGCCGTAAAGACCGTCACACGCCTAACGCGCGATAGCGCCAGACCGTGGTCTTCTTGACCTCGCTGTCTTCCAATGCCCGCGTCACCGGCACCACATAGGTGGCGAGCGCCTCCATGCGCTCGCGCGGGCAATAGGCCCGGCCGGGATCGCCGACGAGCACCACGGCGCCCCGGGCCGCAAGCGCCGCGAACCAGGGCAGGAGTACCTCCGCGAAGCTGCGGTCATAGAAGACGTCGCCGGCCAGTACGACATCCCAGCTTTCGTCCCGGCCGATCAGGTTTTCCGACGTATGGGCGATCTCGACGCCGTTGAGCGCGGCGTTCAGGCGGACGGCGGTCTTACTCCAGGGATCGATATCGGCCGCCAGCACCGCGGCAGCGCCGGAAAGCCGCGCCGCGATGGCGACGAGGCCGGAGCCGCTGGCAAAATCCAGCACCGATTTCCCGGCCACCAGCGCGGGATGGTCGAGCACATGGCGGGCAAGCCCCTGCCCGCCCGCCCAGGCGAAGGCCCAGAAGGGCGGCGGCAGGCCGATCGCCTCCAGCTCCTCCTCGGTCTTCAGCCAGAGGTCGTGCGCCTCGGTGGCAAGGCGCAGCCTCACCTCCGGCACATGGGGCGGGGAGAGGATGCCCGTATTGTCGCGGATGAAGACCTCGGGATCCGTCTTCACCGGCGCATCGCCCGGCGGGCCATCAACGCGGCGGCGTGTCGAGGCCGCCCATGCGGCAGACCTCGATCCATTCCTCCTCGGTCACCGGCTGCACCGAAAGGCGCATGGAGGTCACGAGCGACATGTTGGCGAGCTTCGGATTGGCCTTGACGTCCTTCAGGGAGACGGGCAGCGGCATGTCGCGCACGGCGCGGATGTCGACGCAGTCCCAGCGCGGGTCCTCGCCGGCCGTCGTGTCCGGATGCGAGAGGACGCAGACCTCGGTGATGCCGACGACCTCCAGCCCCTCGTTGGAGTGGTAGAAAAAGCCCTTGTCGCCGATCTTCATGGCCCGCATGTTGTTGCGCGCCTGGTAGTTGCGCACGCCGTCCCATTCCTCGCCGGCCTCCCCTTTCGACTTCAGCTTCTCCCAGGAGAACTTGAAAGGTTCGGACTTGTAGAGCCAATATGCCATGCGGATCAGGCCTCCGGATTGTTGAAGACCCAGTTCCAGGCCTTCACCTCGACGCTCGCGAAAAGGCCCGCCTTGGCATAGGGGTCGTTCTCGGCGATCCGCCGCGCCTCCTCGATCGTCTCGGCCTTGACCACGACCAGGCTGCCGGTCGGCTTGCCGTCGTCGCCGAGGAAGGGGCCGGCGACGGCGAGCTTGCCGTCGGCATCGAGGCCGTTCAGGTAGGCGAGGTGATCAGGGCGCGTATCGAGGCGCACCTGCAGCGCGCCGGGCTTGTCCTGGCAGAGAAATGCGAAATGCATGACACGATCCTTCCTTCTGTTCCGGGCTGTTCCTGGCCGCTCTGTCATTCCTGGGTGATCGGGCGCGTCATCAGCTGCCCGATGGCGGTCTTCACGTCGAGGCTGCCGTCGATGATGCGGGCGACCGCATCCGTGATCGGCATGTCGATACCCTTTTTCGCGGCGACGCCGGAGGCGACCGAGGCGGCGAAGGCGCCTTCCACCAGATCGCCCGACCAGCCGGCGGCATCGCCGTGACGGCCGAGCGCGATGCCGAAGCGCAGGTTGCGCGACTGGTGGCTCGTTCCCGTCAGCACGAGGTCGCCGAGGCCGGAGAGCCCGGTAACCGTGGCGCCCTCCCCGCCATGGGCCGCGACGAAGCGCGACAGTTCCGCAAGCCCGCGCGAGATCAGCGCCGCGCGTGCCGAATCGCCGAGCGCGGCGCCCTCGATGATGCCGCAGGCGATCGCCAGCACGTTCTTGAGCGCGCCGCCGAGCTGCACACCGATACGGTCGGTCGAGGGATAGAGGCGGAAAGTCGGCCCCGAAAGGGCCTGAGCCAGCGCGGCGCCGGTCCCGGCCGTGCGCGCGGCGATCACCATCGCCGTCGGCAGGCCGTTCGCGATATCGGCGGCAAAGCCGGGGCCGGAGAGCACGGCGACCTCGCGGCCGGGAAGCTCTTCCTCCAGCACCTCCGTCAACAGTCGGCCGGTGTCCTTCTCCATGCCCTTGGCGCAGATCACCACCGCCGTGCCCGGCGCCAGCAGCGGCGCGAGAGACCGTGCCGCATCGCGCTGGGCCTGCGAGGGCATGGCGAACAGCACGATGCCCGCACCGCGGATCGCCCTGGCGTCGGCGTTGAAGGAAAGGGCCGGCGGCAGGTCGATGCCGGGCAGCGCCTTTTCGTTGCGCCGCGCGGCGCGCATCAGATCGACGGCCGCCGCATCGCGGCCGATCAGCGTGACGTCGCCGCCGCCTGCCGCGGCCACGCTGGCCAGCGCCGTGCCGAAGGCGCCCGCGCCGACGACGGCGATCCTCGCGGTGGTGCTCATGCCTTGGCTCCCCGCTTGCCGGATCCGAGAATCGTCGCCGCCGCGCGGTCGAGCGGCCAGCGCGAGCGCGGCGCGACGGCAAGGTCGTCCGGCGCGAAACCGGCGGCCATGCGCTCCAGCCCCGCCCAGGCGATCATGGATGCATTGTCGGTGCACAGCGCCAGCGGCGGGGCGACGAAGCGGAATTTCTGCTTGTCGCACAGCGCCTGCAGGGTCGCGCGCAGCTCCGCATTGGCCGCCACTCCACCGGCGACGACCAAAGCCGGCGTCTCGATATCCGGGAAGAGCGTGCGGAACCGTTCGAGGCCCCGGCCGATTCGATCCTTCAGCGTGCGCGAGACGGCGCGCTGGAAGGAGGCGCAGATATCGGCAATGTCCTGCTCGGTGACCGGCTCGATCGACTGCGCGGCCTGCCGCACCGCCGTCTTGAGGCCGGAGAAGGAGAAGTCGAGCCGCGCTTCGCCGACAAGCGGCCGCGGGAAGGTGAAGCGTTCGGGATTGCCCGTCTTTGCCATGCGCTCCACCGCCGGGCCGCCCGGATAGGGCAGGCCGAGCAGCTTGGCGGTCTTGTCGAAGGCCTCGCCGAGCGCGTCGTCGATCGTCGTGCCCCAGCGCTCGTAGTCGTCGACACCGCGCACCAGGACGAGCTGGGTATGGCCGCCGGAGACGAGCAGCATGAGATAGGGGAAGGAAAGCCCGTCCGTCAGCCGCGCCGTCAACGCGTGGCCTTCCAGATGGTTGACGGCGTAGAGCGGCTTGCCCGTCGCCCGGGCGATCGCCTTGCCGGTCATCAGCCCGACGATGAGGCCGCCGATCAGCCCCGGCCCGCTCGTCGCGGCAATCGCGTCAACATCGCCGAGCGACTTTCCGGCGCGCAGCAGCGCCTCGGAGATCAGGCTGTCCAGCGCCTCCACATGGGCACGCGCGGCGATCTCCGGCACTACGCCGCCATAGGCGCTGTGCTCTTCGAGCTGGCTCAGCACCACCTCGCCGAGGATTTCGCCCCGCCCCCCGGCATCGCGCATGACGACGGCCGCGGCGGTCTCGTCGCAGCTCGTTTCGATGCCCAGGATGGTCAGATGGGACGACATGTAGCACTTGGGAATTGATTGCGATGGACCGGAAACCCGGTTACGAGACATCCCGGTAACAACGGATCAAGGCGGATGCAAACAAAACCTTTCAGGATCGGCACGCGGGGCAGCCCGCTGGCGCTCGCCCAGGCCCACGAGACCCGATCGCGCCTGATGGCGACCCATGGCCTGCCGGAAGACATGTTCGAGATCGTCGTGCTCTCGACCAAGGGCGATCGCATCACCGACCGCTCGCTGGCGCTGATCGGCGGCAAGGGCCTGTTCACTGAGGAGATCGAGGCGCAGCTTG
Source organism: Shinella sp. S4-D37 (assembly GCF_040812195.1). Taxonomy (NCBI): domain Bacteria; kingdom Pseudomonadati; phylum Pseudomonadota; class Alphaproteobacteria; order Hyphomicrobiales; family Rhizobiaceae; genus Shinella; species Shinella sp. S4-D37. The sequence continues at coordinate 33,729 of NZ_JBFNXL010000005.1, read as the reverse complement.
CCTCCGGCGAGCTCGACTTCGCCGTGCACTCCTCCAAGGACATGCCGACGAAGCTGCCGGAGGGACTGCACCTCTCCGCCTTCCTGCCGCGCGAGGACGTGCGCGACGCCTTCATCGGCCGCAGCGCCGCTCGCCTGCTCGACCTGCCGCAGGGCGCGACCGTCGGCTCGGCCTCGCTCCGCCGCCAGGCGCTCATCCGGCGCCTTCGACCCGATCTCAACGTCATCGTCTTCCGCGGCCAGGTCGATACCCGCCTTGGCAAGCTCGCCGAAGGCCAGGCGGACGCGACGCTGCTCGCCTATGCCGGGCTGAAACGCCTCGGCAAGCTCGACGTGCCGACGGAAATCCTCGATCCCGTTTCCTTCCCGCCCGCCCCGGCGCAGGGCGCGATCTGCATCGAGAGCCGCATCGGCGACAAGGGGACGGAAGACCTGCTCGCCGCCATCGACGACCGCGCGACACGCACGGCGGTCTCCTGCGAACGCGGCTTCCTCGCCACGCTCGACGGCTCCTGTCGCACGCCGATCGCCGGCTATGCGACGGTCGAGGGGAAACATCTGACGTTCCGCGGCATGATCCTGACGCCGGACGGCAGCCGTTTCCACGAGATCGAGACCAGCGGCCCGGCAGGCGAGGCCGGCAGGCTCGGCGAAGCGGCGGGACAGGCGATCCGCGACAAGGCGGGGGCGGGCTTCTTCGAAAGCTGGGGCTGAACCGCGTGCGCGTCCTCGTCCTTCGCCCGCAGCAGGCGGCAAGCCGCACCGCCCGCAAGCTCGCGGCGCTGGGCCACGACACCGTGTGCCTGCCGCTGTCGCGGCCCGAGCACGACCTTGACGCGGTAAAGGCAGCGCTTGCGGAGCGCCATTCGGCCATCGCCATCACCAGCGCCGAGGTGGCGCGCCTCTTCGGCCATCTCGGCGAGGCGCTCGACCGCCACCTCCTGACCACGGTCTTCTCGGTGGGGCGGGCCTCGGCGGACGCCGCCGGCGTTGCGGGATTCCGCACCGTGCTCACCCCCGGCGGCGACGGCCGGGACCTTGCCGACATGATCGTGGCGCATTGCCGGGATTTCGGCATGCCGGCCGAACCGATCCTCTACCTTGCCGGCGTGCCGCGCGCGCGCGGCTTCGAGGCGCGCCTTGCCGAAGCGGGCGTCCCGCTCCGTACCGTGGAAGCTTACCGCATGGTGCCTGTCGTCCCCCGGCGCTCCGAGACGGAAACCGCGCTTCTCAAGCCGGTGCCGGATGCCGTGCTGTTCTATTCCGGCGAAAGCGCGCGAGCCTTCTTCAAGCTCTCCCCGCTCGTGGAGATTCCCGAGCGCTTCCTGTCCACGCTGATGCTCTGCATGAGCGCGAATGTCGCCAAGGCCGTGCCGCAGCGCTTTGCCGCATCCACCGTCATCGCCTCGGCGCCCAACGAGGAAAGCCTGCTGGATCTGCTCTGAAGGCCAGGCGGCGGCGGACGAATTTGCCGCAAGGGTCTTTCCCTCGCTGCCTTCCCTGTCTACGTTTAATGCAATGCACATGAACGCGAGGAGGTCGCCATGGAACCGGAAACCCCGTCCCGTCGCAAGAAGGCAGGCGACGAACCCGTGACGATCGACCTCGAAGCGGTTCCCGTATCCGCAAGCGACGAGGCACTGGCAGCCGAGGACGCGGCCAAGGCCGAAACGCCGGAGAGCCAGGCTTCGGAGACCGTCGAAGCCGAGGCGGCGGAACCCGCGGCAGCCGAAACCGCAGCCGAGCCCGTCGAGGAAAAGGCCGAACCGATCGAACCTGCCCGCACGACCTACGAGGAGCCGGCGCGCGCCGAAACGCCGCCGCCACCGCAGCGCAGCAATGCCGGCACGCTGGCGGCCGGCATCCTGGGCGGCCTCATCGCGCTTCTGGGCGCCGGCAGCCTGCAATATGGCGGCTACCTGCCGACGCCCGGCCCCGACAGGACGAGCCAGTCCGATGCCGTTGCCACCCTGACGAACGAGGTGGAAGCCCTGAAGACGCGGCTTTCCGAAAGCACGGCCGCAAGTCCGGTCGATCTCCAGCCGATCGAGACGCGGATCGCTGCGCTGGAAAAATCCGCCAGCGAAGGTAGCGATGCCGGCGCGACCCCGGAGGCCGTCAGCAAACTGGAAGGCGACGTGACGAGGCTGACGACGGAACTCGCGGCACTGCGCGAGGCCATCGCGCGCACCACCGAGGCGGTCAGCGCGACGGAAAGCCAACTCACCGAACGCATCGCCGCCGCCGAGGAGAAGCTCGACGAACCGCGCAGCGACATCGAGATGGCGCGGGCCGTTGCCGCAAGCGCCCTCAAGACCGCGATCGACCGCGGCGGGCCCTATCTTGCCGAACTGGAGGCCTTCGCCAGCATCGCGCCGGACGATCCCTCCCTTGCCGGCCTGCGCGAACACGCCGCCGTCGGCGTATCCTCGCGCGCCGATCTCGTGCGCGATTTCCAGGCGACGGCCGACGCCATCCTCGACGCCGTGCACCAGCCGGAGGGCGATGCGGGCATCTTCAACCGCCTGATGTCGAGCGCCGCCTCGGCGATCCGCGTGCGCCCCGTCGGCAGTATCGACGGCGACACGCCCGAAGCGATTGTCGCGCGCATCGAGAACAAGCTGCAGAACGGCGATTTCAAGGGTGCGCAGATCGAATGGCAGACCCTGCCGGAAAAGGGCCAGGCCGCAGCGGCCGACTACAAGCGCAAGCTCGACGAACGCGTGAGCGTGGAAGGCTTGATCGGCACCGTCGTTTCCGGCGCCCTCAACGGCACGACGACCGGCACCGCAGGCAACCAGGGCTGAGGAGACAGGCTTCATGATTCGCATTCTGGTCTTCGCTCTCTTCGTCCTCGCGCTCGCCGCCGGCTTCGCCTGGCTTGCAGACCGTCCCGGCGAACTCTCCATCATCTGGCAGGGCCAGCGGGCCGACATGAGCCTGATGGTCGCCGCCACGCTGATCGTCTCGCTGGTCGCCGCGATCATGTTCTCCTGGTGGATCCTGCGCGTCGTCTGGACCTCGCCGCACACGATCCAGCGCTATTTCCGCGCCCGCAAGCGCGATCGCGGCTACCAGGCGCTCTCCACCGGCCTGATCGCCGCCGGCGCGGGCGATGCCGCCGGCGCGCGGAAAATGCTCGGCCGCACCAAGGGTCTCCTGAGTGCCAACCAGGAACCGCTCATCCACCTGCTCGAAGCGCAGGCGGCGATGATCGAGGGCCGCTACGACGATGCGCGCCGGAAATTCGAGCTGATGGCGGATGATCCGGAAACGCGCGAACTCGGCCTGCGCGGCCTCTACCTGGAGGCCCGCCGGCTCGGCGCGAACGAGGCGGCCCGGCAATATGCCGAACGCGCTGCGGAAAAGGCGCCGCAGTTGCCCTGGGCGGCCGAAGCCGCGCTCGAATACCGCTCTGAGGCGGGGGACTGGGACGAGGCGCTGAAACTTCTCGGCGACGGCCGTTCCGGCTCGGCCGAGGAGAAGAAGGCCCATGCCCGCCGCAAGGTAGTGCTGCTGACGGCCCGCGCGGCCGCCAGGCTCGACGCAGACCCCAAGGGCGCGCGCGAGGATGCCCAGCAGGCATTGAAGCTCGACGAGAATTTCGTGCCCGCCGGCCTCGTGGCGGCCAAGGCCTATCTGCGCGAGGACAACCTGCGCAAGGCTGCCACCATCCTGGAAAAGCTCTGGAAGGCGACCGCTCATGGCGATGTCGCAAAACTCTATGTCCGCGCGCGCAGCGGCGATTCGGCGGCCGACCGCCTGAAGCGGGCGGAAAAGCTCGAAGCGATGCGGCCGAACAATGCCGAAGCGCTCTATGCCGTCGCCGAAGCCGCGCTGGAAACGCGCAACTTCGCGCTGGCCCGCGCCAAGGCCGAGGCAGCCGCCCGCCTGTCGCCACGCGAGAGCGCCTTCCTGCTGCTGGCCGATATCGAGGATGCCGAGACGGGCGACCAGGGCCGCATCCGCCACTGGATGAACCAGGCGCTGAAGGCGCCACGCGATCCGGCCTGGACGGCCGACGGCATCACCGCCCCGGAATGGCGGGCCGTCTCGCCGGTCACCGGCCGTCTGGATGCCTTCGAATGGAAGACGCCGGTCAGCCCGCTCGACGGCCCGATCGAGGAAGGCTCGACCGCCGCCGTCGACGAGGCCATCCGCACCCTGCCGCCGCTCGCCATCGAGAGCAGGCCCGCTGCGCGGGTCGAGGAGGTCGTCAGGACCGAGACGGTGGAGGCGGAGAAGCCCGTCGTCGTCGCTGCGGTCGTAGAGGCCGCGCCGGCGAAGGTCGCGACGGTGGAAAAGACCAGGGAAACGGTGAGCGCCGAGGAAGAGGAGCGCCCCTTCTTCGGCCTGCCCGACGATCCGGGCGTCAAGGAAGGCGCCGTCAAACGGGACGGGACGAGCGGCTTCCGCTTGTTCTGAACGAAACGGAAAAGAGGCAGCGCCGCGAACCTGAAGGACGCGGCCTCCCAGGGCTCGAGGGAACGGGGCGACACCGAATGTTCGAACGCTTGCAGCAGTTTCTGGCGGGCCTTTCCGGCGGCGACAGACCGGTCTTTGCCGCCGACGACCCGCGGGTCGCCGTCATGGCGCTCTGCATCCAGGTCATGGAGGCCGACGGCAAGATCCTGGCGGCCGAGAAGAAGGCGCTGCGGACCCGCTTCAAGGAATTCTACGACCTCGACGAGGCCGAACTCGACGCGCTGGTCGCCGCCGGCTCCGATGCGGAGAGCGAGGCGATAGACTTCTTCCGCTTCACCTCGGAACTGAAGCGGCAGCTTTCGGAAGAGCAGCGCATCGACCTGATCGGCCTGCTCTGGGAGATCGTCTATGCTGACGGCGAGCGCAGCGAGATGGAGGACCACGCCATCTGGCGCATCGCGGACCTGCTCGGCGTCTCCGGCCGGGAGCGCATCATGAAGCGGCAGGAAGTGGCCGGGCGGGCCGGTGTCGCGACGGGCGGGGAGTCGGACGAAGGCTGAGCGATGCTCGATTTCCCCCGCAAGCCGCGCCGCAGGCGCCCCGTCCTCATCGTCCTGCACCAGGAGACCTCAAGCCCCGGCCGCGTCGGGCAGATCCTCCAGACGATGGGCCACGCGCTGGATATCCGCCGGCCCGTCCTCGGCGATCCGCTGCCCGAGACGCTGTCGCACCATGCGGGCACGGTCGTCTTCGGCGGGCCGATGAGCGCCAATGACGAGGAGGCCTATGTGCGCGCGGAGATCGACTGGCTCTCCGTGCCGCTGACCGAGAACCGCCCCTTCCTCGGCATCTGCCTCGGCGCACAGATGCTGGTGAAGAACCTCGGCGGCACGGTTTTCGGCCATGCCGAGGGGTGGACGGAGATCGGCTGGTATCCGCTGGCGGCGACGGAGGCGGGCACGGCGCTGATGGCCTGGCCGGGCATGGTCTACCAGTTCCACCGCGAGGGTTTCGACCTGCCGCGGGACGCCACGCTGCTCGCCACCGGCCATCACTACGAGAACCAGGCCTTCCGCTATGGCGACAATGCCTGGGGCATCCAGTTCCACGGCGAACTGACGCTCGCCATGATGCACCGCTGGGTGGTGCGCGGGGCCCACCGTTTCGAATTGCCGGGCGCGCAGGCCGGCCGCGCCCATCTCGACGGGCGCCTGCTGCACGATGCGGCTCTCCGGCTCTGGATGACGTCCTTCCTGGAACGCATCTTCCACGAGGCCTGAGGGCGCTCACCATTAAACATGTTGCCGCGCCATCCGGCGCGCGGCCTTGCTGGCGGGGCGCGCAATGGCTACATGTCGAGACGAAACCAATTGGAGACATCAATGATAGCGGTCATCAACACCCTATTGTTCATCATCAGCATAGCGTGGTTCCTGGTGATCGCCTCGGCGATCTTCTCCTGGCTCTATGCCTTCAACGTCATCAATGCGAACAATCAGGTGATCGCCACCATCGGCCGCTCGCTCTACCAGTTGACGGAGCCGATCTACCGCCCGATCCGCCGCATCCTGCCGAATTTTGGCGGCGTCGATCTTTCACCGCTCGTCGTGCTCGTCATCCTGTTCTTCCTGGAGCAGGTAATCCGCAGCGTCCTGGCGCCCGCCGTCCTGTGACGCAGGCACCCGGCGCCGCCTTGCGGCGCCATGACGACTACCATGTGCGCCTGACCGTGCGGCTCACCCCGAACGGCGGGCGCGATGCGATCGACGGCTGGGAGACGGGCAGCGACGGCGCCTGCTATCTGAAGACGCGCGTCAGCGACCCGCCGGACAAGGGCAAGGCCAACAAGGCGCTGCTCGCCCTCATCGCCAGGGCGGCCGGCGTGCCGAAATCGGCGGTCAGCCTGCTCACCGGCGATACCCAGAGAAAGAAAATCCTCCGGATCGAGGGCGACCCGGAGGACATCATGTTCAGGCTCGAAAGCGCAGCAGCCCGATAGCCGCTTATTTCTTGCTCGCCTCGTAGCGCTCGACGGCTTCGAGGATCATCTTCTTGGCGACATGGACGTCCTGCCAGCCGGCGATCTTCACCCACTTGCCGGGCTCCAGATCCTTGTAGTGCTCGAAGAAGTGCTCGATCTGCTTCAGCGTGATCTCCGGCAGGTCGGTGTAGTTCTCGACCTTGTCGTAGCGGCGCGTCAGCTTCGGCACGGGAACGGCGATGATCTTCTCGTCCTTGCCGCCATCGTCTTCCATGACCATGACGCCGATCGGACGGACATTGATGACGCAGCCCGGAACGAGCGGGCGGGTGTTGGCGATCAGCACGTCGATCGGGTCGCCGTCTTCCGACAGCGTGTGCGGCACGAAGCCGTAATTGCCCGGATAGGTCATCGGCGTGTAGAGGAAGCGGTCGACGACGAGCGCGCCGGCTTCCTTGTCCATCTCGTACTTGATCGGATGGCCGCCGACCGGCACCTCGACAATGACGTTCACGTCATCCGGCGGATTCTTGCCAACGGAAATCGCATCGATACGCATGGGGGGCTCCCTCAGATGGAATGGTACTGTTCGCGGGCTTCCTAAAGCGAATCCCAGTGCAGTGCAACATGACTTTCACGGGAGGCGAATAGATGGCGGCCGTATCCCGTCTCCCCAAGAGCGGAGGACGATCCATGCGCCTGACCCCTTTTCTCCTCGCCGCGGCTCTTGCCGCGCCGGCCGCCCGGGCCAACGAGAGCACCTATACGGACCGCGACCTCGATGCCTGCAAGACGCTGTCGCAGGAGGCGGAAGGCGGTAGCGTGAGCCTGCAATGCGCCGGCTACAAGGATCTCGCGGTCTATTTCAAGGAGGGCGATCTGCGGCAGAGCCAGGCTTACGGCCCGATAAGCAAGGCCTGGCTGGACGAGGCCTTCGAGAGCTTCGGCCACTTCAACCACACCAATGCGAAGATCGAATGGCGGCTTGCGGCGGATGGAAGGCCGGTCGCCACCATCGTGCGCTGGTTCGTCTCGGACCCCGAGACCACCAGCGACACCGAGACGCGCTACGGCCAGGTCCTCGTCGTCTCGACGGTCGCGACAGTGGAGAATCCGACAAGCTGCGTCGTCGGCTATGTCGATGCACTGGAGAACAGGGAGGCCAACGCCCTCGCCCGCAAGGTGGCGGACGACGAGGCCCATGACTTCGCCTGCGGCATGGCCGAGCCGCAATGGCACGGCGCGCGCGGCAGGCTTGCCGGCGAGCCGATGCGGCACCTGCCGCCGGCCGTCGAATAGGGCTCAGGGCCAGACGAAGCCGAGCTTCTTCAGTTCCTTGTCGCCGAAATTCTCCATGCCCTCGGCAATGTCGCGTCCGCCGGCGGAGCGGAAGAAGCGCTCGGCATGCTCGCTGTCCTCCAGGCACCAGACGATCATGCCCTCGCAGCCCAGCGACTTCAGGAGCCGCCGCGCCTCGCCGAAGAGTAGCCGGCCAAGGCCGATGCCCTGGTATTCCGGCCGAAGGTAGAGTTCGTAGATCTCGCCTTCCTGCGGCAGCGCGCGGGCGCGGTTGAGGCCGAGCGTGGCGTAGCCGGCGACCGTGCCGGCGACGTCGAGCACCAGGAGGGTCGCGGGGCCGCGCGTCGCCTTGCGCCACCAGCCTTCGCCGCGGCGGTCGACCATCTGGATAAGCGGCTTGTGCGGAATGAGGCCGCCATAGGCCTGCAGCCACGATACCCGGTGCGTCTCGGATATCGCGCGCGCATCCTGCGGCTCGGCGCGCCGCACATCGATCGACAGTGTCTTCATAACACGACTCATATTCCGGCACCGATTCCACCGGAATCCCGCGAGGGCACGGGAGGCTTCCCTGCCCACAGGCGAGTGCCGGTCGGCACGCGGAAAAGTTAACGCTTTTTTAACAAACGTCACAAGTCGTAAAACGATGGCACACACATGAAAAACCCCGGCGCCCGTTCATCACGGGCGCCGGGGTCAAAATCATCCCGTTACGGGAAACGGCTCACGCCGCGCCGGCCGAACGCTGCTTTTCGAATCGCTTGCGGTCGTTGGGGTCGAGATAGAGCTTGCGCAGGCGGATGGACTTCGGCGTCACCTCGACGAGTTCGTCGTCCTGGATCCAGGAGAGCGCACGCTCCAGCGTCATCTTGATCGGCGGCGTCAGGCGCACGGCCTCATCCTTGCCGGCGGCACGGATGTTGGTGAGCTTCTTGCCCTTCAGGACGTTGACCTCAAGATCGTTGTCGCGCGTGTGGATGCCGACGATCATGCCCATATAGACCTTCTCGCCCGCGTCGATGACCATCGGGCCGCGGTCTTCCAGGTTGAAGAGCGCGTAGGCGACGGCCTCGCCCGCTTCGTTGGAGAGCAGCACACCATTGACGCGGCCGCCGATCTCGCCCTTGTAGGGCTGGTAGTCGTGGAACAGGCGGTTCATGATCGCCGTGCCGCGCGTGTCCGTCAGAAGCTCCGACTGGTAGCCGATGAGGCCGCGGGTCGGCGCGAAGAACACGAGACGGACGCGGTTGCCGCCGGACGGGCGCAGCTCGGCCATCTCGGCCTTGCGCTCCGACATCTTCTGCACGACGACGCCGGAATGTTCCTCGTCGACGTCGATGACGACTTCCTCGATCGGCTCGAGCATCTGGCCGGTCGTCTCGTCCTTGTGCATGACGACGCGCGGACGCGAGACGGCAAGCTCGAAGCCTTCGCGGCGCATGGTCTCGATGAGGACGGCGAGCTGGAGTTCGCCGCGGCCGGAGACGAAGAACGAATCCTTGTCGCCCGACTCTTCGATCTTCAGCGCGACATTGCCTTCGGCCTCCTTGAAGAGACGGTCGCGGATGACGCGGCTCGTCACCTTGTCGCCCTCGGTGCCGGCGAGCGGCGAATCGTTGACGATGAAGGACATGGTGACGGTCGGCGGATCGATCGGCTGGGCCTTCATGGCTTCGGAGATCGACGGATCGCAGAACGTGTCGGCGACGGTGCCCTTGGTGAGGCCGGCAATGGCGACGATGTCGCCCGCATGGGCTTCGTCGATCGCCGTGCGCTCGATGCCGCGGAAGGCGAGGATCTTCGAGATGCGGCCGTTTTCGATGAGATGGCCGTCCTGGCCGAGAACCTTGACGGCCTGGTTCGGCTTGATCGAGCCCGAATGGATGCGGCCGGTGATGATGCGGCCCAGGAAGGGGTTGGCCTCGAGGATCGTGCCGATCATGCGGAACGGGCCTTCGGCGACGGCCGGCTCCGGCACATGCTTGAGCACGAGGTCGAGCAACGGCGCCATGCCTTCGTCCTGCGGGCCTTCCGGATTGACGTTCATCCAGCCGTTGCGGCCCGAACCGTAGAGGATCGGGAAGTCGAGCTGTTCGTCGGTGGCGTCGAGATTGGCGAAGAGGTCGAACACCTCGTTCAGCACTTCCTCGTGGCGGCCGTCCGGACGGTCGATCTTGTTGATCGCGACGATCGGCTTCAAGCCGACCTTAAGCGCCTTGCCGACGACGAACTTGGTCTGCGGCATCGGGCCTTCCGACGAGTCGACGAGAACGATCGCGCCGTCCACCATCGAGAGGATGCGCTCCACTTCGCCACCGAAATCGGCGTGGCCGGGCGTGTCGACGATGTTGATGCGCGTGCCCTTCCATTCCACCGAGGTGGCCTTGGCGAGGATGGTGATGCCGCGCTCCTTTTCGATGTCGCTGGAATCCATCACGCGCTCGGCGACGCGCTGGTTTTCACGGAACGAACCGGACTGTTTCAGGAGTTCGTCGACGAGCGTGGTCTTGCCATGGTCGACGTGCGCGATGATCGCGATATTGCGGATGGACATGGTTTAATCTCTGAGGTTCGGGGCGCGCGGTATGGGGGGCGCCGTCTTCAATGGCCGGGCTCTTACATGTTTTTCCGCAAATGCGAAAGGGGCGGGGCGCAACTCTGTTGCCCGCCTTGCGCAGAGGCCGGCCTCACGCGGCGCGCACCGGCGGCAGCGTGACGTTCCAGAGTTCCCGGTCTTCCCGGTCCATCAGGCGCACCGTCATCTCCTCGCTCGTCCCGCTGATATCGACGAGACCGAAGAACTGCAGGCCGGCCGAGGGCGGCAGGTTAGGCGACCTTGCGGAAGATCCGCCCGGGCTCGGTGGGAAATAGCGGATCGGCGTCATCTCGTGGAAGGCGCGCCGGGCGCACCTCGTAGACGCCGATCTCCTTTTCCGGATGGCGCCGGTCCACCCGCGCCCAGACCATGCCGGAGGAACAATCGACATCGCCGGACTGCACGCCGTGGGAAAAGACCGGGGCACCATGGCGCCGCGCATAGTAGGGAACGCGAGCGCCGCGTCAGCGTCTCGGGAACAATCGCCATGCCACCTGCGGCCAAGCCCGCGAATCGACGGGCAGACCATCGGTCGCGGGCATGTCAGTCCGGTGACGGGACGATGACGGCCCTCAGGACGCCTTGTCCTCTTCTGGCTGCTCGACGGAGTGGCGCATGATCAACGGCATCTGCGACAGCGTGAAGAGAATGGTGATGGGCATGGTGCCCCAGACCTTGAAGGCCACCCAGAAATCCGTCGAGAAGGAGCGCCAGACGACCTCGTTGAGCACGGCGAGAAAGAGGAAGAACAGGCCCCAGCGCAGCGTCAGCTTGCGCCAGCCCTCGTCGGTGAGCTTGAAGGCGGCGTGGAAGACATAGCCGAGCAGCGACTTGCCGAAGAGAAGCCCGCCGAGGAGGATCGCGCCGAACAGCGTGTTGACGATGGTCGGCTTCATCTTGATGAAGGTATCGTTCTGCAGCCAGAGCGTCAGCGCGCCGAAGACGAAGACGACGACGCCGGAGATCAGCGGCATCATCGGCAGGGTGCGCGTCAGGACCCAGGAGACGACGAGCGCGATGGCCGTCGCCGCCATGAAGAGGCCGGTGGCGATGAAGATCGGCCCGCCCATTTCGGCCAGCACGGGAAAATGCGATGCCAGCCATTCGCCGCGCGAATTGGCGAAGAAGAACACGACGAGGGGCCCAAGTTCCAGCACCATCTTGAGGAGCGGGCTGATCGTCTCCTCCGCCTTGGCCGGGGCGCCCGGTGCTGTCTTGCTCATGCTTCGACTCCTGCGATCGCTTGCGCGAAATCCTTGGCCTCGAAGGGTTCGAGATCGTCGATCCCCTCCCCGACGCCGATGAAATAGACCGGCAGCTTGTGCTTGGCCGCGATGGCCACAAGGATGCCGCCGCGGGCCGTACCGTCCAATTTTGTCATGATCAGGCCCGAGACGCCCGCGACGTTGCGGAAAATCTCCACCTGGTTCATGGCGTTCTGCCCGGTCGTCGCATCCAGCGTCTGGAGAACGGTGTGCGGCGCGTCCGGATCGAGCTTGGCGAGCACGCGCACGATCTTTTCCAGCTCCGCCATCAGCTCGGTCTTGTTCTGCAGGCGGCCGGCGGTGTCGATGATCAGGACGTCGCTCTTCTTTTCCTTCGCCCGCTCGTAGGCCTCATAGGCAAGGCCCGCGGCATCGGCGCCGAGCTTCGAGGAGACGATATCGGAGCCGGTGCGCTCCGCCCAGATCTTGAGCTGCTCGATGGCCGCCGCGCGGAACGTGTCGCCCGCCGCCATCATCACCTTCAGGCCCGCGCCGGAAAGTTTTGCCGCGAGCTTGCCGATCGTCGTCGTCTTGCCGGTGCCGTTGACGCCCACGACGAGGATGACGTGCGGCTTGTGGTTGAGATCGAGCGCCAGCGGCCTGGCGACGGGGTCGAGGACCTTGGTGATCTCGCTCGCCATGATGCGCGAGACGTCCGCGCCGGTGACGTCCTTGCCGTAGCGCTCGGAGGCGAGCGTATCGGTGATGCGCAGCGCCGTCTCTACGCCGAGATCGGCCTGGATCAAGAGGTCTTCAAGATCCTGCAACGTGTCGTCGTCGAGCTTGCGCTTGGTGAAGAGGCTGGTGATCTGGCCGGTGAGCTGCGAGGAGGTGCGCGACAGGCCGTCGCGCAGGCGCTGGAACCAGGTGCGCCTGGCCTGCGGCGCCGGGGCTTCGGCGACCGGTTCGCGCGCGGCCGTCGCAAACCCCTTCGGCAGGGCCGGTGCCTCGCTGCGGATCGCCTCTTCGAGAACCGGGTCCTCCACCTCGGCGGGCGTCGTTTCCTCGACCGGGGCGATCGTGTCTTCCGGCTGTTCAACCTCTTGCGCCGCGACCGGCTCGGTCTCGACGATCTCCTCGACGGGAGCGACGGGTTCTGCCTCGACGGCATCCTCCACCGCCCCGGGCGTCGGCGCGTCATCCGCGGGGCCGCCGGCGGTCTCCATCTCGGCGGGCGCGACCGGGTCTTCCGCCACGGGCAGCTCCGGGGCATGCGGCAGCGGATAGATATCGGGCTCGGCCTCGTCAGGCACATGCTGGGCGGCTTCGGGATTGGCGGCCTCCGCCGCGTCGAGCAGCGCGTCCCGCTCCTTAACGACGGCAGGCTCCGGGCTTTCCGCAACCGCTTCGGGCGCGGCTTCGGCAGCCTTCGGCGCGACGGCCGGTGCTTCCGCCTCCGGCTTCGGCTCGGGGGCGGTGTCTTTTCCGAAGGTGAAGATCTTCTTGATGAAGCCGAGGGCCATGAAGGATGTGTCCGCTAGTTATGCGAGAGGGCGGTTTCGGGCCGCATCGTCAGGTGCCTGCCATTGTGGCCGGTGATCGTGACCGGCACAAGGTCGCGGGGTTTCAGCCCCGCGGCATCGACGAGCGTGAAGTTTTCCGTATGGGCGAGGCCGTTGTTCTCGACGAGGATCATTTCCCGCTTCCCGACCATGGAGGCGAGATGGGCCTCGGCGAGCCGCTTTCCCGTCGCGCGCAGGCGCCCGGCGCGCTCCTTGACGAGCGCCCGGTCGAGCTGCGGCATGCGGGCGGCCGGCGTGCCGGGACGCGGGCTGTAGGGGAAGACATGCAGATGCGCGATACCGCAGTCTTCCGCAAGCCGCGCGGCATTGGCGAACATCTCCTCCGTCTCAGTCGGAAAGCCGGCGATCATGTCCGCGCCGAAGCTGGCATCCGGACGAAGATCGCGCACGCGCGTGCAGAAGGCCCGCGCATCGGCGCCGGAATGGCGGCGCTTCATGCGTTTCAGGATCAGATCGTCGCCGTGCTGGAGCGAGAGGTGCAGATGGGGCATGAAGCGCGGCTCGCCGGCGATCAGGTCCCAGAGGTGATCGTCCGCCTCGATGCTGTCGATCGAGGAGAGGCGGAGGCGCCGGATCTCCGGCACCTGCCTCAGCAGCACCTTTGCGAGATATCCGAGGCTCGGCCGACCCGGCAGGTCCGCGCCGTAGCTGGTGGCGTCGATGCCCGTCAGCACGATCTCGCAATAGCCGCTCTCGGTGAGCTTGCGCGCCTGGTCGACGACGGCGCCCATCGGCACGGAGCGGGAATTGCCGCGGCCATAGGGGATGATGCAGAAGGTGCAGCGATGGTCGCAGCCGTTCTGCACCTGCACGAAGGCGCGCACATGGCCGTCGATCAGCCTGACCATCTGCGGCGCGGTCTCACGCACGCTCATGATGTCGTTGACGCGCAGCTTCTCTTCCGCCGAGACGCCGAAATCCGGCAGCGCGCGATAGGAGGCGCTTTTCAGCTTCTCCTCGTTGCCGAGCACGGCATCGACTTCCGGCATGTCGGCAAAGGTGCGCTTCTCCGTCTGCGCCGCGCAGCCGGTGACGATGATGCGCGCGTGCGGATTGTCGCGCCGCGCCCGGCGGATCGCCTGGCGTGCCTGTCGCACGGCCTCGCCCGTCACGGCGCAGGTATTGACCAGGACGGCATTGTTCAGCCCCGCCTTCTCGGCTTCCGTGCGCATCACTTCCGATTCGTAGGTGTTGAGCCGACAGCCGAAGGTTATGACCGCGACGCCGCTCAAAGGGCCGTCGCCCCGGCTTCGTCGCGGCGATAGGCGCCGGTGACGGGATCGAGCATGCCCGACCATTCCCATTCGGCAGGCCCCGTCATGACCACATGGTCGTCGTCGCGCCATTCGATCGTCAGCACGCCGCGGTTCGGGCTGCTGGCGACGGTGATCGCCACCGTGCGGCCCGTGCGGCCCGTGCGCGCGCCGGAAACGCCCGCCGAGCAGGCGGCGGAGCCGCAGGCAAGCGTCAGGCCCGCGCCGCGCTCCCAGGTGCGCGTCGTCATCGACGTCGGCGAGGTCACCTGCGCCAGGGTGATGTTTGCCTTTTCCGGGAACATCGGATGATTTTCGAGAAGCGGACCGAAACGGTCGAGATCGAAGGTCATGGGGTCGCGGTCGATCCAGAAGATCGCATGCGGATTGCCCATCGACATGGCCGAGGGCGAGTGCAGGACCGGATCGTCGATCGGCCCGATCTGGAGTTCGATGCGGCTCGTGTCGTAGAACTCTTCGGCAAGCGGGATGCGGTTCCATTCGAAGACCGGCCTGCCCATGTCGACGGAGATCGTACCGTCCGCGTGCTCCACCGCGTTGAGGATGCCGGCGACGGTCTGGAAGGTGAAGGCCTTGCGGCCGGTCTCAGTGGCCAGCGCCTGCACGACGCAGCGCGTGCCGTTGCCGCAGGCCTGCGCCTTGGTGCCGTCGCAATTGAGGATGTCGATGAAGGCGTCGGTGCCGTCGATCCTGGGGTCGTGGATCGCCATGATCTGGTCGAAGCGGGTGGCGGGATCGGCGTTGAGCGCGATCGCCGCGCCCGGCGTCACGCCATCACCGCGGCCGCGCATATCGACGACGAGGATCATGTTGCCGAGCCCGTTCATGCGGGCGAATTGCACGTCTGCTGCCATGGCGATGTTCCGTATTTCACGCGCATCGAAGGCGCATCTTTACCGCGCGTATATGGCGCATAAGGGTCGCAATTACCAGACGCTCTCTTCCGATCCTTGACTTTCCAGGCCCAATGCTGTTTAAGCCGCGCCATCTGCGACAAGTAACGATACTTGCAGCCGCCGACTGGGACCCGTCAAAGGTATAAACAGATCCCGGAGGTCAACACCCGACAGCGCGATGCGCCCTCGGGTGCTTTTCGGCTTTGCGTCTTGTTTTTGGCGCGGATGGCACCGATGTTTCCGCCTGACGCGGAAACAAGAAGGAAGACGTGATGTTTGAAACACTCCAGGACCGCCTTGGCTCCATTCTGAATGGACTGACAGGCCGTGGCGCGCTTTCCGAGGCCGATGTCTCGGCGGCGCTACGCGAGGTCCGCCGTGCGCTTCTCGAAGCGGACGTGGCGCTGGAAGTGGTGCGCTCCTTCACCGATGCCGTGCGCGAAAAGGCCGTCGGCGCGGAAATCCTGAAGTCGATCAAGCCCGGCCAGATGGTCGTGAAGCTCGTGCATGACGAGCTGATCTCCATGCTCGGCTCCGAGGGCGTGTCGATCGACCTGAATGCAGCCGCCCCCGTCGTCATCATGATGGTGGGCCTCCAGGGCTCGGGCAAGACCACCACCTCGGGCAAGATCGCCAACCGGCTGAAGACGCGTGACAAGAAGAAGGTCCTGATGGCCTCGCTCGACACGCGCCGCCCGGCCGCGCAGGAGCAGTTGCGCCAGCTCGGCGTCCAGGCCGGCATCGATACCTTGCCGATCGTCGCCGGCCAGTCGCCGACCGATATCGCCGCACGCGCCGTGCAGGCCGCAAAGCTCGGCGGCCATGACGTCGTCATCCTCGATACCGCCGGCCGCACCCATATCGACGAGCCGCTGATGATCGAGATGGCGGAGATCAAGCGGAAGTCCGATCCGCACGAGATCCTGCTCGTCGCCGACGCGCTGACCGGCCAGGACGCCGTCAACCTCGCCCGCAATTTCGACGACCGCGTCGGCATCACCGGCCTCGTGCTCACCCGCATGGACGGCGACGGCCGCGGCGGCGCGGCGCTTTCCATGCGCGCCGTCACCGGCAAGCCGATCAAGCTGATCGGCGTCGGCGAGAAGATGGGCGAGCTGGAGGAATTCCATCCCCGCCGCGTCGCCGACCGCATCCTCGGCATGGGCGACATCGTCTCGCTGGTCGAGAAGGCCGCTGAAAATATCGACGCCGAGAAGGCGGCCGCCATGGCCGCCAAGATGGCCAAGGGCAAGTTCGACCTCAACGACCTCGCCGACCAGCTTCGCCAGATGCAGAAGATGGGCGGCATGGGCGGCATCATGGGGCTGATGCCCGGCATGGCCGGCATGAAGGACAAGATGTCCGCCGCCGGCCTCGACGACAAGCTCTTCGGCCGCCAGATCGCCATCATCAATTCGATGACCAAGGCCGAGCGCGCCAACCCCGACATGCTCAAGCATTCCCGCAAGAAGCGCATCGCGGCCGGCTCCGGCACCGATGCGGCCGACATCAACAAGCTTCTGAAGATGCACCGCCAGATGGCCGACATGATGAAGATGATGGGCGGCAAGAAGGGCGGCATGATGAAGCAGATGATGGGCGGTCTTGCCGGCAAGATGGGGCTTGGCGGTCTGGGGGGCGGCGGCATGGGCGGCATGCCCGATCTTTCGAAGATGGACCCGAAGCAGCTCGAAGCGCTCGCCAAGCAGGCGGAAGCGGCCGGCATCAAGCCGGGCGGCCTGCCGGGCCTCGGCGGCGGCGGTCTTCGCCTGCCCGGCCTCGGCGGCGGCCTTCCGGGCCTGCCGAAGAAGAAGTGAGGAATTGAGGCATGACGATCGATCCGAAGGTCAAGCAGCAATTGGGGGAATACCGGCAGTCGATCGATAATATCGACGCTGCCCTTGTGCATATGCTCGCCGAGCGCTTCCGCTGCACCCAGGCGGTGGGCGTGCTGAAGGCGACGCATGACCTGCCGCCGGCCGACCCGGCGCGCGAGGAATACCAGATCGAGCGCCTTCGCCGCCTGGCGAAGGACGCCAATCTGGATCCGGATTTCGCGGAGAAGTTCCTGAACTTCATCATCCGCGAGGTGATCCGGCACCATGAAGCCATTGCCGCTGAACACAGCGGTGCAAACCACACGTCCGCGTAAACCGAAACGCGGATTCACCACATCTAAGGAGAAAAAAATGTCCCTGAAAATCCGTCTCGCCCGCGGTGGCTCCAAGAAGCGCCCGTACTACCAGATCGTCGTTGCCGACGCCCGCTCGCCGCGCGACGGCCGCTTCCTGGAAAAGCTCGGTTCCTGGAACCCGATGCTGGGCAAGGACGACGCAAACCGCGTCCAGATCGACGCCGACCGCGCCAAGGAATGGCTCGCCAAGGGCGCCCAGCCGACCGACCGCGTCAGCCGCTTCCTCGATGAGGCTGGCGTCCTCAAGCGCGAAGCCCGCAACAACCCGGACAAGGCAAAGCCGGGCAAGAAGGCCCTCGAGCGCGCTGCCGAGAAGAAGCAGAAGGAAGAAGACGCCGCTGCTGCCGCCGCTGGCGAATAATCCTTCGCAAGACCCTTTCGCGAGCGGGCGGCGTGTTTCATGCCGCCCGTTTTCATTTGGAGCCGTGGCGCGAACGTAATAAAGCCTAGGCGTCCCATACACACGGAACCGAACCATGGCGAAACTGGAAAATCCCGTCCTCATGGGCACCGTCGGTGCGGCACAGGGCCTGCGCGGCGAGGTCCGCGTGAAATCCTACACGATCGACCCGACGGCGATCGGCGACTATGGCCATCTCCATACCGAGGACGGCCGGTCCTTCGAGGTGCTCGAAGTGCGCGAGGCGAAGAATGTCGTCGTCGTGCGCCTGCGCGGCATCAACGACCGCAATGCCGCCGAGGCGCTCACCGGCACCGACCTCTATATCGAACGCGACAACCTGCCGGACGAGGAGCTGGACGAGGACGAGTTCTTCTATGCCGACCTCGAAGGCCTGGAAGCGGTCGACACCACCGGCCGCAGCCACGGCAAGGTGACGGGCATCTTCGATTTCGGCGCCGGCGACCTTCTCGAACTCAAGGGGCCGGGCAAGCGGCCCGTGCTCATTCCCTTCTCCGAGGCGGCCGTGCTGGAGATCGACCTCGAAGGCGGGCGCCTTCTGATCGACGCCGTCGCCGCCGGCCTGGAAGAGGAGGAGAACGACGGCCCGGGCAGCCGGCGCCGCCGTCCGCCGCAAGAAGACGGCGGGGAATGACGTGGGTTTCCGCGCCACCATCCTGACGCTCTATCCGGAGATGTTTCCCGGCCTTCTCGGCCAGTCGCTCTCCGGCAAGGCGCTTGCCCGCGGCGACTGGACGCTCGACTGCGTGCAGATTCGCGATTTCACCACCGACCGCCACCGCACGGTGGACGACACGCCGGCCGGCGGCGGCGCCGGCATGGTGCTGAAGCCGGATGTGCTCGCCCGCGCCATCGACCACGCCTGCGAAGGCGACGACCGCCCGCGCCTGCTGATGAGCCCGCGCGGGCGTCCGCTGACGCAGGCCCGCGTGCGCGAGCTGGCGGCCGGCGACGGCGCCATCATCGTCTGCGGCCGTTTCGAAGGGGTCGACCAGCGCGTCATCGACGGACGCGGGCTCGAAGAGGTCTCGATCGGCGACTACATCCTTTCCGGCGGCGAACCGGCGGCGATGATCCTGCTCGACGCCGTGGTACGCATCCTGCCGGGCGTCATGGGCAACGCGCTCTCGGGCGAACACGAAAGCTTCGAAGGCGGCCTGCTGGAGCATCCGCACTATACCCGCCCGCAGGTTTGGGAGGGCATGGAGATTCCCGGCGTGCTCACCTCCGGCCATCACGCGGCCATCGAGACATGGCGGCGCGAGGAGGCGAAGAAGCTGACGCGCGAGCGCCGGCCGGACCTTCTCGCCGCTCAGCCCGTCACGAAATAGTAGACCGTCAGCGCTATGCCGACCGCGACCACCAGGCCGCGGATGACGGGCTGCGGCACGCGCCGCGCCGCCCAGACGCCGGACCAGCCGCCGAGCGCGGCCGCCGGCACCATGACGGCCGCCTGCGGCCAGCCGACCACGTTGCCGCTGGCGAAGACGACGATCGCCATGCCGGCGATCACCACGGCGAGGAAGTTCTTCAGCGCATTCAGGCGGTGGTAGTCGCCGCCCTTGGTGAGGCCGAGCACGGCGAGCGTCATAATGCCCATGCCGGCGCCGAAGAAGCCGCCATAGATCGAGGTGACGAACTGGCCGGCAAGGCCGAGCGGCGTGACCGGCTTTTCCGCGCTCAGCGTCTTCGGCTTCAGGTAGGGCCCGGCGGCGAAGATGGCGGTCGCCGCGAGCAGCAGCCAGGGCACCAGCGCCCGGAAGGACGGGTTGGAAAGCGACAGCAGCAGCAGCGCGCCGGCAAGCCCGCCGACCAGCGAAAGCGCGCCGAGCAGCAAGGCCTCGCGCCAGTCCGCCCTGATCTCCTTCGCATAGGCGAGAGAGGAGGTGACATAGCCGGGAAACTGGGTGATCGAGGACGTGGCATTGGCGACGATCGGCGGCAGGCCGGTCAGTGTCATCGCGCCGAAGGTGAGGAAGGTGCCGCCGCCGGCAATGGCATTGACCACGCCGGACAGGAACCCGGCGACGAACAGCAGAACGGCATCGGCAAGCGTCATGATCTTTCCACCCGCGGCCGCTGAAATGAGCGGCCCTACTCCGCAAAGGGTGATAGCGTGGCGCCGGCGGACCGGCAAGGCCCGAAAAACCGCCGTTCCGGCGCGGATTCTTTCGCCGCGGGGATGACAAGCCGGTTCGATTGGTGTATTGGCCCGCACGGATTTGGGATTACCTCCCGCCGACCTGCAATCAAAGAATGGCGAATCCGCTCCGTCCGGCAACGGACTAACCTTGAAGGCCATGGCCATAAGGTAACCGTCGAGCGCTCTGGCTGTTTCAGAAGAACCACGAAGGTTAGACCGATGAACATCATCCAGCAGCTCGAAGCCGAACAGGCCGCGAAGATCGAAGCCAAGCGCACCCTCCCGGAATTCTCCCCGGGCGATACCGTCCGCGTCAACGTGCGCGTCACGGAAGGTACGCGCACCCGCGTGCAGGCCTATGAAGGCGTCTGCATCGCCCGTTCCGGCGGCGGCATCAACGAGAGCTTCACCGTTCGCAAGATCTCCTACGGCGAAGGCGTCGAGCGCGTCTTCCCGGTTTACTCGCCGCTCGTCGAAAGCGTCGAGATCGTCCGCCGCGGCAAGGTCCGTCGCGCCAAGCTCTACTACCTGCGCGATCGTCGCGGCAAGTCGGCCCGTATCGTCGAGAACACCGGCACGCGCGCCCGCAAGCTGAACGACGCCGAGCGCCAGGCCATTGTCGAGGAAAAGGCACGTCTCGAAGCCGAGAAGGTCGCAGCCGCCCAGGCGCTTGCCGCTGAAAAGGCCGCAGCAGAAGCTGCCGAAGCCGCAAAGGCCGCGGAAGCCGCGGCCGAATAATCCGGCAGCCGCATCGATTCAGGAAAGCCGTCGGCCCCCGGGCCGGCGGCTTTTTTGTTTCGCGGAAAGGCGTGTGCACGCAAGCGCTGTGCTTGCCTCCCTCCCTGAACCTGTGACACTGTTCCGCCGCCACGATTTCAGGAGCATATCTCGATGTTTTCCCGCCGCGCCGTCCTTGCAGGCCTTGCCGCCGCCGCCCTCATGCCCGCCGTCGCCCTTGCGGCCGACCTGCCCGACCTTGGCGGCAAGACCGTCGTCGTGGTCACGGAAAACGCCTATCCGCCGCTGCAGTTCGTCGATCCGAAGTCCGGCGAGCAGATTGGCTGGGAATATGACGCCATGAACGAGATCGCCAGGCGGCTGAACGTCAAGGTCGAGTACCAGAACGCCAGCTGGGACACGATGATCCAGGCGGTCTCCGACAACCAGTACAATATCGGCATGACCGGCATCACCATCAAGGACGACCGCAAGGAGAAGGTCGACTTCTCCGATCCCTACATGCGCTCGCAGCAGTTCATGCTGGTGCGCGGCGACGAGGAGCGCTTCAACGACGCGAAGTCCTTCGCGGCGCTGGCGGACGGCCTGATTGCCGCCCAGCCGGGCACCTCGCCCTTCTACACGGCCGTCTACGAAATCCTTGACGGCAACGAACAGAACCCGCGCATAAAGCTGTTCGAGACCTTCGGCGCGACCGTGCAGGCGCTGCAGGCGGGCGACGTCGATCTCGTGCTCACCGACAGCGTCGCCGCCAAGGGCTATGTCGATGCCTCCGGCGGCAAGCTCAAGGTGGTCGGCGGGCCGCTCGGCACCGAGGATTTCGGCTTCATCTTCCCGAAGGGCTCCGACCTCGTCGCGCCGGTCAACGCGGCCATTGCGGCGCTGAAGGCCGACGGCACGCTGGAAGACCTCAACAAGAAATGGTTCCTCGATTACAAGATGGGTCAGTAGCGGGCGCGCATGGCTCCCGGTTCTCCTGATACGGCGAAGGGCGACTATCCCTGGTGGTTGATCGCCCTCGGCGTCGTCGCGCTGGCGCTTGCCGGCGTCATCATCGCCAACGATCTCTACAGGCAGGTTTTCGGCGTCGTGCTGAAGGGGCTGTGGGTGACGATCTTCGTGACCCTCGTCGCCTTCCTGCTCGCCACCCTTCTCGGTCTTGGCATCGCGCTGATGGCGCTCTCCGGAAGCAAGGCGCTGCGCCAAATCGCGCGCTTCTACACGGAGGTGATCCGTGGCGTGCCGGTGCTTGTCCTGCTCTTCTACATCGCCTTCGTCGGCGCCCCCGCGCTGGTGGCGGTGATCAATTTCGTCATCGGTCCGCTCCTTGCCGCCGGCTATATGGAACCGGTGCAGGTGCGCGACCTCTCGCTGATGTGGCGGGCGATCATCGCGCTGATGATCGGCTATTCCGCCTTCATCGCCGAGGTTTTCCGCGCGGGCATCCAGTCGGTCGACAAGGGGCAGATCGAGGCGGCGAAGGCGCTCGGCCTGTCGCGCTTCCAGCGCTTCCGGCTCGTCGTCTTTCCGCAGGCCGTGCGCGTCATCCTGCCGCCGCTCGGCAACGATTTCGTGGCGATGGTGAAGGACTCGTCCCTCGTCTCCGTGCTCGGCGTCGCCGACATCACCCAGATGGGCAAGGTCTACGCCTCCGGTTCCTTCCGCTTCTTCGAGACCTATTCCATCGTCGCCTATGTCTATCTCATCCTGACCATCGGCCTTTCCCTGGCCCTTCGGGCACTGGAGCGGCGCCTGCGAGGGTGACCTGGCGTCCCGTCATGCATCAACTTGCCGGACCGTCAAAAAATCGTTATATGCGGGGCATGGAATCCAAGTTCGGATGCACGGAAAAGCATGTCGTCGTGCTGCAGGATCACAAGCGCCTGCCGGCACGCTTCTTTGCGCGTGTTTTCGGGGCGCTTATCAGCCGCCTATCCTGATCGCTTGCGATCCCGCAGCCTTGCGCTGCCGATTTCCAGTATCCCGCAACATGCCCAGACGGATGAAGAGCCATGAGCGCACCCCGTACCCTCTATGACAAGATTTTCGACGACCACATCGTCAACCGCCAGGAAGACGGAACCTGTCTTCTCTACATCGACCGTCACCTCGTTCACGAAGTGACGTCGCCGCAGGCCTTCGAAGGCCTGCGCATGACCGGCCGCAAGGTGCGCGCGCCGGAAAAGACGCTCGCCGTCGTCGACCACAACGTTCCCACCTCGCCGGATCGCCACCAGGGCATCAAGAACGAGGAAAGCCGCATCCAGGTCGAGGCGCTCGCGAAGAACGCCGCCGATTTCGGCGTGGAATACTATTCCGAAAAGGACGTCCGCCAGGGCATCGTGCACATCGTCGGCCCCGAGCAGGGCTTCACCCTGCCGGGCATGACCATCGTCTGCGGTGACAGCCACACCTCCACGCATGGCGCTTTCGGCGCGCTGGCGCACGGCATCGGCACCTCCGAGGTGGAGCATGTCCTCGCCACCCAGACGCTGATCCAGAAGAAGGCGAAGAACATGCTGGTGCGCGTCGACGGGAAGCTTCCCGAAGGCGTGACGGCCAAGGACATCATCCTCGCCATCATCGGCGAGATCGGCACGGCCGGCGGCACCGGCCACGTCATCGAGTTCGCCGGCGAGGCGATCCGTGCGCTCTCGATGGAAGGCCGCATGACGATCTGCAACATGACGATCGAGGGCGGCGCCCGCGCCGGCCTCATCGCGCCGGACGAGACCACCTTCGACTACATCAAGGACAAGCCGCGCGCGCCCAAGGGCAAGGCGCTGGAAATGGCGATCGACTACTGGAAGACGCTCTACACGGAAGAGGGCGCGCATTTCGACCGGGTCGTCGTGCTCGACGCCGCCAACCTGCCGCCGATCGTCTCCTGGGGCTCCTCGCCGGAAGACGTCGTCTCCGTCGAGGGCGTCGTGCCGAACCCGGACGATATCGACGACGAGACCAAGCGCTCCTCCAAGTGGCGCGCGCTCGACTATATGGGCCTGAAGCCGGGCACGAAGATCACCGATATCGCCATCGACCGCGTCTTCATCGGCTCGTGCACCAACGGCCGCATCGAGGACCTGCGCGCCGTCGCCGCCGTCGTCGAGGGCAGACAAGTCGCCTCCACCGTCAGCGCCATGATCGTCCCCGGCTCCGGCCTCGTGAAGGAGCAGGCGGAAGCCGAAGGCCTCGACGCGATCTTCAAGGAAGCCGGTTTCGACTGGCGCGAGCCGGGCTGCTCCATGTGCCTTGCCATGAACGACGACCGCCTGAAGCCGGGCGAGCGCTGCGCCTCCACCTCGAACCGCAACTTCGAGGGCCGCCAGGGCTTCAAGGGCCGCACACATCTCGTCTCGCCCGCCATGGCCGCCGCCGCCGCGATCGCCGGCCACTTCGTCGATATCCGCGACTGGAACTGATCACGGCACGATCATGACAGAAGGCCGGGAGCATGCTCCCGGCCTTTTTCATTTGAGGAATCCCCATGAAACGCCTCCTGCTGCTGCGTCACGCCAAATCCGCCTGGCCGGAAGGCGTCGAGGACCACGACCGCCCGCTCGGCGACCGCGGCCGTCGCGACGCACCCCGCATGGGCGCCCATATCGCGTCCGAGGGCCTCGCCCCGGATTTCGCGCTGGTCTCCTCCGCCCGGCGCACACAGGAAACCTGGGCCCTCGTCTCGCCGGCCCTCGCAAAGCCCTGCCCGTCCCGCACGGTGGCGTCGATCTACGAGGCCGAACCGGCGGCCATCCTCGCAGCGATCCGGCAAGCACCGGAGGAGAGCGAGACGCTGCTGGTCATCGGCCACAATCCGGGTTTCGAGGATGTCGCAGCCTTGCTCGCACCGACGGGCGAGGCGACGGCGCTGGCGCGGATGAGGACGAAATATCCGACGGCAGGGCTGGCGGTGATCGCCCTTGCGACGGCTCGATGGAATGAGGTTGCGCCCGGCGAGGGCCAACTAGAGCGTTTCATTACGCCTAGGATGCTGTCTTAGGCAGATCATGACGGCTGAATCGGTTGCCCTGTGGGCAGCCTAGTATCCCAGCCACCACGTCATCCTCGGGCTTGACCCGAGGATCCAAAACCGCTCTGCACAAGCGACATGGATGGTCGGGTCAAGCCCGACCATGACGGAGATGGGGTCTGCGGTCTTCGGGGCAGCCGGCAAACGACCACCGAGCGCAGGCAGACGATCAGAACGTCGCCGTCATCGGATCCGGCCCGATACGCTTGCCGTCCTTCTCCAGGCTCGCAAAGGTCGCCATGTCCTCGGCGTCGAGCTTGAAGTCGAACACCTTGAAGTTCTCCTCGATGCGCGACGGCGTCACGGATTTGGGGATCACCACCAGCCCGTTGTCTATATGCCAGCGGGTGATGACCTGTGCCGGCGTGCGATCGTGCTTTGCCGCGACCTTGCCGACGACGGCGTTCTCCAGGAGCGTGCCCTGGCCGAGCGGGCTCCAGGACTGCGTGACGATCCGGTGCTTGTCGTGATAGGCGCGCGCCTCTTTCTGGGGGAAATCCGGATGCAGCTCGATCTGGTTGATGACCGGGGTGACGCCGGTCTCGTCGATCAGGCGCTGCAGGTGTTCCGGATAGAAGTTGGACACGCCGATCGAGCGGGCGCGGCCTTCCTTCTGGAGCTGGACGAAGGCCTTCCAGCTATCGACATACTGGTCGCGCTTCGGCGCCGGCCAGTGGATGAGATAAAGGTCGACATAGTCGGTGCCGAGCCGCTTCAGGCTGGCGTCGAAGGCTTTTAACGTCGCCTCGTAGCCCTGGTCGGCATTCCAGAGCTTCGTCGTCAGGAAGATCTCCGAACGGGCGACGCCGGAGGCGCGGATGCCCTCGCCGACGCCCGCTTCGTTCTCATAGATCGCGGCCGTATCGATATGGCGGTAGCCCGCGCCGAGCGCCACCTTGACCGCGGTCACGGCCGTGTCGTTCGGGGTCTGCCAGACGCCGAGGCCCACCTGGGGAATGCTGTTGCCGTCGTGAAACAGGATTGTCGGTTGATCGCTCATCAGAATATCTCCGTGAAAAAATGGCGTGCTTGAACCCGGACGGGTTTCCCGTGGCGCCTTGAAGCCCGGCGACGGTCGAGGCTGATATAGGTTCCGCAGCGCAGCATTTCAGCCCGCCGCCGGCAAAATCCCTAAAGCACCCGCACGACGGTGCCGCGCCGCAGATGGAGCAGGATGCGCAGCATGTCGCGCCGCGCTAGGGCGATGCAGCCGGCCGTCGGTTCATAGCCGGGACGGATGAGGTGGAAGAAGATCGCCGAGCCGGCATTGCGGCGGCGCGCGGTCACGTTCCAGTCGAGCACGAGGCAGATATCGTAGAGTCCGTCCTCGCGCCGCATCTCCTCATGGCTCGGCGTGAAGGGCGCGCGGACGAGCCGGTTGTAGGACGGATGCTTCGGCTCGTCGCACCACAGCATGGCGGGCCGGATGCGCCGGAACGGCAGGGCGCTTTGCGGCCGGGACAGTCGGTCGCCGCGCAGGAAACCCGAAAGAAGTGGCATGGCGGCGATCGGCGTCGCCCCGTCGCCTTCCCGCTTGCGGCTCGTCCGCCCGGTACGGCCGATGGCGGCGGGCAGGCGCAGAGGGCCGACCTGGACGATGGCGCGGCTCTTCCTGCCCGGCGCCGGTCGCACCAGGATCGTCTTCACGCAATGTTCATGAGATGTGATCCGGCTCATGTCGCTCCGCCATATTCGCGCCTTGCGGGGCCTCATTGGCTAAACCATGGGCGGGCTTGCCAAAAGTCCCAATTCCCTTACTTTCCAGAGGAATGCCGAGAGGTAAAGCATGACATCCCGCACGATCCTTCTTGTCGATGACGACAACGACCTGCGCGAGACGCTCGTCGAGCAACTTTCGCTCTACGAGGAATTCTCGACGCTCGAGGAAACCACCGCCGCCAAGGGCATCCAGACCGCCCGGGCCAATCAGATCGACCTCCTGATCATGGATGTCGGCCTGCCGGACATGGACGGGCGCGAGGCCGTCAAGCTGCTGCGCAAGGGCGGCTTCAAGGCGCCGATCATCATGCTGACCGGGCATGACACCGATTCGGACACGATCCTGGGCCTTGAGGCCGGCGCCAACGACTATGTGACGAAGCCCTTCCGCTTCGCCGTGCTGCTCGCGCGCATCCGCGCGCAGCTTCGCCAGCACGAGAGCAGCGAGGACGCCACCTTCACCGTCGGCCCCTATACGTTCAAGCCCGGCCAGAAGCTGCTGACGCTGGAAAACGGCCAGAAGATCCGCCTGACGGAGAAGGAGGCGGCGATCATCCGCTACCTCTATCGCGCCGATCAGAAGGTGGTGACGCGCGACGTGCTGCTGGAGGAGGTCTGGGGCTACAATTCCGGCGTCACGACCCACACGCTGGAGACCCATGTCTATCGACTGCGCCAGAAGATCGAGCGGGACCCTTCCAATGCGGAGATTCTCGTGACAGAGAACGGCGGCTACAAGATCGTACCGTAATTTCACGCATTGCTTTTGGGGGACGCCGACCGTGGGCCTCAGCGACGACATCGCCCTTTTATCCCGCGTGCCGCTCTTCGCGGACCTTGCCGACGACAAGCTTCGGCTGATGGCCTTCGGCGCCGAGCGCCGCCGGCTTGTCGAGGGGCAGACGCTGTTTCGCGAGGGCACCTCGGCCGATTGCGGCTTCGTCGTCGCCTGTGGAGCGTTCCGGCTGAGCTCGACGCTGCGCGACGGGACGACGCGGGACGAGGGCACGGCCGGCGCCGGCACGCTGCTTTCGGAACTTGCAATGATCTCCGCCGTCGAGCGCAAGTACACGGCAATGGCGATGGAGGACAGCGAGGTCATCCGCATCAACCGCCCGCTCTTCCGCCGCATGCTGGAGGAATATCCCGACGTCGCCGTGCTCGTGGACGCGCGCATTCGCGAAAATCTCGCGGCGATGATCAGTTCGATGCGGGGGCTTGCCGGGCGGTTTGCCTGAGGCAGGCAACTGCAGTCTCGCCCCTCATCCCGCTTGCGGGGAGAGGATGAGGGGCAAACCCCTTAAAAATCGAATTCCGCGATCACCGGCACATGGTCGGACGGCCGTTCCCAGCCGCGGGCCTCGCGGATGACCGCGATGTTGCCGAGATGCGGCGCGAGGTCGGCGGAGGACCAGATGTGGTCGAGGCGGCGTCCCTTGTTGGCGGCGACCCAGTCGGCCGAGCGGTAGCTCCACCAGGTATAGAGCTTCTCATGGGCCGGCACCTTGCGGCGCATGAGATCGACCCAGGCGCCCTTGGTCATGACGTCGATCAGGCCCTCCGTCTCGATCGGCGTGTGGCTGACGATCTTCAGGAGCTGCTTGTGCGACCAGACGTCATGCTCCAGCGGGGCGATGTTGAGGTCGCCGACGAGGATCGAGGAAATGCCGGCCTCGGCCTCGGCGTGCAGCAGCTTCATCTCCTCGATGAAATCGAGCTTGTGGCCGAATTTCGGGTTGATCGCGCGGTCCGGCTCGTCGCCGCCGGCCGGCACATAGAAATTGTGCAGGCGGATCGATTTGCTGCGATGGTGGAAGAGCACCGAAACATGGCGCGCATCGCCGACGCCGCAATAGTCGCGCCGCTCGACGATCTCGGTCAGCGGCAGGCGGGAGACGGTGGCCACGCCGTGATAGCCCTTCTGGCCATGCACGACGATATGCTCGTAGCCCAGCGCCTTCAACGGCTTGGAAGGAAAGAGGTCGTTCGGGCACTTGGTTTCCTGCAGGCACAGGATGTCCGGCGAGAAGGTCTTCAGGAAATGCTCGACGAGCGGCATGCGCAGCCGCACGGAGTTGATGTTCCAGGTCGCAATCGAAAGTGCCATGCCGTCGCCCTCAAAAACATCCGGCCCGTTTTCACGGGCCGGTCGGGGCGTCTTAGCGCATGAAGGGCGAAACGGAAACGGTTCCGGCCCGAATTAACCGCCCTTGTTGCGCACTTCGTCGTAGGGAATGGAGAAAACCTTGTCGTCGAGCTTCACGCCGGTCCTGACGTTGAAGATCATGACGGAGGTATCCTTGCCCTGTGCGTCGGTGATCGTCCACTGGCGCAGGTCGTAGGTCTTGGGGTCGAACATCATGGTGATGGTCGAATCACCGAACATGTTCCGGTCGCCGAGCACGATCGTCGTCAGGTCCGCCTCTTCCTTGACGCTGCGCACCATCTTGGCGGAGAGGTCGATCTTCTCCCCAAGCAGGAGGTTGAGCGGTGTCTTGGAGAGCGGATAGAGATCCCAGGTCTTCAGCTTGCGGTTGCCGATGACGACGGCCTTGCCGTCGGCAATGACGCGCATCGGCGAGGGTTCCTCGTAGTTGAAGCGGATCTTGCCGGGACGGTCGATGTAGAACTTGCCGCCGGTCTGCTCGCCGCGCGGGCCGAACTGCACGAACTCGCCCATCATCGTCTTCACCGAGGCGAAGTGATCGGCGATCTTCTGCGCGGCGGCGCTCGCCTGCGCCGAGGCGTCGGTGGGCGCGAACGCCGAAAGGCCGGCCAGGAGCGTGAAGGCCATCAGGCCGGTGAAGCCGCGGCGCGTCAGCATTCCGCTCGCACGGCCGTTTTCCGATCGGATCATGTCGGTCTCCTTCATGCGTTCTTCATGCGGGCCAAACGCGGCGCCATAATGGCGTTCGGCCCTGACCCGAGACTTGCCGGCCGAAACGCCGCAAAAGGCGCCCCGTTCCCCGTTCAACGTCCCGAAAATCTCACTCCTCCGTCGGCACGAGGATCTCGCGCTTGCCGGCGTGGTTGGCAGGGCCGATCAGCCCTTCCTTCTCCATGCGCTCGATCAGCGAGGCGGCGCGGTTGTAGCCGATGCCGAGGCGGCGCTGGATGTAGGAGGTCGACGCCTTGCCGTCGCGCAGCACCACGGCCACCGCCTGGTCGTAGGGGTCGTCCGAATCGTCGAGATTGGCGGTGCCGGCCGGGCCGTTGCCGCCCTCGCCGTCATCGTCGTCGTCCTCGGTGATCGCGTCGAGATATTGCGGCGCGCCCTGCGTCTTCAGATGCGCGACGACAGCCTCCACCTCGCCGTCCGAGACGAACGGGCCGTGCACGCGCTGGATGCGCCCGCCGCCGGCCATGTAGAGCATGTCGCCCATGCCGAGAAGCTGTTCGGCACCCTGCTCGCCGAGAATGGTGCGGCTGTCGATCTTCGACGTCACCTGGAAGGAGATGCGCGTCGGGAAGTTCGCCTTGATCGTGCCGGTGATGACGTCCACGGACGGACGCTGCGTCGCCATGATGACATGGATGCCGGCGGCGCGCGCCATCTGGGCGAGCCGCTGCACGGCGCCTTCGATATCCTTGCCCGCCACCATCATCAGGTCGGCCATCTCGTCGATGATGACGACGATATAGGGCATCGGCTGGAGGTCGAATTCCTCCGTCTCGTACATCGCCTCGCCGGTCTGGCGGTCGAAGCCGGTCTGCACGGTGCGGCTGATCTGTTCGCCCTTGGCCAGCGCCTGCTCGACGCGGCTGTTGAAGCCGTCGATGTTGCGCACGCCGATCTTCGACATCTTCTTGTAGCGCTCCTCCATCTCGCGCACCGTCCACTTCAGCGCCACGACGGCCTTCTTGGGATCGGTGACGACGGGGGAGAGCAGGTGCGGGATGCCGTCATAGACGGAGAGTTCCAGCATTTTCGGATCGATCATGATCAGGCGGCACTGTTCCGGCTTCAGCCTATAGAGCAGCGACAGGATCATGGTGTTGATGGCGACGGACTTGCCCGAGCCGGTGGTGCCGGCAACGAGCAGGTGCGGCATCTTGGCGATGTCGGAGATGACCGGCTCGCCGCCGATCGTCTTGCCGAGCGCCATGGCGAGCTTGGCTTTCGATGTCTCGAAATCGCGGCTGGCGATGAGTTCGCGCAGGAACACCGTCTCGCGGCTCTGGTTCGGCAGTTCGATGCCGATGGCGTTGCGGCCCGGCACGACGGCGACGCGGGCGGCGATCGCGCTCATCGAGCGGGCGATATCGTCGGCAAGGCCGATGACGCGGGAGGACTTGATGCCGGGGGCCGGCTCCAGCTCGTAGAGCGTGACGACCGGGCCGGGGCGGACATGGATGATCTCGCCCTTGACGCCGAAATCCTCCAGCACGCCTTCCAGCATGCGGGCGTTCTGCTCCAGCGCGTCGGCCGAAAGGGTCATGTCGCGCACCTGGCCCTTCGGCTCGGCGAGCAGGTGGATCGGCGGCAGCGCGAAGCTGTCCGAGCCGACGAAAGAGGTCTGCGCCTCGCGCTCGATGCGCTGGCCGGGCTTCGGCCGGCCGGCGGCGGGCACGATGCGGGCGGTCGTCGGCGGCATGGGCTGGCGGGCCGGCGCGCGGCGCGGCGCCCAGTCGGCGGCGATGTCGTCCATGTCGTCGTCCGGCAGGATGCCGCTCGGGCGGGCGATCGGCCCGTCCATGTCGAAGGGCAGGTCGTCGTGATCATCGTCGCCCGCCATCGGCGCGGCGACGACGACGCGGCGGCCGTCGAGGGAGGGCTCGACACGATCGGCGGAGCGCGACGGCGTACGGGCGCGGGCCGGTTCGTTCAGCGTGCCGAACTCGTCCTCGTTGAAATCATAGGGTTGCTCGATGCCGCGCGCCCTGCGGCGCGGGCCGGCGAGACCGAACAGGCGGCGGAACCGCGCCTGGCCGGTATACCAGGCATGGGTCATGGCCCCGGCAAGCACGGTGAGCGGGCCTTCCCGCTCGTCGTCGTCCTCTTCCTCGGCGATGGTGCGCGCGCGGCTCGGCGTCGGGACGGGGGCGAAATCCTCCTCGTCGTCGATTGCGACGGTGCCGATCAGGCCGGCGGAAAAGACCATCAGCCAGGCGGCCGGAAGGGCGATGATACCGCCGAGGATGCTGGCGAAGAGGCCGGTCGGATAGGCCCCGGTAAAGAGCGCGGGAAAACGCAGGATCATGTCGCCGAAGACGCCGCCGAGCCCGGTCGGCAGCGGCCAGGTGACCGGCGCGGGCACGCAGGCGAGCGCCGCCGAGGCGAGAATCGCCCCGCCGAGCCAGGCGCCGGCGCGCTGCGGCACCCGGTTGAAGCGCCGGCCGCTGATCAGCGCCAGGCCCCAGGCGACGACCGGCAGCAGCGCGATAACGCTGGCAAGCCCGAAGACCTGCATGAAGATGTCGGCGAAGACGGCGCCGGAATAGCCGAGGATATTGGCCGGCTCGCCGCCCGAGGCATAGGAGAGACTGGGGTCGGAGACGTTCCAGGTGGAGAGCGCGGCGATGGCGAAGGCAAGGCCGAGGAAGACGCAGATGCCGAGGAGGATCTGCACCTGCCGCCAGACGAATGCCGACAGAACGAAGCGGTCGTGACGGTTGTCCAGTCCTGCCGAAATGCTTCTGCTCATGGTCACAGCCTATGGTCCATCGCCAATGGAAATCGCACGTTTCCGCCGAATCGCGGTGGGTGCCTGACTGCGAACCCTACGAAGGAAGCCTTAATGGCGTGTTAACCATGCACTCCCACGAATGGTTTGCGGGCGGTAAACGAAAGAGGCCCGGACCGAAATCCGGGCCAGCGGCGCTGGTTGCTGCGGCAGAACCTTAGGAGTGGTAGGCCGCTTCGCCGTGGGAGGAGAGGTCGAGGCCTTCGCGCTCGGCTTCAACGGTGACGCGCAGCCCGACGATCATGTCGACGATCTTGTAGAGGATCGCCGAGCCGATGCCGCACCACAGAATGGTGACGATGACGGACTTGATCTGGATCCAGACCTGGCCGCCCATGCCGATGCCTTCGGCATAGCCGACGCCGCCGAGCGAGGAGGCCGCGAAGATGCCCGAGCCGATGGCGCCGACGATGCCACCGACGCCGTGCACACCGAAGACGTCCGCGGTGTCGTCATAGCCGAACTTGTTCTTGACGACGGAGACGAAGAAGTAGCAGAGCGCCGAGGCGATCGCACCGAGGAAGATGGCACCGATCGGGCCAACGGCACCGGCGGCCGGCGTGACGGCGACGAGGCCGGCGATGACACCCGAGGCGGCACCGAGCATCGACGCCTTGCCGCGGCCGAAGGTTTCGATCACGCACCAGGCGACGACCGCGCCGGCCGTGGCGGTGAAGGTGTTGATCATCGCAAGGCCCGCGACCCCGTTAGCGGCGGCGGCCGAGCCGGCGTTGAAGCCGTACCAGCCGACCCACAGCATGGAGGCGCCGACCATGGTCAGCGTCATGGAGTGGGGCGCCATCATGTCCTTGCCGAAGCCGGTGCGCTTGCCGACCATGATCGCGCCGACAAGACCCGCCACACCGGCATTGATGTGAACGACGGTGCCGCCTGCGAAATCGATCGCGCCCCAATCCCACATCAGGGCGCCGTCACCCGACCAGACCATGTGCGCCATCGGGAAATAGACGAAGGTGACCCACAGGATGCAGAACAGCATGACGGCGGAGAACTTGATGCGCTCGGCAAACGCGCCGACGATCAGCGCCGGCGTGATGCAGGCGAACGTCATCTGGAAGGCGATGAAGACATATTCCGGGATCGAGCCGGAGACGCTGTCGGGCGTCACGCCGGAAAGGAACAGCTTCTCGAAGCCGCCGACGAAGGTGTTGAAGCCGCCGCCATTGGAGAAGGCGAGGCTGTAGCCGTAGACCACCCAGACGATCATGATCGCGGCGGAGACGACCAGGCATTGCATGAGGACGGACAGCATGTTCTTGCTGCGCACGAGGCCGCCGTAGAAGAGGGCGAGGCCCGGCAGGATCATGAAGAGGACGAGAACGGTCGAGGTCAGCATCCAGGCGGTGTCGCCGGAGTTGATCGCGGCCTCGGCTGCGGCCGGTGCGGCTTCGGTTGCCGCTTCCGTCGCTTCCTGCGCAAGGGCCGTCACCGGCGCCAGCAGGCCTGCCGCGGCGGCACCGACGCGGGCGAATGTGTTGAGGATCGAATTAGACAACATGTAAGAATGCTCCCTGATAGGCC
>NZ_JBFNXL010000004.1:0-113742 GCF_040812195.1 Shinella sp. S4-D37 | reverse complement strand
GCGACTTCTGCAAGGATTCCCCTGGTATTTCGATCCCGGCTCACCCGTCGACGCAGCACGCGTCATTGCCGGTTTCCTGCGGTCCGATCGCGATGTGGCCCGGCTGGAGGCGGCGCGCAGCCACATTCTCTCGCTCCCCAGCGCGCGTGAGCGGCCATTTCCTATCTGGCGTGGGTGGAACGCCTGCCTCACCGGTGCCGCACAGCAGCGGCTCGACGCGCTTTCTCCAATGAGGTCCCCATGAAAAACGAGTGCGTTCTCATCACCGGCGGCACTGGGTCCTTCGGCAAGACCATGCTTGCCGATCTCCTGCGGCGCGGCTGCGGGGAGGTCCGCGTCTTCAGCCGTGACGAGGAGAAGCAGGATATGCTGCGCAACACGCTGCGCAGCAGCAACGTGCGCTTTCTGTCGGCGATATCCGCGACCGCGAAAGCGTCAACCGGGCGATGGCCGGGGCCACCCGCGTCTTTCATGCCGCGGCGCTGAAGCAGGTGCCGTCCTGCGAGTTCTTCCCGCTGGAGGCGGTGCGCACCAATATCCTCGGCTCGGACAACGTCATCCAGTCGGCCGTCGCCGCGGGCGTGCGCTCCGTCGTATGCCTCTCCACCGACAAGGCCGTGCTGCCGATCAATGCGATGGGCATCTCGAAATCGATGATGGAGAAGGTGGCCTCGGCCATCGCCCGCTCCATCGGCAGCGCCGCGCCGACGACCGTCTCCATCGTGCGCTACGGCAATGTCATGTATTCGCGCGGCTCGGTCATCCCGCTCTTCATCAACCAGATCAAGGACGGCAAGCCGGTCACGCTGACCGAACCGGCCATGACCCGCTTCCTGATGCCGCTGCGCGATTCCGTGGCGCTGGTGCACCATGCCTTCATCCATGCCCGGCAGGGCGATCTTTTTCATCCGCAAGGCGCCGGCCTCGACGATCGCCGATCTCGTCACGCGCTGGCAGGGCTTTTCGGCGTGCCGGACCACCCGGTCGAGCAGATCGGCTGGCGGCATGGCGAAAAACTCTATGAAACGCTCGCCACCGCCCAGGAACTCGGCCGCAGCGAGGACATGGGCGACTATTACCGCATCCGCCTGGACGACCGCGACCTCAACTACAAGGCCTATTTCACCGAGGGAGACGGGGAAACCGCGCACCACGAGGACTACACTCGCACAACACCGAGCGGCTCGATATCGACGGGGTCAAGCGGCTGCTCATGAGCCTGCCGGAAGTGCGCGCGGAGGTCGAGGCATGGAAAGGGCAGGCCGCATGAGGATCGTCGTCACCGGCGCCGGCGGCCTGCTCGGCCGGCACGCCGCCCTCCGGCTGCATGCGGAAAATTGCGCGCCCGCTTCAAGGGCGAGGCGGAGCCCTTCGATCTCGTGCCGGTCGACCGCCGCCGCCTTCGCCGATCCGTCGCGCCTTCGCGCGGAGCTCGCCGGCGCCGGCGCGGTCCTGCATTTCGCCGGCATCAATCGCGCGCCGGATGAAGAGGTCGAGCACGGCAACCCGGCCATCGCGACGGCGCTCGTGTCGGCGTGCCGCGACGCGGGCGTCGTGCCGCACATCGTCTACGCCAATTCCACCCATGCGGGCGGCGATACGCCCTACGGTCGCGGCAAGCGCCGGGCGGGCGAGATCCTCGCCGGCGCGGGCGGCGACTATACGGACCTGGTCCTGCCGCATATCTTCGGGGAGGGTGCACGGCCCGACTACAACAACGTCACCGCCACCTTCATCGACCGGGTGATCGGGGGCGATATGCCGAAGGTCAATCCCGATGGCCGGGTGGAACTGCTGCATGCCGGTGCCGCCGGCCGGGCCGCGATCGACGCCGCCCTCAGCGGCACGGGCGGCCGCATCGCGCCGCAGGCCCGCCCCGTTGCCGTCCCCGATCTCCTGGAGAAGCTGCGCGGCTTCCATGCGGACTATGCCGCCAACGTCTTTCCCGACCTTGCCGATCCGTTTCGATCTGGCGCTGTTCAACAGCTATCGCGCAGCGCTTCCATCCGTCCGGCTTTCCCCCGGCCACTGAAGCTCAACGCCGATCCGCGCGGCACGCTGTTCGGAGGCGGTGAAGGGCGGCGGAGGCGGCCAGACCTTCCTGAGCTGGACCCAGCCCGGCATCACGCGCGGCAACCATTTCCACTCTCCAAGGTCGAGCGCTTCCTCGTTCTGGAGGGCCAGGCGGCGATCCGCATCCGCCCGGCGCTCGCAGGGGCGTGTGGGAATACCGAGTCGACGGCGACGCGCCGGCGGTGGTCGATATGCCGACGCTTCACACCCACAGCCTCGAGAATATCGGGCAGGGCCGGCTGCTCACCCTGTTCTGGACGCACGACCTGTTTCGATCCCGCCGCCCCCGACACCTATGCCGATCCCGTCCTGGAGCCGTAAGATGCAGAAACTCAAGGTCATGACCATCCTCGGCCACACGCCCGAGATCATCCGCCTCGCCCGCGTCATGGCGCGGCTCGATGCGCATGCGGACCATTGCCTCGTCCATACCGGGCAGAACTACGACTACGAACTGAACGACGTGTTCTTCGAGGATCTCGGCGTGCGGCGGCCGGATCATTTCCTCGGTGGCGGGCGGCGGTACGCTCGGCGAGACGCTGGGGCGGATCCTCACGGGCAGCGAGCGGGTCATTGCCGGGGAACGGCCGGATGCCGTCTTGATCCTCGGCGACACCAATTCTGCGATCTCGGCGAATCATGGCGCGACGCATGAAGGTGCCGGTCTACCATATGGAGGCGGGCAACCGCTCCTTCGACCGCAACGTGCCGGAGGAGACCAACCGCAAGCTGGTTGACCATATCGCCGATTTCAACCTCGTCTACACGGAACATGCCCGTCGCCACCTCCTGTCGGAAGGCATCGCGCAATCGCCGCATCCATCTCACCGGCTCGCCGATGCGCGAGGTGCTGGACCATTACCGGCCGCGCATCGGGGCCTCCGACATCCTCGACCGGCTCGGCCTTCAGCCGCGCGGCTATTTCATCGTCTCGCTGCATCGCGAGGAGAATGTCGACAGCAGCCCCCGGCTCGCCGCGCTGACGGCGACGCTGAGCGCGCTTGCCGCGCGCTACGACATGCCCGGTGGTGGTCTCCACCCATCCGCGCACCCGCAAGCGGCTGGAGGCGCTGGGGGCGGGCGGACACGGATGCGCGGGTGCGCTTCCTCAAGCCCTTCGGCTTCCACGACTACAACCATCTGCAGATGCGGGCCCTTCTGCGCCGTCTCGGACAGCGGCACGATCGCGGAGGAATCCTCGATCCTCGGCTTCCCGGCGATCACGCCCCGTGACGCCATCGAGCGCCCGGAGGCGCTGGACGCGGGCGCGATCCTGATGGACGGGCCTCGCCCCCGACGCCATCCTGCACGGCGTGGAAGCCGCGACCGCCTTCTTCGCCGAGCGGGAAGCCGCCGGCATCCCTCATCCGGTCCCGGCGGATTATTGCATCGCCAATACGTCCGAACGGGTCGTCAGCCTCATCCTCGGCACGGCGAAGCTTTCCAACGCCTGGGACGGCATTCGCGAGAACGATCTAACGTGAGGGCAGGGCGCCATGTATGGAAACCACGGCAAGCGGCTGTTCGACGTCCTTCTCGCCCTTCTCATCGCGCCGCCGGCGGTGCTGATGTGCCCTCGGCTGCATCGTCGCCATCCGGCTGGAAGGGACGGGGCCTGCGATCTTCCGGCAGGTCCGGGTCGGTCGCGGGCGGCGGCCCTTCGTGCTCTACAAGCTGCGCACCATGTCCACCGGAACAGGCGACCGGGCGAGCCATGAGGTCTCCCCGGCGCACATCACCCGCGTCGGCCATATCCTCCGGCGCACCAAGCTGGACGAGCTGCCGCAGCTTGTGAATGTCCTCCGGGGAGACATGAGCTTCGTCGGCCCGCGACCGTGCCTGCCGGGCCAGGTCCTGCTTGTCGAGGAACGCGACCGTCGCGGCGTCTATGCCCTTCGTCCCGGCATCACCGGTCCGGCCCAGCTCGCCGGGATCGACATGTCGACGCCGGTCGAGCTGGCCGAGGCGGATGCGGCCTATCTCGACCGGATCGATCTCGCCGGAGACCTGAAAAGCATGTTCCTTACGGTATTGGGCCGGGGCAGCGGCGATGCCGTCAAAACGCGCCTGACCTCCGCCGCCAGGAAAGCGAGGCTTTCCGGCATCCGCTCCGCCGGCCGCCAGCCGAAGTGGCGTTCGAGACTGCCGTCGTCCGCGGCCTTGAGGCGGTCGACCGCTCCGCTGACAAGCTCCGGACGCCCTGCAGCCGCGCCGGCCAAGCGCAACCAGGAAAGCGGAAAAGGCACCAGGCGGGCCTTGCGGCCTGTCACGCCTCCCATCATTCTGACAAGATCACGGGTCGAGACGGGCGTTCCGTCGCTCGGCTCATAAGCCCTCCCGGCGGCCGAGGTCCATGCGGCGTCGTCGGCTGCCACCATCGCTTCCATGAGCGTCACGAGGTTGTGCAGCGAGATATAGTGCCGAGGGGCCGTGGCGGAGCCGAGGGGAAGGGGTATTCCCTTGTCCACAAGCCGGGCCAGCATCCCCATGCTGTTTCGCATGCCCGGGCCATATACGGCCGGCGGCCTCAGGAGGACGACCTCGTGGTTTTCCCGCGGCAGACTGAGGAATATCCGGTCGGCCGCGGATTTCTCCCTGCCGTAACCGCGGGCATTGCGAGGCTCCGTCTCGGCAATGCGGGCGGCAATCGAGCTGCCGACGAGCACACGGCGAATTCCCGCGGCAATGACGAAGTCCCGCAAATTCCGTGCTATCCTTTCGGTTTCCGATGGCCCACTCGTCACCGGCGCGGCAGCGGGCCGCACGCGCGCTGCCAGGGCGACGACCGTGTCGACGCCAGTGCCGAGCGCTGGATCAAGGGAGGTCGCGGCGAGGTCGCCGGTGCTGATCCATGCGGCCTCCTCCAGCCCCTCCGGCTTCCGGCTTCTATAAAGGGCAGAGACGCGATGCCCCGAAGCGAGAAGTCTCCTCACCAGGACCTGACCGATAAAGCCGGTTGCCCCTGCAACCAGTACATGCTTTGGGTGCATAGGGTCCTCATTTCCCGTTTTTGGATTTATGCGTTTTCCCGGAAATTATTTCAATGAAAATACTTTTTGTATCCCAGTATTTCTTTCCGGAGCAAGTTTCCAACAACCGGATGGCGGAGAACCTTTCGAGGAACGGTCATGTCGTCAACGTATGTTGCGCTGTTCCGAACTACCCTGCTGGGGACTTCCTCGATGGGTACTCGAACACTGCGAGACGGGAGGATCAATTCGGAGATGTGAAAATCAGAAGAGCTTGGACTATCCCGCGCGGCAAGTCTAAGCTAACGCTGTTGCTCAATTATCTAGCCTTCCCCCTGGCCTCCAGTATCGCTATTCTGACACGCAAACAGCGGCCGGACGTCGTATTCGTAAGCCAATTGTCGCCCGTATTCATGGTGATACCGGGGATTGTCCAGAAATGGAAAACCGGAAGCGGCCTCGTCTACTGGGTACAGGATATCTGGCCGGAAAGCGCGACGATCACCCTTGGCATCCGCTCGAAAATCTTCACGGCGATCCTGAACGCGATCTGCGGCTGGCTCTACCGGCGGGCCGATATCGTTCTCGTGCAGAGCGCGGGCTTCATCGAGATGATCGCCCGGTTCGGCGTCCCGCGCGAGCGCATCCGTGTCCTGTCCAATACCGCGCCGGCGCTCTATCGCCCGCTCGCCCCGCAGGACGCCCCGGAACATGCCGCCGCCATCCCGCAGGAGGGCTTCCGGCTGATGTTTGCGGGCAATATCGGCGAGAGCCAGGACTTCGACACGCTGGTCGCCGCCGCGGCCCTCCTCAGCGACCGGAAAGACTTGCACTGGATCGTCGTCGGCAGCGGGCGCGATGAGGAGCGTGTCCGGGGCCTTGTCCGGGAAAAGGGGCTGGAGGACAATATCCGCTTCCTGGGGCGCTATCCGGAAGAGGCCATGCCCGCTCTCTTCGCCCATGCCGATGCCATGCTGGTGAGCCTGAAGGATACGCCGATCTTCGCCTTGACGGTGCCCTACAAGACGCAATGCTACATGGCCTGCGGCAAGCCGATCGTCGCTTCGCTGAACGGCGAGGGGGCGCGTATCGTCACCGAGGCGAAGGCCGGAATTTCCGTTCCCGCAGGCCGGCCGGGCGAACTTGCCGATGCCGTCGTCCGGATCATGAACAGCACGCCGGACGAGCGGGCGGCCTACGCTTCAAATTCCAGGCGGTATTTCGAGGAGAACTATGCATCCGCCAAGGTCTATGGCGACCTCGAGCGCGCCCTGGAGGACGCCGCAAGCGGTCGTCCTCGATCCTAAAGAGCATGCCACAGGCGGGGGTTCTCGGCGGACTGGATCTTTACCCAGCTGAGGTTCACACGCTGCCAGCTCTTGATGGCGGAGGTGCGGTTGTCCAGAACCAGATCCCCCTTGGAGGTCTTCACGACCAGGACGGCATGCCCTTCACCCGAGGCGGTGCGGGTGACGGCGATCCGGAGGGCGCGGGGCGACCAGCCGAGCGAAATCAGCTTGCGGCGCTTCGTCAGCACGAAATCTTCGCAATCGCCCTGGGCGACGTCGGCTTGCCAGCTGTCGCGGCTGCCGGTCTCGTTTACCGGACGGATCGAACGGTTGACCTGGCTGTTGACGCGGCGCAATTCGTGTTCGCTGCGAGCGGTGAGCTGGGCGATGGGCGCGCCAGAGGCGTGCGTGCAGTCCGCCGGGTTTCTGCTGCAGAATTTGATGTAGGCAAAGGGGGCGAGCGTCGCCTGGCGTGCGACGAGATACTGCACCCCGGAATTCTCGCGGAAGTCCCGTGCCATGCTGCCCGGCCCGAACGCGGCCGCGCTCTGGACGCTCACCAGGAGCGACAGGGTCGATACAGCAACAGTTGCGATCTTCTTGAACATCTGACATTCCCCGTTCGGTGCCGGCCGTAGGCCGTCTTTTCGAATGCACGCCCGGTCCTTGCCGGGTTCGGAAGGGGCTTCATGCCGCGGCGGTCTGTCCACTGCCGTCCGATACCGCTCTTCTACGTCACGGCCGATTGCAGGCCGCTTAAGCGGAAACCGACAATTTTATCGATAGTGCATTTTCGTTCGCAATCGCGTTTTGCGTGCGGCCGGCGGGGCGAGCGACCCGCGGGCACCATTCGGCAGGTCGAGGAACACATGTTGTTCCGCGCCGCCCGCTAATCCCGTTCCCGCCGGGTGGTTATCTCCTGCCTATCGAAACGGAGTTCGGAAAAATGGGTTCTTTAGAGGGCAAGGTCGCCGTCATCACCGGCGGCAATAGCGGGATCGGCAAGGCGACCGCACGACTTTTCGTAGAGGAAGGCGCGCAGGTCGTCATTACGGGAAGGCGGCAGGACGTCGTCGACGATGCCGTGCGCGAGATCGGCGCGGGCGCGAGCGGATTCTGCGGAGACGTCGCCGATATCGATTTTCACACGCGCCTGGCGGCGGACGTCCGCAGCCGTTTCGGAGCCATCGACATCTACATGGCGAATGCCGGGATTATCAATCTTGCGGGGTCCCACACCGTCAGCCCGCAGGAATACGACCGGCACTTCGCCGTGAACAGCCGCGGCGTCTTCTTCGGCGTGCAGGCGGTCGCGCCCTTGATCCGTGACGGCGGCAACATCATCGTCACGAGCTCGCTTGCGGCAACGAAGGTCCTTCCGCACCATACCCTGTATGCCGGCACCAAGGCCGCTCTTGCCGCCTTTGCCCGCAACTGGGCCGTCGAATTCCGGGCGCGGCATATCCGCGTCAATATCCTGAGCCCCGGCCCGGTGGAGACGGAGATCCTCGGCAAGCTGGGGATTGGCGAGGCGGATCGGCCGGCTCTCGATGCGCATATGGCGAACACCATCCCCGCGGGACGTTACGGCCGGCCGGAAGAGCTTGCCCGCGCGGCACTGCTGCTGGCGTCGAACGATTTCGTGAATGGCGTGGAACTGCATGTCGACGGCGGGATGTCGCTGGTCTGACCGGCGTCGCTTGCGCAGGACCGGTCGATGCGCCGCCGCGTCGACCGGTTCCTTGTAAAACCTTCGTATAGGTATGGGCGGGCTTTTGCGGTGCTATGATCGAACTTGGTCGCCGGATGCTCTGGTCGGTTGGCACCGCTGGAATTTCCCTGGAGGAGTTCGCGCAAGCCTATGCCGGCAGCAACACGGAAAACAATCGCTATCGTTGACGATGATCGTCTCCTTAGGGAGGCCCTTCAGGATCTGCTGGAGGCGGAGGGGTTCGAAAGCCATCTCTATGCCTGCGCCGAGGCGTTTCTGTCGCAATTCGATGCCCGGCCCGTGGATTGCATCGTGGCGGATGTCAGGATGACCGGCATGTCGGGCATCGACATGCTTGGCATCCTGCAGGCGAAGCCGCATTGCCCCCCGGTCCTCATCATGACGTCCTATGGCGATGCGAGAATGGAAGGCCGCGCGCTTTCCGGCGGAGCGACGGCGTTCCTGGCCAAGCCGCTCGATAGTCGGAAGCTCATCGCCTGCATCCGGAAAGCCGTGGCCTGACGCGTCACTAAACCTTCGTTTGGGAGGTGCCGGTGACCATGCGGTGCTAGCCTTCGTGCCGGTCAAACACAGGAGGCAGAAATGCAGGCGATCAAATATCTCGTGCTCGCGATGGTGTGGTTCAACGTCGTGTTGGCGGGCTGGCTCTCGATCCACATGCTGTACGATCCGGAAGGGTGGTACTATTTCGTCCCCGGCGTCACCGATACGGGCTTCTTCAACCAGCACTTCATCCGTGACATCGGGATCATCCAGGGATTCGTCGCCATCGCGTTCGTTCTCGGCCTTTCCCGCAAGGAAAGGCGGGTCGAGCTGTGGTCCGCCGCGACGCTCTGGCTGATCGCCCACGGGGCGTTCCATATCTGGGAGGTGATCGTCGGGATCTGCTCCCCGTCGGTCATCGTCCGAGATTTTCCGGCGGTCAGCCTGCCGGCGGCTTTCGGGATCATCGCGACCCTGTGGGCCTGTAGCCGGCGGCAGCGTGCTCCGCTTTCCGTGCCGGCGGCATCGATCGGCCTTTGACCGGCACTGTGCGGATAAAACCATGGTTTATGATCCCTCCCGGCGGGAACCGTGATAGATTGGACGCAGTGCATATGCGCGCACGTACCGCCATCGGCCGTGCCGTCCCCTCGCGGGACGGCACGGCCGATGGCGGTACGTGCGCGCATATGCACTGCGTCCAATCTATCACGGTTCCCGCCGGGAGGGATCATAAACCATGGTTTTATCCGCACAGTGCCGGTCAAAGGCCGATCGATGCCGCCGGCACGGAAAGCGGAGCACGCTGCCGCCGGCTACAGGCCCACAGGGTCGCGATGATCCCGAAAGCCGCCGGCAGGCTGACCGCCGGAAAATCTCGGACGATGACCGACGGGGAGCAGATCCCGACGATCACCTCCCAGATATGGAACGCCCCGTGGGCGATCAGCCAGAGCGTCGCGGCGGACCACAGCTCGACCCGCCTTTCCTTGCGGGAAAGGCCGAGAACGAACGCGATGGCGACGAATCCCTGGATGATCCCGATGTCACGGATGAAGTGCTGGTTGAAGAAGCCCGTATCGGTGACGCCGGGGACGAAATAGTACCACCCTTCCGGATCGTACAGCATGTGGATCGAGAGCCAGCCCGCCAACACGACGTTGAACCACACCATCGCGAGCACGAGATATTTGATCGCCTGCATTTCTGCCTCCTGTGTTTGACCGGCACGAAGGCTAGCACCGCATGGTCACCGGCACCTCCCAAACGAAGGTTTAGTGACGCGTCAGGCCACGGCTTTCCGGATGCAGGCGATGAGCTTCCGACTATCGAGCGGCTTGGCCAGGAACGCCGTCGCTCCGCCGGAAAGCGCGCGGCCTTCCATTCTCGCATCGCCATAGGACGTCATGATGAGGACCGGGGGGCAATGCGGCTTCGCCTGCAGGATGCCAAGCATGTCGATGCCCGACATGCCGGTCATCCTGACATCCGCCACGATGCAATCCACGGGCCGGGCATCGAATTGCGACAGAAACGCCTCGGCGCAGGCATAGAGATGGCTTTCGAACCCCTCCGCCTCCAGCAGATCCTGAAGGGCCTCCCTAAGGAGACGATCATCGTCAACGATAGCGATTGTTTTCCGTGTTGCTGCCGGCATAGGCTTGCGCGAACTCCTCCAGGGAAATTCCAGCGGTGCCAACCGACCAGAGCATCCGGCGACCAAGTTCGATCATAGCACCGCAAAAGCCCGCCCATACCTATACGAAGGTTTTACAAGGAACCGGTCGACGCGGCGGCGCATCGACCGGTCCTGCGCAAGCGACGCCGGTCAGACCAGCGACATCCCGCCGTCGACATGCAGTTCCACGCCATTCACGAAATCGTTCGACGCCAGCAGCAGTGCCGCGCGGGCAAGCTCTTCCGGCCGG
Source organism: Shinella sp. S4-D37 (assembly GCF_040812195.1). Lineage (NCBI taxonomy): Bacteria > Pseudomonadati > Pseudomonadota > Alphaproteobacteria > Hyphomicrobiales > Rhizobiaceae > Shinella > Shinella sp. S4-D37. The sequence goes on along the minus strand of NZ_JBFNXL010000004.1, from coordinate 103,268 downwards.
CCGTAACGTCCCGCGGGGATGGTGTTCGCCATATGCGCATCGAGAGCCGGCCGATCCGCCTCGCCAATCCCCAGCTTGCCGAGGATCTCCGTCTCCACCGGGCCGGGGCTCAGGATATTGACGCGGATATGCCGCGCCCGGAATTCGACGGCCCAGTTGCGGGCAAAGGCGGCAAGAGCGGCCTTGGTGCCGGCATACAGGGTATGGTGCGGAAGGACCTTCGTTGCCGCAAGCGAGCTCGTGACGATGATGTTGCCGCCGTCACGGATCAAGGGCGCGACCGCCTGCACGCCGAAGAAGACGCCGCGGCTGTTCACGGCGAAGTGCCGGTCGTATTCCTGCGGGCTGACGGTGTGGGACCCCGCAAGATTGATAATCCCGGCATTCGCCATGTAGATGTCGATGGCTCCGAAACGGCTGCGGACGTCCGCCGCCAGGCGCGTGTGAAAATCGATATCGGCGACGTCTCCGCAGAATCCGCTCGCGCCCGCGCCGATCTCGCGCACGGCATCGTCGACGACGTCCTGCCGCCTTCCCGTAATGACGACCTGCGCGCCTTCCTCTACGAAAAGTCGTGCGGTCGCCTTGCCGATCCCGCTATTGCCGCCGGTGATGACGGCGACCTTGCCCTCTAAAGAACCCATTTTTCCGAACTCCGTTTCGATAGGCAGGAGATAACCACCCGGCGGGAACGGGATTAGCGGGCGGCGCGGAACAACATGTGTTCCTCGACCTGCCGAATGGTGCCCGCGGGTCGCTCGCCCCGCCGGCCGCACGCAAAACGCGATTGCGAACGAAAATGCACTATCGATAAAATTGTCGGTTTCCGCTTAAGCGGCCTGCAATCGGCCGTGACGTAGAAGAGCGGTATCGGACGGCAGTGGACAGACCGCCGCGGCATGAAGCCCCTTCCGAACCCGGCAAGGACCGGGCGTGCATTCGAAAAGACGGCCTACGGCCGGCACCGAACGGGGAATGTCAGATGTTCAAGAAGATCGCAACTGTTGCTGTATCGACCCTGTCGCTCCTGGTGAGCGTCCAGAGCGCGGCCGCGTTCGGGCCGGGCAGCATGGCACGGGACTTCCGCGAGAATTCCGGGGTGCAGTATCTCGTCGCACGCCAGGCGACGCTCGCCCCCTTTGCCTACATCAAATTCTGCAGCAGAAACCCGGCGGACTGCACGCACGCCTCTGGCGCGCCCATCGCCCAGCTCACCGCTCGCAGCGAACACGAATTGCGCCGCGTCAACAGCCAGGTCAACCGTTCGATCCGTCCGGTAAACGAGACCGGCAGCCGCGACAGCTGGCAAGCCGACGTCGCCCAGGGCGATTGCGAAGATTTCGTGCTGACGAAGCGCCGCAAGCTGATTTCGCTCGGCTGGTCGCCCCGCGCCCTCCGGATCGCCGTCACCCGCACCGCCTCGGGTGAAGGGCATGCCGTCCTGGTCGTGAAGACCTCCAAGGGGGATCTGGTTCTGGACAACCGCACCTCCGCCATCAAGAGCTGGCAGCGTGTGAACCTCAGCTGGGTAAAGATCCAGTCCGCCGAGAACCCCCGCCTGTGGCATGCTCTTTAGGATCGAGGACGACCGCTTGCGGCGTCCTCCAGGGCGCGCTCGAGGTCGCCATAGACCTTGGCGGATGCATAGTTCTCCTCGAAATACCGCCTGGAATTTGAAGCGTAGGCCGCCCGCTCGTCCGGCGTGCTGTTCATGATCCGGACGACGGCATCGGCAAGTTCGCCCGGCCGGCCTGCGGGAACGGAAATTCCGGCCTTCGCCTCGGTGACGATACGCGCCCCCTCGCCGTTCAGCGAAGCGACGATCGGCTTGCCGCAGGCCATGTAGCATTGCGTCTTGTAGGGCACCGTCAAGGCGAAGATCGGCGTATCCTTCAGGCTCACCAGCATGGCATCGGCATGGGCGAAGAGAGCGGGCATGGCCTCTTCCGGATAGCGCCCCAGGAAGCGGATATTGTCCTCCAGCCCCTTTTCCCGGACAAGGCCCCGGACACGCTCCTCATCGCGCCCGCTGCCGACGACGATCCAGTGCAAGTCTTTCCGGTCGCTGAGGAGGGCCGCGGCGGCGACCAGCGTGTCGAAGTCCTGGCTCTCGCCGATATTGCCCGCAAACATCAGCCGGAAGCCCTCCTGCGGGATGGCGGCGGCATGTTCCGGGGCGTCCTGCGGGGCGAGCGGGCGATAGAGCGCCGGCGCGGTATTGGACAGGACACGGATGCGCTCGCGCGGGACGCCGAACCGGGCGATCATCTCGATGAAGCCCGCGCTCTGCACGAGAACGATATCGGCCCGCCGGTAGAGCCAGCCGCAGATCGCGTTCAGGATCGCCGTGAAGATTTTCGAGCGGATGCCAAGGGTGATCGTCGCGCTTTCCGGCCAGATATCCTGTACCCAGTAGACGAGGCCGCTTCCGGTTTTCCATTTCTGGACAATCCCCGGTATCACCATGAATACGGGCGACAATTGGCTTACGAATACGACGTCCGGCCGCTGTTTGCGTGTCAGAATAGCGATACTGGAGGCCAGGGGGAAGGCTAGATAATTGAGCAACAGCGTTAGCTTAGACTTGCCGCGCGGGATAGTCCAAGCTCTTCTGATTTTCACATCTCCGAATTGATCCTCCCGTCTCGCAGTGTTCGAGTACCCATCGAGGAAGTCCCCAGCAGGGTAGTTCGGAACAGCGCAACATACGTTGACGACATGACCGTTCCTCGAAAGGTTCTCCGCCATCCGGTTGTTGGAAACTTGCTCCGGAAAGAAATACTGGGATACAAAAAGTATTTTCATTGAAATAATTTCCGGGAAAACGCATAAATCCAAAAACGGGAAATGAGGACCCTATGCACCCAAAGCATGTACTGGTTGCAGGGGCAACCGGCTTTATCGGTCAGGTCCTGGTGAGGAGACTTCTCGCTTCGGGGCATCGCGTCTCTGCCCTTTATAGAAGCCGGAAGCCGGAGGGGCTGGAGGAGGCCGCATGGATCAGCACCGGCGACCTCGCCGCGACCTCCCTTGATCCAGCGCTCGGCACTGGCGTCGACACGGTCGTCGCCCTGGCAGCGCGCGTGCGGCCCGCTGCCGCGCCGGTGACGAGTGGGCCATCGGAAACCGAAAGGATAGCACGGAATTTGCGGGACTTCGTCATTGCCGCGGGAATTCGCCGTGTGCTCGTCGGCAGCTCGATTGCCGCCCGCATTGCCGAGACGGAGCCTCGCAATGCCCGCGGTTACGGCAGGGAGAAATCCGCGGCCGACCGGATATTCCTCAGTCTGCCGCGGGAAAACCACGAGGTCGTCCTCCTGAGGCCGCCGGCCGTATATGGCCCGGGCATGCGAAACAGCATGGGGATGCTGGCCCGGCTTGTGGACAAGGGAATACCCCTTCCCCTCGGCTCCGCCACGGCCCCTCGGCACTATATCTCGCTGCACAACCTCGTGACGCTCATGGAAGCGATGGTGGCAGCCGACGACGCCGCATGGACCTCGGCCGCCGGGAGGGCTTATGAGCCGAGCGACGGAACGCCCGTCTCGACCCGTGATCTTGTCAGAATGATGGGAGGCGTGACAGGCCGCAAGGCCCGCCTGGTGCCTTTTCCGCTTTCCTGGTTGCGCTTGGCCGGCGCGGCTGCAGGGCGTCCGGAGCTTGTCAGCGGAGCGGTCGACCGCCTCAAGGCCGCGGACGACGGCAGTCTCGAACGCCACTTCGGCTGGCGGCCGGCGGAGCGGATGCCGGAAAGCCTCGCTTTCCTGGCGGCGGAGGTCAGGCGCGTTTGACGGCATCGCCGCTGCCCCGGCCCAATACCGTAAGGAACATGCTTTTCAGGTCTCCGGCGAGATCGATCCGGTCGAGATAGGCCGCATCCGCCTCGGCCAGCTCGACCGGCGTCGACATGTCGATCCCGGCGAGCTGGGCCGGACCGGTGATGCCGGGACGAAGGGCATAGACGCCGCGACGGTCGCGTTCCTCGACAAGCAGGACCTGGCCCGGCAGGCACGGTCGCGGGCCGACGAAGCTCATGTCTCCCCGGAGGACATTCACAAGCTGCGGCAGCTCGTCCAGCTTGGTGCGCCGGAGGATATGGCCGACGCGGGTGATGTGCGCCGGGGAGACCTCATGGCTCGCCCGGTCGCCTGTTCCGGTGGACATGGTGCGCAGCTTGTAGAGCACGAAGGGCCGCCGCCCGCGACCGACCCGGACCTGCCGGAAGATCGCAGGCCCCGTCCCTTCCAGCCGGATGGCGACGATGCAGCCGAGGCACATCAGCACCGCCGGCGGCGCGATGAGAAGGGCGAGAAGGACGTCGAACAGCCGCTTGCCGTGGTTTCCATACATGGCGCCCTGCCTCACGTTAGATCGTTCTCGCGAATGCCGTCCCAGGCGTTGGAAAGCTTCGCCGTGCCGAGGATGAGGCTGACGACCCGTTCGGACGTATTGGCGATGCAATAATCCGCCGGGACCGGATGAGGGATGCCGGCGGCTTCCCGCTCGGCGAAGAAGGCGGTCGCGGCTTCCACGCCGTGCAGGATGGCGTCGGGGGCGAGGCCCGTCATCAGGATCGCGCCCGCGTCCAGCGCCTCCGGGCGCTCGATGGCGTCACGGGGCGTGATCGCCGGGAAGCCGAGGATCGAGGATTCCTCCGCGATCGTGCCGCTGTCCGAGACGGCGCAGAAGGCCCGCATCTGCAGATGGTTGTAGTCGTGGAAGCCGAAGGGCTTGAGGAAGCGCACCCGCGCATCCGTGTCCGCCGCCCCCAGCGCCTCCAGCCGCTTGCGGGTGCGCGGATGGGTGGAGACCACCACCGGCATGTCGTAGCGCGCGGCAAGCGCGCTCAGCGTCGCCGTCAGCGCGGCGAGCCGGGGGCTGCTGTCGACATTCTCCTCGCGATGCAGCGAGACGATGAAATAGCCGCGCGGCTGAAGGCCGAGCCGGTCGAGGATGTCGGAGGCCCCGATGCGCGGCCGGTAATGGTCCAGCACCTCGCGCATCGGCGAGCCGGTGAGATGGATGCGGCGATGCGCGATGCCTTCCGACAGGAGGTGGCGACGGGCATGTTCCGTGTAGACGAGGTTGAAATCGGCGATATGGTCAACCAGCTTGCGGTTGGTCTCCTCCGGCACGTTGCGGTCGAAGGAGCGGTTGCCCGCCTCCATATGGTAGACCGGCACCTTCATGCGTCGCGCCATGATCGCCGAGATCGCAGAATTGGTGTCGCCGAGGATCAAGACGGCATCCGGCCGTTCCCCGGCAATGACCCGCTCGCTGCCCGTGAGGATCCGCCCCAGCGTCTCGCCGAGCGTACCGCCGCCCGCACCGAGGAAATGATCCGGCCGCCGCACGCCGAGATCCTCGAAGAACACGTCGTTCAGTTCGTAGTCGTAGTTCTGCCCGGTATGGACGAGGCAATGGTCCGCATGCGCATCGAGCCGCGCCATGACGCGGGCGAGGCGGATGATCTCGGGCCGTGTGCCGAGGATGGTCATGACCTTGAGTTTCTGCATCTTACGGCTCCAGGACGGGATCGGCATAGGTGTCGGGGGCGGCGGGATCGAACAGGTCGTGCGTCCAGAACAGGGTGAGCAGCCGGCCCTGCCCGATATTCTCGAGGCTGTGGGTGTGAAGCGTCGGCATATCGACCACCGCCGGCGCGTCGCCGTCGACTCGGTATTCCCACACGCCCCTGCCGAGCGCCGGGCGGATGCGGATCGCCGCCTGGCCCTCCAGAACGAGGAAGCGCTCGACCTTGGAGAGGTGGAAATGGTTGCCGCGCGTGATGCCGGGCTGGGTCCAGCTCAGGAAGGTCTGGCCGCCTCCGCCGCCCTTCACCGCCTCGAACAGCGTGCCGCGCGGATCGGCGTTGAGCTTCAGTGGCCGGGGAAAGCCGGACGGATGGAGCGCTGCGCGATAGCTGTTGAACAGCGCCAGATCGAACGGATCGGCAAGGTCGGGAAAGACGTTGGCGGCATAGTCCGCATGGAAGCCGCGCAGCTTCTCCAGGAGATCGGGGACGGCAACGGGGCGGGCCTGCGGCGCGATGCGGCCGCCCGTGCCGCTGAGGGCGGCGTCGATCGCGGCCCGGCCGGCGGCACCGGCATGCAGCAGTTCCACCCGGCCATCGGGATTGACCTTCGGCATATCGCCCCCGATCACCCGGTCGATGAAGGTGGCGGTGACGTTGTTGTAGTCGGGCCGTGCACCCTCCCCGAAGATATGCGGCAGGACCAGGTCCGTATAGTCGCCGCCCGCGCCGGCGAGGATCTCGCCCGCCCGGCGCTTGCCGCGACCGTAGGGCGTATCGCCGCCCGCATGGGTGGAATTGGCGTAGACGATGTGCGGCACGACGCCCGCGTCGCGGCACGCCGACACGAGCGCCGTCGCGATGGCCGGGTTGCCGTGCTCGACCTCTTCATCCGGCGCGCGATTGATGCCGGCGAAATGCAGGACCGCGCCGGCGCCGGCGAGCTCCGCGCGAAGGCGCGACGGATCGGCGAAGGCGGCGCGGTCGACCGGCACGAGATCGAAGGGCTCCGCCTCGCCCTTGAAGCGGGCGGCGCAATTTTCCGCATGCAGCCGGAGGGCGGCGTGCCGGCCGAGCAGGCCGCCGGCGCCGGTGACGACGATCCTCATGCGGCCTGCCCTTTCCATGCCTCGACCTCCGCGCGCACTTCCGGCAGGCTCATGAGCAGCCGCTTGACCCCGTCGATATCGAGCCGCTCGGTGTTGTGCGAGTGGTAGTCCTCGTGGTGCGCGGTTTCCCCGTCTCCCTCGGTGAAATAGGCCTTGTAGTTGAGGTCGCGGTCGTCCAGGCGGATGCGGTAATAGTCGCCCATGTCCTCGCTGCGGCCGAGTTCCTGGGCGGTGGCGAGCGTTTCATAGAGTTTTTCGCCATGCCGCCAGCCGATCTGCTCGACCGGGTGGTCCGGCACGCCGAAAAGCCCTGCCAGCGCGGTGACGAGATCGGCGATCGTCGAGGCCGGCGCCTTGCGGATGAAAAGATCGCCCTGCCGGGCATGGATGAAGGCATGGTGCACCAGCGCCACGGAATCGCGCAGCGGCATCAGGAAGCGGGTCATGGCCGGTTCGGTCAGCGTGACCGGCTTGCCGTCCTTGATCTGGTTGATGAAGAGCGGGATGACCGAGCCGCGCGAATACATGACATTGCCGTAGCGCACGATGGAGACGGTCGTCGGCGCGGCGCTGCCGATGGAGCGGGCGATGGCCGAGGCCACCTTCTCCATCATCGATTTCGAGATGCCCATCGCATTGATCGGCAGCACGGCCTTGTCGGTGGAGAGGCATACGACGGAGCGCACGCCCGCGGCGACGGCCGACTGGATGACGTTGTCCGAGCCGAGGATATTGGTGCGCACCGCCTCCAGCGGGAAGAACTCGCAGGACGGCACCTGCTTCAGCGCCGCGGCATGAAAGACGCGGGTGGCCCCGGCCATCGCCCGGTTGACGCTTTCGCGGTCGCGGATATCGCCGACATAGAAGCGCACGTTGCTGCTGCGCAGCGTGTTGCGCAGCATATCCTGCTTCTCCTCGTCACGGCTGAAGACGCGGACCTCCCCGCAGCCGCGCCGCAGGAGATCGGCAAGCATGGTCTTGCCGAAGGACCCAGTGCCGCCGGTGATGAGAACGCACTCGTTTTTCATGGGGACCTCATTGGAGAAAGCGCGTCGAGCCGCTGCTGTGCGGCACCGGTGAGCAGGCGTTCCACCCACGCCAGATAGGAAATGGCCCGCTCACGCGCGCTGGGGAGCGAGAGAATGTGGCTGCGCGCCGCCTCCAGCCGGGCCACATCGCGATCGGACCGCAGGAAACCGGCAATGACGCGTGCTGCGTCGACGGGTGAGCCGGGATCGAAATACCAGGGGAAATCCTTGCAGAAGTCGCGAACGAAAGGGCGATCGGAGGCAAAAAGCGGCTTTCGCATGACCGTGGCCTCTAGCGGCGTCGCCGAGAAGCACTCCAACAGGCTGGGAAAGAAAACGCCGTCCAACTGGTCGTAGAACGACGGGCACTGCTCTACATCGAGCGACCCTGCGTTCAGCACCGCGCTGCGGAATGCGGCAGGCTTGCGAGCCCATTCGCGCTCGTTGAAAGTCACGACGAAATCGACGTCGAAGCCGTGGTCCCGACTGAGAATGGCCTTCACCTCCGGAATCATGTCCAAATTCTTGTGGAGGTAGTCCCGTGAAACGATGCCGAGCGTGAAGCCTGCCCGCCCGGCCGGCATATCGACCTTGGCCCAAAACTCCGGATGCATGTAAAGGTCGCTGACGCAATTCGGAACGACCGCCATGCATTCGCCGGCGAACAGGCGCCGGGCGAGCAATCCTTGCCGGACATGCTCCGCCTCGACGAAGGCGAAGTCCGTTCCGAGCCGGAAGGCCTGTTCCTTCAGAAAGTAATGTATCCTTGTTTTCAGTCGCGAGAGAACGGAAAGCCGGCCATAGACCTCGTTGTCCGAATAGATGATCCAGGCCTGGGCAAAGCCGACGACGCTCAGGCGCGGCCGTGGCAGAAGGTAAAGGGGGCCGAAGATGGTGAACACCGCATCGGCGCCCCGCAGCCGCTTGCGCAATTTAGCCGTTCCGCGCCATGCACGGATATCGAGGATTTCGAAGCGCTCGAAGACGGAGCGATTCACGCCGAGCCGCGACAGGCCGGCTGCCACCGGCGTGGACGCGACCACGGACAGCCTGAGACCGGCCGCAGGCATGGCGGCTGCCTCCTGTAGAAACGAGATCGCAACCTGGACACCGCCGCCAGCATGCAGGTTCGATGCGTTCAGCACGACGAGGGGTGGGTTATGATGCGTCACGATCACCCCGCTCCAGATGCGCCATCAGTTCGCAGAAGCGCTCGGCCATCTCCTTCGTATTGAAGTCGTTTTCGGTCACCCCGATCGCGGCATCAGACCATGTCCGGTCGACCGTGACCCGCTCGAACGCCAGCACCAGCGCGTTCGCCAACGCCGCGCTATCCCCACGCCGGAAGGAAAGACCGTTTTCCGCGCGATAGAATGCCGCGATTTCAGGCATCTGGGCGCGGCGATCGTCGTGGACCACCACCGGAAGGCCGTAGGCCATGGCGTGCAGCAGGCTCAGGCCCACTCCGCCCGGATAGACGAACAGGCGGCAATTGTTGGCGATGCGCGCGATGGCCGCCTCGTCCGTGGTGCCGCCGTGCCAGACGATCCGATCGCCCAGCGCCAACGTCCCCGCAAGCGTTTCCAGCGATCGGCGCTCCTCGCCGTCGCCGATGACCTCCAGCCTGACATCGCCCAGCCGCGGATCGGCAAGCGCCTTGAGCAACAACGGCAACTCAGCCTTTGCCGTCAGCCGCCCGATAAACAGGACGGCCTTGTCGCGTTTGGCCGGATCGTAGGGCGTGCGAAGGGCCGCGATAGGATCGACGTCGATGCCGTTGTTCAGGGCCGTGACGATGCGGCGATCATGCTTTCCGTGGGAAACCTTGTACTCTTCCACCTCCTGGTCGGTGTAGAAAAGAAGCGCCGAGGCAAACCGCATCAACTGGCGGCGCAGGAAAAAGCGGTGCGCCTTGCTGGTGCTGCTCCAGTAATGCCCCCACCAGACGGTTTTCGCCCCACGCAGGCGCGCCCAGATCAGCATCACCATGCTGGAGATCGTTCGCGGGGCCCCGCAGACGACCACGATATCGCCACGCCGAACGGGCGTTGAAAGAACCCCCGGCTGCCATTCCAGCCCCGGGAGCAGCGCCCGCATCGGGGAAAGCCGCCTCGCCCATCGCCGATCGGAGATGGATGCGGTAAGTGCGCCCATGTCCGTTTGCGAGTAATAAACCGTGAAACGCTCACCGAAACGACGCTCGACCCGTTCGAAGAAGTCGAGGCGATAGCGAGGTAGCGCCGGCTGAAAGATAATTTTCCTACTTTCCTGCATCGAAAACATTCCAACATTACTTACGTACGCTCACATATTCCGTTGGCTTTAATTCGCTATTCTATTTTCCTTTTATGAAAATAAAACCTTGCGACAATGAAATAAGCAAACCAACAGAACACCACAGATATGTAGAACCATAAATAGATCCAGAAAATTGAGACCCTATAAAGTACTGAATAAATATAAGGCAGAACCATCCACTTCTTATAAAGTAATTAATAAAGAAAAAAGAGTAATATAACAAAGATGAAAAACAAAAAATAATAATACCACCAAAAAATAGCCCAACAGCCATTAATGATTCCAAAATTACATTATGCGGGTAGGAAAGAGTGACAGAATCCTCCAGAGCACCACCGAGCCAGGGGTTTTGCGCAAAAACATCCAAGGCGCGACTATAAAGATATGGCCGCAGTGATTGCTCGGCCTGCTGTGACGGAGACCCACCAAATACCCTGGAAAAAGCAGAAATATTATGCGCATCCTCAAGATATATTGAGATGTACATGATAGAAATTCCGAAAAATACTGAAAATAATAGAATTAAACTCTTGTATCGCGGAGGAGAAAAAATAACAACAACAACAATGCATGCGAGAGACGCAACGACAGGCCCTCGAGAATTGGCTGAAGCTAGCAAATATAGTCCAGAAATAAATCCAAAAAACAGTATACATTTCCAATATACTCCGGACCACACTCGAAAGAACACGATGGCCCAGATCGACTGGACCATGAGCATTGCACCGAAGTGACCAAGCGAAATGGGATTGAGCCTGTCGTCCGATATCCGCATTCGGCCCGTTTCATATAGGCCATAGGTATCGTTCTCCATTGCACCTGAAGCACTGAAAATGGCTAAGATGCCGGTAAGCAATGTTGCGAGATAAAACCAACGGAAATATTGATCTGCCTGCTTCGCGCCACAAGGTTTCAGCGCCAAACCCAGCATAGGCAGGAAACATCCACCAATCGCCCAGATCCAATAAAACGATAATTCTTTACCCAAGGGGGCAGGGAAAAGGAGTGTATCGAAGAATATCCTAAAAATATAAGCCGACCAGAAGATAAGGAAAAGGCAGATAATTGTGTTTGCGGAGCGATTTCGGCGGCTGTTATAGCACAACACAATCAGAGCAGTCGCCAATACCACGTTGACACTACGCATGACCAGCGAAATCACGCTACTTTCCAAGCCGATGAGGCTCGCCGCCGCCACGACCAACGGGTATCCGGGAAAAGATATCAAAAGGACGGCGAGGTGAAGATGATCGGCCATATGGCCGATGCTGGTAATGCCACTGCGTGTCCCGCGCCCAAGCGGGCGATGAAATACGGCTTTCATATCGTCCCCGCCTCTCCTGCCCAGCCTATACTGCAGCTCCCTAACCGTTCAGGAGCCCTTTCATGTCCGAACAGACCACCCTCCTCGCTCTCCCCTATATCCTGCCCTCTCAGGCACAGAAGCATGTCACCCACAATGAGGTGCTGCGCATGCTTGATGCCCTTTTGCATCTGCATGTTGCCGGCTTCGGCGTGGATATGCCGCCGGAAAGCCCCGAAGAAGGTGAGCGTCATTTGGTGGGCGGCACGCCCTCCGGCGCCTTCGCACCCCATGCCGGCGAGATCGCCGCGTTTCAGGACGGCGCATGGGCGTTTTATGCGCCGCGTCCCGGTTGGACGCTCTGGGATGCGGCCGGCGAGGCCCTGCATGTGTTCCGCGACGGGAGCTGGACCGAGATCGCAGCAGAGCCCGACCGGCTGCCGCAACTGGGCATCGCCACGGACGCGGACACGGTGAACCGTCTTGCCGTTTCCGCCGAAGCAACGCTGCTCACCCATGCCGGCGCGGGCCACCAACTCAAGCTCAACAAGGCCACGCCCGATGACACCGCTTCCCTGCTGTTCCAGACCGGTTGGTCGGGACGCGTGGAAATGGGCCTTGCCGGCACCGACGATTTCTCCGTCAAGGTTTCTCCGGACGGAGCGGCATGGAAGACGGCTCTCGTGGTCAACAGGACGACCGGCGAGGTCGGCATCGGCGGAAGCCCGCTTTCGTCCATGCAGCTTTTCGTAACCGGCGCCAATGCCATGATCGGCCTCCGCGCCACTGAGGCCACCAAGTGGGCAGGACTGAAAATCTACAATAATTCCGGCACGCAGGTCGGAGGGTTCCAGTATGGCAATCCCGGTGCCTCCGACACGGCGAATGAGTTGGTGTTCGCCACCTTTTCTGCCGGCCTTCCGATGAAATTCTATCAGGGCGGGGTCGCCACCGGCAACGAACGCCTGCGCTTCGACACATCCGGGCGCATCGCGCTTCTCGGTGCCAATGTCGGCGTCGGCACGGCAACGCCACACGCATCCGCCCAGATGGAGATCGCCAGCACCACCCGCGGCTTCCTGCCGCCGCGCATGAGCGAGGCCGAGCGGGACGCCATTGCCGCACCCGCCGAAGGGTTGATCATCTACAACACGACCGTACATGCGCCGCAGTTCTGGAACGGTACGGGGTGGATGAGCATGGGATAAGAACCGGCGCGTCTTGCCAGTACCGTAGATGCCCACCCTGCCCCGGACGATCTCTCCGGCGCTATAGCAACCTCTCCACAAAAGGTTTGACGAAGTATCTGAGGGATCTCGCCCGCACACCATAATAAACATTCCTCGCCAATGAGAAAATCCTGCCTGCTTTCTGCAGTTCGAGAAGGTATCGCCGATCCGGTTCTATCTCGCTGTCGGATAGGTCCTCGGGATGGTGGACAATGGCCGGAACGGAAACGAATATCTTCCCGGAAACCCGGTTCGCCCAAAGCGACCACGCATCCGCGACATCTCTGAGCTTTTCTTCAGCGAGGAAGCTTTCCGCTGCAGCACGGGTCACGTAGTAGCCAAAGGTCCCACATGCTTCCGGCGAAATGCCGCCTATCCATTCAGCGAAATAGGCATTGCCACCGGCAGTCCTCCGGCTTCGCTTACGAAGCATCAGATAACGGCCATACGGCCTGGAAAGGGCACCCAGGTGATAAATGGCGCGCTCTACCGCGATCGACGGCCCAGCACGGCAAAAATACTTCATAACATCTTCAAATCCGCTTCCAATTTGTATGTCGTCTTCAAGAATTATTGCGCCGCTCCGCCCACTCCGTACAATATCCTCGTAAATTTTTCTGTGTGATAGCGCACAGCCAATCTCAGGCGCGGTCAACATACGGCCTCTCCTGAGCATGACAGCTGATGCATCGACATGCGCGAGCAGTTCTTCCGGATCAATTTTCTTGGCATCGATGGCATCGACAAAGGAAAAATCCAGGCTGAGGGATAGCATCTGGCTCAAGATCCTCTTCCGGCGGTCTGTCGCACGCAGGAGTGACACGACGTAAATCTTGCATTCAGGCTGATTCTTCATGAAGTTTCCCGGGCAAATTCAAATTATTCAGTTACTTTCGGATCGACAGCTCACTTATATACGATAGCGCCCCTTGCAATCTCTTCTATACGCGCAATGAAATTCTTCTTCTGGAAGGATTCAAGCACGCGGGCTGTACCGGCTGCGCCCATCGATGGCCAATCGCAGCGCAGCGCCGCGATCCTGCCGAGGGCCGATGCGATCGTCGCAATCTCAACATCCGGTAATAGCCAACCCGTAATGCCGTCCAGAACGGTTTCCGATGGACCGCCGAGGCGATGGGCGAGAACCGGCTTGCCGCATGCCATCGCCTCGACGACGGTGAGCCCAAAGGGTTCCGGATCCACGCGCATGTTGGCGATGATGTCGCAAGCCGCGTAATAAGGCAGCAGGTCTGCTTGCAGTCCCGCAAGATGAACCCGATCCTGCAGGCCGCACGCCGCGACGGAGCAGCGAATGTCCTCGGCATAGGGGCTGTCGAGCGGACCGCCACAGAGCAGCAGGTGAAAGGGTGTGCCACACCGGGCCAACGCTTCCACTAGGCGATCCTGCCCCTTGGAAGGCGTCATGCGCGCGAAGACGCCGATGACGGGCGCATCGGCCGGAATGCCGAACATCTGCCGCACAGGCGCGGGATCACCGCCCGGCCGGAAGGTATCCGTATCGATCCCGAGATGAACGGCATGGCGCTCGAACCGGCCCGGCCCGAAGGTGGAATCCGTGTAGCGCGAATTGGAAACCGGGACCACCTTTCCAAGATGGAAGATCGAGCGGTATATGCGCCGGTTGAGATCAAAGGGTACGTCGTCGCCGACCGAATTCGGCACGAGCCACAGGGCGCGCAGACCGAGGCGCCGGGCGATGATACCGGTGAGCAGGCTTTCCGGCGGACTATGGATCATCACCACGGCCGCACCGCTCTCCCCTGCCAACCGTGTCAACCAGCTGATATGGTTGAGTTGTTTCCACGCCCGCTTCACCATGGAAACAAGCTTGATCCAGCGGCCAGGCGAGATCTGCGTCATCTGGCCTTTTCGTGGTGAAGGCACCACATTCACACCGGGATGTGCTGTCCGCCACGCGTCCGCCTGATCGGGATCAAGCACGGCAACGATGACATTCCAGCCTCGGCTCACAAAGCCGGAAAAGACATTGGACCATGTCCGGCGCACACCGTATCCCTCACCGCCGATCACGATGCAGAGCAGAACAGGTGCGGCGCCCGTCGTTGGCGTTTTCCGAGTCATACTTGCACCTCGTCGGTTGCGACCACCCGCCCCTCCTCCAGCCGCACCACCCGGTCGCAGCCTTCGAGCGTCGATAGACGGTGGGCGATCATGAGGATGGTGAGGGTGCGGTCGAGCCTTTCAACGGCTCCCATGACGGCGCTCTCGGTGTCGGCGTCGAGCGCACTGGTCGCCTCGTCGAACACCAGCACGCTCGCCTGCTTGTAGAGCGCGCGGGCGATGCCGATGCGCTGGCGCTGGCCGCCGGAAAGCTGGATGCCGCGTTCGCCGACGCGGGTGTCGTAGCCTTCGGGCAGCTTCGCGATCACGTCAGCAAGCTCCGCCTGCTCCGCCGCCCGGCGCACGCGGTCGTGGTCGATCTCCTCCCGCTTCACGCCGAAGGCGATGTTTTCCGCGACGCTGGCGTCGGCGAGGAAGATCGCCTGCGGCACATGGGCGATGTTCTTCTGCCACGCCGCGCGGTTTTCGCTCGAAAGGCGCACGCCGTCGATGCGCATCTCGCCCTCGGTCGGCTCCAGGAGACCGATCAGGATATCCATCAGCGTCGACTTGCCGCTGCCGGTCTTGCCGGCGATGCCGATGCGCGCGCCCTTGGGGATCGTCAGGTCGATGCCGGAAAGCGCCCGGGTGCGCCCGCTTTCATAGGCATAGCCGACGCCGGTCAGCAAGATGGCCTCGCGATAGGAAAGCGCGGTCGCAGCCCTTGCCGCCTCCGGCACGGGCCGTTCGAGCAGGGCGACGACGTCCAGCAGGTTCTGCCGGTTGCCCGTCGCGTAGGCCCAGCCGTGATAGATCTGCTGGATCAGGGGCAGCAGGCGCTGTGCGCCGAGCGCCAGCGCGCCCAGGACCGGGATCGCCGCGACAATGCCGCCGGGTCGCCCGGCCATGGAAACCGCCACCAGCGCGATCAGCACCGCACCCGCCGCTTCCACCAGAAAGCGCGGCGCGTTGCCGAACAGCGCGTTGACCGCCCGCGCATCACGGAAACCGGCTTCGGCGTGCTCGTAGGCCTCGACGAAGACCGGCTGGGAACGGTCGAGCAGCACGTCGCGGATGCCGCCGAGCCCCTCCTGCATCGCCTTCACCCGCTCGCCCTGCGTGCGGGCGATGATCACGCTGTTGCGCTGAAGCCGGCGGCGGGTCGCGAAGGAGATGACGAGATAGGTCAGGACGAAACCGCCGCCCGCGCTGAGCGCCACCGCCGGATCGATGACGATCAGTCCCGTGACGATGAACGTGGCGAGGACAGCCGCGACGGTAGCGGTCATCAGCGGCGCCAGCACTTCATTGGTGACCAGTTGCACCTTGTTGATCGAGGCCACGATGTCGCTGCTGTTGCGCCGGATGTGGTAGGCGTAGGGCTGATGAAGGGTATCCGCGTAGAGTTTCACCCCCAACTCGTAGGATATGCCGTAGACGAACTTCTGGCTCGCCCAGAGCAGCACAAGCCGCACGATGCCCGCCCCCAGCACCGCGCAGGCGAAGAGCGCGGTCAGCGCAAACAGCACCTCGCCCGGCGCGCGCGCCGAGGAGGTCCAGCAGGGGGCGCATCGCCGCAAGGATCGGCGTATCCCCGGGCGAGGCGATCGCGGCGAGGAAGGGCAGCAAGGCCCCGATGGTGAAGAGTTCCGCCAGCGCGCCGATGAACATGAGTACCAAAAGAGGCACGATTGCCCGTCGGCGGCGCGGCGACAGGTGCCGGAAAAGCGTGCACAA
Source organism: Shinella sp. S4-D37 (assembly GCF_040812195.1). Classification (NCBI taxonomy): domain Bacteria; kingdom Pseudomonadati; phylum Pseudomonadota; class Alphaproteobacteria; order Hyphomicrobiales; family Rhizobiaceae; genus Shinella; species Shinella sp. S4-D37. The sequence continues at coordinate 86,949 of NZ_JBFNXL010000004.1, read as the reverse complement.
AGCGACGGATATGGAGTTCCCGATCGTCATTTTTCGTTTCGCCCACGAACTGGATGCAGGCTGCGCCATCCGGCGCGCCGGTCCGGCAACGCCCTTTTCGTCCCCCTCGATTTGCAAGCAATGGCAAACATCATATCCGTAATTTTCTTTACGCGACCAATGGCGTTGTTTTCCGCGGTCACTCTCGATAGTAGGAAGAATACCTGGAATAGTAATATTCAGACGATCCGTATTCGCGATAAAGCTTCATCTTCTCGGTATCGACCTTGTTCAGGATGACACCCAGGCACTTCTCGGCGATCAGGGGTTCCGTCGCGAGCGTCTGCCGCACGACCTTGCGTGCCGTCTTGCCCCACTCCACGACGAAGAGAAAACCGTCGATCCTTGAGCTGATGGCGCGGGCGTCCACAACGGGGCCGAGCGGTGGCAGATCGAGGACGACATAGTCGAAATTCTGCGTGGCTGCCGTCAGGACCTGAGCCATCCCCATGGAGGCAAGCAACTCGGAGGAATGCGGAACGCGGCGTTTGACGACGGCCGGGAGAAAAGCCAGCTTCGTCTTCTGGTTCATCATGAGCAGATCCTTGATCGAGCGCCCTTCCAGGACCGCTTCGAGGAGACCCGCATCCGCATGCCGGCCGATCGCCCGCGTCGACCCCGGATTGCGCAGGTCGGCGTCGATCAAAAGGGTTCGTGCGCCTTGGCTCGCCAGCAATTCGGCGAAGTTGACCGCTATCGTCGATTTTCCTTCGCCCGGGAGAACCGAGACGATACCGATCACCCTGGCCTGCTTGCCGGGCATGCCGAGATCGGCCGCGATCTTCGCGCTGCGGAGCGTCTCGGCAAAGGCGGACAGCGGATGGTCGATCACATAGTTCGAAATCGCGGTCGGCTTGCGGATCGCCCGCAGATGGAAACCGTCGCCCTCGACCTCCTCCACCGATCGCACGCCGTCACCGTCGACAAGAGGGGCGAGCCCCAGGAACTCCTGGCCAAGCACGTCCCGCACCTGATCGCCTGTCCGGAAAAAGCGATCGCGGAACTCGCGGAAGGCACCGAAGCCCGCGCCGGCACCCACACCCAGGATGAGCGAGAGCGCAAGCACCAAGGATTTGCGCGGATGGCTCGGCCGGTCGGGATCGGTCGCACGCGAGATGACGCGGGCGCCGGTGACGGGGAAGGACTGCTGCTGGATCGCCTCCTGATAGCGCTGCAGGAAGGTCTGGTAAAGGTTCTTGTAGGTTTCCGCCTCACGTTCGAGTTCGCGCAGCTGGACCTGGGTCTCGTTGGCCGTCGCGCTGATACCGGTCGCCTGGGCCACACTCTCCGTCAGCGACTTTTCCCGCCCCCTGGCGACGTCGAGATCGCTCTGATAGCTCTCGGCGATACGGCCGAGTTCCTCGAACATCAGGCGCTGGTATTCCCGCATCTCGCCCCGCAGGCGGATCGCCTGGGCATGGCTGGGCCCGAGACGATCGGCAATCTCCGCCTCGCGTTTCGAGGCTTCCAGGAATTTCTCGCGCAGCGTGTTGGAGATGGAGCTGTCGAGCACGTCGGTGACGATCGCGTCGGTCTGGCCTTTGGCGATGATGTCCCGAATCCGCGCAAGGTTGGCCTGCGCCTTTGCGGTGTCGGCCTGCGCGACGATCAGCGCGCTGTTGAGCTCGGCGAGCTGCTGGTCGGTCACCAACCGGCCGCCGGTCGAGACAAGGCCGTTGGCGGTGCGAAACTTCTGGACGGCGAGGTCCGTTTCCAGCGACTTCTGGCGAAGCTCCTCTATCCGCTCCTGCAGCCAGTCCCCGGCCCGCCGGGTCGCCTCATATTTGGAGTCCAGCTTGTCCGTGAGATAGGCCTCCGCGATGGCGCGGGCGATTTTCCCCGACAAGGCCGGCGAGGCCGAGACATACGAAATATCGAGGACATAGGTCCGCCCGACGCGGATGACCGTCATGTTCGCCTGGACGCGGCGTGAAGCGGCCTGCCGCCCGGCCTCCTCCGCCCCCACCGGGTCGGCGGCGGAGGAAAACCAGGCGCCGACATTGACGCTGGACCGGACGAAGGACACGGCCGTGCCGATCAACGATCCACCCGCAGCGTTGAAGGCCGGGTCCTCGGCAAGTTTCAGCTTGTCGGTAACGGCCAGGCTGATCGTATCGGATTTCAGAAGCTCGACCTGGCTGAGGACCATGGCTTCGTCATCGAGCACGCCGCTCAGCGCCGACAATTGATCGGCGATGGCCCGGTTTTCGCGGTCGATCAGTACGCTCGTCCGGGCGGTATAAAGGGGAACCGCCGTCAGGATATAGAGGACCCCGAGGACGAGCCCGCCGACAAGGCCGCCGACGACCACCCGCCATTGCCGCCTCGCGGCCGCGATCAGATGGTCGAAGTCGATCGAATGGTCGACGACGCCCCCCGGCCATTCGCCCGGTGCCTGTGTATCGTCGACACGCGATTGCATCTGCAGCATTGCACCCCTGCCGGAATACGAGAAACAAGACGAGGAAGGGGACGAAATCCGCTCAGTTCGGACTTACGACCTCCGTTTCGGTGTAGCTACCGCCACCGCCGCCGACCGAAAAACTGCCGCTCGAATTGCCTGCCGAGGTCGAACCGCCGCTGCCGGCCGAGCCCCCGCCCGCGGAACCGCCGCCCCCGATCGCGCCGCCGCCGCCGACCGCGCCGCCGCCTGCACCGGCAGCGGAACCGACAGCCGCCGTCTGGACTTCCTGCGCCGATGCCTCGAAGGCGACTTCAAGCGCGTCGTTGCCGAGCAAGGCGACCTTCTCCTGGATCGTTGCGGCATATTCGGGGTTGACCGTCTGGCAGGCGCGCGCGACGCGGGCGAGGCCCGAGCCGATCGCGGACACCTGGCTGGACGTCGCCGAGGGAACCAGACCGAGGATCGGATCGAGCGCGCGGGCGTCGGAGCCGGCGAGCGAGCGCACGCGGGTGGACATCGGCAGACCGCCGGACGGATAACCGGAAAGCAGCGAGGCGGGCGACGCCAGGAACGCCTGCACTTCCGCGTCCGAAAGCTTGGCCGGACCGGCAAAGCACGCCGTCTCGGCCGCGTTTCCCGGCTGCGTCGCCGTTTCCTGCGCCAGAACACCGCCCGACATGAGAAGGGTCGCCCCGGCAACGCTCGCGACGAAGCTTCCGAACTTTACTGTGAACAACTTGCCAGACATTTTCGCCTCCTGTTTTGCGTTTCGTTCCTGTCTTATTTCCGACGCCGCCTCGACGTCGTCCGCATGGGTTGCGCGGCGGGAAAGCTCCGCCGCGTCGATCAAAGGGCCCTCAGGGCATTCCGGGTATCGACCACGTCGTCGCTGACACCTGCCGCAGTCGCCGAAACCGAATTCACGAGATTGAGGAACTTCAGCAATTCGACGGAGTCGGAGTTGGACACGTAGACGATATCCTTGTCGCTCATCGCAAACTTCTGGACCGCGAAGAAGGCCGCCGGATCGCGCAGGTTGGCGCGGAAGATCACCGGCACCTCATCGGAGGCGAACTTGTGGACGTCGACACCCAGCTTGACGAGCGTCTGCCTGGAGACGACGCGGTAGAGCATCACCTGTGCGGGATCGGCCCGCCCGTCCAGGAGGCCGCCGGCCTTGCCGAGCGCCTCGCCGAGGGTCAGGCCGGACTCCTCGAAATCGAAGCGGCCGCTGAGGCCGGTCGCCCCGAAGGCGAGATAGGTCCGCCGCTCGCGGTTGACGAAAATCGTGTCGCCGGGCGCGACGTAGATGTTCTCCGCCGGCGTATCGGCAAGATGGTCGTAGAGCACGGTCGCCGTGCGGCCGCGCCGCTGCAGCGTCACATAGGTCTCGATGCCCGGCGCGCTGAGGCCGCCGGCCTGCGAGATCATGTCGAGCACGCGGTCGCCTGCCGGGCTCAACTCGAATTTCGCCGGCGCGCGGACATCCCCCAGGACGGAGACCTGGCTCGAGCGGCTCTTGATCGTCGTGATGACGACCTGCGGCTCGATCGCGCGATTGGCGAGAAGATCCTCGATTTCCGCCTGAACGTCATCGACGGATCGTCCCGCGGCGCTTATCCGGCCAGCATACGGAACGCTGATCGTACCGGAGCGATCGATCGTCTGCTCGGGCAGCGTGATGAAGTTGCCCGGCCGGCTGCCGGCATCGGCCGGAATGAAGAGGCCGCCCGATTGCGCCTCGAAGATCGAGACCGTCACGATGTCGCCAATACCGAGCGGCAGGGCCGGAGGGCCGCCCTTGCCACCGCCGAAACCGCCGAGGCTCGTCGGCTCCTCTTTGCCGAAGTAGGCAAGAATACTGGAATCGATGTCGAGCAGGGCATATTCGATGCCGACCTTGCGGCCCTTCGTGCTCACCTTGACGTAAGCATTCGCCTCGATCGCGTAATCGTCCGGTCCCGCCCGGGGTGTCGCCGTGCACCCGGACAAGATTGCCGCAACCAGGGCAAGCCCCACACCCAGCCTCAAATTGACAAGCATATATGAATCCCGAAACCGCCCTGCGAAAACAGCGCGCCACCACCCAACAACCACTGCGTTCATGATCGCCCCAATACCAGCTATGGCAAAATTTCATGACATTCGCAAGAACACATATGCCGGTTTTTCTTTGAGAAAGGCGAATTGGTAAATACTGCTGCGCGCCATTGTGCAAAGATACATTCCGCAGCTGCGTTATCCTGCCATATGCGAATTGGCGATTCTTCGCCTAAAATCCGACAATTTGATTAACGACCCGTTGCAAACGACAACCTGGCCGTTTTTTAGAATCCTTTTAACGGCCACTTATACCCACTAAAGCGGGAGTTTTTTCCGCATTACGTGCATAGGCACGTAATGAACATGATGAAAAGTAGAGTTCCGGGCGCTGGGATCGGGCCCAAGGCGCCAAAATGATACGCATAGGCACCGCAAAAAAATCAATAAATATATAGGAGGAAGTCAAACTGATACTTATGTTCATCGCGGGATAATGGGATGAATCCTAAAATAAACTTGATTTTCACGAAACGAAAAAGCCGAAACGCCAGAGAAAAACTTTGCCGAGCATCAACAAGGGTTGAATTCGCCGCGCATTCACCGCCCTGCAGCTGCTTCGATCGCCAACCACTCAAAGCCGTTCTTTTTCAGAAGATCGCGGCGGGCGGCGGAAACGAGGGGCGCGGTTTCCCGGACTATGCTCGCCATGGCGGGAGACGGCGCGCGCAGAACCGCTCGGATATCCGCCACGGACAGATAGTTGAGGCCGTTCCGCACGTCCGCGGCCACCTCCTCGCGGGACAGGGCGAGCGTGGCGGAGGACAGGCGGTTCCAGTGCGCGAGCCGGCCGACGAGCTGGCGCTCTTGCGACGGGTCCAACTGCTGCGACAGCGCCATCAGCGATGCCTGTTCCTGCGGCACCTCGCCGCCCGCCTGCCTCAGCATCGCCAGGCGCAGCCAGAGATTGCCGTCGCCGGGCAGGCAGGTCAGCGAATGCAGCACCTGCCTTTCCGCCTGCCCGAGCCGTTCCGCCCATGCATCATAGGCCTGGTCCCGATCAATTCTATCGAGATCGGCAAGCAGGACCGTCAGGGAAGCGCGCAAGACCTCGCCGTTGCAGGTTTCCAGCCAGTTGGCGGGAAGCCTGCCGGCAACGAGGGCGCGAAGCGCGGCCGTGTCGACAGGCTTGCCGGCATCGAGCGCGCGCGCAAAGGAGCGCGCTTCGCCGATGGAGACCGCATCCCTTGCGCGACTTGCCGCGACAAGAATGGAAAGGAGCGCGAGACCGCAGAGCGCGGCGGCCGCGATCCCGCCTTTCCCGCTTGTCCGGACGGGCGTTTGCGCCTCTCCCCTCGTTCCGTCACCCTTGCCGCGCCGCCCCAGGGAAACCGTGATCGTCAGGGCCGCGAACAGGGCATAGAAGGCGGCCATGCCGGGGATCTGCAGCGAAAAATCCAGGGCGCTGTGCAGCGCGACGAGGCAGAAGCCGCCAAGGCCGGCGGCCGGATAGGCGATCATGCTCCTGCGTTCGCGCAACCCCGCGCTATAGGCGCGTACCAATCCGTAAAACCCGACCAGCACCAGGGGAACGAAGAGGAGCCCAAGGGTGATGAAGCCTTCCAGATAGCTGTTATGCGCCTTGTCCCATACCGAGCGGATCCCGCAGGCGGGATCGCGATAGGGATTGAAGATGAAGGGGAAAGCACCGAAGCCGCCCCCCTTCAGCCCGTTGTCGCGCGCGGCAGCGACAAGCCCTTCCAGGATGCAGAAGCGGGCGTCCTCCGCGCCCTGGATCTCGCTCCGCAGGATCGTGCGTGGCGCCAGAAGGCCGGCGACGAGAAGCACGACGGCTACACAGGCGCCCGATTGCGCCATCTTCCTCCAGAAGCCGCGCCGGCGGCGCGAGAACCCCGATGTGCCGCCCCCGCCGCCGAACCAGAACATGAGGCCCAGCGAAACCGCCGCCGCAACAGCGGAGGCCCCGATGCCGGCGCGTGATTTCGTCAGGGCAAGGCAGGTTACCACCACGAGCAGAAGGCCGGCCTGCAAGGCCAGCGGCCACAGCCTGACGGATGCGGGAAGCGGAACGCCGTTCATGATCCAGGCGAGAAGCCGCGTCCGGTCGAAAGTGCGCCATTCCTCCCGCACGTTGACCAGCAGCATCAGCATGATGAGGCCAAGGCAGGTCGCCGCCGTGTTGCGGTTCACGAAGACGAACGTGTAGCTGTCGCCGGGAGTGGGCCTTTCTGTGAAGAGCAGCCTGTCGGGGGTGACGAGGAACTGGACGAGGCACACAAGGGCCAGCAGGCCGGCCGCCGTCGCGACGCGCCGGAAGGCAGCGCAAGCCCGCGCGTCGGTGCGGAAGACCAGGAGACCCGTGAGGAATGTCAGGAACGGCAGGGCCAGCGAAAGCCACCCCGCCTGCCCTTCGGCCGGCGCGATGGAGATGCGGGCCCATGCCGCGATGCCGAATTCGGGCAAACGCGCCCAGGCCCGCGATGCGAGCCCTTCTGGCACCGGCAATTGCTGAATGCCGATCCAGGCCGTGAAAAGGAGAAAGAGGCAGAGACCGGCCACGAACAGAGCGCGCACGCGCTCCGGCCACCCCAGAAGGAGGAGCGCGGCGATGCAAAGCCCCCCGACCAGAAAAAGACACGCGGCCAGCGGCAATGCAGAATTGGCGCCATTGGTGACGAGCGCCAGGAAAATCGCGGCGAAACAGCCCCATTCCAGCGCCTTCGCCCGACGCCACATCGCCGGCCGCCCATTTTCCGAAAGCGCCCTCATTCGCCCCTCGATCCGCTTGCCCATACCCCGCGGATGAACGGAACGTTTACCTTTCGGACGCACTCTGTCAACATTCACGAATCACCGCCCGATGAGGTTCGAATGGATGATCTCAAGCTGATGTTTGCGACCCAGCCTTCCGTGATGAAATGGGTCGGTATCGTCATGTGCTTCTGGTCCGGCATTCTCCTGATCGAGCTGGCGAGATAAGCTGGCGCGCACGCTCGCTCGCCCCTGCCGCCTGATCGTTCGAGCGAACGTTTCTGCCGTCTCTCCCTTGATTTGTTCTCCCAGATTGTTGACTGGTATGCCGCATGCGCGGCAGACCCGGGAGCACGACGAATGACGCAGAATTTGGTGGCTGAAACACTGGCGCACCGCATCGCCCAAAGAACGGCGAAAGCAGGCGTCATAGGCCTTGGCTATGTCGGTCTGCCGCTTGCCGCCGCCGCCGCCAAGGCGGGCTTCACCACCATCGGCTTCGATATCGACCGCGCGAAGGTCGAGATGCTCAACGCCGGCCGGTCCTATATCGACGCCGTGGGTTCGGACGAACTGGCGGCCCACGTCGCGGGCGGGCGGTTCACCGCCTCCGACGATTTCGATCGCCTGGGCGAGTGCGACGTGATCGCCATCGCGGTTCCCACCCCGCTTTCCCGTCAGCGCGAACCGGACCTCGGCTTCGTGGTCGCCACGGCCGAAGCGATCGCGGCACGGCTGCGCCCCGGACAGCTCGTCGTGCTGGAATCGACGACATGGCCGGGCACGACGGAAGAGGTCCTGAAGCCGATCCTCGAACGCGGCGGGCTTGCGAGCGGCAGGGATTTCTTCCTCGCCTTCTCGCCCGAGCGCGAGGATCCGGGCAATGCGAATTTCCGCACCGTCACCATCCCGAAGATCGTCGCGGGCGAAGGCGAAGAGGCGTCGGCGCTGGTGAAGGCCTTCTACGGCGCCGTCGTCGAGAAGGTGGTCGCCGTCAGCTCCCCCAAGGTGGCGGAAGCCGTGAAGATCACGGAAAACGTCTTTCGCGCGGTCAATATCGCGCTCGTGAACGAGCTGAAGGTCGTCTACGATGCGATGGGCATCGACGTATGGGAGGTCATCGACGCCGCCGCGACAAAGCCGTTCGGATACATGCCCTTCTATCCGGGCCCGGGCCTCGGCGGGCACTGCATTCCGATCGATCCCTTCTACCTTACCTGGAAGTCGCGCGAATTCGGCCTGCCCACACGCTTCATCGAGCTTGCCGGCGAGATAAACGTGGCCATGCCGCGCTATGTCGTTTCGCGCCTGGAACAGGCCCTCGACCGCACGCAAAAGGTCTCGCTCGGCTCCGCAACGGTCCTGATCCTCGGCCTTGCCTACAAGAAGAACGTCTCGGACATTCGCGAGAGCCCTTCGCTCGAACTCATGGAGATCCTCGCCAAGCGCGGCACCGAGGTGCTGTTCCACGATCCGTTCGTCGACAGCATACCGAAAACGCGGGCCTACGGTCATTTTGCCGGCCGCCCTTCGACGGCGCTCTCGGCCGAGCAGCTTTCTTCGGTCGACGCCGTCGTCGTCGCCACCGACCATGACGCGCTCGACTACCGGCTCGTCGCCGAAAGCGCGCGGCTGATCGTGGATACGCGCAACGCCTTCGCACGGCGCGGCATCGAGGGCAGCAACATCGTCAAAGCCTGATCGGGGATGAACGCCTAGAGGAAGACGGCACCGGTCTCCGTCAGTTTTGCGGCCGTGAGGCGGCCGGTCGCGTAGCATCCGGTATCGACACAGATCCGCCCCCGGGCGACCACCGGTTCGACATTCGCCGTGTGACCGTGGATCACGGTGAGGGGCAGGTTCGGCCCCTCGGCAAGGAAGGGCTCGCGAATCCACAAGAGATCCTCCTCCGTCTGCTCATCGAGCGCGACGCCGGGGCGGATGCCGGCATGCACGAAGAGCTGGGCATCGTGGAGGGCCAGAAGCGGGAGCTGCTCGAGGAAGCGGATGTGCCTTGCGGGGATCGTTTCCTCGAGAAGAGCGGCAATGTTCAGGAAATCGCGCCGCCGCCTGGAATTGGCAAGGTGGCCGAGCCCGTATGAGCGCAGGGTGGCATCGCCTCCGAAATCCAGCCAGGCGATATTCTCGGCCGGCCGCTTCAGGAACCGGAGAAACGCGTCGTCGTGGTTTCCGCAAAGCGCAATCCGCTCGATGCCGTCCGGATGGCCGGCCTCGGACAGGTGTTGGAGAACGGCCTCGGACGCCGGGCCGCGATCGACATAGTCCCCCAGATAGACGATGAGCGGCCTTTCAGCCTTCGTCGCGGACACATCCTCGCGAATTCTCGCCTCGAGCGCCAGGAGTGCGGTGTAGCAGCCATGGATGTCGCCGACGGCGTAAATCTGCTTTCGCACGGGCGTGATCGCGATCCGCGCTCGCCGCGGCATCGTTTCCGGAGTATCGGGACCGGGACGGCGGAAAATGCGACGGAGGAGTGATCTCATGCGGCCCGCGGGCCGGCACGAAGGGCCGGCTTTGGAAACATGCTGAAGTCGCAAGGATACATTCTACCGCCTCCGGGCCTTGCAACGCCCTTCGGCGCGGCACCCGGCATCAATCCACAATCCCGCCTTGCTTGCAATCGCCTCCTGCTGCCGGGCCGCAAGACGCGGTCTTGCAGCCCATCCAGCCCCCTTCGAGACGATCGTTTCCGCAAGGTCGACCTCGCCGATCGCGCAGGTAACGAAGACGACCGTCCCCAGCCGGAAATCCTCCAGGCAGCGAAGCGCCCGGTTCATGATGAGCCTTCGCAGGAAGAGGCGGGCCTGCTGGCCGCAGGCGACGGGGCTCCCGCCGTCCCGGCGGCACAATTGCCTCGGATCGGCGGCCACCACATCCGACAGGACATAGAGGTGGCCTGCGTCCCGGAACGAGGCGCTGTCGAAGGTCTGGACCCGGTTCGTCGGGCGCAGGATGAAGCGCCCGACTTTCTGCTCGCCTTCGATCCTTTCGAAGGCCTGCTTCCTCGGGTCGATGCGGACCGGCCTGTCGGTCCATAGCGGATCGGACGATACCAGGCCGGGACGAAGCCCTTCCGCCTGGGACCGGGGCGCAAGAAGCGCCAGGACCAGAAGAGCCGCGACGGGAAGGATATTGCCGCCGTTCCGCACGAAGGCGCGCATGCGCCGTCCCCTCTTTTGAGAACAAAAGGTCGCCCGTGCCTTCGTAATGTATTTTCCACGTTGTACGCAACATGCCGCCGCAACGATCGGCTGCAAGCGTTACTCCGCGTGCAGCCACCGGATCGTTGGGCGCCTCAAAGCAGCGCGTATCGCCGCAGGATTTCCGCGATCCGGCCGTCCTGCTCGTCATTCGGCAGCAGGGCCGGCTGGCGGCTGGCGCCGACGGAGGCGTCCTGCAGGTAGAGGGCGCGCTTGACCATGGCGGGGGCGAAGCCGAGCGCATAGAGATCGGTGCGGAAGGCTGCGAAGGTCGCCTGCTCTTTTTCCGCCCCGGCGAGATCGCCCGCATTGAACCCCTTCAGGATGCCGGAAAGGACATGCGGCATGGCATTGCCGAGGCCGGAAATGCAGCCGGCGGCGCCGTTCTGCAGCGCCCACAGCACCAGGTGATCAGGGCCGGAATAGACCTCGAAGCCCTCGACCTCTTTCGCCACCTGCAGATAGGCTTCCAGCGTCTCCTTCGCGCCGCCCGAATCCTTGATGCCGGCGATATTGCCGTGGCCGGCCAGCTTTCGGGCGGTTTCCGGCTCGATGTGGTTCTGCGTGCGGGCCGGAATGTCGTAGAGGTAGACCGGCGTCTTCACCGCGTCCGCCACCGTCGAGAAATGGCGGATCAGGCCGTCCTGCGTGCAGGCGATGAAGAAGGGCGTGATCACGGCGATGCCGTCGACGCCGATGCGGTCGAATTCACGCGCCAGCTTCACGGTCTCGAAGGTGGCGGGCATGCCGGCATTGACGATCACCTTGACGCGGCCGCCCACCTCGTCGACCACCTCCTCCGTCAGGCGCACCTTCTCCTCGAAGGTCAGCGCCGAGAAATCGCCGTTCGTGCCGGCGCACATGATGTTGTTGCCGGCCGCCACCTGGCGGCTTACCTGGGCGCGCGTGGCCTGGTAGTTGATGGTTTCGTCCGCGTTGAAGCAGGTTACGAGGGCCACGAAGGCTTGCTTGCTCATGAAATCTTCCTTTGGGTCGGGCGCGCTTACGAGACGCGTTGAAGGCGGGCGGCGCGATGGGCGGCCTGGACGTCGGGATCGGGGTCGAGGCCGGCGGAAAGCAGCGCGCGGGTATAGGCCTGCCGCGGCGCTTCGAACACCTCGCGCACGGTGCCGAACTCGACGATATTGCCCTTCTGCATGACCATGACATGGTCGGCGAAGTCGCGCACCACGGGCAGGTCGTGCGCGATGAAGATGAAGGCGATGCCCATTTCCTTGCGCAGCCGGTCGAGCAGCGCGATGACCTGCGCCTGCACGGAAACGTCCAGCGCGGAAACGGCCTCGTCGCAGATGATGAGCTGCGGTTCGAGCGCCAGGGCGCGGGCGATGGCGATGCGCTGGCGCTGGCCGCCGGAGAACTGGTGGGGATAGCGCCTCATATGCTCGGGGCCAAGCCCCACCTGCACCAGGAGTTCGGCGACGCGCTCGTGCCACTTCGCCCTGGGCAGGATATCCGGATGGATGACCCAGGCCTCGGAAATGAGCTGGTAGACCGTCATGCGCGGATTGAGCGACTGCGTCGGGTCCTGGAACACCATCTGAAGGTCGCGGCGCAGCTTGTAGAGCTCGGCGGGCGACATGGTGAAGAGGTCGCGGCCCTTCCAGTGCGCGGTGCCGCCGTCCGGTTCGTCGAGCCGGAGCAGAATGCGCGCCAGCGTCGACTTGCCCGACCCGCTCTCCCCGACGACGGCCATGGTCTCGCCGGGCATGAGATCGAAGGAAACCCCTTTCAGGGCCTCGAAGGAACCGTAGCGCTTGCGCACGTCGCGCACGCTGAGGACGGGGTCCGCCCGGTCGGCCGGCTCATGCATGGCGCCCTTGCCGGGCGCGGCGGCGATGAGCTTCTTCGTATAGGGATGCTGCGGGTTCCTGTAGACCTCGCGCACCGTGCCGGCCTCGACCAGCACGCCCTTCTCCATCACCACCACGCGGTCGGCGACCTCGGCGACGACGCCGAGATCATGCGTGATGATGAGAACCGCCATGCCGGTCTCCTGCTGCAACTCCTCCAGCAGAGCGAGCACCTCCGCCTGCACGGTGACATCGAGCGCCGTGGTCGGCTCATCGGCGATGAGGAGATCGGGGCGCAGCGCAAGGGCCATCGCGATCATGACGCGCTGGCGCTGGCCGCCGGAGAATTCATGCGGATACCTGGCGAGCGCCCGCTCCGGCTCGGGAATGCCGACGCGCGTCAGGAGACGCAGCGCCTCGGCTCCGGCGGTGGCGCCGTCCGTGCCGTGCGCGGTCAGCGCCTCGCGGATCTGCCAGCCGACCGTATAGACCGGATTGAGATGGCTCAGCGGGTCCTGGAAGATCATGGCGATGCGCCGGCCGTTCACCGCGCGCCGCGCATGCAGCGGCATCTTCAGGAGGTCGACGCCGTCGAGCAGAATCTCGCCGCCGCTGATGCGACCCGGCGGCATGTCGATCAGGTTCATGATCGCCGAGGAGGAGACGGACTTGCCGGAGCCGCTTTCGCCGAGGATCGCCAGCGTCTCGCCGCGGTCCAGATGGTAGGAGATGTCGCGCACCGCCTTCACCACGCCGGCAGCGGTGTGGAACTCGACGGACAGGTTGCGCACTTCGAGGAGATGGTCAGCCATTCTTGCGACCCTTCATTTCGAGGCGCCAGCGCTGCACCGGATCGAGCGCGATGCGCAGCCAGTTCGACAGGAGGTTGAGCGACAGGGTGGTGAGGATGATTGCGAGCCCCGGCCAGAAGGACAGCCACCACGCATTGGTGAGATATTGCCGGCCCTGCGAGATCATCAGGCCCCAGGTGATCTCCGGCGGCTGGATGCCGATGCCCAGGAAGGAGAGCGCGCTTTCGGCCAGCATCACATAGGCGAAGTCGAGCGTGGCGAGCGTCGTCAGCGTCGGCAGCACCACGGGCAGGATATGGCGGAAGAGGATGCGCCTGTTCGACGCCCCCATCACGCGGGCCGCCTGCACGAACATGCGCTCGCGGATCTCCAGCACCTCGGCCCGCGTCGTGCGCAGGTAGACCGGGATACGGGTGATGGCGAGGACCAGCATCAGGTTGAGGATCGACGAGCCGAGGATGTAGAGCACGATGACCGCGATCAGCAGCGACGGGAAGGACATGATGACGTCCGCAAGGCGCATGATCACCTGGTTGACGCGCGGCGCGGAAAAGCCGGCGACAAGCCCGAGCACGGTGCCGACGACGGTGGACAGCGCGACCGCGCCGGCGGCCACCATCAGCGTGTTCTGCGTGGCGACGACGATGCGCGCGAGGAGCGGCCGGCCGAGCGCGTCGGCGCCCATCCACCACACCCAGCCGCGCTCCCAGTCGAAGGGCGCCGCGTTACGGCCGCGAAGGTTCTGCTTGGTCGCAAGGTCCCCGAGCCAGCTTGGCCCGACGATGGCGAAGACGAGGATCAGCACGAGGAAGATCGCCGCGCAGAGCGCGAACTTGTCGGCAAGCAGCATGCGGAACAGGCGCCTGGCGACATGCGGCTCTTCGGCAGGCAGGATATCGGACGTCTGCAAGGTCATGGCCGCCTCCTCAATGCCGGATCCGCGGATCGAGCAGCGCATAGGCAAGGTCGATCAGGAGGTTCATGAGGAAGATCGCGAGCGCCGTGACGAGGATCGCAGCGAGCACCACGTTGAAGTCGCGTTGCAGGATGGAATCGATCATCAGCTTCCCGACGCCGGGAAAGCCGAAGATCGTCTCGACGATCACCGCGCCGTTCAGGAGGCTCGCGGCCTGGTCGCCGATGACGGTGATGACCGGCAGCATGGCGTTGCGCAGGGCGTGCACGAAGATGATCGGTCCCGACCGGACGCCCTTGGCCCGCGCGGTCTTGACATAGGCCGACGACAGCGCGCCGATCATGGAGCCGCGCACCACCTGGACGATGATGCCGAACGGGCGGATGAACAGCACGGCGATCGGCAGGACCCAGTGGAGCAGCGAGCCGGTGCCCGAGGTCGGCAGCCAGGCGAGGTTCACGGAGAAGACGACGATCGCGACGATCGCCACCCAGAAATCGGGGATCGACGCGCCGAGCAGCGAGATGACGGAGGACAGGCGGTCGAAGAAGCCGCCGGCGCGGAAGGCGGCGAGCGAACCGACGACGATGGCGGCACCCGTCACCAGGGTCATGGTGATGACGGCAAGCCAGAGCGTCCAGACGAAGGCCTCCAGCACGACATCGAGCGCCGGACGGGCCTTGCGCAGGGATTCGCCGAGATCGCCCGTCATGACATCGCCGACGTAGCGGGCGAACTGCATCAGCAGCGGGTCGTTCAGGCCATGCAGCTCACGGAACTGCGCCTTCATCTCCGCGGACGCCTCGACCGGCAGGAAGAGCGCCGCCGGATCGCCCGTCAGGCGCGAGAGGAAGAAGACCATCACGATCAGCCCGACGAGCGAGATCAGACTGGCCACGGCGCGTTTTCGAACGAATTTCAGCATGGCGTCCTCGGGAAAATCGGGCGGCGGGATCATCCCGCCGCCCTGACTGTTGTTGTGGCTGGCAAATGCCGGCTTCGCCAGGACAAGTCTACTTGATCTTGATCTCCGAGAGCTGCAGCGTCCCGTTCGTCGCCATGGTCGGCTTGAAATCGAGCCGTTCGGAGACCCGCGAGAATCCGACCATGTGGAAGAGCAGGACGTCTGCAACGACCTCGTCATGCACATAGGCGATCGTTTCCGACCAGAGCTTGGCGCGCTCGTCGCCGACGGCCGCCGAGGCGCGCTTGATCAGGTCGTCGACCTTGGGATCGGAGAAGCCCGACTGCGTCCCTTCGGTCGCGTATTTGAAGAACATCGAGAACGACGGGTCACCCTTGGAATTGTCGTGCATGGCGGCGACGAGCTGCGGGCCGCGGCCTTCCTTGAAGGGCTTGGAATAGTACTGCTCGTGCTCGGCGACCTCGACGAACTTCAGCTCGACCGTGAAGCCGACTTCCTGCAGCTGCGCCTGGATGGCTTCCATGATCTCGGTGACGTTCGGGAAGTTCGCCGAACGGGCGATGATGGTGATCGGCGTATCGACCTTCACGCCGTCGGCCCTGGCTTCCTCAAGCAGTTTCTTCGCCCCTTCCGGATCGTAAGGGAAGACCTTGACGTTGGGGTTCCAGCCAAGCGTCGGCGGCGGCACGATGGCCGTGGCGAGCAGCGCGCCGTCGGGAACCAGCGTGCCGAGGAAGGCCTGGCGGTCGATGGCGACGTTGAGCGCACGACGGACGCGCACGTCGTTCAGCGGCTCGATATTGTGGTCGATGCGCAGATAGACGGTCTCGCTGTCGAGATAGGAAAAGTCGGTGGCCGGATTGGTCGCGTCGAGCTGCGCGATCGACGGCGAGAGGTCGGCCTCGCCGGTCTGGACCATGGCGGCGCGGACGGACGGATCGGCGCGGAAGAGGTAGGTCGCTTCCGTAACGTCGGGCTTGGCACCCCAGTAGTCGTCGCGGGCCGTCAGCACGATCTGCTGCCCCGGCGTCCAGTTGGTGAGCTTGTAGGGGCCTGTGCCGACGGGCTCGCGAACGAATTCCAGCGGCGTCTCCTCAGGCACGATGGTGACGAGCGACATCAAGAGCGGCAGGATCGGCTGGACCGGGTCGGCCTTGAAGTCGACGGTGAAGTCGTCGACGACAGCGGGCGTCACGGTCATGCCGCCGAAGTAGCGGCGCGATTCGCAGGCGTTCTTGTCGCTCATGATGCGATCGAAGCTGTGCTTGACGTCCTTCGCGTCGAAGGCCGTACCGTCGGAGAACTTGACGCCCTCGCGCAGATGGAAGCGCCAGCTGCCGTCGGCGTTCTGCTCCCATGTCTCGGCAAGGCGCGGCATCACGCCCTTGTCGCCGCGAACGTCGAGTTCCGTCAGCGTCTCGCTGACATTCTGCAGGATGACGCGGCCGATATTGGAACGGGTCGCCATGCAGGGCTCGAGCAGGTCGGCCTCCTCGGGCAGCACGATCTTGATCGGCCCCGCGCCGGCAAAGGCGGGGGACAGAGCGGAGCCCAGCATGAGGGCACCCAAAACAAGCATTCTCTTCACGGCATTTCCTCCCTGGTGAAATCGTGTTCAGGCGGTTGTCGGCTTTCCGGATCGCGCGGCGAATGCCCTCACGCCGACGAGGGCGCGCATGACGGCCGCGAAGATCACGGCCATGGTCGCGGTCCGGGGGTTGCCGGCGTCCGGCATGAAATCCTCCTCCCCGGCATCCTCCTGCCGGCTTGCCCAGACCATCCACTTTTCGCATAAGTTTGTCAAATTAATTTCCGATGTAAATTTAATTACGACCTATTCGCATATTTTTACATATATAAACCAATGTATTAGATCACACAAAAAATCAGGCTGCGGAAATCAGTAACATTCTAAAACTTGACAACTTTGTAATTTCAGTGATCTTCAACCTCATACAGGAGGAGCCAATGGACCCCGAGGAAATCGCCCGTCGCATGAATGGCCAGCTTCAGAGCGTGTCGCCCGGGCGCGACGAGGCGCTGCTGGCGTCGCCGATGATCCAGAATCACGCCGCGTTCCTGCACCGGCTCGACGATGGCGCACTCGCCTGCGCCTGGTTCGGCGGCACGCTGGAAGGCAAGTCGGACATTTCGATCTTCGCCTCGGTGCTGCCGAAAGGCGCATCCGCCTGGGGCCTGCCGCAGCGCCTGAGCTTCGACCCGGCGCATTCGGAGCAGAACCCGGTATTCTTCACCGCGCCGGATGGCAGGCTCTGGCTCTTCCACACCTCGCAGCCCTCGGGCAACCAGGACGAATGCCGGATCCGCATGGCCGAGATCCGCCGCGGCACAGATGCCTGCGTCCTGAATGCCGAAGAAGGCCGCTACCTCGACCTGCCGCGTGGCTGCTTCGTCCGCGCGCCGCTGGTGGTGCGCGAAGACGACGGCGCCTGGCTGCTGCCGATCTTCCGCTGCGTCCAGCGCCCCGGCCAGAAATGGAACGGCAGCCACGACACCGCCGCCCTCGGCATCTCCACGGACGGCGGAAAGACCTGGCGGCTCGAAGAGCTTTCCCGCTCCACCGGTTGCGTCCACATGTCGCCGGTGGCCCTGGGCGGCGGACGCCTCGCCGCCTTCTTCCGCCGGCGCCAGGCCGATTTCGTCTACCGGACGGAAAGCCAGGACGGCGGGCAATCCTGGTCCGCACCCGCGGCGAGCGACGTGCCGAACAACAATTCATCCATCGCCGTAATCCGCCTGGACGACGGGCGCGTCGCGATGATCTGCAATCCGGTCAGTGCCGCCCAGTCGGCGGACCGCCGCGCCTCGCTCTACGACGAACTCGGCGAGAGCGACGATCGCCCGGATGCCGACCCCGCGGGGGGCTGCGTTCCGGTCTGGGGCGTCCCGCGCGCACCCGTCGCGCTCTGCCTTTCGGCGGACGGCGGCAACACCTTCCCCGTGCGGCTGCTCGTGGAGGACGGGCCTGGCACCTGCCTCTCCAACGATTCGACCGACGGCCGGAACAAGGAAATGTCCTATCCCTGGCTGCTGGCGGAGGCGGACGGCACCCTCCACCTCGCCTACACCTATCACCGGCGCGCAATCAAACATGTCCGCCTGGCCCCCGGCTGGGAACACGCCGACACACGGAGACTTTCATGAGCAGCATCATCGGCATCACCATGGGCGACCCCTGCGGCGTCGGCCCGGAGATCTCCGTGCGGGCGCTGGCCGGCATGACGCCGCAGGAGCGCGCGACGATCCGCATCTACGGCAACCTTCCAACGCTCGAAGCGGCGCGCGAGGCCCTCGGCGTCACGGTCGACCTCGCGCCGCACGTCGTGGACCTGCCCATCGAGGGCGCGCCGCTCGCCTGGGGGCAACTCAGCCCCGTCGCCGGCGACGCGGCCTTCCGCTTCATCGAGAAGGCGGTGCGCGATGCGCAGGCCGGCACCATCGGCTGCATCGTCACGGCGCCGATCAACAAGGAAGCGCTGAACCTTGCCGGTCACCACTATGACGGCCATACCGGCATGCTGCGCAGCCTCACCGGTGCAAAAGCGGCCTATATGCTGCTCGCCTCCGACCGCCTGAAGGTCATCCACGTCTCCACCCATGTCGCGCTGCAGGAGGCGATCCGCCGCTCGACGACGGAGCGGGTGCTGGCCACCATCCGCGCCGGCGACGCCCACCTGAAGCGCATCGGGTACACGGCGCCCCGGATCGCGGTCGCCGGCATCAATCCCCATTGCGGCGAGAACGGCCTGTTCGGCACGGAGGACGACGACCAGATCGCGCCCGCCGTCGCGGCCGCCCGCGCGGAAGGCATCGACGCCTACGGGCCGATCTCCGCCGACACGGTGTTCTACCGCGCTTATGCCGGCGCCTTCGATCTCGTCGTCGCGCAATATCACGACCAGGGACATATCCCGGTCAAGCTCGTCGCCTTCGACACCGCCGTGAACGTCTCCGTGGACCTGCCGATCGACCGCACCTCGGTCGATCACGGCACGGCCTTCGATATTGCCGGCAAGGGCATCGCCGACCACGGCAACATGAATTCCGCCATCGCCTACGCCCGCAAGCTGGTGTCGGGCGCCGCCAAGCGAGGATGACGCCATGACCATCGCCCCCATCACGCTCCACCAGCCCCGCCGGCTCGCCATCGGCGCGGGTACGATCGGCGAGGTCGGCGCCTGGGCCGCCGACGCCGCCTCGGTCCTGGTGATCGCGACGCCCGTCACCGCCGGCTTCGTCGACCGCCTGAAGCATGCCGGCCGCCTCGCCGTCTTCGACGCGATCCCCGGGGAACCCGACACCGCCACGCTCCACGCTGCCCTCGAAGCCGCGCGCCGGCACAAGCCGGACCTCGTCGTCGGCCTCGGCGGCGGCTCGGTCCTCGACGTCGCCAAGCTCGTCGCCGTGCTCTGGGACGGCGAACAGACCCTTGCCGACGTCGCCGGCCCCAACCGGGTCGCCGGCCGCCGCACGCGCCTTGCCCAGGTCGCCACCACGGCCGGCACGGGCTCGGAGGCCGGCATCCGCTCGCTCATCACCGATCCCGGCAAGGGCAACAAGATCGCGGTCGAAAGCCCGCACATGATCGCTGATCTCGCCGTGCTCGATCCGGAACTGACCTATTCCGTGCCGTCGGCCGTGACGGCGGCGACGGGCGTCGACGCCATGGCGCATTGCGTGGAGGCCTTCACCAATCGCCGCGCGCACCCGATGATCGACGGCTTTGCCCGCATGGGCTTCCGCCTCGTCGGCAAGTATCTTGCGCGCGCCGTGCGCGACGGCACGGACACGGAAGCGCGCGAAGGCATGATGCTGGCCTCCTACTATGGCGGCATCTGCCTCGGGCCGGTCAACACCGCTGCCGGCCATGCCATCGCCTATCCCCTCGGCACGCGCCTTCGCCTGCCGCATGGCCTGGCGAACGCCGTCATCTTTCCGCACGTCCTCGCCTTCAACCAGCCCGTTGCGGCGGAGAAGACGACGGAGGTCGCGGAAGCGCTGGGTCTCGGCGGCGGCCTTGCGGCGGCAGGCCTGCGCGACGCCGCGCGCGGCTTCTGCCGCGACCTCGGCATCGAGATGTCGCTGGCCGCCCACGGCGCGAAAGCGGACGACCTGCCGCTCTATGCCGGCGAAGCGCACGCCAACCGCCGCCTGATGGACAACAATCCCGTCGACATGAGCGTGGAAGACGTGCTCGCCATCTATCGCGCGGCTTTCTAGAGCATTTCCGGTAAATTCCGGCTCACCAGAAATGCTCTAGATTCTTGTTTTTACCGCATTATCCGACGCCGAAGCGATCTCGCTTCGGCTGGAAATGCTCTAGAACAATCCCGGTAAAGGCACGAAACGGCTTAAGGCCCTGAAAACCCTGGCTCTGCCGGGGTTTTGCACGTCTACTTCGTCGCCTGGAACAGACGGTCCCGCGAGCCGGTCAGGTGCTCGTGCATGAGTTGCCGCGCCCGCGCACCGTCACGGGCGGAGATCGCCTCGGCGATCGCCTCGTGCTCCGCGAAGACCCGGGCAAGGCCGGCCGCCTCGCGCTTCACGGAGGCGCCGTGAAACCGCATGCCGACGGCGATATGGTCCTTCAGCGCCTCCATGGCGGTGAAGAAATAGCTGTTCTGCGCGGCGCGGGCGATTGCCAGATGGAACTGAAAGTCCGCATCCTCCCGGTGGGATTGCCGGTTGGTGGCGTCCCGCATCAGTTCCAGCGCCTGGCGGATCGCGGCCAGCGCGCCGGCATCATGGCGCTCGGCGGCGGCGGCCGCGGCCGCCGGCTCGACGGTCAGGCGGAACTCGTAACAGTTCAGGAGGTCGGCGACATTTTCGAGCTGCCCGAAGCCGAGCGGCTCGCGCATGCCGACGGCGCGAACGAAGCTGCCCGCCCCGCGCCGGGAATAGATGAAGCCCTGCTCGCGCAGCCGCCGCAGAGCTTCCCGGATGATCGGCCGCGACACTTCGAACTCGATCGCCAGGTCATGCTCGGTCGGCAGGCGCTCGTCCGGCTTGTATGCACCGGACTTGATGGCACGGTGCATGCGCTCGAAGACGAGGTCGCCGAGGCTTCTGCGTGCTGTTCCGTTCTCCAGTCCCATCTCTTACCCTGTCTTGCGGCGCAGCCGGCCCGCGATCTCTCTCAGCGTATCCGGCGGCCCAAATCCTCCCGATTTGGCGATAATGCAATGTCCTTTGGCGTGCGCCAAGCCCAGCCCCGGCAGGCATTCGCCAAGCAGGCGGAAACGCGCGATCCCCATTTTCCCAAGGACGGCTTCCGCCGTCGCGCCGCCGGAAAGAAGCAGCACCGAGGCCGCATCCGTCAGGTCCGGACAAACGCTCTCGGCAAGCGCCTGCGAGACCTCTTCGGCAGTTGCCGCGCCTTCGCCCGGCACCGCCTGCACCAGGGTCAGCAGCCCGTCTTCGGCGCCTGCCGCACCGAGGCGGCCGTTCGGCGCCGGCAGGTAGCGCAGGGCACTATCGTCGCGCAGCGCCGCGACCTGCGCAAGGGTGATCGGATCGCGCGATCCGATCACGAACAAGGCCGGGCCTGCGGGGATTTCCGCCGCCCGCGCCGGCGCCTGCCCGCCCATTCGCGCGGCAAGCGCCTCCGCAAGGCCGCGCGCGCCGACGAGAAGGTCGATACCCGTCTCGTCCGCCCGCGCAAGCCAGGGGCCGATCTCGCTCTGGCTTGCGATGTCGGGGATGGTTGCGCGGGCCGCATGGCGCCCGAGCCTTTCGGCGACGGGAATGGGCGTATCGACCCCGAAGCCCGTCACGCAGCCGTCCGCGACGATCCGCTCGAAGGTCGGGATCGCCGGCACCACCAGGGCCGCCGCATAGGAAAACGCATCGAGTTCGTCCGCAATGTGCCCCTTGAGGCGCGAATCGACCTTCTTGAAGAGACGCGTACCTGCCGGCAGCGCCGCGAGCGCGGCCTCCGCCTGCCGCCGCGCGGCCCGCGCGTCGATCTCCCGCGACGCGAGATTGATCGACAGGACCTGCGGCGCCTCGCCGAGCGCCTCGCCGATGGCCGCCGCCGCCAGGGCCACCTCGACATGCATGCCGCGCGCCGCGAACGGCGCGGCGGTATCCAGCGCCCCCGTCAGATCGTCGGCAAGAATGGCCAGCATCACGCACCTCAGATATTGTTGTTATCTTTATAATGACATTTCACATTGAAATACCAGCATTATCGTCGATAACATTACAAATATCCAGGGCGCCGATGCCTGTCAGGCTCCCATGAGCACGGCGACCAGCCGGTCCCGTGTCAGCGGCAGGTCGCGCATCCTCAGGCCGAGCGCCCGGGACACGGCATTCCCGATGGCGGCGGCCACAGGCCCCTGTGCCGCCTCGCCGGCGCCCAGCGGCGGGCGTGCCGGGTCGATGACGAACCGCGTCTCGATCTCGGGCAGTTCGGAGAATTTCAGGATCGGATAGGCGCTCCAGTCGAAGGCCGGCACGCGGTCGTCCTCCACCTTCACCGCCTCCTTGAGCGTCCAGCTCGCCGCCTGGATGGCTCCGCCCTCGATCTGGCTGCGCGCGCCCTGCGGGTTGATGACGAGGCCCATATCGGCGTAAAGCCACAGCCGCTCCAGCCTGACCGCCTCGTCCACCGAGACCTCGGCGACGGCGGCAAGCCAGGCGCCCTTGTTCTTGTAGCGGGCGGCGGCGATGCCGAGCGCCCGCCCCTCGCCGGCCGGACGGCTGCCGGGCCAGCCGCTCATCTCGGCCGCCCCTTCGAGAACGGCGCGGCAGCGCGCGTCACTGAGGTGGCGTAGCCGGAAGTCCAGCGGATCGACCCCGGCCAGGTCCGCCAGCTCGTCCATCGCACATTCGATTGCGAAGACGTTGAGATGCGCGCCCAGCGACCGCAGCGAGGAGGTGCGGATGCGGCTGCCCGTCTCCAGCCGGACGGACACCTGCTGGCCCGGGAAATCGTAGATCGCCACCGCGTTTCGCGCGGCCCCGCCGCCGGCGGCATCGGGCAGGTCCTCGACCCTCGCCGGCAGGCGGGCGCTGTCGAGCGCTTCGGCCGAGCTGAGATTGACATGGCCGCCGAAGCCCGGGCGCTGGGCATGCGGCGCGCTCACCACCGACAGGCTCCACGACACCACCCGGCCGGCGGCGTCGACCCGCGCCGCTACCCCGGTCGACATGGCCGTCCCCAGCGGGCCGCGACCGAGCTCGTCTTCGCGCGACCACAGGATGCGCACCGGCCGGCCCGGCATTTCCAGCGCGACGATGGCCGCGTCGAGCGCCGCATCGTCGGCGCCGTTGTGGCCGTAGCAGCCGGCGCCGTGCGCATGGACGACGCGCACCGCGGAGGATTCGAGCCCGAGGCATGCCGCGATCTGCGCGCGGAGCGGGAAAATCCCCTGCGAATGGCTCCATACGGTCAAGCGGCCGGCATCGAACAGGGCGAGCGCGCAGGACGGGCCGATCGACGCATGCGCGACATGCGCGCGCGAATACCGCACGTCGATGCCGCCCTTGCCGGCCGACGGCGCCGCCGATCCGAGCCGGGTGACCGTCTCGCCCGCCGTTTGCGCCGGCTGCCAGAGGCCGGGCAACTCCTCCCAGGCGGTGAATCTTTCCGCCTCGGCATGGGCGGCGTGAACGCCGTATTCGTCCGGCCCGACGAGGGCGAGGAAGTCGTTCCTGCGCAGGACCGTGAGGCCGGGATGGCGACGCTCCAGCCAGGCTTCGTCGACGTTGGCGAGGCGGGCGAGCCGGAACGGCTGCCGGACGACACGGGCATGCAGGAGGCCCGGCAGGGAAAGATCGTGGATGAAGCCGGCACCGGCGCGCTTCTGCGCCATGTCGATGCGCGGATGGCTGGCGCCGATGGCGCGGTCGCGCCCGGCGGGCCGCACGGGCACATTCCCGCCGACAGGCTGCCGCCAGTCGACATCGGATGCGAGCGACCAGAAGTCGAGCCTCGTCGGCGCGCCGTCGACAAGGATGCTCCCGTCGCGGCAGGACAGGCGGGCGTCTTCGGCGCCGAGGCGGGCGGCGGCGGCGCCGAGCAGCGCCGCGCGCGCCTGCGCCGCAGCCAGGCGGATCGACGCACCCGAGACCTCCACCGACTGGCTGCCGGCGGTAATGCCCTCGTCCGGCGACCGGTCGGTATCGCAAGGGACGAGCGCGACCAGCGCGGGATCGACAGGCAGTTCGTCGGCGGCGATCTGGGCAAGGGCCGTGAGGATGCCCTGGCCGAGCTCGACCTTGCCCGAGCGGATGCCGACGACACCCGGCGCATCGAAGGAGACCCAGCACCCGAGTTCCGGATTGTCGCGAAGGCTCTTCGGCAGCACGTTGTCCACGGTCATGCCTCCCCGCCGAGACGGGCCGCGGCGCGTGCGACGGCGCGCAGGATCCCGCCATGCGCCCCGCAGCGACACAGATGCCCGTCGAGCGCGGCGAGGATCGCCGCGCGGCTCGGCCGGCCCTCTGCCTTGAACAGCGCGTGGAGGCGCATCAGGATGCCGGAGATGCAGTAGCCGCACTGGCCGGCCTGCTCGATCTCGAAGGCGTCGAGCAGCACCGCCCCGACGGGATCGTCCCCCAGCCCCTCGGGGGTCGTCACCTCTGCCCCGGCCAGCGCGGAGACCGGCAGGGTGCAGGCATGGCGCGCCTGCCCGTCGACGCTCACCACGCATGCGCCGCACTGCTCCAGCCCGCAGCCGAAACGGGTCGCCTTGAGGCCGAGCCGGTTCCGCAGCACGAAAAGCAGCGGCTCGTCGCCGGCACCGTCCACCTGCGTCGCCAATCCGTTGACCCGGAACGAGATGGGAGAACGCATGGTCTTTCCTCCGCGGCGGGCGGCCCTAAGCCCCCAGCCGCTCCGCCAGCCAGTCGGCGACGAGCGGGCGGTACAGCCAGGGAATGTTGTTGCAGACATGGTTTCCGGCGGCAAAGACGTGCAGTTCCGCCCCCGCCCGGCAGATATCGGCGCATTTCTGCGCCTCCGACGGCGGGAAGATCCTGTCGCGGCCGCCATGCAGGACGAGCGCCGGAACCGCGATGCCCGCCAGGGTGAAGCGGCCGGCGCGCGTCACGACGTCGTCACCGCCGAGCGCGAAGGTCATGTTGTCCTGGTAGACCTTCGGCAGGGTCGGCCAGAGCGCCCCGAGATCGTGGAAGCCGTTGATCGAGACCACGGCCGCAAGCCCCTCCAGCGCCGCCGCGGCCCGCAGCGCCAGGAAGCCGCCGAAGGCCATGCCGACCAGGCCGACGGCGCCCGACAGGCCCGGCCGCCCCGCGATGGCCTCGATCGTCGCGGCGATGGCCGGGGCGATATCGGCGCGCAAGGGGCCATGGGACCGGCCCTCGCCCTGCCCCGGGCCGTCAAGCGACAGCGTCGCCATGCCGCGACGAAGGAAATGCCCTTCGAACGCCGGGAACTCCTCCTTGGTGGAATCCGAGCCGGGAACGATCAGCGCCAGCGGATGTGGCCCCGCCCCGTCCGGCCGGCGGAGATAACCATGCAGCACGCCGCCTTCGAACGGCACCGCGATGGGTTCGCCGGGCGGCGCCAGCAGCGGCGCGGCCTTTCGGAACGCCGCCACCTTCAGCGCCGCGACGCGCGCCTTCGCGTCAAGGTCGTCGAAAGCCATGAACTGGCCGAAATGGTAGAACAGGCTGGCACGGGCGAAAGCCTCGCCGGCGGTGATCCAGCGCCCGCGCGCAAGCGCCGCCTCGCCCAACGCGGCATGGCGGTCGCCTTCGGCGCTCCAGGCCGCAAGCCAGTTCTCCCAGGTGCCGGCGCTGTCGATCACCGCCCTTGCCGTCGCCGACGGGATGCCGGCGACCTCCATGCGCGGCAGCCAGTGTTCCATCACGCTGAGCAGCCTGTTCTCAGTCCCGTTCATTCCCTGTCCTTCCGGGGTCGCCGCATTCCGGTCGTCGGTTTCAGGTCGGCATTGCGAGAAGGATCGAGGCCGGCGCATTGGTGCGGTTGACCAGCGCGCGCGCCTCGCCCGGCGCCAGCCGGCAACTGTCGAGCACGCCGAGCGTGACGGCGGTATCGACGGTTTCGACTGTCACCTCACCGGCGACGACGATGTAGATCTTCTCCATCGCCGCCGCCTTGAGCGAGGTGCGCCCGCCCGGCAGGAGATGCGACAGGCCGATCCAGATCGCATCCGTCGCCGTCGCCTCCTTGCCCTGCAGGCGCAGGCAGCGCATGTCGTAGTGTTCGGGCGCCTCATAGGGCTTCGCCTCGCTGTAGCGGGTGACCTGCATGGTGCCTCCTTACGGCTTGAGCAGCACCCGCTCGGGCGTTCCGCGCAGCACCGAGGCATAGGCCTTCGCAGCGTCCTTGAGGTCGTAGCAGCAGTCGGGGTTGATCGGGAACGGCTTGAGCAGGCCCTCCTCGAACTTCAGCTTCAGCCGGTCGAAGATCCGCGCGCCGTCGACGGAGGACAAAGCCAGCGTGTCGATGCCGATATATTTGTGGCGTCCGCGGAAGAAGTTGAAGATGTCGAAGGGCACGGCGCGGTCGAAGGTCGAGATGAAGATCTGCCGCGCCTGCTTGGCCATCGCCTTGTTGGCGATCTCGAAATAGGGGCTGCCCACCGTGTTGAAGACGATATCGGCGCCGTGGCCGCCGGTCATGTCGCGAACGACGGCGGCGACATCGTCAACGGCGCTGTTCAGCATCGTGACCGGGCCGTTGGCGTGGCCCCGCAGCGGCTGCCCGTTGTATTCGACGGCGAAGACCTTGGCCCCGGCCATGGTGGCGAGCTGGATCGCCGCCTGCCCGACCTTGCCGTTGCCGCCGCAGACGAGGACGACGTCGGTCGGCTGGGCGCCGCCGGCCTCGCGCAGGCCCTCATAGGCGGTGATGAACGGCACGCCGACCGACCCGGCCTCCTCCATGGAAAAATTCTTCGGCTTGGCGCGCACGGCCTTCTGGTCGAGCACCATCCATTTGCCATGGCTGCCATCCTGGCTGATGCCGAGCTCACCGCCGCCGCCCCAGACCTCCATGCCGATCATCTGCGAGGGGCCCTCGCGCACGATGCCGCCGAAGTCGCGGCCCGGTATGCGCGGCCAGATGGCATGCGGCATGTGGCCGAGCGAGGCCTTGACGTCGCTGGGATTGACCCCCGCCGCCACGATCTCGACCAGCACCTGGCCGGGGCCGGGGCGCGGTACGGCCACCTCGACCACATCGATCAGGAGGTTGTCGAGATCCGGCGACGTCTGGGAAACCCTGAGGGCATTGCCTGCCTTGGCGCTTGCTTGAATGTTCATCTCTTCCGTCTCCTTTGCTTCAGCTGCGCCGGTCAGGCCGCAAGCCCCAGGATTTCCCTGGCCTCCGACGGACCGGCAATCTGCCCGCCGAGTTTCTCGATGAGGTCGCGGGCGCGCTCCACGAGCTCGCCATTGCCCTTCGCCAGTACGCCCTTGGCGATGTAGGAATTGTCCTCCAGCCCGACGCGGACATGCCCGCCGAGCAGGTAGGCCTGCATCGCCATCGGGAACGACATGCGGCCGACGCCGAAGCCCGTCCAGACGGCGTCGCGCGGCAGCATGCGCGCGGCGGTCGCCATGACGTCCGTGGTGGAGGGAAAGCCGTATTTGACGCCGGTGACGATGGTGAACATCGCCGGCGACGTCAGCACGCCGGCCTTCATCAGGTCCTGCGCGAGCACGATATGGCCGGTATCGAAGACCTCCAGCTCCGGCTTGGAGCCGGCCGCGTTGATGAGGTCGGCCATGATCTTCACATTGTCGGGCGTGTTGATCACCACCTCGTTGCCGAAGGTCATGGTGTTGAGGTCGAGCGTGGCGATGTCGGGCTTCAGCGCGGTGATGTGCTCGACGCGCTTTTCCGGCCGCATCAGCGTCGTGCGCGGGCCGGCCACCGCCGGGTTCTCGTCGCTCGGATGGTAGCGCCCGCCCGGCCCCGTGGTCACGTTGAGGATCAGGGCACTGTTCTTCGCCCGGATACGCTCGACCACCGCGCGGTAGTGCTTCAGCTCCATCGAGGGCTTGGCCGTCTCGGGGTCGCGCACATGGATGTGGGCGATGGCCGCCCCGGCATCGGCCGCCTCCAGGCAGGCATCGGCGATCTCCTCCGGCGTCACCGGCAGGCCGGGGTGGTTTTCCCGCGTCGTCAGGTTGCCGGTCACGGCGCAGGTGATGATGACTTTCGGCTGCATTACAGGTGCCTTCCCCCATCGACGACGATCCGGCTGCCGGTCGAGAATTTCAGGTGCGTGGCGCAGGAGACGATCGCCTCGGCGACGTCCAGCGGGCTGGTGATGCGCTTCAGCGGGGTCGTCGCGGCGACCTTGTCGGAAAATTCCTTGCCGCGGCCAGGCACGAACTGCGTGTCGACGGCCCCGGGCGACACCGCCATGACCCGGATCTCGGGTGCGAGCGCCCGGCCGAGCGAATTCGTCATGATGTCGATGCCCGCCTTCGCGCCGCAATAGGCGACATTCGAGCCGATGCCCGTGAAGGCGGCGATCGACGAGACGTTGACGATCAGGCCGTCGCCGCTCGCCTTCAGCGCCGGCGCGAAGGCGCGGATCGTGGCGAAGACGCCGCGCCAGTTGTTGATGAAGATGCGGTCGATCATCGCGTCGGTCAGGGCATCGAGGTCGCCATGCGCCACCGGTTCGGTGACGCCGGCCGTGTTGACCAGGATGTCCACCCGGCCGAGCCTTTCCAGCACTCCATCCCGGAACGCCTCGATCGTCGCGGTCTCCTCAATGGAGACCGGCAGCGCGACATGGCCTTCGCCGGCCAGTTCGCCGACGATCTCCTCCGCCTTCTGCCTGCCCGAACGGTAGCCGACGACGACGGTGGCACCGGTGGCGGCGAGCATCCGGCAGGTCTCGCGACCGATGCCGCCGGAGCCCCCGACGACGACGGCCACCTTGCCCACAAGCGGATGACGGGAGTCTTGTGCAGCCATGGCTCAGCTCTTCTTTCCCGAAATCGGCGGGACAGGGAGCGTCGATGTGCCGGCCACCAGCTTGAAATCGTATTCGCAGGTGTAGAAAGGCAGGCTCGCATCCGGATAATCGGGATGCGGCTCGGTATGCATGACGAAGTTGCCGACGATCTGCTGCTTGGCGCCGAACACGACATCCGCCGCCAGCGCCTCGGGCGTGTCGGAGAAGATCTGCGTGATCAATGTCTTGTGCCCCGGCGCGGAAACGATGAAATGGACATGCGCCGGCCGCATCGGCTCGCGGTTCTGGGCCCGCAGCAGCACGCCCACCGGACCATCGGTCGGAACGGGATAGCCCGCCGGCTTGACCGAGCGGAAATGATAGCGGCCATCGGCCTCGCTCGTGAACTTGCCGCGAAGATTGCAGTCCTCCTGGGTTTCGTCCTGGTTCTCGTAGAGCCCCACGGGCGACGCCTGCCACACGTCGAGCACGGCGCCTGCGACCGGCGCGCCGTCGGTCCCGATCACCCTGCCGGAGAAGAAAAGCGGCGCGCCGGGCGTTTGCGAGCGGGCGATGCAGTCGCCGTTGGCACAGACCGGCGCATCGCCGCGATAGAACGGCCCGAGCAGCGCCGACATCGTCTCGCCCTGCATGCCGTCATTGTTGATGAGGTCGATCAGCGTGGATGCGCCGAGCACATCGGCGGCGAGCACCACCTCGTTGTGGAACTCGTTCGTCCGCTGGCCGATCTTGACGATCCAGCGCAGCGCATATTCGAATTCCGCCTCCGTCAGGCGCGTCTCGAGGATGAAGCGGTGGAGATGATCCACCATGGCGGTCATGATTTCCTTCAGCCGCGGATCGGCGGTGTCCGCCATCGCCGCAAGCACGGTGGGCGTGACGTCGGCTTCCTTGGTGATGAGCCTGGGGCCGGTGCTGACATAGTCCATTTCGTCCTCCACTGCGTTCATGCGTCCATGGGAGAGGCCGCGCCTTGCCGGCCTGCGGATGCGGGTGTTTTCCGGTGGGATGCCTAGTCCCAGTTGAGGATGCGGGGCAGCTTTCCGCTTCTGGCGAGGGTTCCGACCAGTCCGAGCGGGAAGAAGATCAGCCCGATCGCCATCACCAGGCCGGTGCCGAGGATGTTGATCTCGGACGCCCCCATCGTCGCGACGAAGAGCTCGTTGAGGGCGACGATCAGGATCGCGCCGATCACCGGCCCGGCAATCGTGCCCTTGCCGCCGAGGATGCACATCAGCACCATGTTCGCCGAGATCAGGATGAGCAGGAAGATGTTCGGCCGGAGATAGGTGAGGTACTCGCCCCACACCGCGCCCGCCATGCCGACGAAGAAGGCCGAGAGGGCGAAGGCCGCCACCTTGTAGAAGCGCGTGTCGATGCCGGCGCTCTCCGCCTTGATCTCATCCTTGGAGAGCGCGCGAAGGCCGAGGCCGAACTTCGAGTGCTTGATCTTGTAGGCCGACCACACGGTGAAGGCCGCGATACCCAGCATCGCATAATAGTAAGGCACCTTGGCCCACTGCACCGACAGGTCGTTCGGCGGCAGCGTCAGGCCGTTGGCGCCGCCGATGAAATGCCAGTTGTCGAACAGGATGCGGGCGATCATCAAAAGGGCGATCGACGAGATGATGAAGCTCGGGCCGCGCACCTTGAGCGTGACCATGCCGACGCCATAGCCGAGGATAGCCGCGACGAGACCGGCGAGCGGCGCGGTGAGCAGCGTGGAAATGCCGTAGCGCGCCAGGAGCATGCCGGAGAAATAGCCCCCGACGCCGAAGAACACGGCATGGCCGAGCGAGACATAGCCGGCAAAGCCGCCGAGGATGTTCCAGCCCGAGGCCATGGCGACATAGGATGCGGTGAACAGCACCAGATGCAGCACGTAATTGTAGTTGCCGGTGAACTGCAGCAGCGGCAGCGCGGCGAGCAGCGCGAGCAGGGCCAGCGGGAACCACGTCGCCCGGGTCTGGTCGGCCTTGCGCGACAGTTTCTCGTTGTGGGCGCGGCGCGCCTCGATCACGGCGCCGGCGCTGGAATCCTGAAGGGTCACGGCCATCACGCCATCTCCGGTTTTTCGCCGAACAGCCCCTGGGGCCGCACCAGCAGAATGATGAAAAGGGCGAGGAAGAAGGTCAGCGTCGACCAGGTGGCCCCGATCCAGGTGCCGACGAAGGCGGCGATGACGGACAGGACGAGCGCGCCCACCACCGTGCCGAGGATGCTGCCCATGCCGCCCAGCACCACCACCGACATCAGCATGGCGATCCACTCCCAGTGCTTGGCCGGGAAGAAGCTGAACACGAAGCTGACCAGCGATCCGGCGGCGCCGGCAAGGCCGATGCCGATGGCGAAGGCGAGCACGCTGATGAACTGCACGTTGACGCCGAGGAGTTCGGCCGCCTCGCGGTTCTGCGTCGTGGCGCGGATGGCATAGCCGAGCCACGAATATTTGAGGAAGAGGGACAGCGCCGCGATGATCGCCAGCGAGACGAGGCCGGCATAGAGCTGCCCCTTGGGGATGAAGACGTCGCCGATGAAGAAGGCGGCGGTGGCGTAGTCGGGCGACGTCACCCGCTGCGTGTTGGTGAAGAGGCCGCCGAGCAGCCCTTCCACCATCATCGCCAGCGCGAAGGTCAGCAGCACCGTCATCTCGGAATATTTGGCGCTTCTCGCCTCGCGCTGGAACAGCAGCCGGTAGAGCACCACGCCGACGGCGGCCATGGTGACGGCGGCGACGGGCAGCATGGCGATCGGATCGAGGCCGAACCTCTTGAAGGCCAGATAGGCGATGTAGGCCCCGCCGATGATCAGCGCGGGATGGGCGAGATTGACGATGCGCATCACGCCGAAGACCAGCGACAGGCCGGAGCCCATGAGGGCGATGACGCCGCCGAGCGCCAGGCCCAGGATCAGTATCTGCAATATCTCTGCCATGTCTTTTCCTCGTCAGGCGGCCTTCCTGCCGCCGAGGTAGAGTTCCTGGATGCGCGGATCGGCCAGCACCGTGGCGGCCGGGCCTTCGAAAAGCGTCCGGCCGAGATCGAGCACCACGCCCCAGTCGGCGTTCTTGAGCCCCATCAGCGCGTTCTGCTCCACGAGGAGCACGGTCACGCCTTCCGCCGACATCATCTTCATGATGTCGAACATCTCCTGGACGACCTTCGGCGCCAGGCCGAGCGACGGCTCGTCGAGCACGACGATATCGGGCTTGATGATCAGCGTGCGGGCCATGGCGAGCGTCTGCTGCTGGCCGCCGGACATGGTGCCGGCATGCTGGTCGGCGCGCTCGCGAAGGATCGGGAAGCGCTCGAGGATGCCGTCGATGCGGCGCTCCAGCTCCTTCTTGTCATCGAGAATGAAGCCGCCCATGCACAGGTTCTCGCGCACGGTCATCTTGGCGAACAACGCGCGCTCCTGCGGCACGAAGCAGATGCCCTTGCGCAGGATCTGGTCGGGCCGCAGCCCGTTCAGCCGCTCGCCCTTGAGCACCACGTCGCCCTTGCGGATCGACAGCATGCCGCAGATCGCCTTGAGCAGCGTCGACTTGCCGGCGCCGTTCGGGCCGATGATGCAATGGACCTTGCCGGGCTCGACGGTCAGGTGCGCGCCGTCGATGATGGAAGGGCCGTCGCCGTAGCCGGCGGTGATGTTGGTGACTTCCAGAAGCTTCGTCATCAGGCCGCCTCGTCTTCCAGCACGCCGCCAAGGTAGGCGTCGAGCACCTGGGGATCCTTGCGCACCACGTCGGGCGTGCCGGTGCAGATGACCCTGCCGTGCGCCATGACCACGACCTTGTGCGAAAGGCGCATGATCAGGTCCATGTTGTGCTCGACGATCAGCACCGTCAGGCCCTTGTCGTTGAGGGCGCGGATATGGCCGATGATCTCCTCCATCAGCGACGGGTTGACCCCGCCTGCCGGCTCGTCGAGCAGGATGATCTTAGGGCCGGACATGAGAAGCGCGGCAAGGTCCATGAGCTTCTTCTGTCCATAGGAAAGGTTGTGGCCGTCCTCGTGGGCGATGCGGGTGATGCCGAGGAAATCGAGGATCGCCATCGCCTTGTCCTTCTCCTCCGGCGACATGGCCGGGCGGAACAGGCCGCGCAGGCCCTCCACCCGCGACTGCACGATGACGTTCTCGATCACCGTCATGTCGCCGAGGTTGCGCGAGATCTGGAAGGTGCGGCTGAGGCCCTTGGCCGTGATCCTGTGCGGCCGCAGATGGTCGATCCGCTCGCCGTCGAGCCAG
Source organism: Shinella sp. S4-D37 (assembly GCF_040812195.1). Taxonomy (NCBI): domain Bacteria; kingdom Pseudomonadati; phylum Pseudomonadota; class Alphaproteobacteria; order Hyphomicrobiales; family Rhizobiaceae; genus Shinella; species Shinella sp. S4-D37. Next base: position 53,809 of record NZ_JBFNXL010000004.1, on the reverse strand, counting down.
ACCTCGCCCGAGGTCGGCGCCGCCGTCCGGCTGATGCAATTGAACGCGGTGGTCTTTCCGGCGCCGTTCGGCCCGATCAGGGCGGTGATCGACCCCTTCTCGACCGTCAAGGTCACACCGTCGACGGCCCTGATGCCGCCGAAATGCTTACAGAGGTTCTTCACTTCCAGCATGCCCGTCTCCTCTTGCGGGTTACGCCGACAATGGCCGGCGACGGGAAGGATGCCCCGCCGGGCACCCTTCCGCCGCCTGTCTTCTCAGAACCCGTTCTTGGGATAGCTGAACGGCGACACGCCCTCGAACTCGCCGGTCGGGTAGACGAAGGTCAGCTTGCCGTCCTGCCACTGCGTCATGATGTGGGATTTCTCCACCGGCAGGCCGATCTCGTCCCAGGAGAAGCGGCCGAGCACCGTGCGGACGGGATCGTCCTTGGTGCGCGCGTGCAGCCACTCACCCATCTTGGCATTGTCGGTCGTACCCGCCCCGAGGATCGCCTGCTCGATGCCCTGGCAGACGGCGAACGGAATGGCGCTGTCCTCGTCCGGCTCGACATCATATTCGGCGGTGAACGCGTTGACGAAGTCGGCATTGTTGAACGGCTTGCCGGCCAGCGTGCTCTCGAACGGCACGTCCTTGTGCCAGGTGGTGTGGATAAACACGCCGTCCGCCGCTTCCTTGCCGACGCCCTCGACGAACTCCGTCTGCGCGCCCTGGCTGAGATAGACAAGCTTGGGCGTGGCGCCGACGGTCTTGAGGCTGCGCGTCAGTTGCACGGCCTCCTCCGCCGAGGCCGTCAGGCCGATGACCATCTCGGCGCCGGAGCGCTTGATCGAATTGGCAGGGTTCAGCCAGTCGTTGAACCCTTCCTCCGGCCATTTCTCCTGCATCAGGACCTCGATGCCTAGATCGGCGAGATAGCCGGGCGCGAGGTCCGCGATCTCCTTGTCGGTCGCCGGATCCGTCACCTTCTGCCCCCGCAGGCCCGCCTCGATGGCATTGGCGAAGAAGTCGTCGGCCGAGACCACGGCCGCGGTCTTCGGCGCCTCGCCCGCAGGAATGAGCTGCCTGATCACTGCGGAGACGTCCCTGCCGGTATATTCGGCGGCGTTGACCTGGAAGTAGAACAGGTTCTTGTAGCCCTGCTCGTAGATGCGCAGCGCGCCGCCCGAGGGGATGGCATGCACCATGTTGTATTTCGAAAGGATGCTGGCGACCGGGAAGGTCAGGCGGCTCGAGAAGGTGCCGTAGACGGCCTCGACCTTGTCGACATTGATGAAGCGTTCGTACTGGTTGATCGCGGTCGCCGTGTCGGACCGGTTGTCGCTGACGATCAGCTCGACCTGCCGGCCGAGGATGCCGCCGGCTTCGTTGATCAGCTTCGTGCAGAGCTCGTAGCCGCGCTTGTGTTTCTCGCCGCTGACCGACAGCCCCCCGGTAATCGGCAGCGACGCGCCGATCTTCAGGTTTTCCGCCTGCGCCGCACCGGCCGTTATCGCCGCCGCGGCCGTTGCCGCGAGCAATGTGTTCAATCTCATACGCCTTCCTCCCGTTAGCGATCGATTGCATCAGTGATCCGGGCACCCGCCATCGCGACGCCAGGATGGATTACGCGCCCGGCAGAGTTCGTCCTGCGGCGCTGCCGCTTCTCCGTCCAGGACCAATACCGGCCGAACCGCATCGCCGCGGGGCTTCGCACCAACCGCACCATGACCGTCGGCGTGATGATCCCCGACATCACCAACGTGATCTTCCCGCCGATCCTGCGCGGCATCGAAAGCGTCCTCGAGCCGCTGGGCTACGCGTCGATCATCGTCAACACCGACAGCGAGCGGGACAGGGAAAGCCGCCTCGTGGACGTTCTGCGCGACCGCGGCGTCGACGGCATCATCCACGCCGCGGTGCTCAGGAGCGATCCGTCCATCGCCCGCGCGGCGGCGGAAGGCCTGCCGGTGGTGACGCTGAACCGCATGGTCGAGAACTCGCAGATCCCCTACATCGTCAACGACGAGGATGCCGGCATCTGCGAGATGCTGCGCCATCTGCGCGATCTCGGGCATCGCGCCATCGCGCATCTCGCCGGCCCGCAGGACCTGTCGACCGGCCAGCTTCGCCTGGCCGCCTTCCGCAAGGCCGCCGCGGCCCTTTCGCTGGAATTCCGCCCGGAACTCGTGGCGACGGCCCGGCGCTTCGACGAGGAGGAGGGTGCGCGCTGCATCCGCGAACTGCTGGGGGCGGGCCGGAAATTCACCGCCGTCCTGTGCGCCAACGACCGTCTCGCGCTCGGCGCCATCGACGAGTTGCGCGAGCACGGCATCGACTGTCCGCGCGAGGTCTCGGTCACCGGCTTCAACGACATGCCGTTCCTCGAACTGATCCGCCCCAGGCTGACGACCGTCCGCATCCTCCAGCACAGCGCCGGCCGGACGGCGGCGACCGTGCTGCTGCAACTCATGAACGGCAACAACGCCGAGGACATTCCCACCGAGACGATCCTGCCGGTCGAGCTCGTCGTCCGCGAGAGCACCGCGCCGGCAGGCGCCTGACGATCTCCCTTTCCAGGACCCGGTGCGACCAGAAGCCGAAATGCGGCGCGAACGGCCGCGTTCGCCGGTTGCACGCGAGGATGCCGACGATCCGCGCGCTTACGCCTTCCCTGCCCACACGCATAGGCGGCCGGTCTGTTTGGCCGGATCGTCGTTCTCGTCCGGGTTCGGATTGGGCTCCTCGTCGGGCAGGCGATCGGGCTCCGGCTCCTTGATCGGCGGCGTCGGCTCACCGAGCGGGGGAAGGTCGGGCACCGGGTTCGGGCCGGGATTGGGTTCATTCGGAATGATCGCCATGGCGGGCTCCTTGCAGGTTGGACCGGATCGAGAATGTCGCCCCCATGATCTTCGTGCTGTCATCGGACATCGCACTTGCTCTTCTTCGGGGGATCAGGTTGCAACGCGGCAAGGGAAGAATGGTTTCAGGCGCGACCTTCACCGCCGACTTGGAGATCGCGGCACCGTAGGCGCGCCGCGGGTCAGACCGGCCTCTGGAGAGAATGAACGGAGCCGCTGTCGGCCTGGACCGCCTGAAGATTGCGGTAGCGCCCGTTCTTCCTGGCGATGAGGTCCGCGTGGCTGCCGCTTTCGACGATGCGGCCGTCATCGACGACGAGGATTCGGTCGGCATTCGCGATGGTCGCGAGACGGTGGGCGATGACGAGCGTCGTGCGGCCGGCCGAAAGTTCGGCAAGGGATTGCTGGATGGCGCGCTCCGTCTCCGTGTCGAGCGCCGAGGTCGCCTCGTCGAGGATGAGGATCGGCGGGTTCTTCAGGAAGATGCGGGCGATGGCGAGGCGCTGCTTCTGCCCGCCGGAGAGTTTCACCCCGCGCTCGCCGATCAGGGTATCGAGGCCGTCGGGCAGGCCGGCGATCACGTCGTCGAGACGCGCGCGGCGGGCGGCCTCGACGATCTCCGCCTCGCTCGCCTCCAGCCGGCCATAGGCGATGTTCTCGCGGATCGTGCCGGCGAACAGGAAGACGTCCTGCTGCACGATGCCGATATTGGAGCGCAGCGATTTCAGCGTCATGTCGCGGATGTCGATGCCGTCGATGCTGATCGCCCCGCCCGTCACCTCGTAGAAGCGCGGCAACAGCGAGCAGATCGTCGTCTTGCCGGCGCCCGACGGGCCGACGAAGGCGATCGTCTCGCCCGCCCGCACGGCAAGGTCTAGCCCGTCGAAGACCGACCGGTCGGAACGATAGCCGAAGCCGACGCCGCGGTATTCGATATCGCCGGCTAGCCGTCCGACCTCCCGGGCATCCTCGCGGTCCCTGATGTCGGGCTCGGTGTCGAGGAACTGCGTGTAGCGCGTGAAGCCGGCGATGCCCTTGGGATAGGTCTCGATGATCGAGTTGATCTTGTCGATCGGCCGGAAGAACACCCCGACCAAGAGCAGGAAGCCGACGAAGCCGCCGGCCGAAAGCTCGCCGCGCGTGACGAACCAGGCGCCCGCCAGCATCACCACCACCTGCACGAAGCGCATGGAAAGGTAGGAGAGCGACATGGAGGCGGCCATCACCTTGTAGGCCTGAAGCTTGGTGACGAGGTAGTTGCGGTTGCTCTCGGCAAAGAGCCGGCGTTCGTGATCCTCGTTGGCGAAGGCCTGCACGACGCGGATGCCGCCGACATTCTCCTCAATGCGGGCGTTGAAATCGGCGACGCGGCCGTAGATCGCGTGCCAGGTCGTGGTCATGCGCACGCCGTAATGGGTGGTGACGAAGGCCGTCAGCGGGACGATGACGGCGGTGATCAGCGCCAGCGGCACATGCACCCAGAGCATGAGGAGGAAGGCGCCGATCAGCGTCATGATGGCGATGAAGAGATCCTCCGGCCCGTGATGGGCCACCTCGCCGATCTCTTCCAGATCCTTGGTCAGGCGCGCCACGAGATGGCCCGTCTTCTGGTTGTCGAAGAAGCCGAAGGAGAGCTTCTGCAGATGGTCGAAGGCCTTGCGGCGCATCTCGGCCTCGATGCGGATGCCCAGCATGTGGCCCCAATAGGTGACGATGACCTGCAGGCCGGCATTGACGACATAGATCAGGAACAGGCCGACGGCGGCGAGCGCGATGAGATCGAGCCGGCCGGTCGGCAGCAGGCGGTCGATGAACAGCGTCACCGCCACGGGAAACGCTAGTTCCAAGAGGCCCGCGATCACCGCGGAGGAGAAATCCAGCGCGAACAGGCCGCGGTGCGGGCGGTAGTAGGACGCAAAACGCTTCAGGAGATCGGGCATCGGCAGGCAGGCTTTCGGTGGGGCGTTCATGAGATAAGACGGTCGACGGCGCCGCTTCTACCACACCTGCTGCACTTTTTTTCAAGGCCGGGCAGTTTTTACACGCTTTCGGCACGACCGACGGTGCCCGGAAACCGGTCTCCCCTTCGCCTCCCGCGCGCCTGGGAGAGCCTGGCCGCTTCGCGCGCGTCCTCGCGCAGAAGCGTGCGGACCGCGCTTTCGGCCTCGCCGCCGGGCTCCAGCGTCACGACCCGGAAGAGTGCTCCCGCGGCAATGATGAAAAGGCCGAGAACGGCGAGCTGCGACGTGCTCGGGATGCCGACGAGGATCATCACGTTGTTGACCAGCGTGATCAGGATGACGTCGAGCACGGTGCCGGAACCGCCGGTGATCCGCGCGCCGCCGACGATCACGGCGGCGATGACGTCCAGTTCCGATCCCGCAAGGTCGAACGGGTTGGCGAGGCGGTTGCTGGCGACGGCAAAAATGGCACGGCCCATCAGCGTGCGGTTGAGCAGGAACCAGGTCGCGACGATGGCGGACCGGATCGCCCGGATTGACGATATCCTCCATCACAGGCGTTCATCGGTGACCGGATCGAGGCTTGTCCAGAACGGCCCTTCGAGCGGGGTCTTCAGGACCGACGGTTGATCTCGTCCAGCGTTGCCTGCGGATCGATATAGGCGAAGAGTTCGGGATGTACCCACTTCGCCAGCGCCTCGAAGGTTATGAAGTTCAGTGGTGATCTCATCAGATGCGAGTCGAGCGCATGGACGCGGCCGTTGCGTATCCCGGCTCCTGCTTCGGCGTTTCGAGCGATGTCGTACCCTGCACCGTGCTACGCGGCCGGCCGAACATGCTTCGTATGCATCCTGCTTCGTGGAACACGCCTCATCCCCGGTTGGCGAGAGCTTGGCCGGGATAACGCAGGCTCGGATCGAACGGGCTCAGCTTGCCCGATATGATCGACGCTTCCTTGCGCAGGAGCTCGGTCACCGTCGCAAGGCGCTTTTCCGTCAGGCGGGAGGCGAGCGTGCCGATGCTGAAGGCGGCGACGGCCTCGCCGTTGCGGTCGAGGATGGGCACGCCGATGCCCGCCATGCCGTCGATCATGTTGAAATTGAAGGTCGCGCAGCCGGTGCGGCGCACCTCCTCGATCAGGATGCGCAGGTCCACCTCGTCGACGGCGGACTTGTCGAGGATGCGCGGCATGTTGAAGCGGATGATTGCCTCGCGCTCCTCCTCCGGCAGGAAGGACAGGATCGCGAGACTGCCCTGACCGATGCCGAGCGGCACCTTGCCGCCGATATCGCCGGTGAACGAGCGGATCGGGAAGGGCCCCTCGACACGGTCGAGGCAGACCGCATCGAAATTGCTGCGCACGAGCAGGAACACGGTATCGTTGAAGGTTGCCGAAAGCCGCAGAAGCGAGGGCCGGGCAAGACTGAGGATGCCGTCACGCTGGCGGGCCTGCGCGGCCATGGCGAAGAATTCCAGCGACAGCGCATAGGCCTTGCGATCCGGCAACTGCTCCACGAGGTCCTCGGCAATCAGCGTCTTCAGCAGCCGGTGGGTCGAGGGCTGGCTGAGATCGAGCACACGGGCGAGATCGATCAGCCGCATGCCGCCCTCACCCGCCTCGGCAAGCCCCTTCAGGATATGGATCGCCTTGACGAGACTCGTATTGATCGACGGGCCGGATTTCGGTTTCCCCGCTTCGTCCATTGCTGCATCTCCGATAAATTCCGTATTTCAGAAGAAATATACAAAATATTTCGTATCCAGGAATTACAATTTGTCATAGGTCGGAATTTCTGCCAGCAATTCCGGCCAGAGGAATATTCACCACATAGGGATTGCAGCGCACGGAACGGCAACGTCCGCGGCCCGGTTGCCGTGCGCCCGCGTCATGGCAACCGGCACGTCCGTCGCAAGCCCCGGCAGCAAGCAGGGCGCCGGCCCCGCCTGGGAGCGGCAGGTCAATCCAGAGGGAGACGCAATGAGCTTTTTGACGCTTTCCGGAATTTCCCGCCGCTACGGCTCCTTCATGGCCGTCGACGATTTCAACATCGGGATCGAGAAGGGCGAGTTCATCTCGCTGCTCGGCCCGTCGGGCTGCGGCAAGACGACGACGTTGCAGATGATCGCCGGCCTCGTGCCGCCGAGCGCGGGCACCATCACACTCGACGGGCGCGACATCACACGACTCGCGCCCGCCCGGCGGGAACTGGGCGTGGTGTTCCAGAGCTACGCGCTCTTCCCGCACATGACGGTGGCGCAGAATGTCAGCTTCGGGCTGGAAATGCGCAAGGTCGCCAGGGCCGAGCGCGAGAAGCGCGTGCGCGAGGTGCTGGAACTCGTCCATCTCACGCCCCTTTGCGAGCGCTACCCCCGCGAAATGTCCGGCGGCCAGCGCCAGCGCGTGGCGATCGCCCGCGCGCTCGCCGTCGATCCGCCGGTGCTGCTTCTCGACGAGCCCCTCTCGGCGCTCGACGCGCAGTTGCGCGAGGAGATGCAGTTCGAGCTGCGCCGCATCCAGCGCACCGTCGGCATCACCACCATCATGGTCACGCACGATCAGGCGGAAGCCCTGTCGATCAGCGACCGCATCGTCGTCATGGAGCGCGGCGTGATCACGCAGATCGACGCGCCCTACCGGCTCTACGAGCACCCGCACAACCATTTCATCTCCAATTTCGTCGGCAAGTCCAACTTCCTGAAGGGCAAGGCCGAGGGCGGCGCGATCTGCGTTTCCGACACCGCCATCCGCTTCCCCGCCGAGGCGGGCGACGGCGCTGTCTCCGTCTTCATCCGTCCGGAGAAGCTGAAGCTGGTGGGGGCCGAGGCCGGTCTCGTCTCCGGCACGGTCTCCACGCGCTATTTCATGGGCAGCCAGTGGCTGCTCGGCGTGACGACGCCGGCCGGCACGCTGTCGGTCGCGCTGCCCAACCTCGGCAACCCGCCGCCGGCCGAGGGCACGCCCGTCGGCCTTTCCTGGGACCATGCGGATTGTCGCATCCTGCCGGCGAAGGCGCGCTGAGATGACCGCCGCCGCTCTTTCGCAAGCCCCCACGGGCGAGGAGAAGACACCGCGCAACTTCGCGCCCCTCCTGCTCGCCGGTCCCTCCACGCTGCTGTTCTTCGCGCTGGTGCTCGTGCCGCTGGCGCTGACCGTCATCCTCTCCTTCAACGTCTATACCTATGAGAAGGGTATCGAGGACGGCTATACGCTCGCCAATTACACGCAGGTGCTGACGGACGGCTATTATCTGTCGATCTTCTGGCGCACGCTGCGGCTGGCGCTGGTCACGACGGTCATCGCCGTCGCGCTCGGCGTGCCGGAGGCCTACATCCTCTCCAACATGCGCAAGCCCTGGCGCTCGATCTTCCTGCTCGTCATCATCGGCCCGCTGCTGGTCTCGGTCGTGGTGCGCACCTTCGGCTGGAGCATGCTGCTCGGCCGCAACGGCCTCGTCAACGGCGTGCTCGATTTCCTCGGCCTGCCGACGACGCAGATCCTCTACAGCGAGACGGCCATCGTCATCGGCCTCGTCCATATCATGCTGCCCTTCATGGTCATCCCGGTCTGGACCGTGCTGCAGAAGCTCGACCCCTCCGTGGAGGCGGCGGCGCTGACGCTCGGCGCCTCGCGCTTCACGGCGCTACGCCGCGTCGTCTTCCCGCAGGCCGTGCTCGGCATCCTCTCGGGCAGCCTCATCGTCTTCGCGCTTTCGGCCAGCTCCTTCGCCATTCCGGGCCTGCTCGGCGGCCGGCGGCTGAAGATGGCGGCGACGGTGGTCTACGACGAGTTCCTGATCGAGCTGAACTGGCCGCTCGGCGCGGCCATCGCCATCATCGTGCTGGTGGCGAACCTCGTCATCATGGTCGCCTACAACCGCCTGCTCGAAGGGCAGGCCAAAAAGAAGCTGGGGTAAGCGCCATGGTCAGGAACGGTCCCTTCGCCCTGCTCTTCCACACGCTGGTCGTGATCTTCATGCTGGCGCCGATGGCGGTGGTCTGCCTCGTCGCCTTCACGCCGGAGAACACGCTCGCCATGCCGTGGAACGGCCTGTCGCTGCGCTGGTTCGAAGCCGTCTTCGCGCATAACGACTTCATGACCTCCTTCTTCAACAGCGTGAAGCTCGCGCTGTTCTCGGCGACCTTCGCCACGCTGCTGGCGGTGCCCTCGGGCCTTGCCATCGCGCAATACGACTTCCGCGGCCGCGACGCCTTGAACGCGCTCTTCCTGTCGCCGCTGATCATCCCGCATCTGGTGCTCGGCGTCGCCTTCCTGCGGCTGTTCTCGCTGATGGGCTTCACGGGGTCCTTCGCCTGGCTGGTCGCCGCGCACACCATCGTCGTGACACCCTATGCGCTGCGCCTCGTCCTCGCTTCGCTCGGCAGCATGGACCGCAATGCCGAGAACGCCGCGCGCACGCTGGGCGCGTCCGAATGGACGGTGTTCTCCCGCATCACCCTGCCGCTCCTGATCCCGGGCTTGAGCGGTGGCTGGCTGCTCGCCTTCATCAACAGCTTCGACGAGCTGACCATGTCGATCTTCGTCACCTCGCCCTCGACGGTGACGCTGCCGGTGCGCATGTACATGTATGCCAGCGAATCCATCGACCCGATGATGGCCTCCGTCTCGGCGCTGATGATCCTCGTGGCCACCGTCACCATGCTGATCATCGACCGTCTGTTCGGTCTCGACCGGCTGCTGGTGGGCAAGGGCTGACGGCGGTGACGGGTCTCGCACAGTTCCGCCGGCGCTACCGTCTCGACGAAGCGCCGGTGCCCTTCACCCTCGACGGCGCGCCCTTTGCAGGCCGCCGCGGCGACACGGTGCTGACGGCGATCCTCTCGGTCACGGGCAGTCTGCGCCGCACCGAGTTCACCGGCGAGCCGCGCGCCGGCTTCTGCCTCATCGGCGCGTGCCAGGACTGCCACGTCCTGACTGCCGACGGCCGGCGCCTGCGCGCCTGCACCACCCTGCTCGAACCGGGCATGGCCTTCGTCACCGCCGGAGCCATGGCATGAGCGCGCTTCCCCCCATCATCGTCGGCGCAGGGCCGGCGGGCGTGCGCGCAGCCGAGACGCTGGTGAAGGCGGGGCTGCGTCCCGTCGTGCTGGACGAGGGTTTTCGCGCCGGCGGGCAGATCTACCGCCGTCCGCCGGTGGAGGACGGACGCGGCTACCGCGCCCGCTACGGCTCCGAAGCCCGCCGCGCCGAGGCGCTGCACAAGACCTTCGACGCGCTCGCCGGCGCAATCGACTACCGGCCGGAAACGCTGGTCTGGAACGTCTCCCGCGACGGTGGCGACCGCCTCGACCTGCTCTCGACCGGCGCGCATGGCGAATTGCCCTTCACCCACCTGCTCCTCGCCACCGGCGCAACGGACCGGGTGCTGCCCTTCCCCGGCTGGACGATGCCCGGCGTCTATACGCTGGGCGCCGCCCAGACGGCGCTGAAGGCGCAGGGCTGCACGGTCGGCGAGCGCATCGTCTTCATGGGTTCCGGCCCGCTGCTCTATCTCGTCGCCTGGCAATATGCGAAGGCCGGCGCGACGGTCGCCGCCGTGCTCGACACAGCGTCCTTCTCCGCGAAAATTCACCTCGCACATCTGGCCTTGCATGCGCCGCGCATCGTCGCGCTCGGAGCATCCTATGGGCTGCGGCTGATGCTTGCCGGCGTGCCGATCCGCTACGGCGTGCGTCCCGTGCGCGTCGAGGGCGAGGCCCGTGTCGAAGGCCTGCGCTACACGAGCGGCGGGAAGAGCCGCACGGTCGCATGCGATGCGCTGGCCTATGGTTTCGCGCTCAGGCCGGAGACGCAGCTTGCCGATCTCGCCGGCTGCGCCTTCCGCTTCGAGCCGCGCGACCGCGCCTGGCTTCCCGCGGCGGACAGCCTCGGCCGCACCGGCCGGGCCGGCGTCTACGTGGCCGGCGACGGGGCGGGCATCGCCGGGGCCGATGCGGCGGAGATCCGCGGAAAACTCGCCGCCATGGCGCTGCTCGCCGACCTCGGCCGCCCGGTGGACGTGGCCGAGCGAACCCGTCTCTCCCGCGCGCTCGACGGCATCTACCGGGAGCGGCAATTGCTGGAAAAGGCCTTCCCCTTCCCCGCCGACTGGTTCGAGACAGTCGATCCCGACACGGCGCTCTGCCGTTGCGAGGAGATCCGCCTCGGCGAAGCGGTCGACGCGATCACGAGCGGCAAGGCTGCCGAGATCAACCGGCTGAAGGCGCTGACCCGTGTCGGCATGGGCCGTTGCCAGGGCCGCATGTGCGCGGCCGCCGCCGCCGAGCTGCTCTGCGGCCTGCGCCGGGACACGCCGGCCGCGATGGGGCGGCTGCGCGCGCAGGCCCCCGTGAAGCCCATTCCGCTGGGCTTCGTCGGGGAGGAGCGGCCATGACGACACGGCTTCAGGCGGATGTGGCCATCGTCGGCGGCGGCATCGTCGGCGGCTCGGCGGCTCTGTTCCTGCGCGAGGCCGGCCTTTCCGTCGTCCTGATCGACAAGGGTTTTTGCGGCGCGCAGGCGAGCGGCGTCAATTACGGCGGCGTGCGCCGGCAGGGCCGCGCGCCGGAACAGCTTCCGCTCGCCGAGCGCTCGCACGCGCTCTGGGGCCGGCTCGGCGAACTGATCGGCATCGACGGCGAATATGTCCGCAGCGGCCACCTGAAGCTCGCGCGCACGCCGGAGCATTTCGCGCGGCTGGAGGCCTATGCGGCCCTCGTGCGCCCGCTCGGGCTGGAGCTGGAGCTCATCGGCGGCAACGCCGTCCGGGAGCGCCTGCCCTGGCTGACCGGCGACGTGGCAGGAGCCTCGCTTTGCCGCGACGACGGGCAGGCCAATCCCCGCCTCGTCGCCCCCGCCTTCGCCCGAGCAGCCCGCGCCAGAGGCGCGACCGTCTTGGAAAACACCCCCGTCCACGCGGCGGAGACCACCGGCGGCGGCTTCGGGCTGCTTGCCGGCGACGGTATCGAGATCCAGGCGCGCCTGCTCTTCAACTGCGCAGGAGCCTGGGCCGACCGTTTCGCCGCCGGCTTCGGCGAGCCGGTGCCGCTCGCCCGCATCTATCCCTCGATGGTCGTCACCGAGCCCCTGCCCTTCCGCCTGCCGGTGAGCCTCGGCGAAGAGGGCGGCGGCTTCTACGGCCGGCAGGTGGCGCGCGGCAATTACATCATGGGCGGCGGGCGCGGCAGCGCGCTGGAAAACCCGGATTTTTCCCGTCCCTCCGTCACGGCGGCGGCCTCGGTGATGCGGCGCGCCATCGACCTTTTCCCGCACCTGCAGCACGCGCAGGTCATCCGCTTCTGGTCCGGCACGGAAGCGGAGATGCCCGACCACAACCCGGTGATCGGCGCAAGCGCGCGCGTGCCGGGTCTCTTCCACGCCTTCGGCTTCTGCGGCGCCGGTTTCCAGACCGGGCCGGCCGTGGGCGCGGTTCTCAGCGATCTGGCCGTGAAGGGCGAGACGGAGACGCCGATCTCGGCCTTCTCCATCGCGCGTTTCGCGGCCGGGACATCCGATCATCAACCCCAAGGAGGAACAGCATGAAGACCCTTACCATACTCACCGCCGCCACCCTGGCGCTGGCCGCGACCACGTCGCTCGCCTCGGCCGAGACGAAGACGCTCTATATCGGCATGAACGGCGGCAACTTCGAGCGCGCCTATACCGAGCACGTCCTGCCCGATTTCGAGAAGGCCAACGACGTGAAGGTCGTCGTCGTGCCCGGCACCTCGGCCGACATCCTCGCCAAGGCGACGGCGCAGAAGGACAATCCGCAGATGCACGTCATGCTGCTCGACGACGGCGTGATGGTGCGCGCCATCGGCGCGGGCCTGTGCCAGAAGATCGCCGACGATCCGGTGCTCGCCGACGTCCAGCCGGCCGCCCGCCTCAAGGACGACATGGCGGTCGGCGTCGACATGGGCATGACGGGGCTCGCCTACAACAAGAAGCTCTTCGACGAGAACGGCTGGGCCGCGCCCACCTCCTGGATGGACCTCGCCGACGAGAAATTCGCCAATGCCGTGGTGTTCCAGTCGGCGTCGGCCTCCACCTTCGGCCTGCACGCCTTCCTGATGTTCAACCGCATCCAGGGCGGCGACGAGAAGAACGTCGAGCCGGGCTTCGAGAAATTCGCCGACTTGATCGGCAGGAACGTGCTGGAATTCATCCCCTCCTCGGCCAAGATCTCCGAAATGGTGCAGACGGGCGAGGCCGCGATCTTCCCGCTGACCCCGACGGGCGTCGCCAACCTGAAGGACAAGGGCATTCCGGTCGAATACGCCCAGCCGAAGGAAGGCTCCATCGTGCTCGCCGTCACCGAATGCGTGCTGGCCGGCAACAGCGAGCCCGAACTGAGCCAAAAGCTCGCTCATTACCTCCTCTCGCCCGAGGCGCAGAGCAAGGCGCTAGACCACGGCAACATCATCCCCTCCAACGAGAAGGCCAAGGCCGGAACGCCCGAGGCCCAGGCCAAGCTTGACGCCTTCCGCGGCTACATGAAGACGGCCAACACGCTGGACTGGGACGCCGTCAACGAGAAGCGACAGGAATGGAATAGCCGCTGGAACAGGACGATCGAGCGCTAAGGACTTTCGCTCTTCCTGCGTGACGCGCCGGCTTCTGAGGAGGTCGGCGCGTCACGATCATCACCTCCTCTGCCTCGGTCAGGACGGTCGAGCGCGGCTCCGTCGAGGTCTTCGACCGTTCCCCGTTTCCGCCATTCGGCGACCGTCTTGGGGTTGATGCCGAGTTGCCGAGTCAGGTTGCGCGAGCATTGCCGGCCATCGTGCGAACCGCCAGGCATTGGCCAATGCTGACGGACCTCAACCTGAACCTTCCGCGATCGTTCTACATGATCGCCAAAGAGCGGAGCGTGGCGCGGACGGCCGCTCGGCTCAATATGATCCAACCCTCTGTCAGCCAATCGCAGTTTTCCTCGCCTGGCACTGCCCGACGGCGATGATCTTCACGCCGTGCAAGGGCGGCATCAGGTGGATGCCGAGCGGCGGCGTGTTGGCGCCGATCGCCGGATTGATGGCCAGGAGCCCGCCGAAATAGACCGGATCGATCTCGAAGACCCTGAGCATCGGAAGGAAGACCGGTGCGAGGATCAGGACGACTGAAAGCGGACAGGAAGGAGGATAGCCTGCTATTTGCGGCAGCTGTCCATGATGGCGAGCAGCGCGGGACCGAAGACGTCCTTCTCGTTGTCCCAGACCGGCTTCAGCGCCTCGACGAAGGCCGCCTTGCCCTTCGACTTCGGCTTTTCGACCAGCGCCGCCTCGTTCTCGGTGACGATCCGCCGCTGCGCGTTACCCACCTGACGGCGGCTTCCTTGACGATGTGCGGGATCGCGATCCCGCTGCGAATCACCCAACCTCGCAGGAGATCGCTTCGCCGGCCGCGTCAAACATATGCATGTCTTGTCTGCGCGCCAGGAAATGAATGGTCTGCAAACGCGAAAAGGAACGCTCCCCGTCCACCTTGATCAGAAATTTCTCGGTGACGCCGGGTAGGTCCAGATAGAGGATCTGCACCTCGCCGAGATGTTCGACGAGATCGATCGTGCCGGTGAATGTCGGATCGCTTCCGTTGCCCTCGGCAATCCGCGTGTTTTCCGGGCGGATGCCGACGCTGACCGCCTCGCCTTTCGAAAGCCTGCCGGGTTCCGCTGCCAGTTCTAGCGTGACGCCGCAGTCGAGCCGGCAGCGCACCGATGTTCCAGTGCGGTCGATGACCGTTCCCTTCAGGATGTTCATCGCAGGAGAGCCGATGAACTGGGCGACGAAGAGGTTCGCCGGCTTGCGGTAAAGCTCCGCCGGGGGGCCGACCTGTTCGATATAGCCGTCCCTGAACACGACGATGCGGTCGGCAAGCGTCATCGCTTCCACCTGGTCATGGGTAACGTAGATCATCGTGACGTCGGGCATGCTCTGCTTCAGCTTCGCGATCTCGATGCGCGTCGCGACGCGCAGCGCCGCATCGAGATTGGACAGGGGCTCGTCGAAGAGAAAGACGCGCGGGTTGCGCACGATCGCCCGGCCGATGGCGACACGCTGCCGCTGGCCGCCGGACAGCGCCTTCGGCTGCCGCTCAAGATACTTGTCCAGTTGCAGGATCGCGGCCGCCCGGCGCACGCGTGCGTCGATCTCGGGCTTCGGCGTGCCGGCAATGCGCAGCCCGAAGGCCATGTTCTCGTAGACGGTCATGTGCGGGTAGAGCGCGTAGGACTGGAACACCATGGAAATGCCGCGCTTGGAGGGCGCGACGGCATTCATCCGTTCGCCGTCGATGACGAGGTCGCCGGAGGTGATGCTCTCAAGGCCGGCGATCGAGCGCAGCAGGGTGGACTTGCCGCAGCCGGAGGGACCGACGAAGACGATGAATTCGCCCGAGCGTATATCGAGGTCGATCCCGTGCAGGACTTCGAAATCGGCATAGGCCTTGCGAATGTTTCTCAGCGACAAATCGACCATCGTTCTCATTCCATTGGTTTGATTTCATCCGTAGGGGCAACCCGTCAGGGAGCGAGCCCGGCCAGGAAGCGCGTTACCGGACCCGGCTTCCTTCCGATGATCTCGAGATCGTTCTTCCGCCTGATGGCGCCGCGCACCAGCCGGGCGCCGACATAGCGCAGCGGCTCGGGCGGCAGCCGCGTGCGGTTCCCGATGCCCACCAGCCCGCAGCGGCTCCAGGCATCGTCGCGGCCGAGAACGAGGCTTGCCATGATGCGGCCCGCGACGGGCGCCTGCGCAATGCCCGTGCCGTTGAAACCCATGGCGTAGAAGATGTTCGCGTGGTTCTCCAGATGGCCGAAGGCCGGCAGGTGCTCCGCCGTGCAGTCGATCGGGCCGCTCCAGTCATGGAGGATAGGCACGTCCTTGAGCTGCGGATAGACCCGGTGCATCTCCCGGACATTGTCCGCTCCCGCGTCGTCGCCACGGTTGAAGCGCGCATCGACGCGATCCCGATAGGCGATGCCGCCGGTGCCCCGCCCGAAGATGACGTGGCCGGCGGGCGTGCGCTGGTAGTAGAGCACATGATGCTGCGCATCGCAGATCGAAGCGCCATCGATCCAGCCGATCCGATCGAGGATATCGGCCACCGGCGCCGTTGCGATGACCTGGCTGCTGACCACGTAGAGATAGGGATGCAATTCCGGAATGGCCGACAGCCAGGCATTTGCGGCGAGCACCACCTTGCCGGCCGACAGCGTGCCCCTGGCCGTGCGCAGTTGCGGCCTGGGCCCCGGGGCGATTTCGAGAACCGGGCTGCGCTCGTGGATGACGATGCCCCGGGAAAGGGCGAGCCGGCGCAGTCCGAGCGCGAGCTTTGCGGGCTGGACGGTTCCCGCCCTCGCCTCGGCGATGCCGACATAGGAGGCAGCGGACCCCGTCCGGCGCAGGATGTCGTCGCGCCGGAGCGGCTGGAAGCGCTCTTCACCGAGGCTGCGGCAGAGGGCCTCGGCCGGTGCCCAGGCGCCCTCCTGCGCGGTGGAGCTTGCGGTCCACAGCCAGCCGTCGAGCCTCAGATCCATGTCGATGGCGCCTGAGGCCTGCAGGCCGTTCAACTCCTCGATGGCGTCGGCGGTCGCCCGGCACAGCATGAGCGCGTCATCCTCGCCGACCAGCGCGCGCAGCATGTCGATTTCCGCAAACCAGCTATGGACCTGCCCGCCATTGCGGCCGGAGGCGCCGGAGCCGCAGAAATCCGCTTCCAGCACCGTGACGCGTGTCTCAGGCGCCTGTTCCTTGATGCGAAGCGCCGTCCAGAGACCGGCATAGCCGCCGCCGACGATCGCCACGTCGCAATTCGCGGCGCCCTGCAAAGGCGGGGTGGCGGCATCCGCATCGATGCTTTGCAGCCAGAAGGAGCGGTCCGTTTTCGCTGCCGCGACGGGCGGCTTCATCGTGATGATCTTCATGCTCAGGCCCTCTGTGCCGTGCGGATGACGCCGTCGTACTTGCCGAGCAGCCATTGGGGGATCGCCCGGATCGGCTGGGGAAAGCCGCCAAGATGGGTGCAGGTTTCCGACGCTCTTTCGGCAGAACGCTCAAGGGCGGCCTGCGGGGGCTGGTCCTCGAAGAAGCGCGCAACGAGGAAGGTCGCGATGAAGCTGTCTCCCGCGCCGCAGGTATCGACCACGGCCACCGGCACGGAGCCGGCCTGAAACAGCGTGCCGCCATCGTCATGGAAGGACCCGCGCCTGCCGCAGGTGATCACCACCTGTCGCGCACCCGCCGCCTTGATTCGCGCAATCAGCGGCTCGACCGGCTCTGCCGGATCCTCCGGGCCGGAGGCGAACACCAGCGGCACGCCTTCGAGCGGGAGGTCGAAATGCCGCGTGGAGACATCGATGCTGAACGGCACGCTATCGGCAACGAGGCGGCGGACCAGCCGCTCGCTGGAATTGGTGCCGAGATGCACCCAGTCCGCCTGCAGCAGCGCCGCGTAGCGTTCCGCGTTCGGAACATAATCCTTGCCGACGCCGAGGGATTCGAGAAGAAAGCGCCGCTCGCCGGCGTCGTCCGTCAGGAGCGTGACGGCGGAAGCGCCCGGGCGTATTTCGACATCGGCCCGGGAAAGGCCCGCATCCTCGATGGAGCCGAACATGATCTCCGCTTCCTCGTCCGGTCCGAGCGCGCCGAAATAGCGGGCATCGAGACCCTGCCGGCGCCACTGTACGGCGACATTCAGGGCATTGCCGCCCACGGTGACGAAGCCCTTGCTCAGATAGGCGTCGAGGCAATTGTCGCCGACGGCAATCAGGGTAGGATTGGTGTTCTTCATGCTTGTTCCGCTCGATCGAAATAAGGGGAAACCGCATCGAGGCACCGCCGCCAGGTGAAAACGGGATCGAGCGCATAGCTTCCGTTGCCGAAGGGCTCGAACGTCAGCGTGCCGGTAAAGCCATGCGCGCCGAGTTCGGCAACATGGTCGCCGAGCGGCAAGGTGCCGTCCCCCCAGGCCAGATGCCCCGCCGGCGTCCCGTCGACGACATGGACATGGGCGATCCGCTTCGCGAACCGCTCGAAATAGCCCGCGACGCTGTCGCCCGCCGTCGCCATGGCGACAAGGTCGAGAACCACGTCGATATGCTCGCCGTCGAGCGCGCGCCACAGGGCGTGAAGCTCATCCGCATTGGTGGCGATGTTGCTTTCGACGCGCTGGAGCGGTTCCAGCAGGCAGGACACGCCAAGGCTTCCGGCATGCGCCGCGATCCGGTTGATGGACTCGACCGAATGCGCGAAGGCGACGTCCCGGCTTTCGCATTCGAAGCCCCGGCCGGGCGTCAGGAAGAGATAATCCGCACCAAGCTCGGCGCAGATGTCGGCGGCACGCAGGAAACGCCCGACGCTCGCCTCGCGATAGGACCTGTCGCCCGAAGCGATGTTGACCGGATAGAGGACCTGCTCGGGCGTGAAGCAACGGACCGAGAGCCCGTTGTCGCCAAGGATCGCCTTCACCTCCGCCAGTTGCGCGCGGCTGTCGTGGAAGAGGTCGAGATGAGGGGCGATCCCCCACAGTTCCATCCGGTCGAACCCCATGGCGCGCAGGTGCTCGGCAGTCCAGCGGAAGGGATGGTGCTGAAAGGAGAAGTTCGCGCCGATGAGCTGCTTGCGGTTCAACATGATGCCCTGCCCTATTTTCCGATGCCTTCGGCAAGCCCGCGGATGAAGAAGCGCTGGGCCGCGAAGAAGGTGATGACGATGGGAAGCGCCGAGAGCGTCATCGCCGCGAAGACGACGGCGTAGTTCGTTCCGTGCTTCGCCATGATGGAGGTGAGGCCGACGGGCAGCGTCTGGAGGTCCGCGCCGCTGGTGAAGATCATGGCGAAGAGATATTCGTTCCACGCGAAGAGCACATGCAGGATCACGCAGGAGACCAGGATCGGCTTGCACAGCGGCAGCGTCACCCGCCAGAAGATCTGGCCCTCGCTCGCTCCGTCCATGATGGCCGCCTCGTCGAGGTCCCGCGGCAGGCCGAGCATGTAGGCGCGAATGAGGAAGGTCGTGAAGGGAATGCGGAACGCGGTGTAGAGGATGATCAGCGCCCAATAGGTGTTGTAGAGGCCAAGCTCCTGCATCATGCGCACGAGCGGGATGACCGCGACGGTCGGGCTGAGCATGAGGCCACCGAGCACGATGCCGACGAAGAACGGCTTTCCCGGCAGTTTCGAGCGGGTGAGGCCATAGGCAGTCCAGGCGCTGACCAGCACCGTGCAGACGGCCGAGCCCAGGGTGACGATGATGCTCGTGGCGATGTAGTTGCGGATGCCCTGGTTCCAGGCCGAGATGTAGTTGGCGATGCTGAAGCCGCCCGGCAGCGCGAACGGATTGCCGAAGATCTCGGCATTGGTCTTGAAGCCGTTCAGCGCCATCCAGAACAGCGGATAGAGCACGACGATGCCGAGGCTGACGAGGAAGGTGACGAGGCAGACCTTCGCCAGTACGGCGGCGAAATCGGTGCGCCCGGTTTCCCGGAGGTGAGAGGACGTGCTCACAGATCGACCCTCCGTCGCTTGGTGTACCACAGCTGCGCGAAGCCGGTGATGAGCGTGATGACGAAGATGACCGATGCGATGGCCGCGCCGTAGCCGAAGTCGTTCTCGATGAAGCCCTGCTGGTAGAGCCATGTGCCCAGCACCTGGCTGCTGTTGTTCGGCCCGCCGCCGGTCATCACCATGACCTCGTTGAAGACCTGGAAGGCGCCGGTGATGGTAACGATCACCATGAGGCCGGTCATTTCGCGCGTCAGCGGAAAGGTGATGTTCCACAGGCGCCGCCAGGTTCCCGCGCCGTCCATGATCGCCGCGTCGTAGAGTTCGCGCGGGATCTTCTGGATCGCGATGGCGAACAGCAGCGTGGAATATCCGAAACCCTGCCACTGGCTCATGGCGATGATGGCGTAGATCGCGGTTCCCTCCTCGCCGAGCCAGGCGCGCGACCAGTCCGCAAGCCCGATCTGCGTCAACGCCGAATCCAGAAGGCCGATATCGGGCTGGTAGATGAAATAGAACAGGAGGCCGGTGACGGTGATCGAGATGGCCGAGGGTATGAAATAGACGGCACGCCAGAACCGGCGCCATCTCTCCTCGCTCAGTCCCTCGATGAGCGCAGCGAGCACGAACGCGCCGAAAACCTGGAAAATGACG
This sequence comes from Shinella sp. S4-D37, assembly GCF_040812195.1. NCBI lineage: Bacteria > Pseudomonadati > Pseudomonadota > Alphaproteobacteria > Hyphomicrobiales > Rhizobiaceae > Shinella > Shinella sp. S4-D37. The sequence goes on along the minus strand of NZ_JBFNXL010000004.1, from coordinate 33,856 downwards.
GAGATGACGGCATAAAGCGTGTTGTTGACGATCGCCGTCCAGACGACCGGGTCGCCCTGCAGGCGCCGGTAATTGTCGAGCCCGACGAAGTCGGTTTGCCCCGTGAAGATGTCCTGGTTCCGCGTACTGACGAAGAAGTTGTCGACGATCGGGTAATAGACGAACCACAGGATCAGGACGAAGGCGATCAGGACCCAGCGGAAGGACAGGATTCCGGCAATCGGGCCGGGCCGGTCTTTTTCAGGCCGGCCCGGCCCGGTGGAGCCGATTTTGACGGCTCCACCCTTGTAGTCTTGCTTCATGACAGTCATCGCCGGCCCGTTCCTACTTGGACGAAGCCGCCGCTTCCTTGACCCGTCCCATGACCTCTTCAGGGGTCATGGTGCCGCCGATCAGCGCCTGGAGGCCCGAAAGCCAGGCGGCCGCCACGCGCGGCGGATTGGCCGTGTCGAGCCAGGGCATGAGATAGGAGGAATCGGCGATCACCTTCAGGCCGTCGACGACCGCGGGGTTCATGGCATCGGCGGAGTAACCGCCCACCGTCGCGCTCGGCTGGCCGTAGGGCGGTGCCGAAAGCACCTTGCCGTTGTCGGCCGAGGTGACGAACCGCATGAAATCGATCGCCAGCGGAACGTTCTTCGAGGCGGCGCTGATCATGTATCCTTCGGGCGCACCCTCGATGGACTTGACGTCGCCCTTGGCGTCGGCAGGCACCGGCAGCTTGAAGAAGCCGAAGTCCTCGCGCTTCAGCGCGCCGTCCGCCGTTGCCTGATCGAACTCGATGATCTCCTGGTAATACATGGCGGACTGGCCGTTGCTGAACTGCTGCAGGGCCGAGGCATAGGAGGATCCGTTCGTGCCCGATCCGTCGGAGCATTCGTCGATCAGTTTCTTGAACTGCGCCAGGCTGGCGACGTAGCCGGGATCGGCAAATTCCGCCGTGGCCGGGACGAAATCCTTTTCGAGCGTCGCCTGCGGCACGTTGTAGGCGAGCAGTTGGCCCGCATAGTGCACGCCCGGCCAACCTTCCTTGTTGCCGAAGGAAACCGGCGTGACGCCGGATTGCCTGAGGGCCGCGCAGGCGCTCAGGAGCTCGTCGAAGGTCTTGGGCTCGGAAACGCCCGCCTTTTCGAACAGGCTCTTGTTATAGCCCATGAACTTGGCGTCGAGATAAAGCGGAATGCCGTAGAGCTTGCCGTTGTACTGGAAGGCGGAGACGGCGGCGGTGGCGAGCGTCTTGCCCCATTCGGTCTCCGGCCCGATGACCGGCGTCAGGTCGACGGCGCGGTTGCCGCGCACGAAATTCTCGCCCCAGCTTCCCGTCCAGGTGAAATAGACGTCGGGCAGCGAGTTGGACGCCACCAGCGCCTTCGTCTTGCCCTTCACGCTGTCGTCACTCTCCTGGATAAGCTCCACTTTCACGCCGGGATGCAGCTTTTCGTATTCCTGGGCGGCATCGACGAAGAAAGGGGAAAGCTGCTGCAGGCCGAACTTCGTCAGCACGCTGATCGTGCCGGAATATTCGACCGCGGCATCGGGATCGGCAACGACCGGATCGGCCGCGCCTGCGCCGCCGACGCCGCCGATGACGAATGCGGCCGCGACAAGCGACCCGAGGCTTGTCGTGCTCAAGAACGTGTTGATCTTCATTTCGCAGTTCCTCTCTTTTTTCGTTTCCTGGGGCATGCAAGGCGGGAAAACCCGGTCCGGCGCCCTCGCCGGACCGGGCGGACCTCAGTATTCGACGCGCTTGTAGTAGCGGCGCGTCGTCAGCGGGTGATCGCGCAGGACCTCCAGATGAGCGCTCAGGCGCTCCAGCATGGTCGCGAGGATGACCGGGGAAATCAGGCTGCGGGTCTTGGCGGAAACGTCCGGCAGGCTGGCGGACGCCGCATCGAGGACACGCACCTTGTCGGTGTAGCGCCGGGCGAAATTCTCGACACGCTCGGTGAGCGTCCGGCAGGCGTCCTCGCCCTTGAAGATGAACAGGCTGACGCCCGGCTCGACCAGTTCCAGCGTGCCGTGGAAGAAGTCCGACGCATGGACCGGGCGGGTGCGGATCCACTGCATCTCCTCCAGAATGCACATGCCGTAATAGTGGGCTTGCGGCCACGCGGCGCCCGCGCCCGTGAAGATGTGGTAGGTTTCGTCCTTGATGTCCCTCGCGAGGGCCGCGGCATTCGCCTCGTAGCCCTCCTTCACCGAAACCAGAAGTTCCGGCAGCAGCTTGAGCTCGGCCACCGTCGCATCGAAATCGGGATATTCGCCGCGCTCGGCCAGAAGCGCGAGAACGATGATCAGGGTCTGCAGGTAGAAGGATTCCGAGGAGGTGTCGTCCTCGGCGAAATTGGTGACGTTGTGGTCGGCGTCGCGGCCGAGCGGCGTGTCCTTGTGGCCGGTGAGCGACAGCGTCTTGACGCCGCGCTCCTTGAGGAAGGACAGGAGCTGCACGCTTTCCTTGGTGGTGCCCGACAGCGAAGGCAGGACGACCAGCGCCTTCTCGTTCAGGCCAGCCGGGGGCTCCAGCACGACCTGGGCGGGATAGGCCGCCGAAACCGGGAAGACCGTCGAAGCACGCGCAAGCTCGATGGCCGGCTGGGTGAGGAACTGCACGCCGCCGGTCCCCATGAAGAAGATGCGTTCCAGACCGTCGTCGAGCAGACCGCGCATCAGGGCACGCATGTCGTCGGCGATGGCGACTGCGCCGCTTTGTATCTTCACAAAGCGATCTCTATCGAAATTGAGCATTTGTACCTTCCCGGTTTGCGCTGCGCGAAATCGCCTCCGAAGCGAGGTGGCGTCCCTGCGCGAATAATCTTTTGAAGCGATGTGAGATCGATCTCACATATATTTAGCGCACAAGACTTTCGCGCAGGCAAGTGGGCGTCCCGATTTTTTTTGAGGCGGGGTTCGCGGCGCTCAGCCGCCGCTGCGGCGGCTGACGGAGCCGCGAACTATCAGCTTGGTTTCAAAGCGGATTTTCTGCGGCGGCTCGTCCTTTCCGGCGAGCCTTTCGAACAGCACCCGGGCGGCCGCGCGGCCGATTTCGGAGACGGGCTGCGAGACGACGGTGATCTGCGGATCGGTAAACGTCGCCAGATTGAAGTCGTCGAAACCGATGAGCGAGACGTCGTGCGGGATGGTGGCGCCCATGGAACGGAAGGCCAGGAGGGCACCCTGGGTCATCAGGCTGTCGACGGTGAAAAGCGCCGTCGGCGGGCTTTTCTGGCTGAAGAGCCGTATGGTCGCATCCACCGCGTGCTCCACGGTGGATTGCGACACGGCGACCATGCGGTCGTCGGCCGCGATCCCGGCGGCGGCAAGCGCCGACCGATAGCCGCTCATGCGCTCGCGCGAGGTGAAGATGCGCATGTCGTCCTGCAGCAGGCCGATGCGGCTATGGCCCATGCCGATCAGGTATTCGACGGCCTTGCGGGCGCCGCCCTCGTTGTCGACGACGACGCTGTCGCAATCGACGTCCTCGGCAACACGGTCGATCAGCACCAGCGGCACGTTCTCGGCGATGAGGCCCTTCAGATGGGCGTTGTCACCCTCCGAGGTCGGCGCGACGATGAAGCCGCGGATGCTGAGCGACCGGAGGCTCGCCAGAAGGGAGATCTCTTGCGCCAGTTCCTCCTCGCTGCTGCCGATGACGAGATTGTGCCCGCACTCGCGGGCGAGGACCTCGATATCGTGCGCGATGCGGGCGAAGAACGGGTTCTGAATATCGCCGAGGATGCAGCCGACGATCGGCAATTGCCCGCTGCGAAGCGCCTGCGCCAGGCGGTTGCCGCGATAGCCGAGCTTCTCCGCGGCCGCCTGGACCTTCTGGGCGGTTTCGTCGCCGACATAGCCGTAACTGTTGAGAGCCCGGGCGGCCGTTGCGCGCGACACATTGGCCAGCGCCGCCACATCCTTCAAAGTCGCCCTTTTCCGAACCATGTCACCCTTCGATCATACAAGCAGGACCCATGTGGAGCCCCTTGTAGCTTCGGGTGGTCGGTTCGCATAGGCCCCTCAGGCCCTGCCCGACATGGATGTTGGCGCGCTTCCGGCTCGTGGTCGTAACGATGCCGGGACAAAAAAACCTGCAGTTAACCTTTACACAAGCTTTATATAATACTTAGGTTGCAGGCGGGTTGGGGACTTTTCACTTGAATGGCATGAGGCCACCTGTCTGGCCGGCATGTCTGTGCAGTCGCATGCGGATTGCCTGCCTTTGACGAATGCTTGTCGACCGCAGACACGCAGCCAGCACCGTTTTCATTATCGGGCACCCTCACCGTCAAAGGACGCGGCCTTATGAGCATGCCGGCACCGCCCGCTATCCTGCGGCAAAGCCGGTGTTTCTAGCCGAGGAGGATCGAGATGCCGCATTTCAACAGACGTGACGTGTTCAGGCTCACAGCCGCCGGTGTGGCCGGGATGATGCTTTCGCCATCCGCGGCCGGCGCGCAATCCGGCCTCGGGGCCGGGCGCATCCTGTTCGGACAGGCCGCTCCCCTCGAGGGACCGGCGGCCGCGCTCGGCATCGGCATGCGGCAGGGTATCCTCGCGGCTTTCGGCGAGGCCAACGCCCGGGGCGGCGTCGGCGGCCGGACGCTCGAATTGAAGACCATCGACGACGGCTACGAGCCATCGCGGGCGATCACCGCCGTCAACACGCTGATCGACGAGGACAAGGTCTTCGCCCTGATCGGCCCGGTCGGCACGCCCACCTCCAATGCTACCCAGCCGATCGCCGCGGCGGCCGGCGTCCCCTTCATCGGTCCGTTCACGGGCGTCGAATCGCTGCGCAACCCGCACAAGCCCAACGTCATCAACGTGCGCGCCTCCTACTACCAGGAAACGGAAGTAATGGTGGACCGGCTGACCCGCGATCTCGGCGCGAAGCGGATCGCCATCTTCTATCAGGACGATGCGTTCGGACGCGCCGGCCTCACCGGCACGCGCATGGCCATGGGCAAGCGCGACATGACGCTGGTGGCCGAGGCCACCTTCGAGCGCAACACCACGGCCGTGAAGATGGCGCTGATCGAGATCCGTCGCCAGAAGCCCGACGCCGTCATCATGATCGGCACCTACGGTCCCTGTGCGGATTTCATCAAGCTCGCGCGCAGCATCGACTTCCGCTCGCGCTTCATCAACATCTCCTTCGTCGGCAGCGACGCCTTGGCCAAGGCGCTGGGACCTGCCGGCGACGGCGTCTATGTCACCCAGGTCGTGCCGTTTCCCGAGGACACGTCGATCCCGCTGGTGGCCGACTACCAGGCCGCGCTCAAGGCTCTCGATGCCGACGGGTCGCCGGGCTTCGTCTCGCTGGAAGGCTACATCGCCGGCCGGCTGACGGTCGCGGCACTCGAACGGATATCCGGGGAACCGACCCGCGAGGCGTTCCTCGCGGCGGTCACGGGCGGCGGCGCCTTCGATCTCGGCGGGATGAAGCTCAGCTATGGAGAGACCAACAACCAGGGCGCGGACGACGTGTGGCTGACGGTGATCCGGCCAAACGGCACGTTCAGCGCCGTGACGGCGATCGGTTGAGGAGGAGAACGACAATGGCATTTTCTTTCCTTTCCCGTTCGTCCAAGGATGATGCGGCGCGCTTCGGCATCAAGGCGCGGCTGATCGGCGCCTTCGTGGTGGTCACCGGCCTGACGCTGGCGGCCTGCTTCGTCAGCTACCGCTCCTTCATTGCCATCGACGCCAGCTTCACCCAGGTGGCCGGCGAGAGCCTGCCGCAGATGGAGCGGGCCCTGTCGATCGCCGGCCTTTCGAGCGAGGTGGCGGCGCTTGCCTCCGGCATCGCGATCGCCGACGACGCGGCGACGCTCACCACCCTCGCGTCCAGCATCGTCGAGAAGGGCAAGGCGCTGGAGGAGCAGATCGGCACGCTGCGCGAGCGCGGGCTGGACGAGGCGACCATCTCGGGGCTCGCCGAACGGCTCGGTGGCCTGATGCGCACCGGCGAGGAGCTGACCGAGCGGAAGACCGCCCAGTTCGGCCTGCGCGACGAGCGTCTCGGCATGACGCGGGCCGCCCTCGCCGCCCATTCGGCACTGACCGAGGTGATGGCGCCGGTGATCGACAATGCCGGCTTCGACCTGCACATGGGCCTGGAAAGGCTTGCGGGCGCGGCCGGCGCCGACGGGCTCGCCGCCAACGCCCAGCGGCTCGCCGACATCCAGCTCGTCCAGCTTCACAACGCCTGGGCGCTGCGCGCCGAGGCCAACCAGACGCTCGGCATCTTCGCCGAGGCGTCGCTGGCCGGAAGCGGCAGCGTGCTCGTGACGCTGCGCGACCGCTTCACGGCCTCCGCCAACAAGATCGACAAGGCGATCGCCTCCCTTCCGTCCGACGCCGTGAGCGAGGCGCTCACGACCCGCATCGCGGCGCTCACGGCGCCCGGGCGCGGCGAGCGCACCATCTTCCAGGTTCGCAACGAGGAGATCGCGGCGCTCACGGCCGTCAACCAGCTGGTGGGCGACTTCCAGGACCGCGCCACCAGCCTCACCGGCAGCGTGCAGGACCTGGTGCAGGCAACGCAGGCGCGCTCCGAGACCTTCCTCACCGCCTCGCAGGAGACCCTGGGAAGCGCGCGATTCTATCTGATCGTGCTGGCCGTGTTCAGCCTTCTCGTTTCCGCCGGCATTGCCTGGTTCTACGTCAGCAACAGCGTGCTGAAGCGGCTGGCCCGCATCCACAAGGTCATCTCCGCGCTTGCGGGCGGCGACCTCGAACTGCAACTCTCGCAGCAGGATCGCGGGCGCCGCGACGAACTCGGCGAGATCGCCCGTGCGGTCGAGGTGTTCCGCAACAATGCCGCGGCCAGGCTGGCGGCGGAGCGCGAGGCCGGCGAGCAGCGCGAGGCGGGCGAGGCCGAGCGGCGGCGCAACGCCATGATCAGCGCCGACCACGCACAGCGGCAGGCTGCCGTAGTCGCCGCTCTCGGCGAGGGGCTCGAGAGGCTCGCGGCCGGCGACCTCACGTTCCGGCTGGAGGAGGAGTTCGCCTCCGAATATCGCAAGCTGCAGGACGACTTCAACAAGGCGATCGCAGCGCTCCACGACGTCCTGAACATGATCGCGCAGGCCTCGGGTTCCATGCGCAGCGGCGTTGCGGAGATCAGCCAGGCCGCCGACGACCTGTCGCGGCGCACGGAACAGCAGGCCGCGAGCCTGGAAGAGACCGCCGCGGCCCTCGACCAGATCACCGCGACGGTGAAGACCACCGCCGACGGCGCGTCGCAGGCCTCGACCGTGACCGGCGAAGCCCGCATCGGCGTCGAGGAATCGGGCCAGGTGGTGCGCGAAGCCGTCGCCGCGATGGCAGAGATCGAGAAATCCTCGCAGCAGATCGGCCAGATCATCGGCGTGATCGAGGAAATCGCCTTCCAGACCAACCTTCTGGCGCTCAATGCCGGCGTCGAGGCGGCGCGTGCCGGCGAAGCGGGCAAGGGCTTTGCCGTCGTCGCATCGGAAGTGCGCGCGCTGGCGCAGCGTTCGGCGGAAGCCGCCAAGGAGATCAAGGGCCTGATCTCGACCTCGACCCAGCAGGTGGACCAGGGCGTCGACCTCGTCGGCCGCACCGGCACGGCGCTGGAGAAGATCGTCGTGCAGGTCGGCGAGATCACCGGCCTGGTCACCGAGATCGCCGCCTCGGCGCGCGAGCAGTCGACCGGCCTCGGCGAGGTGAATTCGGCGGTCAACCAGATGGATCAGGTCACCCAGCAGAACGCGGCGATGGTCGAGCAGTCGACCGCCGCGAGCCACAGCCTGGCCCGGGAGGCCGAGGAGCTTTCACGCCTCGTCTCCCGCTTCAAACTGGCCGTGAGCGGGCACGCGCAGACGCAACCGGCGGCCAAGGCCGTGCCGTTGGCTCCGCACTACGCCGCGATCGGCCGACCGAAGACCGCGCCTGCGCTGAAAACCGTCTCCGGGGGAGCGCAATCCGCCGCGCTCCGCCTGCCCCAGCCGCAGGATGAAAGCTGGGAGGAGTTTTAGGATTGACCGGCGCTCAGAACCAGACCCCGAGGCCTATCGGCGGGTAAAACTGGAACTTGCCCACGCGTGCACCTATGGCCGGCCGTAATAGGCGAGCGCGCGCTGAAGTTCCTTCTCATGGAAGCTACGCGCCTCCGGGCCCTCGGGATCTTCCGTGAGAACGCCCAGGGCCTCGGCCGTGATGAAGAAGCCGCGGGCGGGCAGCCTTTGCTGCAACCGGCTGACGCAAAGCGCTGCAAGCAATGGCCGACCCGCCATCACATCCTCCGCCATGAGGGTTTCCAGCGCCTGCGCGATGCGCTGAATGGTTTGCGGCGGGGTCAGGCCAAGCCGATCGGCAAGCTCCCTGTAGGTGACCGGCTCGCCGGCCCGGGCCTGCTCGACGAGAACCAGGCGCAAACGATCCTTCAGCATCCGATCACCGCCTCCGCTGCGCACATGACGCCACTCGCCGATGCAGCGAGGAACACCGCCAGCGTTTCATACACCATGGATGCCTTACTGAAGAAATCGGGAAAGTCCATGCGTGTCTCCTGTCCGCCCATTGCGCAGCGACCGGAAATTCATTCGCGGCGCGCCAGTCCCGGTAAGCGATCCTCCCGGCTGGATCAAGCTGCCGCATCGCGCCCGATCACGGACGCAGGCCGATTGCGAGGAGGGCTTTCCCGAGCATCATATTCTCCATTCGCTGATCTTCCCCTCGCCGGCGGATTTCTCCCCGTCAGGTGTTCTCGTTTGCCAACTCTGCATCAGATCGCCGCTTCAATCTCTCTTCCAGACGCTGCATCACCACGAAGAGCGAGGGAACGAAGACGACGGTGAGGCAGGTGGAGCCGAGCATGCCGGTCAGCACGGCGATACCGATCGACTTCTGCGCGCTTGCCCCCGCCCCGGTCTGGAGCACGAGCGGGACCACACCGAGGATGAAGGCGATCGACGTCATTAGGATCGGGCGGAAACGGCTTCGCGCGGCATCGACGGCAGCCTCGAGGATGCTGCGGCGCTCGTGCAGGCGCATATGTCGGGCCGTCTCGACGATGAGAATGGCGTTCTTCGCCGAAAGCGCGATCAGCAATACGAGACCGATCTGCGTATAGAGATTGACCGCCGCGCCAACGGCAAGCAGCGTCGCCGCCGTACCGACGAGGGCGAGCGGCACCGTCGCGATGACGCAGACAGGTGCGTACCAGCTTTCGTATTGCCCGGCGAGAACGAAGTAGACGAGCAGCAGGCTGAGCGCATAGACGAGATAGATCTGCCCGCCGAGTTCGCGCTCCTGATAGGAGACCGAGGTCCACTCGGTCGAAAAATCACGCGGCAGCAGTTCCCCGGCGATCCGCTCCAGTTCGTCCAGCGCCTGGCCGGTGCTGTAGCCCGGCGCCTGCGTGCCGATGATCTGCGCGGCGGGGTAGAGATTGTAGAGGCTGATCAGCGAGGGGCCGGTCACCTCCCTGATGTCGGCGAGGGAGCCGAGAGGCACCATCTCGCCGGACTTGCCGCGGATGCGCAAGGCCTGGAGGTCCGAAAGCGAGATCCTCTTGTCCGGCTCGGCCTGCACATAGACCTGGAAGACGCGCCCGAACAGGTTGACTTGGCCCGCATAGGAAGACCCGATGAACTGGCTGACCGTGTCGTAGACGCTGCCGAGATCGAGCCCCATCGTCTCGGCCTTGGTGCGGTCGACGGCGAGGGCGAACTGCGGCGCATCCGCCCTGAAGGCGGTGAAGGCCTGCCGGAAGGCGGGGTTGCCGCCCGTCGCCTCCACGATCGACCGCGCCGCCTCCTGCAGGGCCGCATAGTCGAAGCGACCATCCTGCGCCTCCACCTGCATCGCGAAGCCCGCGGCATTGCCGATACCCTGGATCGGCGGCGGTGGAAGAACGATGGCCTCGCCGTCCGGAAGGCTGGCCGTCAGATCCGAAAGCGACTTGTAGAGCGACAGCAAGTCCTCGCCCTTCTTGCGCTGGCTCCAGTCCTTGAGGATGACGTAGGCGACGCCGGCATTCGCCTGGCTGGCATTGCTGTTGATGGCGGAAAGACCGCTGATGGCGATCACGGTCTCCACCGCCTCCACCGTGGCCGTTCTCTTGCGCACGTCTTCGAGCGCTGTGCGCGTGCGCTCCAGCGAGGCGCCTTCCGGCAGTTGAACCGACACGAGGAAGTATCCCTGGTCCTCCACCGGCAGGAAGGCGGTCGGCACGCGCGACAGCAGATAGACGGAGAAGCCCGCCAGCAGGACGGCGACGACGGTCACGGCGAGGCTCGCCCGGACCATGTTGCGGATGAACCCGGCATAGACGTTTTCGCAGGCGTCGTAGACCCGGTTGAAGCCGCGATAGAAGATGTTTCGCCTTCGACCCGGCGGATGCGCCTTCAGCCAGAGCGCGCATTGCGCGGGCTTCAGGGACATCGCATTGACGGCACTGATGAGCGCGGTAGCGGCGATGACCAGCGAGAACTGCTTGTACATCTCGCCGCTCAGGCCCGGCAGGAAGGCGGCCGGAAGGAAGACGGCCAGCAGCACCAGCGTAATCCCGAGGATCGGCCCCGTCAGCTCCTGCATGGCGAGCGCCGCCGCCTCTCGCGGCCCCTTTCCCGCCTCCAGGTGCTTGGCGGCAGCCTCCACGACGATGATCGCGTCGTCCACCACGATGCCGATCGCAAGAATGATCGCGAACAGGGTGGAGAGATTGATCGAGAAGCCGAACATCGCCAGCGCGGCGAAGGCGCCGATGATCGTCACCGGCACGGTCGTCGCCGGCACCAGCGTGGCGCGCCAGTCCTGAAGGAAGACGAGGATCACGAAGAGCACGAGGAGCGCCGCCTCCACCAGCGTGTGATAGACATCGTCCACCGCGGCGGAGACGAAAAGCGTCGTGTCGAAGGGAACGGAATGGCTCATGCCTTCGGGAAAGCGCGACGACAGCTCCTCCATCTTGACCTTCACGCGCTCGATCGTCTCAAGAGCATTCGCCTCGGGCAGCAGGAAGAGCGCGAGGCCGGCCGCCGGCCGGCCGTCGATGGCAAAATCCTGGTTGTATTGCTGGGCGCCGAGCTCGACGCGCGCCACGTCGCGCAGCCGCAGCACCTGCCCGTTTTCCGCAGCCCGCACGATGATATCCTCGAAGGCGGGAACGTCGGTGAGCCGGGAATCGAGCTTCAGCGTGTACTGGAAGTTCTGGCCGGCCGGCACCGGCGGCAGGCCGAGCTGTCCGGCGGAGGTGGAGCGGCTCTGCTTGTTTATGGCGGCGATGATGTCGGCCGGCACCAATCCCCGCGTGGCAAGACGTTCCGGATCCATCCATATCCGCACGGCATACTGACCGGAACCGAACACGGTGACGTTACCGATGCCGGGAACACGGGCGATCTGGTCGATGACGTTGATCGTCGCGTAGTTCGCCATGAACAGGCTGTCGTGATCGGGCTGCGAGGAGGAAAGCGCGACGATGGCGAGGATCGCCGTCGAGCGCTTCGCGGTCTGCACGCCTTGCGCCTGCACGGCATCCGGCAGGGAGGGCAGCGCACCGGCCACCCGGTTCTGCACGAGGATCTGCGCCTCGTCGGGGTCCGTACCGATGGCGAAGGTGACCGTCAGCGCGTAGGCGCCGTCGCTCGTGGCGGTGGATTGCATGTAGAGCATGCCTTCCACGCCGTTGACCCTCTGCTCGATCGGCAGCGCCACGTCGCGCACGATCGTTTCCGCGTTCGCCCCCGGATAGCGGGCCGTCACCTGAACGGACGGGGGAACGATGTCGGGATATTGCGCGACCGGCAGCCGGACGAGCGATACGAGCCCCAGCACGATCGTCAGGAGCGCAATCACATTGGCAAGCACGGGGCGATCTATGAAGAACCTGGCTATCATGGCAGTCCGATCGGGTTACGGGAGCTGGAGCATGATCCGACCCGCGAAAAACGAGGATCGATGGGATCATGCTTCAAAAACAAGGTTTTGAAGCGCCGATCTGATTTAATCGGATCGAACTGCGCTCTAGAGACGATCGACCACGGCGACCGTCTCGCCGATGCGGACGCCGCCGGCGCCCTGGACGATCACCCGGTCGAAAGCGGCGAGCCCCTTCACGATCTCGCGCATCCCGTCCGGTAGCGGATCGCCGACGACGACCCGGCGGACGGCAATGCGGTCCTCTTCATCGGCGACGAGCACAAGGTGCCCCTGCTGCGAGCTACCGACCGCGGTTTCCGGGATGGCGAGCACCGGGCGTCGAACGAGGGGAAGGCGCACGCGCACGAACATTCCCGGCGAGAACAGGCGATCCGCGTTGTCAATGCGCGCCCTGATGGCGATCGTGCCCGACGCGACGTCGAGATCGGGCGCGATATAGTCCAGCTTGGCTGAGTGGGGATAATCCTTCTCCGTCTGGAGACCGAGCTCCGCCCGGATCGTCCCGAGATCCTTCACCGTCATGCCGCGCTGGGCCAGTTTCTTGCGGATCTCGATGACCTGCGGCTCGCTGGCGGAAAAGACCACATGTATCGGGTCGGGCTGGATCAGCGTCGCGAGCTTCGGAGTAGCGGCGGCATTCACGTAGGCCCCGACGTCCATGGTGCGGGCGGCAAGCAGGCCGTCGAAGGGCGCGCGGATCTCGGTATAGTCCAGATTGAGCTTCGCGGTCCTCAGCCGCGCCTCCGCCGCCGTGACCTGGGCCTTCGCCACTTCATGGTCGGCAAAGGCCGCTTCCCGGGCCGCGGCAGTCGCCACCTGCTTGCTGGCAAGCTCGTCCTGCCGGGCAAGGTTGGCCTTTGCCTTGGTGAGGGTCGCCCGGGTCTGGGAAAGCTCGGCTTCCGCGCTTGCAAGGCTTATCCTGTAGGGCTCCTGCTCGATCACGAAGAGCACGTCGCCCTTCCTGACCTCGGCGCCGTCGGGAAAGTTCACCTTCTCCAGCGTTCCGGACACGCGCGCAACCAGATCCACGGTGTTCACCGCCTGCAAGGTGCCGGTCGAGTGTAGGTAGCGCGTCATCTGCTGGGCCGTCGGTCGCCCGACGACGACTTTGCGGAGAGCATCCCCGGCGACGGCCTCGCCGCCGAGGGCTCCGACGAACAGAAGGATCGCGACGGTTCTGAGAGACCGGCACATTGTTCTTCTCCCGTGTGGCTGGATGATTGCGCCGATTACTTCAGCGAACTGAGCTCGTCCGGCGAAACGACGCCGTCCTTGTTCTTGTCGATGCGGCCGAAGGCCATGTCGTAGCGACCCGCAGCCTTGATCTTCTGCGCGACGGGCTTGCCGGATTGGGCGAGCCCGTCGATGAACGTGCGGAATTCGGCCTTGTCGAGCTGCGTGTCGCCGTTCGCATCGGCTGACAGAAAGAGCTCCTGCTGGGCCATGGCGGGCGCGACGACGGCGCTCATGGCAAGCGCGATGGCGGGCAGCGTGGTCTTGATGAAGGACATGGTATTCTCTCCTCGGTGCTTTCGGGTATTCGCCGGTCGATGGCGATACGGCTCTAATTCCTGCCGGTTGCATGCCCGGGGCGGGGGCGGGCTGTCGATCACCGCGAGGCATATATGCCGCGGTCGTGATCCTCCGAAATCCCCGTTCCCCGAGCCGCATCCACCGGCCGGAGGAGGTTTAACAGGCACGTCCGCCTCGACCATCCCATGTTCATGGGGAGGCTCGCCTCGAAAATCACGAAATCGGGAAGTCCGGCCCGTATCGCCTGCATTGCCCCCCATGAACATGGCATGCCCCGGCCACCGGTTTCGATCATGGTGCGCCCCGCACCCATCGGGATTCGGGTGCTCATCGAACAGGAGGAAAACAGCATGACATCCAGAAAGGTCGTCCTGCGCGGCGCGCTCGCCTTGATATTGGCGACGGGCTTCACCGCATCCGGGCCGTTTCCCGAGCCGGCGGCCGCAGCCGTCGTCTATTGCAAGAGCGTGGGTGTACCCAAGGGATGCGTGGTGAGGCCGACACCGGTCGTCGTCTATTGCACCGCCGCGGGCGTGCCCGTCGGTTGCGTCGCACGCCGTCCGGCGCGCGTCGTCCACTGCACCGCGCCGGGCGTGCCGGTCGGCTGCCGCGCCGGAACGCCGACGAATCGTGGCGGGCCCGTCAACCGGGTCGGCCGTCGGTAGACGCGACGGCACCGATTGATACTGGCAGCCACAGGGCGATACGCGTGCCTGTGGCGCCAGACGCGATGCCGAGCGTGGCCCCGCAGAATTCGGCACGCTTCCTCATATTGACCAGTCCCCTCCCCGTCCCCAGCCGGTGCCCGGCGCCGGCGGGGATGCTCTTTGCATCGAAACCGTTTCCGTCGTCTTCGATGACGATGCTGCCCCCGGTGATGGCCGCACCGTCGGCGATCGTGTCGACCACCACCTTCAACGTCCCGGCGCCTGAATGCTTGATCGCGTTGGTCACGGCTTCGTCGAGCAGGCGGACGATTTGGATGACATGCCATGGACGCAGGTCGGGAAAGATCGGCAGGCCTTCCGGCCTCAACACCTGCCACGACAGGGTAATATCGTGGGCGCGCAACTGCGCCGCCATGCGCTCGCGCCACGAACCGAGGACGAGCATGAGGTCGCCCTCGACATCCTCCATCGCATCGATGACGAGGCGGAGATCCCTCAGCGCCCCGCGCGCCGCGTCGCCGATCTGCGCCTTTCCCGTCTGCTCGGCCATCGCGACGATGCTGACGAGTTGGCCGCCCAGACCGTCATGGAGATCGTGCATCAGCCGCCCGCGCTCGGCGGCGAGCGTCTCCTTGCGATTCTGCTCCTCCTCCCGCGCAAAGGAGGCGCGAAGCTTCTCCTCGCTCTCGCGCACCCGGTCGACAAGCTGCGCGGTGAAATTGTCAGCCTGGTTCAGCGCCTGCACGAAACGCCATGTCAGGCCGAGGCCGATTGCGACCAGTACGGTGGAATAGGAAATACGCCCGAGCAGGATGCGCTCTCCAGGCAGGACATCCACCGCGGTCAGCGCGTCATGGACCCAGAAAACGGCGACGATGCTCAGCGTCGATCCGAGATAGGCGAAGCTGCAGTCCTGCTCGCGGATCGCCGCCCTTCCCAGAATGGCCGCGACCATGAAGACAAAGAGGCCGATGCTCGGCAGGCCGACCAGACTGTAGACCACGCGCAACAATGCAAGCGACCCGAAGGTCGAGGCCAGGACGATGAGCGCGGCAGGCAGGAACAGGACCCGGCCCCAGGGGGTGATCCGCAGGCCGGTGAGATGGGCGGCGAAATGCACGGACAGCGCGCATTCAAGCGTGCCGGAAGCCCCGAGCAGACCGTGCAGCAGGGGCGATGCGGGCAAGGGAATGAAGTGCTGCGCCGTTCCCACCACCATGGCCGCCGCCAGCCAGCCATAGGCTTTCTCGTGGCGGCGGGCGAGGAAGATCAGGCCGAGGATCATGCCGACCATCGCTTGCCAGATGGCGAGCGCGAGCGGCAGCGTGGCGAAAAGGAAGACACGACTGTCATAGGCTTGCCGCAACTCGGCGTCCGGCCCGACATAGGGCGTGGCGAGATAGCCGGTCAAGGGACCCCATAGATGCAACCTGACGACGAGTTCGTTGACGCCGTTATGCAGCAGCGTATCGGGTATGGCGGCGATGACCGCGAAGTTCCTGTCCACGCGGCCCAGTGACGGCGTGCGCCGGCTGTCGAGAATGACGGTGCCGTTCACCATGATTTCCAGGCCGCTGGTGAACCGCGGGATGAAAATCGACCAGGTCCGCGTCGCATCGTCAGCAGAACGCTCAAACCGCGCCCGAATGAGGGTCGGAACGTCATCGGAAATGTCCCGAGGGCGGTAATACGGAAGGCTGGTTTCGGTCCAGGTGTTTCCGTCGATGCCGACCTCACCTTGCATGAGGCGATATTCCGGCGGCGGCAACGGCAGATCGGGCTGGTAGAAGAGGACGATGCAGAGGAAGGCGATGACCACCTGCGCGATGAAGTAGCCGACGATCCAGCGGCTGCTCGAACTCGATAGGGAAGAATGCGTGATCATGGACGGCTTCAGAACCTGATGAGACCCTGCTGCAGAGCCTCGAACACCGCCTCGCCGCGGGTGTTCACCTCCAGCTTTCGATAGATGGTCTTGATGTAGCCGGGAACGGTCTGCCGGGAAATACCCAGATGATCGGCAATGTCGGCATAGCTGAAGCCTTTCGCGATGCCCCAGAGGATGTCGATCTCGCGCGGCGTAAGCTTCGCCGTGTTGAGATCCGACGGCCTCGCCTGCCCCGGCTTTCCCTGCGTGCGCCGGACGATGAAACGGGCGATGGAGGCGGAAATCGGCGAATGACCGCGCATGAGATCGCGAACCGTGTCGGCGATATCGGCCGGGAATGCATCCTTGAGCAGATATCCGTTCGCACCGAGCAGAATGGCCGAGATCACGCTCTGCTCGTCCCCGAGTATGGAGATGACCATGATCTCCGTCGTCTGGTTGCGCTGGCGGATATCGCGGATCAGTTCCATTCCGTTCCCGTCGGGAAGCTGTAGGTCCGTCAGGAGCACATCGGGATCGCCTGCCCCGAGCCGTTGGCGCGCCTCCGCGACCGTGGCCGCCTCGGCAACGTCGAATTCTCCGCCACGCGAAAGGGCATCGACGATCCGCCAGCGCGTCGGCGCATCGTCCTCGATGACCAGGACCGAGATGAGCGTGCCGGTCCCATCGGCCGCGTGCGCGGATACCATGCGATTTCCTCCTGCCTGCAAACACGATCCCAATATATGACTGAAACGCGCATTCTCTGACAGCCATGTTCATGGGGGCAAGAACCGGGCTGAGGTCTGGCCAGATGGACGGAAGGTCTCCGCCGGTTAGGTATCTCGCGTGCATTGGCTCACGACCATGAAGACGGCAGTCAGTCGCGTCGAACTGCGAGATGAAGATGTTTCCTCCGGCGTTTGACGAGACGGAGCAGCAGCGAAACTATCAGGAAACCGGCCACGACCGACTGGGCGAGCAGCGCCTCAGCCACGGGATAGAGGCCGAAATGGAGCTGCAGCCAGGGTTGGGCCGGGAACCAGGCCACCGGCGTCGCCGAAACCAGCGCCGCCGTCTGGAGGCCGCGCACGCCGCTGCCGACCAGCATGACGCACAGGACGGCGAGCAGCCCGCCGGTCAGGCGGAAGAAGGCCGCGATCGGCAGCTTCGCCTCCAGGCCCAGCATGGCAAAGCCCACCGCGACCGCCAGGACGCCGCCGGCGGCAAGCCCCCCGAGCACCGGCAGGGCCGGCGCGTCGATCAGCAACGCCTCGTAGAAGAGAACCGTTTCAAACCCCTCGCGGAAGACGACGAGGAAGGACAGCGAGAACAGGGTGAGCCATCCTAGATAGCCGCCGTCCCTCCCCTTCGCGGCCACCGCCGCCTTCCGGCGGATCTCGCCGATCCAGTCGCCGACGTAGGATTTGCGGAACATCCAGTGGGTGACGTAGAGCAGCACGGCCGCCGCCGCCAGCGCCGAAAGCCCCTCCAGAAGCTCCCGCTGGAGCGTGCCGAGGGTGAACAGCCGGCCGACGGCCAGCCACAGGGCGAAGGATCCGCCGAGCGCGGCCAGTACGCCGCCCGCCACCGGCAGACGCCAGCCGCCGGCCCCGCGTGCCGGAAGGCCGCTCGCCTTCAGCGCGCCGATCATGCAGGCAAGCACAAGGACCGCCTCCAGCCCCTCGCGCAGGAGGATCGCCAGCGATTGCAGGAAGGCCCCCGTTCCCGAAAGCTTCGTATCGAGGATGCGTCCTGCCTCCCCCGTCGCGGTCTTCATGCGGTCGACGGCGCTCCTCAAGGCGCCGTCAGGGCCGCGATCGGCCAGGATGCGCCCCAGGCCGGGATTCTCCACGCTGCCTTCCCAGAAATCCGCCTCCATCCTCAGTGCCAGGGCCGGCGCGCGGGGCATAAGGCGCTGCTCGATATCCGGGTCGAACAGTGCATAGGCCTCCAGCCGCTTCAACTCGGCCTCCTCCCAGTCGCCGCCCTCGGCGGCAAGCCGCACCTCGTCGAGGATATCCGGCAGCAGCGACAGCGCCGCCGCGTAGCCCCCTTGCGAGAGATCGCTCCCATAAGCGGCGGCGACCAGCCCCGCGGCCTCCTGCGCAAGGCTTTCGACCCGCGCGCCGTCGCCCCTGTCCGCGATCAGCGCCTTCATTTCCTTCAGGATGGCCGAGAGCCTGTCGAAGGATTGCGGCGCGCGGGCCGCCAGGTCGTATCCGAGGTCGCCGAACAGCATCGCCGCCCGGTCGCGGAAAAGCCCGGCCTCGAAATATTCGAAGGGAATGACGATCTCCCCGTCGCGCACGCCCTTGCCGTATTCGACCGGCACCAGCGCCACGAAGCGGGCCAGCAGGCGCACCCTGCGGTCCAGATCCTCCGGGGAAAGGCTCGCCGGCGCATAGGTGGCAAGCCGCGTCTCGATATCGGCGAGCAGCGCCTCCAGATCGGCGCCCTCCAGCCGGTCCGGAGGCGCCAGCCGCGCGAAAGCCTGCGCGATCCGGCCCGCCGGCTGCGCGCCCAGCCGCGCCGCAAGGCTCTCCGACAGGAGCGCGTGCAGGCCGCCCGCCCGCGCCAGCGCCCCGGCGAGCTGGATACCGTAGCCGGCGGCGCGATGGCCGCGCGCCTCGGCGACGGCCTTGCGCAATTCGCCGGCATAGACGCCGAGCAGCTCCGTCTCGATCACGCGCCGCGCCTCCGCCGGCGTCATCCGCCCGGCGAGCGTCTCGCGCAGGGCGATGCTGGCGGCCGTGTCGCGGGAGGTGCGGGCATATTCGCGGATGTTGAGCCAGCCGGCCGCAGCCGCCGCCTCTCCCGCATCGAGCCGGGCAAGCCCCGCGCGAAAAGCCCCGTCGAGCAGCCGGGTCCAGAGCCGCGCGCCCGCAGCCGCCGAGGCGGCGGAGTCCCAGCGCCCGGCAGCATCGGCAAACGCCTCGACCGCCTCGTCCATCGACGGGACCGCGGAGGGCACGGCCTGCGCATAGGCGGCCCGCAGACGCTCTTCCCAGAGCCGGCGGACCCTTTCCAGACGCGCCGCGACATCCGCCCGGAGGGCCGTGTCGGGCGTGCGGAACAGACGCCGCTGGATCTGCGCGCTTTCCCCCCGCAACGCCTCCGCGTCGCGCCAGGGCGCCTCCGCCCCGACCGCCGGCCCGAGGACCGCGAAAAGGGCGGCCAGCGCGAGAAGGAGCGCGCGAAGGGCGGGAGCGATCATGGATTTGCCTCTTTCCCGGCAGGCAGGGTGAACCGCTCCGCCGCAAGCTCGAAGGGTGGAACGATCAGGTCCGTCTTCAACGTGTTGTAGACGAATTCCTGGGTGGCGACGCGATACCAGAGCCGGGTTTCGAGAGTGAACGGCCCCCCGCCGGCCCCCGGCGGAAGCGGCACCTCGTAGGCGACGGCGTCCTCGCCCTTAGGCGGCACGCCCTTGCGCAGGTGGGTGACGGTCGCCGTGTTGAAGGTCAGGTGATCGGGAATGCGCCTGCCCTCGGCGTCGTTGAAGTCCTCGCGCCAGATCACGGCGCCGGGGTCGGTCTCGCCGCGCGCGGCGTCGAAGGCGCCCGACCGGTAGATCTCAGCGCCCGACGCATCGCGCACGGCGACTTCGAGCCACATGTATTTCTGGTCGATCACGCCGGTCGGCAGGTTGTGGCCGGCGCCGAGATTCTGCACGGCCACGGTGAAGCGCAGCGTTCCGTCCTCGACGCTCGCCCCGCGCAGGGCAAGCCCGGCGGCCGAGCGCAGAAGTGCGCGGGTCGCCTCGCCCTGCCGGGCGATCAGCGCCGTGTTGCGCGCATCGGCGAGGCCCGGCAGGATGCCGCCGCGCAGGAAAGTGAGGTTGGAGCCGAGGCCGGTGTCGAACATGAGGTAGTTCGACCCGACGAAATTATGCGCGTAGCGTTCCGGCTTGGCGAGGTCGCCGGCCCGGATCTGCCGGACATAGGCGGCAGGATCGGGCGCCATGTGGCAATCCTGGCAGGTCACGCCGTTTCGCGCATACCAGCTACCCTGCCATTCGGCAAAGGTGGTCTGCACATGCTGGCGGCTCGTCGCCTTCGACATCGAGCCGTCATAGGCCTCGGTATGGCAGCCGCCGCAGAAATCCGCGCTGGCGATCAGCGCATTGGTCTTCTCCGCCCCGAAGGCGCGGGCATGATCGCGCGGCGCGGCGAGGATCATCGCATCGGACAATCCGTCGATGCCGGTGTTCAGCGCCAGCGTCAGGGCACCGTTGCCCTCCCGCGGGTCGGCATGCACCGCCGTGTGGCACATGACGCAGGTGATGCCTTCCGTCGCCGCCTCCGAGGGCATGACGGACTTGAAGCGGTTGGTGCGGCCCGACAGGACCTCGCCGGGCGCGTGGCACCCCTCGCAGAAGCGCGCCTTCTCGGCGCCGTCGCGGTGCAGCGCCTCGTTGGCCTTGACCGCGCGCTCGTAGATCGCGTCGCGGTCGGCGATGGCGTGAAGCGATGGCGCCCATTCCTCGAACTCCCGCCGGTGGCAGGTCGCGCAGCGTGTCGCCGACCGGATCGACGCGGGATCGGCGAAGCGGCCGTCCTCCGTCCGGAGCCGCGACGGCCAGAAGGGCCGCGCGCGGCCTTCCGCGTCGGGGCCGAAGGG
Organism: Shinella sp. S4-D37; assembly: GCF_040812195.1. Classification (NCBI taxonomy): domain Bacteria; kingdom Pseudomonadati; phylum Pseudomonadota; class Alphaproteobacteria; order Hyphomicrobiales; family Rhizobiaceae; genus Shinella; species Shinella sp. S4-D37. Next base: position 13,252 of record NZ_JBFNXL010000004.1, on the reverse strand, counting down.
CAGCCGGTAGAAGGGCACGTCGGCCAGCTCCACGCCCGGCTCGGGCGCAGCAGGCGCCAGGACGCCCGCGCCGAGGATGAATATCCCGGCGAGCAGGACGCCGAGCGCTACCGGCGGCAGATGGTCCTTGAACTGGTATTTCATGGCGCGCGCCGCGCCCGCCGCTCTGCCGGCAGCGCCCAGTGCCGCATGGCGAGATGGGCGATGAAGCCGGCGGCGGCGGCGAACGAAACCCACAGGTGGAGAAAGGTCAGGCGATAGGTCGCCTCGAAGCTCCAGAACCAGACCCGGCCGCTAAGATAGGCCGCTACCGGTAGCGCCATCAGCAGCCCCGTCCCGACGACGAGGACGAATTTCGCAAGGAGCAGCCAGCTAAGCGCGGTGAACAGGGGGCGCTGGCTTTTCGGTAGCCCCCGCGCCATGTGCCCGCCGATCCAGGTCAGCAAGAGCACCGTGAACACCAGCCCGGCGGCCAGATGCGCCAGAAGGACGGCTTCCCCGGCATTCCAGTTCCACCCGGCGAGGAATTCGAGATGCAGGCCGGTGCCGAAGAGGATGGCGAAGAGGAATGACAGCGCCAGGGCGCGCCGGATGCCGGCACGCCTGGCGCCATATTCCAGAACAATACGCCGGCAGGCAGGTTCCGGAAGGGTTTCGAGGCTACTCATGGCTCCGCTCCTCCGGCCGGCAAGGCTCTGCCGGCCGCGTGTCCCGCGGTCTCGGTCAACCGCGGATCTCGACCTCGGCCTTGGCGGCGGCCTGGAGCACCAGCGCGACGATCCGGTCTGCGATGTCCTGCGCCTCGTTGCCCAGCGCGTCGGCCTCCTCGGCCCCGAAGGACGTGCCGGCCGCCTCGCGGGCATGGGTGTCCTCCACCAGGGCCAGCAGCTCCTCGAAGCCGGCCTTGATGCGGCTGTCGAGGTCCGCGTCGCCCGCGGCGACCACCGGCGAAAGCGCTTCGGTATACATCCTGCGGCAACCGCTCATGATGCCCTGCACGTCCGACAGGCGGCTCCGGGCGACGAAGGCGCCGATCTCGCCGGAAATGAACTGGGATTCCTTCCATTCGCCGAAATAGTCGCCGACCGTCGGCGTCATCACCACGACGGAGGTGAAGGCGTCCTCGCGGTTGGGTTTCCACGCCGCCATGTCGGCCTCAAGCGCCTTGGCCCAGAAGGTCAGCGCCCGCGCCGCGCCGAGGCCCAGATTGGCGTCGAAGAGCATTTCCCCGCGCGTCACCGTGCCGTCGCCGTCAAGGTCCGCCGGAAGCTTGATGCCCGTCTCCTCCATGCCCCAGAACAGCGGCTCGGTGATGCCGTGGAAGAGGTTTCCCGGCCGCTTCAGCACCGTGCCGTCCGGCAGGGACAGGTCGTATTCCGCGACGTCCTCGCTGTCCGTGCCCGGATTGCCGGCGTCCAGGATCAGGTCGTACCTGGCGGTCTCGGGGATGCCGGCGACGATCCCCTCGATCGTCTCGTAGTGGTTGGATGCCTCCAGCCACAGGGCGCGGATGGCGCCGACCTGTTCGGCGAGCCGGGCGCCATCGGCATCCCAGGCCGCCGCATAGTCCCCGCCGTGCGCGGCGATCACACCGTGGTAGTCGGCAAGGCCGGCCTCCAGCAATTCCGCCTGCGCGACAAGCCGGCGGCTGTGATCGAGCGTGAATTGCTTGACATTGGCAAGGCCCCGGCCTTCCGCGCCATCCGCCGCAACGCCGGCCACGGGCATCACGAGCAGCGAGCCCAGCGCCACGGCCACGACCAATCCCTTTGTATCCATAGCGAAATCCCCCAGACAATTTCCAAACGCGGCATCGAGGCTCGTGGAAGGAACACCCTGCCGCCGGGTGAACCGCCGTTGCGAATGGTTATCGGTCGCGGGAAGGACGCTCTTTGCGCTGGCGCAAATGTGGATAAATCGAGGAAGGTTTTTTGAACGCCGCGTTACCGGGTGATCTCGACCGTGTCCTGCAGCCGTATGAGTTCGAAGTCGCTGATGAGAATGTCGACCCTCACACGCCATTGTCCGGCCACCGGCACGACGACGTCCGAGGCGCGCCATGCACCGTCCGATTGCAAGGCCGCCTTCCTGCGCATCGGCTCGATGCCTGCCTGCGGACTGGAAAGCACGAAGGTCACCTCCTTGGGGGTAACGGGCGTGAAGTCCGGTGCCAGAATGGTGGCGGAAACCTCGACCGGACCGGCACGTCCGGGGGTGAAGGCGATCTCGGCCACCGCCTTGTCCGAGTGGATATGGATGGAAACCGGCTCCACCGCCGCAAACGCCAGCGCACGGGGCGGCGGCGTGAAGCGCCACGCGGCGGCGACGGCGAAAACGGCAAGAACGATCATGGTCTCGACGACAACCGCGCGGACAAGACGCCGGGCCGCCCCCTGCTCTCCGCGTTCGGCCGGTCTGGTGAGCATCCAGCGATTGAACGCGACGAGAAGGAAGAGGGCGGCGAGGAGCGCCGTCTTCGCGAGCAGTACATTGCCGTAGGCCGTCGAAAAGAGCGCGCCAAATTCCCCAACCTGCACGACGGCCAGCAGCAGGCCTGCCGCGGTCAGGGCGACGACACAGAACGGGATAAGGCGGGAAAAGCGGCCAAGCGCCTGCCGCCCCGCATCGCCTCCGCGCCGCAAGGCGCAGGCCAGCGGCAGGAGAGAACCGATCCAGACGGCAATCATGACCACATGCACGAAGACTGCCGGCCGCATCAGTCCTTGCGGCGCGGCCGAGCTTGCGTGACCGCTCAACGCCAGTGCCACGCTTGCGGCGACGATGGCCACGAGGGACGCCGCGCGGCCCGCCGCGATCGTCCGTGAAGCGGTTGCGATCGCCAGAAGGAACGCGAAGGAGAGCACCAGGACGGTCAGGCCGAAACGCGTCCCGAGGCCGGCTTTCCACACCGTTCGATCCGTAAGGCCGGAGAGCGGGGCGCCCAGGGCATCGAGCCCCTGCAACCCGAGGGAAATCGCCGTCGCCGACATGCCGAGCACCAGGGCCGCCTTTATGATCGGCATTCCATCGGCCCCGCCGGGCATCAGCCATCGGACGGCGAAAAGGCCGCCGATCCCGAAGAACAGACCGGCATACATGGCGATGCGGGCAAGCCATAGCGCGGTCCTGACCGGCCAGTCGACCGCCTCCCCGGCCACCTGCGGCGCGCTGCTCGGCGAACCGATCGAAAAAATCGTCGACCCTGCAACGGGATGCCCGTCCTCGGAAACGACACGCCAGACAAGCACATGGGTTCCTGCACCAAGGTCGCCGGGCGCCGCGATTTCTAGCGTGCGGTCACGCAGGACGAATGTCTCCAGCGCTCTCGTCCGCCCATCGGGCAGGACGAGCCGCAGCACGAGCGGCGACACCGGCTCGCTGAAGGACAGGGACAGGGATGTCGGGGGCGCGTTGACGACCGCGCCGTCGGCCGGCACCGCCCCCGTCAACGCGGCATGGGCCATCGCCGCGACAGTGAGGCAGCACCACGCGATGCCGGTCAGAATGACCCGGAAAAGGGATCGGTCAAGATGGTCCCGCACGACAATCTCCGAAGGGTGGAGGGGCCGGCGCCCGATGGCGCCGGCCGTTTCGGGTTTCAGTGGCCGCCGGCGGCCTCGATCAGCTTCACGCCGGGCGCGGGAAGCTCGAGATCGTCATCCGACTGGCCTTCGGCTGGGATTTCGATCCAGCGCTCGGCGAGACCGTCCGGGCACTCCTGCACCACCGGGAAATGAAGCGTCTCGCCCGCCTGCAAATCCTTCGTCAGATAGACCCTCAGCACGAACTCGTCATATTCGTCGTCGCCGAGCGTTCCGCCGCTCCAGACGATCTCCTTCACGCCTTCACCGGTCGGCGTGCCGTGGTAGTCGTAGGATTTGGCATAGGCGCCCTTGACCTTTTCGAGTGTCCAGCCGGCCTTCGGCTGCGGCTTCACCGCGATCACGCCTTCGGGGATCTGCACGCGCACCACGTTGGTCGGATTGCCCTCGCAACCGTGCGGCACCTGGAAGATGGCGCGGTATGTCGAACCGACCGGCGCCTCCTTCACCTGCAGCGAAACATGGGCAAGGGCGGCGCTCGAACCGAGCGCGATGGCGGCAATGGTTGCAAGTGTTCTTTTCAGCATTGTCATTCTCCGATGGAGCCGGTCATCCCTGCCGGCAAGGTATGGTGGAAAAGGAAAGGAAGTGGGGTCGCGACGGCGTGCGGCAGGCGGCTGAGGGCATGACCGGGCGGCGATCGGACGGGGAGAACCCGCGACGCGACATAGGCTTGGTCAGCTTGCCGGCATTGCCCGGCGATCAGGCGAGCGTCGGGGGGCCGCGAGGATGTCCGGGCAGAGAGTCATGCGCCAGGGGCACATGGTCCTCGTAACCGTCGAAAATCCGCTGCGAGGGTTGTGCGAGCGGATTGAACGGAATGAGGACGGGACGATGGGGCGAAACGAGACCCGCGGCCATACCGCAGGCCAGCGTGCAGCAATCGGGCGCGGGCGAACGCTCCTTGCCCGGCGTCGACGCCGGCTTCTGCTCGTCAAGGTGGGTGATGCAGAGGGGATTGCCGTAGGCATCCACCGGGGAGTTGCCGGCCGCGGATGCCTGAGCCAGGGGGCTGAGAAGAACCTGCAACGCCATCAGCACGGCGACGGCGAAGGCCACCCATCCGTTCCGGCACTGTTGCAGATGCGTCTTCATCGAAACCTCTCGCACCAAGGCTTACCAATCATGCCGCGCAATGAAAAGGCTCCCGGCCCGCCGAATTGTCGCACTCTTTGCGATGCGACAAGCAGGGTCGCGATACCGTTTCCCGCATGCGATCTTTTGTTCGGCCCGGCGCAAAGACGGCGCGTGCCGATTCTGCAAATTGGGGGCCCATCCACCTTTCAAAGGATCGAGCATGCAAACGCTTTCTCTCGAAACCACCGTGACGACCATCGCCGCCGAACTGCCGGGTGCGGCCGAGCTGTTCCGGCGCTCGGCCATCAATTTCTGCTGTGCGGGCGACATCCCGCTTCGCGATGCGGCCGCACGGGCCGGACTGTCGCCGGCCGATCTGCTTGCCGAACTGGAGGCGCTCCGGCGGGCGGCCGGTCTCGAAGCGCCGCGGGAGACCGGACCGCTCATCGACCACCTTCTCTCGCGCTATCATGAGACCCATCGCCGCGAACTGGCCTTCCTGATACCGCTTGCCGAGAAGGTCGAGCGCGTCCACGGCGATCATCCGGTCGCCCCGTCCGGGCTTGCCCGGGCACTGGTCGCACTGAGGGACGAACTGGAAGACCACATGACGAGCGAAGAGCAAATCCTCTTCCCCTTGATGCGGCAGGGTCAAAACACGCGGATATCCCACCCCATCGCGCAAATGCGTCATGAGCATGCCGATACCGCCAGGCTTCTTCAGGATATCGAGCATGCCGCCCATGGCATGGCGCTGCCGGAGGGGGCTTGCGGCTCGTGGACCGCACTCTATACGGGGCTGCGGAAACTCACCGACGATCTCGTGGCGCACATGCATATCGAGAACGCCGTCCTCTTCCCGCGCTTCGAGACGCCGGACGCGGCCGCCGGCGCATAACCCGAAGATGAAGACGGCATCCGGATATTCCGGGTGCCGTTTCGCCCTGTCGCCGTTGCGGCACCCGAAGGCGCGGCTACGCGCCGGCTTCCAGACGGGCGCCCTCGAAATGCCCGAGCATGCGCCGGATCGCCTCCGGCTCGGGCATCAGGCAGGCGGCGGTGGCAAGGGCGTCGGCGATGGCGGCGGAGGGCGCCGAGACCGAGATGGAACGCCACGCCGATACCGCCGGCATGCCGGTCGCGGGATCGAGGATATGGCCGTCGCGGCCCGCCTGATCGAAGGTCGTGCCGAGCGGCGCGGAGGTGGCGAGCGCGCGCTGCCGCAGCGACAGGCGCTCGCCCGTCTCCAGGCGCACCGGCCAGTTTTCGCCGTCCGGCCTGCCGCCGAGCGCGCGTAGTTCTCCGGTATCGACGAGGATGTCGCTGAGCCCCTCGGCCTCCAGCAGGGCGGCGACCCGATCGGCGACATAGCCCTGGCCGATCCCGTTCAACGTCAGCGCCATGCCGGGCCTGAGGGTGATGGCCGCGGCGTCCAGTTCCACCTTCGTGAAGCCGGTCTTCCGCCGCACCGTCTCGACCGTCCTGGCAGCGGGCCTTGTGCCGCCTGCCGCGGCTTCGGCCCAAAGCGCCCAGAGCGGCTGCACGGTCGGATCGAACCGGCCGCCGCTCGCGCGGTGCACGGCACCGGCCAGCGACAGGCATTCCAGCAATTCGAAAGGCGGGGTGGCAAGAGACCCGTCGCGGTTCAGGCGGGACAATGCGCTCTGCGGCCTGTAGAGGCTGAGGATATCCTCCAGCCGGTCGATCTCGGCCATGACGCGGGCGGCGATGGCCCCGCCGTCGGGATGGTCGAGCCGGATCGAGGCGCGCGCGCCCAGCGCCTGCCCCGTCCATTGGCGGGTCGTTTCCCTCGCAGAGGCGCGGGCGGTGGCGGGCAGGATGGCCAGGGCGGCGGAAATCGTGATCAGGCGGCGTCGGGTGATAGGCATGGGTCAACCTCCGGCTTTGTTGGGCAGGGCACGCAGGCGGCCGTCGAAATCGGCGTCGTCTTCGCTCCCCTGTTCCGCACCGGCTTCGACCGGGGCGAGAACCATGTCATCGGTGATATCGGCGAGCGTCAGCACGCGGCCGCCCTCGGCGAGGGCGAAATCCTCGGCGCGCTCCCGGCTGGAAAAGGGCACCGCCTCCGGAGCGCCCATGCCGCCGGCCCGCGCCGAGCCGAGGACGTAGAAGGCCTCGTCGGCGACGACCCAGTTGCCGTCGCCGGGCCGGTCCCAGGTCGCGCCCGCCCTGCCCATGTCGGTCACATAGACGGCGAGGATCGGCGCGACCTGCTCGGGGCCGCGCATATAGGCGATGGCGTCGCGCACCTGGCTGAAGAACAGAGGCGCGGCGTTGCCCTCCAGAAAGACCTGCGCCTTGGGGCCGGGATGCTCCAGGAGGTTCATCTGGCAATAGTGGCCGAGGGTCTCGGGCGTCATGTCCTGCGGCACTGTGCTCTGAACCGCCTCTTCCCGGCAGGCGGAAAGCAGCACGAGCGCCGCGACGAGCAGAACGGGGCGAATGCGATTTTTCATGGCGTCACCTTGCGGAAGGCCGCAACCGCAAGCGCGATGGCGGCAAGCGGCCAGAGGAAGAGCGAGGCGGCCGACTGCCAGAGCGCAATGGCGCCCGCCGCACCGCCGATGCCGCCGGCCGCCGCAACGGCTTCCGCCGCCGAGAGGTTGAAGACGCGGAAGGCGTCGGCGGGATTGGCAAGCAGAGCAACGGGCAGCGCCTGCGTGGTAAAGGCCCCGCCGCCATCCGAGACGATCAGCGCAAGCAGCGCGAGATCGTAAAGCACCACCGCCACGAGCCAGAGCGCGACCGCAAGACCGGCGGCCCCGGAAGGCCGGCGCGCCAGGGCCGAAAGGGCGTAGCCCGCGCCGAGGAAGGTGGCCCCGAGCAGGACCGAAGACCAGATCAGCCGCCACAGCGCGCCGAGCCCCCTGATCGCCTCGGCATCGGACCAGACGGCCACCAGCGCCGCCGCGCCGTAACCCAGCGTGACCGCGAGGGCGAGGATCGCAAGATGCGCGAGGAGCTTGCCGATGAGGATCTGCAGGCGCGAGACGGGATAGGTGAGAAGCAGCGGCAGCGTGCCGCGCTCCACCTCGCCCGCCACGGCGTCGAAACTCATCAGGAGCGCCAGGAGCGGCACGAGATAGACGGCAAGCGAGGTGAGCGAGGCGACCGTCACCGAGAGCCGGTCCACGCCGACGCCTCCCGTGGGGGCGGCACCGGCGGCGGCGAGCACCAGCGCGAACAGCATCATCATGCCCGTCGCGATGGAGACCCAGCGATTGCGGAAGGCGATGCGGAATTCCGAGATCGCGGTGGCGAGGATGCGGTTCATTGCCCATCCCTCCTGCTGAAATGGCTGTAGATATCCTCAAGGCTCGGCGGGATCACATCGAGATCGGCGACCTTGCCGCCGAGCGCGGCCATGCGGGCAAGCAGGGGCAGCTTTTCCGCCTGCGTGCAGGAAAGACGCAGGAGCCCGTCTGCGCTCGCAACCGCCTCGGGAAAGGCCGCCGTCAGCGCCGGCGCGTGGCCGGAAGCGGGGCGAACGAGAAATGAGACGGGCAGTGCCGCGCGGGCGCGCAGATCGGCAAGCGTGCCTTCCGCCACCAGTTTTCCGCCCGAGAGAATGAGGATACGGTCGGTGCGCGCCTCCACCTCGGTCAGCACATGCGAGGAGAGCAGGATCGCGGTCCCCTCGGCGGCGAGGCCGTCGAGGAGATCGTAGAAATCCCGCCGCGACACCGGGTCGAGGCCCGACGTGGGCTCGTCCAGCACGAGCAGACGCGGACGGCCGATCAGCGTCTGCGCGAGGCCGACACGCTGGCGCATACCCTTGGAATAGGTGCCGATCCGCCGCCGCGCCGCCTTCTCCAGCCCGACACGGCCAAGAAGCGCCATGGCCTGCTTCGGGCTTTCGCCGCGCAGCGCGAGATAGTGGCGAAGCTGCTCCTCCCCGGTCAGGGCCGGGTGGAAGGCGACGTTTTCCGGCAGATAGGCCACCTGCGTGCGCGCCGCGGGCGAGCCGGGCGCCGCGCCGCAGACCGAAACCTCGCCGCCGTCATGGGGAACGAGGCCAAGGACGATCTTCATCAGGGTCGATTTGCCCGCGCCGTTATGGCCGAGCAGGGCCGCGCGCCGCCCCGCCTCCAGCGTCAGCGAAACGGCTTTCAGCGCTTCCACATCGCCAAAGCGTTTAGTGAGCCGAGAGATTGTCAGGGTCGGTGTCATCATGATTTCCTTCGGCCCAGCGACCGGCGGCCTCGGCCTCAAAGCCGAGGATTTCGGGCGGGACGGATATGGCAAGGGGCCGCATCAGCGGCGCGCTGTCGCGCACGCCGCCGGGCAGCGTGGCGGGAAAGTCCCGCTGGCTCCAGCGCACGAGCTGCACGGCGGGCGAACCGATGAGCAGGCTTGCCGCGGGCTGCGACCAGAGGATCTGGTCCATCAGATCGTTGGGGCGATAGAAGCTGTCGGCGATGCCGTCGCCGTTGAGGTCGAAGGCGGGATGGTCGGACCAGAAATTCCCCCTGCGCTCATGGCTCCATTCCATGTTGCGCGTGCCGACATATTTCACCTGCTCGCGGTTGGCGATGAAGGCGTTGCCGGTCAGCACGTTCTTCTCGGAACCGGCGGTGAAATGGATACCGATGCCGCAGCCCTCGAAGCGGTTGTTCCAGATGAGGTTCTTGTGGGCATTGTAGATGAAGAGGCATTTCTTCGTGCCGCCGCGCACCAGATTGCCCGTGACGTCGGCATTGTTGGCATAGTTCAGCATCAGCCCGTGTTCGCGGTCGCCGAGGCTGAGATTGTCGAGGATCTTCGCCTTGTTGGAGAACATGATGGCGAAGCCGAGATGGTTCCCGATCGAGATGTTGCCGGAGACCTCGGTGTTGCGGGTGTACATGAAGTGCACGGCAAAACGCAGGTCGCGCATGACGTTGCCCCGGTAGATGCTGTCGGCGCTGGCATTGGAGAAGATGCCGTCGCGGCCGTAGCGGATGACATTGTTCTCCAAGAGCGTGCCCGGGCTGTTCCAGACATAGATGCCGTTGCCGCGCTCGTTCATGCGCGCGCTGTCGGTCCCGATGATCTCGTTTGCGCTGACGACGGCATCGCGCCCGCCATGCACGTCGATGCCATGCATGTTGCCGGTGACGAGCAGTTTCTCGATGCGCGCACGGTCGGCGCCCTCGATAATCTTCACCCCCGCATCAAGGTCCTGGTTCACGCGGCCCGAGCCGGTGACGGTGAAGCCCGTCAGCGTCACGTCTTCGGCGGAAATCGTCATCACGCTGCCCTGCCCCTGTCCGTCCACCACGGCAGCACGGGAGCCGGAAATGGTCAGCGGCCGGTCGATGGTGACGGGGCCGGCATGGACCCCGTCGGCAAGAACGAGCACATCGCCGGGGGTCGCCCCGGCGATGGCCGCTGCGAGGCTGCCCGTGCCCGGCGCGACGGCACGCTCCGCCGCGGCCAGCGGCGAAGCGAGAAGAAGGCCGATCAGGAGGACGGGCAGCCGCATTCTTCAGGCGTCCTTCGGTTCCACGAACATGCGCCCGCGCATCTCCATGTGCAGGGCGTGGCAGAACCACTGGCAATAGTACCAGTAGAGGCCCGGATTGGCCGCCACGAAGGTGACGGAGCTCGTCATCTGCGGTCCGACCTCCATGGCGACGCCATGATTGCCCATGGTGAAGCCGTGCGTCAGGTCGTCGATCTCGTCGAGATTGGTGACGATGACCGTGACCTCGTCGCCCTCCTTCACGGTGAAGCTTTCCTGGCTGAAGCTCGGCGCGACCGACGTCATATAGACGCGCACCTTGTTTCCGTCGCGGATGACGGCATCGGTCCACTCGTCGATATCGACGCCGTCGGCCTCGGCCTGCTTGCGGGTTTCGGCCCAGAGCGGATCCTTGCGGTCCCACACGGACTTGATGTTCGGCAGGATCGAGGGCGCGACGGCGATGGCGTCATGCGGCTCGGCGAAGTTCGGGCCGTCATGCACCAGCACCATCTTGTCGCCGGAGATGTCGATGAGCTGGTCGTTTTCCGGCTTCAGCGGGCCGACGTTCAGGAAGCGGTCCTTGGAGAACTTGCACAGGCACACCAGCCAGTCGTTGGTGGCATCCAGCGTCTCGCCCATGACCGTCTTCAGGTGGCCGGGCTGATACTGGACGTCGAGCTTGTCCTTGATCGGGTCGATCTTCTCACCGGCATAGGCCCGGATGGCCTCGTCGATGCTCCACTTCACCACCTGGCTGTCGAGGAAGAGCGAAGTATAGGCATTGCCGCGACCGTCGAAGGCGGTGTGCAGCGGGCCGAGGCCGAGTTCCGGCTCCGCCACCACCGCGCTGCGCGGCTCGGCATTGTCGTAGAAGATCGCGTCGAACTTGGTGACGTCGAGCACGGTGACGGTCGGCGAGAGCTTGCCGGCCACGCACAGGTGCTTCTTGTCCGGCGCCATGTTGCAGCCGTGCGGGTTGTTGGCGATCGGGATGTAGCGGGTGAAGAGCGACTTGGCTTCCTTGCGGCCGTCCACGACCTTCACGCCGTTGATCTCTTCGTACTGGCCCGCGGCAATCGCCTTTTCGATCTCGGCGAGATTGAAGACGACGACATGGTCCATCTCGGACTTGGTCATCTCCTCCAGCGTCATGCCCATTTCGGAATTGTACGAGGTCGAGAAGGCCCACTTGCCCTCATAGTCGGCATCGCAGTTGTCGAGGTTGCCCGAGACCTGCACCTGCCAGGCGACTTCCCACTTGTCGGCATCGACGGCGGTGAAGATGTTCACGTAGGTCGAGACATCCGTCATGGTCGAGCCGTCGTTGACGAGGGGCGCTTCGTCCTCGCCGTTGCAGAACACGTAGTTCGAGCGCGGCCATTTCTGCGGGCGCAGGCCATGGATGCCCTTGGCGTTCGGGATCTCCAGGATGGCGTCGGTCTTCATCACGTCGCAGCGCACGCGCGCGACGCGCGTGTTGGCCTTGTCGTTCATGAAGAGATAACGGCCGTCATACTTGCCCTCGGTGAAGGACATGTGGACGTGGTGCAGGTCGCCGTTGTCGTGGATCTTCTTGCCGTTGGCGGCAAGCTGCTTCTTCGTCTTCTCCGTCATCGTGCGCTGGTGGATGAGGATCGATTCATTCGTCTGGCCCCAGCCGGTGGCCGAGCAGCGGTTGAACACCGGCACCCGCATCAGCTCGCGCATCGACGGGATGCCGAGAATGCGCATCTCGCCGGATTGGCCCGAGGGACCAGAAGCCGTAATAGTCGTCCAGCTTGCCGGGCGCGACCGAACCGTCGGCTCCGGCCGCGGCGCGGGCAGGCGTGGCCAGGCCCGCGGCGCCGAGGCCGAGCGCGGCCGGGCCCCATCGTGCCGGCGAGAACAGCCGTCCCTGCCGTGGCGCTGAAGAGCGCGCGGCGGCTCAGCCCCTTGTTTTCCTTCGATTCCATCATCGGTTCCTTCCTTCGTTAAACCTTGGCTGCGGGTTGCGGGACCGGGGCCGCCGGGGCTTGCCGCGAGCTTGGCGCGCGACTTCATCTTCTTGATCACCACGGGGCATACGGTTTCGGACTGGTAGAGCACCTGGCAGTGCAGGCAGTTGATGCACTCGTTCGGATTGATCTCGCCGGTGCGGTGGATCGCCTGCCACCGGACACTGGATCGCGCAGGTCTGGCAGGGGTTTCCGCATTCGTGGTAGCGCTTCAGCCAATCGAACATGCGCATGCGCGCGGGGATGGCCAGCGCCGCGCCGAGCGGGCAGAGGTAGCGGCAGTAGAACCGCTCGACGAAGAGCCCCCGCGACGAGAAGCGCGACGGGCATAGGCGACGAACGGCCAGGCGCGGATGAACTTCAGGATGATCGCCGTCTGAACGGCTCAATCTCGGCAAGGTGCTCGGCCTGCTCGACGCTCATCAGCGAGACGCCGAAGAGGCCGAGGAAAATCATGTACTTGACCGGCCAGAGCCGCTCGTGCAGGCCCCAGGGCAGCGTCCATTGCGGAATGCGCAGCTTGCGGGCGATCTGGTTGGTCAGCTCCTGCAGGGCGCCGAAGGGGCAGAGCCAGCCGCAATAGGCACCCCCGCCCCCAGAAGAGCAGCGCGGCGGCGACGGCGAACCACAGGATGAAGGTGAGCGGATCGAGCAGGAAGGCCTGCCAGCTGAAGCCGGTCACCAGCGAACCGAACAGCGCCATCAGGTTGACGACCGAAAGCTGCGCATTGGCGTACCAGCCGAGGAAGACCAGCGTGAACACCAGGAAGCCGATGCGGAAGATGTAGAAAGCCCTTGGCGTTCCTGACCGCATAGGTCTGGAAGAAGAACACGCCGGCAGCACCACCAGCATGGCGGCCAGAACACGATTCTTCAGCTTGGAATCCTGCAGATGCGCTTCCACAGGTCCACCTGGCGCGGAGCCTTCGTCACGGGCGGCCACGGCGATGGCTTCCTTTGCCGGGCGGCGCGATGGCGCGCAGATATTTCTGCGGGAGCTGGTAGCCGAGGTCGAAGTATGGAAGACCCTTCTCGATCGGCCCGACCTCGCGCTGCGCGAGAAGCTGGATGCGGAAGGGTTTGGCCGGATCGAAGCCGAGACCGGCGGGAAT
>NZ_JBFNXL010000003.1:0-603977 GCF_040812195.1 Shinella sp. S4-D37 | reverse complement strand
GAAGGCCGCCACGAACGTCACAACGAACGGCGCCTTGCGCCAGCCGAACACGAAGGCCGTGATCAGCAGGGCGAAGATCAGGATGAGCGAATCCGGCCTGAAGAAGATCGCGGCATAGAGCAGCAGGCAGGCGAGGGCGTCGCGGCTGCGCGTCAGGAAATAGACCGCCGCCACCAGCAGCAGCGCCGTGATCATGTCGGGGCTGACGAGGGTGGTCATGTGCAGATAGTCCGCAAGCCCCAGCGCCGGCGCGAGCACGAGGGCGCCCTGCAGGGCGTTCTCGCGCTTCAGCCAGTACAGGCAGAACGCGCCGAACACCAGGGACGGCACGATGCTGAGCAGGATGGCGGCCTTGTCGAGCCCGGTGAAGGGCGCAAGGGCCCGCATCGCCGCAATATAGCCCAGCTTTACCCGGTACATCGACAATTGCGTCGCGAAGTCGCCGGGATTTTCCCACTGGTGCTGCTGGTAGCCCTGGTCGTAGCGCAGTTTCTTCAGGTCGCCCTCCGTGGCGCCCTTTTCTATCTCCGCCCAGGCTTCGGCGTGAAGCCGGACCGGATCGTCGATCCGGTCTTCCAGCGCGACCGCGATATAGGGGAGCATGTCCCAGTTGTAGCCCGGACGCAGCCAGGTGACCGCCGCCAGCATGAGCACGACCGCAACCATCGCGAAGACGCCGAGCCGCTCGAACAGCGGCGCGTTGCGGGTCCATTTCACGACGGTTTGGGCGGGCCGTGTCTTCCCGGCCCAGCCGAGCAATCCGATTTCTGCCTGTTGCACTGAAATCTCCCCTTGCCCGAGGGCGTTGCCTGCGGCGCTCAGGACGGCTGGAGAACCAGCTTTCGCCCGGCTTTCCGCTCTTCCAACACTTCCGAAAGCAGGTCCACATATTGCGCCGCGATACTGTCCCAGCTGTAGGCCTTCGCCGTGGCCTGCGCGGCGGCCTGCATTTCCCGCATGAGTGCCGCATCCCCGAAGACGGCGTCGATCTTGCGGGCGATGTCGGCGCCGTCCTGCACGATCGTCACGCCGTTCCGGCCATCCTTCAGATATTCCTCGATGCCGCCGACGGCGGTCGCGAACACGGTGAGGCCGCTTGCCATGGCTTCCATGCAGACCAGCGAGAAGGTCTCGTATGCGGTGGGGAAGACGAAGGCGTCGGCGGCGGCGAAGAACCGTTCGATGCCCTTCTGCTCGCCCGCATAGACGATCCTGTCGCCGGAGACGCGCGCCATGGCGCGATAGGGCGCCTGGTTGTCCGATCCGACCACGAGAAGGCGGTATTCCGGCCCCAGCCTTTCCATCGCGTCGATGACATGGGCAAGGCCCTTGCGGTCGAACTCGTGCCCGACGAACAGCAGCAGCGGAGCGTCCTGCGGGATGCCGAACGTCTCGCGAATCTCGCGCCGGGCCGAAGGGTCGGGCCTGAAGCGCTCGACATCGACGCCGTTCGGGATGACGCGAATGCGGTTTGCCGGCACCGCGTAATGCTTGTGCAGTTCCTGCGAGACGCGGTGCGACACCGCGATATAGCGCCTGTAGCGCAGGCCCCCGATCATCCAGCGGTCGCGCAAGGCCACCCAGGCATGCAGCGGATTGAGCATCCACCGCCATTGGCCGGCGGCCTTCTTGACCTGAAGGTTTTCCGCGTTGACGGCATGGACGACCACGACGTCGCCGGCAAGGCAATCGCCATGGCTGACGACGAGGGAGCCGGACCGGCGCCGGACCGCGCGCGTCGCGGCGAGCGTGAAGGCCGGGTACACCACGGTGCGCGCCATGTGCCGCATGCCGCCGCGCGTGGAAAACCGGTTCACCCAGGGGCTGACGACGGTGATGTGCGTTGCCGTTTCGCCGATGTCGCGCGTCGCGGAGGCGACGACGCCGTTCGTCAGGCCTGCCCGGTTGAAGGCCTGGGCAAGCTCCCAGGCAACCCTGTCGGCGCCGCCGATGGCGCCGAATTCCTGGATGACTTGGAGAATCTCCGGAAACATCCGATTACCTTCCTGGACGCGATCCGGTGCCGGTTGAACATTTCATGGCGCAATCCCGAATGCTGCTCGCGACGATACATATCCCTGTTCTTGAAGGTCCGGCCAAGTCCGTCCTCGCGTTAGGGTTAATTGGCAATACCCTCTATTCTTGCTGAAAACCGTTACTTAAATGAGCGGCATGGTTTTGAAGATTTGAAGTATTCGGCGGTATTTGCATGGGCATCGTTTCGTTTTTCAAGGCAGCGGTGCTGGCGGCCGCGCTTGTCGGTTCGGGCGCGGCCTCCCATGCCGGCGAACAGACGCCCATGCGCCAGCGCATCGGCGGCGGCAACATGGTCACCTTCCTGACGGGCGCGCCGACGGCCAATCTCTACCAGGCGCTGCGCAAGATCGGCGCGCGGATGGGGCGCATGGATTCCTACGGCTGGCGCGACCTGGAGCGTATCCCGACGCCGCACGATTTCGACGCGGCGATGCGCGAGGCCTACGACAACGGCATCACGCCCATCATCCTGCTCGAATATGAAGGGAGCTACCAGTTCCTGGACCCGCCGCAACCCATCGGATCCTACGAGGACTGGTATGAGGCTGGCCGCGTCTATGCGGAGCGTTTCGGACGCGGCGGCGCGTGGGCGCGCGAGAACGGCGCGGGCGACTGGGGCGTCGATGTCTTCACGGCGATCAACGAGCCGGATGTGCAGGCGACCATCCCGCACGACGCGTATCGCGATGCGCTCGCCGGCTTCGCCGATGGCGTGCACAGCGTCAACAAGGCGTTCCGGGTCGTTCCCGGCGGCTTTGCGACGTGCAACTCCCACGGCGACGCCACCTTCCGCGGCTACGGTCCCGCCATTGCGGGCCTGCTGAACGACGGCCGGCTCGATGGCCTCGATTTCCATACTTATTACCATCCGCGCTGGTATCCCATCGAGCGCGGCCGCGCGTTTTCGGTGCAGACCTGCTTCGACCGGTCGAAGGCGGCGCTCGGCGTCACGCGGGATATCAATTTCTATGCCACCGAGTTCAACACGGCGCGCGTCGAGACCTGGGACGACGAGGAGCTTCAGGGCTCGCTCTTCCTGACCGCCGTCTGGGACCAGCTCGGCGTGCAGAAGGCGGACGGTTCGTCGGCAACGGTCCTTGCCTTCCCCTGGAACCTCTTCGATACGGGCAGCGTCGAGGGACCCGCCTATGCGATGGCGACGCACGCGGACCCGTGGATGCCCGACGTCCGGTCCGAGGTCCTGAAGCGGGTCGTCGATCTGGCGGGTGACATGACATTCGCCGCGCTGGACGGCAGGCGGTCGGGCACGCTGACGCTGGAGGACGACACCTCGCGCCTCGTCGTGCTGCAGGAAAGGCCGGGCTGGACGGACAGGGAGCAGGGCTCCCCCTGGACAGTCGCGGTGCCGCCATGGGCGGTGACCGGCGAGCTCTGGGGCTGGAACGGGCTCAGGAAGACGTATCCGGTCGAGGGCGTGCCCTCCCTCAGCCTCGATGTGCCGGGCAACGAGACCTACATGCTGCGCTTCCGTCGCAAATAGCCCGAACTTGGCGCGGCCCGGCACGACCGGGTTCGCTTAACCCCGCATTAACCATGCAGGGCTAAACCTCTGATAGTCTGTTGACTGGCGATTCCCAGCCGCTACTTGCGATTGACCCTACGGGATATGGTCGCATCAGAGGAAGATTTATGCGCGTCGCTGTCGTTCATGATTGGCTCTACGTGATCGGCGGCGCCGAGCGGGTTCTGGAGCAGATTCTCCAGGTTTTCCCCGATGCCGACGTCTATTCGGTCTTCGCGAGCCTGAGCGAGGACGAGCGCCGGCGCATCGGCATCACCCGGCCGGTCCGCACGACCTTTCTTCAAAGGATTCCGAGGGTAGGGCGCTGGCACCGCGCCCTGCTGCCCCTGATGCCGCTGGCGATCGAGCAGCTCGACCTGTCGCAATATGATCTCGTCATCAGCAGCAGCTATGCCGTCGCGAAAGGCGTGCTCACGGGGCCGGACCAGCTTCACGTCTCCTATGTCCATTCGCCGATCCGCTACGCTTGGGACCTGCAGCACCGCTATCTGGCGGAGGTCGGCTCGAGCCGCGGCCTGAAAAGCATGCTCATGCGGGCGCTGCTCCACAAGATCCGCATCTGGGATTTCCGCACGGCGCACGGTCCCGACGTGATGATCGCCAACTCGAACTTCATCGCGCGGCGCATCCGCAAGGTCTATGGGCGCACGGCGCAGGTCATCTATCCGCCGGTCGGTCTTTCGACGCGCACGCAGGCGACCCCGAAGGGCGACTACTTCCTGACGGCCAGCCGGCTGGTGCCTTACAAGAACATCGAGGTCGTCGTGCGGGCCTTCGCGCTTCTGCCGGACATGAAGCTGAAGGTCGGCGGAAGCGGACCCCAGGCGGAGTACCTGAAGAAGATCGCCACGCCCAATGTCGAGTTCATCGGTTTCGTCGAGGACGGCAAGCTCCGGGAGCTGATGGCCGGCGCGCGCGCCTTCATTTTCGCCGCGGAGGAGGATTTCGGCATCATCCCGGTCGAGGCGCAATCGGAGGGCACGCCCGTCCTGGCCTTGCGACGGGGCGGCTCGCGGGAAACCGTCGTCGACGGCTATACGGGGCTGTTCTACGACGAGCCGACGCCGGAAGCCATTTCGGCGACGGTCCGCGCCTTCGTCGCCAGGGAGACGGCGTTCAGCGCCGAGGACTGCGTGACGAATGCGGGCCGGTTCTCCGCCGAGCGCTTCCGCGCGGAACTGCGCGCCGCCGTCGATGCGGCCCTTTCCGCACGGCGGAGCGAGGAGGCAGCGACGCTGGCCAGTTTCCAGAACGTCGCCGGCAGGAAGGAAAAGCCCCTTGAAGCTGCGCGACCATAAAATGAAGGCGCTGGTCGTCACGGCGCTGGACCGGTTCGAGCCTCTGCGGATCCTCGTCCGGCACCTGATGCTGTTCGTCGTCATCGTGGTCGCGATCGTCGGGCTGGCCCTTGCCGCCTATCTCTTCGTGCCCGTGCGCTATGTGGCGACCGGCACCGTGCTGGTGGGCGATCCCGAGCCGGGCGTCGCGCAATCGGCGGTCGACGCGCAGAAGACCGGCGACCCCGCCGACATGGAAAGCCAGCTCATCATCGCCCATTCGCAGGTCGTGCTGCGCCGCGCGCTTCTTTTGCCCAAGGCGCAGAAGGCATTGCAGGCGGAGTGCATGGCAGGCGATGCCGCCGCCTTCGGCGGCGATTGCAACGATCTTGCAAACCGTCCCGACAAGCTCGTCGACTATGTCTCGTCCCGCTACGGCGTCGGTTCGGTGGGCCGCTCGCGCATCATCACCATCTCCTATACCTCGCCGCAGCCCGAGGTGGCCAGCGACATGGCCAACGCCCTCATCGAGGCGTTCCTTGAGGAGCAGAAGGAAACGGTGAGCGCCAGCCGCGAGACGGCGGCGGACTGGCTGAAGAAGGAAGCCAATGCGCTCGATACCGAGATTCGCCGGCTCGACAGGCAGATAGCGGAATATCGCGGCGAGAAGGGGCTGGTGCGGGGCACCGGCGGGCCGGCAACCTCGGAACTGTTGACGGGCGTCAACCAGCAGCTCGCCGCCGCGCAGGCCCTGCAGGCCACGGCGGCCGCACGATTGAAGGAAATCAACGCCGCCGATCTCGGCGGCAGCGCCAATGCGACCGCCGTGCTGGAGAGCCGCACGGTGGGCGACATCAAGCAGAAGATCGCCGATATCGACAGCCGCCTCGGCACGGCGGCAGCGACGCTCGGCCCGTCCCATCCGCGGCTCAAGGCGCTCGTCGGCGAGCGCAAGGCGCTCGACAGCCGGCTTTCGGCCGAGATCGACCGCATCGCCAAGAACGCCCGCAAGCAGTACACGGCCGCGACCGAGCGGGTCGCCGTCCTGACCAGGCAGATGCAGGCGGCGAAGGCCGAGGTCACGGTCGCCACCGATGGCGAGACCAGCATCGAGGACCTCGTGCGGAAGGTCGAGGTCAAGCGCCGGCAGTTCGCCGATCTTTCGACGCGCATCAACGGTCTGGAGGTCGAGCAGCGCGTGCGGTCAGGCAATGTGCGCCTCGTCAGCGAGGCGGATGTTCCCCGCAAGCCCTTCTTCCCCAAGAAGATTCCGTTTGCCGCCGCCGGCCTGACGCTGGGATTGCTGGCGGGCGCCGTCGCCGCGTTCGTCGCCGAGAAGATCAATCCCGCTCCGGAAAACCGCATCGCCGAGGACCTTCCGCGCTCCCCCGTCGCCGAGCCGCGCCGGGTCTCCGCCCGCAGGGAGGACGACGACGCGGCGCCCGAGCCCCGGCCCGACGCGGTGTTCCTTGCCGCGATGCCGCAGGTGCCGCTCGTCGCGAACCGGGCCGGTCCGCGCAGGGGAGGAAGGATGCTCGTCGAGGCCGCCCTTGCCAGCAAGGCCGCGCAGAAGGCACTCGACGCCATCGGCGCGAAGGCGGCCGGCGGCGTGGTGGCGGTCGCCTCGCTCGCCCCGGGCGCCGGCCGGTCGACCCTGGTCGCGGCACTGGCACGCCGGGCCGCAGCAAGCGGAACCGCCGTGCTCGTTATCGACTGCAACCTGTCGCGGCCGGCCATCGCCGGCCTGCTCGATACGCCGCGCGAGACGGACCGGGCGAAGGACACGGTGGAGGATCTCGTGCTCCAGTCGCCCTTCGACGGCCTGGATGTCGTTCCCGCCGCGCATGCGCGGCGCGTGCTGCCGCCGGAATACCGCTGGGAGACGCGCCTTGCCGATCTCCTGCAATGGGCGCGGACCGCCTATGACCTCGTCCTGCTCGACGGGCCTTCCCTGGACGACCGCTCCGTTCAGGCCGTCGTTGCGAAGGCGGACATGGTGATCCTCTGCGCCCTGCGGCAGGACGCCGAGACGGAAGCTGCCGTTTCGCGCATCCAGGCCGTGAAGCCGGTGACGATCGGCATCGTCGCGACCCATTCCGGGCAGGACCGCAGGACGACCGAGACGCCGCCGCTGAAGAAGGTGGCGAACCAGGGGTGGCGATGACACCGGCGCGCCTCTTGTTCGTCAACCATGTCAGCTCCATGTCCGGGGCCGAATTCGTGCTGGCGCAGGTGGCGCAAGCCTTCCCCGGCGCCTCCGCCTTCCTCTTCGAGCAGGGGCCTCTGCTCGCCGCGCTCGAGGCGCACGGCCTCAGGGGCATCGTCGCGAAGAACGGCGCGGGCCTCGGCGGGATCAAGCGCGACAAGTCTCTTGTCCGGGCGCTGCCCGCACTCGCCAAGCTCGCGGGCCTGGTGCGCGAGATCGCCGGGGCGGCCCGCGCGCATGACGTCCTCTATGCCAATTCGCAGAAAGCCTTCCTGCTGACGGCGCTGGCGGCGAGCATCGTGCGCCGCCCCCTGGTCTGGCATCTTCACGATATCCTGAACCCGGAACATTTCGGCGGCATGCAGCGGCGCTTGCAGATCGGCCTCGCCAACCGGGTCGCCACGCGTGTGGTCGTGCCCTCCGGGGCCTGCGCCGACGCCTTCGTCGAGGCCGGCGGGCGGCCGGAAATCGTCGCGGTCGTTCCCAACGGCGTTTCCCCGCCGCAGGCCGCGCCAAGGCCGACGCGCGAAGCGCTCGGCCTGCCGGAAGGGCCGCTCGTCGGCGTATTCAGCCGCCTGGCGCATTGGAAGGGGCAACACGTCCTCCTCAAGGCGTTGCACGAGACGCCGGGGGTCGGCGCGATCGTCGTCGGAAGCGCGCTCTTCGGCGAGGAAGCCTACGAGCGGCAGTTGCGCGCCACGGTGAGGGAGCTCGGCCTTGGCGACCGCGTCACGTTCCTCGGCCAGCGCAACGACGTCATGCGGCTGATGTCGGCGGTTGACTGCGTGGTGCATCCTTCGACCCTCGCCGAACCCTTCGGCCTGACGCTGGTCGAGGCGATGATGGCGCGGACGTCGGTCGTCGCCACGGACGCGGGCGCTGCACGCGAGATTCTCGACGACGGGCGGGCGGGGCAACTCGTGACGCCCGGCGATGCCCTGTCGCTGGCCGCCGCGCTGAAGGCGTTCTTCGCCGCCCCGCAGGATTTCGCACAGCAGCGTGACCATGCCGCCCTGCGCGCGGCCGAACGCTACAGCGCCGACAGGATGCGCGGCGACATCCGGGCGCTCGTCGAGCAGCTTGCGGCGGGACGCTCCGGATGACGGCCGCCGCCGACCATGCCGGACGGCCACCCCTTTCCATGGCGGACTGGCTGCCTCCCCTGGTCTTGCTTGCCGGAACGGCTCTCGTCGGGGGCGCGCTCGGCGGCCTCTCAAGACCGCTCTTCGTGCTCGGTTGCGGCGCCGTCGGCTGGCATGCGTGGCGAAGGGGGCCGGCGGCGCATTTCTACAGCGTCCTGCTGCTGTTCGCCTTTTCCCCGTTCGTGCGGCGCGTGGTCGATGTCTCGGCCGGCTTCGACCATTCGAGCCTGATGCTCGTCGGGCCGCTGCTGGCCATTCTCGTCACCGGTCCCGATGTCCTGCGCGGCCTGTCCGGGGACCGATGGGACGGCCGGCTCTGGCCGATCCTCACGGTCGGGCTTTGCATCGTCTATGCCACCGTGCTCACGCTGGCGCAGGGCAACTGGTCGGACACCATGTCCGGCGCGCTGAAATGGCTCGCTCCGCTCGTCTACGGCGCGGCGCTCGCGTTGCATGCCCGCGGCGAGGAGATCCTGGACGCGGCGGTTTCCGCCTTCGCGGTCATCCTGCCCCTGACCGGGGCCTATGCCATCTACCAGTATGTCAACCCGCCGGAATGGGACCGTTACTGGATGCAGTACGCGTCCATCATGTCGGCGGGCCAGCCCGTGCCCTACGGCGTGCGCTCGTTCAGCACGCTCAACGGGCCGGCGAGCTATGCGACCTTCACCGCCGCCGGCCTGCTCCTGACGTTCTTCCTGCGGCGAAACTGGCTTTCGATGCTGCTGATACTGCCGGCATTCATGGGCTTTCTGCTCTCGCAGTACCGCACGGCCTGGATCGCGCTGGCGATGGGCGTGCTGTTCTGCCTCCTGTTCAGCGCCACGCGCCTGCGCGCCGCCACGATCATCGTCGGCGCGATAGGGCTCGGGCTGCTGGCCCTGACGATACCGCCCTTCTCCGACGTGATCGGCGAGCGCCTGGCGAGTTTCGGCCAGGGCGGGCAGGACGGCAGCGCGCAGGAGCGCCTGCAGCAATATGTGACCCTGTGGGACCTGCCGGACAGCTCGGTCGTCGGCATCGGATTTTCGACCGTGGATGTCGGCACCGCCGGCGCCATGGCCGTGGACGGCATGATCATCGCGTGCTGGCTGGCGATGGGCATTCCCGTCGGCATTCTCTGCCTCTTCGGCTTCGTGTGGGCGGCCGCCCTGCCGATCTTCGGCGCTTTCCGCGCAAGGACCGCGCAGGCCGTGGTCATCGCGGCCTTCGGCCTCGGCGCCCTGGTGCAATTGCCTCTCGCCAATCTGGCGGCCGGCGAACTGGGGGTGCTGTTCTGGTCGCTCATCGTGCTGACGGCGGGCCGGGCGCCGGTCCAACGTTCGGTTGAGCGGTGAGAGTATCTTTACGTTTGCGCGCTAAGACCGGTCCTGGACCCCTCGCTCCCTGGAGGGCCTGAGAACGAGGCGCAAAACCGGGCCATCGCAATGACCGCCACTCCACCGGACGAACTGGCCCTTGCGCCCCCGAGGTCGAAGAAGGCAATGGCCGCCCTGCTGATGGGGGGCGCCCTTGCCGGCAAGGTGCTGGGCCTCCTGCGCGAAATCATCATGGCGCATGTGATCGGCGTCGCGCTCGTCGCCGACGGTTTCCGCACCGCGATCACCATCATCCTCATGCCGCTCGCCTTCCTCCAGAACGAGAGCGTTCCGGCCATCCTCGTGCCGCTGATGAAGGAGGCGCGGGAGCGCGGCGACGGCCCGCAGCGCCTGGCGGGAATGAGCATCGCGCTGACCCTGATCGGCGTCCTCCTGATGCTGCCGATGTATGCGGTCGGCTATGTGCTTGTCGACTGGATGGTGATCGGCTTTTCGGAAGAGGGCCGCCACCTGACGCTGCACATGGTCTACATCCTGGCGCTCAGCATGCCCGCCTCGGTGCTGATCAACTGCCTTGCCGCGGGCGAGGTGGCCATCGGCAGGACGCGCATGACCAACCTGCGCGCGGCGGCGCTGAATGTCGGCGTGATCATCGGTCTCGGCTTCCTGGTGCTGACGGGCTACAACTACATCCTCGCCTGGGCCTTCACCGGTGCTTTCAACCTTCTGGCCTGCTGGGGCGTCTGGCGCCTGGTGGCGGAAGGCAACTTGAGCTTTACGGGTGTCACGCCCCGGCTGGTCATCGAGATCGGCCGCGAATTCCTCGCCCGCCTTCGTCCCTTCCTGCTTCTGCCCGGCTTCGAGCAGGCGAACGTCTGGCTCGAAAGGCTGCTGGCCTCCCGCGTGGTGACGGGCGCCGTGGCCTCGCTCGACTATGCCCGTACCCTGACGGACAGCGCCCTGCTCCTCCTCAGCCAGCCGATCGGGCTCGCGCTGCTGGCCGACGGCAACAGGAACGACGAGCGCGAGGAGATCCAGAAGATCGCGCGGCCGCTTCTGGCGGCCGGCGTGCCCTTCGCGGCCTTCATCTACGTCTTCGCGGAGGATATCGTCCGCCTGGTCTTCGAGCGCGGCGTCTTCGGCGCGCATGGCGTGCTCCTGACCAGCCAGGCGCTGAGCGGCATCGCGGTCGGCATGTGGGCCTCCACCCTCGGCTGGGTTCTCCTGCGGTTGCTCAACCGCTCGAACCGCAACACCAGGGCGGCCATCATCCTGATGTCGGCCTATGCGGCGAATATCGCGATGAACCTCCTCACCCAATCCCTTTGGGAAGGGAGCGGCATGGAGGTGTTCATGCTCGGCCTGGGCGAGGCGACGCGCAGCATCGTGCTGCTGCTCGGCGTGGCGCTCGCGCTCAATTGCGGCGGCACGCTCCTGCGCCTGTTCCTCGTCGCGCTGGTTCCGGCCGTCTGCCTCGTGCTGGCCGAATGGCAGTTCCTGCAGTCCATCTCCGTACCCTTCGAAAAGCTCGTCCTCGGGGGCATGTTGTGGTGCATCGCCACCCTGGCGGCGGCGTGGATGCTGTGCCCGGACCTGCTGCGTCTCGTCGTCCGGAAGGTGGCCAGGCCCCTGTTCAGAGGAAAGAACTGACGTGGTTGCTCTAAATCCCGTGCTCGCGGCCGTTCTGAGGAATACCCTGGGCCGGCGCCGCGGCGTCACCGGCTGTCTTTTCACCTTTCACCGCGCGGCGAGGCCGGAGGACTGGGCATCGCTGCCCGATCGCGACTTCTATGTCGACATCGGCTTCCTGGACAGGCTGCTCGCCTATCTGGCCCGGCACGGCTGGAGCGTCGTGACGATCGAGGAGGCCATCCGCCGCTCCGCGGCCGGTGACCCGTCCAAGTTCGTCAATTTCTCGATCGACGATTGCTATCGCGATACGTTCGAGCTCGTCGTCCCGCTCTTTCGCAAGCACGGCGTTCCCGTCACCCTGTTCGTGACCACGGGCATCCCGGACGGCACCCATGTGATGTGGCAGGCGGGGCTCGAGCAGACGGTGCGCGAGCGCGACACGGTCGTTCTCGACGGAAAGATCGTCGATGTCGCCTCGCCCGCGCGCAAGCGCGCCGTCTACAATGCCAAGGCCAGGGCCTGGGAAGGGCGCGAGCCGCTGGAATATGCGGCTTTCTGCGCCGCCAACGCAGTCGATACCGGCGCCGTCTACGCGAACCACGCCATGACCTGGGAGATGATCGAGGCCGTCGTCGACGATCCCCATGTCGAGATCGGGTCGCATACCGTCCATCACCCGCATGTCGCCTCGCTGAGCGAGGAGGCCGCCTTTTGCGAGCTGGAGCGTTCACGCCTGCGGCTGGAGGAGCGGCTGGACATCGAGGTGCATCACTTCGCCTTTCCATATGGACGGGCCGGGGATTGCGGTCCGCGGGATTTCGCGCTGGCGGGGAAGGCGGGCTACCGCAGCGCATCGACGACCCGGAAGGGCCTTCTGACGGCGGGTGCCGACCCGCTTCACCTGCCTCGCAACACCTTGAACGGACGGCACCAGCAGATGCACCATGCGGAACTCCACCTGACCGGCATTTCGGGCCTTGCGGCAAGGGTGCTCAACCGTGTCTGAGCGGCGTTTGAAAATCCTGTCCATCGCGCATCCGGCCGTGGAAGCGGCGGCCGGCCGGTTGCGATACCATCCCTTCCTCGGCCGCCCGGACCTCGACGTGCATCTCCTCGCCCCCCGTCGCTGGCACCAGTTCGGCCGGACGATCGAGGCCGATCCGCCGGGCGATCCGGGCGTGACCATGCATATCCTGCCGATCTGGTTCGGCCGGGGCGGGCCGATGAGCTGGTATCTCCACATCTATCCGGGGATGCGAAGGCTGATCCGCGAGATCGAGCCCGACGTCATCCACCTGTGGGAGGAACCATGGTCCTTCGTCGCTCTCCAGGCGAAGGTCCTCAAGGGCGATGCCGCGCTCATGCTGGAGGTCGACCAGAACATCCTGAAGCGCCTGCCGCCGCCGTTCGAGAGCATCCGCCGGCACGTTCTGCGCAACACCGACCACATTCTCTCGCGCAGTCCCGACGCCACGGCGGTCGTGCGCGCCTGCGGCTATGCGGGCACGGTCGGCGAGGTCGGCTACGGCGTCGATTTCGCGACCTTCGGCCCGCGGCAGGCGGCGCAGCGCACGCCCGGCCTGCGCCTCGGCTATGTTGGCCGGCTGGTCGTCGAGAAGGGGCTCGACGATGCGCTGGATGCGCTGGCGCGCGCGCCGGCGGACGTGACGCTCGCGATCATGGGCGAGGGGCCGCATGAGGCCAGCCTGCGCCGGAAGATCGCGGAACTCAGGCTCGACGGCCGGGTTTCGCTGCGGGGCTGGTCGAGCCCGGCGGGGGTCGCGGATTTCATCCGGTCGCTGGATGCGCTGATCCTGCTGACGCGCACGACCGCCGTCGTCAAGGAACAGTTCGGCCGGGTCATCATCGAGGCGCAGAGCTGCGGCGTTCCGGTGATCGGCTCGACCTGCGGCGCCATTCCCGCGGTGACCGCCGACGGCGGCTGGATCGTGCCGGAGCAGGATCCGCCGGCGCTTGCCGCGCTGATCGAGCGGCTGCGGGACGATCCGGCGCTGCTGGATGCCGCCGCCGATGCGGGCCGGGCGAATGTCGCCCGGCGCTTCACCTACGATGCCGTCGCCGGGCAGCTTGCCGACGGCTGGATTTCGGCCTTTCGCAACCGCCGGCCGGCCTGAGGGGGCGTCCGGCATCACATTCGTGTCATCGGCCGGGCGCAAGCGCCCCCGTTTACGCTTTCCGAACACGTCGCGCCTAGAACGATCAGGACGAGACCGCTTTTTCAACGCAGGACATGCTGAAGCTTCGCGCCATAGACGAGGAACACCTGGACGCGGCCGCGACCCTTCTTTCGCGCGGCTTCCCGTCCCGTTCGCTCGCCTTCTGGCAGGCGGGGCTGCGCCGGCTGTCGGCCCATAACGGCAGTATGGGCCAGCCTTCGGTCGGAACCTTCCTGATGGAAGGGGAGAGGCCGGTCGGCATTCTCCTCGCCATTCCCGGCAAGGATGCGCTGACGGGCCGCAAGATCGTCAACCTTTCGAGCTGGTATGTCGAGGAAAACCATCGCTGGTCCGCCACGCGCCTGATCATGGCGGCGCTCGCCGACAAGGAGGCGACCTATACCGACCTGACGCCGACGCCGACGGCCGCGCGCGTCAACGCCCGCTTCGGCTTCCGCTCGTTCGCTATCACGGTGTTCCTGCTGCCCCTGCCGTTGACGGCGCTCGTCGGCGAAAGGCGCAACCGGCTGGTGCCGCTCGATGCCGTGCCGCCCGGGGCGATCGCCGGGGTGCTGATGGCGGACCTTCGCAAGCACCGGGACCTCGGTTGTGTGGTGACGGCGATCGAGGCGGACGGGCGCTACCATCCCGTCGTCTTCGACATCGCGGTCAGGCTGCATGTGCCGCTCGCGCGCATGATCTTCGCCGAGGACATGGACCTCGTCATGAGCAATCTGGGCGGGCTTGCCCGCCTCCTCCTCCGGCGCGGCGTGCCCCTCCTGGCGCTCCAGGTGGAGGCGGGCGCGCGCATCCCCTTCGCCTGGGCCTGGAAGCGGGGCCTTTGCTACCAGGTCAAGGGCGAACGGGACGACCGCATCATCAATGAACTCTACTCCGAGCGCGTGTTGCTGAAGGTCTAGCGGCCGGCGGGATTTTGGGAGACGAAGACCATGACGCAGGATATCGAAGCCGAGATCTACGGCTATATCGACACGCGCTTTCCGGCGCTCGCCCCGGTCGCGCCGGATACGGCGCTGCTCGACGGAGCGATCGATTCCCTCGGCTTCCTCGAACTCGTCATGTTCCTCGGCGAGCGTTTCGGGGTCTCCATGGAGGATGACGGTTTCGACTTCCAGGAACTGGCGACGCCCGCGAGCCTCGTGCGCTTCGCCTCGCAGGCCCGGGCGTGACGGCGCCGCCCGTCCTTCTCCATCACCTTCTTGCCCGCCATGCCGGAAGCGGCCGGCCCGCGCTGATCCATGGCGAGCGCACGCTCGACTACCGCGCCTTCCACGACGCGGTCGAGCGTTACGCCGCAGCTCTCCTGCAGGCGGGGCTCCAACGGGGGGATCGCGCGGCGATCGTCCTGCCGCGCGGCATCGAGGAATGCATCGCCATCTTCGCGGTCAGCCGGGCCGGGGGCGTCTTCGTGCCGGTCAATGCGCTGCTGCGCGGCCCGCAGATCAGCCATATCGTCGCCGATTGCGCCGCCCGCGTGGTCATCACCGGCCGCGACCTTGCGCCGACCGTCGCCGAATGCCTGCACGGCGTCGCCGAGGCGCGCATCCTTCTCGTCGAGGAGATGGCCGAGACCGCGCCCGCATCCATCGACGAGACGTCCATCGGCGAGGACCTGGCGGCGATCCTCTACACGTCGGGCTCCACCGGCCGGCCCAAGGGCGTGATGGTGACGCACGGCAATCTCCTTGCGGGCGCGCGCATCGTGCGGACCTACCTTGCCATCACGCCGGACGAACGCATCCTGTCCATCCTGCCGTTCAGCTTCGACTACGGCCTCAACCAGCTCCTGACCGCGGTGGAGCAGGGGGCGCTGACCGTCATCCTGACCTTCCGCTTCGGCGACGAGATCGTCCGCGCGCTGCGCGACCACGCGATCACCGCCCTTGCCGGCGTGCCGACCATCTGGGCGATCCTGACGAAGGCCGCGCCGCTTCTGCACAAGACCGCCCTGCCGCGCCTGCGCTATGTCACCAATTCCGGGGGGGCGGTGCCCTCGCATACGGTCGCCGATCTCAGAAGGATGCTGCCGGCAACGAAGGTCGTCCTCATGTACGGGCTGACCGAGGCCTTCCGCTCGACCTACCTGCCGCCGGAAGAGCTGGACCGCCGCCCGACCTCGATCGGCAAGGCGATACCGGAATGCGAGGTCTTCGTCGTCACGCCGGACGGCCGCCGCGCCAAGCCGGGCGAACCCGGCATTCTCGTGCACCGCGGGCCGACCGTCTCGCGCGGCTACTGGAACCGGCCGGAGGAGACGGCGAAGGTGCTGCGGCAGAACCCTTTCCGTTCGAGGGACGAGGGCGGCGACATCGTCTGCTATTCCGGGGATCTCGCGGTGGCGGACGAGGACGGCTTCTTCAGCTTCATCGGCCGCAACGATGCGATGATCAAATCGTCCGGCTACCGCATCAGCCCCTCGGAGGTCGAGGAGGCGATCATGGCCACCGGGCGCTTCCGCCAGGTGGCCGTCATCGGCCTGCCGGACGATTTCGCCGGGCAGAAGCTCCATGCGGTGGCCGTGGCGCTGGGGCCGGGCGTCGAGGCCGCGCCGGTGCTGCAGGCGGTTGCCGGCAGGCTTGCGGCCTATATGGTGCCGCGCGCGCTGGAACTGGTCGAGGCGCTGCCGGTGACGCCGAACGGCAAGGTGGATTACCGGCAGCTTGTCAGGGAGCGCACGGAAAATGGCTGACCCCGCGATCAGGATGACGCGCCACGGCTACGGGCTCGCGAGTACGCTTTTCGCGGTCGAGGGCGACGATCTGCATGTCGGCGGCCTTGCGGTGCGCGACATCGTCTCCGCGGTCGGCTCGCCCGCCTATATCTACGACGGCGCGGTCATGCGGGGCGCCTATCGGCGGCTCGCCGCCGCGCTCGACGGCTTCGCCGCCATCTATTATTCGGTCAAGGCCAATCCGGCCCGCGGCGTCATCCGCCTGTTCCTCGATGAGGGCGCGGGCGTCGAGATCGCCTCGCTCGGCGAATACCATGCGGCCATCGCCGCCGGTGCGAGACCGGAGCGCATCCTCTTCGCCGGTCCCGGCAAGCGCAAAGCGGAACTTGCGGCGGTGATCGAGGGCGGCATCGGCGAGATCCATATCGAGGGGCTGGACGAGATCGAGCGGCTGCGGGCGATCGGCAGGCCCGTGCGGGCCTCGCTGCGCATCAATCCGGTCCCCGCCGTGCAGGCGGGCGCGATGCGCATGGGCGGCAAGGCGACCGCCTTCGGCTTCGACGAGGAGGACCTCGGTGCGGCGATCGCCGCCGTTACCGCCGTGCCGAACATCGAGCTTGTCGGCATCCATGTCTATGGCGGCACGCAGATCCTCGATGCGGCGGCGCTGATCGAAAGCTGGCGGCATGCCATCACGCTGGCCGCGCGCGTTGCCCGCACGAGCGGCAGGCCGCTCGCCACCATCGACCTCGGCGGCGGCCTCGGCATTCCCTATTACGACGCCGACAGGCCGCTCGACCTCGACGCCGTGGCGGCCGCCATTCCCGGCCTGAGGGCGCTGATGCGCAACGAACCGCTGCTTTCCGGCGCGCGCGCCATCGTCGAGCCGGGACGCTTCCTTGTCGGTCAGGCGGGCCTCTATGTCAGCGAGATCAACGCGGTGAAGGTGTCGCGCGGCGTGCGCTTCCTCGTGCTGGAAGGCGGCATGAACCACCATCTGGCCGCCTCGGGCAATCTCGGCCAGGTCATCAAGCGCAACTACCCGGTCGTCGCTCCCGCCCGCATGAGCGCGGCGCCGGACCTGCCGGCCACGGTGGTCGGCCCGCTCTGCACGCCGCTCGATACGCTCGCGCGCGATACGGGCCTGCCGGAATTGCGGGCCGGCGACCTCGTCGCCGTGCTGCAATCCGGCGCCTATGGCCTCACCGCGAGCCCGGTGCATTTCCTCTCCCATCCGCCGCCGGCGGAGGCGCTGGTGGAGAACGGCAGGATCGAACGCATCGAGCGGTAGAGGCCCTACAATTCTTCCAGCGTATCGCCGAAGCGCTCGATGCCGCGTAGGCGCGTGCGGCCGGCCGCGCCGGCGCGTTCGATGGCCCGCGTCGTGAGGAGATGGCAGACCGCCATCACCGAGACGTGGTTGAACAGCGGCCCCGGTGCCAGCGTCTGACAGCGGAAGTGCCAGGTGGCGCTCGCCCGGTGGGTGACGCCCTCGTCGGTGAGATAGAGCAGCTTCGCGCCGCTCTTCTCGATCGCCGCAAGGATGGTCTCCATCTGCGCCACGCGGCGGCGCAGGCCGAAGACGACCGCCACGTCCCCGTCGGTCACGCTCGCCAGGTGCTCGCCGAGCGTCTGGCCCGCGCCGGGAATGGCGACGATGTTCTCCACGACCTGTGTCATCTGCCATTGCAGGTAGTCGGCAAAGGCGTGGCTGCTGCGAAAGCCGACCACCCAGGTCTTGCGCGCGCCGAGGATCGCGTCGGCGACGGCATCCACCTGCGCGTCGGTGATCGTCGAGAAGGTGCCTTCGAGATTGGCGATGCCCTGCGCGACATGGGCGCCGACGGACTGGGCGCCGGCGGCATCCGAGGACGCGGACAGGAAGAGGCGCGAGCCGGTTTCCCGCTCGTCGCGCGCATGGCGGCGCGCCTCCTCATAGCTCTCGTAGCCGAGGCGCCGGACGAAACGCGTCACGGTTGCATTGGAGACCTGGGCGAGCCTGGCGAGTTCCGAGGCGGAATAGCTGGCAAGCTCGCCGGGGAAGTCGCAGACGAATTCGCCCAGCCGCCGCTCGGCCGGATGCAGGTCGTCGAGCGCATCGCGCACGCGAAACAGGAACGAACGATCCGTAGAGCCCATCCGAGCCACCCCTTTCACTTCGAAATCAAGCTTGTAACCGACTTACCGGACTTCGCAAGAATGCCGTGCGAAGTTTCTTGAAAAACAGATTTCATATGTGTATCATAAGAAAATTGATTTTCATGCCGATGCCAAGAGGAGGAGACTATGGCAGCAGAAGGTATGGTGCAGTCCGGCAAGTCGTCGCCGGCCATCCGGCAACTGGAGGGCGCGCTCACCCGCATAGGGGTGACGGGCGCGCACAAGCAGATCATCGCGCTGGTGCTGATCGGCTGCCTGTTCGACAGTTTCGAGCAGAACACGATCGGCGTGTCCGGCCCGCTCCTGAAGGAGCATTGGGGCCTGACGGGCACGGATATCGGCTTACTGAACACGATCACCTTCGGCAGCGCGGCCATCGGCCGGCTGCTTTCGGGCATTCTCGGCGACCGTTACGGCCGCCGCGTCATGCTGACGGTCAACCTGCTCCTGTTCTCGCTGGGCTCCGCGGCCTGCGCGCTGGCGCCGGACTTCATGTTCCTGTGCATCGCGCGCGCCGTCGTCGGCTTCGGCGTGGGCGGCGAAATCTCCACGGCGGTCACCATGCTGTCGGAATTCTGCTCGCCGAAATTCCGTGGGACCGCGGCGGGGCTCGTCAATGTCGGCGCCGGCGGCTTCGGCAACTTCCTTGCCCCCGTCTTCGGCCTGATGATCTTCAGCATCTTCCCGGGCGAGGATAGCTGGCGCTGGCTCTTCGCTTCGCTGGCGCTGCCGGCCCTTCTCGTCGTCTTCTACCGTCGCTATGTGCCGGAAACGCCGCGTTTCCTCGCCTCGCAGGGGCGGATAGACGAGGCCAACAGGGTGCTCTCGGTGCTGGAATCCGGTTCGCTCCGGCCGAAGAACCTCGTGGTGCGCGAGCATCTGTCGAAGGAGAACGCCAAGGAGGCGCCGCGCGCCAAGGGTGCCTGGAAGGAACTGTTCCGCGCGCCGTTCCGCGGCCGCATCGTGCCGGTATCCATCGCTATCCTGATGAGTTACGGCGCGCAGCTTTCCGTCCTGACGCTGATGCCGGTCATCTTCGTCTCGATGGGCTATACGCTGCAGGGCAGCCTGCTCTACAGCATGATCATCCAGAGCGGCAGCGTTCTCGGCGCCATCGCGGCCTCGATGTTCGGCTACTACTTCCCGCGCAAGCGCGTGCTGACCGTCGGCGCGGTCTGCGCCTGCCTGGCCGCGCTCGCCATCATGCAGTTCGGCACCACCATCTACCTGGTGCTGTTCTTCGGCGCGCTCTTCCAGTTCTTCGTGCTTCTCCTGAACACGTCGATCTGGATCTATGCGCCGGAGCTCTTCCCGACCCGCATCCGCGCCTTCGGCGTCGCCTTCATCCTGGCGACGGGCTCGGCGGCCGGCTCGTTCGTGCCGACCATCTCGGGCGCTCTGTTCGACAGCTATGGCATGGCCGGCGTCTTCGGGCTTGCCGCCGCCATGTATGCCGTCTTCGCTGTCTGCATCCGCCTCGGGCCGGAAACCTACGGCATGTCGATGGAGGACATCACGCAGCGCGCGGACGCCACCACGGCAAGCGACGATCTCGTCGCGGCGCCGGCAAAAGCAGGAGCCTGAAAAGAGCATGACCCCGCATATCCTGTTGATCAATCCCAACAGCTCCGAGGCCACCAGCGACATGATGCACGCCATCGCGCTGACCTCTGCGGCCGGGCGCATGGCGGTGAAGACCGCCACCGCGCGCCGCGCCCCGGGCATGATCGTCACTCCCGGGCAACTGGCCGCCTCCGCCGCTGAAGTGGTGGAACTCGGCACCGCGCACGGGCGGGATTGTGCGGGGATCATCGTCAGCGCCTTCGGCGATCCCGGCCTTGCCGAGCTTCGCCGCAAGGTCGCCGTTCCGGTGGTCGGCATCTGCGAGGCCTCGATGATCGAGGCTTCGCAGGGCGGCCGCGCCTTTTCCGTCGCCACCTCGACGCCCGACCTGATCGAGGCCATCGACCAGCGGGCGCACGATCTCGGCCTTGCCCATCTCTATCGCGGCATCCGCTGTACCGAGGGCGACCCCGTCGCCCTTGCCGCGGACCCGGCGCTTCTCACCGAGGCGCTGGCCGGGGCGGTGCGGGCCTGCATCGAGGAGGACGGCGCGGAGGCCGTCATCATCGGCGGCGGTCCGCTCGGCCAGGCGGCCGAAAAACTCCGGCCCCGCTTCGACCAGCCCGTCCTCGGCCCGATCCCTTCGGCGGTCGAGCGCATCCTCGGCCTGATCGAGGAGGCCAGCGAGGCTCCGCAGGCGGTGGAAAACTAGACCTCGACCGGCCGCGCATCCTCGGCCTTCGTGCCGAACACCCGGCGATACCGCTCGATCTCGGCGGGATTGCCGGTCGCCTTCAGGGGATTGTCCGAAAGCTTGACCGCCGGCCGGCCGTTGGCGCTCGTCACCTTGCAGACGAGCGAGATCGGGTCGAGGCCGCTTCCGCCGTCCGGATCGCAGCCGCGGAAGTCGTTGGTGAGGTTCGTGCCCCAGCCGAAGCTCATGCGCACGCGGCCGAGGAAATGCCGGTAGGTTTCCTCGATCGTGTCGATATCCATGGCGTCGGAGAAGATCAGCAGCTTTTCGCGCGGATCGCGCCCCTTTTCCTGCCACCAGCGGATGATCTGCTCGCCGCCGGCGATCGGCGGCGCGCTGTCGGGGCGAAAGCCGGTCCAGTCCGCCACCCAGTCCGGCGCCTGCGCCAGGAAGGCGGCGGTGCCGAAGGCATCGGGCAAGGCGATCAGCAGGTTGCCGTTGTAGTGCTGGCGCCATTCCTCCAGCACCTGGTAGGGCGCGGCGGCGAGCGCCGCATCGCTTTCGGCCAGCGCGGCGGCGACCATCGGCAATTCGTGCGCGTTGGTGCCGATCGCCTCGAGATCGGCATCCATGGCGAGCAGCACGTTGGACGTGCCGATGAAGCGCTCGCCGAGCCCCTCCTTCAGCGCCTCCACGCACCAGCGCTGCCACAGGAAGCCGTGCCGGCGGCGGGTGCCGAAATCGGAGATGACGAGATCGGGCAGGTGGCGCAGCCGCTCCACCTTCTCCCAGAGCCGGGCCTTGGCCCGGGCATAGAGCACATCGAGCGAGAACAGGCCCTTGTCGCGCATCGCCGCGCGCGACTTAAGTTCGTTGATGATGACGAGCGCGGGGATTTCCCACATCGTCGTGTGGGTCCACGGCCCGTCGAAATGCAGTTCGTATTGCCCGTCCACCTTGCGTAGTTCGTAGTCGGGCAGGCGGAAGGCGGCGAGCCACGCGATGAAATCGGGACCGAACATGCGCGCCCTGCCGTAGAAGCTGTTGCCCGCCAGCCAGATCAGCTCCTTCTTGGTGAAACGAAGCGACCGGGCATGGTCGAGCTGGGCGCGCAGTTCCCCCTCGTCGATGATCTCGGCGAGCCGCACGGTCTTCGTCCGGTTGATCAGCGAGAAGGTCGCCGAAACGTCCGGATGCAGCTGCCGGATCATCTGGAGCATCAGCAGCTTGTAGAAATCCGTGTCGAGCAGGCTGCGCACGATGGGGTCGAGCCGGAAATTGTGGTCGTATGTGCGGGTCGCGAAATCGGTGACGGCCATCCGGCTCCTCCTGAACGATGCTGGGCACGGATATAGCGCACCGCCGATCGCTTCGGAATGCTTCTGTGGCCTTGCGAATGGAATCCGAAGGTTATCGGCCGGCGAAGCGGCGTAAGGCGCAGGCTTCGCCGGCGATGCCGTATGCCGCTAGGCGGCCTTGGACCGGGCCGTCGTCCTGTTGATCGTGGTCACGGCCAGGTTGGTGAGCTTGTTGTTGGTCGCCTTCTCCTGGTCGAGGATCTCGCTGAGAAGCTTGTGCGCCTCGTCATGGCCGAGATCCTTCGCCCATTCGCGAAGCGAACCGTAGCGGGCGATCTCGTAGTGCTCGACGGCCTGGCAGGCTGCGAGCAGGCCGGCATCGAGCGCCGTCCCTTCCGCTTCCTCCATCAGGCCGTCGGCCTCCTTGATCAGCCCTTCGATCGCGTCGCATTTTTCGCCGGAGGCCTTCTTGCCGATCGACTTGAACACCTGGTCCAGCTTCTTGATCTGCTCCTTCGTCTCCGCAAGGTGCTCCTCGGCCGCCTTCTTCAGTTCGGCGCTCTTGGCCGCCTTGGCGACCTTCGGCAGCGCCTTCGTGATGGCGTTCTCGGCATAGTAGACGTCCTGCAACGTGTGCTCGAAAATATCGGACAGTGATTTCATCATAGGTCTCCTCTTGCGCAATATCGCGCCGAAGAAACAGACGAGCGGGGAATTCGTTCCGAATCGCCGTCAGCTATTCTCCCGCTCCCAGTACCAGGCGGCGTAGGTGCGCTTGCGGTCGTGGCCGCGCGTCTTGAGGAAGGTGCGGATGCGCCGGACGTCCTCCCGCTCGCAGGCGATCCAGACGAAGGTTTCCTTCTCCACGCCGGCGAGCGCCTCCACCGCCGCCTGGGCGAGCACATTCACGGCGCCGGCGGGGTAGCTGGCGCGGTGCAGCCAGCGCACGTCGAGCGTTCCGGCGGTCGGCAGCGGCTGTTCCTCCGCGGCATCCTCCACCTCGATGATCGCCCGCATGGTCGTGCCGGCCGGCACTTCGGCGGCGATGCGGGCGATGGCGGGCAGGGCGCTTTCGTCGCCGGCGAAGAAGATGGTTCCGGCCTGCGGCAGGTCGCCGCCGCCAGGCCCGAGCAGGGCGAGCCTGTCGCCCGGCTGCGCGTCCCGGGCGAAATCCGCCCCGGGTGTCGCGACGCCGGGGGCGGGATGCTGGAGGAAATCGACGGAGAGTTCGCCGCGTTCGGCATCGACGGCGCGGATCGTGTAGACGCGGACGACGAGCGCGTCCTCGCCCTCCGGCCACGCAATGCGGCCGTCGTCGCGCAGGCCCGGCCAGACCGGCGTCCGGCCCTTCGGCGGCACGAGCAGGCGCACATGCATGTCGCCGCCGACGAACGGCTTCACGTCGGCGCAGGCAAGGACGACGCGCCGCATGTGCGGCGTCACGTCGAAGGCCGAGACCACCGTCACCTCGTGCAGGTTGGCCAGCCGCGTGCGGGGGGCAGGCGCCGACCAGGTGAGCTCGAACGGATCGTCCCCGGCGAAGTAGAACAGGTGCTCGGCGATGACCGTGCGGCTCATCTGCAGCGCCGCGTCGCTCGGACAGGCAAGCTCGATGAGCAGCCGGCCGCCGTCGAGGCGCATGTGGGCCGTGCCGATCTCGCTCGTCAGCGTCGCGGTGTCCGCCGTGCGCTGCACCTCGGCGTGCTCGATGAAATGTTCGCACACCTCGTCGAGCATCTTCGAGGCATCCTTCGGCAACGCGACGCCGGTGAGCTTGAATTGCGGAAGGGCGTTCATGCGGGCTCCTTGATGGCCGGGGAAATCATGCGGTGGCGGCCGATCGGCAGCATGGTCGGCCGGCCCGAGGTCGGGTCGGTGATGATGCGGCTCTCCAGGCCGAAGACCTGCCGGACATGCTCCTGGGTCAGCACGGTCTCCGGCGGGCCGGCGACATGCAGCCGGCCCCGCGTCATCGCGACGAGGTGGTCGGCATAGCGCGCCGCGAGGTTGAGGTCGTGCAGCACCATGACGATGGTCGTGCCGCGCGTCTGGTTGAGGTCGGTCAGAAGGTCGAGCACCTCGATCTGGTGGCTGATATCGAGGAAGGTGGTGGGCTCGTCGAGCAGCAGGAGGTCCGTTTCCTGGGCGAGCGCCATGGCGATCCACACGCGCTGGCGCTGCCCGCCGGACAATTCGTCGATCGGCCGTTCTGCAAGGTCGTCGGTCTTCGTCGCGGCCAGCGCGGCGGCGACCGCCTCGTCGTCCTCGCGCGTCCAGCGGGAGAAGACGCCCTGGTGCGGATGCCGCCCGCGGCTGACGAGGTCGGCGACGGTGATGCCCTCGGGCGCGATCGGCGATTGGGGCAGGAGGCCGAGCGTACGGGCGAGCTCGCGCGATGGTATGCGGTGGATCGCCTTGCCGTCGAGCAGCACCTGGCCTTTCCTCGCCGGCAGCAGCCGCGACAGGGTGCGCAGCAGCGTGGACTTGCCGCAGGCATTCGCCCCGACGATGACGGTGATCCTGCCCGGCGGCACGGCAAGGTCCAGCCCGTCGAGGATGAGGGTTTCGCCATAGCCGGCCGAAAGGCCGCTGGCAAAGAGCGTATGCGATGTCATAGGGAGCCTCCGGACCGGTTGACGCGCACGATCAGGAAAATCAGGTAGGGCGCGCCGAGCGCCCCGGTGACGACGCCGACGGGATAGCGGCTCGGCAGCAGGAACTGCCCGCAATAGTCGCCGACCAGCACGAGCGCGGCGCCGGTGAGCGCCGCGGGAAGCAGCAGGGAACCGTTGTTGCCGACGATGCGGGCGGCGATAGGCCCCGACAGGAAGGCGACGAAGGCGATCGGCCCCGATATCGCGGTGGCGCTGGCGATCATGCCGACGGCGGCGACCATGACGAGCACGCGCGTTCGTCCGACGCGCACGCCGAGCGCCGCGGCCGTGTCGTCGCCGAGCCGCAGGGCTTCGAGATCCCGGCCGCGGGAGAGCAGGAGCCCGCCGAAGACGAGGAGCGCCGCGAACAGGGGCAGGGCCTGGTCGAGCTGCGCGCCGTTGACGCTGCCCGTCAGCCAGCGCAAGGCCTCCTGCAGGGTCCAGGCGGGCGCGGTCGACAGGATATAGGCGATGACGCTTTCCAGCATGGCCGACACGCCGATGCCGACGAGGATGAGCCGCGTGCCGGCGACGCCGTTGCGGAAGGAGAGGGCGTAGACGAGAAGGGCGACGCCGAGCCCGGCGGAAACGGCGAGGATCGACACGATTGGCCCCGACAGACCGAGCACGACGATCGCGAACACCGCCGCCGCGCTCGCCCCCCAGCTGATGCCGATGATGTCGGGGCTCGCCAGCGGATTGTGCAGCATGATCTGGAAGGCGACGCCGCCGAGGCCGAAGCTGAGGCCGGCGAGGATGGCGAGGAGGGCGCGCGGCAGCCGGAGCTGGCCGACCGTGAAGGCGACGCCCGGCACGTCCTCGCCCGTCAGCGTGCGGAAGATCGCCTGGGGCGGGGTGAAGGACTGGCCGAGCAGCAGGGTCAGCACGAAGGCGGCGGCAACGACGGCCAGCAGGAGGCCGATGACGCGGCGGTGCCGGTGCGCTCGGCGCCGGCGGTTCAGGACGATGGTGTCGACGAGGGGCGCGAGCATGGTCAAAGGTCCCGCACCCGCTGGCGTCGGACGATCCAGATGAAGAACGGCGCGCCGATGAGGGCCGTCACGATGCCGACGTCGAGTTCGGCCGGCCGCGCGACGATGCGTCCGGCGATATCGGCGGCGATCAGGAGGCAGGCGCCGCCGAGGGCGGAAAAGGGCAGCAGCCAGCGATGGTCGCTGCCGGTGAGCAGGCGCACGAGGTGCGGCACGACGAGGCCGAGAAAGCCGATCGGGCCGCAGACCGCCGTCGTTGCGCCGCACAGCAGGATCGCGCCGAGGGCGGCGACGGCACGGGTCGTGGCGACATGTTCGCCGAGGCCGGCGGCAAGCTCGTCGCCGAGGGCGAGCGCGTTCAGCTTGCGGGCGCAACAGAGGCTGACGACGAAGCCGGCGGCAAGGAAGGGCAGCACCGGATGGATGCGCTCGAAGGTCGCCCCGCCGACGCCGCCGATCTGCCAGGCCCGCACGCCGCCGGCAATGTCGGCACGCGGCAGCACGACCGCGATGACGAGCGAGGAGAAGGCGACGGAGGTGGCCGCGCCGGCGAGCGCCAGTTTCAGCGGCGTCGCCCCGCCGCGCCCGAGCGAACCGATGACATAGACGAAGACCGCCGCCGCCCCGGCGCCGAGGATGGCGGTGAAGATATAGGCATAGGCGGTCTCGAT
This sequence comes from Shinella sp. S4-D37, assembly GCF_040812195.1. Lineage (NCBI taxonomy): Bacteria > Pseudomonadati > Pseudomonadota > Alphaproteobacteria > Hyphomicrobiales > Rhizobiaceae > Shinella > Shinella sp. S4-D37. Next base: position 577,920 of record NZ_JBFNXL010000003.1, on the reverse strand, counting down.
GTTGAACCAGGCGACACCGATCACGACCGCGAGCGAGGCGCCCATATTGACGCCGAGGATGCCGGGATCGGCGAGCGGATTGCGCGTGACGCCCTGCATGATCGCGCCTGCAAGGCCGAGTGCGGCTCCCGCCAGCAGCGCCAGCAGCGTGCGGGGAATGCGCATGGCCACCGCCGCCTCGCCGATCGTCTCGGCCCGGCCGCCGAGCGCCGCGACGATATCGCCAAGCCCGACCTCCCGCGTGCCGATCGCCACCGACAGCGCCATCATAACGACGAGCGCGGCGGCGATCAGCAGAAGCCACAGCGCGCGCAGGCGCCGAAGGCGCCCGGCGGGCGTGGAAACGCTACGCAAGGCGGCGGCGTCAGGCGTCATTTCGCCTTCCCGGCGGCTTCGGCGAGCAGCGCGACATAGTCCTTCAGCACCCAGGAGATCGACAGCGGCGTCGGATTGGCCGCAGTGCCGACCGGGTCGCGGCCGAGCATGACGAGCGCGTCCTTGCCGACGGCGGGCATGCGCGAGAGCAGGAGATCGGCCTTCACGGCGTCGAGCAGCGGCATCCCGCCGTAGCTGACGACGATATCGACGTCGTCGAAGGCGTCGACCTGCTCGGCGCTGACGCTGGCGGCGAACTGCCCCGGCTTCGTCGCCTCCAGCACGCTTTTCGGCGAGGCGAGCCCGAGATCGGCGAAGAATTTCACGCGCGTGTCGTTGGCCGTGTAGAAGTTCACGGTGCTGAGGTCGGTCGCGTCGAGATGGGTGACGAAGATCGCCGACGTGCCCTTCAGCGCGGGATAGCCCGCGACCGTATCGGCGATCTCCTTTTCGATGCGCGCGATCAGCGCCTCGCCTTCCGTTGCCATGCCGAGCCCGGCGCTGTTGAGCCGGATCGTCTCGCGCCAGTCGGTCGACCAGGCCGATTGCGGATAGGCGACGACGGGCGCGATCTGGCTCAGCGTCTCGTAGTCCGCCTGGCTGAGGCCGGAATAGGCGGCGAGGATGACGTCGGGCTGCACGGCCGCCACCGCCTCGAAATCGATGCCGTCGCCTTCGTCGAACAACACGGGCTTTTCACCGCCGAGCGCCTTCAGCTTCTCCGCCACCCAGGGCAGCAGGCCGTCGCCGTCGTCATCGCCGAAATTGGCGGCGGCAAAGCCGACCGGCACGATGCCGAGCGCCAGCGGCACTTCATGGTTGGCCCAGGCGACGGTCGCCACGCGTTCCGGCTTCTTCGCAATCGTCGTCGTGCCGAAGGCGTGCTCGATGACGATGGGATAGGCGGTCCCGTCGGCCGCGCCGGCCGCCGTCGCGATCCAAAGGCAGGCGGTAAGAAGGATCAGGGGAAAGCGCAAAAGCCGCGACATCGGCGAAACCCTCCGGGGTGTTTAAAGTGGAGTTTCCGTTTCAGGTTCATTGGGCGGCGTCAAGGCGAAGGCGGGCCTTGCGCGGGGAGAGCGGCGAAGTTTCCGGGGTTTCGTACAAAACCATGGAAATGTACAATACTGGACTATACGTCTCAAGTTATTGCCGATTCAAGGGACAGTCGCATCGGCCTGAGGGGGCTTGGGATGCGCGGGGATTATCCTCGTTCCGGCTGGCTTTCGGCGGACCTGCCGCGTGCCGGCGAGCGCAACTTCAATTTCTGGAACAGATGATGGACATCAAGATGACCGGCGCCGACACCCGACAGCCTCTCACCCGTCTGAGGACCGCGGTCCTTCTCGGCTGCACCGCGCTCGTCGCCCTTGGGCCGGCGGCCGCGCGGGCCCAGCAGGCGGACGCCGGCACCACCACGGTTCTCGAGACCATCACCGTGGATGGCAACGGCACGGCGACCGGCGACAATGACGCGAAGTCGATCGTCGCGAGGAAGACGACCGCCGGCGGCCGGATGGCGACGGAAATCCTCAACACGCCCGCGACGGTCTCCGTCATCACGGCCAGGGAGATCCAGCAGCGCGGCGCCCAGACCGTCGAGGAGGTGTTGCAATACACCGCCGGCGTCACCACCGACTTTTACGGCTCGGACGATCGCTTCGACTATTTCAAGATCCGCGGCTTCGACGCGATGCTCTATCGCGACGGGCTGATCCTCGGCCGGCCCTTCGGCGGCGTGCGGGAAGAGGCCTATGCCTTCGAGCGCGTCGAGGTGCTGAAGGGCGCGAACTCCGCGACCTTCGGCGTTTCCGATCCCGGCGGCGCGGTGAATTTCGTCACCAAGCGGCCGAAAAGCGAAAAGTTCGGCGAGGCCTATGTCACCGGCGGCTCGTACGGTCGCAAGGAGGTCGGCTTCGACTTCGGCGACAACCTGACCGAGGACGACACGCTCTCCTACCGCTTCACCGGCAAGCTGCGCGATGCGGACGCGGAATACGACCATTCGCGCGACGACGAGAAGTTCTTCATGGGCGGGCTCACCTGGCGGCCGACGGACGCCACCAGCCTCACCATCGTCTACGATCACCTGAACAGGGACGGCGTGCCCGGCAGTGGCGGCCATCCGGTCGGCACGGATTTCGACCGCAGCCGCTTCTTCGGCGAGCCCGGCTACAATTATCGCGGCACCGACCGCGACACGGTCAGCGTGATGTTCGACCATGATTTCGGCTCGGGCCTGACCTTCGGCGCGAATGCGCGCTACAGCAAGGCGGACACCGATTTCGGCTATGCCTACATTTCCGCGACGCCGACGGACGGCTCGACGACGGCCTCGCGCGCCTTCTTCGGCAACGAATCGTCCAGCCGTCAGTTCATCATCGACGCGCATCTGCAATACGAGGCGAGTTTCGACGCGGTGGACAGCCGCACCCTGGTCGGCGTCGAATACAACGACATGGAAGGCGAGGACGACACCTGGTGGGGCCCGGCGCCCGGCATCGACTGGACGAACCCGGTCTATACCGGCCGGCCGGCCAACCTGCCGCTGATCGTCAGCAGCCGCAGCGACCAGACCGGCAAGGCGCTCTACATCCAGCAGGAACTGACCTTCTGGGACAAGTTCATCGTCACCGCCGGACTTCGGAACGACTGGCTCGACCTCAGCGAGACGAACAGGCTGACGGGAACGACGAGCGAGGGCGACTTCAGCGAACTGACGAAGCGGATCGGCCTCACCTATCGCCTGACGGATGAGATCGCACCGTTCGTCAGCTACGCCGAATCCGTCGCGGCACCCTCCATCGGCATCGAGCCGGAGCGCGGCGAGCAGATCGAGCTTGGCGTGAAATACCAGCCGGACGCCTTCCCGGCCCTCATCACGGCGTCGATCTACGACCTGACGAAGAACAACATCACGCGCACCAATCCGGCGACGAACCTGCAGGAGACGATCGGCGAGGTGCGGGTGCGGGGCCTCGACCTGGAGGCGAAGGCGGAACTGACGCCGAACTGGAGCCTGACGGCCGGCTATTCCTATCTCGACGCCGAGATCGTCGAAAACGGCACGGCGGGCAACGAGGGCAACCGGCCCTATCATGTGCCCGAGCACACCGCCTCGCTCTGGGTCAACTACACGCTCGAAGGCGACGGCAAGCGCGGCGACATGACCTTCGGCCTCGGCGGTCGCTATATCGGCTCCTACTACTTCAACGACGCCAACACGGTGAAGACGGGCAGCAACTTCGTCGTCGATGCGGCCTTCAGCTACAAGGTGTTCGAGAACACCTCCTTCGAGGTGAACGTCTCCAACCTCTTCGATCGCAAGCATGTCGACTACGGCGGCTTCGGCGCGGATTTCTACAATCCGGGCCGCGCGATCTCGGCGACGCTGCGCCAGACCTGGTAAGGTCGGTCAGCGGGCCTGCTGCACCCGCCGCCAGGCGGCGGGTGTCTCGCCGGCGATCTGGCGGAAGGCCTTCGTCAGGTGCGCCTGGTCGGAGAAGCCGAGCTGGGCGGCGATGTCGGCAATGGTCAGGTCGCTTTCGACGAGCAGTTTCTGCGCGAGGTCGATGCGTTTGCCGAGCTGCCATTGCAGCGGCGTCTTGCCGGTCGTCTGCTTGAAGACGTTGGCGAACCAGCTCTCGGAGAGGCCCACCGTCTCGGCCATCTCGGCGACGGTCAGGCGGCCGTCGCTGCGGGCGTTGAGGCGGGCGGCCAGCCGGTTCATCTGCGCCTGGGTGAGCCGGCCGTTCTGCGCCTCGCCGCCGATATCCTGGATGTCGAGCAGGCCGCTGACGATGGCGCCGACCAGGCTTTCCGCATAGAGCGCGTGTTTCGTCGGTCCCGACACTTCGTCGACCAGAAGGCTCGCCAGCGTCTCGATGGCGCCGACATCCTGGATCTCCACCGGGCGGCGCAGCGCCGCGAGCGCCGCCGACGTGCCGACCGTCGGCGACAGGAAGCGCAACATGCGGTCCTTGTGCAGGTGCAGGTCGAGATGGGAGAAGCGGTGCGCGGCGGTGAAGCTCGTCCAGAGCGGCACGCCGGCCGGCACATAGACCGCGCGGGTCATCGGCCGGGAATACTCCGTCATGCCGCCTTCGCGGTTGGTCATCCGGATATGCGAGGACACGTCGTTGAAGAAGATCACGATGCGCGGGTCGGGCGAAAGATAGTAGCCCCGCGCACCAAGATGGCCCTCCGCGTCCCAGAAGACGCCGACCAGACCGTCGAGGCTGCGCCATTTCACGGGCGCGAGCACCTTGATGCCGTCCGTATGGCAGGTCATTGCGTGCTGGTAATTCACCGTTCGAAACCATCCCTGTTGCGAGCCGTGCGCGTCTGTCACCATGCGTTTAAGGCCAAGCGGCGGGCGATGACAACCGCAATTGGGCAAGAGCCGCCCGCGTGAGAAAAGATGATTAAAACTATCATGTTTTTTCGATGGAGCAAGCTGCCCCGGACGCGGCCCGCGAACCATCTTGATTATATATCGTAATACGATATAATTTCCCGGTGGCAACCGTGGAGGGATCGCAATGTCCGCAGACCTGGCAACGTTGAAGACCGAGCTTCTCGAACTGGACCGACAGCTTCAATTGGCCGCCCATCAGGCGGGTGAGGGGGGCGAGGCCGTGCAGTCCGGGCAACTGGCGGTGCTGAAGCAACGGCTCGACGACCGCCTCGCCACGCTCGACGGCAGCGCCTGGCAACTGCTTCTCCTGGAGTGGCGCTACGATTTCGTGCTGCTGTTCGACCAGATCCGCCTGTGGATGGCCCATGTCGACGCCAATTTCAGCAGCGGGACGTCGCCGAAGGCGTAATCGGCCTCCACAGGCAGAGGGGCCTGTAAGCTATCGCCCCGCCCTCAAGCGCCCGTCTTCTTCGGCCCGAGATAGGGCTTGCGCTCGTTCTCGCTGGCATTGGCGGCGTGGCGGAGACGCAGCAGGTCCTTGCGCGCGACGAGGCCGAGGAGGCGGCCGGTTTCGGGATCGACGACGGGGATGCGGCCGACATCGGTCGCCAGCATCAGGTCGGCGACATAGCCGATCGTATCCTCGGGATGGGCGACCGGAACCGAGGTGTCGGAGACGCGCTCGTCCAGGCTCTGGTCGGCAAGCGCCGGGTCCTGCTGCCAGCGCAGGGCATCGCCGCGCGAGACGACGCCTTTCAGCATCCCGTCGCCGTCGACGACCGGATAGATTCTGTGCGTGCGCTCGGTGGTCGCGAAGAAGGCGGCGGCGTCGCCGACAAGCATTCCTGCCGGAAGCGTGTCGACCTTCTCGATCATGATGTCGCGGGCGCGGGCATATTCGAAGGGATCGATGCCGTATTCGCGGGTGATGTGCTGGCCGCGGCGGGCGATCTTCTCCGTCAGGATCGAGCGGCGCAGCAGAAGAACCGTCACGGCATAGGCGGAAATCGTCGCCGCCAGCAGCGGCAGCATGCTCGACACGTCGCCGGTGAGTTCGACCGCGAAGAAGGTGCCGGTCAGCGGCGCCCGCATCGTGCCGCCCATCATCGCGGCCATGCCGAGCAGCGCCCAGAAGCCCGGATCGCCGGGAAACACCAGCCCGACCAGCCAGCCGAGCGCGCCCCCCAGGATGAGCAGCGGCGCAAGCACCCCGCCCGACGTGCCCGACGACAGCGATACCAGCCAGATGGCGGCCTTCACCAGGAGGATCGTCAGCACGGCCTGCGGCAGCAGGCGGTTGTTCAGGAGGCTGTCGATGACGTCGTAGCCGACGCCGAGCGCGCGCGGCTCGATGAGGCCGCCGAGGCCGACGGCGATGCCGCCGATCGCCGGGCACCACATCCAGTGGATCGGCAGCGCCTCGAAGGCGTCCTCGATCCGGTAGAGCAGCGTCGTGAGGAGGCCGGATTGCAGGCCGGCGACAATGCCCATCAGCGCGCAGAGGCCGATGCCCCACCAGGGCAGGTCCACGTTGAACCGCTGGGGAAAGAGCGCGCCGGCCTCGAACAGGAAGGGCCGCCAGCAGGCGGAGATGCAGGCGGCGAGCGCGACGGGAATGAAGCTGCGCGGCTTCCATTCGAAGAGCAGCAGTTCGACGGCGAGCGTGACGGCGGCGATCGGCGAGCCGAAGATCGCGGTCATGCCGGCGGCCGCGCCGGCCACGAGCAGCGTCTTGCGCTCCGCCGCGCTCATGTGGAAGCACTGGGCGAAGAGCGATCCGATCGCCCCGCCGGTCATGATGATCGGCCCTTCCGCGCCGAAGGGGCCGCCCGTGCCGATGGAGATCGCCGAGGACAGCGGCTTCAGCACGGCGACCTTCGGCGACATGCGGCTTCCGCCGATGAGGATCGCCTCGATGGCCTCGGGAATGCCGTGGCCGCGGATCTTCTCCGATCCGAAACGCGCCATCAGGCCGATGACGAGGCCGCCGATCGCCGGCGTCGCGACCATCCACAATGAGCGGGGCGCGTCGGCGGGCGAGGTCGCGGCAAGGCTGAACTGTCCGAACCAGGCGAGGTTGGTGACGAGCGCGATCAGGCACACCAGCAGCTTGGCGGCAAGCGCGCCGCCGGTGCCCACGACAAGCGCCATGCCCATCAGCGCCAGCACGCGCCGGTCCGTCGTGAAGTCGCCGGCCTCGCGCCGGGCAAGGCCGCCCGTGAAATCGTGCGGCCGGTGGTGGGGTTTGGTTTGCGGCATGGCTTTCCCGTCGATGCTCAGATGGAGGCGGGCCGAAAATACATCGTAGTACGATATAAATCAATAGGCCTCGCCGGCGCAGACGGACGGTCGATTGCTCCTAGCCCCCGGCGCTGTCCTGGGGTAAGCCGGTCGACGGCGCGCCGGGGCGGGCCGGTTGCGGGAAAGCAGGAGCTGCGAGAATGTCGAAGGATAGGCTGAGCGACGCCGATTACGAGGCGCTCTCGAACCTGCGCTACACGTTGCGCCGCTTCACGGATTTCAGCACCTCGGCGGCGCATCACGAGGGGCTTCCCGCCCAGCAGCACCAGGCGCTGCTGACGATCCGGGGGCATCGCGAGGAGGAGCCGATGACCGTCGGCAGGCTCGCCGAGCGGCTGGTGATCGCGCCCCATTCGGCAACCGAGCTGGTGGGCCGGCTCGTCGCGGCCGGCTATGTCACGCGGCATGCCGATCCCGCGGACCGCCGCCGCCAGACCCTCGCCCTGACGGACAAGGCCGATGCGATCCTCGAAAGGCTGACCGCCATCCACCTCACCGAGATCCGCGAGATGGCGCCGCGGCTGATCGACATCCTTCGCGCGTTCGACGTCACGCGGTAGCCGCTCTCACCGCCGGCTTTCGTCGTCGAGTTCGCGAAGGAAGGAGGGCATGTTCGCGCGGGCGATCCTGAACAGGAAGTCGATCACCATCTTCACGCGCGGCACGTTGCGCAGGTCGTGGTGGCAGATCAACCAGTAGGTGCGCCGAAGCTCGACCTCGTCGGCAAGCACGATCTGCAGTTCGGGATGCTGCTTGGCGACGAAATGCGGCAGGATGCAGAGGCCGAGATCGTTCCGCGTCGCCGTCAACTGGGCGAAGATGCTGGAGCTCTGGAAGCGCGCCTTGATGCCGGGATGCACGTCGCCGAGATAGTCGAGGCCCGGCGCGAAGATCATGTCCTCGATATAGCCGATGAAGGGGTGCTGGAGCAGCTCGTCGCGATTCTGGACCGGGCCGTTGCGTTCGAGGTAGCGGCGGGAGCCGTAGACGTGCAGGCTGTAGTCGGCGATCTTCTCGCAATCGTAGGGGCCGGCCTTCGGCGGGTCGAGGGACACCGCAAGGTCGGCCTCCTTGCGCGAGAGCGACATGATCTGCTGGATCGTCACCAGTTCGAGCGCGAGGTTCGGATAGCTCGCCGAGAAATCGTGCAGCTGGTGGGTCAGGAAGAAATTGGCGAAGCCTTCGGGCGCGCTCATGCGGATCACGCCGCGCTGGGCGGTGGCGCCGCCGGAGATCTCCGCCTGGAGCCTGTCGGCCTCCGCCTCGATCTTTTCCGCCGTGTCGACGAAGCGCTGGCCCATCGAGGTCAGGACGTAGCCGCGCGGATTGCGCTCGAACAGTTTTACCTTCAGCGCGAATTCCAGCCGGTCGATGCGGCGCGACACGGTGGCGTGGCTCGTCCTGAGCTGCCGCGCGGCCGTCGACAACTGTCCCGTCCGGGCGACCGCCAGGAAGTACATCAGGTCGTCCCAGGTGAATTGCGTATAAGCAGATATGGGCGCCTCCTCTGTTCAAAAATGAACAGACCCTGTTTGCAATTAATTTCAGACGGCCCTTGCGTCAATCGGACATTTTGGGAAACTAGCGGCGGGAGGGTCGCTGTCGGGAGAACGGTCGGCCAATTTTTGAACAGAACCGCATTTCAATTGATCTCGGGGAGGAGATACATGCGTAACAGTCTCATTGCGTCCACAGCCATCCTGCTCACGATGGGCACGGCCGCTGCCGCCGCCGACATATCCGACGGCAAGGTCAAGATCGGCATTCTCAACGACCAGTCCGGCGTCTATGCCGATTTCGGCGGCAAATGGTCCTACGAGGCGGCCAAGATGGCCGTCGAGGATTACGGCGGCAAGGCGGGCGGCGCGCCGGTCGAAGTCGTCACCGCCGACCACCAGAACAAGGCCGACATCGCCTCCAACATCGCCCGCCAGTGGTACGACACCGAGCAGGTCGACAGCATCATGGAACTGACGTCCTCGTCGGTGGGCCTCGCGGTCCAGGCGCTGTCCAACGAGAAGAAGAAGATCACCATCAATACCGGCGCGGCGACGACCGAACTGACCGGTGAGCAGTGCACCCCCTACGGCTTCCATTGGGCCTACGACACCCACTCGCTTGCGGTCGGCACGGGCGGCGCGCTCGTCAAGCAGGGCGGCGACAGCTGGTTCTTCCTGACGGCCGACTACGCCTTCGGCTATTCTCTGGAGGAGAACACGGCGAACTTCGTCAAGGAGAACGGCGGCTCGGTGGCCGGCTCGGTCCGCCATCCGCTCGGCACGACGGACTATTCCTCGTTCCTCCTGCAGGCGCAGTCGTCCGGCGCCAAGGTGATCGGCCTTGCCAATGCCGGCCTCGACACGGCCAACGCCATCAAGCAGGCGGCCGAGTTCGGCATCGTGGCCGGCGGCCAGCGTCTTGCCGCGCTGCTCTTCACGCTCGCCGAAGTCCATGGCCTCGGCCTGGAAGCGGCCCAGGGCCTGACGCTCACCGAGGGCTTCTACTGGAACCGCGACGAGGAATCGGCGGCCTTCGGCAAGCGCTTCATGGAGCGGACCGGCCGCATGCCGAACATGGTCCAGGCCGGCACCTATTCCGCCGTCACCCAGTACCTCAAGGCGATCGACAAGGCCGGCACGGACGATGCCGACGCGGTTTCCAAGGCGCTGCATGAAATGCCGGTCGACGACATCTTCGCCAAGAACGGCACCGTCGCGGCGAACGGCCGGATGATCCACGACATGTACCTGCTCGAAGTGAAGAAGCCGGGCGAAAGCGATGTCGCCTGGGATTACTTCAAGGTGCTGGCGACCATCCCCGGCAAGGACGCCTTCATCGATCCGGCCAAGAGCGGCTGCGCTCTGGTGAGCCAGTAGGGTCCGGGCGCAAATATGGCTATGTCTGAACGACAGACGCAGCCGGAACCGCGGGTGGTGCTCTCCGCCCGCGGTCTCCGACGCGATTTCGGCGGCTTCTCCGCGGTGAAGAACGTCGATCTCGATGTGTATCACGCTCGCGTCCACGCCCTGATCGGGCCGAACGGCGCCGGCAAGACGACCGTCTTCAACCTCCTGACGAAGTTCCTGCAGCCGACGTCCGGCACGATCACGCTGCTGGGAACCGACATCACCAACATGCAGCCGGACAGGGTGGCCCGCATGGGCCTCGTCCGGTCCTTCCAGATTTCCGCGGTCTTCCCGCATCTGAGCGTCCTGGACAATGTCCGCGTGGCGCTGCAGCGGCCGAACAACCTCGCCACGCAGTTCTGGAAGCCGATGGCGTCCCTGAACCGCCTGAACGCCCACGCCGACGAACTGATTTCCATGGTCGGCCTCGACCGCTGGCGCAACGGCATCGCCGCAGACCTGTCCTACGGCCGCAAGCGCGCGCTGGAGATCGCCACCACGCTGGCGCTCGACCCGAAGGTGCTGCTTCTGGACGAACCGATGGCCGGCATGGGGCAGGAGGACGTCGGCGTCATCGCCGGCCTCATCACCGAGCTTTCCAGGGATCGCGCCATCCTGATGGTCGAGCACAACCTCAAGGTCGTGGCCAATATCTGCCATCACGTCACCGTGCTGCAGCGGGGCGAGATCCTGGCCGAGGGCGACTATGCCGCCGTCAGCCGGAACGAACAGGTCCGCGTCGCCTATATGGGCACGGAGGAGGCCTGACATGAGACCATTGCTCGAAGTCAAGGGCCTCAACAGCTGGTACGGCGAGAGCCATGTCCTGCACGGCGTCGACATGACGGTGGGCGAGGGAGAGATGATCACCATCCTCGGCCGCAACGGCGTCGGCAAGTCGACGACGCTGCGCACCATCGTCGGCATCCTGCGCCAGCGCAAGGGCCGGATCGTCTTCGACGGCAAGGACATGATGGCCGTGCCGCTGCACCGGACGGCGCATGCCGGCATCGGCTTCGTGCCGGAGGAGCGCGGCATCTTCGCGACGCTGACGGTGGAGGAGAACCTGATGCTGCCGCCGGTCGTGGCCAGGGGCGGCATGTCGATCGACGAGATCTACGGCCTCTTCCCCAACCTTGCCGAACGCCGCACCAGCCCCGGCACGAAGCTGTCCGGCGGCGAGCAGCAGATGCTGGCCATGGCCCGCATCCTGCGCACCGGCGTGAAGATGCTGCTTCTCGACGAGCCGACCGAGGGGCTGGCGCCCGTCATCGTGCAGCGTATCGGCGAGGTGCTGAAGAAACTGAAGGAGCGCGGCATGACGGTGCTGCTGGTCGAGCAGAACTTCCGCTTCGCCAGCAAGATCGCGGACCGTTTCTACCTGATGGACCACGGCCAGATGGTGGCGGACTTCCCTGTGTCGGAACTGCCGGACCGCATGCCGATGCTCCACAAAGTCCTGGGGGTCTGACCGAGCCATGACCATGATTTTCGGAATTCCGGTGCAGGCGTTCCTGGGGCAGTTGCTGATCGGCCTGATCAACGGCTCGTTCTACGCGCTCCTCAGCCTCGGGCTCGCCGTCATCTTCGGCCTCCTGCGCGTGATCAACTTCGCCCACGGGGCGCAGTACATGCTGGGCGCCTTCGTCGCCTTCCTGCTGCTGCAGTATCTCTCGGTCAGCTACTGGGCCGCCCTCGTTCTCGCGCCGATCATCGTCGGGGTGCTCGGCGCGGTCGTCGAGCGCACCATGCTGAGCCGGCTCTACGATCTCGATCCGCTCTATGGCCTGCTCTTCACCTTCGGCATGGCGCTGACGATCGAGGGGACGTTCCGCTATCTCTACGGCGTTTCCGGCCAGCCCTATGCGGCGCCGCCCCTGCTTTCGGGCGGCACCAATCTCGGCTTCATGTTCCTGCCGAACTATCGCGGCTGGGTCGTCGTCGTCTCGCTGCTCGCCTGCCTTGGAACCTGGCTTCTGATCGAGAAGACCAAGCTCGGCTCCTATCTGCGCGCCGCGACGGAAAATCCCGTGCTCGTGCAGGTCTTCGGCGTCAACGTGCCGCTGCTCCTGACCCTCACCTATGCGCTCGGGGCGGGCCTCGCCGCCTTTGCCGGCGTGCTGGCGGCGCCGGTCTACCAGGTCTCGCCGCTGATGGGCACGAACCTCATTATCGTCGTCTTCGCGGTGGTCGTCGTCGGCGGCATGGGCTCCATCATGGGGGCGATCGTGACGGGCTACATGCTCGGCATCGCCGAGGGCCTGACCAAGGTCTTCTACCCGGAGGCCTCCAACATCGTTGTCTTTGTAATCATGGCGATCGTGCTTCTGCTGCGGCCCGCCGGCCTGTTCGGAAGGGATGCGTGACATGGTGGAACTTTCCGAGAAAATGGCGACGAACGGCCGGCCGGAGCGCACCGCCTCCATGCTCCATGTGGCATTGCTCGTGGTGGCGGTGGGGTGCCTTGCCGCCGCGCCGCTGTTCCTCTACCCGATCTTCCTGATGAAGCTCCTGTGCTTCGCGCTTTTCGCCTGCGCCTTCAACCTGCTGCTCGGCTATACCGGCCTGCTCTCCTTCGGCCACGCCACCTTCTTCGGCGGAGCGGCCTATTTCACCGCGCATGCGATGAAGACGTGGGGCGTCACCCCCGAGGCCGGCATCCTCATCGGCGTGGCGGGCGCCGCGCTGCTCGGCCTCGTCGTCGGGTTCTTCGCCATCCGCCGGCAGGGCATCTATTTCGCGATGATCACGCTGGCGCTGGGGCAGATGTTCTACTTCTTCTGCCTTCAGGCGACCTTCACCCATGGCGAGGACGGCATCCAGTCGGTGCCGCGCGGCCACCTGTTCGGCCTGATCGACCTCAACCGGCCGACCAGCATGTATTATTTCGTCCTCGTCGTCTTCCTGATCGGCATGGCGATCATCTGGCGCTTCGTCAACTCGCCCTTCGGCATGATCCTCAAGTCGATCCGGGAGAACGAGCAGCGCGCGATCTCGCTCGGCTACTCGGTCGGCAGCTACAAGCTCGGCGCCTTCGTCATGTCGGCGGCGCTGACGGGCCTTGCCGGCGGCCTCAAGGCCCTGGTGTTCCAGTTCGCCACGCTCACCGATGTCGGCTGGCAGATGTCGGGCGAGGTGATCCTGATGACGCTGCTCGGCGGTATCGGCACGATGATCGGACCGGTCGTCGGCGCCGGACTGGTCGTGACGTTGCAGAATTACCTCGCCACGTCCGATTTCCCGGTCACGATCGTCACCGGCATCGTCTTCATGGCCTGCGTGCTGCTCTTCCGTCGCGGCATCGTGGGCGAGTTCTACGCCTCGCGGCTGGGCAGGAAGCTCGGCTTCTAGGCGACCCTGCGCGGCAGGGCGCCGGAGCCGGCCCCCACGAGAAGGAAACGGAGAGACCCCGCGGGCCCGTGCGGCCCGCTGGAAGGATGCTGCTTGGAGTTCGACATGGAACAGTTCGATTATATCGTCGTGGGAGCCGGCAGCGCCGGCTGTGTCCTTGCCAACCGGCTGTCGGCGGATCGCGGCAATCGCGTGCTGCTGCTGGAGGCCGGCGGAAGCGACAATTACCACTGGATCCACATCCCGGTCGGCTATCTCTACTGCATCAACAACCCGCGCACCGACTGGTGCTTTTCCACCGAGAAGGAGGCGGGCCTCAACGGCCGGGCGCTGAACTATCCGCGCGGCAAGGTGCTCGGCGGCTGTTCCTCGATCAACGGCATGATCTACATGCGCGGCCAGGCGCGCGACTACGACCTGTGGCGCCAGCTCGGCTGCACCGGCTGGGGCTGGGACGACGTGCTGCCCTATTTCCGCAAGTCGGAGGATTTCTACAAGGGATCGAGCGACATGCACGGCGGGGGCGGGGAATGGCGCGTGGAGAAGGCGCGCGTGCGCTGGGCGGTGCTCGACGCGTTCCAGAAGGCGGCGGGCGAAGTCGGCATACCCGAGACCGAGGATTTCAACCGCGGCGACAACGAGGGCTCCGGCTATTTCGACGTCAACCAGCGCTCAGGCATCCGCTGGAACACCTCCAAGGCCTTCCTCAGGCCGGCGCGGGGCCGATCCAACCTGACGGTCCTCACCAAGGCGCATGCGCGGCGCCTGATCGTCGAGGGCGGCGAGGTCAAGGGCGTCGAGTTCCTGCACGAGGGGATCGTCAAGACGGCCTATGCCACGCGCGAGACCGTGCTGAGCGCCGGCGCGATCGGCTCCCCCCACCTTCTCGAACTCTCCGGCATTGGCCGCGGCGCGGTGCTGAAGGAGGCGGGCATCGAGGTCGTCAGGGAGGTGGACGGCGTCGGCGAGAACCTGCAGGACCATCTCCAGCTTCGGCTGGTCTACAAGGTCACCGGCGTGCCGACGCTGAACGAGAAGGCGAGCACGCTGCTCGGCAAGGCGTCGATCGGGCTCGAATATCTGGTGAAGCGCTCCGGCCCCATGGCGATGGCGCCGAGCCAGCTCGGCATCTTCACCCGCTCGGGACCGGACAAGGAGACGCCGGACCTGCAATATCACATCCAGCCGGTATCGCTCGAAAAGTTCGGCGAGGGCGTCCATCCCTTCCCGGCGATGACGGCGAGCGTGTGCAACCTGCGCCCCGACAGCCGCGGTTCGGTCCATGTCAGGGGGCCGGACTTCGCGCTCCAGCCGCAGATCCGCCCGAACTATCTCAGCGCGCAAAGCGACCGCGACGTGGCCGTCAGCGCCATCCGCCTGACGCGCCGCATCGTGCAGCAGCCGTCCTTCGCCCGCTTCCGGCCGGTGGAATACAAGCCCGGCCCCGCCTTCGAGACCGACGCGGACCTCGAACGGGCGGCGGGCGCCATCGGCACGACGATCTTCCATCCGACCGGCACCTGCCGGATGGGGGCGGATCCCGAAAGCGTCGTCGACCCGCACCTGAAGCTGCGGGCGCTCGGCCGGCTTCGCATCGCCGATGCCTCCGTCATGCCGCGCATCACCTCCGGCAACACCAATTCGCCGACGATCATGATCGCGGAGAAGGCCGCCGCGATGATCCTGGCGGAGCGTTGATCCGGCCGCAACCCCACCCGTCGCCACGAAGGACGATCAGCATGGCAAATGTCGCATTCATCGGTCTGGGCAATATGGGCGGCCCGATGGCCGCAAATCTCGTCAGGGCCGGACACGCCGTCTCCGGCTTCGACCTGTCAGAACCCTCGCTCGCCGCCGCCGCGAAGGCCGGCGTCACGCCTTTCGCCACCCTCGCCGAGGCCGTGCGCGGCGCCGACACCGTGATCACCATGCTGCCGAAGGGCCAGCATGTCGTCGCCGTCTGGGAGGAACTGGCCGGCCTCGTTGCCGCCGGGACCCTCCAGGTCGATTGCTCGACCGTCGATGTGGCAAGCGCGCGCCGGGTGCACGACATCGCCCGGGCGGCGGGGTGCCCCTCGCTCGACGCGCCGGTTTCGGGCGGCACGGGAGGGGCTGCCGGCGGCACGCTCACCTTCATGGTGGGCGGCACGCCCGAGGCCTTCGCCGCCGCCGGGCCGCTGCTGGAGGCGATGGGCAGGAAGATCGTGCATTGCGGGTCCGACGGCGCGGGCCAGGCCGCCAAGATCTGCAACAACATGATCCTCGGCATTTCCATGATCGCCGTCGGCGAGGCCTTCGCGCTGGGCGAAAGGCTCGGCCTTTCCCACCAGGCGCTGTTCGACGTCGCGTCGGCGTCCTCCGGCCAGTGCTGGTCGCTGACCTCCTATTGCCCGGTGCCCGGCCCCGTTCCGTCCTCGCCCGCCAACAACGGCTACAAGCCCGGCTTTGCCGTCGCCCTGATGCTGAAGGACCTTCTCTTGTCCCAGGAAGTCGCCGATGCCTGCGGTGCCACGACGCCGCTCGGCGCGGCGGCCGCGCGCCTGTACGAGACCTTCGAGACGGAGGGGAACGGCGGCCGGGATTTCTCCGCCATCATCGAGATGCTGCGGAAGGCATAGGGCCGCCGACGGGATTTGCGACGGGAAACATCGCCGCGGTTAATCCTTTGATAACCGTCTGCAGCCCCTATTCGGGATGCACCGGGCATCGCCCGACGCGCCTTTCCACGCCGGATTCATGGAGGAAGCATGTCCCTTGCCCGCTCGATCCTCGTGGCGCTGGTCGCCGCCCTTGGCGCCACGCCGTCCTTTGCACAGCCTTCGCTGGTCAAGAAAATCGACGACTGGGGCGTCTACTCCTATCCCGGGGGCGGCAAGGAGCGCTGCTATGTCCTGACGATACCGCGCAGCCTGTCGCCCTCCAACGTCAACCACGGGAAGAACTATCTCATGGTCCTGCGCTCGCGGGGCGAGACGGCGCACTGGGTGCCGCAAGCCAGATTCGGCTACAGGATCGATGCGAAGGCCGGCGTGACGGCCCGCGTCGGCGACAAGACCTTCCACATGACGCCGAGAGGCAACACGGCCTGGACCTTGAAGGAAAGCCGCGAGGGCGAGCTGGTCAAGGCCATGCGCCGCGGCGCCTCGCTCGTCGTGGAGGCGACCTCGGTGCGGGGAACGGAAACCCGCTACGTCTTCTCGCTGGCCGGCGTCACCGCGGCGCTCGAGCGTGCCGCGGATTGCAACTGACCGGATTGGCTGGACCCCTGATGAGAATCCGCAAGACGGCCTGCCTCTCCCTGTCTTTCCTTGCCGGCGTGCTGGCGGGGGTCTGGATGACGGGCGGCGTGCCGGCCGCCGCCGCGGGCCCGATGTCGGGCTACACGCTCGGCCGCTCCACGGGATATCCGATACCGCGGTTCGTCTCGCTGAAGTCGAAAAGGGCGCGCATGCGGGTGGGGCCGTCCACCAATTACAGCATTCTGTGGATCTACCAGCGCGCCGGCACGCCGCTCGAGATCGTCGGCGAATGGGGCAACTGGCGGCGCGTGCGCGACGGTGCCGGCACGAGCGGCTGGATGCATGCCGCCCTGTTGTCCGGCAGGCGGACGGCGGTCGTCGCGCCCTGGCTCAAGACCAACGTGCCGCTTGTCAGGGGACCGGCGCGTGCTTCCGGTGAGGTCGCCCGCATGCAGCCGGGCGTTCTCCTCGACATCCGCGGCTGCGACGGTTCGTGGTGCCGCGTCGCCACGCGCCGCCAGGCGATAAGCGGCTATGTCGCGCAGGACAAGCTCTGGGGCGTCTATCCGGGGGAAACGATAGAATAGCGCCGGACGTCCGCGTTCGCCGGGCCGTTCAGATCTCGTCATCCGCCGCGCGGCAGGTCGGCAGCCGGACGATGAATTCGGCGCCCGGCGCCTTCCTGTCCGAAAGGCGGAGCTCGCCGCCGAAGCGGTTGACGATCTTCCGGCTGATCGGCAGCCCCAGGCCGACGCCGCTCGCCACGGCGGCATTGCCGCGGAAGAATTTCCTGAAGATGCTTTCGCGGTGGTCCGCGTCGATGCCGGGGCCGTTGTCCCTGACGCGCGCCTCGTAGTTCGCGCCCCTTCGCGAAGCGGAGACCACCACTTCCGGCGCCGGGTTCGGATTGTGCTTGATGGCGTTGGAGATCAGGTTGATGAAAACCTGCGTCAGGCGGTCGCGACTGCCCATGACCCGCAGGTTGCGGGTTCGCCGGCCGCGCCGGATCCTCGCTCCGGCTGCGCGCGCCAGCGGTTCGCAGGTCTCGACGGCATGGTCGATCGCGGCCTCCGGGTCGAAGGCTTCCTCGTCCCAGGCCTGTTCGCCGGGGTCCTGCATGTTGAGGTCGAGGATGCCGTCCAGGAGACGGGTCAGGCGGAAGCTCTCCGACTGGATGATGCCGAGGAAATGCAGCTTGCGCGGTTCGTCGAGATCCCTGTGCTCCAGCAGGATCTCGCTGAAGGAGCGGATCGAGGTCATCGGCGTGCGGACCTCGTGGCTGACCTGGCTAAGGAACTCGTCCTTGCGGATATCGATTTCGCGCAGCTGCTCGTTCGCCTTCGCCAGCTCGGCGGCCGTCGCCTCGACCTGGCGCGACTTGCGTTCGAGCTCGGCCGAGTAGGCACGGATCTGCTCGGCCTCGCCGGCGAGCCGCTTCAGCTCCTCCACGCCGATCGTCTCGCTCGTGACGACCTGCGAGACGAGGGAGCGGGCCGAGGCGGCCCCGACATTGGCCGCAAGCCTCGCCTCGACCAGCGAGATGAGTTCGTCGCTGGCGATCGAGGACCGTTCGTGGCTGTCCTCGTCCTGGAACAGCCGGATCGTTTCCTCCGGCCCGAGGATGCGGCCGGCGACCTGCCGCAGATCCGACACGCGCGCGGTGCGGCGGATCACGCTGAGCTCGCTCTCGGTCTGCCGCCGGAAGACGTCGATGAAGAGCGTCGCCTGCAACTGGGCGAGCGGCGTCGGTTCCGTCAGCAGGGAGACGCCGACGAAAAGCACGACATTGATCGACAGGCTCCAGAAGAGGGCATGCACGAGCGGATCGAATTCCGTGAGCCCGAACAGGGCGTGGGGTTTCAGCCAGAACCAGCCGAACAGGCCGTTCTCGATGGCCTCTGCCGACATCAGGAACGAGCCTTCGAAGCTCGGCAGGAAGAGCGTGTAGCACCACACGATGAACCCCGCCGACAGGCCGGTGACGGCGCCGGCCTGCGTGGCGCGGCGCCAGTAGAGGCCGCCGACGAGGCTCGGCAGGAACTGCGCCACGCCGCAGAACGAGATCAGCCCGATGGCCGCGAGCGCCCCGGACGTGCCGCTCAGCCAGAAATAGATGAACCCCAGCATGATGATGACGCAGATGCTCGTGCGCCGCACGCGCAGGATGAAGCTGCGCGTCGTCGAGCCGCCGGCGGAGGCCTGGACCAGGCCGAGGCCGACGGCGATCGGCATGACGATATGGTTCGATATCATCGTCGAGAGCGCGATCGAGGAGACGATGACCATGGAGGTCGCCGAGGAGAAGCCGCCGAGGAAGGCGAGCAGCGCGATCGCGTCCTGCCCTGCGGTAAGCGGCAGCGTCAGGACGAACAGGTCCGGGTCAGAGCCCTGCGGCAGGAACCGCAATCCGGCAATCGCGATCGGCAGGATGAAGAGGCAGATCAGGAAGAGGTAGAGCGGGAACAGCCAGGAGGCCGTGCGCAATTGCTGCTCGGAGGTGTTCTCGACCACGGTCACCTGGAACTGGCGCGGCAGGCAGATGACGGCGGCGCCGGCAAGGAAGCACAGGGCGACCCAGCGCGTGCCGAAACTGTCGGCATTGGAGAGGCTGACCGGCGCATTCTCGAAGACGGCGGCCGGCGTGTCGGCCAGCGCGAAGACCACCCAGACGCCGACGGCGACGAGGGCGCAGAGTTTTACCAGGGCTTCCACCGCAATGGCGGCGATGACGCCGTGGTGGCGCTCGTTGACGTTGATGTTGCGCACGCCGAACAGGATGGAGAAGACGCAAAGGCCGACCGCGACCCAGAAGGCGGTGACGAAATCCGGCTCCAGTTCGACGCTCGCGGCGACGACGGCGCCGGCCGGGAAGGTGATCACCTGGAAGCTCGACGTCAGGGCCTTCAGCTGCAGGGCGATGTAGGGCGTGGTGCCGACGAGGGCCATGACGGTGATCAGCACGCCGAGGGTGGGGCTCTTGCCGAATCGCGCCGATATGAGGTCCGCGATGGAGGTGGTGTTGTAGACGCGGCCGACGGTGACCAGCTTGCGCAGGAAAAGCCACCAGCCGGCGAAGACCACGACGGGCCCGAGATAGATCGTCACGAACTCCGCGCCGCTGCGCGCCGCCGAGCCGACGGCGCCGAAGAAGGTCCACGACGTGCAGTATATGGAGATGGACAGGGTGTAGACGAGCGGCGAGGACAGCCAGCCCGACGGATCGCGCGAGGCCTTGCGGTCTCCGGCGAAGGCGACGAGGAACAGCAGCGACACATAGGCAAGGCAGACGAAGACGACCAGATTGACCGGCAGCATGGTCTATGGTCGCCCGGTCGTGTCGGGGCGCTCCTGCGGATCGTCGGCGGGCGCCTGGTGCGCATGGCGGGCGACGATGGCGGCGACCACGATGGCGACGGCCCAGACGGCGAAGATATAGACGACGATCAACGGAATGCCGCCGAGCATGGCGGGTGTCGCGAATATCCGGATCAGCGGCGGTATCAGCAGCAATGCCGTGGCTATCGGGAGGAGGACGGCGAGGTCCCGGAAGCGCTGGCCGTCGGATTGCCTGGCTTTCACGTCATCCTCCCGTGAGCTGGCGGACCCGGTCGAGGACGTCGGCGTTGGAGAAGGGCTTGGTGATGAAGGCCGTGGCGCCGGTCGCTTCGGCCGCCTTGCGGTCGGCGGCCTGCCCCTTGGCGGACAGCACGATCACCGGCAGGGCCTCGAGCGCCTTGTCGGAACGCACCGATCGCAACACGTCGAGCCCGCTGATTCCCGGCAGCATGAGGTCGAGGATCAGCGCCGAATAGGCGTGCCTGCGCAACTGCCGGAGCGCTTCCGTCCCGTCCGGCGCGGTGTCGATGTCGAAATCGGCGCGTTGCAGGATGAAGCTCAGGGATTCCATGATGTTCGGCTCATCCTCGACGATGAGCACGCGTGTCCTCGACAATGCCCCGCGACCTCCCCTTCACTCAGCATTCTCGTTTCATCCTATACGCATTGCGCGCCGGCGGGATACCCTTTTGTTGCCGCTCACGCGAAGAGGTGCGCCTCCTGGCGATGGCTGCAGGCCGGCCGCGGACACAGGCGGCAGGAGGTGCCGACGGGCAGGATCGCCTTCGGATCGCTGCGGTCGATCCCGTCGCCGTAGACGACGCGCCACGCCTCGGAGGACGAACAGACCAGCATGACCGACAGCAGGCGCCGTGGGGCCGTCATCGACTGGGGCATCTTCTCGACCGCCCGGGCGACGAAGAGGAAACGGTCGCCGGACGGCAGTTCGCCGAACGACCGCACCGCCGTTCCCGGCGCCTGGAAGGCCGTATAGATGACCCAGAGCGGACAGGCATTGCTGTGGCGCGGCAGGGGGAGGCGCGGCAAGGGGAGCCGCTTGGTGACGTAGCCGGACGGGTCGGAGCGCATGAAGGCGAATCGCACGCCCTCGGCGCCCGGGCGGCGCAGCGTCGCGAGGCGGTGCGCGACCTGTTCGTAGGACACGTCGAACATCCGCGACAGGAGGTCGAGATCGTAGCGGACGCGCTCGGCGGCGGCGAGGAAGGCGTCGTAGGGCATCAGGATCGCCGCGGCGACATAGGCATGCAGCGCCGACGCCGCAAAGGAACGCGCTTCCGTGGAGACGAGGGCGGGGTGGGCGTCGACGAGAGCCTCGATCGCCGGCCGCGCCGCAGCGGCGGAGGCCTCCTTCGCCAGCCGAAAACGCCTGGACTGGACGGTTTCGGCGGCCGGCTCCTCCCAGGGCCGGCGCGGCGCGGCGCAAGGCGCGTCCTGCTCGTGCCGGCGCAGGTGCTCTGCCGCGACCGCTTCGAGGGCGGGGAAATAATTGTCGGATTCCAGCATGAAGGCGTCGACCTGCTCCGTCGACGTGCCGGAGGTCACGCGGACCTCGGGATTGTCGAAGAACTGCGCCAGCGACCGCGCGGCGTGCGACAGCTTCTGGCTATCGGCGGCGATGATCTCGATGAAACGGTCGCGCTCGGCCGGCTTGAGCTGGTCGTAGTTCTCGAGGATCTCGGAGGCCGAGCGGACGGCCGTCACGCTGGTCAGGATCCGGTGGACGTTCTCGCTGAGGAACGGATCGCGGTTGAGCCGGTCGGCGAGGGCGACCACCGCCTGTCCGCGGTCGATGAACCCCCGGTAGACCCGCAGCAACAGGTTCGCCCAGTCGGGATGGCGGCCGACGAACTCCTCGACCTTCTGCGGATGGCCCGCCGACGCGGCGAATTCGGGGTCGGCCAGCAGTTCCCGCAGGAAATCCATCGACCGCCGCTCGGACGTGTCGTCGAGTTCCGAGCGGTCGATGCCGAGGCTCGCCGCGATCCGGTCGATGAGCGCGCCGGCGATGGAACGTTTGTTCAATTCGATGAGGTTGAGATAGGAGGCGGAAATCCCGGCGCGCCGCGCAAGCTCGCCCTGCGTCAGCCCGGCCCGCTTGCGCTGCGCCCTTATCTTCAGTCCGGCGAGATTCTCGCTCATGCGGGGACGCCTCCCTGTCCGGCTTGTAAATTAATGACAAAACCAATCTCTGGCAAGAACGGAAATTTACAGAATTTGCATTTAAAACCAAAGACTTATTGCAATAGTTACAAAACGCGCGGAAGGTTGTGGGAGGGAGAGCACGGCTCAACCGGCGGCGGCGGGAGGCCGGCGCCCCACAATGGGAGGCAACAATGAAATTCGTGAACGTGAATCGTCGTTTCATTCTCAAGACGGGCGCGGCGCTGGGCGTAAGCCTTGCCGCGCCGATGCATTTCATCCGCGGCGCCTATGCCGATGACATGTCCTGCAATGTCCCGAAGGGCGATACCGTGACCTTCGGATGGAACGTGCCCTTGACCGGCGCCTATGCCGACGAAGGCGCGGACGAGCTCAAGGCGTTCCAGCTCGCCGTCAAGCACCTCAACGGCGAGGGCGACGGCGGCATGCTCAACACGATGAAGCCGAGCGTCCTGAAGGGCAACGGCATCCTCGGCAAGAAGGTCGCCTATGTGCACGGCGATTCGCAGACCAAGTCGGACGCCGCGCGCGACGGCGCCAAGCGCATGATCGAGCGCGACGGCGCCATCATGATCTCGGGCGGCTCGTCGTCGGGCGTGGCCGTCGCGGTGCAGGGCCTGTGCCAGGAACTCGGCATCATCTTCATGGCGGGCCTGACCCATTCCAACGACACGACCGGCAAGGACAAGAAGCGCTACGGCTTCCGCCACTTCTTCAACGCCTACCAGTCGGGCGTGGCGCTGGCGCCGGTCATCGGCGAAGCCTACGGCAAGGACCGCAAGGCCTACCACCTGACGGCCGACTACACCTGGGGCTGGACGCAGGAGGAATCGATCAAGAACGCTACCGAGGCGCTCGGCTGGGAGACCGTCAAGGCCGTCCGCACGCCGCTCGGCGCGGCGGATTTCTCCCAGTACATCACGCCGGTCCTCAATTCGGGCGCCGACGTGCTGATCCTCAACCACTACGGCAAGGACATGGTCAACTCGCTGACCCAGGCCGTGCAGTTCGGCCTGCGCGACAAGGAGGTCAACGGCAAGAAGTTCGAGATCGTCGTGCCGCTCTTCTCCGAACTGATGGCGCAGGGCGCCGGCGACGCCGTGAAGGGCATCTACGGCACGGGCAACTGGGACTGGAAGCTCGACGACGACGCCACCAAGGCCTTCACCAAGTCGTTCGGCACCGAATACGGTTCCCCGCCGTCGCAGGCCGCCCACACCTGCTACGTCCAGGCGCTCCTCTATGCGGACGCCTGCGAGCGCGCGGGCACCTTCTACGCCCCCGCCGTCATCAAGGCGCTCGAAGGCTTCGAGTTCGACGGGATGGGCAACGGCAAGACGCTCTACAGGGCGGACGACCACCAGTGCATGAAGTCCTGCGTGGTGGTGAAGGGCAAGGAGAACCCGAAGGACAAGTACGACCTGATGGAGGTCGTCAAGGTCGTGCCGCGCGAGGACCTGACCTACGACCCGGCCATCTTCGGCGGCGAGCTCGGCCCGTCGGATCCCAAGCAGTGCTGACCTGACGAACCTTGAGCCGGCCGCCTTCGCGCGGCCGGCTCCTTCCCGGTCTAGGCTTTCAACATGGGCGTACGAGAATGGATGCCATACTGCTGCAGATACTGAACGGACTGGACAAGGGGGGGGCCTACGCCCTGATCGCGCTTGGCCTGACGCTCGTGTTCGGAACGCTCGGCGTCGTGAACTTCGCCCACGGCGCCCTGTTCATGCTGGGCGCGTTCTGCGCCGTCACCTTCAACAAGCTCCTCAATCTGGAAAGCGTCGTCATCGATCCGGCGCAGACGACCGCCTGGGGAAGCCCGCTGGAGGTCCGCACGCCCTATGTCGAGGCGTGGCTGGGCGATTTCGGCGCGGTGCTCAACGACTATTCCGTGCCCGCCTCCATCCTCTTCGCCATACCGGTGATGCTGGTGGTCGGCATCGTCATGGAGCGCGGCCTCATCCGCTATTTCTACAAGCGCAACCATGCGGACCAGATCCTGGTGACCTTCGGCCTCGCCATCGTCATCCAGGAGGTCATCAAGCATTTCTACGGCGCCAACCCGATCCCGCAGCCGGCGCCCGACGCGCTGGGCGGAACCGTCTATGTCGGCAGCCTCATCGGCCTCGGCCAGACGCTCGCCTATCCCCTGTGGCGCATGGTCTACCTGCTGTTCTCCGTGTCGGTGATCGCGGCGGTGTTCGCCTTCCTGCGCTTCACGACCTACGGCATGGTGGTGCGCGCCGGCATGCACGACCGCCAGACTGTCGGCTTCCTCGGCATCGACATCGAGCGCCGGTTCACGGTGGTCTTCGGCCTTGCGGCCGTGGTGGCGGGCGTCGCCGGCGTCATGTACACGCCGATCCTGCCGCCCGACTATCACATGGGAATGGAGTTCCTGGTCCTGTCGTTCGTCGTCGTCGTGGTCGGCGGCATGGGCTCGCTCGGCGGCGCGGTGGCGGCGGGTTTCCTGCTCGGCATCCTGCAGTCCTTCGCCTCCATGAACGAGGTCAAGGCGCTCCTGCCCGGCATCGACCACGTCGTCATCTACCTGGTGGCCGTCGTTATTCTGCTGACGCTGCCGCGCGGGCTGCTCGGCCGCAAGGGCATGATGGAGGAGTGAGCCATGTTCAACAACCCAACGCGCAATGACTGGCTGCTGCTGGCCGGCTTCTCCCTCGCCGTGCTCTGCCTGCCGATCCTCCTTGAGCCGATCGGCGCGGCCTATCCCGCGCTCATGCAGAAGTTCTGCATCTTCGGCATCTTCGCCATCGGCTTCAACATCCTCTTCGGCCTCACCGGCTACCTGTCCTTCGGCCATGCGGCCTTCCTGGGGGTCGGGTCCTATGCGGCGGTCTGGTCGTTCAAGCTCTTCACGATGAACGCCATCCCGGCGATCGTCATGGCGGTGGTCTTCGCCGCGCTGTTCGCGCTCGCCATCGGCTATATCAGCCTGAGGCGGTCGGGCATCTACTTCTCCATCCTGACGCTCGCCTTCGCGCAGATGAGCTACAACCTCGCCTATTCGGTGCTGACGCCGCTGACCAACGGCGAAACCGGGCTGCAACTGTCGCTGCAGGATCCGCGGATGATCGACGCGCTGTTCTTCGAGCCGGCCGCCGGCCTGCCGCGGGTCAATCTCTTCGCGCTCAACATCAGCGGCGGCGGCTATGCCGGCTTCTATCTGTGCGCCATCGCGCTGATCGTCTGCTTCTTCATCTCGCTCTGCATCTTCCGCTCGCCCTTCGGCCTCATGCTGCGGGCGATCAAGTCCAACCAGATGCGCATGCGCTATACCGGCTTCAACACCCGGCCGTACCTTCTGGCCGCCTTCGTCATCTCCGGCATGTATGCGGGGCTGGCGGGCGGGCTGATGGCCGCGACGGACCCGCTGGTCGGCGCCGAGCGCATGCAGTGGACCGCATCGGGCGAGGTCGTGCTGATGACCATCCTCGGCGGGGCGGGCACGCTGGTGGGGCCGGTGCTCGGCGCGGCGGCGATCAAGTATTTCGAGAACATCTTCTCCGCCTTCAGCGACACGGTGCTGCACACCGTCTTCGGCTTCCTGCCCGACATGATCGAGGACCCGATCGTCGCCTTCTTCTCGCTGTTCGTCGGCGACGGCTGGAACCTGACGCTCGGCGTGGTGTTCATGCTCATCGTCATCTTCCTGCCCGGCGGCATCATGGAAGGCCTGCGGCGCCTCTATGCGCTGTTCCGGCGGCCGCCGGACGGGAAGATCAAGGCCACATCAACGCAAATCCAGCCGGCGGAGTAGAACGATGTCGAAACGCAACGTGGTCCTGCATGTCGCGGACGTACACAAGAGCTTCGGGGGCCTGCATGCCCTGTCCGACGTCGACCTGCAGGTCGAGGAGGGCACGACCCATGCGATCATCGGGCCGAACGGCGCGGGCAAGTCCACCCTTCTCAATGTCTGCATCGGGCGCATCGCGCCCGACAGCGGCGCGGTCGTCTTCGGCGGCCAGGTCATCACCGGCAAGCAGCCGCACGAGATCAACCAGATGGGCGTCGTGCGCGTCTTCCAGACGCCGGAGATATTCCCGGACCTGACGCTGCTGGAGAACGTCATGGTGCCGGCCTTCGCCAAGCGGGACGGCGCGTTCCGGCTGAACGCCGTGCGGCCGATGGCGCGGCGCACCGACATTCGCGACGAGGCGATGCACTGGCTGGAGGATGTCGGCCTTGCCGGCCAGGCCGGCGCGGTCGCCGCCAGCCTGTCGCGCGGCGACAAGCGCCGGCTGGAGCTGGCCATGGGCCTCGTCCAGAGCCCCAAGCTGCTTCTGCTCGACGAGCCGACGGCCGGCATGTCGCGCCACGACACCAATTCCACGATCGATCTTCTGAAGAAGTTCAAGGGGAGGGGCATGACCAAGGTCATCATCGAGCACGACATGCATGTCGTGTTCTCCCTGGCCGACCGCATCACCGTGCTCGCCCAGGGCCGCATCATCGCCGACGGCCCGCCCGAGCAGGTGAGGGGGGATCCGAAGGTGCAGGAAGCCTATCTGGGAGGAGGACACGCATGAACGCCGTGACCATGCCCCTTGTCGCCGCCGTCGAGCAGCAGGCCTATTTCAGCGTCCGCGACATCCACGCCTTTTACGGCGAGAGTTATATCGTGCAGGGCGTCAGCTTCGATATCGCCGAGGGCGACGTCGTCGCCCTGCTCGGCCGCAACGGCGCCGGCAAGACCTCGACCCTGCGGACGCTGGCGCGCGCCGGCGACCCGGAACTCAGGTCCGGCGAGATCTGGCTCGCCGGCCAGCCCGTCCATACGCTCAAGGACTTCCAGGCCGCCCGCCTCGGCATCCAGCTCGTGCAGGAGGACCGGCGCATCATCCCGGGCCTGACGGTGGAGGAGAACCTCCAGCTCGCCCGCATCGCCGAGCCGCGCGGCTGGGCCATCGAGGAGGTCTACCAGCACTTTCCGCGCCTTGCCGAGCGGCGCAAGCAGGAGGGCACCACGCTTTCGGGTGGCGAGCAGCAGATGCTGGCCGTCGCCCGCGCCCTGGTGCGCGATATCAAGCTGCTGCTGCTCGACGAGCCCTACGAGGGGCTGGCGCCCGTCATCGTCAAGGAGATCGAGCGCATCGTGCACGACATCAAGCAGCGCGGCATCACCACGATCATCGTCGAGCAGAACGCGGTCGCGGCGCTGGAACTCGCCAACCGGGCGGTGATCCTCGACATGGGCGAGGTGGTCTTCGACGGCGCGGCGGGGGATGTGCTCGCCGACGAGACGTTGCGCAACCGGTATCTGGCCATCTGAGCTTCAGCCGAAGCGCTGGAGCGCCAGGGCGAAGAGGTCCGTATCGACATTGCCGCCGGAGGTGACCGCGATCACGGTGTCGCGGTCGATGGCGGCGCCGTGGAAGAGGACTGCCGCGAGCGCGACCGCGCCGCCGGGCTCCACGATGATCTTCAGCCGCTTGAAGGCGAGCGCCATGGCGTGCAGCACCTCGTCCTCCGTCACGACGAAGCCGGCCCCGGCGAGGCGCTTCAGGATGGGAAAGGTGATCCTGCCCGGCTCCGGCGTGACGATCGCATCGCAGATCGAGCCGGTCATCGCGGCGTTCCGCACGATCTGTCCGGCCATAAGCGAGCGTGCCGTGTCGTCGAAGCCTTCCGGCTCGCAGGTGCGCACGGTGAAGTCCGGCGCGGTGGCCTCCAGGGCAAGCGCGATGCCCGAGCTGAGCCCGCCGCCGCCGCACGGCACCAGCACGTCGGCCGCCGCGATGCCTTCCTCCTGCGCCTGCTCGGCGATTTCGAGCCCGCTCGTTCCCTGGCCGGCGATGACCAGCGGCTCGTCGAAGGGCCGGATCAGCGTCAGGCCGCGCTCCTCGGAAAGCCGCGCGCCGATGGCATCGCGGTCTTCCGTGCCGCGATCGTAGAGAACGACCTCGGCCCCAAAGGCACGGGTGTTCTCGATTTTCAGCTTCGGCGCGTCGGCCGGCATGACGATGACGGCGGCGACGCCGTGCCGCGCTGCGGCAAGGGCGACGCCCTGCGCATGGTTTCCCGACGAGAAGGCGATCACGCCGCGCCGGCGCACTGCCGGCTCCAGCCCCGAAACCGCCGACCAGCCGCCGCGGAACTTGAAGGAGCCGGTATGCTGCAGGCATTCCGCCTTCACGAAGACGCGCCGTCCCGCAACCTCGTCCAGGAAGGGCGACGACAGCAGCGGCGTACGCCGGACATGGCCCTGCAGGCGGGCCCTGGCGGCGACGATCATTTCGATGGAGGTCATGGGCGCGCTTTCTGTTGATGCGGTGCCCGTTTCATAGAATGCCGCCGGGCCGTTGAGAACGCCCGTTCTTGTCATGGTGACAGGAGCACGGCGATCCCGGTGAAGTCCTGCAGCCTTGTTCCAATAACTGCCATTCGGATTGTGTTGCCTGAGTGAGTGAGTGAAGCATAACTCACTATTTTCAGGGCGTGCCGTAGTCGTCATGGCGGCCGGGGGTGCAGCACAGTGTTGCGCAGGCCAAAGACCGGGGTTTGTTGCGAACGGAAATTTTTATCGAGATGCCTGTTGCGATTGCCCTGTTGCGATCTCTGCATTGAAAACGGTGTGCCAGGGTCCGCGGACCCGCATTGTCGATGCTATCACATCCGATGCTGGCTTCTTCAGGATGCCTCGTTGCTTTTGAAATAGAGGCCCCAACCACGCTCCCCGTCACCCTCAACGAGTTCCAGGCCGCGCTCCGCAAACACCCGGCGAACCTTCATGAGAGTGTCCAGAAGTACGTAATCCTGATTGGTCTCGATGTTGTAAATCGTGCGATCGGACAGACCTGCAAGTTCCGCCAGTTCCTTCCGGGAGAGGCCGAGCGCGGTCCTAGCAGCTTTTACGATCAGGTGATGGGTCGACATCCGCAACAAATGTCACGGCTTTAAATCGCGGGCAAATCGATGGCGGATTTATTGTTGACACCTTCCGTAAAGCGGAAATACGTTGCCGAAAAACGGAAATGAAATGCTTCGGATACGCGCTGAAGGATTTTTTCCACCGAATCGGCCGCAGCGGAAGGAGAGACAGATGTTGAGATTCGAGGACCATTCGAAGGACAGCCCCTTGCGGCTCCTCCGGGCGTATTCGCTGTGTTATGCCGAACTGAGTGTGGACTTCGGAGTCCTTGCAAAGGATCGACGTCTTCCTTCAATCAACGCATCGGATCTGCCTGTGGTGGAGAACTGGTCTATTCGATCGGTGAACGTTCCCGCGCTGTTCGGCATGGTAGCGTATCCAGGACAGGAACCGCCTCTCCACCAGGTAAATGGAATTCCATCCTTCACTGCGGAGGTTCACCTGTTGTCGCGGCGGAACGACCTGGTTCGGTGTTCGAATCGCTGGTATCGATTAGGGCAGCAGTCCAGAGATCCTGGCGATCTGAATGTCTGGCTGGATTGATGCCATGCGCAGCCAGCCAATATCTCACGAATTTCCTGAACCCGAGCGCTTGCCGAAAGCCGAATCCTTAAAGAGCGTCGGTCGGCAACAGCCCGGCTTCGCACTTCCAGAATTCATGGCTTTCGCGTCCTTGAATGCTGCCCTTCGCCCATTTCGTCGCTCGGCCCGTTTCGCGTTGGCTATCCTTGTGCCCAATTGGAACGATTGCGTAACGTATGTCCGCGTCGCCAAGGTATTGCTTGGTGCAAACAATGACTTCTCGCGTCGCGAATACGTCCACATGTATGAGGAAGTCGATAGCGACGATCAGGACAGAATAGCGGATGTGCTTCAGGAAAAGCGGACGATATTATTCTTCCCGGATCCGGCCGTCATTCCGTCTGACATTCATCACGCATTCGATGCCGTGATCACGCTGACGGAACCTGGCCTGCGCCGCATCAAGGGTGTAGTCCGATGGGCCTATGGCTTGAGCATCTCTGAAGAACAGGCGGCTGTAATCCTCGGAAGCACGTGGGCGGGTCTGAGGCTGGCGATGCGGCGCGGCCGGCCGATCACACGAGTGATATCGATCCTGACGAAGATGCAGCAAGACAATGCCACTGTTGAGCGGCAGACCGATGTCCTGCATGAAATGGATCTCGAGAGGATGCAGGGGTACGGATACGCAAAGGATTGGGGTCTTGATCTGGCCAGGGATATTAAGGACTGGCGTTCAGGCCTGATAGGTTGGGACGACGTCGACCGCGGCCTGTTGCTGTCAGGTCCGCCCGGAGTGGGAAAGACCATCTACGCGCGAGCGCTTGCACGATCGTGTGGGGTTCCGCTGATCACTGCTTCATACGCAAGGTGGCAGTCTCGCGGTTATCTGAACGACTTCCTGAAAGCCATGCAGAGAAGCTTCGACGAAGCGAAGACCAAAGCTCCATCGATCCTGTTCGTCGACGAAGTTGACGCATTCGGTTCGAGGGGAAGTGCCGAAGGACGCAACGCTTCCTATGAGACGAAGGCGATTGCCGGATTTCTTGAACAGTTGGATGGAATAGACGGCCGCGAGGGTGTCATCGTGATTGCCGCCTGCAATCATCCCGGATCCATCGATCCCGCCATACTGAGAGCGGGCCGCCTGGACAGACACGTGTCCCTGAGACTTCCGAATCGCGAGACTCGCGCATCAATTTTTCAGATGCATTTGCGTAATGTGTTGATTGCCACTGAGAACTGACCCGGCGTGGCCTGATATTTCCATTGAGAATTGACCCATGTTCCAACCTTCCCTCGCATGTTTTCAGCGGGGGCTATGGAGTGATCGACATGGCGTTATTGAGCGTGATCCGACGCTGGCATTTTCGAGAAGAACTATCGATCCGGGAGATTTGCCGCAGGACCGGCCTATCCCGGAATACCATCCGCAAATACCTGCGCCTGGACGGCGTGGAGCCGAAGTTCAAGGTCCCTGAGCGGCCGAGCAAGCTTGATCCATTTGCGGATCGCTTGTCGGCCTGGCTGAAGACGGAATCCAAAAAGGGCCGCAAGCAGAAGCGGACGATGAAGCAGTTGCACGCCGATCTGGTGAGCCTCGGCTACGAGGGGTCCTACAATCGCGTGGCAGCATTTGCTCGGGAATGGCGTGATGATCGACAGCGGGAACAGCAGACGACCGGCCGCGGGACATATGTGCCCCTGGCGTTCGACCCCGGCGAAGCCTTCCAGTTCGACTGGTCAGAGGACTGGGCGATCATCGGCAATGAGCGCACCAAGCTGCAGGTGGCGCACACGAAGCTGAGCTACAGCCGGGCCTTCATCGTGCGGGCCTATCTCCTGCAGACGCACGAGATGCTGTTCGATGCCCACAATCATGCATTCCGCGTGTTCGGAGGTATCCCGGGACGTGGCATTTACGACAACATGCGCACCGCGATCGACAAGGTCGGCCACGGCAAAGAGCGTGACGTCAATGTCCGCTTCCAGGCGATGGCCAGCCACTACCTGTTCGAACCCGAGTTCTGCAATCCGGCTTCCGGCTGGGAGAAGGGACAAGTCGAGAAGAACGTGCAGGATGCGCGTCATCGCTTCTTTCAACCGATCCCGCGCTTTCCATCACTGGAGGCCCTGAACGATTGGCTTGAGCAGCGTTGCAAGGAGTTCTGGGCCAAGACGCCCCACGGTCAGATGCGCGGCACCATTGCCGACATCTGGGCGGAGGAAGTACCCGCGCTTATGCCTGTTTCCAGACCTTTCGATGGGTTTGTCGAATACACCAAGCGTGTTTCTCCGACCTGCCTCGTGCATCTGGAGCGTAATCGCTACAGCGTCCCGGCATCCTTCGCCAATCGGCCGGTGAGCCTACGGGTTTACCCAGACCGTATTGTGGTCGCCGCAGAAGGACAAATCGTTTGCGAGCATCGTCGCGTCATTGACCGCTCCCACGACAGGCCAGGGCAGACGATCTACGACTGGCGGCATTATCTGGCGGTGGTGCAGCGAAAGCCTGGTGCGCTTCGCAATGGCGCACCGTTCGCCGAGCTCCCCGATGCATTCCGGACCTTGCAGCAATATCTGCTCAAGAAGCCAAGCGGAGACCGGGAGATGGTCGATATCCTGGCGCTCGTCCTTCAGCACGATGAACAGGCCGTCCTGTCGGCAGTCGAAATGGCGCTGAAGTCCGGCGTTCCGACCAAGACGCATGTGCTGAACCTGCTGCATCGACTTGTCGACGGCAAATCCTTCACGCCGCCGACCATCAATGCGCCGCAAGCCCTGACGCTCATCAACGAGCCTCAGGCCAATGTCGAACGATACGATGCCCTGAGAAAGACGGAGGCTCGCCATGCGTCATAATCCAGCAAGCGGCGCAATCGTTATTATGCTGCGGCAACTGAAGATGCACGGCATGGCACAAGCTGTCGGCGAACTAACCGAGCAAGGATCGCCGGCGTTCGAGGGGGCCATTCCGATCCTGTCCCAGCTTCTCAAGGCGGAAACGGCCGAACGAGAGGTCCGATCGACGGCCTATCAGCTCAAGACAGCACGCTTTCCAGCCTATCGTGATCTGAACGGCTTCGACTTCGCCAGCAGCGAGATTAACGAGGCGCTCGTGCAGCAACTCCATGGCTGCGGCTTCCTCGACGATGCCAACAACATCGTCCTGGTCGGCGGTCCCGGCACGGGCAAGACGCACATTGCTACGGCGATCGGTGTCCAGGCCATTGAGCACCACCATAAGCGGGTCCGGTTCTTCTCGACGGTCGAGCTGGTCAACGCGCT
Organism: Shinella sp. S4-D37; assembly: GCF_040812195.1. Classification (NCBI taxonomy): domain Bacteria; kingdom Pseudomonadati; phylum Pseudomonadota; class Alphaproteobacteria; order Hyphomicrobiales; family Rhizobiaceae; genus Shinella; species Shinella sp. S4-D37. The sequence goes on along the minus strand of NZ_JBFNXL010000003.1, from coordinate 545,112 downwards.
GGAACAGGAAAAGGCGCAAGGACGGTCCGGCCAGATCGCCAATCGGCTCGTCCACTCCGATCTCGTCATCCTCGATGAGCTCGGTTACTTGCCGTTCAGCGCGTCGGGCGGTGCGATGCTGTTCCACCTGCTCAGCAAACTCTACGAGCGAACCAGCGTCATCATCACGACGAACCTCAGCTTCAGCGAATGGGCCAGCGTCTTCGGTGATGCCAAGATGACCACGGCATTGCTCGATCGGCTTACCCATCATTGCCACATCCTTGAAACCGGAAACGACAGCTTCCGCTTCAAGAACAGCTCTGCGCACGACACCAAAACGACAAAGGAGAAAACGAGGAACTTGACCACGACCGCAGACCCGAAACATACCTAACAGGCGGGTCAATTCTCGGTGGAAACGCCGGGTCAGTTCTCAGTGGCAATCAACAGACTCCGTTCGGAATGGATTTCTGCTGCTTGTCGGGTCGAATATCTCGCCAAGATCTGTTAGCACGGTCTCTGGCAAGGCACGCAGCGGCGGCGGGGCCTTCGGGCCTTCCGCCAGTAGGTCACGATAAACGCCCTTGATCCGTTCGACGAACAGGATCGCCTGGTGCAGGCCTTCTCCGTGCCCGATATGGCGCATCACCTCCGCCAGAAATTGAATTGCATGGTTGATTGAGGGCTTGCGTTGCCATCGGACGGTTCCATTTGCAATGCGTGCGGTTAGGGTTTGGATGATCGCCTCAATCCGAGCGAAGTCGCATCTGGCAATCGCGACATCCAGCGCCCCGAAACCGAAGACGTCGTCCGCCACTTCATACAAGGGGCCGACAGAAGAAAGTACACGGATGATGCTGGCATCACTCGAACCCTTCTTGATGATCTCGGCCCAGTACGTCGCATAGAATGTCGGCAACCCCCATCGATTGACCAACGTTGGCCGATCGAACCCGGAGGGTATCCAGTCCGATTTCTGAAATCGATGCACATTCATATGGCTCTCCTAAGCACGAGTCAGTGCAATCTGGGCCGAGTGAGTGACAAAATAAATCGCATAATTCTGTATTATAGTACTGATTTTTCATCGTTATATTGATGTTAAATCCCAATGGCGGATTTTGAGGTTGAAATGGGATGCGACGATGGTAAGCTCCACGATATGGACCATGCTATTGAAGCGGCTGAGTTGAAGCTGCACCTTGGGCTCGAGCGGCTAGCACCTGATGGATCGGCTCCGGAATTCTCCGACGCTGGCATCTGTGTGCGTGCTTCCGTTGCTCGGTCGCATGAACCCTGTCCAAAATGCCGCGGGACACAGTCGTCGCGGTTTGGTTACATGACCATGACTTGCAGCGACGTTCCATTCCAGGGCCGCTCCGTAAAGATCAAGATAAGGGCAGGGCGCTTCCGATGTACATCATGCACTCATGTGTACCGAGCCAGTCTGCCCGACCTTGACGGGAAAAGGCGCATGACGACGCGTCTCGTCAAATACATACGTGAGGAGGTGCCGCTGCAAGGCATCAATGCCGTTGCATCCAACGTGGGGCTGGATGAGAAGACGATTCGGAACGTATACAATGAGTCTAGCAGAGCTTACTTGAACCACCGGATCGATCCCAAGCTCAAGCACCTCGGTATTATTCGCTATCGTGACGGGCAGCGGTCTGCATCGATCATCATCGATTTGGTGGAACGCTCCGTCGTTGACGTCATCAATGGAACGCGCGCTCGGGATCTGGAGCGATGGCTAGTGGCGGTTCCTGACCGTGAAACGATCGCGAGTGTAATAGTGGATCCATTACGATCGTATCGCAGGGCGGTAACGAAGGGGGTTCCGGGTGCGCGCATTGTTACCGTCCCAAGTCTGTTCGACGATATCATTGCGGATCATATCCGTAGAAACGTCATAAAGAAGCTACCTATACGAAGGTCATCTGGCTTGCGCTTGTGGTTCGCTAGCGAGCCTGGCCACTCAACCAGAGTAAGGCGGATGCGCGACGTAATCGACGCACGCAACCCCTGGGTTGCCCGCGCTTGGCGCACCAAAGAAGAATTCAAGGACATCAACAATGCGCCGACCGTAGCTGAGGCGAACCAGCGTCTCGACAAGTGGCTCATGGAGATGCCCGAAGACATCGTCCGCAGTTCGAGGAGCCTAGTTCGAGAAATTCTTGCGTGGCGCGAAGCCCTGACGTTTATGGACAATGAGTTCCGGGACACGGCAGTCCAGTTGCGCAAGCGGCTTCTCTGGCATGTCGGACGAAACGGCAGGCCCAAGAATTTCAACCAGATTGCATCCCGGGCGCGCTATTCAGGATACGTGTTGGATGACAGGCTACGGACATGCAGATGCTGTCTAAAGGTCTCGCGTATCGATCAGGGTTGCGGTGCTTCTACAGAACACATCAGTTCAACCAAGCTTGCACGCGGCCATCATAATAGACTGGATCGAATCCGTATCATTTGCGCGAGATGTCATTCATTTTTCAACGATCGCAACGCCGGAATGGCAGTTTAGTTGACACGGTGGCTGCCATCTCGATGAAATCGCAACAAATACGAAATAGCAGTTCCGTTCCATAATTCAGCTTACGCGACTTTTGCAATCTTAGATTGTAGTAAGTGGTAGCGCAATTAAAGATACGGGCGAGCGGTCGACCGGTCCTAGCCTTCGGTCATAGCGTCTGTGGCGCGATGAACTGGTAGTAGGCCCAGACGAGCGCGATCACGGCGAGGACGGCGATCCAGACCAGCCCCTTCTTCGGCCCCGGCGCCTTCGGCCTGTTCTTCTCGTCCGGCTGCGGCTTGCGGCGTTCGAACTTCAGGACATTGTTGTCGTTCAAGGCATCCTCCCGGCACGGCGCATGGCATATCGTCAGGAGGGTTTAGCGACCATCGGCCCGTCTTCGCAAGCGGAATGGGCGAAGTTCCATGTTCAGCCGTCCCTTTCGGCCACGCCCATATTCTCGAAATGTTTCCGGCCGAGATGGCCGGTGCCGTCGCGGATATCCGCGGCGATGGCGGCTTTCAGCGCCTCGGGATTGCGCGCGACGATGGCTGCGAGCGCTTCGGCGTGGCGGTCGATCTGGTAGGTGGTGGACAGGGTTTCCCCCGCCATGCGCATGAAGGGGGCAAGGCGCAGCCAGAGGGATTCGATCAGCGGCAGCATCACCGTGCCGGGCCGCGCCTCGTAGAGGCAGCGGTGGAAATCGAAGTTCGCCTCGACGAGGCGGCCGAAATCGCGCCGGGCCAGCGCCGCGTCGGCCTGCTGGTCGAAGGCCCGCAGGCGCGCGAGCCGCGCCTCGTCGATGAAGGGCATGGCGCGTTCGGCGGCGCGGGTCTCCAGCGCGATGCGGGCTTCCAGCACTTCCTCGAAGCGCTGCGGATCGAGGTCCGGAACGCGCACGCGGCGATTGTCGAGCAGTTCCAGCGCCCCGTCGGCGACCAGCCGGTGCAGCGCCTCGCGCACCGGCATGGCGCTGACGCCGAGGGTTTCGGCAAGGCCGTTGATCGTCACCGGATCGCCCGGCTCGAACTGGCCCGTCATGATGGCCCGCCGCAAGACGCGATAGACCCATTGCTTGGCGGATTCGGACGCTTCGCGACCGGCTGCAACCAGCATGCTGAAACCCTCCCTCGTCCGCCCGGTCGGCACTATCGTCCCTGGGCTGAATTCTGCGGCCTTTGCAAGCAGGGCGGATAAAATCGCAAAGCGAGAAATGGCCCTTTGCAGATTTGATCAAATTATGATTTGTTGTGATCATAAGCAAGATAAGCCTATCACATGAGAGCCGTGATCAGCGGCCGGACAGAGGACAGCCGGCGCTCCGGGCGGAGGAAGCTCGGGACGCCGGACGATAGACGGGGAACCGATGACTGAGACCCGAACGACCGCGGCCCATGGCGGCGCCATCGGCATGCATGGCATCAAGAAATGGTTCGGCAATTTCCAGGCCGTCGACGATGTGACGCTGGATATCCGGTCCAACGAATTCTTCACCCTCCTCGGGCCTTCCGGTTGCGGCAAGACCACGCTCCTGCGGATGATCGCCGGCTTCGAGCTGCCGACCGAAGGCAAGGTCCTGCTCGACGGCGCGGACATTTCCAGCCTCCTGCCGAACCAGCGGCCGGTCAACACGGTCTTCCAGAACTACGCCCTCTTCCCGCATCTGACGGTGGCCGAGAACATCGGCTTCGGCCTGAAGATGCTCGGCAAGCCCCGCGCGGAGGTCGACGGCGTCGTCAGGGACATGCTGAAGCTCGTGCATCTCGAAGGGCGCGGCGACAATCCGGTCACCCAGCTTTCCGGCGGCCAGCAGCAGCGCGTCGCGCTCGCCCGGGCGCTCGCGCCGCGGCCGAAGGTGCTGCTGCTCGACGAGCCGCTTTCCGCCCTCGACCTGAAGCTGCGCAAGTCCATGCAGATGGAGTTGAAGCGCCTCCAGACCGAAACCGGCATCACCTTCGTCTTCGTCACGCACGACCAGGAGGAAGCGCTCACCATGTCCGACCGCATCGCCGTCATGTCGACGGGCACGGTGCGCCAGGTGGGCTCGCCCTGGGACGTCTACGACCGCCCGGCCGAGCGCTTCGTCGCCGACTTCATCGGCGAGACGAATTTTCTGGAAGCGGAGGTCGTTTCGGTCTCCGGCGACCGGGCGCGCGTAAGACTTTCCTCCGGCGCGGAGATCCCGGCCACCTTCCCGGCGGGCGTGACGCCCGGCGGCAAGGTCACGGTCGTCGTCCGCCCGGAACATGCACAGGTCGCAGCCCCCTCGCCCGCCTCGGCGCTGCGCGGCACCGTCCGCGAGATCGTCTATCTCGGCACGGATACGCATTTCCACGTCCGCCTCGAGGACGGTACGACCTTCACCGTGCGCCAGCAGAACGCCCGCAGCGGGTCCTGCGGCTTTTCCAGGGACGAGGCGGTCGGCATCAGCCTCAGCGACGACGTCGCGCAGATCTTGAGGGATTGACGATGAGCGGCGCGCAGCAGGCCGCGATCGCGGCCCGGAAAAAGGATATCCGTTCCCGCTGGCTGCTCAGCGCGCCGGCCCTGCTCATCATCTTCTTCGCGGCGGTCGGCCCGCTCTTGGTGATGCTGCTCTATTCCTTCATGGCGAAGGGCGATTACGGCGACGTCAGGTTCGGCGAGTTCTCGCTCGACGGCTGGGTCTCCGTCTTCTTCCAGCGCGACATATTCGACGACACGCTCGGCCTTGCGGACGCGCATCTGTCGATCATCTGGCGCTCGCTCCAACTGTCCTTCTTCACGACGCTCCTCACCCTGATCCTCGGCTTCCCGACGGCCTATTTCATCGCGACGCGCCCGCCGCACAGCCGCGAGATCTGGGTCTTCCTGGTGACGATCCCGTTCTGGACGAACCTTCTCATCCGCACCTTCGCCATGCAGCAGGTCATCCGCAACGAGGGCCTGCTCAACAATGCCCTGATCTGGCTCGGCGTGATCGATACGCCCCTCCAGATCATGTATACGGACACCGCCAACCTGCTCGGCATGACCTATGTCTACCTGCCGCTGATGGTGCTGCCGCTCTACGCCTCGATCGAGAAGCTCGATTTCCGGCTGGTGGAGGCGGGGTACGATCTCTATGCCAGCCGCCTGCAGGTCCTCAGGCGCATCGTTATCCCGCTGGTGAAGCCGGGCATCATCGCCGGCTCCATCCTCGTCTTCATCCCCTCGCTCGGCGCCTATGTCATCCCGCGCGTGCTCGGCGGCGGCAAGAACATGATGCTCGGCAACCTGATCGAGATGCAGTTCGGCTCGGGCCGCAACTGGCCGCTCGGTGCCGCCATGTCGATCACCCTGATGGCGCTGGTGATGGTCGCGCTGATCTTCTACGTGCGCAACGCCTCGCGCGGAGGTTCGAGCCATGTTTAGATCGCATTTCGACATCCGCTCCCAGCCCGGCTTCGGCTTCATCACGCTCTTCACCTTCTTCGCCCTCTACCTGCCGATCGCCGCGCTGGTCATCTATTCCTTCAACGGGGCGGAATCCCTGTCGCGCTGGGACGGTTTTTCCGCGCGCTGGTTCGTCGCGGCCTGGCGCAACGAGGCGGTTCAGGACGCGGCCATCCGCTCATTGGTCATCGCGATCTGGGCGGCCCTCCTCGCCACGACCGCTGCCACCATGGCGGCGCTCGCGACGACCCGCACGACGCCCTATCGCGGCCTCACCCTCAAATACGCGCTCATCAACCAGCCGCTCATGGTGCCGGAGATCGTCACGGCCGTGGCGCTGCTCATCGTCTTCTCGCGCATCAAGGTGTGGACGGGCTATTCGGGCCTCGGCTACCTGATCGCCGCGCACAGCGCCTTCTGCATTCCCTTCGCCTACCTGCCCATCCGCGCCCGGCTGGAAAGCATGGACCTGACGCTGGAGCGGGCGGCGGCGGACCTTTATGCCTCGCGCTGGCAGACCTTCCGGCATGTGACCCTGCCCTTGCTGCGCCCGGCGGTCATCGCGGGCTTCATGCTGTCCTTCGTCATTTCGCTCGACGACGTGGTCATCACGGAATTCGTGAAGTCCGGCGGCCAGGACACGCTTCCGACCTACATGCTGGGCCAGCTCCGGCGCGAGACGACGCCCGAAATCAACGCCATCGCCACGGTCTTCCTGGCGCTTTCGACGGCGCTCGTCGTGGTCTTCTTCTTCATCAACCGGAAAAAACAGTAACAAGCGACAGAGAGGAACAGAGAATGAAAACGAAATGGATGACGACGGCAGCGACGGCGGCGATCGCCATGCTGGCAACGGCGGGCGGCGCTTCGGCGGCCGGCGAGCTCAACATCTACAACTGGGGCGACTACACCAATCCGGAACTGGTCAAGAAGTTCGAGGAGAAGTTCGACGTCAAGGTGACGGTCACCGACTACGATTCGAACGACACGGCGCTCGCCAAGGTCCGCGCCGGCGGCCACGGCTTCGACATCGTCGTGCCGTCGGCGAACTATGTGCAGATCTGGATCAAGGAAGGCCTCCTGCAGGAAGCCCGTCCGGACCAGATGGAGAACTTCAAGAATGTCGACGAGCGCTGGGTCGACGTGCCGTGGGATCCGGGCCGTCACTACACCGTTCCGTGGCAGTGGGGCCTGACCGGCATCGGCGTCAACACCTCCGTCTACAAGGGCGACATCAACACCTCGGCGATCTTCCTCGATCCGCCGGCCGAGCTTGCCGGCAAGATCAACGTCGCGCCGGAAATGAACGACGTCCTCTTCGCCACGATCAAGTATTTCGGCGGCGAATGGTGCACGATGGACAAGGACGTCCTGCGCAAGGTCCGCGACAAGCTCGTCGAAGCCAAGACGAAATGGCTCGCCATGGACTACAGCGTGACCGAGAAGCTGCCGGCCGGCGACTACGCCGCCGTCTACTACTGGAACGGCGCCATCATGCGCTCGCGCATCAAGAACCCGGACATCAAGTTCGGCTATCCCAAGGAGGGCTTCCCCTACTTCATGGACAGCGTCGCGCTCCTCAAGGACGCGAAGAACACCGAGAACGCCAAGCTCTTCATGAACTTCATCATGGACCCGGAGAATGCCGCGCTGATCTCGGCCTTCGCCAAGTATTCCAACGGCGTCAAGGGCTCGGACACGTTCCTGCCGGCCGACATGCAGAACGCGCCGGAACTGGTCGTGCCGGCCGAATTCGAGCCGTCGGGCGAATTCCTCGCAAGCTGCGAGCCGGAGGTGCAGCAACTCTACACCAAGATCTGGACCGAACTGCAGAAGTAAGCGGCAAAGCCGCGACAACCGAGGACAGCCGCACGCGGGAGGGCAGTGCCTTCCCGCGCTTCGGTTGCATATGGGATGATCAGGACATTCAAGGACAGGCACGGCTTTGCCCGTGCGGATATCACGCTCGCCAACTGGCGCACCGCCCCCTATAGCCGCTGGACCTTCCAGAACGTGCGCGATCTCGTGCCGACGGCGGTGATCGCGGCCGAGGTGCCGGCCGCCGAGGCGCCGCTTGCCAGCGACGCCTTTCTCGACGCGCCGATGGAGACCGGCCTTGCGGGGGCCGCAAGCGCCCGCGCCTTCCTCGACTTCGCCCATACGGACGCCTTCGTGATGATGCGGCGCGGCGAGGTCGTCGCGGAACATTACGCCCCGCATGCCGATCCCGCCGCGCCGCATCTCGTCTTTTCCATCTCCAAGTCGCTGACGGCCGTCGTCTCCGGCATCCTGGAGGCGCAAGGGCTGATCGATCCCGACCGGCCGGTGGCGGATTACCTGCCGGAGGCGAGCGGCAGCGTCTACGGCGACTGCACCTATCGCGACGTGCTCGACATGCGCGTCAGCCTGGATTTCGAGGAGGCCTATCTCGATCCGCACGGCGCCTTCGCGCGCTATCGCCGCGCCATGCTGTGGAACCCGCCGGCGCCGGATATCGCGCCGGAGACGCTGGCTTCCTTCCTCGTGACCCTGGAAAAGGCCGAGCGGCCGCATGGCGGGCCGTTCTACTATGCCTCGCCCAATGCCGACCTGCTCGGCGTCGTCATCGAGCGCGTCACCGGCGCGCGTTTCGCCGATCTCGCCTCCGATCTCCTCTGGAAGCCGATGGGCGCGAAGGGCAATGCCGACATCACGGTGGACGCCATCGGCACGCCGCGCACGGCCGGCGGCGTTTCCATGACGGCGCGCGACCTTGCCCGCCTCGGCGAACTCCTGCGGAACCACGGCGTGCGCAACGGCCGGCAGGTCGTGCCGGAGGGCTGGATCCGCGACATGCAGGAGAACGGCGACCGGGAGGCCTGGCAGCAAGGCCGCAATGTCGACCTGCCGAACGGACGCTACCGCAGCCAGTGGTATCAGTCGGGCGAGGAAGACGGCGCGTTCTGCGCGATCGGCATCCACGGCCAGTGGCTCTATGTCGATCCGAGCACCGAGACCGTCATCGTCAAGCTCTCCTCCCAGCCGGAGCCGCTCGGCGACGAGGAGAACCAGGACGTCTTCACCTTCTTCCGCGCGCTCTGCCGCCGGGCAACCTGACCGCATTTTCGAGGACACGCCATGCAGAGGGAAGCGAGCTTTGTCATCCGCAACGCGCGGGTGCTGACGATGGATGCGGCGAACCCGCGGGCGAGCGCGGTCGCCATTGCCGGAAACCGCATCCTGGCCGTCGGCTCGGAAGCCGAGATCGACGCCTTCTCCGGGCCCGACACACATGTGATCGACGCGCGCGGCGGCACGGTGCTGCCCGGCTTCAACGAAGCGCATATGCACATCTTCGGCGGCTCGGCCGAACTCAGCGAACTGTCGCTCGCCGGCGTCAAGGGGTTCGACGCGCTGGAGAAGGCCGTGAAGGCTTATGCCGCCGAATACCCGGAGCGCCGGCTCCTCATCGCGCAGCAGGCCGACTACACGATCCTTTCCGACGACGAGCGCATGACGCGCCATCATCTCGACCGCATCCTGCCGGACCGGGCGCTGCTGATCGTCGCCCCCGACCACCACACCGCCTGGGCCAACACGACGGCGCTCACGATGGGCGGCATCCTGGAGGGCCGGGACGTCGGCGTCGGCAACGAGATCGTCATGGGCGAGGACGGCCTTGCGAGCGGGGAACTGCGCGAGAGCAACGCCATCCGCCCGGTTTCCGCCCTCGGCGAGACTGGCGGGCGCGAAATGCTCGGCGTCGGCACCGGCTCCGACCCGGAACATGTGACGGCCGAGGAGCGCGCCGGCGACATCGAGGTCATCAAGCGGGGCCTTGCCTATGTCGCCTCGCTCGGCATCACCTCGCTGCAGAACATGGACGGCAGCCTCTACCAGCTTGAAATGCTGGACGAGATCGAGCGCACGGCGGGCCTGCCGGTGCGCGTGCGCATGCCCTTCCACATGAAGAACTTCATGCCGCTGTCGGACCTTGAGACGAAGGCCGCCGCCTGGCGCGAGCGTTTCAACACGGATCGCCTGCGCTGCGACTTCGTCAAGCTCTTCATGGACGGCGTGACGGAATCGGGCACCGCCGTCTTCGTCGACGACTATGCGCACCAGCCCGGCTGGAAGGGCGAGCCGCTGTTCTCGCAGGACCATTTCGACAGCATCGCCGTCGCCGCCGACAGGCTCGGCCTGCCGGTCGCGGTCCACGCCATCGGCGACGGCGCCGTGCGCATGGTGCTGAACGGCTACGAGGCCGCCATCGAGGCGAACGGCAAGCGCGACAGCCGCAACCGCATCGAGCATATCGAGGTCGTGCATCCCGACGACATTCCGCGCTTTAAGGAACTGGGCACCGTCGCCTCCATGCAGCCGACCCACCCGCCGGGCAGCGCCGGCCTGCCGCTGGAGCCCTACCTCTCCTATATCGGCGAGGACCGCTGGCCCCATGCCTTCGCCTGGCGCACGCTGGTCGATGCGGGGGCCGAGATCGTCTTCGCCACGGACTGGCCGGTCTCGCCGCTCGATCCGATGCACTGCATCCAGTGCGCCATGACGCGGGAGCCGTGGAAGGAGGGCCTGAAGGACGAGCGGCTTTCGCTTGCCGAGACGCTGGCCGCCTATACGAAGAACGGCGCCTGGGTGGAATTCATGGAGGACCGCAAGGGCATGCTGAAGCCCGGCTATCTCGCGGACATCGTCGTGCTTTCGGGCGACGTGGAGGCGGCGGAGCCTGCGGATCTCGCCGGTATCCGGCCCGTCACGACCCTGTGCGACGGACGCATCACCTATCAGGCCTGAACTGCGGCGGGACGCAACGGTACGGCCCACGCGGCGGATTTCCGCCCGTGGCATGTCGAGGAGCATCGGACGGGGCGCTGAAGCTGCCGCATCTGAATATATAAAATATGGCACCTTGCAGCGCCCCGTTCGGCGGTTTTTGCACACGACTTCGGCCTCTCTGCGATGGCGGGGTCCGTGGGAACGGTGGCGCGCCCTTCCGAAGAAAGGGTCGTGCACGCCCTCAGGATTCCACGATGCCGCAGCCACGACCGCCGGTCGGCATCGTCTTCCACTGCGCCATGCGAGCAGGGCCGTAGCCCGCGGACGCCGCATGGTGCAGCCGCCATGTTGTGTGCCACACAGGCACGCCCAGCGACTTCATCAGGGCAAAACGGCGGTCCGGTCCGACACCCCGCCATTTCCCCCGTTTCGCCGGAGGGAGACCATTTTCCGTGCGCCCGGTGCGTGAAGTTTTGCGTCGCCCCTTCACGCCCCGCGCCGACCCCGCCTCGCCGCAACGCCTTGCGGTGTATCCGCGGCGGGATGGGGGATTGTAGGCACGGCTTTGCGGGGCGGGGAAAATGCGGGGGCGTGTTTTTTGGTGGCGAGGGCGCGCCGTGGGGCGTGGGTCCTCGGGTCAAGCCCGAGGATGACGGAGGGGAGGAGAGGTTGCCAGCCCCTTGGCCGGTGCGGCACGCGGGCCCCTCTCTTTGTCTGACGCCCTCTCTTCTTTCGTCATCCCCGGGCTTGACCGGGGAATCCATGCCAGCACCGTCAGCCCTGGCGGCCGAGGTCGAGCAGATAGGTGTTTTCCGCGCGGGATCTTGCGTAGTCCTCGGGGCGGATCTCCGCGAAGAGCAGGGTCTCGCCTTCCGCCGGCGCCTCCGCGAGTAGCTTGCCGTCCGGCGCGGCGATGCGCGACAGGCCGGCATAGGTGAAGCGGTCGTCCGCGCCGCAATGGTTGATATAGGCGACGAAGACCTGGTTCTCGAAGGCGCGCACCTGGATCATGTGGCCCGCGATGAACGTGCCCGACGATCCCTTCGGCAGCGCCGTCGGGACCACGATGAGATCGGCCCCGGCGAGCGCCAGCCGGCGCACGTTCTCCGGAAACTCCACGTCGTAGCAGATCAGCATGCCGAGCCGCACGCCGCCGAGTTCCACCATGACGGAGGCGGGCGCGGCGGGGCGGAAGACGCTGCGCTCGTAATCGCCGTAGAGGTGGGATTTGCGATAGACGGCGTTGGTGCCGATGCCGTCGGTGAAGAGCGCGCTGTTGTAGGTGTGCCCGCCCTCCTGCTCGGCGAAGCCCGCGACGACGGCAAGCCTGTGGTCCCGCGCGATGGCGGCGATCCGCGCGGCGATCTCCCCGGTCGCGGGCGAGGCGAGCCGGCCGAAGGCGGCCTCCCCTGCCCCGTAGCCGGTGACGGCAAGTTCGGGAACGACGAGCAGTTTCGCGCCGCCCGCCGCCGCATCGGCGGCAGCGGCGGCGATGCGCTCGATATTGGCCTCGCCGTCACCGGCGATGGCATGCATCTGGAGGGCCGCGATCCGCATGGTTGCTCCTGGTTGTTTAGTCTCTTGTCGACATCGCCCCGAGCAGCTTCGGCAGGTCGCCGAAGCGCGCCACGAGGCCGAAGATGGTGGCGGCGATGGCGACGAAGAGGATCGTGACCGACGCCATGGTCGGCGTATAGCCGTAGCGCAGGGCGTTGAAGATCTTGATCGGCAGCGTCTCCATCGTGAAGCCGATCGTCATGTAGGCCACGATATACTCGTTGAGCGACAGGACGAAGGCGAAGGCATAGCCGGAGATCAGATAGGGCAGGATCAGCGGCAGGACCACCGTGCGGAAGATCGTGCGATCGTCGGCACCCATCGTGGCGGCCGCTTCCACCAGCGAGCGGTCGATGGAGGAGAAGCCGAGCGACAGCGTCACCAGCGGCAGCGTCACGAAGAAGATCGCATGGCTGATCACCGCGGTCGCCGGCTGGCCGTAGAACCCGGTCGCCGCCCAGAAGGTGAGAAGGCCGAGCGCCGTGATGACCGGCGGCAGCGTGAAGGGCGCGATGCCGAGCAACTGGAAGACGTTCGCCCAGGGCGCGTCGCGCCGCCAGAGGAACCAGGCGAGCGGCAGGGCGATGAGAAGCGCCACCGCCGCCGACAGGGCGGCCAGCGTGACCGAGGCGAAGAGGGCGCTGCGCCATTCGGAATTGGTGAAGATCTCGCCGTACCAGCCGAGCGAAAAACCCTGCGGCGGGAAGGCCAGCGTCTGCTTCTCGTTGACCGAGACGCCGGCGACCACGACGATCGGCAGCGAGAGGAAGAGGCCGACGAGGCCGAAATAGACCTTCTGCAGCAGCGCGTTCATGCGGCTTCTCCCTTGCGGCCGGCATAGACGGTGAGCGCGACGAGACCGAGCGTGACGAGCACGAGGAACACGGCCATGGCGGCGGCGAACGGCATGTTCGACTGGTAGATCGCCTGGTCGGTGATGAGCACCGAGAGCGTCCAGTGCTGCGGCCGGCCGAGGATCTGCGGCAGCAGGTAGGAGCCGAGTGCGAAGATGAAGACCATGATCAGCGTGGCGACGATGGTGTTGCGCAATGCCGGCACGACGACGGTGAAGAAAGCCTTGACCGGCGAGGCGCCGAGCGTGCGCGCGGCCTCCGTCAGGGTCGGGTCGAGCCGCACCAGGGCGGGATAGAGCACCAGCACCGTATAGGGCAGCGCCTGGTAGACCATGGCCGTCAGCACCGCGCCGAAGCTCGGATTGAGCGCCACCGGCTGATCCATGATGCCGAGCATGACGAGAAGGTTGGTGATGCCGGCCGTGCGCGAGAACAGCGTCGACCAGGCAAAGCCGATGATGACTTCCGACAGCGACAGGATGGAGAGCAGCGCCACCAGCCAGAGCACCTGCGTCCTGCGCCTGGCGCGCGAGAGGAGATAGGTGAAGGGCAAGGCGAGCACGACGCAGCATATGGCGACCATTACCGCCAGGAACAGCGAGAAGCCGAGCACCTTGCCGAAGAACAGGCTGAGGAAGCGGGCATAGTTGTCGAAGACGAAATCGGGCGAATAGAAGCCGGCCGGGTCGCGGCGGAAGAAGGAGACGGCGATCATCGTCGCGAAGGGCACGACGAAGAAGACGATCAGCATGCCCGCGGGAAAGAACAGCGGGCCGTAGTCGGAAAGTTTCTGCGGCGCCTCGCGTCTCATGACTTCAGCACCACGCAATCGTCCGGGTTGAGCTGGAGGCCGACGGTCTGGCCGACGGAAACGTCCGGCCGGGCGTTCGGCATGGAGACGGCGACGACCTGCTTGCCGGCGGCTTCCACGAAGGTCTCGATCGTGCCGCCGAGATCGCGCACGAAGGTGACGGTGCCCGAGATCGGCGCATTGCCGGGCGCGGTGATGTGCACGGCTTCCGGGCGCACCGACAGGATGCCGGACTTCAGGCCCGCCGGGATGGCAAGGCCGGGGACCGAGGCGCCGAGCACGCTGGCGCCGGCGCCGTCCGCGGAAAAATCGATGAGGTTCGTCATGCCGATGAAATCGGCGACGAAGGTATCGGCCGGGCGGCGGTAGATCTCCACCGGCGGGGCGGCCTGGCGGATCTCGCCGCCGTTCATCACCACGACCGTGTCGGCCATGGTCATGGCATCGCGCTGGTCGTGGGTGACGACGATGGTGGTGATGCCGAGGCGCTGCTGGAGCTGGCGCAATTCCACCTGCATGGCCTCGCGCAGCTTGGCGTCCAGCGCGGAGAGCGGCTCGTCGAGCAGGAAGAGTTTCGGCGAGATGGCGAGCGCGCGGGCGATGGCGACGCGCTGGCGCTGGCCGCCGGAGAGCTTTGCGACCGGCCGGTCGGCATAGCCTGGAAGGTGGATCATCGCGAGCAGCTCGTCGACGCGCTTCTTCTGTTCCTCCTTGCCGGCGCCGCGGATGCGCAGCGAATAGGCGATGTTCTCGCCGACCGAAAGGTGCGGGAAGAGCGCCAGCGACTGGAAGACCATGCCGAGGTCGCGCTTGTGGGTGGGAACGTGGGTGATGTCCTGGCCGTCGAGCGTGATCGCGCCGCTGGTGGGAAGGTCGAGGCCGGCGACCATGCGCATCAAGGTCGTCTTGCCGCAGCCGGACGGGCCGAGGAGGCAGACGAAGGTGCCGTGCGGCACGGAGAGCGCGACATTCCTGACGGCGGTGAAGGTGCCGAACTGCTTGACGATATTCTGGAGGGTCAATCCGGACATTGGGGCTCCGCTCGGCTTACGGTTTGGGACCGGCCGGCCGATCTCTCGGCCGGCCGGCTGGATTCTGGACGGCGCGGCTCAGCCGGCGATCATTTCCGTCCACTTCTGGTTCAGCCAGTCGGCCTTGGACGTGTAGAGGTCGTAGCGCGGGATGATCGGCTCGATGTCCGAGGAGACCGCGGAAAATTCCTCGGCCGTCAGGTCGAGAAGGTCGCGCTTGACGGTCGGGGCGGTGCCGACCTTGCGCGACAGCAGCGACTGGATCTGCGGCTGGCACATGTAGTTGATGAAGGTGTGGGCTTCCTCGACCTTTTCCGAGGCGCGCGACAACGCCCAGCAGCCGGAATCCATGATGCCGCCTTCCTGCGGGAAGGTGGAGCGGACCGGCTGGCCGTCGGCGGCGGCAAGGCCCGTCACGTCGTGGTAGTACTGGCCCATCGGGATTTCGCCCGACTTCAGCGACTGCTCGAACTGCGCCTCGTCGCGATACCACAGGCGCACGTTCGGCTTGACCTCGGCGAGCTTCTCGAAGGCCTTGACGAGGCCTTCCTCGGTGTCGAGCGCGTTGGTGCCGCCGAAATGGGTCTTGGCCGTCACTTCGAGGAGGAACGAGTTCGACACGAGGGCGAGCAGGCCGAGCTTGTCGGCGTTCGCCGGATCCCACAGGGCGTTCCAGGAGGTCGGCGCTTCCTTGTAGACGTCCGTGTTGGTGACGAGCGTGATGTACCAGGCGACGGCACCGATGCCGGCGACGCGGCCGTCGGGATACTTGTTGACGAAATGGTCGATGAGGTTCGTCGCATTCGGGATCTTGGCCGTATCGAGGGTCGCCCACAGCTCGGTCGACTGGCCCTTCAGCATGGCGACCTGCGACATCATCGAGACGTCGGCCGGCGCCTGGCCGGCCTTGGCGGCCTGTTCGAGCTGGACGAGCCAGGCTTCGCCGGTCGGCTCGGCGACCGATTCGATGGCGATGCCCGTCTCCTTGGTGAAATCGGCAAAGATGTTCTTGTCGAACGAATCCTTGAAGTAGCCGCCGTAGACGCCGACCTTCAGCGACTTGTCCTGGGCGCGCAGCACGGCCGGCATGGCCAGAAGCGAGGCGCCGGCAACGCCGGCCCCCAACACCGCGCGGCGGCTGACATTGGTCTTGAGGATGTCACGCATCGTCATTTCTCCTGTTGGACCGGCCGATGGGCCGGTGCGTTCCCTTTGTTGCTATTCTATGTCAGGCGGTCCGGGCCACGGAAGGGCTGAAGACCATAAGGCTGAGAATTTCGAACAGAACCTGCGCGCCCGCATGGGCGGTGTTGGTCGTCGCGTCGTATTGCGGGGCGACTTCGACCACGTCGCCGCCGACGAGGTTGACGCCCTTGAGGCCGCGGATCAGCTCCAGCACCTCGCGGCTCGTCAGGCCGCCGATCTCCGGCGTGCCGGTGCCCGGCGCGAAGCTCGGGTCGAGGCTGTCGATGTCGAAGGACAGATAGGTCGGCCCGTCGCCGACGATCGCCTTCGCCTTCTCGATGATGGCCGGGATGCCGAGGCCGCTCACCTCTTCGGCATGGATGACGGTCATGCCGGATTCGTAGGAGAACTCCCAGAGATATTCCGACGAGCCGCGGATGCCGATCTGGATCGTGCGGGCCGGGTCGAGCACGCCGTCGAGCACGGCGTTGCGGAACGGGCCGCCATGGTGGAACTTCGTCTGGTCGAAGGAACCGCCCGTATCGCAATGGGCATCGATATGGATCATGCCGACCGGCTGCTTTTTGCCGAGGGCCTTCATGATCGGATGGGTGATCGAATGGTCGCCGCCGACGGCGAGCGGGATCACGCCGGCATCGACGATCTGGTTGAAGCGCTTCTCGATGTCGTCATGGCTGAGTTCCAGGCGGTAGCGGCTCTGGAAGGGCACGTCGCCGATATCGGCCACGCGCAGTTCCTGCACCGGGGCGCAGTCGAGGACGTGGTTGTAGGGGCCGATGCGCTCGATGGTGCGCATGGCGCGCGGCCCGAAGCGCGAGCCCGGGCGGTTGGTGACGCCGAGATCCATCGGCACGCCGGTGATGGCGACCTGGAGATTGCCGAAATCGGGGTTCTCCGCGTCGACCGGCATGTAGGGCGCGGACAGGAAGGTCGGCACGCCGGCATAGGGCGCAAGGCGCGAGCCGCTTTTGGTGAAGATCTTGTCGGCGACCTTGCGGAAGGCGGGGTCGAACAGCTCGCCGCCGTGGCTCGCGCCGTATTTCGCCTTGAGTTCGTCGAGTTTGCTGTCGGCCATGATCCTACCTCACCTTTCGGAAATGCGGGCAGACCGGGGGCCGGAGCAGACGCGAGCCAAGTGACGTTCCCCCGGGGCTTTGCCCTCGTTGCCGACAGTATCGTAACAAAACGGCTGGAAAAGCAATTGACATTGTTGTAGCGGTTTGCGTGAGAAAAACTCACATAAGCCGGAACCGCCCCATGGCCGCGCGCCTGCCGCCGCTCAACCCCCTTCGCGCCTTCGAGGCGACCGCCCGCCGCGGCGCGGTCTCGGCTGCCGCGCGGGAACTGAACGTGACGCATGGCGCGGTCAGCCACCAGATCCGCGCGCTGGAGGTTTCGCTCGGCACCGCGCTTTTCGAGCGCGGCGGCAAGCGGCTGAAGCTGACGCCGCAGGGCGCGCTGCTGCTGCCGGCCGTCACCAACGCCTTCGGCGAGATCGCGGCGGCAACCGCGCTGATGAAGCAGCCGGAGACGCGCGGCGACCTCACCGTCACCTGCGTGCCCGCCCTCCTCTCGCTCTGGCTCATCCCGCGGCTCAACACCTTCACCGACCAGTTTCCCGGCGTGCGCGTCACGCTGATCGCCTCCAACGATCCGGACAACCTGCGCTCGCTCGACACGGATGTCAGCGTGCTCTACGGCGACGGCAACTGGCCGGACTGCTGGACGCGGCTGTGGTCCAACCTCCGGCTCTTTCCGGTCGCCAGCCCCAGCCTGCTCAACAGCCGGCCGCTGCGCTCGGTGCGCGACCTTGCCGACCACACGCTGTTTCACGGCGACGACGGGCGCGAGTGGAACACCTGGCTGGCGGCGGCCGATGCGATCGACATGGCGCGCGGGCGACAGCACTTCATGAGCGACGCCCGGCTTTCCACCGAGGCGGCCCTGCACGGCCAGGGCGTGGCGCTCGGCGACACGATCACCGCCAGTCATCTCATCGCCCGCGGCGAGCTCGTCGTGCCCTTCGACCTGACGGTGCCGGCCAACGACGCCTTCTATGTCGCCTGCCGGCAATCGGTGCGCCAGGCGCCGATCGTCAAGGTGTTCATCGACTGGCTCTTCGCCTCGCTGGAGGAGAGCCTGCCCGAGCCGCAGGCCTCCGCCCGCCTGGTCCTGCGCGGGCGCGGCGGCCGGGCCGCGGAGAGCCACCACCCGACCGCCGTCCCGGCCAAGCGCCGGCCTTCCTCCACCCCCCAGCGCAAGACCCGCGCCTGACCGCCACGGAAAAGACCATGCCCCGCTTCAACCCGCTCGTCGAAACCCTCGCGCCCCCGCCGATCCCCTCGGTCTTCGCCTGGGGCAAGGCCTATGACGGCCGCAGCGGCCCGATGATCGACCTGTCGCAGGCCGTGCCCGGCTATCCGCCGCATCCCGACATGCTGCGCCTGCTCGGCGAATACGCCGCCTCGCGCGCCTATACCGGCTACGGGCCGATCGAGGGCGAGGACAGCCTGCGCACGGCCTATGCGCTGCATGTGGCCGAGACCTACGGCGCGGCGATCACCGCCGGCAACATCCATGTCACGTCCGGCTGCAACCAGGCCTTCATCTGCGCCGCCATGGCGGTGGCCGGGGCCGGCGATGCCGTGCTGATGACCGATCCCTATTATTTCAACCAGGAAACGACGCTCGCCATGCTGGGCATCAGGACCCGGTTCGCCGCCTGCGACCCCGCCGACGGGTTCCTGCCCGACGTGGAGGCGCTGGCCGCCGCGATCACGCCCGACGTGCGCGCCGTCGCGCTCGTCTCGCCGAACAATCCGACCGGGGCCGTCTACCCGCCCGCCCTCCTGGCGCAGATCTACGACCTGTGCGCGGCGCGCGGCATCTGGCTCATCCTCGACGAGACCTATCGCGACTTCCTGCCCCTGGGCGCGGGCCGGCCGCACGACCTCTTCGGCCGGCCGGGCTGGGAGGACACGCTGATCGGTCTCTACAGCTTCTCGAAATCCTTCTGCATTCCCGGCCATCGCCTCGGCGCGATCACGGCGGGTGCCGGCGTGGTCGAGCAGGTGGCGAAGATCCTCGACAACCTGCAGATCTGCCCGCCCCGCTCGGCGCAGGCCGCCGTCGCCACGGCATTGCCGCTGCTTGCCGACTGGCGCGAGGAGAACCGCCGGGAGATCGCGCGCCGGGTGGAGGGACTGCTGTCCACGATGGCCGGGGTCCCGGCCTGGCGCGTCGGCGCGGTCGGCGCCTATTTCGCCTTCATCGGCCATCCCTTCGGCGCGGCGCCTTCCGCCCGCGTGGCGGAGAAGCTTGCCCGGGAGGCCGGCATCCTCTGCCTGCCCGGCAGCTATTTCGGCGCGCAGGACGGATATCTCCGCTTCGCCTTCGCCAATGCGGATGTGCCGACGATCGCCCTGCTCAAGGACCGTCTGGCGCGGTTCGCGCTGGATTGAGGCGCGGCCCGCTCTTTTCCCTCGACTGCGGCTTGACCTTGCCATGTGGGAACGTCCCAGCATGGCAGGGCAAATCAGGAGACCCCCATGCGTGACACCGCCCCCCTCGCCTTCACCGTTTCGGACATGACCTGCGGCCATTGCGCCCGGACGATCACCGGCGCCGTGCTTTCCGCCTATCCCGCCGCCAGGGTCGAGATCGACCTCGACGCGAAGCGCGTCACGGTGGTCAATGCCGGCGACCGCGCCGCCGTCGCCTCCCTCATCGAAGCGGAAGGCTATTTTCCGGTCGATGTCGCCTGAACGTCAAAAAGTCGCTTGACCTTGACATGATGGGAAGGTGCACGATCTATCCGAAACAGGATGAAAGGTGCACCATGCTCACCACGCCGAAGCCGGCAGACCGGCAGACGATCAAGCTTTCCATCTCGGACATGACCTGTGCGTCCTGCGTGCGCCGGGTCGAAAACGCCATCGGCAAGGTGCCCGGCGTATCGGGCGCCGCCGTCAACCTGGCGACGGAAAGGGCCGACGTGACCTTTTCCGGCGCGCCGGATGCGGCCGCGGTGGCCGAGGCGGTGCGCAAGGCGGGATACGGCGTTTCGCAAGAGGTGCTGGAATTCCCCGTCGAGGGCATGACCTGCGCCTCCTGCATCGGCCGCGTGGAAAAAGCGCTGAAGGCCGTGCCAGGCGTCGTCGAGGCGACGGCGAACCTTGCGCAGGAGCGCGTCCGCGTGCGGTTCCTCAAGGGAGCGGCGGCTTTTGAGGATTTTGCCGCCGCCATCGACCGCGCGGGCTACAAGGCGATACGCGAGACGGCCGAAACGCCCGCAGAGGAAGACCGCCGGGCCGCCGAGGCGAAAACCCTGCGGCGCGACCTTGCGATCGCCGCCGTGCTGACGGCGCCGCTCTTCGTGATGGAGATGGGCGCGCATGCCGTTCCCGCCTTCGGCCATTATATCCATGAGACGCTCGGCATGCAGACGAGCCGCGTCATCCAGTTCGTGCTGGCGACGCTGGTGCTTGCAGGGCCGGGCCTGCGCTTCTTCCGCAAGGGCATTCCGAGCCTGCTGCGGCTGGCGCCGGACATGAATTCGCTCGTCGTCATCGGCACGTTTGCCGCCTGGAGCTTTTCCACCGTGGCGACCTTCGCCCCCGGCCTCCTGCCGGGCGGCACGGCCAATGTCTATTTCGAGGCCGCCGCCGTCATCGTGACGCTCATCCTCGCCGGCCGCTATCTGGAAGCGCGGGCCAAGGGGCGCACGGGCGAGGCGATCCGGCACCTTGCCGGGCTGCGCGCCACGTCGGCGCGCGTGCTGCGCGACGGCCGGGCCGAGGACGTGCCGCTGGAGGCTGTCGTTCCCGGCGACATCGTGCTGGTGCGGCCGGGCGAGAAGGTGCCGGTCGACGGCGAGGTGACGGAAGGGCTGTCCTATGTCGACGAATCCATGATCACCGGCGAGCCGATGCCCGTCGCCCGCACGACCGGCGACACGGTGACCGGCGGCACGGTCAACACGACCGGCTCCCTGACCTTCCGCGCCACCCGCGTGGGCGCCGACACGGCGCTCTCGCAGATCATCCGCATGGTCGAGGACGCGCAGGCGGCAAAGCTGCCGATCCAGGCGCTGGTCGACCGCGTGACGCAATGGTTCGTGCCGGCCGTCATCGCCGTCGCGCTTCTCACCTTCGGCCTCTGGCTCGCCTTCGGGCCGAGCCCCGTCCTCGCCCATGCGCTGGTCAATGCCGTCGCGGTGCTGATCATCGCCTGCCCCTGCGCCATGGGGCTCGCCACGCCCACCTCCATCATCACCGGCACGGGGCGTGCGGCCGAACTCGGCGTGCTCTTTCGCCAGGGCACGGCCTTGCAGACGCTGGAAGGCACCGACATCGTCGCCGTCGACAAGACCGGCACGCTGACGCTCGGCCGTCCGACGCTGACGGAGATCGTGCCGGCGGACGGCTTTGCCCGCGACGAGGTGCTGGCGCTGGTCGCGGCCGCGCAGGTGCATTCGGAACATCCCATCGCCGTGGCTATCCTCGAAGGGGCGAAGGCCGAGGGCATCGAGCCTGCGGCGGCGAGCGGCTTTGCCGCGGTTTCCGGCCAGGGCATCGAGGCGACGGTTTCCGGCCGCAAGGTGGCGGCGGGCTCCGCCGGCTTCATGCGTTCGCTCGGGCTCGACGTCGCGCCGTTCTCCGCCCCTGCGGACCGGCTGGCCGGCGACGGCGCCTCGCCGCTCTATGCCGCCATCGACGGCAGGCTGGCCGCCCTCTTCGCCGTCACCGACCCGGTCAAGCCGACGACGAAGGCGGCGATCGCCGCGCTGAAGCGGCTCGGCATCGAGGTGGCGATGATCACCGGCGACAACCGCCGCACCGCCGAGGCCGTGGCGGAAAAGCTCGGCATCGACCGGGTGATGGCCGAGGTGCTGCCGGACGGCAAGGTGGCGGCCGTGCGCGCGCTTTCGGCCGGCGGCAGGAAGGTCGCCTTCGTCGGCGACGGCATCAACGACGCGCCGGCGCTTGCCGCGGCCGATACGGGCATCGCGATCGGCACGGGCACGGATATCGCCATCGAAAGCGCCGACGTGGTGCTGATGGCCGGCGACATGCGCGGGGTAGCGGCGGGCATCGCGATCTCGCGGGCGACGATGCGCAACATCCGCCAGAACCTGTTCTGGGCCTTCGGCTACAATGTCGCGCTCGTTCCGGTCGCCGCGGGCCTGCTCTACCCGGCCTTCGGCATCCAGCTTTCGCCGGCGCTCGCCGCCGGCGCCATGGCGCTTTCCAGCGTGTTCGTCGTCTCGAACGCGCTGCGGCTGAAGCGTTTCCGTCCCGCGTCCGGCAAGGGAGAGAGCGCATGAACATCGGCGAAGCGGCGGTGGCGACGGGCGTCACCGCCAAGATGATAAGGCACTACGAGCAGATCGGCCTCATCCGCGCGGCCGGCCGCACGGGCGCGGGCTACCGCGTCTACGGGCCGAAGGACCTCTCGACGCTCTCCTTCATCCGCCGGGCGCGCGACCTCGGCTTCTCCATCGCCCAGATCCGCGACCTGCTGGCGCTCTGGCAGGACCGCGCCCGCGCCTCCGGCGACGTCAAGCGCATCGCCGGCGAGCATGTCGCGGAGATGAAGGAGAAGATGCGCCTGCTGCAGGAGATGGTGCGCACGCTGGAGCACCTTTCCGCCCATTGCCACGGCGACGACCGGCCGGACTGCCCCATCCTCGATCAGCTCGCCACCGGCAAGGCGGGGGAGGACTGCTGCTGATTCAGGCCGCCGGCGACAGGTGCTCGTGGACCGCGAGCCAGCGGCCGGCGGAATCGCGAGAGAAGACGATGGTCTCGCGCTCGTTGTTCGTCACCCTCTCGCCGCCGACGGAAAGGTCGGTCTCCACCGCATGCGTGAAGATCGCCACCTCGCCGAGAAGCTGCACGTTGCGGTCCGTCGAGCGGCAGGCGAGCACGCGAAAGCCGTCGCGCTCCTCCCAGAGCGCCCATTCCGCCTCATAGGCGGCGCGGCCATCGAGGCGGCGGTCGAGATTGTAGAAGAGGAAGCTCGCCTCCTCGGCGAAGGCGGCGAAATAGGCCGCGCGGTCGTGCCGCGCGAAGGCGGCGACCAGCGTTTCGGCGGCGGCGAGGACGGCGGATTGCGGTTCGGTCATGCGGGAGGCTTCCTGTCGCTCAGACGATCTTGATGCTGCTGATGAGGGCGGCGATGGGCTCGTGCTGGGCGTTGACGCGCGCCTTCAGCTCCTCCAGCGGCATGGCGTCCACCTTGCAGAACTCGATGAACATCATGTTGAGATTGTTGAAGAAAAGCTCGCCCATCGCCCTGGCGTCGACGCCGGCCTGGACGACGCCGCGCGCCTGCAGCGTCTCGACGAGGCGGATGACCTGCGCGCAGAGCTGGCCGTCGAGCTCGGTATAGCGCCTTGAGAGCGGCGTGTCCGGCTGCTGGATGGAGATCGCCATGGCGGTGCGCCACATCTCCTTGGAGAGATAGTAGAGCGAGTGGTCGTAATACTGGCCGATCAGCGTGCGCAGGGCTTCCGCCACGTTCAGCGGCGGGTTGGCGACGATGCGCGCCCCGCCCTCCAGCACCTCCGTCACCTCCATGGCGACGGTGGCGACGAGGATGTCGCCCTTGTTCTGGTAGTAGTTGTAGAGCGTGCCGACGGAGACCTCCGCCATCTCGGCGATGTCCTCGATGCGGCCGCTGTCATAGCCCTCGCGGCGGAACAGCGTGGTGGCAGCTTCAAGAATGCGGCGTGTTCTGTCCGCCTTCTGTTTCGCGCGCAATCCGGCCATGGAACCTCCGTTGGAATCTCCTCAAAAATGAGATTGACTTAAAAAATGAACTCGTTCAATCTTTTTCTCAAGGCACCGCAAATGAGTGTCATCCGCCAGGCCGAAAGCCTGCAGCCAGAGGGAAAGACGATGAAGACAACCGTTTCGGGCGGGCTCGTCCGCCGCATGCTCCTTGCCACCGCTGCCGCCGCCGCGCTGTCGCCAGCCGGCGCCCTGGCGCAGGACGAGCTCAACGCGCTCGTCTGGTGCGACCATACCGATCCCGCGCTGGTCGAGCCCTTCGAGAAGGCCAACAACGTCAAGGTCAACCTCAAGGAATACGAGGGCACGGGCGCGGCGATCTCCATCATCGAGCAGTCCCGCCCGGGCGACTGGGACGTGCTGGTCATCGACGCCGTCGACGTGCCGCGCGCCATCGACATGGAAATCCTCGGCGAGATGCCGGCCGATCAGCTGCCGCTCGGCGATCTCTTCCCGGAAGTGCGCATGGCGGAGACGACCACGAAGGACGGCAAGGTCTACGCCGTCACCGAAAAATTCGGCTACAACACGATCTCCTACGACAAGACGAAGGTCGATCCGGCCGACATGGAGGACCTTTCGGTCATCTGGTCGGACAAGTACAAGGGCCGCATCGCGCTCTACGACTACTACCTGCCGATGGTCGGCCTTACCGGCGTCGGCATCGGCAAGAAGACGGCGGAGCTGACGCAGGACGACCTGCCGGCGATCAGGGAAAAGCTCTTCGAGATGAAGAAGGTCGCCCGCCAGGTGAGCGACGTCGTCGCCTCGCAGACGGCGCTGGCGACCGGCGAGGTGGATATCGTCGTCGGTGGCGGCGAATGGCTGACGGCCGGCCTTTCGGCGGAAAAGCCGAACCTCGACTGGACGATCCCGAAGCAGGGCGCGCTGCGCTGGGCGCAGTCGATCGGCGTCTTCAAGGATTCCGAGAAGCAGGACCTGGCGCTGAAATTCGTGCAGTATATCGTCAGCCCCGAGGGGCAGGCGCGGCTTGCCACCTCCTCCTGCTACTGGGCGATGCCGGCGAACGCCAAGGCGGGCGAACATTTGAGCGACCAGCAGAAGACGGCGCTGCGCTGGGACAGGCAGGCGGACTACCTGAAGAATTCGCAGCTCTACCCGGTGGCCGACGCCGACATGGATGCGGCGATGCAGGACGTCTGGACGGAGATGCTGCAGCAGTAAGGGCTGGCGGGGAGGCGTGGATCCTCGGGTCAAGCCCGAGGATGACGAAAGAAGGGAAGGATGGCGGGTTCGGGCGACGGCCCCGCCTGCCGCACCACGCTCCGGCCTCGTCATGCCTCCTCCCCTCCGTCATCCTCGGGCTTGACCCGAGGATCCACGCTCCGAGCACTCACGAGCAAGGGAAGCCACGACGATGACCGCCCCCGCCCTCGAACGTGCGGAACGCCGCAAGGCCCTTGCCTTTGTCCTGCCGGCGCTCGCCTGGACGGGCTTCTTCTTCCTCGTGCCCTTCGCCTACATGGCGGCGATCAGCCTGTGGACGCGGCAGGGGCGCGAGATCGTCGCGACCTGGACGCTCGACAACTACATCGCCTTCTTCGAGAAGGCGCATCTCTTCAAGGGACTGGTCGTCTCGCTGGAGGTGACGGCGGCCGTCACGGTCATCTCCGTGCTGCTCGCCTATCCGCTCGCCTGGATCATCGCCGAGCGGGTGCCGAAGAAATGGCAGCGCTTCGCTCTCGTCATGGCGATCCTGCCCTTCTGGACCTCCTATGTCGTGCGCTCCTATTCCTGGCTGCTGGTGCTCTCCAAGGGCGGCGTCGTCAACCAGGCGCTTCTCGCCCTCGGCATCATCGCCGAGCCGCTGGAACTGTCGGCCAACCGCACCGGCACGATCATCGGCTTCGTGCACTTCTTCGTCATGCTGCTGACGCTGACGATCTATGCCAACCTCATCCAGCTTTCGCCGAACTATCGCCGCGCGGCGGCGGACCTCGGCGCGAACGCCTTCCAGACCTTCCGGCACGTCGTTCTGCCGCTGACGCTGCCCGGCATCATGGTCGGCGCCTTCCTCACCTTCGTCCTGTGCATCGGCGACTACATCACGCCGCAGATCCTCGGTGGCAACAACGAACTGGTGCTGCCGCAGGTCATCATGCTGCAGCTCGGCCGGCGGGCGGATTTCCCGATGGCGGCCGCCCTCTCGCTGGTGCTGATGGCCGTCGTCACGCTCGCCTATATCGCCTGCGCCCGCTGGCTGAAGATGGAGAGGACGTGAGCATGCGCCACCTTACGACCTTGCTTGCCGCGCTCTATGCCGGCCTGCTCTATCTCTTCATCTTCCTGCCCGTCGTCGTGCTCGTGCTGTTCTCCTTCCAGGACGGCACGCTGCCCGTGCCGCCGCTGAACGGGCTTACGCTGCGCTGGTACGAGGCGATCTTCTCCGACGGCAAGCTGATGGCGGCACTCGGCAATTCGCTCGTCGTCGCGGTCGTCTCCTCGGCGGTCGCCTGCCTCATCGGCTTCCTCGCCGCCTACGCCTTCGCGCGCTACACGCTGCCGGCCTCCGGCCTCCTGCGCGCCCTCATCGTCGCGCCGATGACGGTGAGCACGCTGATCATCGGCCTCGGCCTGCTCTCGGTGCTGAACGTCACGGGCCTGCGGCTCTCGCTCGTCACCGTCGGCATCGGCCATGTGGTGATCAACCTGCCGCTCTGCTTTGCCATCATCTATGCCTCGATGGGCGGGCACCAGGTGAACATCGAGCGGGCGGCGCGCGATCTCGGGGCCAAGGACTGGCAGGTCATGCTGCTCGTCACGGCGCCCATGCTGCTGCCGTCGATCCTCGCGGCCTTCTTCCTCTCCGTCACCTTCAGCTGGGACGAGTTCATCGTCGCCTTCCTCCTGTCGCGCTTCGACGTGACGCTGCCGGTCGAGATATGGAGCATGCTGCGCTCCGGCCTCGACCCCAGGACCAACGCCATCGGCTCCGTCGTCTTCCTCGTCTCCGTCGCGTTCCTCATCGTCCTGGAACTCACCGTCTTCCGCAAAACCGGGAAATCCTCATGACCGCCGACGTCTCCATCCGCAATGCCACGAAGGTCTTCGGCGCTTTCCGGGCGCTCGACGACGTCTCGCTCGATATCGCGGCCGGCGAGTTCATCGTGCTGCTCGGCCCCTCCGGCTGCGGCAAGACCACGCTGCTCTCCATCCTCGGCGGCTTCATCGAGCCGACGTCGGGAACGATCGCGATAAGCGGGCGCGACATGACCCATGTCTCCCCCGCCAAGCGCCCGACGACCACCATGTTCCAGGATTATGCGCTCTTCCCGCATATGTGCCTGCGCGACAATGTCGGCTTCGGCCTTCGCATGCGCGGCATGGGCCGGGCGGAACGGTACGAGAAGGCGTTCTCCTATCTCGATCTCGTCGGCCTCAGGGCATCGTCCGCCAAGAAGCCGCACGAGCTTTCGGGCGGCCAGCGGCAGCGCGTGGCGCTCGCCCGGGCGCTGGCGGTCGATCCCGACGTGCTGCTGCTCGACGAACCGCTCGGCGCGCTCGACCTGAAGCTGCGCCGGCAGATGCAGGACGAACTGAAGGCCATCCAGAAGCGCGTCGGCACCACCTTCGTGCATGTCACGCACGACCAGGAGGAGGCGATGGCCATCGCCGACCGCATCGTCGTGATGAACAAGGGCCGCATCGAGGATGTCGGCACGCCGGCCTCGATCTACATGCGGCCGCGCTCGCTGTTTTCCGCCGGCTTCATGGGCGAGGTGAATTTCCTGCCCGCCAGGATGCGCGGCGCGGCGGCGAACGAGGCGGAGGTGGAGACCGCGCTCGGCCGCGTCGCCCTGCCCGCCTCCGCCTTCGTCTCCGGCATGCCGGCGGCGGGCCGCGACGTCACGCTCTGCATCCGCCCGGAGCACTTCCGCTCCGCGACGTCGGAGACGCCGACCGTCTCGCTCGGCCGCGGCCGCATCACCGGCAGCGCCTTCTTCGGCACGCATCATCGCTGCCATGTCGCGGCGGACGGCACGGTGCTGACCGCCCACCTGCCGCAGACCGACAATCCGCAGGTCGGCACGGAGCTTGACCTTCGGCTGAAGGCGGATAGCATCGTCGTGCTTCAGGACGGAGCGGGAGTTTGAGGATCACATGCAGCGCATCCGCCCGGAGGACTGGTACAGCCTGCGTCGCCTCGACGACGGCGTGACCGCGATAAGCGAGCCCTACATCCAGGAATTCTACCGCTGCAACATCTGGCATGTGCGCGGGCGCGACCGGGACATGCTGGTCGACAGCGGCATGGGCGTCGTCTCGCTCACCGAATGGGTGCCGCTCGTCACCGAGCGCGACCTGATCGCCGTGGCGAGCCACACCCATTTCGACCATATCGGCTGCCATCACGAATTCGAGTGCCGCGCCGTGCACGCCGCCGAGGCCGATCTCCTCGCCAACCCGACGCGGGAGAACACGCTCGCGGACCCCTACGTCACCGACGATATCTTCGACGCGCTGCCGCCCGAGCCTTACTGTTCGAAGTGCTATGCGGTGAAGAAGGCGCCGGCGACGCGCATCCTTGCGGACGGCGACGTCATCGATCTCGGCGACCGGCAGTTCGAGGTCATCCACACGCCCGGCCATTCCCCGGGTGGTATTGCGCTCTACGAGAAGGCGACCGAAATTCTCTTCTCGGGCGATATCGTCTACGATGGCCCGCTGATCGAGGACACCTACCATTCCGACGCGGCGGACTATCTCGCCTCGATGGAGCGGCTGCTCAGCCTGCCGGTGCGGCTGGTGCATGGCGGCCATTTTCCAAGTTTCGGTGGCGATCGCTACCGCCGGCTCATCCGCGGCTGGCTCGACGAAAAACAGAAGTGACGGGAGAAAAGCATGCTCGACAAGCGCAAATTCTACATCGACGGCCAGTGGGTGGACCCGCTGAAGCCCAACGACCTTCCGGTGATCAACCCGGCGACGGAAAAGCCGATCGCGGTCATCTCCATGGGCACCGCCGCCGATATCGACCGCGCCGTCGCCGCCGCCAAGAAGGCTTTCGCGACCTACAGCCGGACGAGCGTGGAAGAACGCCTGGCGCTGCTCGAAAAGCTGCTGGACATCTACAAGCGCCGCTACGAGGAGATGGCGCGCACGATCACGCTGGAACTCGGCGCGCCGATCACCATGAGCATCGAGCAGCAGGCGGATGTCGGCGTCGGCCACCTGCAGGGCTTCATCGACGGGCTGAAGCGGCTGAAGAGCCGCGAGGTGCTGGCCAACGGCGACGTGCTGCGCCGCGAGCCGATCGGCGTCTGCGGCCTCATCACGCCCTGGAACTGGCCGATCAACCAGATCGCGCTGAAGGTGGTGCCGGCGCTGGCGACGGGCTCGACCTGCGTGCTGAAGCCGTCCGAATTCACCCCGCTCAACGCGCTTCTCTATGCGGAGATGGTGCATGAGGCGGGCTTCCCGGCTGGCACGTTCAACCTCGTCAACGGCGACGGCCTCGAATGCGGCGCGGCGCTTTCCAGGCACAAGGACGTCGACATGATGTCGTTTACCGGCTCCACCCGCGCCGGCATCGCCGTCAGCAAGGATGCGGCCGACACGGTCAAGCGCGTGACGCTGGAGCTCGGCGGCAAGTCGCCGAACCTCGTCTTCGCCGATGCGGACCTCGAAGACCGCGTCGCCGGCAGCGTGCGCGAGTGCTTCAACAATTCCGGCCAGTCCTGCGACGCCCCGACCCGCATGCTGGTCGAGCGCTCGGTCTATGACAAGGTGGTCGAGATCGCCGAGCGCACGGGCAGGCAAGCGACCGTCGGCAATCCGGAGGAAGAAGGCGAGCATATCGGCCCGCTCGTCTCGCACATCCAGTTCGGCCGCGTGCAGGCGCTGATCGAGGCGGGCGTCGCCGAGGGCGCGCGCGTGCTGGTCGGCGGCCCGGGCAAGCCTGATGGCTTCGAGACCGGCTATTTCGTCAAGCCGACGATTTTCGCGGACGTCAACAACGACATGCGCATCGCCCGCGAGGAGGTGTTCGGTCCCGTCCTCTCGATCATCCCCTTCGACACGGAGGAGGAGGCGATCGCCATCGCCAACGACACCGCCTACGGCCTTGCCGCCTATCTGCAGACCGGCGATGCGGAGCGTGCCGAGCGCGTCGCCGCCCGGCTGCGTGCCGGCATGGTGCACATCAATGGCGGGCCGCACCGCTACGGCAGCCCGTTCGGCGGCTACAAGCAGTCCGGCAACGGCCGCGAGGGCGGCCTCTTCGGCCTGGAGGATTTCCTCGAGGTGAAGACGGTGCACCGGCCGGACGCGGCCTGAGCCTGCCGATCCCGGGATGGAGGGCGGCGCTCGACAGGGCGCCGCCTTTTCAGAAGCCCCAAACTTTTCCTCTAAATTAGAGCTGTCCGTCTGGTTGAAGCGGAGGCGGTCTGATAGCTCGCTGCGACACCTGATATCGGACCTCTGCCTTGTCGCCCATTGCCGCCTCCCAGCACAGCCGCCTAGCCCTGATCGCCCTCATCGTCGGCGGCATCGCCATCGGCGGTTCGCCGATCTTCGTGCGCCTCTCGGAAGTCGGGCCGATGGCGACGGCCTTCTGGCGCGTCGCGCTGGCCCTGATGCCCTTCCTGTTGATGGCGCAGGTGACGAAGCAGGGTGACGCGCGGCCGGCAGGCCTTCGCGACCATCTCTTCCTGCTGCTGCCGGGCGTGTTCCTCGCCGCCGACCTTGCCGCCTGGCATCTGTCGCTGCACATGACCTCCGTCGCCAATGCGACGCTCTTGGCCAATCTCGCGCCGGTCTTCGTGACGCTCGGCTCCTGGCTGTTCTTCCGCACGCGCATCACGCCGGTCTTCCTGGCAGGCCTCGGGCTGGCGCTGGTCGGCGTGCTCGTCCTGAAGGGCGGGCCGTCGGCGCTCGGCGGCGGGCAGCTTGCGGGCGATGCGACGGCCATCGTCGCGGCCTTCTTCTACGCCTGCTATATGCTGTCGCTCGGTCATGTCCGTGCGCGCTTCTCGACGCTGCGCATCATGGTCTGGACGACGCTTTCGGCGGCGGTCTGCATCCTGCCGGTCGCCTTCCTCTTCGAAACCGGCATGGTGCCCGCCACGCTCTTCGGCTGGGCGATGCTCGCCGGCCTCGCCTTCATCAGCCATGTCGGCGGGCAGGGCCTCGTCACCTACGCGCTCGCCTACCTGCCGACGGCCTTTTCCTCGCTGACGCTGCTGTTGCAGCCGGTCGTCGCGGCCATCCTCGCCTGGATCCTGCTTTCCGAGCCCGTCGGCGCGATGCAGGCGGTCGGCGGGGCGATCGTGCTCTTCGGCATCCTCGTCGCCCGCCGTGGATAGGGCTCGGCCTGCCTGGATCGTTTCCGCGAATCGTGAAAACGCTCCATCTGTTTGTTTTTACGCAATCCCAGCAAAGCCGCTTCGCACCTTGCTGGGATCGCTCAGTGATTGTGCCGGGGCGGCGTCTCGGCGATGCTGCGGAACTCGGCGGCGCCGTCGATGACCGCGCCGTCGGACAGTTGGGTCACGGTGCTGCGGTAGATCCGCTGCCAGGGCGTCGCGTCGGCCGGGACCGGCGGAATGCCGCCCGCCTTGCGCCGCTCGATCTCCGCCGCCTCCACCAGCATGTCGCAGCGCCCCTGCGTCAGGTCGATGCGGATGACGTCGCCGGTGCGCAGGAAGGCGAGCCCGCCGCCGGCGGCGCTTTCCGGCGAGGCGTTGAGGATCGACGGACTGTCGGCGGTGCCGGACTGGCGTCCGTCGCCGATCGTCGGCAGGCTGGTGATGCCGCGCTTGAGCAGATGGTCCGGCGGCTGCATGTTGACCACCTCGGCCGAGCCCGGCCAGCCGAGCGGCCCCGCGCCACGGATGACGAGGATGGTGCGTTCGTTAATGCCGAGCGCCGGGTCGTTGATGCGCCGGTGATAATCCTCCGAACCGTCGAAGACGACCGCCCTCCCCTCGAAGACGCCCTCGCGGCCCGGCTCGCTGAGGTAGCGCGCGTGGAACTCCGGCGAGACGACGGAGGTCTTCATGATGGCGAAATCGAAGAGGTTGCCCTTGAGGACGAGGAAGCCGGCCCGTTCCTTCAGCGGTTCGCCATAGGGGCGGATGACCTCGCGGTCGCTGGCCGCGCGTCCTTCGAGGTTTTCCGCCATGCTGCGGCCCGTCACGGTCGGACAGTCGCCGTCGAGCTTACCGGCGTCGAGCAGTTCGCGCATGATCGCCGGCACGCCGCCGGCCCGGTGGAAGCGTTCGCCGAGGAAGCGGCCGGCCGGCTGCACGTCGGCGAGCAGCGGGATGTCGTAGCCGTGCACCTGCCAGTCCTCCGGCGCCATCTCCACGCCGGCATGCTTGGCCATGGCCACCAGGTGCGGCTGGGCGTTGGTCGACCCGCCGATGGCCGAATTGACGCGGATGGCGTTGAGGAAGGCCTTTCGCGTCAGGATCGACGAGGGGCGGATATCCTCCAGCACCAGTTCCACCGCGCGCCGGCCGGTGCGGTAGGCCATCTGGCCGCGCTCGCGATAGGCGGCCGGAATGGCCGCGCAGCCGGTCAGCGACATGCCGAGCGCTTCGGCGAGCGCGTTCATGGTGGAGGCGGTGCCCATCGTGTTGCAATGGCCGATGGAGGGCGCCGAGCCCATCGCGGCCTGGAGGAATTCCTCTTCGTCGATTTCCCCGGCGGCGAGCTTGCGGCGCGACCGCCAGATCACCGTGCCGGAGCCGGCGAGCTCGCCGTCGTGCCAGCCGTCGAGCATCGGCCCGCCGGAAAGCACGATCGCGGGAATGTCGACCGTGGAGGCGGCCATCAGCGCCGAGGGTGTGGTCTTGTCGCAGCCCGTCGTCAGCACGACGCCGTCGAGCGGGTAGCCGTAGAGGATCTCGACGAGGCCGAGATAGGCGAGGTTGCGGTCGAGCGCCGCCGTCGGCCGCTTGCAGTTCTCGAAGATCGGATGGGTCGGGAACTCGATCGGGATGCCGCCGGCATCGCGGATGCCGTCGCGCACGCGCTCGGCGAGATCGACATGGTGGCGGTTGCACGGGGTCAGGTCGCTGCCGCTCTGGGCGATGCCGATCACCGGCTTGCCGGCGCGCAGCTCCTCCGGCGTGATGCCGTAGTTCATGAAACGCTCGAGATAGAGCGCCGCCATGTCGACATGCTCGCGGTTGTCGAACCAGTCCTGGGAGCGCAGCCGCCGCCCGCCCGTCTTTTCGTCCGTCATGAGATGAACCTCGTCACAAAAATGCCCGGCCGCACTCTTCCATTGTCGCCCCGCGCAATCAACCGGCCGGCGAGGTTGCGCGCCGCTTATGCAGCTATCAAAATTGCTGACTGGATCGGCCGGGCGGAATGTGTCACAGCGCATCCATCCCTGCTCTTCGAGTTCGCGCCATGACAGACATCACCGCCTCCTCCCCCGCCACGGGCGCCGCCCGCCTCGGGGTGCTCCTGATGCTGCTCGGCATGGTGATGTTCTCGCTGAACGACGTGCTCGGCAAATGGCTCGTCTCGACCTATTCCGTCGGCCAGCTCATGCTGATCCGCAGCCTTGCCGCGGCGGTGGTGCTCGCCCCCTTCTTCTGGAAGGTCGGCTGGCACCGGCTCGTCGATGTCGAGCGGCCGAAGCTGCACCTGCTGCGCTCCGCCCTCTTCGCCCTCGAGGCCTCCGGCTTCTACTTCGCCGTCGCCTACATGCCGCTCGCCGACGCCATGACCTACTGGCTCGCCGCGCCGATCTACGTTGCGGCCATGTCGCCGCTGCTGCTCGGCGAGAAGGTCGGCTGGCGGCGCTGGACGGCGATCATCGTCGGCTTCGTCGGCGTGGTGATCGCGCTGGAGCCCTCGAAGGACACGTTCACCCTGCCGGCCCTCGTCGCGCTTGCCGGCAGCCTCGCCTTCAGCCTCGCCATGGTGCTCGGCCGGACGCTGCGCGCGGCGCCGGACACGACGCTGGTGTTCTGGCAGGTGGCGGGCGCGGCGATCTTCGCCGGCATCTGGTGCCTTGTCGACCCCGCCGGCTGGGCACCGGTCAGCGGCGTCGACTTCGGCCTGCTCAGCCTGCTCGGCATCGTGGCGATGAGCGCGCACATGCTGGTCAACCGCTCGCTGAAGCTGGCGGACGCGGCGACCGTCGTGCCGCTGCAATATTCGCTGCTGCTCTGGGCCGTCGTCTTCGGCTGGGTGTTCTTCGGCGATGCGCCGCGCCCGGCCATGCTGGTCGGCGCGGGGTTCATCGTCGCCTCCGGCCTCTTCATCTTCTTCCGCGAGCAGAAGCTGAAGCGCCGCGCCTGAGCGGCCACCCGGGCCACTGTTTTCGCGAGGCGACCGCCGCCGCGGCGCGGCCGGACGGCGGGTCGGCACGCGAAAAACAATCTATACAATCTTTATAGAATGTGATCTTTTTAGCCGGTTAAGCCTGCACACCCTGAAACGCCAATCCGCGAGGAGCAGACGACATGGGTATGATTTCATCAGCGCTCGACCGTCCGCCGCGAACCGCCGCCGTCATCGGCAGCGAGGACGAGGCGTTGACCGTCGCCGGCACGCTTGCCGGCTTTTTTTCGAACGGCGATGCCGCGCAAACGGCGCAGGCCCGTCTCGATCTCCTGTCCCGTTCCGGCCTGTTCGGCATTTCCGTGCCGACCGAGCACGGCGGCATCGACGTGTCCAACACCGTGCTGGCGGATGTCTGTGCGGCCGCCGCCGCGCAGTCGGCGACGCTTGCCGATATCCTGGCCGCCCATTTCGTGGCGCTGGAGCACCTGCGCAGCGACGGCACGGACGGCCATCGCACGGTGGTGTTCTCCGCCGCGCTGGCCGGCGCCCGGCTCTGCCGCGCGACCGCCCGGCGCAACGGGCAGGATGCCGATGCGCTGCCGCTGGCGTCGAGCGGCCTTGGCTGGCGCCTAAGCGGCGAAGCGCTCTGTACGCCCTGCACGCGCCATGCGGACTGGCTGCTGGTGCCGGCGCGCGGCGATGGCGGCCGGGCGGCGGGCGTGCTTCTGGCGACGCGCGTCGAGGGCCTGCACTATGTCGCCAACAGTTGCGAGCCGGCGGACAGGGCGGCCCCGTCGGTCGAGCATGTTCTATTCAAGGATGTGGCCGTCGATGCCGACGCCGTGCTGCCGCTTTCCGCCGAGGCGGCGGTGCCGCAATCGCTCGACCTGCTTCTGGAGGCCGCCCGGCAGATCGGCGCCGGTCGGCGCCTCCTGTCGCGCCTGCTGGCGGCGGAGGCGGACGATCTCCTCGATGCCGGTCTGCTGGCCGCCCGGCTCGCGGCCGCCCAGGCCATGACGGCCGAGGCGGGCCGCGCCATCGACGCCGCCCAGATCGGCCTTGCCGAGCAGCACCGCACGAATGCCTTCCTTGCCGCCGCGGCCGCGCTCGCCGTGGCGCACGAGGCCGCAAGCCACCTGCGCCTTGCGACCGACCGCACAACGCAGCCGCTGCCGCCTGCACTGGCGGCAGCCCTAAGGGAAAGCGGCCGGCTGCGGCGCGAGGGGCACCCGCATCCGCCGGAGGAGGACGGTTAGGCGCATCTGCGAAGGCGGCCGGACTATCCGACGCGCTTTTTCAGTTCGTCCTCTTCGATCATCGCGCTGGCACCGGGCACGGCGACGAACTGTTCGAGCGTCATCGTGTCGAGGATGGCGGCGATGGCGTCGCGCACGTCGGTCATGGCGCGGCGGACCTGACAGGCTTCCGGATCGGCGCAGTCCTCGCAGGCCTCGTAGGCGGTGCGGCTGGCGCAGCGGATCGGCGCCAGCGGGCCGTCGAGCACGCGGATGGCGTGGCCGATGCGGATCTCGGACGCGGCATGCGACAGCGAATAGCCGCCGCCCGGCCCCTTCTTGGAGCGCAGCATGCCGGCATTGCGCAGTTCCAGGAGGATCGTGTCGAGAAACTTCTTCGGTATGTTGTTGCGAAGCGCGATCTCGCTGACGAAGGCGGTTTCGCCAGGCGCCAGCCGGGCCAGGTCCACCAGGGCCTTCAGTCCGTATTTTCCCTTTTTCGTCAGCATGTCGGCCTGCTTTCCATCAGCATATGTGCATCGCCGGATATGCCCGGCGGCGCGGACGCGCAGATCGCGTCCCGCTCGGTTTTCGTCCGTCGTCCTCGGGAAGATCGATCGGTGCACCCATGACGGGTGATTCTGGCTCATTCTTGGCACGGAAGTGCGAAAAACATATAAAAACAATATAATTTATTTTTCAGCGATCCGGCAAGGAAATTGGCATTTTTGCCAAATGCTTATGCGGATTTTCCAGCCATGCGTGCCCATTTGGCATCATTTTCCGCCATGGGGGCTTCTCGCCCCCTTCAGCCGCGATGGTCGAGGCGGGCGGTCAGGCGGTCGCCCAGCCACTGGATGCCGCAGACGAGGACGATCAGCACGGCGACCACCGCCACCATGACCGAGGTCTCGAAGCGCTGGTAGCCGTAGCGGATGGCGAGGTCGCCGAGCCCGCCCGCGCCGATCGCGCCGGCCATGGCGGAGGCGCCGATCAGCGTGACGAGCGTGACGGTGAAGCCCGTGACGATGCCGGGCAGCGCCTCGGGGATCAGCACCTCGCGCACGATCGTCCAGCGGTTGCCGCCCATCGCCCGCACCGCCTCGATCAGGCCGCGGTCGACCTCGCGCAGCGACACCTCGGCGATGCGCGCATAGTAGGGCGTCGCGGCGATGGCGAGCGGCACGATGGCCGCCCAGGTGCCGATCGACGTGCCGACGATGAAGCGCGTGACCGGAATGAGCGCGACGAGCAGGATGATGAAGGGCACGGAGCGGAAGCCGTTGATGACGGCGCCGAGCGCCCGGTTGATCCACAGGTTCTCCGCGATGCCGCCGCGCGCGGTCGCGACCAGCGCAAGGCCGAGCGGCAGGCCGAAGACGAGCGAGATGACGCCGGAGGCCGCCGTCATCACGATGGTCTCCCACAGCGAGCGGACGAGAAGTTCAAGCATGACCGGCGACATGGCCGAGGACCTCCACCTGCGCGCCGAAGCGCTCTGCCAGGGTTGTGAAGCGCGCGGCGGCCTCGGCCGGCACGGCGATGAAGAAACGGCCGACCGCCTGTTCCTGGATATGGTCGACGCCGCCGTGGACCAGCCGGTAGCCTTCCGGGAATTCGGCGGAAAGCTGCTGGAAGAGCGGCCCCGTGGCGGCCGGGCCGGCGATGTCGAGGCCGAGGATGGCCTCGCCCGTCACATCGGCCACGAGTTTTCGCGCGATGTGGCCGGGAAGCTGCGGGCGGATGCCGCTGAGCAGGCTTTTGGTCGTCTGCGCACGAGGCGTGGCGAAGACCTGCCAGACCGGCCCCTCCTCCACGATGCGGCCCGCATCGAGCACCGTCACGCGGTCGGCCACCGAGCGCACCACCTCCATCTCGTGGGTGATGAGGAGGATGGTGAGGCCGAGCTTGCGGTTGATGTCCTTCAAAAGGGCGAGGATCGCGCGGGTGGTCTCCGGGTCGAGCGCCGAGGTCGCCTCGTCGGACAGCAGCAGCGCCGGCTTGGCGGCAAGCGCCCGGGCGATGCCGACGCGCTGCTTCTGCCCGCCGGACAGTTCGGACGGATAGGCCTTCGCCCTGCCCGAAAGGCCGACGAGGTCGATGAGTTCGGCCGCGCGCGCCAGCCGTTCGGCCTTCGGCCAGCCCTCGATCTTCAGCGGCAG
Organism: Shinella sp. S4-D37; assembly: GCF_040812195.1. Lineage (NCBI taxonomy): Bacteria > Pseudomonadati > Pseudomonadota > Alphaproteobacteria > Hyphomicrobiales > Rhizobiaceae > Shinella > Shinella sp. S4-D37. Next base: position 507,519 of record NZ_JBFNXL010000003.1, on the reverse strand, counting down.
GGCGACATTCTCCTCGACGGTCTTGGCCGAGAGCAGGTTGAAATGCTGGAAGATCATGCCGATGCGCCGGCGCAGCGGCTGCAGCTCCGCCTCGCTGAGGCCGGTGATCTCGCGGCCTTCGATCGCGATGCTGCCGCTGTCCGGCCGTTCGAGGCCGTTGAGGCAGCGGATGAGCGTCGACTTGCCCGCGCCGCTGCGGCCAATGATGCCGAGGACCTCGCCGCGGCGCACCGTGAGCGAAACGCCGTCGAGCGCCGCGGTCGCGCCGAAGCGGCGGCGAACGTCCGCAAGGCGGATGACGTCGTCCTTAAGGGCGTCGGCCTCTCCTGTCACATGGGTATTCATCTGCGGTTCCCTTCCGGAAACGACGAGACAGCCCGCGACGGCCGAAGGCGCATCGCGAGCTGTCCTGGTGGTTGGATGGCGGCCCTTAGTAGGCGCTGATGCCGGTGCCCTTGTAAACCCGGTCGAACTCCGCCTTCACGGCATCGTTCTGGTAGGCCTCGACCAGCGGCTTGACCCAGGGCTCGTCCTTGGATTCCTCGCGCACGGCGATGAAGTTGCGGTACGGGTTGTCGTCGACCGGCTCCTGCGCGATGCGGTTTTCCGGGGTGAGGCCGCTCTTCAGCGCCCAGTCGGTGTTGACGATCGCCGCGTCGAGGTCGTCGACCGAGCGGCCGACGATGCCGGCGTCGAGTTCCTTGATTTCCAGGTTCTTCGGGTTTTCCGCGATATCGGCGATCGTGGCGAGGATGCCGGTGCCGTCCTTCAGCTTGATCAGGCCTTCGTTCTGGAGCACGCGCAACGCCCGGCCCTCGTTGGACGGGTCGTTCGGCACGCCGACGACGGCGCCGTCCGGAAGGTCGGCGACCTTGGCGTGCTTCCTGGAATAGAGGCCGATCGGCCAGACGGCGGTATAGCCGACCGGGACGATCTTGTAGCCGTGCTGGGCGACCTGGCTTTCCAGATAGGGAAGGTGCTGGAAGGCGTTCGCGTCGATCTCGCCGCGGGCGAGCGCCTCGTTCGGCTGGGTGTAGTCGTTGAAGACGACCGCCTCGATGGTGAGGCCCTTCTTGGCGGCTTCCGCCGTCACGACGCGCCAGACGTCCTCGTCCTCGCCCGAGATGATGCCGACCTTCAGCTCCTTCTTGTCCTCGGCAAGGCCGGGCGCGGGAAGCGAGACGGTGGAGACGGCGGCGGCTGCCACCGCGAGCGCCGCCAGGGCGGCGCGGCGGGTGAGGAGCTTCTTGCTGATCTTGGTCATGCGGGCCTGCTTTCGCGATTGGGAGGATCGACTGCGAAACATCGTTGTTTCTGCCCGTAAAATCGCAAATGCCGCTTGTCTGGACAACGAATGGCGGTTCATCGGCGAGGGGAAACGGGGATTTTCGCTCCCGGATATCCCATTCGGGCGGAAAATATTTTCTACTTAAATTGTGAACTATGCCCGCCCTAGAAGGTCGGCGGCGTGTTGATCCAGATCAGCACGGTCTCGCCGTCGTGGCGGTTGCGCCAGGCGTGGCGCCGGCAGCTTTCGAAATAGAGGCTGTCGCCGGGGCCGAGATCGTGGAATTCGTGGCCGTCGAGCACCATCTCGATGCGGCCGGCAAGGACGTGGACGAATTCCTCGCCCTCGTGCTTGTAGGCGCCGTCGGAGGAGGCGCCCGGCGCGAGCACGAAGCGGTGGCAATCCATCATGTTGCGCCCGTCGGCCAGCACCTGGACGGTGACGCCCGGCGAGGTCTCCGGCCAGAACTTCCACTCCCCCGCCCGCACGAGCGAGCGGTTCTGCTGCTCTTCCTCGCCGGAGAGTTTCGAGACGGTGGTGCCGTAATAGTCGGCAAGGTCGTGCAGCACGCGGAAGGTGACGCCCTGGGAGGTGCGCTCGAAGGTGGAGAGCACGGAGGTGGCGATGCCGATATCGCCCGCCACCTGGTCGAGCGTCTTGCCGGCGGCATGGCGCAGGCTCCGCAGCTTGCGCCCGACGCCCTGATGCGCCTCGCCCTCGGCGGGCGCGGTGTCGCCGGTGGGCTCCTCGGCTTCGAGCGCCTCGCGGATGGCGGCCGGGTTCAGGCCGCGCTCGGTCCTGTACCAGGCGATGCGCTTCAGGCGCGCGACGTCCTCAGTGCTGTACTGGCGGTGGCCGGTTTCCGAGCGGCCCGGCACGACGAGCCCCTGCGTTTCCCAAAGCCTGAGCGTGGAGGCCGAAACGCCGGCAAGCCGCGCGGCCTCCGCCACTTTATAGTGCACCGGTTCTTGCGAACCCATCGCGCCGATCCCTGATTCTGTGTAGGGTTCTTCTATAGCATCCCGGCCGCATCGCCGCCGTAAAATGCCCGTTGCATTCTTGCAGAAAAAATGTAGGAATTCCACTTGAGACTTGCAGAAAAAATGCAAGTTAATGCGGTTCCGGCAAAGGCGCGCAGCGGCTCTGCCTTGGCGGCCGCGTGAATGCCCCACCGATCGAAGCCTCCAGATTCAGGATAGCGCCATGACCGCAACGCCCCTCACAGACCGCAAGAACGCCGCCATCTCGCGCGGCGTCGGCATGACCACGCAGATCTACGCCGACCGGGCGGAGAATGCGGAGATCTGGGACAAGGAAGGCAATCGCTATATCGATTTCGCCGCCGGCATCGCCGTCGTCAACACCGGCCACCGCCATCCGCGCGTCATCGAGGCCGTCAAGAACCAGCTCGACCGTTTCACCCACACCTGCCACCAGGTCGTGCCCTACGAGAACTATGTCGAACTCGCCGAGCGCCTGAACGCCATCACCCCCGGCAACTTCGCCAAGAAGACGATCTTCGTGACGACCGGCGCCGAGGCCGTCGAGAACGCCGTGAAGATCGCCCGTGCCGCCACCGGCCGGCAGGCCGTCATCGCGTTTTCCGGCGGTTTCCACGGCCGCACCTTCATGGGCATGGCGCTGACCGGCAAGGTGGTTCCCTACAAGGTCGGCTTCGGCGCCATGCCGGGCGACGTCTTCCATGCGCCCTTCCCGGTCGAGATGCACGGCACGACGGTCGAGCAGTCGCTCTCCGTCCTGAAGAAGCTTTTCGCCGCCGACGTCGATCCGGGCCGCGTCGCCGCGATCATCATCGAGCCGGTGCAGGGCGAAGGCGGCTTCTATCCGGTTCCGGTCAATTTCATGAAGGCGCTGCGCGAGATCTGCGACCAGCACGGCATCCTGCTGATCGCCGACGAGGTGCAGACCGGTTTCGCCCGCACCGGCAAGCTCTTCGCCATGGAGCACTACGGCATCGCCGCCGACCTGACGACCATGGCCAAGGGTCTTGGCGGCGGCTTCCCGATCGCCGCCGTCACCGGCCGCGCCGAGATCATGGACGCGCCCGGCCCGGGCGGCCTCGGCGGCACCTATGCCGGCAGCCCGATCGGCGTTGCGGCGGCCCATGCCGTTCTCGACGTCATCAAGGACGAGGACCTGTGCAACCGTGCGGAAAACCTCGGCGCCCGCCTCAAGCAGCGCCTTGCCGCCCTGCAGGACAAGGTTCCGGAAATCGTCGACATTCGCGGCCCCGGCTTCATGAACGCCGTCGAGTTCAACGACGTTTCGACCAGGCAGCCAAGCGCCGACTTTGCCAACAAGGTGCGCCTGAAAGCCCTCGAAAAGGGCCTGATCCTCTTGACCTGCGGCGTGTACGGCAACGTCATCCGCTTCCTCGCGCCGATCACCATCCAGGACGAGGTGTTCGCAGAGGCGCTCGACATCCTCGAAAGCGCGATGATCGAAGCCCGCGCCGCCTGACACCGAAACACATCCCCTCAAGGCGACACCCGGAGCGAAAGCTCCGGGTGAACGGCCTTCCATGTCCGAAAGGAAGGACAGCATGGCTTTCTACGATGCCCTCACCCGGCACCTGACCTCGACGGCGTTCCTGCGCGATGCGGGCTATGTCAACGGCAACTGGATCGGCGGGAACGGCGCCGAAACCTTCGATGTCTTCAACCCCGCGACCGGCGAGAAGCTGGCGACGCTGCCGGAAATGGGCGCGGCCGAGACCGCCGCCGCCATCGACGCCGCCCATGCGGTCCAGCCGCTCTGGGCCGCCCGCCCCGCCAGGGAGCGCAGCGTGCTGCTGCGCAAATGGTTCGATCTCATGGTGGCGAATGCCGACGAACTGGCCGCGATCCTGACCGCCGAAATGGGCAAGCCGCTGCCGGAAGCCAGGGGCGAGATCCTCTATGCCGCCTCCTATGTCGAATGGTATGCGGAAGAGGCAAAACGCATCAACGGCGAGACGATCCCTGCCCCCTCGGCCGACAAGCGCATGCTCGTCATCAAGCAGCCGGTCGGCGTCGTCGGCACGATCACGCCGTGGAATTTCCCGGCCGCGATGATCGCCCGCAAGGTGGCGCCGGCGCTTGCCGTCGGCTGCACGGTGGTCTCCAAGCCGGCCGAGCAGACGCCGCTTTCGGCCATCGCCCTTGCGGTTCTCGCCGAAAAGGCCGGCCTTCCCGCCGGCGTCTTCAACATCGTCCTCGGCACGGACGGCCCGGCTATCGGCAAGGAGCTCTGCTCCAATCCGAAGGTCCGCAAGATCTCGTTCACGGGCTCGACCGAGGTCGGCCGCATCCTGATGCGCCAGTGCTCCGACCAGATCAAGAAGGTGAGCCTGGAACTCGGCGGCAACGCGCCCTTCATCGTCTTCGACGACGCGAATATCGACGCGGCCGTGGAAGGGGCCATGGCCTCGAAGTATCGCAATGCGGGCCAGACCTGCGTGTGCGCCAACCGCCTCTACGTGCAGTCGAACGTCTATGACGCCTTTGCCGAGAAGCTGGCGAAGAAGGTCGCCGAGCTTTCGGTCGGCGACGGCTTCGCCGAGGGCACGACCATCGGCCCGCTGATCGAGGAGGCCGCGATCGACAAGGTGGAGGCGCATATCGCCGACGCCGTCTCCAAGGGCGCCTCGGTGGTGGCCGGCGGCAAGCGCGTCGAGGGCAAGGGCACGTTCTTCCAGCCGACCGTACTGAAGGACGTCGCGCGCGGCATGACGGTGGCGAGGGAGGAGACGTTCGGCCCGGTCGCCCCCCTCTTCCGCTTCGACACCGTCGAGGACGTGATCGCGCAGGCGAACGACACCGAGTTCGGCCTTGCCGCCTATTTCTTCGCCGGCGATCTCAAGAAGGTCTGGAAGGTGGCGGAGGCGCTGGAATACGGCATGGTCGGCGTCAATACCGGGATCATCTCCTCCGAGGCCGCGCCCTTCGGCGGCATCAAGCAGTCCGGTCTCGGCCGCGAAGGCTCCGCCCACGGTGCCGACGACTATCTGGAACTGAAATATGTCTGCATGGGCGACGTCGCTTGACGATGAAATCGCCCCGCTCGGGCGGGGCGGTCCTCAGGCGGTCTCGATATCCGTCTGCGGAAAGTCGTCGCCCTTGTAGAGCAGGGGCATGGCAAGCTCTCTTGCACAGGCATAGGCAAAGCAGTCGCCGAAATTGAGGCCGGCGGGATGGCGGCCTTTGCCGAAACGCTGGTGGGCATCGACGGCCGCTGCTGCGATTGTCGGCTCGATGGCAATGACCTGGACGTCAAACAGCCGGATATAGGCCTCGACCTCGCGCAGCGCGGCATTGGGTTCAAGCCGGAAAATCCGGCTATACGCAACGGACGCTTCCCAAAGCGCCATGGCCGAGGTTGCCCGCGAACGCGCGGTCGCAAGGCGCGCGGAAAGCGATTTAGCATCGCTCTCGTCTGTCATCATGGCGACGATGGCTGACGCGTCGAGAAACATCAGTCCTCGTAAAGGCTGTCGATGAAGGCCTTGTCAGCCTTGAGGCCGGTGGGGGCGTATTTCCTGTTGAGTTCCCGCGTCATGGCGACGGCCTTCTCGACCAATGTCGGCTCGCTTTCCGCGCGCTGCAATTCATGCGCCAGCGCCTGCCGCACCGCCTCGGTCTTGCTGACCTTGCGCAGCGTGGACAGCCGTTCGGCAAGCCGGTCCACCTCCTGGTCCTTTACATAGAGCGGCATGGTATATCCTTCCTCGTTCGAAGGTATATATACCATGCCTGCGGCCTGCCTGAAAGATCAGGTCGGCTTCACCGCTTCCGGATGCGCCGCCTGGAAGGCGGGACGCGCGCGGCAGGTTTCGGCGATGCGCCGCACCCGTTCGAGGCCCGACAGATCGACCCCCCAGCGTTCCGCATTGTAGACCTGCGGCACGAGGCAGAAATCCGCCATGCCGGGCGCATCGCCATGGCAGAAGGCGCCGGTCGCCGGGTTGTCGAGCAGCTTTTCGACGGCGAGAAGACCCTCGCCGATGTATTTCTTCATCCAGTCGACGCGGACCTCCTCCCCTCCCCCGGTGATGGCCAGGACATGGTTGATGACGCCGGTGTTGCAGACGGGATGGATTTCCATGGCGATGGCGTAGGAAAGCGTGCGCACCCGCTGCCGGCCGAGCGGGTCGGCCGGCAGGAAACGCGCCTGCGGGCGCGTTTCCGCCAGATACTCGATGATGGCGAGCGACTGCGTCAGCATGTGCCCCTCGATCAGCAGGGCCGGGATGAGGCCCTGCGGATTGCGGGCACGGTGTTCCGGCGCGCGCTGTGCGCCGTCCAGAAGGTCGACGGATTCGCGCCGGTAGGCGAGGCCGAGGCTTTCCAGCGCGATGCGCACGCGATAGCTGGCGGACGAGCGCCAATAGTCGAAGAGGATGATCCCGTCGCCCATCATCGGCTCAGTCCTTGTCCTGCCGTTCCACGGTCTGCTCGATCGCCCCGAAGATGGAATGGCCCGTCTTGTCCTTCATCTCGATGCGCACGGTGTCGCCGAATTTCAGGAAGGGCGTTTTCGGCGCGCCGGAGGTGATCGTCTCGATGGTGCGGATCTCGGCGATGCAGGAATAGCCGGCCCCGCCTTCGGCGACCGGCTTGCCGGGGCCGCCGTCGAGCTTGTTGGAGACGGTGCCGGAACCGATGATCGAGCCGGCGACGAGCGGCCGGGTCTTCGCCGCATGGGCGACGAGCTGGGCGAAGTCGAAGGTCATGTCGACGCCGGCATCGGCCCTGCCGAAGGGCTTGCCGTTCAGCGAGACGAGGAGCGGCAGGTGCAGCCTGCCGCCGTCCCAGGCCCCGCCCAGTTCGTCGGGCGTGACCGCGACCGGCGAGAAGGCGGACGACGGCTTCGACTGGAAGAAGCCAAAGCCCTTGGCAAGCTCGCCCGGGATGAGGCCGCGCAGCGACACGTCGTTGACGAGCATGACGAGCCTGATCGCCTGCCGCGCCTCCTCGACGCTCGCGCCCATCGGCACGTCGTCGACGATGACGGCGATCTCGCCCTCCATGTCGATGCCGAAGGCCTCGTCGGCCGCACGGATCGGATCACGCGGGCCGAGGAAGCTGTCGGAGCCGCCCTGGTACATCAGCGGATCGGTCCAGAAGCTCTCGGGCATCTCGGCATTGCGCGCCTTGCGCACCAGTTCGACATGGTTGACATAGGCCGAGCCGTCCGCCCACTGGTAGGCGCGCGGCAGCGGCGAGGCGGCATCGTGCTCGTGGAAGCGGGCGGCGGGCTGCGAACCGGTTTCCAGCCCCTCGGCGACCCGTTCCAGCCGCGGGGCGACATGTTCCCAGTCGTCCAGCGCATCCTGCAGGGTGCGGGCGATATGCCCCACTTCCGAGCAGCGCGTCAGGTCGCGCGAGACGACGACCAGGCGGCCGTCGCGGGTGGAATTCTTCAGTGTCGCAAGCTTCATGCGTCCTACTCCCGATCTTGTTTGCGGCCGTGCGATCGTGTCATCTTCCGGCCACCTGTCTCCACCCTCGTGCGCCGGTCGTGCCGGCGCATCGCATTTTCGAGGAAATCCCGTCTTGAACCGTACGGTGCTGAATTCCCTGCTCCTGGCCGCCGGCTTCGTCGGCGCCACGGCCATCATCCTTTATACGATGGGTCAGCCACTCATCTGCAAGTGCGGATATGTCAAACTCTGGCATGGCGTGGTGATTTCCTCGGAAAACTCGCAGCACCTGTCCGACTGGTACACGCCGAGCCACATCATCCACGGCATCCTGTTCTTCGGTCTCTTCACGCTCCTCCTGAAGAAGGCGAGCCTCAACCTGCGGCTCGCCCTCTCGCTGACGCTGGAATGCGCCTGGGAAATCCTCGAAAACACCGACATGATCATCAACCGCTATCGCGAATCGACGATCTCGCTCGACTATTTCGGCGACAGCGTGATCAATTCGAGCGCGGATATCCTCGCCATGGTGGTCGGCTTCTTCCTTGCGGCGCGCCTGCCCGTCCGGGCCAGCGTCGCGATCATCGTCGTCTTCGAGGCGACGACGACCTGGCTCATCCGCGATGGTCTTGCGCTCAACATCCTGATGCTCGCCTGGCCGCTGGAGGCGGTGAAGGCCTGGCAGGGCGGCTGACATCCCCCGACGCCCGCGGCGGCAGATTCGGTCTCCTTCGGAAAAATGCGAACTTTCCGACTTTTCCCCAGCCGAATCGAGCGAGGCCGATAGGCGGCGAATGGTCAATAGGCTAAAGTCCGGTTTATCTGGTGGTAGCCCCGTCCCGCGGCCGGCGCGTTAACCCTTTTGGCCTTGCCCTCGAATCAGAATCGCGTCTAAATGCGGTTTAAACCTGCAAATGGGTTTGAAATCGCATTTTGAGATTCTCGATATGAATATGGCCGCAACGTTCGGACGGGCAATTTCCGAGGTCGATCAACTGATCATCGGACAGGCGCACGAACTGTCAGACAAGCTGAAGCAGCACCGGCTGGAGATGTTCCCTCCCGTCGCGCAGAAGAGCCTGCGCCAGTTCCAGCTGAGCGAGGCCGCCCGGTTCCTGGGCGTCACCAGCGGCTACCTGCGCAATCTCTCGCTGGAATCCAAGGGGCCGCTGCCGCAGGTCACCCCGTCCGGCCGCCGGTCCTATTCGGCCGAGCAGTTGCAGGAGATGCGCGAATATCTGGAGCAGAACGGCCGCGGCGGCCAGCGCTACGTGCCGCGCCGGCGCGGCAGCGAGCACCTTCAGGTCATCGCGGTCGTCAACTTCAAGGGCGGCTCCGGCAAGACGACGACGACGGCGCACCTTGCCCAGCATCTCGCGCTGACGGGGCACCGGGTGCTTGCCGTCGATCTCGATCCGCAGGCCAGCCTTTCGGCGGTGCACGGCTTCCAGCCGGAATTCGACGTCGATGAGAACGAGACGCTCTACGGCGCCATCCGCTACGACGACCAGCGACGCCCGCTGAAGGAGATCATCCGCAAGACGAATTTCCCGGGCCTCGACATCGTGCCGGGCAATCTCGAACTGATGGAGTTCGAGCACGACACGCCGCGGGTCCTCGCCCAGGGCGACCGGAGCGACTACGGCCGCATCTTCTTTGCACGGCTCGACGAGGCGCTGTCGTCCGTTGCCGACGACTATGACGTGGTGGTGATCGACTGCCCACCGCAGCTCGGCTTCCTGACGATGAGCGCGATCTGCGGCGCGACGGCGGTGCTGATCACCGTGCACCCGCAGATGCTCGACGTCATGTCCATGTGCCAGTTCCTGCAGATGCTGGGCGAGGTGCTGAACACGCTGAAGAGCGCGGGCGGCAACATGAACCTCGACTGGCTGCGCTACCTCGTCACCCGCTATGACCCGGCCGACGGGCCGCAGACCCAGATGGTCGCCTTCATGCGCTCGCTGTTCAAGCAGCATGTCCTGACCAGTCCGATGGTGCGCAGCGTCGCCATCGCCGATGCGGCGCTGACCAACCAGACGCTCTACGAGGTCGACCGGAGCCAGTTCACGCGGGCCACCTATGACCGGGCGCTCGAATCCCTGGAGGCGGTCAACGCGGAAATCGTCGAACTGATCCACAAGGCATGGGGGCGTTGACCATGGCGCGCAAGAACGTTCTTTCCAACCTGATGTTGCCGGCCTCGGAGAGGTCGACGCCGGTAAACCCCGTCAACGACGAGCCGCGCCAGCATGTGACCTACAAGGGTATCGGCGCGCTCGGCGCCGTCACGCGCAGCATCGATGCGCTGGCCGCCAAGGCGGATGCGGCAAAGGAGATCGAGGCGAAGCTGACGGCCGGCGACGTCGTCATCGAGCTCGAGCCGGACCAGATCGAGGAATCCTTCATTTCCGATCGCCTCGCCCATTCCGACGAGCAGTTCCGCGAACTGGTCGAGGCGATGCGCGTGCGCGGGCAGGACTCGCCCATCCTCGTGCGCCCGCATCCGGCGAAGGACGGCGTCTACCAGATCGCCTTCGGTCATCGCCGCGCCAAGGCGGCGCGCCTGCTCGGCCGGCCCGTCCGCGCCGTCGTCAAGGCGCTCACCGACCGCGACCACGTCATCGCGCAGGGCCAGGAGAACAGCGCGCGCGCCGACCTCTCCTTCCTCGAACGGGCGACCTTCGCCGGCGAGCTGGAGGCGCGCGGCTTCGACCGCGAGACGATCATGGCGGCGCTCAGCGCCGACAAGACGACCGTCTCCAAGATGCTCTCGGTGGTGAACCGCATTCCAAAGACGGTGCGGGCCGGCATCGGCCCGGCGCTCGCCATCGGCCGCGACCGCTGGCACGAACTGGCGACCCGCTTCGACGAGCCCGCCAACGAGGACAAGGCGGTGGAATTCCTGGCGCGCGAACGGGTGAAGGCCCGCGCGCCGGAGGATCGCTTCAACCTCGTCAGCAGCCATCTTGCCCGCAAGGAGGCGCCGGATGCCGTGGCCAGCAAGCCGGCGCCGGCCGAATGGGTGGGCAAGGACGGCCCCGCGCGCGCCAGCATCAAGGCCAGCGGCCGCCAGTACACGATCGCGCTGAAATCCGCCGATGCCACGGCCTTCGGCGCCTACATCACAGAGAACCTGGATCGTCTCTACGAGGCGTTCCGGACGGAAAATGCACGAAAATCAGGAGATTGATCCGCAAAAGAAAAAGGCCCCCTCAACGTTACCGTCGCGGAAGCCCTTCTCATCGTTTAGCAGCCTGAGAGTCGCACTTCCCCGAATCACAGTCAAGCCTTTTTGGCACCGGTTCCGGTGATGGGGTTTCTTTTGCCTGTTGAAAGGTGAAGAGACATGGAGACGGACGGCATAACGACGCCCTTCGGGCGGCGGGCGATGACGCTTGGCATGCTCGCAAGCCAGGCGATCGCAAGGACGGTCCCGCCGGATGCGTGCGTGGACAAATGGAAGCTGTACCGCTGGCTCTGCGAGGCGCGGCCGAAGCTGGGCATCAGCGACCGGGCGCTCTCGGTGCTCAATGCGCTTTTGAGCTTCTATCCGAAGGCCGAGCTTTCGGGGGCCGACGGCATGGTGGTGTTCCCGTCGAACGCCCAGCTTTCCCTGCGCACCCACGGCATGGCGGAGACCACGCTGCGCCGGCATCTCGCCGCACTGGTGGAGGGTGGCCTCCTGACGCGGCGCGACAGCCCGAACGGCAAGCGCTATGTGCGACGCGACCGGCAGGGCGCGATCGGCGAGGCCTTCGGTTTTTCGCTGGCCCCCCTGCTCGCCCGGGCCGAGGAAATCGAGCAGCGTGCCGCCGAGGTGGTCGCCGAGCGCCTGTTGCTGCAACGGCTGCGGGAGCGCGTGACGCTGGTGCGCCGGGATATCGCCAAGCTGATCGAGACCGCACTCGAAGACGGGCTTGCCGGCGACTGGATGCGCCATGAGGCGGATTTCCGCATGCTTGTCGGCGCCCTGCCGCGCGTTCCGACGCCGGAGACCCTGACGCCGGCGCTCGCTGCGCTCGAAGCGCTCCGCTCGCAGATCCTCAAGCATCTGGAACGGCAGATTATTTTTGAAAAATCGGCGGGCAATGCCGGCCAAACTGAGCGGCACAAACAGAATTCAAACCCCGACTCATCTTCTGACTTTGAACCTTGCTTCGAAACGAAGCCGGGCGGCGATGCCGAGCCAGAACAGGAACCCGATAGCGGGGGATACGGCAGGAAGGATGAAACGGCGGGCGGGCGGTATTCGCAATGGCCCGTGGGCACGCCGACCCCGGCAAAGGGGCTTCATCCACAGCCGGCAAACGCGTCGGATGCGCTCAAACCCTATCCGCTGGGGCTCGTGCTGCAGGCCTGCCCGGAAATCGTGGCCTTCGGGCCGGGCGGCGCGATTTCGAGCTGGCGCGATCTGATGACGGCGGCCGTCGTGGTGCGCTCCATGCTGGCGGTGAGTGCCTCGGCCTACGAGGATGCCTGCGCGATCCTCGGGCCGGAAAATGCGGCGACGGTCATTGCCTGCATTCTCGAGCGGGCCGGGCACATCAATTCGGCGGGCGGCTATCTGCGCGATCTCACCCGTCGGGCCGAACGCGGCGAATTCTCGCTCGGGCCGATGCTGATGGCGCTCATGCGGGCAAACGAGAAGCCGGCGCGGCAGGTGGGATGACCATGTCATGACGGCACGGGAAGCGCATTTCGGAAACCGGGCATTAACCATGCTTTCCCTAATCATGGGGGGAAGACAAGGAAGCCCGAATCAATGCCACCCTATGCCGCGATCCAGCCGAACCGCCACGCCGTTGCCAACGAGAACGGACCGGTCGTCCCCTTCCCTGCCGAACGTCGCACGGCCCATGTCCGCCGCTGCGCCGGCGAGCTTTCCGGCCTGCACGGCGACGAGGCGCGGCTTTACTGGCTGAAGGTGTGCCGCGAACTTGCGGCCGAATTGCAGAAGGTCGGTTCTTCCGAGAACCAGGCGCGCGCGGCGGTCTTCGCCTTCCAGGACGAGGTGCAGCAGGAATTGATGCGGCGCCACCAGGCCGAGGAGGCCTGATTTCAGATAAGGCCGGACGCGCTTCCGGCAAGGCCGAGCGAGAAGGCGCCGAGGCAGACCGCCGCGATACGGTAGACCAGTTGCGGCGAGAGCAACTGGGCGCGGCCGATCAGGCTTCCGAGAACCAGGAAGCTCGCGCCGGCGCCGGCGACCAGGAGGCTGAACAGCCCGATGGCCGGGGCGATCTGCGCCAGCGGACCATGCGGCATGATGACGAGACCGATGATCGGCGCCTTCGGATTGAGGAGCGTCGTCACGAAGACCTGGCCGATCGTCACGGACGATGCGCTGTCCGGGTTCTTCTGAACGGCCGAGACATGCCAGAGCCGGATGGCGAGGAACAGCACCCATGATGCGGCCGCAAGGCGAAGGGCGACGGCAAGAGCAGGTCGCCCTTCCAGAAGCGAAGCGGCGACCGTCGCCAGGGGCACGACGACGACGAGATAGCCGGCAAGTTCGCCGAGCAGCAGGGGAAGGCTGGCGCGGAAGCCGCGTGCGGCCGCCCCGACCGTCAGCAAGGTGTTTGTCGGCCCCGGCGTCAGCAGCAGCGCGAGAATGGCGAAGAGAAAAAGGCTGTCCGGCATGAGGATCCCATAGGCGGAATGGTCTGAACGGCTCCACCCTAGAAGCTTCCTGCACCGCGGCCTTGATCTCCGTCAAGGGCGGGCATCTTCCCCCGCGCGCGAAGTCCCGCTAAGGATCGTCCCGGAACCAAGCGCGGGAGAGCACGATGACCGAGATGATTGCGGACGACATTCGCCGGCTGGAGGAGCAGGAGCGTCTTCTGCGGTTCGGCCGGTTCAGCCCGGACGATGCCTGGGCGCTCGGCAACCGGGTGCGCGAAACGGCGCTGGCCCGCGGCGCCGGCGTGGCGATCGACATTTCCCTGCGCGACCGCACGCTGTTTCATTGCGCCCTGCCCGGCACCTCCACCGACAATGTCGAATGGATCCGCCGCAAGCGCAACACCGTGCTGCGGCTGTGGCATTCCTCCTATCTCGTCGGGCGGCGGCTGGCGCTGTCCGGCCGCGACCAGGGGGATGCGCACAATCTTTCCCTCGCCGACTTCGCGGTGCACGGCGGCGGCTTCCCGCTCTTCGTCGCGGACCTCGGCTGCGTGGGGGCGGTCACGGTTTCCGGCGTGCCGCAGCGCATCGACCATGCCATCGTCGCCGATGCGATGGCGTCCTTCCTGAACATCGACCTGGGCGACAGCCGGTTGCCGGACTGACCCCCCTCCCCTGCCCGCCCCTCTAGGAAAGAGGGAGCCGGCCCGGTAGGATGGAAGGCGGCCGGCCGGCCGAAGGAAAGCGGAGAGGAGCCGTCGTTCCCGTGAAATTGCGTCATGCCCTGGCCTTCGTGATGCTGCCGATCGTCGTGGTGCTCATCATCCTGCAGGGCGGCGCGCTGCTGACCCGCAGCTATATGGACGACGCCTCCCTGCAGGCCGGCACGACGCTTCGCCTCGCGGTCGCCGCGCTCGGCGGCCATCTCAGCCGCTACGAGCCCCTGCCCGCGCTGATCGCCGACCACGACGATATCGAGGCGCTGCTGCAATCGCCCTCGGACCCGGGCCTGCGCCGGACGGCCAATCAATATCTGAAAGAAATCAACGGCCTGCTGGAATCGTCCGATATCTATGTGATGACACCGGACGGCAATACGGTCGCAGCCAGCAATTATGAGGTGCCTGGAACCTTCGTCGGGCAGAATTTCGACTACCGCCCCTATTTCAAGGAAGCGATCGCGGGCCGGCAGGCGCGGTTCTATGCGCTCGGCACGACGTCGCTGAAGCGCGGCTATTACTTCTCCTCTCCGGTGGAAGCGGGCGGCGCGATCCTCGGCGTCATCGTCTTCAAGGTGGATATCGACACGATCGAGGCCTCCTGGCGCGGCGGGGAATACGAGATCTTCGTCGCCGATCCCGAGGGGATCATCTTCATGACCGGCAACGCGGCCTGGCTCTATAACGGCATCCTTCCGCTCGACGCCCCTCGCCTTGCCCGCACCCAGGCCTCGCGCCGCTATGCCGAAGCGGAATTGAAGCCCCTCCCCGTCGCCGAGAGTGTTTACCACGGTCAACACCTGATGCGGATCGCCAGCGCCGGCTCGACGCGCGAATATCTCCAGCTTTCGCAATACATGCCGCAGGCGGACTGGACGGTGAACGTTCTGCTCGACACGGCATCGGTGCGCGCGCAGGCCCGCACCACCCTCATCGCCATCCTGCTGTTCATCTGCCTTGCCGGGCTGGGGCTTGCCGTCCTCTGGCAGCGCCGCGCCCGGGTGGTGGAGCGGCTGCGCCTGCAGGAGGAGGCGCGCAACGAGCTGGAACGCCGCGTCGAGGAGCGCACCGCCGACCTTGCCCGGGTGAACGAGCAGATCGAACTGGAGGTCGCCGAGCGGCGGCTGACCGAGCAGGAACTGCGCAAGACCCAGGCCGACCTCATCCAGGCCGGAAAGCTCGCCGGCCTCGGCCAGATGTCGGCCGCCCTCTCCCATGAATTCAACCAGCCGCTCGCCGCCGCCAAGACCTATGCCGACAGCGCGGCCGTCCTGATCGACCGCGGCCGCGTGCCGGAGGCACAGGACAATGTCCGCCGCATCTCCGCCCTCATCGACCGCATGGCCTCGATAAGCCGCCACCTGCGCAACTTCGCCCGCAAGCCGAACGAGAAGCTCGGGGCGGTTCTCCTGTCGGAGGTTCTCGCCGACACGATGGAGATCGTCGCCCCGCGGCTGAAGGCGGCGGCCGCCGACCTTGCGGTCACGCTCGCGGACGAGGCCTTCGTCGTGCGGGCCGGTCCGGTCCGTCTCCAGCAGGTGCTCGTCAACATCATCAGCAACGCGGCCGACGCCGTCGAGGGGCTGGACGACCGGCGGATCCGGCTTTCCGCACGGTGCGAGGGCGATCATGTCGTCATCGAGGTGCGCGACCATGGGCCGGGCGTGCCGGCCGCGATCGCCGACCGTATCTTCGATCCCTTCTTCACGACCAAGGGCGTCGGCAAGGGGTTGGGCCTCGGCCTTTCAATTTCCTATAATATTATCAAGGACTTCGGGGGAAATCTCTCCGTCCGGAACCATCCCGATGGCGGCGCCGTCTTCCGCATCGTGCTCGATGTGGCGAGCCATGCACGGGAGGCGGCGCAATGAGCGGGCCGCGCATCCTGCTGATCGACGACGAGGAGGAGATGCGGCGCTCCTCGGCGCAGGCGCTGGAACTGTTCGACCTGCCGGTCGACACCTTCGCCAGCGCCGAGCCCGTGCTGGAACTCGTCGGCTATGCCTTCGACGGGGTGGTGGTCAGCGATATCCGCATGCCGGGCATGGACGGGATGACGCTTTTGCAGCGCATCCGCGAGGTGGATCCGGAGGTGCCGGTCATCCTGGTCACCGGGCATGCGGATGTGCAGCTGGCGGTCAGCGCCATGCGGGCCGGCGTCTATGACTTCCTGGAGAAACCGTTCACGGCGCAGCATCTCGCCGGCATCATCCGCCGGGCGATGGATCGCCGCAGCCTCGTCCTGGAGAACCGGCGCCTGCGGGCGGTCGCCGGCAAGCGGGACGATATCGAGGCCCGGCTGCCGGGGCGCACGCAGGCCATGGTGGACCTGCGCTACCGGCTGCGGGCCATCGGCGCGAGCGATGCCGATACGCTCGTCATCGGCGAGACGGGGGCGGGCAAGGAGGTGGTGGCGCGCGCGCTGCACGATATCAGCGCCCGGGCGAACCGCCCCTTCATCGCGATCAACTGCGCGGCCCTGCCCGAGACCTTGATCGAGAGCGAGCTGTTCGGCCATGAGGCCGGGGCCTTTCCCGGGGCCCTCAGGCCGCGCTTCGGCAAGTTCGAGCACGGCCGCGGCGGCACGATCCTCCTGGACGAGATCGGCTCCATGCCCTTCGACCTGCAGGCGAAGTTCCTGCGCGTGCTACAGGAGCGCGTCATCACCCGTCTCGGCTCCAACGAGCCCGTGCCGCTCGACCTGCGCTTCATCGCGACCAGCAAGGTGGACCTGGCACTGGAGGTCGCGGCCGGACGGTTCCGGGCCGACCTCCTCTACCGGCTCAATGTCGCGACGCTGCATGTGCCCTCGCTGGCGCAGCGCCGGGCCGACATTCCCCTCCTCTTCCTCCAGCTCGTGCGCGAGGCCGCGGCGCGCTACGGCCGCGCCGATATCGACGTGCCGGCGGAGTTGACGGCGGACATTGCCGGCCGGAGCTGGCCGGGCAATGTGCGGGAGCTGCGCAATTTCGCCGACCGGCTCGTGCTGGGGCTGGACACGGCGCCGGACGAAGCCGCGCCGGACGCCGGCCCGCAACGCCTCGCCGACCGGGTGGCGGCCTATGAGCGGGGCCTGATCGCCTCGGCGCTCGCCGCTCATGGCGGCAGCCTGAAGCCGGTTTACGAGCAGCTCGGCGTCTCCCGCAAGACGCTTTACGAGAAGATGCAGAAGTACGGGCTGGACAAGAATCTGAGGTCCGACCTGCTCCACGACGACGTCTAGCGCCCGGGATGGGTGGATTTCCACCCATCCTTACGTCCGTTTGTTCCCGTCTCCACCCATCCGGACGGGTTTACCGCCGTAAACTCACCCGTAAAGTCCCCTCGCCGCTTGCCTTCCTGCCGTCACGGCGGCCCTTCTAGGCCATCCAGAACCGGCGCGGGAGGAGCCACGCCGGCTGGTCATTTCATCGGGAGGATTTGATGAAGACCTTAAAAGCCATGTTCGGCGTTTCGGCTGCGCTCGCCGTGTCGCTGCTCGCCACCTCTGCGCTCGGCCAGACCTATCCGGAACGGACCATCACCATGGTGGTGCCCTTCTCCGCCGGCGGCCCGACCGACACGGTGACCCGCCTCGTCGCCGAGGCCATGTCGAAGGACCTCGGCCAGCAGATCGTCGTGGAGAATGTCGGCGGCGCCGGCGGCACGCTGGGCGCCGGCCGCGTCGCCAGCGCCGACCCGGACGGCTATACGCTGCTGCTCCACCATATCGGCATGGCGACCAGCGCGACGCTCTACCGCAAGCTCGCCTATGACACGCTGAACGCCTTCGACTATGTCGGCCTCGTCACCGACGTGCCGATGACCATCGTCGCGCGCAAGGACTTCGAGCCGACGGACCTCAAGGGCCTGATCGACTATATGAAGGCCAACAAGGACACGGTGACCGTGGCCAATGCCGGCATCGGCGCGGCCTCGCATCTGTGCGGCATGCTGCTGATGAGCGCCATGGAGACGCAGTTCGTCACCGTTCCCTACAAGGGCACCGGCCCGGCGATGACCGACCTGCTCGGCGGCCAGGTCGACGTGATGTGCGACCAGACCACCAACACGACGAAGCAGATCCAGGGCGGCACGATCAAGGCCTATGCCGTGACGTCCCCTGCCCGCCTCGGCAACCTGCCCGACGTTCCGACGGCGGAAGAAGCCGGCCTGCCCGGCTTCCAGGTCGGCATCTGGCACGGCATCTATGCGCCCATGGGCACGCCGGCAGACGTGACCGAGCGGCTTTCCAAGTCGCTGCAGCTCGCGCTGAAGGACCCGAACGTCGTCGCCCGCTTCGCCGAACTCGGCACGGCGCCCTCCGCCGAGGCCGAAGCGACGCCGGCCGCGCTCAAGGCGAAGCTCGAAAGCGAGATCGCCCGCTGGAAGCCCGTCATCGAGGCCGCCGGCCAGTACGCGGACTGACCGCCGCACGGATCGGCCCGGGACGGTGTTGACCGCCGTCCCGGGCCGTCACCGGCCAGCGCGGCCCGTCCGGCCGCCGGGAGAGGGGATCCCATGAAGCAATTGCAATTCGACCGTACCAACGCCATCTGCGGCCTGGCCTTCATCGCGCTCGGCGGCTTCTTCATCTATCAATGCCTCAACCTGGAACTCGGCACCGCCTTCCGCATGGGGCCGGGCTTCTTCCCGTTGATCCTCGCCGTGATCCTGGCGCTGCTCGGCGTCGTCGTGCTGGTCCAGGCGACGCGGGTGGAGGGCGAGCCCATGGGGCCGCTGGCGCTGCGCGGCATGCTGTTCATCCTGCCTGCGCCCGTCTTCTTCGGGCTCACGGTGCGCGGGCTCGGCTTCGTGCCCTCGCTGTTCTTCGCCGCGCTCATCGCCGCCTTCGCCTCCTCGCGCATGAAGCCGCTGATGGCGGTGCTGCTTGCCGGGGCGATCACGCTCTTCTCCGTCGTGGTGTTCAGCTACGCCCTCGGGCTGCCGTTCGAGCGCTTCGGCCCCTGGACGCGGCTTTAGGAGGCGGATATGGATCTTGTCAGCAATCTTGCCCTCGGCTTCACGACGGCGGCCTCGCCCGCGAACCTTGCCTTCTGCCTTATCGGCGTGCTGCTCGGGACGCTGATCGGCGTGTTGCCCGGCATCGGCGCGACGGCGACCATCGCCATGCTCCTGCCGATCACCTTCCAGCTGGAGCCGGTCTCCTCGCTGATCATGCTCGCCGGCATTTATTACGGCGCGCAATACGGCGGCTCGACCACGGCCATCCTGATCAACATGCCGGGCGAATCCTCGTCCGCCGTGACGGCCATCGACGGCTACCAGATGGCGCGCAAGGGCAGGGCGGGGGCCGCGCTCTCCATCGCCGCGCTCGGCTCGTTCTTCGCGGGCTCCGTCTCCACCTTCCTCGTCGCGATCTTCGCCATACCCCTGACGGGAATCGCGCTGAAGTTCGGCGCCGCCGAATATTTCTCGCTGATGGTCGTCGGCCTGGTCTCGTCCATCGCGCTCGCCCACGGCTCCATCGTCAAGGCGCTGGCCATGGTGGCGCTGGGCCTGCTGCTCGGGCTCGTCGGCACGGATATCTATACCGGCACGCCGCGCTTCAACCTCGGCATCCGCGAATATTCCGACGGGCTCAACTTCGTGGCGGTCGCCGTCGGGGTGTTCGGCATCGCGGAGATCCTGCGCAACCTCGAAGGCGAGAAGACGCGCAGCCTGGTGATGGCCAAGGTCTCCGGCCTGTGGCCGACCCGGGACGATTTCCGGCGCATGGTCGGCCCGGTGCTGCGCGGCACGGCCATCGGCTCGGCGCTCGGCATCCTGCCGGGGGGAGGGGCGATCCTCGCGGCCTTCGCTTCCTATACCGTGGAGAAGCGCGTTTCCGACCACCCGGAAGAATTCGGCCAGGGGGCCGTCGCCGGGGTCGCCGGTCCCGAATCGGCCAACAATGCCGGGGCGCAGACCTCGTTCATCCCGCTGCTGACGCTCGGCATACCGGCCAATCCGGTCATGGCGCTGATGGTCGGGGCGATGATCATCCAGGGCATCGTGCCCGGCCCGAATGTCGCGACCGAGCAGCCGACGCTGTTCTGGGGCATCATCGCCTCCATGTGGATCGGCAACCTGATGCTCGTCGTGCTGAACCTGCCGCTGATCGGCCTCTGGGTGAAGCTGCTGACGGTGCCCTACTACGTGCTCTTCCCGATCATCATGGCCTTCTGCTCAATCGGCGTCTACAGCGTGAACTCGAATGTCTACGACCTCTATGCGGTCGCGCTGTTCGGCCTCGGCGGCTACCTGCTGGTCAAGCTGCGCTGCGAGCCGGCGCCGCTGCTGCTCGGCTTCGTGCTCGGGCCGCTGCTGGAGGAGAACCTGCGCCGCGCCATGATCCTGTCGCGCGGCGACCCGACCACGTTCTTCACGCGCCCGATCAGCGCGATCTTGCTGGCCGTGGCGCTGGCCGTCCTCATCGTCGTCTTCCTGCCTTCGGTCAAGAAGAAGCGTGAGGAGGTTTTCCAGGAAGAAGACTGAAAACGGAAAACCCGGGGGGAGGGGCCGTCATGATCGGGCGGCCCCCGCTGTAACCTGAACTCTTCTCCCGATGTGGTGGGGCTGCTCATGCGCCCTGCCAAGCCCACCGGCATCGACCCGGCGAGGGCGCCTCGCCTGCTCATCGATAGGATGGGAGGAGCGGGTGAGACGCGCATTTCGCCAGCGTCGCGCAGACCAATAGTGACCGATCCGCTGCTACGCAGTTCGGCTGAATATGAACGCTTGACCAATCAGTTCTTGACAGGCCCGGGCTGGATCGCGGACAAAACCCGCCGGAGCGCGAACGCAGTCGCGCTCTGATCGATGCGGTGCTTTCGCGGAATTTGCTGAGCACCAGCGACATCGGGCCATTTGTCTGAAACGGGTAAACAACGGATAAGGCAATCCTATCCTTCTTTATCGTAACCAGACATGCGGTGCGGTTATTGGTATAATCCTGGTCGAAACCGCGCAGAATATGTATGCTTTCCGGCATGGGTTCGCATATCGCCACGGCTCTGCCGACCTCACCGCCGCAGGAGACGATCCCGGTCCCGCCGGGAAGGTGTTCCAGGCCTATAGAAGGCTCGCCGGCCGAAACCCGGCTTCCTTTCGAAAAACCTGGCCGAACTCGCAGACCTCATGGGACTGGCATGGGACGCACGGCTCGCCGCAGCCGTCAACCATGCCGATGCGGCGCTCCAATCCGGCCGGCCCGTGCCTTTCGCCGCGGCCGACCTTGTGGCGCGCATCTGTGCCGAGCGTCCCGTTCCGCTGCTGATGGCCGAGCGTTCCGGTGCGGTCTTCAAGACCCTGGAGGCCGGGGACGTGTCCGCCCGGGCGAGCCGGAATTTCCGCGCGTCGTCTGCCTTGCCCTGGTCGAAGGGGCGGGGGCCGCCTTGCGCTCGGCCGGTGAGATCGCGCGGCGTGCCGATACGCTTCTCGCCGTCGCGCCGAAGCTGCGCACCAAGGGGGCCGGGGCGGTGATGGCGAGGCTGCTCGAGGAGGACGCCGTTGCGGCCACGGCCCCCCGGCAGCAATCTTTCCCGCTGGGCGGCGACCCAGCGGTTCGAGCGGCTGGAGGGTTTTGGCGCCGTGCGGGAACTCTCCGGCCGCGCCTCCTTCCGCATTTTCGGATTGTGACCATGGTCGGATCGACCAGCACATCTGGTGGCCGCAGACCGAAGACGGAGGACGAGGTCCTCTTCGACCGGGAGCTTGCGGACATGCCGCCGGCGCTGCGCTGGCGCGAATGGATGCTGCGCGTCGAGGCGGTGCTGTTCACCGCCGCCGAGCCGGTCGGCCGCGAGGTGCTTGCGCGAGTGGTGGGCCGGGAGTGCAGCATCGACCTCTTGATCGACGACCTCCGGGAAGAGCTGGGCGGCCGTCCTTACGAGATCGTTGCCGTCGCCGGCGGCTGGCAGCATCGGAGCCGCTCGGCTTATGCCTCTGCAATCCGCGCCTCGCAGGTGCCGACGCGGGGCGCTGCGCCCGCGCTGTCGGACTTCGAGACGATGGTGTTGATGGCCGTTGCCTATTTCCAGCCGATCACCCGCGGCGACCTGTCGAAGATCTTCGGCAAGGAGGTCAGCCGCGACACGATCGGCGCGCTCCGCAACGCAGGCTTCCTCGGTTCCGGTCCGCGCAGCCCGACGCCGGGTGCGTCCTATACCTATGTGACGACGAAGCAGTTCCTGTCGGCCTTCGCCATGCAGACGCTGCGCGATCTGCCCGACATCGAGGCGCTGGAAGATGCCGGGCTGCTCAGCCGGCAGGTCGTGCAGGAGGAAGCACTGGCGGCGGCCGAGGGCGAGGAAGAATAGTTTGTGATCAGGACGCACGGACCGCGGATTGCCGAGGCCATCCGTGATGCAAGATTGCGAAACCTGCGATGACGGCGGCCAGTCTAGTAGAAACCTCTGCACGTGGAACCTGCAAACCGGTGCTACAGGCGAAACAGTCGGCGCGCGCCCGCATTTGCAAATACGATCATGCCGGCGGCAGCAAGGGCAAATGCGGCTGTCGGACATGCCTCAAGAGATTCGACCAACTCCGCACCAAGCATCATCACTCCGGCCAGCACAACCTTTTCGAAGGTCGGAAATCTCGCAGTACTTTGGATGGTAAAGAAGACGCTCCAGCGATCGCCGAACCGATGGATTCCGGCGCCTGCTCTCGCTCTCCAACACGCGTGCTGTGGAGACCTTACTTTGTTCGCTCGGGGGAAAATTGGTGTTCGCCGTCGATCAAGCCAATGTGGCGCGAATACCTGTACAATTCCGCAAAACGGTACAGAATCGAATTCTGTGCATCCATTGTATTTGCTGGAAACCTTCGAAGTCGCCAAACTGAAAGGACAACGGTTGGGTTCCGTCCTGTTTCCCACACGCCGATTGTCAACGGAAGATGTTCCGCGCGGAGAACGGCTTGCCTTCGTGCACGATTTCATGGCGCGTCATATCGGCGGGCGCCGGCTTGCCCCGGCCCCGACCGCGACAATGTCCGCATCGACATGGAGGCAATGCCCCTGCCCGGCGGCCTGACGGTGGCCCGGGGGCATTATAACCCGATGGGTGGCGCCCGGACGCGGGAACTGCTACAGGACGGCCGTGAACAATATCTGCTGCTGATCCACAACGAAGAGCATGAGATTTCGATCGACGGCAAGGCGCTGATCAAGATCACCCCGAGCGATATCGTTCTCCTGAACGAGGGAACCTGCCATGAATTCTGGTACGGCAAGCCGACGACCGTCGATCTCGTGTCGCTGGATCGCCAGATGCTTGCCGATCTCGCCCCCCGCATCGAGCTGGAAGCAAGCTACCTGATACCGGCAACGGCCTGCGGCATGCCGCTGCTGGCGAACTATGTCGAGACGCTGCGGCGTCATCCGCCCGCCTCGGCCAGGGACGGCGACATGGCGTCCCGCCATGTCTACGATCTGACGGCACTGGTGCTCGACGGCTTCGTGCGCGGCGGGGCGGAGCGGAACGAGCGCAGCAAGGCGGCCGCGCGTTTCCGGCTGGTGCAGAGGGTCGTTCTGGAGAACCTGTCCGATCCGGGGCTCCATATCGATCTCGTCGCCCAGCGCCAGGGCGTCACTCCGCGCTACATCCAGCGCCTGTTCGAAAGCGAAGGCACGACTTTCACGGAATATGTGCGCGACTGTCGGCTCGATCTCGCCTTCCGCCTGCTCAGGGAGCGCGATGCCGATTCCGGCATGATCACCGCCATCGCCTACGATGTCGGCTTCTCGGACCTGTCGACATTCAGCCGGGCGTTTCGCCGGCGCTTCGCCGCCACGCCTTCCGAGATCCGGCGCTCGTCCTTCTGAGTTCGGGCGGGCGCTTGCCGGCGAGGGCAGCAGCGTCACCGCCTCGCTGCACGATCTCGGGCTTGCCGCGCGCTGGCGCTCGCGGCTGATCCTGCGGGACAAGGGGCGGATCGTGGCCGACGGCCCGCCGAGCGCGGTGCTGATGCGGGAGCGCCTGCGCTCGGTCTACGCCGCCGATGCCCATCTCGGCGAGGCCGGGGGAAACCGATTGTCATGCCGCTCGACCTTGCGGATGGAATGTCTCGCGCTCGGGCGACATAGCCTGAGGCGGGCGAGTTGGTCAGCCAAGTATCCCTATACCGAAGCCTATCCGCGCCTTGAGGGCGCCGCCTCCAGCGGCGCCCTCTACCCTGAAATGGCAGTGCCTCTCAGTCGAGGTTCACCCAGACCGATTTCGTCTGCGTGTATTGCGTCAGGGCTTCCAGGCATTTGTCGCGGCCGTTGCCGGTCTGCTTGTAGCCGCCCCAGATCGAGGTCATGTCGCCGTGGTCGAAGCAGTTGACCCAGACGACGCCCGCCTCGATGTCGCGGGCGAAGCGGTGCGCCCTGGAGACGTCACGCGTCCAGACGGAGGCGGCGAGCCCGTAGATCGTGTCGTTGGCGATCTCGATGGCATCATCGATCCCGTCGACCGGGATGATGGCGGCGACCGGGCCGAAGATCTCCTCGCGGGCGATGCGCATCGTGTTGTCGACGCCGGTGAAGAGCGTCGGCTCGACGAAGGCGCCGGCGGGCGAGGCGGCGAGCGTGCCGCCGCCGAAGCGTAGCGCCGCCCCTTCCTTTCGGCCAATGTCGATATAGTCCAGCACCCGCTTCTGGTGCGAGGCGGTGACGAGCGGGCCGATGGTCGTCGAGGGATCGAGTGGATCGCCGAGTACGAAGTTCTCCCTTGTGCGGGCGGCAAAGCGCTCGACGAAATCGTCGTGGATGCGCTTTTCGACAAGGATGCGCGAGCCGGCGTTGCAGACCTCGCCCTGGTTTCCGTAGATGCCGTTGACCGCATAGGTGACGGCGGTGTCGAGATCGTCATAGTCGCCGAGCACGATCTGCGGTGTCTTGCCGCCGCATTCCGTCGAGATGCGCTTCATGTTCGATTGACCGGCATAGATCATCAGGAGCTTGCCGACCTCGGTGGAGCCGGTGAAGCCGATCTTGTCGACATCGTTGTGCAGCGCCAGCGCCTTGCCGGCCTCTTCCCCGAGCCCATGCACCACGTTGAGGACGCCGGCCGGCCCGCCCGCCTCGATGAAGAGTTCGGCAAGGAGATTGGCCGAGAGCGGCGATTGCTCTGCCGGTTTCAGCACGACGGAATTGCCGGTGGCAAGCGCCGGGCCGAGCTTCCAGGCGGCCATCATCAGCGGATAGTTCCACGGCACGATGAGGCCGACGACGCCGAGCGGCTGGCGCAGGATATAGTGCAGCGCATTCGCCGCGGTGGCGGTCACCGCGCCCTCGATCTTGTCGATCGTCTCGGAGAAGAACTTCAGCGACATGACGGAGCCCGGAATGTCGATGTTCATCATGTCCATCACCGGCTTGCCCATGTCGAGGCTGTCGAGCACGGCGAATTCCTCCGCATGGGCCGCGACGAGGGCGGAGAATTTCTCCAGCACGGCCATGCGGGCGCGCGGATCCATGCGCGACCAGGCGCCGGAGCGGAATGCCTTGCGGGCGACAGTGACGGCCCGGTCGATCTCGGCCGCGCCGCCGCGCGCCACCTCGGCGATGGTGCCGCCCGTCGCGGGGTTGATCGTCGGGAAGGTGCGCCCGTCGGCGGAATCGACATAGGCCCCGTCGATGAAGTGCTTCGTGCGGAATTTCAGCGATCCGGCCTTGTTGCGCCAGAAATCGTGCGTGTAGGTCGAGGCATCCATGCTTGTTCTCCCTTCCATGGATCAGGATTGGTCGCGGTCGCGCAGGAGCGTGACCGAGAGGACGATGAGGACGAAGGACACGGCGACGATCACCGTGCCGATGGCGTTGATTTCCGGCGTGATGCCGCGCCGGAGCGTCGAATAGATGTAGATCGGCAGCGTCACTTCCCGGCCCGTCAGGAAGTAGGTGACGGGGATCTCGTCGAAGGAGAGGGTGAAGCACAGCAGCGCCGAGCCGAGCATGGCGCTGCGGATGGCCGGAAGCGTCACGCGGCGGAAGGTCTCGAAGGGCGTCGCGCCGAGATCGGCGGAGGCCTCGAACTGGCGGCGGTTGATCTTGGCGAGCCGCGCCATGACCTGCGAGACGACGACGCCGAGCAGCGCCGTCGCATGGCCGATCACCACCGCCGTCAGGCTCTGCGGAATGCCGATCTGCTTGTAGAAGTTCAACATGGCGATGCCCGTGACGATGCCCGGCAGACTGAGCGGCAGGAGGATGACATTTTGGAAGAGGCGCTTTCCGGGGAAATCGTAGCGGTCGAGCGCAAGGGCGGCCGTCACGCCGATGACGACGGAAAGCATGGTCGCGAACAGCGCAACCTGAAGACTGTTGGCGAGCGCCCGCAGCATCTGCCCGTTGGAAAGGAAGGCCTCGTACCAGTGCAGCGTGAAGCCGGCGAGGGGGAAGGACGTCACCTTGCTGTCGTTGAAGGAGAACATCACGAGGATGACGATCGGCAGGTAGAGGAAGGCGAGCACGCCGAGGCTGACGCCCACCATGCCCTTCTGCCACCATCTCAAGCGCAGCATGGCGGCCTCCTAGGAAAGGTCGACCCGGCCGGCCCGGTCGAGACGGCTGGAGAGTTGGAGAAGGATGAGGACGAGCGCCAGCACGAGCGTGGCGAGTGCCGAGCCGAGCGGCCAGTTGAGCGCGGCGCCGAACTGGGTCTGGAGCAGGTTCGCCACCATCGTGCCGTCCGGCCCGCCGACGAGCACGGGTGCGACGAAATCGCCGAAGGAAAGGCAGAAGGTCATGGTCGCACCGGCGACGACGCCCCCCAGCGACAGCGGGAAGATCACCTTCCAGAACGTCATGAACGGGCCGACGCCAAGGTCTTCCGAAGCCTCGATCAGCCGGCGCGGGATATTGTCGAGCACGGTGAACAGCGGCATGACCATGAAGGGCACGAAGATATAAACGAGCGTCACCACCATGGCGGTCTGGTTGTAGAGGAAGATGTCGAGCGGGGCCGAGACGATGCCGGTGGAGACCAGGAGCGAGTTCAGCGCGCCGTCCGTGCCGAGGATGATCTTCCACGTATAGGCGCGCAGCAGATAGGACACCCAGAGCGGCACGATCACCGACATGTAGAGCAGGTTGCGCAGCTTGCGCGAGCGGATGGTGAAGACGAGGAAATAGGCGAGCGGATAGCCGAGCAGCAGCGCGGAGACGGTGACGCAGGCGGCGATCTTGAGCGTCCTCAGGATGACGGTTGTATATTGCGGCTCGGCAATGATCTGCGCGTAGTTGCCGAACTGGAAATCCGGGTAGAACAGCGGGAACTGCCGCGACCAGAAGCTCACCGCCACCATGATCGCATAGGGCACGACCATCAGCAACAGAACCCAGGTGAGGGGCAGCGAGAACAGGGCGGCAAAACCGGGGAAGGTGCGGCGGGTGAGGCTCATCGCGTGCCTCCCCCGGCGAAGACCAGCACCTCGTGCGGGTCGATGCCAATCGCCACGCGGCCGCCGGACGCAAGGTCCGCGGGCACGGCGCTGCGCGCCAGCTCCGCGAAGATCGGCCCCTCGATCCCCTCGGCCACGAGTTCGAGGCGCAGCCGGTCGCCGTGGAAGAGGCGCTCCCGTACGGTGCAGGAAAGCGCGTTCTCCGTCTGCGCGGCGGCGACGTGGAGATGTTCCGGGCGCAGGCCAAGCTGGACGCTGCCCTTTGCGGCGGCAGCACCGTCGCGCCGGCTATGCAAGACCTGCCCACCGGCAAGCCGGAAGGCGTCGCCGCCGAGCGCTTCGGCTTCAACGAGGTTCGCCCCGCCGATGAAATCGGCGACATAGGGGCTCAAGGGCCGGTCGTAGAGTTCGGTCGGCGAGCCGACCTGTGCGATGCGGCCCTGGTTCATGACGACGATGCGGTCGGAGAGCGCCAGCGCCTCCGTCTGGTCGTGCGTGACCATCAGGAAGGTGATGCCGAGTTCGCGGTGCAGGCGCTTCAGTTCCACCTGCATGCCCTCGCGCAGCTTCACGTCGAGCGCGGAAAGCGGCTCGTCGAGCAGCAGCACGCGCGGCCGGCGCACGATGGCGCGCGCCATGGCGACGCGCTGGCGCTGGCCGCCGGAGAGCGCGCCGGGCCGCCGGCCGGCCATGCCCGAAAGCCCGACCATGGCCAGCGCATCGCCAACGCGCCTGTCGCGCTCGGCCTTGTCCACCCGGCCCGATTTCACCGAGAGGCCGTAGCCGATGTTCTCCGCCACGCTCATATGCGGGAAGAGGGCATAGTCCTGGAAGACTGTGTTGACCGGCCGCCGGTAGGGCGGGCGCTCCGTGACGTCCTCGCCGGCAATGGCGATGCCGCCGGCGCTCGCCTGCTCGAAGCCGCCGATCAGGCGCAGCGTCGTCGTCTTGCCACAGCCCGACGGGCCGAGCAGGGTCACGAATTCGCCCTCGGCGATCGTCAGGTCGGTTTCGTGCAGGGCGACGAATGCGCCATAGCGTTTCGCGACGCCGTCAAGCGTCACAATCGGGTTGGAGGTCATCGGGTCCCCGTCTGTGTTGTGCTTTATCGTCTCGTGGCGGAGGGCGCGGCGGCGGCCGCGCCCTCCGTCCGGCCTTACGGCGCCGCCTTCACGGCGTTCCAGGTTTCGAGATACTTGTCGAGGCGCGCCGGCTGCTGCCACATGACGAGGCTCTTGACGAACTCGACGTTGTCGACCTGCCGGTCCTTCTTCGTCTCGTCATCCATGCAGGCCTGGACAGCCTTGGGATTGACCGGGAAATAGCCGGTGGCTTCGGCGATGCCGCACTGGCCTTCGGCCGACTGCATGAAGCTCATGAACTTGTAGGCGCAGTCCTCGTTGGGGGAATCCTTCACCAGCATCATGGAATCCATCCAGCCCTCCGCCTTTTCCTTGGGCGTGAACTCGACGACCTCGAAGCCCTTCTTGAGGTTGTTGACGTCCTTGCTGGTCAGGCCCGTCCAGGCGTTGGAGACATAGACCTCCTGGTTGGCCATCAGCTCCGTCAGCTCACCGGCCGAGGCCCAGTATTTGCGGATGAGCGGCTTCTGTTCGATGAGCTTGGCCTTCACGGCCTCGAGCTGCTCGTCGGTAAGGTCGAAGATATTGTCATAGCCGAGATAGCGTGCGGTCCAGTAGAGCGCCGACTTGTCGTCCCACATGGAGATCTTGCCCTTGAGGGCCGGGTCGAACAGGACGGAGATGGAGTCCGGCTTGGTCGCCAGCTTGTCGGGGCGGTAGATCAGCGAGACGGAACCCCAGATCAGCGGCACGGCCCAGGTTTCCCCGTCCGCGACCACGTCGCTCTCCTTGGAAAATTCCGGATAGATGCCGCCGAAGCCTTCCACCTTCGCCGTGTCGATCGGCGCGACGAAACCGGCCTGGCGCATCATCGGCACGGTGTCGAGCGAGGGGGTGATGACGTCATAGACGCCGCCGCCTGCGGCGAGCTTGGCGGCGAAGTCATCGTTCGAGCCGACATAGGAGGCCGTCACCTTGCAGCCGGAGGCCGCTTCGAACTTCGAGATGAAGCCGTCGACGGCATAGCCTTCCCAGGTGAGGTAGTTGAGCTCGCCGGCCTTGGCGGCCAGAACCTGCGGCATGAAACTTGCGGCGGCAAGGGCGAGAATTGCGGATCTGCGCAGTATGGACATGTTTGTTCCCCTTCATGTCTTGGTTGGTTATCTCGTTCGTTTCGTCTTTCGCACGAGCGTGGCGATATCGATGCCGAGCGCCTTGGCGGCGCTTCTTTTGCTTCCATGTTCTGCGATGGATTTTTCCAGGACCCAGCTTTCGAAGGCTTGCACCAGGTCCCTGAAGTTCTGCGGTGCGGCCTCCCCGCCGCTGGCCGCAGGAGCCGCAGAAGGACGGGGCGCGGCATCCGGGGCCACGACGAAATGCTCGGCGAGTGCGATGTCCTCGGCTCCGGCCGCGGCGCGCTCGAGGATATTGGTGAGTTCCCGCACATTGCCGGGATAGGCGTGGGCGGCGAGCCGCTTGACGAAGGCCGGGGAGAGCTGGAGGGCCGGCGTGCGCCCGGCATTCAGCCGCCTGAGGACGTGCTCGGTCAGCGCGGTGACGAGTTCCGGCTGGTCTCTCAATGGCGGCAGGTCCAGCGTCACGACGGCGATGCGGTAATAGAGGTCCCGGCGGAAGGCGCCGCTTGCCACGAGGGCCGGCAGGTCGGCATTGGTGGCGGTGACGAGGCTGAGGCGCGCCTTGCGGCGCTGCATCGAGCCCAGGCGGCTGAAGGTGTTGTTTTCGAGGAAGGCGACGAGCTTCATCTGCGAGACCGGCGAAAGGTCCGTCACCTGGTCGAGGAAGAGCGTTCCGCCGTCGGCCGCCTCCACGAAGCCGAGCTTGCCGCGCGTGGAGGTGTCGAGAGCCGAGCCGGGCTCGATGCCGAACATTTCCGCGTCGAACTGCGTGTCGGTCAGCATGCCGCAATTGACGTGGACGAAGGGCGGCGCGTCGGAGGCGCCGGCCTTGCCGACGAAGCAAGCAAGCTCGGTCTTTCCGGAGCCGGTCTCACCCGTCAGGAGCACGGCGCTGCCGCGCTCGACGGCGGTTGCCGCCCGGCGAGCGATGGCGCTGAGGCGCTGCGTGAGGAGCGCGCCGCCCGTGGCCGGCAGCGGCTCTGCCTCGAAACGGAAGTGATCGCTGCGTGCATGGCCGCGATGATGCCGGCCTGTCTCGCGCATCGTCAGCAGCGCGCCATAGGCCCCTCCGTCCGGCGTCCTGAGAATGCCGATGGAGGCCGTGACGTTGCGTTGTGAATTGAGGGTGCCGGAAACCTCGATGCGCTTGAGCTGCCGCAGGGCGCCGGCGAGCTTCTGCACCAGCGGGCCGGCCGTCTTGGCATGTTTTGCAAGGTCCGAGCCGACGAGGTCGCTGCGCGCGAGGTTGAGGAGCAGTTCGAGCTTGCCGTTGACGAGCTTGATTGTGCCGTCCGTTTCCAGAAGGGCGACGCCGTCGGGAAAGGCATCGAGGAAAGCGCCGAATTGCGGTTCGTCGATGAAGGAGGGCCGCAGGCGGCGCTGGCCGGGTGCCGCGATGTCGTTGGCGTAGAACTTCACGATGCGGCCTCCTGTTGTGCGAGGCTGCGCGCCCTGCGGCGGCTCTTGCGCCGGGCGGTGAGCACGTAGCGGCGCATCTCGCCCTCGATGCAGGCGACGCGGAAGCGCCAGGTGTCCCGGCTCGCATCCTCGGCGATGACGGCAAGATCGCACTCGCCGTCGGTCTCCTCCCCGGCGAGGGCCGCCTGCCGGAGCTTGTCGAGCGCATTGCGGGTTTCGACGAATTGCTGGAAGGGCCGGCCGAGGACCTGTTCGGCGGTCCCGCCCCAGAGGTTTTCGGCCGCCGGGTTGGTCGCCAGCAGAAGGCCGTCCTCGGAGATCACGAGGATCGGGTCCGGTGCGGCGCTCAGGATGTCCTGCATGATGTCCGCGCGGTCGGCGAGCTGCTGCTCGCGCTGGCGATGCGCGCCGATGTCGCGCGTCGTGCCCCAGAGGCGGATGAGGAAGCCGTCCTTGATCGCCGCGCGGAAATCGTTCTCGACCAGCATTTCGCTGCCGTCGTGCCGGCGGTCGATGGCGGCGGCCCGGTCGAGCCGGTAGCCGGAGCGCACGAGGTCGCGCGCCATGTGGCGGTTGATGTCGGTTGCCGGGAAATAGCGCGAAACCGGCTGGACGTTGAAATCGAGTCCCTCGGGCACGCGGTAGAGCCGCGCCATCGCCTCGTTGCAGGCGCGCCACCGGCTCTGGTTCGTGAATATCCGCTCGACGATCTCGTCTTCGGCAAGCGCCGTGTCGACAGGTTCGAGGAATTCGATGCACCAGCAGGCCTCCGTCGCCGCGCCGATCATCTGCGAGAGGATCTCCACGCGCTCGGCAAGCTCCGGCCCGATGCCGAGCACGCTTTCCGGCAATGGCTGCTTGATGACGGCAAGTCCGCGACCCGGATCGGAGACCACGGTGGCGATCATGGGGACTTCGCTATATTGGGGCGAATTCACCCAAACGGTGAGCCCGGACACGAACGGCTGGCCGTCGCGTGCGATGCCGCGCAGCATCTGCGCCGAGGTGCTGCTATAGATGCGCTCCAGCGGCACGCTCTCGCCCTGCCCGAGCGTGATGGTAAGCTCGTGCGCCTCCATCACGTTGACCGCGCAGATACGACCGTCGTGATCGATCCAGTCGACCAGCAGGGCGTCGAGATTGGCGGTGCCCGGTACGTGTACTTTCATTCCCATCCCGATCCGAATGGCGATCCCCTTCCTGGGGATCTGCACAAGAAGACATGCGCAATCCCGCCACAATCGCAGGCGGAAGCAAGCCCTATTCGGGATGAAAGTGTGAAAACGCGCCGGAACGCAGTCCGGATTGCGCATTATCGCATCATTCGCTGCGATAATGCGCAACAAGGCGACTTTGGCGAGCCGCTACCCTGAACGTATTGATGTCAGTATCCAGTGGCTTGGCCCGCTGGTAACGCTGCGGTGCAGGTAGCACATCGCCGGTCAATCGAATTCGGCACTTAAGGACGTGATCGCTGGTTCGAGCCGCTCAAGAGCCCGACCTCCTTCATTTTTCGCCTGCCGTCGTCTCCCCGAGGCCGAGC
Organism: Shinella sp. S4-D37; assembly: GCF_040812195.1. Classification (NCBI taxonomy): domain Bacteria; kingdom Pseudomonadati; phylum Pseudomonadota; class Alphaproteobacteria; order Hyphomicrobiales; family Rhizobiaceae; genus Shinella; species Shinella sp. S4-D37. The sequence continues at coordinate 474,912 of NZ_JBFNXL010000003.1, read as the reverse complement.
GTCTGCCAAAGCCGTCGACGCGTGCGATGATCTCGCGCGACATGGTGAGGGGCGGCCCCATTCGCGGTCGGTCTCCGCGCCGATCTTGTTGGTGGCGTCAAGGCCGAGCTTGCCGCCGAGGCCGGATTTGGGCGAGGCGAAATCGAGATAGTCGATCGGCGTGTTGTCGATGACGACGAGATCGCGGCTCGCGTCGAAACGGGTGGAGAGCGCCCAAATGACATCCGGCCAGCTCTTGACATCGATATCGCCATCCACCGCGATGACCAGCTTCGTGCAGCTGAACTGCGGCAGCACGGACCACAGCCACACCGCTCGGGCGATGATTTGCGGTGAAAACCGGTGGTTCTTGTAACTGATCGTCGTCGAGCGCATCATCGCCCAACTATCCGTCAACCGTTAAACTGAAGACAACGTGACATCGCCAGGGAGGGCTATGGATAAATCCGGCCGACCAGTCCGTTGCTGGTGATTGCCGTTGATGAGATTATCCATAAGCCTTTAACCCAAGTGGAGAAGCCGCAGCCCTGTGCCATGAAGGCCGGCATTTGCCACGGCTCGCCAAGCCCTGTTATGCCGTGAACCACCATTTGCGGGATAGTCGACCGTCATCGAGCTTGCGGGTGGATCCGATCTCACCATGAACGAGCTTGTCCGTTGAGCCGATCAGGAAGGAGACGAAGGAGTGCTTCAGGTCATGAGCATATCCGCATCGATCCCAAGTCCGGCCAAGGAACGAAATCGCGGTGGGCTAAGTGTCCGATTGCGCGCTTTAGATCCTGATAAGGTTGTATGCTGATACAAGCGGCGGCGCGACCAGCGGCATCGCCGCACACACAATTATCTGATCAGATATCAGTTTTGTTGACATGTGTGGCCAACTCGCGTAGCTAGCCCTCAACAGGGTGTTGTTCGAAACCACGGATAGCTGCCCTCAGGTTTAAAGAGACTGGCGAAGACGATCCTGAAGACAGACGACGGCATGGCGCGCCTCCGGGCGCGCCATCTTGGCCGATGAAAAAGTGTGTCTTCGGATCCGCCGAATGGCCGATGTTCAAGAATTTTCGCACGAGGAACAGCGATGGAATTTAAATCAAAAGCGGACGTGGTCATTGTCGGCGGCGGCATTACCGGATGTTCGATAGCCTATCACCTGACGAAGATCGGCATGTCGGATGTCGTTCTCTGCGAGCGCAAGCAACTGACGTCGGGCACGACGTGGCATGCGGCCGGTCTGGTCACGCAGCTGCGCGCCACGCGCCAGATGACCGAGCTTGCGCAGTATACGGGTGAATTGTTCGGCAAGCTCGAGGAGGAGACGGGGCAGGCGACGGGTTTCCGCCGTTCCGGCTCGCTGCGCGTCGCCACGACGGAAGCCCGCTACGAGGAGCTTGCGCGCGGCGCTTCGATGGGCCGCAATTTCGGCCTTCCGGTCGAGGCGGTGAGCGCGGGCGAGATCAAGGAGCGCTGGTCGCCCATCTCCACGGAGGGTATAGTCGGCGGCTTCTGGTTCCCGCATGACGGCCAGGTCAATCCCGCCGACGTCACCATGGCCTATGTGAAGGGCGCGCGCTCCGGCGGCGCGAAAATCTACGAACACACGGCGGTCACCAAGATCCTTGTTGAAAACGGTCGCGCGACGGGCGTACTCACCGACAAGGGAAAGATCGAAGCGAAGACGGTGGTGATCTGCGGCGGCATGTGGTCGCGCGATCTTGCAGCCGATGTCGGTGTGACGATCCCGTTGCATGCGGCCGAGCACTTCTATGTGGTGACCGAAGTGATGCCCGGCTTGCCGCGTGACCTGCCGGTACTTTTCCTCGGCGACGAATGGACCTATTACAAGGAAGATGCCGGCAAACTCCTCGTCGGCTTCTTCGAGCCGGTAGCCAAGCCGTGGGGCCAGAAAGGCATTTCCGAAAGCTTCTGCTTCGATACGCTGCCGGAGGACATCGATCACATCGCGCCCCATCTTGAGGCCGCCACCCGCCGCGTGCCTTCGCTCGAGACGACGGGGATGCAGCTCTTCTTCAACGGACCGGAAAGCTTCACCCCGGACAACCGCTATCTCCTGGGTGAGACGCCGGAAGTCGACGGGCTGTTTTGCGCGACCGGTTTCAACTCGGTCGGTATTCTCTCGTCGGGGGGCGTCGGCAAGGTCATGGCCGACTGGATTCGCGATCGCCGTCCACCGGTCGAACTCATCGACGTCGATATCCGCCGCACCCAGAGCTTCCAGCGCAACAAGCGCTACCTGGAACACCGCACCGTGGAATCCCTCGGCCTCAATTTCGACATGCACTGGCCGGCCCGTCAGCTTGTCACGGCCCGTGGCGTGCGCCGTACGCCCTATCACGACCGACTTGTCGCAGCCGGCGCCTTCATGACGGAGCTTGCGGGTTGGGAGCGCCCCGGTTTCTACGGCACGCCCGAAGAAGTAGCCAATATCGAATATTCCTATTATCGCCCGAGCTGGTTTGAAAACACCGCCGCCGAATGCCGCAACACAGCTGAAAACATTACGGTCTTCGACCACTCGTGCTTCGTCAAGTACCGCGTCGAGGGACTGGATGCGCTCAAGACGCTGAACTGGCTTTCGACATCGGATCTCGACGTCGAGATCGGCAAGATCGTTTACACCCAGTGGCTCAACGAGCATGGCGGCATTGAAGCCGACGTGACGATCACGCGCCTCCAGGCGGATGTCTTCCTGGTCGTGACTGTTGCCGTTTCCCAGCGCCGCGACATCGCCTGGTTCCGGCGCAACACGCCGGAAGGCGCTCAGGTCACCATCACCGATATCACTTCCGGCCTCACCATGCTTGCCGTCATGGGACCGAAAACCCGCGAGCTGATGGAACGCCTCTCGCCGGACGACTTCAGCAACGAAGCTTTTCCTTTCGGCACCAGCAAGGAGATCGACCTCGGCTACGCCCGCGTCCGCGCCAGCCGGCTCACCTATGTCGGCGAGTTCGGCTACGAACTCTACATCGATACGGATTTCGCACAGCATGTCTATGACGAGATTGCGAAGGCGGGCGAGGACCTTGGCCTGAAGCCGGGCGGTTTCTTCGCGCTCAGTTCGCTGCGCATGGAAAAAGGATATCGCAGCTGGGGTCACGATATCGGCGAGGAGGACACGCCCTACCAGAGTGGTCTCGGCTTTACCGTCGCCCTGGACAAGGAAGGCGGTTTCCTCGGACGCGAGGCACTCCTGAAGCAAAAGGCGGAAGGCCCCGTCGCGCGGCGGCTCGTTCAGGTCAAGGTGCTCGGCGGTCCGGAAGCGCCGATGCTCTATCATCACGAGCCGATCCTGCGGGACGGCGTCATCATCGGCTCCGTCATGTCCGGCGCCTACGGCCACCGTGTTCAGGCCTCTCTTGGCCTCGCCTATGTCACCAACGCAGGCGGTATTACCAGCGACTGGTTGAAAAGCGGAACCTGGGAGGTCGAAATCGCCATGAAACGCTATCCGATCGAGCTGCAGTTCGGGGCCTGGTACGACTCCAAGAACCTGCGCATCAAGGCGTGAGCCCGGCCATCCGACCACCGAAACGAAAGATCCCCCGGGCGGCGGCACGAAACCGCCCGGGGGACCTGGCCTGCTTTCTGAGCGAAGACTTTAAGCTGCGGGAACGGAAATGAACGCCGAACGAACAGATGACGCTTTCACCAACAGCTGGACGCCGCTTGATGGCAGCCAACAGCGGTCTATCCTTGCCGATCACTTCGGTCTTTCCGGGGGGGTCGTGCGTTTCAACAGTGAACGCGACGAGACATTCCTCGTCACCGCGACGGACGGCGCGCAATACATTCTGAAAGTCGCCAATCCGCAGGAAGATCCCACGCTTCTTGCCTTCCAGACCGGCGCATTCCTGCATCTCGCCCGCGTCGAGCCGAAACTTCCTGTTTCGCGGCTGATCGAGGCCCGCGACGGCAGGGTCATGCCGACGATCGAAACTGCTGAAGGCAACCGCACAGCGCGCCTTTTCACCTATCTTGCAGGCGAACCGCTCTTCAAGGTGGCTTCGTCGGCCCCCCAGCTCGAGCAGCTCGGCAGGGTCTGCGCAATGCTTGGACGCGGTCTTTCGACCTACCAGGCGGACCCTCCTTCGGACAGGATTTTGTGGGACATGGCAGGCTTTTTGGAGCTGGGCGCGCGTCTGTTCAGCTATGTCGATCCCGCGCGGCAGGCCCTTGTCCGACAATGCCTTGGCAGCTTCGAGAGCGACTACCTGTCTGTGGCAGACACGCTGGCGCGGCAACCGATCCACAACGATTTCAATCCCTATAACATTCTCGTAGACCCGGATGACGCCAACGATGTGCGGGGGGTAATCGATTTCGGCGACATGGTGATCGGCACAGTGGCGAGCGACGTGGGAGTGGCCCTGTCCTATTTAGTGAGCCGGGTGGGATCTGTCGACGAGCTGTCGCATTTCCTTGAAGCCTATTGCCATATCCGACCTCTCTCCGAACCGGAACTCACCGTTCTGCCGGTGCTCATGCGCGCCCGCCTTGCCATGACGATTCTCATCACGGAATGGCGTGCGGCGATTTTTCCAGAAAACCGGGACTATATTTTGCGTAACCACGGCAATGCCGTAAACGCGCTTGGCGATCTCAATGCGCTATCGTCGTCGGCACTCCGCTGGACCAGCAAGAAATCTTGAAAGGCTAGCACCATGGCAATGACAAATGCCTTCAGTCAATCGGACATGAACAACCTTTCTGAGCGCGACCGAACCCTGGTGGAACGGAGAGCCCGCATCCTCGGTCCGGCCTATCGGCTTTTTTACCAGAACCCTGTCAACATCGTACGGGGCGAAGGGGTCTTCCTCGAGGACGCCGATGGAAAGCGCTATCTCGATGCCTATAACAACGTGGCATCCGTCGGCCACTGCCACCCGGCGGTGGTCGAGGCGATCACCCGCCAGACGGCCGTCCTCAATACCCATACCCGCTATATCTATGAACCGCTTTTGGATTATGCCGAGGACCTGATTTCGACTTTCCCGGTGCATTTAGGTCAGATAATGCTGACCTGCACGGGCAGCGAGGCGAATGATCTTGCCTTCCGTCTGGCCAAGAGTGTCACGGGCGGAACGGGCGTCATCGTTACCGATCTGGCCTATCACGGGCTGACGAACGCGGTATCGGAATTTTCGCCTTCGCTCGGTGCCTTCGTTGATCTCGGTGCTCATGTCCGCACTGTCCCGGCGCCGGATGCCTATCGGACATCCAGTGCATCGCTAGGCGAAACCTTTAAGGCCGATGTCGAGCGCGCCATCGCCGGCATGAAGCGGCATGGCATCAAGCCGGCAATGCTGATCGTCGATGCGATCTTCTCCAGTGACGGCATTTTCGCCGAGCCGGCCGGCTTCCTGAAGGGCGCGGTAGACGCGATCCACGCAGCAGGCGGCCTCTTCGTCGCGGATGAGGTGCAGCCCGGCTTCGGTCGAACGGGCGATTCCATGTGGGGTTTCGAACGCCACGGCATCCTGCCCGACCTCGTCACGCTGGGCAAGCCGATGGGCAATGGATACCCTGTCGCCGGTCTCGTCGCTCGTCCCGAAATTATTGCCGATTTCGGCGAGAAGGCGCGCTACTTCAACACGTTCGGCGGAAATCCGGTCGCGGTCGCCGCCGGCCATGCGGTCCTGAAGGTAATCCGCGACGAAAGGCTGATTGACAATGCCAAAAATACCGGCGCCCTGATCCGGAAGGGCATAGCCGAGATCGCGACCCGACGAGCCTCGATCGGTGACGTACGCGGTGCCGGCCTCTTCATCGGGATCGAGATTGTCAGCGATCGCGAGAAAAAAACGCCGGACGGCGCGATGACGACTCGGATCGTCAATGAGCTTCGCCACCGCGGCGTACTGATCAGCTCGGCGGGGCCGAAAGCCAATGTTTTGAAAATCCGCCCGCCGCTACCCTTTGGTCCGGCGCATGCGGGACAGTTGCTGACCATTCTTGATGAAACAATCGGCGCGCTCGAAGCGCGGTAAGCTCCGGGATTTCGCGATACAAGGGCGGGAGGCTATGCCTTCCCGCCCCCGGTTCGAAGGCGCGTTGTCAGCGGGAATTCGGAGCCGTGTTTTCCAGTATGACCTGGCGGATCGGGCGGGCCGCGTCCTGAATATCGGCGCGCATAGCCGCCGCGGCTGCTTCGGGGTCTTCAGCCCGGAAAGCCTCGATTATCTCAACATGGCGCTGGTCGCCAGACTTTGTCAGGACGCCGCTTCGTACGATGTTGAGCATCGGCGCGTAGCGCATCCACATCAGCTCTATCAGGTCAACGAGATCGGAGTTGCCGCTCCCCCGGTAGATTTGAAAATGGAATTTCTGATTGAATTTCAGGTAGCCTTTGATGTTCTCAGCCGGCACATGCGCTTGCATCTCAGTGTTGATCGCTTCGAGTTTGCGCACGAGCGACGAACCTTTTGTGATCACCGCGAGACGTGCCGCTTCACCCTCGAGCAGCAGTCGGACGGGGAGTAGCGAGTCCATCAAATCGACTGTGGCTTCCGGCACGCAGAGCGACCGACGGGGAGGGGACTGCAATGCGCGAGCGGAGATCAGCCGGTTTGTTGCCTCGCGGATCGGCATCTGGCTGGTGCCGAATCCCTCCGCGAGCTGCGGCAAGGTCAGGCGTTGGCCCGGCACAAACTCGCCCATCATGAGCATCTGTTTCAGCTCAGTATATATATATTCGGCATCCAGAATGGGCCGTCTCGCTGTAAACTGGGGCAGATTGTCTCCGCGCATCGTGGGTCCTGCAATTGATGTCGGCAATGCATGATCGCGCAAACCAGCGATCGTGACAGCCGCGGGATAATTATATTTGGATCACTGATAAAGCCAGGATACAACCAAGAATATCGCTGACAGGGCAAGGACGGCGTTCCGCACCGTATCGCCTTCTATATCACTTTAGCCAAACCTAACCGATTAGGCGATGGCGGTCAATCTGATCAAATATCAAATAACGCTTTTGGCGGACTATTCGTTGCAAAAAGACTGCAACCCTTTCCCGTGCACGTAAGGCCAGTACCAGCAATGAAAATTCACAGAAAAAACTTGATCAGATATCATAAATGTGGTTGGTGAAGGCATTATTGTTTTCAACCATGTCGTGGCCTGTTTGTCAGAGGTCCACATGCGATGGCGTCCCACGAGCGGGCTAGGGCTATAGTTGGCCGGAAGAAGGATGGACATGAACAAGCATACCGCTAAAGGTCTATATGTTGCGACCACCACGCCGTTTAAAGCCGATGGAACGATCAACGGCACTGCGATCCGTACGCATGCGGATTATCTGATCTCTTGCGGCATCAGTGGTCTTGTCCCGGTTGGCGGGACGGGAGAGGCGCTTGCCTTGTCCTTCAAGGAGCGTGTCGAGGCCGTTGAGGCAACGGTCGACGCCGTTGGTGGGCGCGTGCCGGTGGTCGCCGGCGTGACGCTGCCCGGCCTTAGGGATGCGATCGCCCTGGGTCGTGACTTTCTGAGCGCAGGCGCAAACAGCCTCATGGTGCTGACGCCCTATGGCGTGCTGCCGACGCAGGAAGGCATTCGCGACTACTACAAGGGCATAGCCGACGGCGTGGGCCAGGCGATCCTTCTTTACGACATTCCCTACATGACCGGCACGACGATCCAGCCCCAGACGGTGCGGCAGATCGCAGACGACGGCTCCATTTTTGCGATGAAGGCCTCCAATCCCGACCAGGCTCTGTTCGGCGAGCTGATGCGTGCAGTGGGTGGTGATATCGCGATTTTCGCCGGCGACGAGGACTATTTCGTCGAGGAGGTGGCGCTCGGGGGCGTTGGCGGCATCCTTGCATCGTCGGCTGTCTTGCCATGCAGCTGGCTGGAGATCTTCAATCTTGCCAGTGCCGGCAATGTCGCTGACGCCAAGGAGCGTCTTGCTCGTTTGGGCGATTTTATCGCAACCGTATATTCCGAGCCCAATCCTGGGCCTCTGAAGGCGGCGCTTAGGATTGCCGGCCACGACATGGGCTCCGTGCGCACGCCCTTGCGTGAACCCGCAGCCGCCCTCATCGAGCAACTGCAGGGCCAGCTGGCCACATTGCTTGCTTATGAGAGCGAGCTTTTCCAACAGAGACAATAGCCGGCAGCTGCGCTGACACGACGGCTCCACATCGGTCATCGCAGAAGAATGCAGGCGATAGGAACATGGCAATCCCGCGAGACCATCATGGCGTTCTGCGTTAACGGCGTTTTGAACCAGTGAAAAGCTGATCCGCGGCTACAACGAGGTATAAAGATGAAGTTCCAGACCAAATTGCTCATTGATGGCAAACTGGTTGAGGGCGAAGGCACTGCTCTTTCCATCCTGGATCCCGCCACGGGGAAGACGGTTGCCAACGTCGCCGAGGCCTCGAATGCTCAGGTCGATGCAGCCGTGAAATCGGCTGCAGACGCCTTCGAGACATTCTCGCGCACGACGCCAGCGGAGCGGTCTGCTTTTTTGTTGCAAATCGCCAACGTCTTCGAGATGAACAGCCGCGAACTCGCGGGGATGGAGAGCATCGACGTCGGCAAGCCCTGGCCGTCCGCCCATGACGACGAGATGCCGCTGACAATTGACACGTTCCGCTTCTTCGCAGGCGCCGCGCGTACGATGACGAGCGCTGCCGCTGGTGAATATATCGCCGGCCATACCAGTATGCTGCGCCGTGACCCCGTCGGTCCGGTCGCCGCCATCACGCCGTGGAACTATCCGCTGATGATGTTCTCGTGGAAGCTTGCCGCCGCGATTGCCGCGGGCTGCACAGTGGTGCTGAAGCCGTCCGAGATCACCCCGCTCGCGACGCTGAAAGTCGGCGAACTCCTCGCCGATGTCCTCCCGAAAGGTGTGCTCAACATCATCCACGGAACCGGTGCGACGATCGGAGATCGGCTCATCAATTCGCCCGAGATGGAGGCGATCGCCGTCACCGGGTCGCCCGCGACCGGTATGGCCGCGATGCGCGCGGCTTCCAACCAGATCCGTCACGTTCATCTCGAACTCGGCGGCAAGGCCCCGGTTATCGTCTTTAACGATGCCGACATCGACACGCTCGCCCAGACGATCCGCGCCGGCAGCTATTTCAATGCCGGCCAGGATTGCGCCCAGCCCTGCCGCCTCCTCGTGCAGGACGGCATCTATGACAAGGTCGTCGCTGCCGTCGCGAGCGAAGTCGCGGGCATCAAGGTCGGCGCGCAGAAGGCGGAAGGCACGCAGATGGGTCCGGTCGTCTCCGCGGTGCAGCGCGACCGTGTCGCCGGCTTCGTCGATCGGGCGCGCCTGAACGCCGAGATCGTGACCGGTGGAAACCGCATTGACGGCGATGGCTTCTTCTATGAGCCGACCGTCGTCGCCAACGTCAACCATGATGCCGAGATCGCCTGCAACGAGGTGTTTGGCCCCGTCGTCACGATCTCGCGCTTCTCCGAAGCCGAAGATGCACTCAAGGTTGCCAATGCCGGCCGCTACGGCCTAGCCTCCTCCGTCTGGACGAAGGATATCGGTCTTGCCATGAGCATGACCAGCGAACTGCGCTACGGCTTCACCTGGGTCAACACCCATGGCGCAGCAACCGCCGAAATGCCGTGGGCAGCCATGAAGGGCTCCGGCACAGGATGTGATATGTCCATCCATGCGCTCGATGCCTATACGTCGGTGCGTCACGTGATGTTCGCGCACGCCTGATCCTTTTAGGCGTCCGCTACAACGTCCGGCCGTCAGACGGCGGCCGGCGACCATCTATCATGCCCTTTCTTCGAGGTAATCCCATGAAAATCCTGGTCCCCGTCAAGCGGGTCGTCGACTACAACGTGAAGATCCGCGTCAAGGCGGACGGCTCGGGTGTCGAGCTTGCGAATGTGAAGATGTCGATGAACCCGTTCGACGAGATTTCCGTGGAAGAGGCGCTGCGGCTGAAGGAAGCCGGCAAGGCCGAGGAAGTGGTGGTGGTGTCGATCGGCCCTGCGAAGGCAGAAGAGACACTGAGGACGGCACTCGCGATGGGCGCCGACCGCGCCGTGCTGGTCGAGACGGACGACGCCGTCGAGCCGCTCGCCGTCGCCAAGATCCTCAAGGGCGTGGCCGAGGCCGAACAGCCGGGGCTGATCATCGTCGGCAAGCAGGCGATCGACGACGACAGCAACCAGACCGGCCAGATGCTCTCGGCGCTGCTCGGCTGGGCACAGGCGACGTTTGCCTCGAAGGTCGAGATCGGTGATGGGTCTGCCCAGGTCACCCGCGAGGTCGACGGCGGCCTGCAGACCATCGAGGTCAAGCTGCCGGCGGTGGTCACCACCGACCTTCGCCTCAACGAGCCGCGCTATGCCTCGCTGCCGAACATCATGAAGGCGAAGAAGAAGCCGCTCGACAAGAAGACACCCGGCGATTTCGGCGTCGACACGGCGCCGCGCCTGAAGGTGCTGAAGACCGAGGAGCCGTCGGGCCGCAAGGCGGGCGTCAAGGTCAAGTCGGTCGCCGAACTGGTCGACAAGCTGAAAAACGAAGCCGGCGTGCTCTGAGACCGGAAAGGGAGACAAGACATGGCCATTCTTCTTCTGGCAGATCACGACAACGCCCACCTTTCCGACCAGACCGCCAAGGCGCTGACGGCGGCAAGCAAGATCGGCTCGGATGTGCATGTGCTCGTCGCCGGCAGCAATGCGAAGGCCGCCGCCGAGCAGGCGGCAAAGCTGGCAGGCGTCTCGAAGGTGCTGCTCGCCGACGACCAAACCCTTGCCAACAACCTCGCCGAACCGCTGGCCGCGCTCATCGTCTCACTGGCCGGCAGCTATGACGCCATCGTCTCGGCCGCGACTTCGGTCGGCAAGAACGTGCTGCCGCGCGTGGCCGCCCTGCTCGACGTCGCGCAGGTCTCGGAAATCGTCGAGGTGGTCTCTTCCGACACGTTCAAGCGTCCGATCTATGCCGGCAATGCCATCCAGACGGTGCAGTCGACGGACGCCAAGAAGGTGATCACCGTCCGCACGGCCTCCTTTGCCGCAGCCGGCGAAGGCGGAAGCGCGGCCATCGAGACCGTCTCGGCCGCAGCAAACCCGGGCCTTTCCACCCACGTCTCCGACGCCCTGTCCTCGTCGGACCGTCCGGAACTGACGTCTGCCAAGATCATCATCTCGGGCGGCCGTGCGCTCGGTTCGTCGGAAAAGTTCCAGGAAGTCATCCTGCCGGTCGCCGACAAGCTCGGCGCCGCCGTCGGTGCGTCCCGTGCGGCCGTCGATGCGGGCTATGCGCCGAACGACTGGCAGGTGGGGCAGACGGGCAAGGTGGTCGCGCCGCAGCTCTACATCGCCTGCGGCATCTCCGGTGCGATCCAGCACCTTGCCGGCATGAAGGACTCGAAGGTGATCGTCGCCATCAACAAGGACGAGGAAGCCCCGATCTTCCAGGTCGCCGACTACGGCCTCGTCGGCGATCTCTTCGAGATCCTGCCGGAATTGCAGAAGGCCGTATAAGCACGCACCTGCCTGATATTCGCCTCCCAAGCGACGGATGGCGCGGCTCTGAGGGCCGCGCCATTCTTCTGATATTCATGACCTTGGAGATACGCCGAATGAAAAGCTACGCCCTGACCGTAACCTGCCAATCGACCCGCGGCATCGTCGCCGCGATCACCGGCTACCTGGCCGAGAAAGACTGCAACATCGTCGACAGTTCGCAGTTCGACGATCTGGAGACGGGTCTGTTCTTCATGCGCCTGACCTTCAAGAGCGAAGGCGGCGCGAAGCAGGACGATATCGATGCAGGCTTTGCGCCGGTAGCCAAGGCCTTCGCGATGAGCTACGAGTTCCACAACAGCGACGAGCGCATGAAGGTGCTGCTCATGGTCTCGCGCTTCGGCCATTGCCTCAACGACCTGCTCTACCGCTGGAAGATCGGCGCCCTGCCGATCGACATCGTCGGCGTCGTCTCCAACCACTTCGATTACCAGAAGGTCATCGTCAACCACGACATCCCCTTCCATCACGTCAAGGTGACGAAGGAGAACAAGCCGCAGGCCGAAGCGCGGCTGATGGAGATCGTCGAGCAGTCCGGCGCCGAACTCATCGTGCTCGCCCGCTACATGCAGGTGCTGTCCGATGCCGTCTGCAAGAAGATGTCCGGCCGCATCATCAACATCCACCACTCGTTCCTGCCGTCCTTCAAGGGCGCCAACCCGTACAAGCAGGCCTTCGAGCGCGGCGTGAAGCTGATCGGTGCTACGGCACACTACGTCACCGAGGATCTGGATGAAGGTCCGATCGTCGAGCAGGACGTCGCGCGCATCACCCATGCGCAGTCGGCGGACGATTACGTCTCGATCGGCCGCGACGTGGAGAGCCAGGTGCTGGCCCGCGCCGTGCACGCCCACATCCATCACCGCGTCTTCATGAACGGCAACAAGACCATCGTCTTCCCGCCTAGCCCCGGTTCCTACAAGTCTGAACGTATGGGCTGAGCGATGGTCACCATTATCGATGGAAAGCAGGTTGCCGCTTTCGTGATCGACGTCGTGAAGTCTGCGACCGCCTCGCTAGAACAGGATGGCGGTTGCTACGCGACATGGAACTCAAGGCCGGAAGCAAGGCTGCGCGCAGCCAAAAGGGAGCCGCCCACGCCTACAACATCAAGAGCCGCCGGGAGCAAGAGCGCCGCTGGGTCGAGCAGGCCGAAGGCGCCTATGCCCGCTTCGTTGCCGGCTGGAACCCGCAAGGTCCGAAGAAGGCGCGCACGGATGCCGCAAATGAGGTGCGACGATAGAGGCTGCGCGGCAGGACACTCACCTCGGACCCCTGCTCTTGCCACGCGGTCACCCATGCGCAACAGGAGAATAGCGCAAATCCGATCAAAAAGCCCTTGTCGATCACATCAGTCGTCCATGGATGATTGGGCTTTGTCAGGCGGTGTTCGATATCGTGGGCCTGGCAGGCTCGATCGAACGGATGCCCGCGCCAGATAGCTGTCGGCCCAAAGCGGTTTTTCGGCAGATCGGCAAACTGGATGCCGTTGTCAGTCAGAACAATCTTGATCTTGTAGGTAACGGCTGCCACCAGAGCACCGAGGAATGCACGTGCTGTCGCCGTGTTGACAAGCTCAGCGAAGGCGAACTTCGAGGTGCGGTCGATGCCAACGTACAGATATAGCTTGCCGTCCCCCGTCTGCACTTCGGCAATATCGATGTGGAAGAAGCCGATCGGGTACGTTTTGAACTTCTTCCTGGCAGGCTTGTCGCCCTCGACATCTGGCAAGCGGGAGATGCCATGGCGCTGCAAAGCAGCGGTGCAAGGACGATCGCGTCAGGTGCGGGATTGTCGCTTGCAAGCTGTAGAGACAATCGTCGAGCGGCAGAAGGGTATGGCGGCGGAAGGCAATGATAATCGCCTTGTCGTCACCGGACAGGACCGTGGACTTCGGTTGGCTTGGACCGGTCGGCAGATCAGCGACCGAGGTTCGCTTCTTCCATTTGGCAACGGTCTTCTGGTTTATGCCGTAGCGCTTGGCAAGCGACCTCAGGCTCTCTTGACTATGTTGTATCGCTCGACGGATTGCCTCTGTCGTTGTGGCGCTCCCGTGAAGAACCTGCCCCATAGCCCTTCCCTCTATTCAATGGATAAGATTGCACCATCAAAGCCCGCGATCAAACAGCTGAGCGGGATCGTTCATGCGCTGCGTTGCGGTGGGCGCTGGGCCGACTGCGCGGATGTCTACGGGCCGAAGAAGACGCTCTACAACCGCTTCGTCTGCTGGTCCGAGCGCGGCATTTGGGAGGGCATCTTCAGTGCGCTGGCAGGTGCCGAGGATGCATCCGATCGGCTGTTCATCGACAGCAGTTGCATCAAGGTCCACCGCTGCGCGGGCGGAGGAAAAGGGAGGCCTTGGCTCATGGTATCGGCCGCACCAAAGGTGGGCGCAACACCAAGCTCCATGCCGTCTGCGACGCGAAAGGCCGTCCTGTCGTCCTGCTCCTGACACCGGGAAACGTTCATGATTGCAAGGTCGCCCAACGCTGCATCGAAGCCACGCCGCCGTCCAGCGAACTCGTCGCCGACAAAGGTTATGACAGTCAGGCCCTGCGCGCGTGGCTTGACGAGCGCGGCACCCAGGCCGTGATCGCGCGTCCCGCAAGGTCTGGCGCAATTGGCCAGGACCGGCTTCTACAAGGAGGTGTATGACAAATCCCCGCCGCCCATGGCGTGCGGAGCGTCATCACGACCCGCAACCCCCTGGTCGGATCCCGGGTGCGGCTCGACAACATGATCGGCGGCCTGTGCGCGACCTTCGGCTTCAAGCCCGGTCCCGGTCAGGGCAAGGCTTTTATCGACCGCGTCATGGAGGCCGCCAACATCCCCGGCCTCGGCCAGAGCATCACCGCGCTGCTTGCCGTAAGAACTGGGTTGATGAAGCAGATCAAGGAAATGGATCTGGTGCTGCGTGAGTTCTCCCACCGATCTTAATCCTGCAGGCAACTCATGAGCATCCCCGGTGTCGGCGTTCAAACCTCTGCTGCTTTTGCCGCGCCAATCGATGAAGTTGGCCGCTTCCGACAATCTCGCACCACCGGCGCCTACTTCGGCCTTGTCCCCAGACGTCACCAATCCGGAGAGATCGATTGGACAGGTCGCATCACCAAGCAAGGCGGCAGCATGGTGCGAAAACTACTCTACGAAGCGGCTAACTCGATCCTGACGCGCAGCCGCGGCAGCTTCGCCAGGGGTGGGCCATGAAGATCGCGAAGCGGTGCGGTTTAAGAAAGGCACGCGTGGCGCTTGCTCGCCGTCTTGCCGTCATCATGCACGCCATGCTGCGCGATGGCACTTTGTTCGAAGCATGAGGTGAGATGGAATCTGATTGCCAGTGGTGAAGCCGGAAAGCTGATCCGAGGGCGGTGTCCCCAGAGGGAACGCAGGGACAGCGATCTGCGAAGGTTTTCTCCGCAAGCGAGCCGGAAAGCCGCGCGTGCGCCTGTTGCTCCGGCACGCTCCATCGCATTGGAGAGACGACGAGCGAGGCACTCGATGTCGTTCCGGCCATTTTGCGCGTCAAACGAACCATTCGCCCTCGCTATGCCTGCCGGGCATGCGAGAATGGCGTCGTCCAGGCTCCCGCGCCAGCCCGCTTCATGGATGGCGGCATGGCGACGACAGCATTGGCGGCCCATATCGTCGTTTCCAAGTTCGCGTGGCACCTGCCGCTCTGCCGGCAGACTCAGATCTTCGCGGGCCACGGGATAGCCCTCGATCGTGGAACGCTCGGCGCCTGGGTTACGCGCGTTGCCTGGTGGCTCAAGCCACTCTACGACAGGCTGCTGACCTTCATTCGCTCGCAGCCAAGGGTTTTTTCCGACGAGACCCGATTGCCGCGGCTCGATCCGGGGCGAAAGGGAACGAAAGTCTGCCAGCTCTGGGCGCAGGCCGTGGACGATCGCCCCTGGAAAGGACCGGCTCCACCGCGGTCGGCTATATCGTCTCCGAGAGCCGCAGCGCCCGTGAAGCGGAGCGCCAATTGGTATCCTTCAACGGCGTGCTTCAGGTGGACGGATATACCGCCTACAAGACGCTTGCCAGACATCGCGGCAAAAGCAATTCCGGCGTAAATTCGTCGATGTGGTCAAGCTGACCGGATCGCCGGAGGCGCTCGATATCGTATCGATCCTCGCCGAGGTCTACCAGATCGAACAGGAGATCAGGGGGCAAAGCGCCGAGGATCGTCACAATACCCGCCAACTCCGCTCAGCTCCCGTCATGCGCCAGTTGAAGGCGCGCCTGCTCGACCTGAAGGACGACATCTCAACACAGTCCGCCCTTTCCAAGGCCATCAAATACACGCTCACCCATTGGGCGGGCCTGAACGCTTTCCTCGACGATGGGACGATAGAGATCGACTCCAACATCATCGAGCGTTCGATGAAGTCCGTTGCCGTGACGCGAAAGAATTCGATGTTCGTCGGCAATGTCCAGGGCGGCGAGACCTTCGCGATCCTGGCATCGTTGATCAACTCGGCCAAATTGAACGGGCTGGATCCATACATCTGGCTTGCCGATGTTCTCGAACGGATCGTATCGGGCAGCATGACGATCAACCAGCTCGATACGCTGCTGCCTTGGAACTGGAAAGCTGATCAGGTCGGTCAAGCCGCATGACCCGGCCCGCCGTTTCCTATGACGAGCTCGATGAGTACCTTCGGGGCGATGGGCACAACGACTATGTCGGCGTGAGCGCCATCGATGGGCTGATTGCGGCCGTCGTGGCCGGCCCGGTGAAGATCCCTGCGCATACATGGTTGCCGCACGTATTCGGCGGCTCAATACCGCAAACCAGGCCAGGCTCGATCGAGGAGCGCCTCGTCAATACCGTGCTGCACCGTCACGACGAAGTGGAAAGCCTGCTGCGCGACGCCCCGGGCACTACTATCCCATTTTCATGAACCACAAGGGCGAGACTATCGTCGGTCCCTGGGCGATCGGATTTTCCCTTGGCCTCAGTCTGGACGGTGAAGCGTGGGCCCCGATCCTCCTTGCCACGCCGAAGCCGGTGATCGCCCTCATCATGGCCGTCAATCCGCAGCTCGCCAAACTCCTCATCCGGTTTACTCCGCAGGAGCGGCGCAAAATAAGGGCGACGGCCCACCACCATATCTCATCCGCAGTCCTGCAATTGCACGCCATCACAAGACAGGCCCGGTAACAACGCGGCCAGCAGCATAAACCCAGCCTACAGGCAAGGTGACGTGTTTATC
This sequence comes from Shinella sp. S4-D37, assembly GCF_040812195.1. Classification (NCBI taxonomy): domain Bacteria; kingdom Pseudomonadati; phylum Pseudomonadota; class Alphaproteobacteria; order Hyphomicrobiales; family Rhizobiaceae; genus Shinella; species Shinella sp. S4-D37. The sequence goes on along the minus strand of NZ_JBFNXL010000003.1, from coordinate 458,149 downwards.
GCGCTTGCACACGGTCTGATGAGAAACGATGATGCCACGTGCTGCTAGCATATCCTCGACCATACGCAAACTGAGCGGAAACCGGAAATAGAGCCACACCGCATGGGCAATCACATCTGCTGGAAATCGATGACGGCAATAAAGGGGATCACGGGCGAGTCTGGTCATGCCGCCAGATCCCACATTTTGATCGACGCCGGGTTAACGTTACAGTGCCCAGCATCATGCGATCCGTTTCACGTAGGTTGGCGGTGTAGAATCTGATGTTCGTGCCGGGGTCTCACGCAATTGGAATTGCCCTATCGTGGAATTCAAATTGGCCGTCACAGACATCAGGTTGGTTGCGACTGCGGCTGCCTCCTCCGCCATTGCGGAATTTTGCTGCGTCGATCGATCGACCTCGCCGATAGCGCCGTTCACGCCATGCAGCCCTGCTAACTGGTCTTTTGAAGAGTGAGCGACGGCGTCGATATGGCCGTGAATGGCCGAGATAGATGCGGTGATGGATGACAAGGCCGACGTCATGCTCTCCACAAGTTTGACGCCACCGGATATCTCGGTTCTCGATTTGTCGATCAGCACCTTGATCTCGTCGGCTGCCGTCGCCGAGCGCTGGGCAAGTTCGCGAACCTCATGCGCCACCACCGCGAAGCCTTTTCCGGATTCGCCCGCACGCGCTGCCTCCACACCGGCATTCAGCGCCAGGAGATTGGTCTGGAAGGCAATCTCGTTGATGACGCTGAGGATCGTGGCGATCTCTTTCGAGCAGCTTTCTATCCTCCGCATTGCGGCTTGCGTGTCGGTCGCCACGACTGTCGTGGCGACCGCGTCGTCTTTGGCCTGGTGCGTCAGCAGCCGCGCGTCCTCGATACGTGTCACCGACTGCCGAACGTGTTCGACGATCTGGTTGAGAGCGGCGGCGGACTCCTCAAGGCTGACCGCCTGCTGCTCCGTACGTTGCGAGAGCGCGCCGGAAGCAGCCGACATTTCCTGTCCGCAGCTGTCGATGGCGGTCGCGCCGCCCGCAATGACCGCAAGCGTTTCCCCGAGCTGCCGGATGGATGTGTTGAAGTCGCTCCTCAGTGCCTCGAATTCGTTCGAGAACGGCTCCTCGAGGGAGAAAGAGAGATCACCAGCCGCCATGCGCTTCAAACCCGAGGCAAGTCCGGATGTTGCCGAAGAAAGCCGCATCGCGGCGGCCGCCTCCGCGGCATCGCGGGCAGCCACCCTATCTGCTTCGGATCGCATCCGAGTTTCATTAGCCTCGTGCTCGAGTGCGGCCGAATGGATCGCCACCTTCCTGAATATCTCCACCGACTGCGCCATAAAACCGATTTCGTCGCGCCGTGATGTATAGGGTACGGCGCTGACGACGTCGCCTGCAGCGAGGCGGCGCATCGAGGATGTGATCCTAAGGATCGGATTGGAAATGTCGAAGATCGCTCCTGCCGTTGCCATGGATGCGATGAGGAGTGTGATAGCGATCATGGCATAAAGCGCGACGTTGGATTCGGAGGCGGTTTGCGAGGCATCCAACGCTGCGGCCCGGGCGGCATCGCCATCAAGCGCGATGAGATCGGAGATGGCGGCGCGGATCGTCTCGCCGAGCGGCTCCATCTCGTCGGCAAAGTGTCTGGCAGGCGCGGACTGCATGCCCTGCTCTATCATGCCCAAAAACTCGACGCCCAATTTGACATAAGCTGCATAATTTTCGGAAATCGCCTCGTAGCCGACCTGCTTCGCATTGGTGTCGATCACCGCCTTGTAGGCGTCAAGCGCACTTCTGAACGCCGCATGCGACTGCTTCACGCCTTCGAGCGCTGCCGTCCGGCTTTCCGCATCTACGGCGACCAACTGGCGGATATAGGCAAGGCGCAATTCTAACAGGGCGATCTGCAACTCGCCAGACGCGGCGAGACTGGGCATGCTTTCGTTGACGATCACCTCGCTCGTCATCAACTGCTTCTTGCTGCCCGAAAGTCCGACAACGCCGGAAGCGACGCCGAGCACGAGTAGAAGAACCTGTATCCCGATCAGTTTCATGCGCAGCGATGTCTTCATCGCATTCCTCCAGGCTGGATGAGCGTCCCGCTCGATGCTTAGTGCAATTCTTCCATGGCAAGCAGATCGCGCGGAAGCACTTCCTGCACGATCGTACCCTTCTGCATGATCAGCACGCGGTCGGAGAGCGCGGCGATGAACTCGCGCCGCTGCTCCACCACGATGAGCGTGAGGCTCTTGCGTCTGCGCAGGTCCAAGAGCGTGTCGACAATCTCCTCGTTGATCGATGGCTGGATGCCCTCGGTCGGCTCGTCGAGCATCATCATCTTGGGCTCGCCGCACAGGCATCTTGCCAGCGCCAGTAGCTGCTGCTCGCCGCCCGAGAGCAGGCCGCCTGTGCGCTGAAGGAGCGGCTTCAGCCGCGGAAAGAGTTCAAGAACCTCTTCGGTGACGCCTTTGCGGTGTCCGCCCGAAACCGCGCTGCCCATGCGCAGGTTTTCCGCGACCGTCAGCGTCGGGAATATCTGCCGTCCCTGCGGCACGAGACCCATGCCGCTTCGGGCACGATGGTGTGTCGACACCCGGGTCACGTCTTTACCGTCAAACTTGATCCTGCCGCGCGTCAAAGCGCGATACCCGAGCAAGGTCGTGAGCAACGTCGTCTTGCCCATCCCGTTATGTCCCCAGATACCGACGCACTCGCCGTCGGCGACATCGAAACTGATGTCGTGCAGGATGGGAATGGCTCCGTAGCCGGAGGCAAGATCGGAAACCGAAAGGATCATAGCGTTACACCTCCTGCCTGCTTGCCTAGATAGACGTCCTTCACCCGCTGGTCCGAAAGGACCCGATCGACCGTATCCTCCATCAGGACCTGTCCGCGGTTGAAGACCGTTATGGTCTTGGCGATCATCTTGATGAATTCCATATCGTGTTCGACGACGATGATCGCGCAGTGGCCATTGATCTCGCGAATCAGTTCGGCCGTTCTCTCGCGTTCTCGCCCAGTCATACCGGCGGCCGGCTCGTCGAGCAGCACTAGCTTGGGACGGCCGGCGATGACCACGCCGAGCTCGACCCATTGCCGCTGGCCGTGCGAAAGCTTCGCCACCTCGGTTGAGGCCTCGACGCTGAGCCTGATGGTCTTAAGTACCTCGTCGGCAATGCTGTCGGCCTGCGTTCGCGAATTGCGTCGACGCGCCGAAAGCCAGATATTTTCCCGGACGGTGAGATTGTTGAAGAGACTGGGAATCTGCGTCTTGATGCCGACACCGAGATTCGCGATCTGGTGTGTCTGCAACCCCCTGAGTGGCACTCCGTCGATCGCGACACTTCCGACCGATGGCCGGTGGACGCCCGTGAGCAAGCGGAAGAAGGTCGTTTTTCCAGCCCCGTTTGGGCCGATGAGACAACGCAGTTCTCCTTGCGCCAGCGAGAAGTCGACGCCCTGGACGGCCTTCAGTCCGCCGAAATGGATTCCGAGGTCCTTCGTTTCAACGAGAGGCGCTGCGTTGGTCATGCCGTTTTCTCCTGCTGGCGGACTGTCCGCGCCTGCCGCGTGCGCAGACGCTGTTGCAGCGTCGGGACGAAGCCTTGAGGCAGCAGCAGCACCATCAGCGTCAGAATGGCGCCGAGAATGACGTCCTTGTTGATTGTGTCGATGGTTGTCAGCCATGTTGTCAGCCACTGGATGAAGAAACAGCCGAGAACCGGTCCGATGAACGTGCCGACGCCGCCGACCACGACCCAGATGATGATCTGTACAGACTGCGAAAGCGCAAAGACTGTCGGGTCCGTATAGTTGCCCCAGTTGGCGTAAAGGCAGCCCGCGAGGCCGGCGAGGCCGGCGCCGATGATGAAGGTCACCAGCTTGTAGCGGCGCACATCATAGCCCAACAGTTCGGATCGCGTCTCGTTTTCCCGGACCGAGACGACGATGCGCCCGAAGTCGCTGGCAACAAGATATCGCAGGCCGATATAGGTCGCCGCTAGAACGACGATGCAAAGCGTAAAAAGTCCGATCGTGTCGAGTTCCCAAGCGGGGAAACCCGGAACAGTGAGGCGCGGAACGGACGGAATGCCGTTGAACCCGCCAAGCGGCGCCTTTCCGATCGTGTAAGCCGGGCCGGACGTAGAGTTGGCGACCTTGAAGAAGATGAGCGACACCGTGAGCGTGATCGCTCCCAGATAAACGTCGCTGATCCGGCCGTAGAACATTAGATAGCCGAGCGCCGCCGCAAACAGGCACGGAACGACGATCGCCAACAGCAGTGCCGACGTCGTCTCGCCGAAATTGATCGCGGCTATCGCGTAGGAATAGGCACCAAGTCCGAAGAACACGGCATGGCCGAAGGACAGGATTCCGCCGCAGCCCCAAATGAAGGCAAGCGAGAGCGCGAGGATCGCCAGGATGACGTATATCGTCATCTGCAAGATCTCGTATTCATTGAAGATCGCGGGAAAGAAAAGGGCTGCGAGCAGCGCTCCACTCCCTGCGCCCAGCGCTGCGACCCGGTTGTTCCAATCCAGTGTCATTAGATGCTTCCTCTGAAAAGCCGCCCGGTGATGCCCTTCGGCATGAGACGGACAAGGACGACGGCAGCGAGCAGCATGGCGACTTCGCCAAAGACGGGGGTCGTCAGGAAGCTGGCGACCTGGTTGACCGTGCCGAACAGGCTGGATGCGCTTAGGGTGCCAGCAACCACAGATGCGCCACCGCCGATTACGGTGATGAAGGCCTTGGCTACGAAGCTCGTGCCCATGCCGGGCAGCACTCCGGTGATCGGCGCCATGACGCCGCCTGCGAGGCCGGCCAGCGCCGCGCCAAGCGCGAAGGTGATCGCGTAGGTGCGCTTCGGATCGACGCCGACCGCGGCGGCCATGTCCGGGTTCTGCATCGTCGCGCGCGCAATCAGCCCGAACTCTGTTTTCTTGAAGAGAAGCACCAGGAGAAGCACCGTCACGACCGCCACGCCGACGATGAAGAATTTGTAGCCGCTGACATTAGCGCTTCCCAGCGTCACGGCCCCGATCGGCGAGGAGATACCGGTCGTCGTGTTCCCGAAGACCGTGGTGACCAAGCCGACGAAGAGCAGCGACAGACCCCATGTCGCAAGCATCGTGTCGATGATGCGGCCATAGAGGTGGCGAACGACCAAGCGCTCGACGACGAGCCCGAGCAAGCCCACGACGACGGGCGCGACGAAGAGAATGGCGATGTAGAAATTCACGCCGTGCTTTACCGCTGCAATGGCGGTGTAGGCGCCCAGCATCAGGAATTCGCCATGGGCTAGATTGATCACGCGCATCATGCCGAAGACAATGGCGAGGCCGAGGGCGATGAGAATGAGGCTCGAAACGCCGGCGAGAATCTCTAGCCCGGCGGTTAATGCAAAGGTCACGGCTTGCATCCTTTGTAATGGCAATGGCCCGCCCCCTCCGTACTCGGAGCGGGAGCGAGACAGCGCTCGTGAAAGGTTCTTTCAAGCTGTCCGGCCACCTTTGACGGCCGGACAGCTTCGGGAGGGGCCGTCGTTACGGCCTGATGACGAACTGTTCGTTTGTGTCGGGGTTCTCGTTCAGATTGCAGACCGCCTGGGTGTCTACTGACGCCTGTTGATCCCACTGCTTCAGAATCTTGAACTTCTGGTTCTCGGTCTCGGCCATGCGGGCGTCGAGCTTTACGTGATGGGTCTGCGGATCGATCGTGACCTTGCCGCTCGGCCCATCGAGGGAAATGCCGGTTTCCAGCGCCTCGATAATCGCCATACGATCGGTGGTGCCGGCGTGCGCGACGGCCTTGGCCCAGAGATGCATGCCCTGATATGTGTTGGAGGCAAATTCGGTCACAACGGGATAGTCATCGCCGAAGCGCTTGTGCCAGCGGTCCAAGAAAGCCTTGTTGACAGGAGAGTCGATTGCCTCGAAGTAGCTTGCGAAGGTGATTATGCCGTTGCTTTCCTCGGCCGAGAGGACTATCTGCTCCTGGCCGTGGCTGAATGTGCTGGAGACCAGCGGGATCTTCCCGTTGAGACCTGCCGCCGCCCATTGTCGATAAAAGGAAACGTGCGCGCCGCCAACGAGTGCCGAGAATACCATGGCCGGCGCGGCGGCCTGGATCTTCTGGATGGTCGGGCCGAATTCGGAGACATCGAGCGGAAAGAACTCGACGGCGACGACCTCTCCGCTGTGCTCCTTGGCGTACTTCTTCACCCACTCGGAAATGATTTGGCCGTAGTTGTAGTCCGCGGCGACGACGTAGATCCTCTTGCCGAAGCGGCTGATCGCCTCCGGCACGGCTGACGCGAGGTTCTGCGCCGGCGTTGCGCCGGTGCAGAAGGTATTCCGATCGCAGACACCGCCTTCATATTGCGTGTTGTAGAAGTAAAGCGTTTTCGCCTTGTCCAAAATCGGGCGAATGACCTCACGCGACGACGACGTCATGCCTCCCTGAACGACGGCTACCTTGTCGCCGAGCGCCATTTTCTGGGCGATCTGCGTGTATTGCTGCATGTTGGACTGCGGATCCTGCGTGATCAGCTTGATCTGGCGGCCGAGCAGCCCACCCCCCTCGTTGATTTCTTCCGCCGCCAGGATCAAGGCGTCAGCCATCGGCTTGCCGTAAAGATCGAGGCCACCAGAGAGATCGTGGATACCTCCGACCAGGATATCGTCGGCAGCAAACGCTTTGCTGCTCAGAAGACCCGGGCCAACAGCCAAAACCGCAGAAGACACTGCTGCCGTCTTTAGGAATTCACGTCTGGATATGCTCATTTTGTTCCCCTTTTTGTTGCAGATTAAAGATTCAGGCTGTTCTCAACAGTTGATGGTTACCCTACGGTCTGTTCAAAGGCGTGGGCGGCGCGATAGAGGGTCATTTCGTCGAAGTGCCGTCCGACGAGCATCATCCCGATGGGCAGGCCGTCAGCCTTGCCGCACGGAATGCTGATGGCCGGATGGCTTGTGAGGTCGAACGGAAATGTGTTGTTCATGTTTTCCGTAGCGCGCCGGAGCGCCAGCGACCGGGATGAATCGGCGCCCGGAAGGGGCGGCGCTTTCATCGGCGTCGTTGGCATAAGCAGTATGTCATGGCGCGCTAGCGCAGCGTCGTACTCCTGCCGCAGCTTTCGCGTTAGGTTCTGTGACTTGGCGTAATAGCGTCCACCGCCGGCGCGGATCATGCTCTCGCCGATAAGTATCGTGTGCTTGACTGTGTCCGGCAGTTCGTTGGCGCGCGTGCGCCATGCGGCTTGAGCCTCGACCATGCTGGTGATGAAGAGACCTTTCCAGTTGTAGCCGTGACCATTGCCCTTCATGAGCTGTTCGGTGGCGCCCTCGAAGGCCACGACCATCCAGAGCGCCGGGCCGAGCCGATGCATTGGTATCGAAACTTCTTCCACGAACGCACCGAGATCGTGAAACCGGGCAGCGGCGCTACGCACGCTTGCATCCACCTCTGCTTCGGATTCCGGATGGCCGAAGCCTTCGCTCAGGATGCCGATCCGTAAGCCTTCCACGCTTTTGCCCAGCGCGTCGGTGTAGGCTTGCGCCTGGAGAAACGTGGGTTGACGCGGATCAAGCCCGTCGGGACCAGCAATCACCTCCAGCATGAGGGCGTTGTCGGCGACGTTGCGCGTCATCGGCCCGAGATGATCGATCGTCAGTTCGATCGGCATCGCGCCGGTATAGGGAACGAGGCCCCAGGTCGGCTTCATGCCGACAATCCCGCAGTAGGAAGCGGGCGTACGGATCGAGCCACCCTGATCGCCGCCGATCGCCAAGTCGACCTCACCGCTCGCCACGAGCGCCGCGCAGCCGGATGACGATCCGGCGGCCGAGTGAGCTGGATTGTGCGGATTGCGCACCGGTCCCTGTGAACCTGTATGGGAGCCGCCAGAGAGACAGAGAAACTCGCATTGCGCCTTCCCGGAAATTGTCGCGCCGGCGTCGAGCAAGCGTGTCACCACCGTCGCATCGACATCGGGAACATAGCCCTCGAGGATCGAGGATCCATTCATCATCTGTACGTGGGCGACGGCGATGTTGTCCTTGATCGCAACCGTACGTCCGGCGAGTTTTCCCTCGCTGGCTCCCTTTATGTCCGTGCGGACATACCATGCGTTGAGTGGATCGGAACCTTCCGCCGGTCTGGTGCCAGGCGTTCTCGAATATTTGACGGGCGGCAGATAATCCGGTTCGGCGTCGACCCGGTCATAGAGGTCGAACGCGGGCTGCATCGCACCATGGAAGAATTCCAGATCGCCGTCCGGCAGATCGAGAGACAGGCTTTCCGCGACGGAGCGGAGCTCCTCCCTGGTCGGGCGAATGACAGTCATGACAATTCCCTCTTTTTGTTCCGTATATCGAATTTAATTCATGATGATGAATTCTGTGCCGTTTACATACCCCTGTCAAGGGCGTGGCCTGCTCTTCTCGTCGACTTCCCACCCGCGTATCAGCCGATATCGAATGCATCCACAAAGGGCAGTAAGCCTGTTCTCGGATGGCAGTTCACATAGTCGAACCGTGCGGTCAGGCTCACGAAAAGCTCGTGCCAGGAAACGAACTCGCGGTCTTGCTTGTACTTCCGGTTCATCGCGATGGCATGCCGGTAGATATCGAGATGGGTCTTGTGGGATGCCGCCCATCCCTCGAGATTTTCAAGGGAGAGGAAATGGGCGACCACCGATGTCTCCTTCAGTTCCGTCCCGTCCTCGGCGAGGTTGGTCAGCACGCGCAGGGCAAGCGTCCCGGTTTCCTGCTTGTTGTCGAGCAGGTAGTTCATCCCCGTCATCAGCCGCGGACGCATGTTGTCGACATAGTCGCCGAGTTGCTCATCCCCTGCGTGGGCCCAGTATTGTCCGGAACGCAGAGTTACCATGTTGACGGGCGCCAGTACCAACAGCCGCTGGCCCTTCCCGGCAATAGCCTTGTCGGCGCACGGCATCGTCATTCCGTGCGCCGATTGCAGGTGGTCGATTGCCGAGAGGGGAATGCGGTCGCGCGCGGCGCCGAAGAAGCCGTTGGTGGTGATCGGAACGATCACGCTGTCCGTCGTTCGCCCGATACCAACCCGATACCAGTCTTCTGAATAGATCGTCTCATGCCTGTCATAGGGTACGCGGATCGTCTCACGCCAAACACCGTTCGGCCCTGACAGGCGCGCCTCGTCGGCGAACCACGAGATCAACGGGGCGTTGAGACAGAACCGGGCATGAGCGACGGCGTCTGTCCAGTAACCGACGATCACCGCGTTGATATGGCCTGCCTCATCGGTGCTGCGCATGATCTCGGATGCTTCCGGGCCATCCGGACCGGAAAAACTCGCCTGGCCTAGGCGGAAGAACGCGTCCTGGCTGTCCCAGGGGAGATCCGCCCCCTGCAAGGCGAAGTAATCAGAAACGATGGTCGCGACCGGCTTGGTCCAGCGCAATGCATGACGGGGGGCCGCCGGCAGGTGGCCCTCAGGTCTGCGCTCTGGAACCGTCCGCGAATACTCCACATGAAAGACCATCGACCCCTCCTCGCAGCCGCCAGATAGCGGACAATGTATCCATAATTCGAAATATCGAAGCCTCTTCTGTATAAAGAATTATGAAGTCCTGTCAATGCCGTGATGCCGCTAGATTTAGAATAATTATTTTGATTCAATAACCTAACCCAACGAGAAACGCCCGCTCCATGGACAGGAGCGGGTTCAAAATGGACAGCTGAGGTTTTGGTCCGCCTACGGTGTCCGCGTGGCCACGACAGGCGACTGCGGGTCTTCGTTCACAATCAAGGTAAAGACGTCGGGTCGGGCATAGTGCCCGACCACATCGAAATCGAATTGCGCGCGTGCAATGTCGTCCGTGTCTAGTTCTGCTGTCAGGATCGTCTCGCCGGAGTAATCGGGACCTGCGACCACCCGCCCTAGAGGATCGATTATGATGGCGCCGCCGCGCATCAGGACGTCCGAAGGCTCTTCCGTGATCCGGTTGACCATCGTCGCGGGAAAGTCGGCGCGCGTCAGATACTGGCAGGTGGATATTACGAAACAGCGGCCTTCCAGCGCGATATGGCGCATGGTGGCAGCCCAACTGTCGCGGTCGTCCGCCGTTGGTGCGCAATAAATGGCGACACGCTTGCCGTACATCGCCATACGCATCATCGGCATGTAATTTTCCCAGCAGATCACAGCGCCCATTGGACCCCAGGGCGTATCCACTGTGCCCAGGGTGGAGCCGTCGCCGAAGCCCCAGCACAGCCGCTCCGCAGCCGTCGGCATCAGCTTGCGGTGCTTGCCGGCAAATCCGTCAGGGGTGAAATAGAGGGCGGTGCAATAAAGCGTTCCACCGTCCCGCTCTATGACGCCGATCGTCAGGTGAATGCCGGCTTCGCGCACGGCCTCGGCGATATCGTGGGTCTCAGGGCCCGGTACGGCAATCGCGCCTGCGTGATAATCGGCAAATTCCTGGCGGCCAGTAGGCGTACGGCCGCCGATATGAATATCGAAACTCGCGCCCTTTGGATATCCGCCAATGAATGCCTCCGGAAACACGACGACATTTGCCCCACGGCTCGCGGCGTCGCGGATCAGAGCTTTCGTCTTTTCCACGGTCGCGGCCGTGTCGCCGCCAATAGGGGCGGCCTGCACGGCCGCAGCAATAAACTTGGTCAAAGTCCCCTCCCTGACCATATGGAATTCGATATGTGAAATCAAATTCCATATGATGAATTTCGTTTTAGATACCGAATATCGGCGGAGCCGTCAAGCTCCAGGTCAGAGGGGGTGGGGCAAATCAGAGTTAGGCGACGATCTGGCCAAAGCGCGACAAGCGGGTGGCGAGTTCCTTCACCGCGGCGACGGCGTTGATCTCGACTTCTGGCGTAGCGTCGCTTTCGTAAAGCATAACGGCGACGCTGGCCGTCGACCGCCCCACAGAACTCGTGAGGCGTACGCCGTAGGAATACATGTGCGGGCGCGTACCGCCCTTCTCCACTGCATAGCCGTTCCTGCGTGCCTCGGCGAGGATGGACAGAAGTTCCGTTCGGGTTTCCGTGCTGGCCTTGGTGACCTGCGGCAGCTTTTCGGCGGGGTAGAGCGCCTTCACCTCCCGATCGGTCATGGCTGCCAAAAAAGCCCTTCCGGTTGCCGTGCAGCAGGCGGGAAGACGCATTCCGACCTTGAACGTGACGCCCAGCGGCTGCGGTGAATTGCGCACGCCGATATAGAAGACGTCGCCGCCGTCCAGCACCGAAATGACGGCCGCATTTTCTCGGATCAGGGGGATCTCGTCGCAGATATCGTAGAAATGCTGGACTATGTCATACTTGTTGATCTTGGAACTGGCGAGATCTAGCACCTTCAGCGTCAGGTCGAATGATCCGTCGGAAAATCGCTCGATATAACCATCGGCCTGCAACGTCTTGCACAGGGAATGTGCGGAGCTCATTGCAATGTCCAACTCCTTGGCGATATCGGTCAACGTTTGGCGTTCGTCGCTGCGGGCTATGAACTCGAGAAGCTTCAGTCCGCGTGTGAGGGCGGGAGCGACACTTTTCGCGGAGGACGACTCGGACTTCGACATTTAGAAGGCGATCCTATTACTAGTAAATCACATCTTTTATGCTTCCTGCCAGTCGGGGGCAAGGCTGGCTTTCCAAGTTACCCATCATGTTGCAATAGCTCATCGTTGCGCGTCGATTGCTCAGGTGACACAGTCAAAAGTTGCACGCCTGGGCATCGCCACGGCCCTAGCATTATTTGCCCACACATACGTTTTATACCAACGGTTTCCATTGCTGACTCACGGGGATTTCCCTTTTTGCGGCGAATCTGAATCCATGGTGCAAACGGGAGGTTCGCATTGACCCCGTGTTCGAGCGCAAGCCTCGATACCGACACGCCAGGCTCATGGCAGGCCGCGACAAGACGGTCCTTCGATGCGGGGTCGTAGCGGCGTCGACCGTTCCGGCCGACAAGTCTCACCCGCAGTTTCTGCTCATCTTCTTCCATCACTGGTGTCCATCTATTTTGGTGGACAACTCATGCATGAGAGCACTCAACAGCAAAAGGTGCGGGGAAATTCGCGCTTACGGTTGTTCGAATGCGGCGAACTTCACGACCGCGTTCAAGAAAGCCTTCGGCTACACGCCCGGCGTGATTGTCACGCGTTCCAAAAGTAACTGATGCCTGTCTTGCTCATCAAAGCGCATGAGTCCTGGCGTTAACGGAAAGCCGTGCCTCAACGCGCTCAGGAAACCAGACGATCTGCCTCCGACGGCTACCACGTCCTCCAAGCTCACGTCCCGCCCAGGCAATGCTCGAAGATGCGAAATGGCGGCAGGTCAGTTGGTGCCGGGGAACGAAAGGGCGCCTGGTCGCGCGCTTTGCCGCCGTTTGCGTGCACATCGCTGCCGGTCCACCACAGCGCATCGGCGCTCGGGGGCGCAACATATGCCTGATGAGGAGACCTGGATGATAGGCGAGCATCGCTTCAACGGCGAGCGGAAATACTACCTCGCGAATTTACCCGCAGACATTCCCACCAAGAAACTGGCCGGTGCGATCAAGGCACGCTGGATCTGCGCGCAGGCGCATCAGCAATTCAAGGAGGAACTCGGCCTCGACCACTTCGAGGGTCGTTCCTGGATCGGCCATCGCCTTGCGCTCGTGACGAGATCGTGTCCACGTAGGCGGCGGGCGGATGATTGCTACAGTCAACGTTGTTCCCGACCTGGCGCATGCGGTGGTGAGGACGCTGCGGGGTGGCTGCGCATCTTCCATAGGATACGCAATTCGGCAGGTGCGCGCAGCCATCTTGCTAGATGTCGAAACCCCATCAATTGCTAATTCACCAATTCCTGCGCGACCTGTTCGTCGGTTACCAGCCTGTTGATGTATCGGCCACGCAGAATGGAGCGTATGATCGGCAATTTGTTCAATCCGCCGGACGCCAAGATGGAGATCGGCTTTTGGCGCAATTTTTCCAACGGCAGCGCCATGACGCAGCTATTGATCGGGTGGGGAACGATGCCTCCGTCGGCATCCATGAAACAGCCCAGCACTTCGCCGATCGCACCCAAGCTCTCCAATTCGTTCACGAGTTGCTTGACGATCCCGATTGACATGATCGGATTGCGGTCGGACAGGTCGCTGCACGATACCAGACACATTTCCGCTTCTTCGGCGCGCTGCAGAACAGTTGCGATCTGGTCGTAGGAACTCAGTATCTGGCGGCTTTCAGCACTGGGGCAATAGATGGGTGCGGTCAGGTAATAGCACTCTGCGCCAAGCGCATGGGCCACAGCCGTCGACACCTCGAATGTGTTGATGCCAGAGCCGCGGGACACACCGCCCATCAGGCCGACGACCCATGGGTCGGGCCAGCGCAAATCGTCCAGCCGCCTCGCGCAGCAGCTAAGCGTCCTGCCCCAACCGACACCAAGCCCCTTTCGGCCCGACCCCAGTGTATGGACCATGGCCGCGGCCGCCTCTCCGACGACCCGCTGGAGTTCGGCATAATCGGGAACGCTTGGCACGACGCAGACGTCCTCCAGACCGAAACGCTCCTTAAGGGCCTCTTCAAGCGCGACGCATTCGGCAAGCCGCAAACGAATATCAAAGACGACAGAGCCGTCAATCCGCGCCTGACCGATCAGCTTGTTGGCGCGCAGGCGGGTAATCTGTAGCCGCTCTGCGATCTCCTGTTGGGTCAATCCGCCGACGAAATACAGCCAGACGACGCGCGCAGCCAGATGCGCGCTTTCGGTATCGGACAAAGCACTGTCGGGCACATTAAGCCTTTCTTGAAGCGTTTCATGGCCACAGGACAACGCCCGTCATAGTCAAGTCAATCCTCGCACGCAAAACTTTTTTCGGTACTATGTCCTGTCTGCAAGTCCTCGGCCAATTGCCTGTCGATGCTTTCCAATATGTCCAGGATTGCGCCTGCCCCCAAGGCGACGGCATGCGCTCCGTGGTCCGAAAGGGTGGAATGGCGATCTTGCCGCGGATCTTTCGGGTCGATAAATCCAATCGGGATCATTCCGGCAGCAACCGCGGCGGCCATTCCATGCGCGCTGTCGTCTATCATCACGCAGGCGAAGGGGCGCGCTTTGAACCTTTCTGCGCAAAGCAGCAGCAGATCAGGCGCAGGCTTCGGGCGTGAGACCTGCTCGGCGCTGAAGATGTCGGGGGCGAAGGCGTTCCATAGATCAAGCATACCCAGGCTGTTTCTTAGCCGCTCCAGCGTGCTGTTGGACGCCACGCATTTAGGCCGCTTGACCCGGGAAATGGCGTCTTCAATGCCCGGCATTGCTCTCAGACGCTCCTGACACCGCTCATAAAACCTTTCATTGGTGGAACGGGCCAGCGTGGCTGGGTCGGTGACGCCGTATTCAGTGCGGCACATCTCCATAATGCCCGTCATGGGCGTGCCGGTGAATTTCCGGTGTGCCTCCGATGCAGGCAAATCGATGCCCAAATCTTTCAGTGTTTCGGAAATGGTCGCGCTGAAAAGATACTCACTGTCGATCAGCACGCCATCGCAATCAAATATGATCAGGTCTATGTTGCTGAGGTACATGTTCTTGTTCGTCACACCTGTTTCCTTGCTGTTTCATGTCAGATCTGCGTGGGGTGGAAAATCAGTTACGCACACGCAGGGATGACCTAGCCTCACGGCACGGATAGGGCTTCGGTCACCGACCGGCTGAAGCCCATGCCGGGAAATGCTTTCTGGAGTTCTTCTGTTGGACGCCGATCAAAGGGCGAGAGGGTCGCACAGGCAAAGCGCCGACAAACTTCGCCTGTGCGGCCTCAGATCAGTGGTTAATGTTTACCTCGTCTTCCCAACGCTGGATTAACCGCGCGCGTTCGTCCTTTGCGGCGAATTTGGCGTAGTCGTAGTCGATCAGCTTGGCGGTGCTCAGCACTTCGGTTCCCTGCGGCCGCTTGGAGTTCACGTTTGCCGGATCATGGAGCAAGCCACCCTGGGCCGCCGCCGACAGCCCGTCGGGCGTCAGCGCCCACTCATAAAACGCGATTGCGTTTTCGGGATTGGGTCCACCCTTCACAATCGACATGCCATCGACGCCGGCGGCTGTTCCCTCGCAGGGCAATGCCAATTCGATGGGAAAGCCGGCATTCTTTTCAACGAGAATATCCTGGGCATAGTTGATGCCCACCGTGGTCTCGCCGCGCGCAACCGCCTTGCCCGGCGCAACGCCGGACTTGGTGTAGCTGTTGACGTTCGCGTTCAGGGCTTTGAGGTAATCGAAAGCCTTATCCTCGCCCATCATCTGAACCAGCGATTCGCCATCCGGAAAGGATCTCGGGCGCCTGTCGTCGGAGGGCACGTTGTCTGCGACAGGCATCTGCGAAGGGACTTGGCAGGTTCCGGTCGCGCGATCGATCGCCGAAGCAGTCAGGGACGCCGAAGTCATTATTGTCGCCGTCCCCGCCAACGGGCATGCGAGAATTATCGACGCCATGGTTCCTCACCTCGCAGACGGACAGACCGTCATCGTCAGCGCCGAACTGTCGCTCAGCGGGGCGCTTCTCATCAAGGAGGCGCGCGCCCGCGGGCTCCAGATTTCCGTGATATCCTGGGCCACCACCGCCGTGACTGCCCACAGCACAGGTTTGGACGGCGTCTTCGTATCCTTGCTGCGAAAAAAGCTGGATATCGCCGCCATGCCCACGCGATCGAGCGTGGCGGGCCAGGCCATGTGCAGCGAATTGTTTGGTATAAGCTTCGAGATCAAGCCGAATCCCCTGGCGATCGCGCTGTCGAACATCAATGCTGCTGGCCACATGGCCGTTGCGTTGTGCAATTTCACGCGCATGGAGAGGGGCGAGGATTGGTCCAGCTATGGCGGAATCACGCCGGGTGTGGGAGAACTGATCGAGCGCCTTGATGAGGAAAGGCTGGCCCTCGCAACGTCTTACGGGTTGGAGGTTCGCTCTGTCGTCGACCACTATGTCCACTCCTTCCCTGTCGAGCGAGGCTCGATCGATAACATGGCCCAAGCCATCGCCTTGACGCGCCCGCATGTGAAAGGTCCCACCTCCACCGACACACGTTACGTGACTGAGGACGTGCCGTTCGGACTGCAGGCCATGGTCGAACTCGCTGCCATAACCGGCGTTGCCATGCCGCTTCATCAATCCGGCATCGAATTGTTCTCCGCCCTGTACGGTACCGAGTTCAGATCCCAGAACGATATTCTTCCGCGGCTTATCCGTAAGGAAGAAACCGCCGAGGGACTGCAGGAGCTCCTTCGGTAGCACCTCCGTTTCGGCCGCAATGTCACGGCTCGGTGCTTTGTTAATCGACACGATTGAGACCGATTGAAGGGAGGCGATGCACCGGTGGAGTTCTACATGAGTTCGGACCCACGATCTGTAACCGGCACGCAGCCCAGGGCCGCGCGATGTCCCGGGCTGCCATAGTGCAGCAGACTCAGCCATCGACGTCGAGATGATGGACGCCATGGGCACCGTAAACTTAACGCAGCATAGTCAACGTTTGGGGTTATAGTTTTGGTTTAGGCGGCGTTGAGGCGCGCGATCTGGTGCCATGTCTCCATGGCTGTTGCTCGCAGTTCGCGATGGTGGCTGGATGGGATGTCGTGGCGTGGGATTTGAAAGAGGTTGGGGATCGGGTCGCGGATGGATGCAAAGCGCTGAAGATGCCTGGCTGACGTGAAGCGCTTCATGATCCGCTCACGTTTTCGTATCGGCTGATGGGAGTTTTCCGCCCGATTGTTCAGACCCTTGTGTGAACGGTGTTCGACGCCGGGCATGATTTTCCGCTTCGCCGCGCCGTAGGACCGGAGTTTGTCGGTGATAATCACACGTGGCGAACGGCCTTGCCCCTTCAGCAGCTTTTGCATCAATCGCTTTGCAGCTTTGGTATTTCGGCGGTTCTGGACTAGAACGTCAAGGACGAAGCCGTCCTGGTCGACGGCGCCACAGCCAGTGCTTTTTGCCGGCGATCGCGATTACAAACCTCATCAAGGTGCCATTTGTCCACCCCATCGCTTGCTGTTATTCAAAATGGTCGCGTCGCTGCGATCCATACATACCACTATGGCATAAGGTGCGTTCATATTTTGATTTTTCATATGAAGCGCCATGCCTACAATAGGGTGGACTGGAGGGCAGCAAAAGAACCTCCGGCGGGCCAAATAGGTCATTAACTGCTGGTTCAAAAGGGGAACGCAATGAATACGTACGCTAAATGCCTGGCCGTTATAAGCACTTCGCTGGTGGCGGGTCTGGCGAATGCGAATGCCCAGGACACCATGTATGTGGCAGGGTTTGGCGGGTCGGTGGAAACTGCCTTTGTCGAAAAGATCATTCCTCCGTTCGAAGCAGCGACAGGCATCAAAGTCGTCTATGTTGCTGGCAATTCGACTGATACGGTCGCCAAGCTGGAGGCGCAGAAAGACAGACCGGAACTTTCCGTCGCCATCGTCGATGATGGCCCGATGAACACTGCGATCCGGTCCGGCCTGTGTGCCAAGCTGGAAGACGGCTCAAATTCGGGTGCCGTCTATCCGAACGCGCGTGTCGACGGTGATCTGGCCATCGGTTTGGGTTATGGGGCGACCGGCCTTGTGTACAACACGGAGGTTTTCGAGCGGAATGGCTGGCCGGCTCCGACCTCCTGGAAGGATCTCGAAGACGCAAAATACGCCGGCAAACTCATCATTCCGCCAATCAGCAATGGTTTTGGTTTGCTGACCGCGATCATGCAGGCGCGGCTGAATGGCGGCAGCGAAAGCGACATCGATCCGGGTTTCGAGGCGATGAAGCGGATCAAGCCCAGCGTACTGGCATTCGAGCCCAATCCGGGCAAGATTGCCGAATTGCTGCAAACGGGCGAAGCGGCCCTGGGTGTCTGGAACAATGCTCGTACTGCAATCCTCGCAGCACAAGGTGCGCCGGTGAAGTTCGTCTATCCCAAGGAAGGGGCGATGGTGATCTTGAGTCAGGTCTGCGTCGTCAACAACGCGCCGCAGCCCAAGCAGGCTCAGGCCTTCATCCAGCATCTGCTGAGCCCCGAAATTCAGGCCGTCTTCACGGAAGCCACTGGGCTCGGACCGGTCAACCCGAACACCAAATTGTCGCCGGAGGTGGAAGCGAAAGTCGTTTTCGGTGAGGAGAAGGTGAGCTCCCTGCAGTCGGTGGACTACTCGGTGATCAATCCTGTTCGCGCGGAGTGGACTGATCGCTGGAACCGAGAGATCGAGCGTTGAGCAGCTCTCTGACCAATGAATTGTCTCAGAACTCCGCCGATCGGATCGATCGGCGGAGTGTCGTGCAGCAGATCGCCGACTATATTGTTTCCGAGCGTGGAATGCCGGTGCCTAGGCCACTGGAGCGGGCGGCGATGCGGTGCATTCTTGATCTCCTGGGTGCTGCCGCAGCGGGTACATTGAACCCGGGCGCATCCGCCGTTCGAGGCATAGCACTGACCACATTGGCCGCTGGATCTGTACCCATATGGTTTTCTGGTCTTTCATCCTCCGCCATAGGCGCCGCCTGGGCCAACAGCGCTGCCGCGGCAGCGCTTGATCTTGACGATGGCCACAGGATGGCCCGCGGGCACCCTGGCGCCGCGGTGATCCCTACGGCGATTTCCCTGGCTTACGAAACCGGCGCCTCCCTGGTGAAACTGATCAGTGCCATTGTGATCGGCTATGAAGTTGGCGTGACCATCGGTGCGGGCCGCCTGACTTACGGCAATACCGGAACCTGGTCTGCCTATGCAGTCGTGGCCACGGCTGCTGCGCTACGCGAGACGCCACGCCATATTGTTGAACATGCCCTGGCGATAGCGGGCGAAAGCTCGCCCAACCAACTGTTCGCCAGCGCGCCGGCGCAAACGCCGCCTCCGGAGGGCAGCGACGTCAAGGAGGGGATTCCGTGGTCGGTGGTGACCGGATTGACGGCGCTCGCTTTGGCTGAAGCGGGGCATACCGGCCCGCGCAATATTCTCGATAGCACTCTGCATTACCGTTTTCCGGCGAACCTGGGCCTAGGGTCAGCGCACCACATTGGCCGAACCTATTTCAAGCTCTATGCTTGTTGCCGGCATGTCCACGCGCCACTCGATGCTCTGTTGGGGCTGGTCGATCAATATGGCCTAGACCCGCACTCTATCGAGGCAATCGACGTACAGACCTATGGCGGAGCGCTGCGCATCTCCAACTCGGTGCGTCCGAACCACCTTGTCGATGTCCAGTACAGCATTCCCTATTGCCTGGCGCTCGCCGCAATCGTTGGGCCGGGCGCGTTGCTTCCCCTGACATCCAGGGTCTTGGGGCTGGACGAGGTGACGGCCCTCGCATCCAAAGTCTCGCTGGCGCTCGATCCAGCGCTGGACGAGAAATTCCCTGCGCAGACGTTGGCGTGCGTGACCGTCTTGAGCGGCGGTGAACGTTTCGTCTCCGACGTGACGGCGCCCCGGGGCGAAGCCAGCAATCCGCTGACCTGGGCGGAATTGGAAGCCAAATTCAATGTCGTTTCCTGCGTTCTTAATCCTGTGCAGCAAGAGGATTTATTGAGATCTATCGGCGCTATCGAGAACGGCGAATTGAACCCGCTCCTCGCCAGTCTCCGGCGCGCTCATTGATACCCCCCAGCGTGCTAGAGGCTTGGTTGCGCATCATCCTGGAGTCGTGAATGGGCAATACTTCTCGCGATGAGTTCGAAATTCTGGTCCGCCGCGCCGGCCTGGCGTTGCCTCCTGAGGAGGTTGACGAACTGTATCAGGCCTGGTCCCTGATGGGGCCAATGCTCGAGCGCGTGCGGGGCCACGGACGTGACCGTGGCATGGAAGCCGCACAGATATTCAAGGTCGATGCTTGGATCGGGCGCGGCGCCGAAGGGGAGGGCAAGATCTGATGCAGACGCCAACTATTGCGGAAGCGGCGCGCCTGATTGCCGCGCGCAAGCTCTCGCCGGTTGATTTGGTCGAGCATTGCCTGTCCCGCACCGCGGCGCTCGACAATGATCTCCATAGCTTCATTACCATTACGGCGGATCAGGCGCGGCAGGATGCAAGGGCAGCCGAGAGCCGCATGATGGCCGGCACCCTGCGCGGTCGGCTTGATGGCATTCCTATCGCGCACAAGGATATCTATGCGACGCGTGGCATCGCTACGACCGGTCACTCCAGATTGTTGGAACATTGGCTGCCTGAAAAGGACGCCCATATTGTCACATTGCTGGCAAAGGCCGGCACATCCATGCTCGGAAAACTCGCGACGCATGAATTTGCGCTGGGCGGTCCCTCATTCGATCTGCCGTGGCCTCCGGCGCGCAATCCCTGGGGCATCGACCGATTTACGTCTGGCTCTTCCAGTGGGTCGGCCGCGGCCGTAGCGGCCGGGCTGGTATTGGGCGCCACAGGATCGGACACAGGCGGGTCGATCCGTGAACCGGCCGCCCTTTGTGGTGTTGCCGGCATCAAGCCGACCTACGGCCTGTGCAGCCGGAGCGGCGTGTTGCCTCTGGCCTTCTCGCTCGATCATCCCGGTGTCCTCGCATGGACCGTCGAGGACTGCGCAATGCTGCTCCAAGCGGTGGCGGGATATGACCCGGCCGATCCTGCCAGCCGGAACCTTCCGATGCCGGATTTTTCAGCAGGCCTCGAGCGCGAGGCCAAGGACGTGCGCATTGGCGTCGTTCCGCAATGGCATGAGACCGAATGCGCGGTGAGCGACGCCGTTCGCCAAGGGTACGAGAACGCGCTCGCAATCTGGAGAGGGCAGGGCGCGCAGATCGTGGAACTCGATATGCCTCCGCTGGCGGATTACCAAGCCACGACAATTGTCATCATGCTCTGCGAGGCCTTTGCGGCGCATGAGCCATGGATGCGCGAGCACTTCGATGCCTACGGAGAATCTCTGCGCGATCGGATTGCGCTTGGTGCCGTATTGAGCAGCGCCGATTACCTTCAGGCACTGCGGCGGCGGGCCGAGTTATGTGCTGCAACCTTCGATGCCGCCCTGGAGGTTGATGTTATCGCAACGCCCGGCGCTACGAAAGAAGCGCCTCGGATCGACAGCGTGAGCAAATGGGGCTTCTTGGCTAGTTCCGGCTTTGCCAAGCCATTCAATGTGACGGGTTGGCCCGCCGTTTCGGTCTGCTCCGGTTTCGGTGAACATGGTCTGCCGGTCGCGGTGCAACTTGCTGCCAAGCCATTTCAGGAGCCCCTGCTTTTCCAGGTGGCGCACGCCTTTGAACGCGCTGTCGATCTGCGGGCCAAACGGCCTGCAATTCTTGATAAGATGGACGGCCGCTTGTAACCAGGTGGGCAGTGGTCCGCGGGTCACGTCGGCTCGAGGAACGCCTGAAGGTCGTCTGCGAACGCGGCTGCAAGACGCGAACCCTGCTCCATCTCCGGGAAGATCACGCCAAGGTTGCCTTGAAAGGCTTCAACAAGTGGCTTCACCACCACACCTGCGCCATCCAGCGGCTTTGCTGTCGATCGGCCAACAAGCGTAATTCCGATTCCTGCGGCCGCAAGCCCGCAGGCGATGGAGGCGCTGGGTGTCTCGACGACGACGTTCGGCGCAACGCCCAGTGCAGACAGCATGCTGTCAATCTGATGGCGCACAAAACTGTGCTGGGACAACAGAATCATGCGTTCTCCGTGCAGATCTTTGAGGGAAATCGCGTCCTGGCCCGCTAGGCGGTGGGTTTGCGGGATCACCGCGACATAAGGGATTGGAGGGAGGGGTCGAACCTCGATCGCCGCGCGGAAAGTCGGCATTTCCACGATTCCGACATCGAATTGCCGCGTTGAGACCAGTTCAGCGATCTGACGCGATGACATGCTCTCCACAAAGGCGCTCACCTTGGGGCGTGACGATAGGAAATGTCCTAGAACCTGCGGGACCAGCCATTGGGCCAAGGCCGGCAAGGTGGCCACGCGAAGCGCTCCTGCCCGCTGCAGGCCGATATCCAAGGCGATCTGTCCTATATATTCGATGCTGCGATAGCTGTTCTCTACTTCACGATAGAGCGCCTCGGCCTCTGCCGTTGGAATGATACGCCGTCCCTTTCTTGTAAAAAGTGCGTAACCGAGCCGCGCTTCCAGAATAGCGATTGTCCGGCTGACGCCCGGCTGGGTGAGATTCATCCAGTTCGCCGCGCCGGTAATGCTGCCGCAAATCATGACGGCACGAAACATCTCGATCTGGCGAAGGTTGAGCAGGGATTTCATTCATAACACCTAGGCATATGCAGCGGCATTGTTTTTCTTTCCTTTTAGCGATGAAGCTTCATACAATAGCAGAGTGATTGGCTCAGAGCACAGCAAAATAGGCGAATTTCGCAAATTGGTCGACGTGGAAGCCGTATATGCCTCTTTGTCATTGTGGCCGTTATTTTATGTGCACCAAAGTGGTTGAATGCGTGAGCGGTTGCCGGCTCCAACGATACGACGTCGGCCAAACCAAAGAAGGAATGTGCGGTGCCAAGCCGCCCAACGAGGGGACGTTATGGCTTTTCTCGAGTTAGAAGGTCTGAACAAGGCGTACGGCGAATTCATCGCCGTTCAGGAATGCAATCTATCGATCGGCGAAGGCGAGTTTGTCTGTCTTCTCGGCCCTTCCGGCTGCGGAAAAACGACCACGCTACAAATGATCGCCGGTTTCGTTGAGCCGACCATGGGGCGCATTGTCCTCAATGGCGCGGACATCACCCATCTGGGGCCTAGCAAGCGGGGCCTGGGTATTGTGTTTCAAAGCTATGCCCTGTTTCCGCACATGACCGTGGCTGCCAATGTCTCCTTTGGGCTTGAAATGCGCGGAATGCCCAAGCGCGACCGCCAGGAGCGTGTCGCACAGATGCTCGATCTCGTAAGGCTGAAGGGCTTTGCCGATCGATACCCGCGTCAGCTTTCGGGCGGCCAGCGCCAGCGTGTTGCGCTGGCCCGCGCGCTCGTTATCGAACCCTCGGTTCTCTTGCTTGATGAGCCCATGGGCGCCCTTGACGCCTTGCTGCGCGAGGAAATGCAGATTGAGCTTCGGTCACTGCAAAAGCGGCTGGGCATCACCACGATCATGGTTACCCATGATCAGGTAGAAGCCATGTCGCTGGCAGACCGGGTCGTGCTGCTGAACAATGGCCGCATCGAGCAGGTCGCCGAGCCCTTCGAGATGTATGAGCGTCCAAGCGGGCGCTTTGCATCGACGTTTCTGGGTAAGTCCAATGTATTGGCGGGCAATGCGTCCGGGGCCGCTGTCCAAGTCGGCAACTTGGAGCTTCCTGCGGAGCGTGGGGGCTTGAGCGGCGCGGTCGACTACATGATCCGCCCGGAAAAAATCGCTCTCACGGAGATCGGCGGTCTTGTGCGCGGGCAGGTTTCGGCGCGGGTCTTCCTGGGCGACAGGTGGCTTTACCAGCTTGACACGCCGATCGGTCCGATGCTGGTCATAGATTCCAATGTGGGCCTCCCGAAGGCCATCGAGGGCAATGTCGTCGGCCTGACCTGGGCGTCAGAAAATGCCCGTCTCGTGGCGCGAGGGGTGGCGTCATGACGAGGCGAACGCTTCTTCCCTATTGGCTTGCCGGACCGGGCCTGCTTGCAGCCCTTGCTCTTGTTGCGTTGCCATTGATCCTGACCTTTGCGTTGAGCTTTTCGCCATTCACCTCTGCAGATGGCGTTGGTGCCGGTCTGACCGCGGCCAACTACGTCGAGATCGCGACGGACGACTATTATCACGAGATTTTTCTTCGCACCTTCCAAATGGCGTTTGTCGTCACGATCGTGTGCATCCTGATCGGTGTGCCGGAAGCCTATATCCTCGGTCGGCTGTCACCGGCAATGCGAGCCATTGCCTTTGTCATTGTCCTGGGACCGCTGTTGATCTCCGTGGTCGTGCGAACCCTCGGCTGGACCATCCTGCTCGGCAGCGAAGGGGTCATCAACCACCTTCTCATATCCCTGGGGCTCATCTCAGAGCCGTTGAAGCTCATGTATACGTTCACCGGCATGTCTATCGCTCTGGTTCATGTCCTGGTGCCTTTTGTCGTCCTGGCTGTCTGGACGTCGCTGCAGAAATTGGATCCGGCGACCGAGCAGGCAGCGGAGTCGCTGGGTGCCGGGCCGATCACGACCTTGACCCGGATCATTCTGCCCCAGGTGCTGCCAGGCGTGCTTTCGGGCGGGCTAATCGTATTCGCTCTGGCTTCGAGTGCCTTCGCCACCCCCGCCATCATCGGTGGCCGGCGCCTCAAGGTGGTGTCCACCACGATCTATGACGAGTTCCTGAACTATCTCAATTGGCCCCTCGGCGCGGCCCTCTCGCTGGTGCTGCTTGTCATCGTTCTCGCAGTCTCGCTGGGCGTCAACCGCTTCGTCGAACGTCGTTTCAGGCAGGTGTTTCAATGAGCCGGACACATATTGCGCTTCGCATCTTTCACTGGCTGTTCGTGCTGTTCATGGTCGCACCTCTGGTCGTGGTTGTACTCGTTTCCTTCACCGACAAGGGCTACATTGCATTCCCGTTCGATGGCGCTTCAATCCGCTGGTATCAAGCCATCTGGAATGCGACGAGCTTTATTGACTCCTTTTGGCTCAGCCTCGGTTTGGGGGCGACATCCGCCACCCTGGCCGTCACGCTCGCCGTTCCCGCCGCTATGGCAATTGCCTGGCATCGCTTCCCCGGTCGCGATCTGGCGCTAGGATTGTTGATGTCGCCGCTGATGCTGCCGGCGATCGTGCTGGGTATCGCCCTGTTGCGCCTGTTCTCGCATCTGGGCATGACCGGCTCCCTCTGGGGGTTGACCGCCGCGCATACCGTTGTTGTGCTGCCATATGTCCTGCGCCTCGTCATTGCGGCGGCGACTGGCTACGACCACACGTTCAGCCAGGCAGCGAGGTCGCTGGGGGCTTCTGGCTGGACGGTCTTCCGGCGTATCGAACTGCCGCAATTGGTGCCGGGTATTGCCGGTGGCTGGATCATTGCCTTCGTCACAAGCTTTGACGAATTGACGATGTCGATCTTTGTGTCGAGTGCGGGCACCACGACCTTGCCGGTGCGCATGTACAACTACATCTCCAACACGATTGATCCCCTGCTCGCCGCGATTTCGACGGTCCTCATCGCCCTGACGCTGGTGCTGATGATCGTTCTCGACCGGTTGTTCGGGCTTGATCGCATCCTGGGGGGCAAGCCATGAGCATGCCAGAGGCGGTCGATACGGTTGTCGTCGGTGGTGGCGTGGTGGGCCTGTCCATCGCCTACGGGCTGGCCCGCGCGGGAGAGAGCGTGCGCGTTCTCGATGAAGGGGATGATGCCTTTCGCGCTGCGCGCGGCAATTTCGGGCTGGTTTGGGTCCAGGGGAAGGGCGCTGGGAAGCCCGCCTATGCTCGCTGGTCGATGGAAGCCGCACGTCTCTGGGCCGCGCTGCGCGATGATTTGACCGCGTGTACTGGCATCGACCTCCAGCTCTCCCAGCCCGGTGGGCTGTCGTTGTGTCTCACCGAGGCAGAACTTGAAAAGCGATCGACCCTGCTGCAGGGGCTCGCCCGCGATATCGGGCCTGAATATTCCTTCGAAATGCTCGATACTGCCGCTGTCCGGGCACTTTGTCCCTATGTCGGGCCAAAGGTGGCGGGGGCGTCCTATTGCGCTATGGATGGTCATGTCAGTCCGCTGAGGCTGCTGCGCGCTTTCGCGCAGGCGTTGGATGCTCTGCACGCGGAAATCTGCCCCGGCCAGAAGGTCAGCACTATCGAACATCGCGGCGGTCTCTTCCACGTCCGCAGCGGCGCCGTGGTCCACGTGGCACCGAAGATCGTTCTCGCGGCTGGTTTAGGCAATAGCCTGCTCGCACCGATGGTTGGCCTCATTGCGCCGGTTACACCGGTACGTGGTCAAATCATGATCAGTGAAAGAGTACTGCCCTTTCTTGATTTTCCAGTGGCGACCGTTCGCCAGACTGGCGACGGCGGCGTGCAGATCGGTGACTCCAAGGAAGATGTCGGCTTCGATGACCGATCGACAACCGATGTTCTATCCAGCATTGCGGCGCGTGCCCTGCTGTCCTTTCCGATCCTCGCGGACGTCAACATCGTTCGCACGTGGGGCGCACTCAGGATCATGACACCTGACGGCTATCCGATCTACCAGGAATCTCAGGAATTTCCCGGCGCTTTCGTCGTCACGTGCCATTCGGGGGTTACCTTGGCATCGCACCATGCGGGCTCCATAGCGGACTGGATTCGCGGTGGCGCTCCACCGGCGGCCATTCAGGCATTCAAGGCGGAGCGCTTCCATGTTTAGGCGCTCTATGTCCTCGTCCCAAATGCCATGCGTAATGATCCAGGTCGACGGCCGTCCCGTCAGTGTTCGCGAGGGCCTGCCCTTGGCGCTGGCACTCATGGAGGCCGGCATTGTTCCGCTCCGTCGTTCCCAGATCTCCTGCGCCCCTCGCTCGCCGCTGTGTTTGATGGGCGTTTGTTTCGAATGCCTGGTTGAGGTGGATGGCCGGCCGAACGTGCAGTCCTGCATGGTCGAAGTCGCTGATGGCATGAACGTCCACTTGCTCAACGGGGCGCGAGGGCTGGGGGTTTCAAATGACACATGACCTGATCGTTATCGGAGCGGGACCGGCAGGCATGGCCGCAGCGGTTGCGGGCGCCGAATTTGGCCTGAAGACAGCGGTACTGGAGGAGCAGATCCGCCCCGGCGGTCAAATCTACCGCAACATATTGGAGGTGGCGCCCGATTTGGCGGCCATGCTGGGGGTCGACTATACCGCTGGTCGGCAATTGGCCCAGACTTTCGCGGCGTCGGCTATCGACAGATTCTATGATGCCTCGGTCTGGAATATTGCTCCGGATCTGACGGTCGCTGCCCTGCAGGATGGGCGCACGGTTCAACTCAGGGCGCCGCAGCTCATCGTCGCGACGGGAGCAATGGAGCGAGCATCGCCCGTTCCCGGCTGGACACTGCCGGGCGTGCTAAATGCCGGTGCGGCCCAGATTGCGCTCAAGTCCGGCGGATCCGTGCCTGCCGGCAGGGTTTTGCTCGCGGGCAGTGGGCCATTGCTGCTCCTTGTGGCCTGCCAGTTGCTGGCGGCGGGCGCCACGCTCGCCGCCATCCTGGAGACGTCGCCGCCGAAGAATGCGTTTCGCGCTCTACCGTACCTGCCACAGGCGCTAATGGCGCCGAAGTTGCTTGCAAAAGGGCTCGGCATGATGCGGTGCATCAGGCGTGCGCGTATTCCTTGGTTTCGCTCTGTGCACGACCTCAGCATTGAGGGCAGGGAACGCGTGGAGGCTGTTTCGTTCAAGGTCGCGCGGCGTCACCATCGCCTGGAAGCCGATATAGTGTTGCTTCACCATGGCGTTGTTCCCAATACGCAGATCTCGCGGCTTCTGCGTGTCGAGCATGACTGGAATGATGCCCAGCAGGCATGGCATCCCCGCCGCGACGAATTCTGCCAAACAAGCCTTTCCGGGCTGCGGATCGCCGGGGATGGAGGCGGGATCGCTGGTGCAATCGCAGCCAGCCAAAGCGGGCGGCTGGCTGCCATCGGTGCAGCGCACGCCTTGGGCCGGCTGCCGGATTCGGACCGGGATCGCCTTGCATATCCCTTCCGCAAGACGCTCGATGCACAATTGCGTATCCGGCCCTTCCTCGATGCGCTTTACCGCCCGCCTCAGTGGATTACCGCCCCTGCGGACGGTACGATTGTTTGCCGGTGCGAGGAGATTACCGCTGCTGAAGTGGTGCAAACGGTTCAACTGGGGAGCCTGGGTCCCAACCAGATGAAGTTCTTCAGCCGATGCGGCATGGGGCCATGCCAAGGTCGGATATGTGGAATGCCCGTTGTGGGCATCCTGGCGAGGGAACTGGGGAAGTCGCCCGCCGAAGTGGGCGCATATCGCGTTCGGGCGCCACTGAAACCGATACCTTTGGCGTCCATGGCCAGGTTGGAACAACCTGAGACGACGGCTGCGGACCGTCCAGCCCGCGAATGCCGACCGAATGTTTGGATAGCCAGTGACACAAAGAGAGGACGCCCGGAATGATCGAACGCCTTGATATCGGAACACGTATGAGCAAGATCGTTAAACACCATGGGATCGTCTATCTGTGTGGCCAGGTCGGGGAGGGCGAGACCATCGCGGATCAAACGCGGACGTGCCTTGAGCGCGTCGACAGCCTGCTCAAGCGGGCCGGCTCGTCCCGTTGCCACCTGTTGCAGGCGACCATCTGGCTTGCCAGCATGAAAGACTTTGAGGAAATGAATGCAGTCTGGGACGCTTGGGTGCCGCCGGGCTTTGCGCCCGCGAGAGCCTGCGGTGAAGCCAAACTTGCCCGTCCCGAACTTGGGGTGGAGATCATTGTAACCGCTGTCTCTGCGAGTGGCGATCAGATATAGAGTGGCTTACCTGCCGCTCTATTTTTGAAAAAAGCGCGGCAACATCTAGCTGCGGACTTTGCTGGTCCACGGCGCTCGAGCGGCAATACACACGCTCAGTCAAAGTGACACACCAATCGGGCAATGGCTCCAGACGATGTTGTCCCGAGGCGTCCAGCGCAATGTCGTGATCGTGGCCCTGGCAGACAAGCTCGCACGTATCGCCTGGGCGGTGTTGCGCAAAGGGGCAGCCCTATGAGCGGGCCTATGGCGTAGCGGTAGTCTGAGTTATTGGTTGCCAGGAATGTAGCCGCAAAGTTGGAATGTCACACTCCCGGTCTGAATGAGGCCTGGGAGATTGTAGATGGGATTGATTGCGATGAGCGAGCGCGATCTGCAGCGGATCGAGATTTTATCGAAGGTGGTCGCCGGCCGGATGAGCATGGTGTCGGCGGCGCATGTGCTGGACCTGAGCGAGCGCCAGGTCCGTCGGCTGCTGGCGCGGATACGAACTGGCGGCGCGGCATCGATCCGGCACAAGGCGATCGGCCGGCCATCGAACAACCGGATCAGTGACGGGGTTCGGGATTATGCGATGACGCTGGTTCGCGAATGTTATGCGGATTTCGGGCCGACTTTGGCGACCGAGAAGCTGGCCGAGCGGGATGGCCTGCATGTGTCGCGCGAGACGGTGCGCAACTGGATGGTGGAAGCCGGCCTGTGGCTGTCACGCAAGCAGCGCCGGACGTTTCACCAGCCGCGACGGCGCCGCGAAGCCTATGGCGAGCTGGTGCAGATCGACGGGTCGGAGCATCGTTGGTTCTAGGATCGCGGACCGCCATGTTCGTTGCTGGTGTTTGTCGACGATGCGACCGGCAGGTTGATGCAGCTGCGCTTCGTGCGATCGGAAAGCGCCTTCACCTATTTCGAGGCGCTGGCGCTCTATCTCGAGCGTCACGGCGCACCGATTGCCTCTTATTCCGACAAGCATTCGGTGTTCCGGGTGGCGAAGAAGGATGCCAGGGGCGGTCGGGGCATGACCCAGTTCGGGCGCTTGCTTTGCGAGCTAAACATCGAGATTCTTTGCGCAAATTCGAGGCAGGCCAAGGGCCGTGTCGAGCGGATGAACCGGACGCTGCAGGACCGGTTGGTCAAGGAACTGCGGCTTTCTGGCATCGACACCCTGGAGGCCGGCAATGCATTCTTGCCGGGCTTCATGGAGGACTACAATGCGCGGTTTGCGGTTGAGGAGGTGCTTGCAAGCTGAAGTCGGCTTGGGTTGAGTTTGTGCAACAACCAGATCGACATCGTTCCTACTCCCGCCAATGCGCGCTCCTGTGTAACTTCTTTGGTAGAGCGTCCGGATTCGATTTGGCACCCTTCAAAAATGGACCCCGCCTCTCGTCTACGACGGAGGGGGGAAAGCTGCTCAGGCGAGGCCGGAGGCTGGATACGGCCGAGAAAAAGCGGCAGCTTGCTATTTTCGAAGTCCCAAGTCGAAAAAGGGGCAAACCAATCCGGCGCCGGTTCGCCGTCGAGTTGGATGACTTGGTCGCCATCAATTGTCTGGCCGGCGAAGAAGCCACTGAAGATCCGGATCGCCATGCCGATCCTTCCCAGCCCTGGTTGTGATACGTCGGCTCGACCGGGTATACGACGAGTTCCACGCCACCGATCTGATCGCCGTCCATGAACGGGATCGGTCCCTTCACCTCCCATTCGCCGTAGAACAGCAACACCTGGGCGAGCTTGCGGTCTTTCGGATCTGTTAGCTGGCCGACGTCCTCGGTCTTCAGGAGCTTGAAGCGTCCTAGGCTCAGCACCGTCGCCTCGAACAGGCGCTCGACTCGCGACCCGTGGATCAGCGGATCAGCCAGCGCTTCGCGCAGCCGCGGCTCGGCATCGGCCATGAAGCGATCGACAAGGGCAGAATCGTTGAGCGCGATGCCGTTCTTGCGCGCAAAAACTGCAACCGAGGCCAGCAGATCGAAGGCCTTCTGTCTCTTGGGCGGTTCGGGCCCCTTCTCTTCGCTCACGATCAACCCCTCGCAAATGGATCGATGTCGGGCGGATTCATGTAAGCCCGGAAGCCAGCCAGCGTATCATCGCTGGGGTTCTCAGTCTCCGGAATGAACCTGATCGTCTCGGCAATGTCGCGGCGCGTGACAGTCCCGATGATTGTGCCGCCATTGCTCATCTCATACTCCATGGAGCCACAATACTGGTTCTGGCGCGCCATGCCGGGAGCGAAAGCGATCGGCGGCTTCTTGCTGCCCTTCTTACTCACCTCATGCTTGGCGAGGGCGACCCGGATGAATTCCAGCGTGGTGAAGCCAATTTCCGCGCGCCGCAGATCAATGCGCATCTGTGCCACCAGTTCCGGCCGCTGGCACGTATCGCGAAGCTGCTCGGCCCTGAGCTCGCGGTCATAGTGCCGATAGCCGAGATCACGCTCGAGATGACCGGCCTTGAAATCCAGTCCGCCACTGTCGGCGAGTTTGATCACCTCTTCGCGGCGCGGACGCCAGGTCCGTTGAAGCTCATAGGGAGCGTAAATCCACATTGGCGACAGCGCGCCGAGCAAGGCCATCTTGTCGCGCGGGCGATCGTCATCGGCCTGATGACACATGACGTCGTCTTCGAGAGCGTTCAAGAGATTGTCCACCATGCAGAGTTGACCGGCCTGCACTATCAGGAATGGTTTCTCGGAAAAGCCGGCGAGGCTCTTGAGCGCCTCGACGAGATCGCCCGGACCGTTTTCTGCGACCGATCGATAGCGTGGCTGGTCATTGTAGTCTTTGTTGATATGGTCGTCGTCCAAGCTTTCGCCCTCTGCTCATTCAAGCCAGCCAGTACGGTGGATCGGTCACTGCCATCGGCAAAGTATCCGCCCGCCCCCAGAAGCGCGTCGTCGCCCCGATGTAGTTGTTTGATCCCGGCATTTGATGGTGCATTATTTTCCCAGGCTTGGAGGGATGCGCTATGGGACAGATTCTGCACGGGAGCGCCACAACGACAGAGGCAGTCCGTAGAGCAATACAAAATAGTGAAGAGAGCCTGAGGGCACTTTCGAAGCGATACGGGATCAATCAGAAGACTGTCGCCAAGTGGAAGAAACGAACCTCGTTGGCCGATCTGCCGACAGGGCCGAAAGACCCGCATTCGACGGTCCTATCCCTGGAGGAGGAAGCGGTCGTTGTCGCCTTTCGTAGGCATACATTGCTGCCTCTCGATGATTGCCTTTATGCGCTCCAACCGACGATCCCGCATCTGACGCGTTCATCCTTGCACCGATGCCTGCAGCGCCATGGCATTTCGCGCCTGCCGGATGTTGAAGGCGACAAGGAGCCGAAGAAGAAGTTCAAGAGTTACCCGATCGGCTATTTCCACATCGACATTGCCGAAGTGCAGACGGCCGAAGGCAGGCTCTATCTCTTTGTCGCTATTGATCGAACATCCAAGTTCGCCTTTGCCCAACTGGTTGAGAAGGCAACCCGACGCGTTGCCGGTGACTTCCTCCGGGCGCTCGCAAAAGCCGTACCGTACAAAATCCACACAGTGCTAACCGATAATGGCACCCATTTCACCGATCCCACCGGTGACGGCTGGACACCGGACGACATCAAGGCCATGCGGGCTGAGAATTTGCCTTTCCGGTGCCATGCCTTCGAGGCGGCATGTGCCGATCTCGATGTCGAGCACCGCCTGACCAAGCCCCGCCATCCCTGGACGAATGGGCAAGTCGAACGGATGAACCGCACCATCAAGGACGCCACCGTCAAGCGCTTCCACTACGACAGCCATGACCAGCTGCGCAGGCACATGACCGACTTTATCGATGCCTATAATTTCGGCCGCCGGCTGAAGACGCTTCGGGGCCTCACGCCATACGAATTCATCTGCAAAGTCTGGACAACAGAGCCGGAAAGATTCACGATCGATCCTATCCATCAAATGCCGGGACTAAACATGTAGTGAATGAGGTCGTTTTTTCTGATCCTCAGATGCTCACTCGCCAGGCGGGCGGGGTCCGGGCACCAGGTCGACGTAGTCGACAGCCGTGTCGGACAACAGCGTCGGTGCCATGACACGAAGCCGTTCGCAGGAGGGTCCCTCGCCATGGCGCACGACATTGACGACCGTGAACATCTCGGTTAGCTCTGCGCCGAGATCGTCGATCGCCAGATCGATGCTCGCCACGCCCGCGCAGAATGGCAATTGCTCCTGGAACACCCGGAGCTTTGCAGCGTCGGTCATCCGACATTGACCGTAGACCGATGCATTGCCTGTCGGGCAACTCTCGGGCTGCCTAGGCGAATGCCTCGACGGGCTCTATCGGGCGAATTGTGAAGCGCAGCAGGCGCTTCGCCTCCAGGAGGCGCCGCTCCCGCACCATATCTTTCGCTGTCTGGCCGAACACTGGTCGCGACGCCTCGTGGACCAGGTGTGGCGTCATCGCCAAATTCACAATGTAGGTGCGCCAGGAAGTTTGAGCGCCTCGCCAAATTCGGCCAGGAAATCGTGGACATGTACTAGGGATGGATAGGATGCCCACGGGGCGCCCACGGCGCTTACTGAAATCGCGGCCACGGCGGCCGCAAAGCGTAGCGCCTGGCTGATGTCGAAGCCGCGGCAGAGCGCCAGTGCGCAAGATGCCGCGAAGGCGTCGCCTGCGCCGATCGTGTTCTTCGCATCCACCTTGAAGGCCGGGACCTCGACGAGCGCATTCTCCCACCAGGCGACCGCCCCGCGCGAACCGCAGGTGATGATCGTGTTGGAAACCCCCCAGCGCGCGCAGATTTCGCGTGCGGCGGCTCTATAGTCCGATATCTCCTCCACCCCGAGCAATTCCGCAGCTTCGGTCTCGTTCGGGATGACGATGTCGAGCCCTTCTAGATCACCCTTGTCCAGGGCGACCATCGGCCCCGGCGTGAGCATGCTTCTGGCGCCGTGCTTTCTGGCCAGTCGTGCCGCTTCGAGGGCGCCGTCCTTGGGGCTTTCGAACTGCAGCAGGCAGAACATGTGCTGGCCGAAGACCGCCTCGTTGCTCTTTGCGGCGTCGGCCGTGAGCATCAGGTTGGCGCCGGGGTCGGTTATGATGATGGACATTCCCGCGCCGTCGATGGCGGCAAGGGAGACGCCCGTCGGCAGGTCCGGCGAGCGCAGCACGCGCGAGACGTCGCATCCTTGCGCCGAAAGCAGGGCCAAGCCTTCCTCGCCGCCCCGGTCCATGCCGATGGCGCTGACGAGGGAGGTCTTTCCAGTGAGCCTTGCCGCGCACATCGCCTGGTTCGAGCCCTTGCCGCCGTCGTCGAGGACCATGGGACGATATCCCGTTCCGGCGACCGTCTCCCCCGGCCGGGGGATGCGCTCGCAATGGATATAGGAGCCGTAGACGTGGCTACCGAAGACAAGGATCTCTCTTTGGTCAGACATGAGCGTTCTCCGAAAACCAAAGCGGGATACTCCATTGCGAATGTTGAATCAACACAAGATCAGCATTCCGCGACATCGATGCCGTCGAAAAGGCGCCGATACTCCCGGCTCAATCTGGCATCCGTCACGATCAGCCCGACCCGATCCGTCTCGGTGACCTGCACCAGGCCCTTGCGGTCGAACTTCGAGCTGTCGATCGCGATGATCGGCGTCTCGGCGCGGGATATCACGAGGCGGCTGAAATCGGCTTCCGCCACGGTATTGGCGGTCAGGCCATCTTCGAGGTCGATGCCGACCACCGAGGAGATCGAATATTTCACCCGGAAACGCCGGACGAAATCGGCGGCCGACTGGTCGAGCGCGGCGCCGTCGTCCGGGGTCAGCCGGCCGCCGGCCATATAGACGGCGTTGTCGGAGCGGAATGCCAGGCTCCGCGCGACATCGAGGGAATTGGTTATAATCGTCAGGCCGCGCCGGGCGGTCAGAGCCTGGGCGACATAGGTCGTGGTGGTGCCCGTCTCGATGATCAGGCTGTCGCCGTCGACGACCCGTTCGGCAATCGCAGCGGCGATGCGGCGCTTGCCTTCGCTATTGTGCTTCATGCGGTCGTGGAAGCTCGTGTTCAGCGCCGTATTGGGAAGTGTCACGGCGCCATGCACCTTCGTGACCAGGCCTTTGGCCTGCAGCGCCTTGATATCGCGGCGGATCGTCTCGCCGGTGACGCCGAGCGTTGCGGCAAGCGCGGCCACTTCCAGCGAACCGCCCTTCGATACCGCATCCAGGATGACGGCCTGTCTTTGTGTCTTGTCGTGCATGGTTTTCCCCGATCGTCTCATCGATAATCAAAAATCGGGTTTGTGGCAACAAACCGGCTTGCATTGCTTTCCACACTGTGTTTTGTTGAATCAAACAAATTTACATTGGAAGCAAAATGAATACCGAAGACCACAGCCGCACCGCTCTCACCTGGGAGCAGATGATGCAGATCGCTTCCGACGACCTGGCGAAGCATGGCCGCATCCCGCTTACGATCTACGATCGGGCAGGCGACATGTTCGAGCGGCTGGCGCGTGAAATCGCCGACCTCATCAAGGCGAAGAATGCGGCCGGAGAGCCGACCGTGCTCATCCTGCCGGTCGGGCCGAAGAAGCACTATCCGCGGCTCGTCGAGATCTGCAATGCCGAGCGTATCTCCTGGAAGGCCGTCACCTGCTTCAACATGGACGAATGGATGGATTGGCAATGCCGGCTGCTGCCGCTCGATCATCCCTGGTCGTTCAAGGGATATATGCGCCGCAACCTCTATGAGAAGCTGGATCGGGACCTGCGGCCGCTCGAAGCCAATCTCTTCTTCCCGGACCCGGAGAACATGCGGCTTTATTCCGGCTGGATCGCCGAAAGGGGCGGGGCGGATCTCTGCTATGGCGGGTTCGGGTACTCGGGACACATCGCCAACAACGAGCCGCCTTTCTCGCGGTGGTGGCATGTCGGTCTCGACGACATGCGCAACTCCACCACGCGCATCCTGCCGCTGAACGATGAGACGCTCATCGCCTTCTCGCACCGTTCGGCCGGCGGCGACACCAAGATGATCCCGCCGATGGCGGTGACCATCGGGATGAAGGACATCCTCTCCTCCAAGCGGCTGCTTCTCATCAGCGACAGCGGGGCCTGGAAGCAGCACACGCTGCGGGTGTTGCTGATGCATGAGCCGACGGTCGACTATCCGTGCACGCTCGCGCAGGAACACGCCAATTGTGAGGTCTGGGTCGACCGGGCGACCGCCGAGCCGCCGTCGCGCATCATGAACGACTCGTGAGGCGGCGATGGGCGTCGACAATGTCCTGTTTCCCCTGAAGATCGAGGGCGTCGCCAAGAGCTTCGGCGCCGTGAAGGCCCTTCGTGACGTTTCGTTCGAGATCGCCGCCGGGACATGCGTCGCCCTCCTCGGCGAGAACGGTGCCGGCAAGAGCACGCTGATGCGCATCCTGGCCGGCGCGATCCAGCCCGATAGCGGCAGGCTGCTTGCCAACGGCAAGGCGCTGAGCATCCGCAATGCCAAGCAATCGCGGTCGCTCGGCATCCACCTTTGCCACCAGGAACTGCAGGTCGTGCCGCGCATGACGGTGCGCGAGAATCTGGAGCTTGGCGGAGAGCGGACGGCCCTCGGCTTCCTCAAGCCCGACCCGGCGATGGAGCATATCGTCCGCGAGCTCGAATCGATGGGTTTTTCGGCCGGCATGGATATCCCAATCGGCGACCTGTCGATCGCCGAGCGCCAGCTCGTGCTGATCGCCAAGGGCCTGTCCACCCACACCAGGCTCATCATTCTCGATGAGCCGACGGCGGCGCTGGCGCCGAACGAGGTCGAACAGGTCATGCGGCTCGTGCGCCGTCTCGTCTCGACGGGACGCTCCGTGATCTACATCTCCCATCGCCTCGACGAGGTGAGCCAGGTCGCGGATCGCGTGCTCGTCCTGCGCGACGGCGAGATCGTCGGCGAGCTTCCGCCGGATGCCTCGGAGCAGAAGGTCGTCGAGATGATGGTGGGCCGCGAGATCTCCAATCTCTATCCAGAGCGCACGGATGGGCGCGGCGAGGTGCTCCTGAAGGTCGACGGAATCTCGACGAGGTCGGTGGCCGACGTTTCCCTGGAAGTCCATGCGGGCGAGATCGTCGGTGTCGGGGGGCTTGTCGGCGCCGGCCAGCAATCGCTGGCGGCGGCGATCTACGGCCGGCAATCCATCACCGCCGGTTCCATCTCTATCGGCGACAAGGTGTTCCGCGCCCATGGAATCGAGAGCGCCGTGGCGGCCGGCATCGGCTATGTCGGGGAGGACCGGCGCCGCGAAGGGCTCGCGATCAACCACTCTATCGGCGACAATATCACGCTTGCCGGCCTGCGGACCCGTCACAGTTTCGGCTTCCTCCACAAGCGGGCCCTCGACAGGGCCGCCGCCCGGCTCGTCAGCGAGCTGCGCGTGAAATGCGCATCGATCGATCAATCGGTCGGCGAGCTTTCCGGCGGCAACCAGCAGAAGGTCGTGCTCGCCAGGGCCCTCATCACCAATCCCCGCATCCTCATTCTGCTGGAGCCCACAAGGGGCGTCGATGTCGGCGCGCGCGCCGATATCTATGCGCTCTTGAAATCCCTCACCAATGCCGGTCTCGGCATCCTCCTCGTCACCAGCGACCTCGCGGAACTGATGGGGCTGAGCGACCGTATCCTGATGCTCTACCGGGGGCGGGTTGCGGGCGATGTCGCGAGATCGGCGGCCACACCAGAAACGCTCGGCGCGATGGCGACCGGCCAAGGACGACACTGATGAGCACGACCGTTTCCAACGCGCAGACGAACCGCATGACCGTATTCCGCTTCCTGAGAAGCTACGGCCAGATTGCCGTTCTGGTTCTCCTCGCGCTCATTCTCAGCCTCTTCACCCCGCGCATGTTCACCGAGGTCAATCTCATGAACCTCGCGCGGCAGACGAGCATCATCGCGCTGGTCGCGGCCGGGCAGACGCTCATCATCCTCACCGGCGCCATCGACCT
Source organism: Shinella sp. S4-D37 (assembly GCF_040812195.1). Lineage (NCBI taxonomy): Bacteria > Pseudomonadati > Pseudomonadota > Alphaproteobacteria > Hyphomicrobiales > Rhizobiaceae > Shinella > Shinella sp. S4-D37. The sequence goes on along the minus strand of NZ_JBFNXL010000003.1, from coordinate 420,780 downwards.
TTCGGTCGGCGCGGTGCTCGCCCTGTGCGCCGTCATCTTCGCCGGGCTCCTCCAGAGTGGATACGATCTGCCGGTGGCGCTCGCGGGCGCTCTTTTCGTCGGCGCGCTTGCCGGTCTCGTCAACGGGGTACTGGTCGCCCGTTTCCGGCTTGCCTCCTTCGTCGTGACGCTTGCAACGCTTTCCGTCGCCAAGGGGTTGACGCTGCTTTACACCGGCGCCAGCCCGATCGCGATCACATCCGAAAGCGCGCTCGTTCTCGGCCAGGCACGCTGGCTCGGCATTCCCGCGCCGATCTGGCTGGCGATCGGCGTCTACGCCCTGCTGTGGTTTATCATGCGGGCGACGATCTTCGGCCGTTACGTCTATGCCATCGGCGGCAACGAGGAGGCGGCGATCCTCGCAGCCGTTTCCGTGACCCGCTACAAGATCTACGTCTTCCTTCTTGCGGGTGTCCTGACGGGCTTTGCCGGCGTGGTGCTTGCCTCACGCCTCGGATCGGCCGTGCCGACGGCGGGCGACGGGATGGAACTCGTTGCCATCACCGCGGTGGTGCTCGGGGGCACAAGCCTGCTGGGCGGGGAGGGGCGCGTATGGGCGACCATCGTCGGCGCCGCGCTTTTGAACCTGATCTCGAACGCCCTCAACCTCCTTAACGTCAATTCCTATTACCAGGCGGTCGCGACCGGCTGCATCGTGGCGATCGCAGTCCTGGCCGACCGGTATCTCAGATCATCAACCAGGAAGTAACGTCATTTCCAACAAAGGGGAACACGATGACAAAACGTCTTACGATGCTCGCACTCGGCCTTTTCACGGCTTTGGCCTCCACGGCGCTTGCCGAGGACGGCAAGAAGATCGGTTTCATCTATCCGACGCTGAACAACCCGTTCTTCGTCGACCAGTCCAAGGGAGCCGACAAGGCGGCAGCCGAGTTCGGCGGCACCATGGTTCACCTCAGCGGTGACAACCAGGTCGCCAAGCAGGTCCAGCAGATGGAAGACCTGATCGCCCAGAAGGTCGATGCGATCGTCATCCAGGCCGTCGATACCGGCGGCATCGTCGCCGCCGTCAAGGAGGCGAACGCCGCGGGCATCCCGGTTTTCACGACCGGCGAGCGGATCACCGGGGCGGACGTCAAGACGGCCGTCTTCTTCGACAATATCGAATCCGGTGAACTTGGCGGCAAGTGGGTTTCCGACAATGTCGAAGGCGGCAACGTGCTCGAACTGATCGGCATCCTGGGAACGGAAACCGCCCGGCAGAAGTCGGAAGGCTTCAAGAAGGGCCTGCTGGCCGGCAAGAACGGCGACAAGTTCGAGATCGTCGCTTCCCAGCCTGCCGACTACGACCGCACGAAAGCCCTGCAGGTCACGGAAAATGTCCTCCAGGCTAATGATATCGCGGTGATCTATGCGGCAAATGACGAAATGGCCCTCGGTGCCGCCCGTGCTGTCGAGGAGGCCGGATTGACCGGCAAGGTGACGATCGTCGGCAATGACGGGACTGCGGATGCGATCGAGGCGGTGAAGGCCGGCAACATGGCCGCGACCATCGCGACGCCCGGATATCTCCAGGGCTTCATTGCCGTGGAGACGGCCCTCAAGCATCTTTCCGGCGTCACTGTCCCGGCCGTGATCCCGGAAAAGAGCACGCCGATCACCAAGGAGAATGCGGAAGAGGCCGATTCCGTTCTGCATGGCACCGCACCCGAGCAGCGCTACTGGGAAAGCCTGTACGGAAAATAACAACCAGTGCGGGCGGACACTCCGCCCGCCATCCCCCACGAGGACCGTCATGGACGCGAAACAAGCCAGAGAACTCGTCAAATCCGAATGGGACACGCTCGTCGGCCTCACCGTCGATCTGGTAAGGGCGCCGACGGAAAACCGCATTCCGCACGGCGATGAGGCGAGGGGGCAGAAGGTCCTTGCGGATTTCTTCGCGGGCTGTGCCGTGGAGATCGACAGCTTCCGGCCCGACCAGGTTCCCGGGATAACCGACCACCCCGACTGGTGGCGCGGCCGGGACTATACCGACCGGCCCAATCTCGTGGTGACGCGGCGGGCCACGTCGGCGGGCGGCCGTTCCCTGGTCTTCAACGGGCACATGGATACGGTCACGCGTGCGCCACTTCCCTGGCAGAGCGGCGATCCCTTCTCCGGCATGGTGCGGGACGGAAAGCTTTTCGGCCGCGGCAGCTACGACATGAAGGCCGGCGTTGCCGCATGCGCCATGGTGATCAGGATCATCGCGGAGAAGGGGATAGAGACGGGCGGCGACATTCTCCTGCAAAGCGTCGTCGACGAGGAGAATGCCGGCGCGAACGGCACGCTCGCCGCCATCCTGAAGGGCCATGTCGGCGCCCTCGCGATCATACCGGAGCCCACGAACCTCAGGGTGTGCCCACAAACGCGCGGCGGGCAGGTCTTCGAGCTGATCGCCGAAGGGGTGGGCGGCGTTGCCTATGGCGGAGAGACTATTCGCAATCCGATTTCGACGCTCGGCGAAGCAATCGGCCTGCTCGGGCGGTACGAGGCTGACATCAATGCGCGGCCGCATCCGGGATTGTTCGCAGCCGAGCGCCATCCCCGGGATTTGGTCTTCTCCAAGCTGATGGCCGGCGATAGCCCCGGCGGCAATATCGGCATTCCGGTGGAAGCGCGCGGCGAGTTCTTCATCCAGACCTTGCCGGGCATGACGGAAGCCGAACTCCATTGCGAATTGCACGATGCGCTCGCACCGATGCTGTCGAATGCCGCCGCACCGCTGCGTCTCGAAGCGACGAGCCGATATCTCTCCGGCGCCGACACGCCCGCGGAGAACGCCGGCGTCGTCGCGTTGCTCGAAGCGCTGGAGGCGGTGACCGGCGAAACGCAAAGCGCGTCGGGGGCCACATTCGGAGGCGACGGCTATCTGTTCAACAAGTGGACATCGACGCCCAGCGTCCATCTCGGGCCGCGTGGCGGCAATGCCCACGGTCCGGACGAATTCGTCGACTTGGAATCGCTGGAAGTGCTGACGGCGACTCTGCTCCTTCATGCCGTCAATTGGTCGTCCTAAGGTCGGGCTTCGGTTGCCAGCGGCAAGCTCGCTCTTCCTCGTTGCTACTACGCGACTTCGATGAGGTTGAGAATGAACGCCTCATGTGGGTCGAACTTCGAACGCGACGGCTGGCCTTGTTTGCGTGCTTCCATCTCGCCGCTCTAGATGTGAGCTTTCAGGAGGATGTCCATTCGGAGCGGATTTAGGAGACTGGAGTTACCACACCTCAGTTTTCCAGGATCACTCCGAATGAACATTCACAAGAATGCCCGATTGACGCCTTTGCGTCGAGAAGGAATGGCTTTGGCGGTGACCGCCGGCCAGTTGTCGCAAACCCAAGCCGCTCGCGTCTATGGCGTCTCGCCGAAGATCGTGTCGCGCTGGGTTACACGGTTCAAGAGTGCCGGGCGCGATGGCATGGCGGACCGCTCATCGAGGCCCGGCACCATGCCGCGGCAAACGGATGGGGCTCTGGTCGAACGGATCGCCAGTCTTCGCAGGCAGCGCCTGACTGGCAAGCACATCGCGATCGAAACCGGCGTCTCACCCGCCACCGTCAGCCGTGTTCTCAGACGCGTCGGCCTGTCGCGCATGAAAGACCTGGCGCCCGCCGAGCCGGTCGTGCGCTATGAATATGCCGAACCAGGCGGCCTGATCCATCTCGACATCAAGCGTCTCGGCCGCTTCGAGCGGGTCGGCCACCGGATCACCGGCGACAGGACGGGCCAAAGCAAGTCTCGCGGCATCGGCTGGGAATACGTCCATGTCTCAAACGACGACGCGTCCCGCATCGCCTTCACCGACATCTTCCCGGATGAAAAGGCCGTCAGCGCCATTGCCTTCCTCAAGGCCGCGGTCGCCTACTACACCAGCCTCGCCATCACGGTAACGCGCGTGATGACCGACAACGGCTCCTGCTATGTGGCAAAAGACTTTGCCAAAGCCTGCAAGGCGCTTGGCCTCAAACACGTCCGTACAAAACCCTATACGCCCAAGGCCAACGGCAAGGCGGAGCGCTTCATCCAGACAGCGTTGCGGGAATGGGCCTATGCCTGCGTGATCTGCCCCCTTCAAACTGGACCGATTTTGGTTAGAGTTTCCCGGTGATTTTTCCTGGCTGGGAAAGGAACGGAAGACAATGAAGGCATCGCAGTTTTCGGACGCGCAGAAGGCGTTCATTCTGAAGCAGGGTGATGAAGGGGTTACGGTCGCGGAGATTTGCCGCAAGGCAGGGATCAGCCAGGCGACCTGAACCGCGCCGGCTTTGCCGGAGACCCCAACTCGTGAGAAGTAGGGTCTATGACAAGCAAGACGACAAACAAGTTTTCTCCTGAAGTCCGGGCCCGCGCCGTTCGAATGGTAACGGAGCATGAAGCTGAACATCCTTCCCGGTGGGCAGCCGTTTCATCTATCGCGGCCAAAATCGGCTGCTCGGCGCATACGCTCAATGAATGGGTTAAGAAGGCCGAGGTGGACAGCGGTAAGCGTGCGGGTTTGCCGAGCGACGTCGCGGAGAAGATGAAGGCCCTTGAGCGGGAGAACCGCGAGCTTCGTCAAGCCAACGAGATTTTGCGCAAGGCCTCTGCGTATTTTGCGATGGCGGAGCTCGACGGCCCACTGAAGCGATGATTTCCTTCATCGATGCACACCGCTCGGTGCTCGGGGTCGAGCCGATCTGCAGATTGCTGCCGATTGCCCCGTCCACCTATTATGAGGTCATCGCCAAGCGCACGGACGTCGATCGTTTGTCGGCCCGCGCCCGAGGCGACATTGCCATGAAGGTCGAGATACGCCGGGTATTCAACGAGAACTTCCAGGTCTATGGCGTGCGGAAAGTTTGGCGGCAGTTGCTGCGGGAGGGTTACGACATCGCCCGCTGCACAGTCGCTAGGCTTATGAGGGGCATGGGGTTGCAGGGCGTCATTCGCGGCAAACCCGTCAAAACCACCGTGTCGGACAAGGCCGCGCCATGCCCGCTCGACCGGGTGAACCGGCAGTTCTACGCTCCCGCGCCGAACATGCTCTGGCTTTCTGATTTCACGTATGTGGCCACTTGGCAGGGCTTCGTTTACGTCGCGTTCGTGATCGATGCCTTCGCTCGTCGCATCGTCGATTGGCGAGCAAGCCGGACTGCCCATGCGGGCTTCGTGCTCGATGCCCTCGATCAGGCACTTCATGATCGGCGGCCCGTTCACCGTGGCGGGCTGGTTCATCATTCCGACCGCGGCTCGCAATATGTGTCCATTCGCTATTCCGAACGGCTGGCGGAGTCGGGCATCGAGCCGTCTGTCGGAAGCGTTGGCGACTCCTATGACAACGCTTCCGACAGACGATCAACGGTCTTTACAAGGCTGAGGTCATCCATCGGCGAGGACCGTGGCGAAACTTCGAAGCCGTGGAGTTCGCCACCCTGGAATGGGTCGACTGGTTCAACAACCGCCGCCTTCTGGAGCCCATCGGCAACATACCGCCCGCCGAGGCCGAAGACCGATATTACGCCAGGCTGGACTGGAGAAGCTAATCCAAGTGCATCATACCCATTTTGCAGGGTAGGGGATCACGCCTCATCCTGCAAATGCGCCATGAACACCTCGGCTGGTGTCTTGTAGCCGAGGCATTTACGGGGTTGGTCGTTGAGATGACGTGTGAGTTGGATCAGGTCGTGTTGTGACACGGCTGCCAGATCTGTAGCGCCTGGCATGAAACGGCGAATGCGCTTGTTGGTATTCTCGACTGTCCCTTTTTGCCACGGTGCACTCGGGTCGCAGAACCAGCTACGCGCACCGATCCCTTCTTCCAAAGCCCTGAATCCGGCAAACTCGGTACCGCGATCAAATGTGAAGCTTTGACGCGCGAACGCCGGTAAAGGAGAAAACGCTCTGATGATCTTGTCCATGATCGGGCGTGAGTGCCGGCTCGGATTCTTGATGAGAACTGTATAGCGGCTTCGGCGCTCCACAAGGGACGTGACATTGGCATGTCCGAGTGGGCGTTCAAAGATGAGGAGGTCGCCCTCCCAATGCCCAAACTGCGATCTATCTCCAATAAAATCAGGACGTTGGGATATGCGATGCGTGGCTGGGAACGCACCGTCGCGCGGCTTCCTGGAGCGCAGTGGACGACGTTTGCGGCGCGCTTCCGGTAAATACTGATAGAGGCCTAGCCCATAATCTTCCTTGCTGTAGATGAAGCGATAGATTGTCTCTTTGCAAACGCGAACAAGACTGAGCCTCTCCAACAACAGCCGCCCGGCGATCTGCTCTGGAGACCAGCGTGCCTCCAACTGGTTGATGATCTCCGAGCGTAAATTCGGGTGGCGCCGAAGCTTTCTCAGCCGGCGTCGCCGCTCCTTGGAGATATCGTGAGCAACCGTGCTGTAGTAGCCGTCGTAGTCCGGCAGTTCGCGATCACGAAACGTATTGCGCTTGATCTCGCGGTAAATCGTCGAGCGGTGACGGCCAAGCTGACGGGCCATCTCGTTGACGGGAACTTTTGCCGCCACCAGCTGATGTAGGCGTCGCCGGTCAGCGAGGGTGATTTGTGTATAGCATCTGGACATGCCAAAATCTCCGAAGTGAAGCCATTGAAATTAATGGCATGTCGCACTTGGAAATAGAATGTACCGACGCACCAGCCATGGCCGCATAACTTAAACCAAACGGTCTCCGGTAAAGCCGGCGCGGTTCATACCTCCGCCAGGACTGCGGCGACGTCGTCGAGAATCTGACGCCGCAACGCGGGTGATAACGTCGCCCACAGGTTCTTTGGTTCGATCATCATGACCTTCGAGAGTTTCCGCCAACGCGATAAGATCCCGAACTGCCTCAACGCTGAGTTTAATCTGATTCGTGGCTTCGACATATCCCTGTGTCGCTGCGACGGGTATCAGCAAGGTCGACCCACCAAGATGTTCAACCTCATACGACGGCGCGAAGTTGCCGCCTCCGCGCCCTAGCTCTCGGATCACAATAAAGGAGCGTCCAAATAGTGGATGGCTCGGATCCAGCACCTCGATCTTCTCAGGTGAGGATTCGTCAGACTCACAAGCAGGGATATTTCTGTACGCCTTCGAAAGCGGACCTGAGCTGCGATAGGGTCGCTCCGAAATTACGTCGCGGTCAGGCCCGCAGGATCTTTTCCATCGCCTTGCCCTTTGCGAGTTCGTCGATCAGCTTGTCCAGATAGCGGATTTCCCGCATGGTCGGCTCCTCGATCTCCTCGACGCGGACGCCGCAGACCGTGCCCTTGATCAGCGACCGGGACGGATTCATCCCGGGCGCCTGGGCAAAAAAGTCGTCGAAGCTGGTTTTCCGTGCCAGTTGACCGTTCAAGCCGGCAAGGTCGTATCCCGTCAACCAGCAGATGATCTCGTCGACCTCCGCTTTCGTGCGGCCTTTTCTCTCCGCCTTTGCGACATAGTGGGGATAAACGCTCGCGACGCTGACGGAATAGATGCGATGTCCGGCCATGCGTTCCTCCTGCTCGTGACGGGAAGGCCGTCAGGCGGCGCGCAGCTTGCGGAGCCGGCCGCTCAGCCAACGCCAGCCCGGCGCGACGACCATGCTGACGACGGGGATCAGCGCGGCCCCGACGACGAGCCCGACAATGCCCGAGCCGGCCGCCTGTACCAGCCAGGAGACGAGGCCGCCGAGGGCGGGAACGGCCTGCGCGGCCGCCTCGCCGGCATCGTGCAGCATGTGGCCCGGCGCCGCGAAACCGAACATTTCCGCGCCGTGCACCAGGATGCCGCCGCCGACCCAGATCATCGCCGCCGTGCCGAGTGCGCCGAGCAATTTGAGGAGATAGGGCATGCCCTTGACGAGGCCGCGGCCGAGAAGGCGAAGGCCGGCCCCGGCCGGTGAGCGCGCGGGGCGGCCGGCCAGCCAGAGGCCGGCATCGTCCGCCTTGACGATCAGCGCGACGACGCCGTAGACGCCGGCCGTGATGACGATGCCGACGAGGGCGAGGATCAGCGCCTGTGCGACAGGCCCGGCATCAGGCACGGATGCGAGCGTGATCGCCATGATCTCGGCGGAAAGGATGAAATCGGTGCGGATGGCGCCGGCGACCTTGCTGTCCTCGAAGGATTTCGCGTCAGTGCGCGCCGGGTCGAGCTGTTCCTCATGGTGATGGGCGCCGTGGGGGGAAACGAGCTCGTAGACCTTCTCGGCGCCTTCGTAGCAGAGGAAGAGGCCGCCGGCCATGAGGAGCGGCGTGATCGCCTGGGGCGCCAAGAGGCTGAGGGCGATGGCCGCCGGCAGCAGGAAGAGAAGCTTGTTCTTCAGCGAGCCGAGCGCGATCCTGCCGATGATCGGCAACTCCCGCGCGGGTGAGAAGCCGGTGACGTAGCGCGGCGTCACGGCCGCGTCGTCGATGACGACCCCGGCCGCCTTGGCGCCGGCCTTGCCGGCCTGCGCGGCGATATCGTCCAGCGAGGCCGCGGCCGCCTTGGCAAGCGCTGCGACATCGTCGAGAAGGGCAATCAGTCCGACGCTCACGAAAACCTCCAGATCAGGGGGAAAGCCTCAGTCCCTCGCGCAAGGCCAGCTTGCCGGTGTCGCGAGGCCCTTCGGGAGTTTCGTTTCGGCATCGCCGCAGGCCATGTCGATCTGGGACTGGTCGAGCCCCGTCGCGCCCGACAGGTCCAGGCCCTCGATCCTCGTCAGCAGCATGAACGCCCTGTCGAGGCCGATCGTTCCCTCCACGCGCGCTTCGCTCAGATCGGCGCGCGACAGGTTCGCATAGGCGAAGCTTGCGCCCGAGAGGACCGCCTGATCGAAGGAGGCACGGCTGACGTCCGCCTTCTCGAAACTCGCATAGCGCAGGTCCGCACCGTTGAACGTGGCGCGCTGCAGCTCCGCGGATGCGAACGAGGTTCCCTGCGCGGCGACGTTCTGGAAGCTGGACCGATAGGCCTCGGCCCGCGCGAAATTCGCCTTGTCGAGCCGCGCGCCGGTAAACCACGCCCGGATCAGGGTCGCCTTCTCCAGGATGGCCCTCGTCAGGTTCGTGTCGCGCATGTCGGTATAGCTGAGGTCGGCATCCCGGAAATTCGCGCCGGTGAAATCGCTGCCGCCGAGCATCAGGTTCTTCTTGGCGCAGTTGCTCCAATCGACCTTGGGCGCGGGGTCCGCCCGGCAGTCCGCGGCATCGGCAGGACGGAAGGAAAGGCTCGCGGCCATCGCCGTGCAGGTTGCGAAGAAGCCGAAAAGCAGCGCTTTCTGCAGTCCGTTCACTGATGTCACTCCCGTTGCAAAGGTCCTGCCCGATCTGGCAGTCCCTTAAATATGGCGATCGGGAGCCGAATGTCATCAGCCAACCGTCTATATGGAGACCGGATTCGGCATCCGCCGGCCTGCCGGAGGTCGGGCTACTCCGCCGCGACGATATGGAATTCGCGCGCGCCTTCGCATTTTCCCGCCCCGCCCATGATGTAGATGAGACAGCTCGTCCTCAGGAGCGAGGCGAAATTCGGCACCGAACCGTTGATATCGAGCGCCTCGTCGTAGAGCGTCGACAGGAAGCGGGACGTCGACAGGCCCTGACCCGCGGCGATCTCGTCGATCAGGTCCCAGAAAGCGGCCTCGATCTGGATGCTCGTTGAATGTCCGCCGATCCGCACGGAGCGGTTGACCGGCCGGTAGCGTTGCGGATCCTGACCCGCAAAGACCTCGCACATGGTTTATCCTCCAGTCTTGTTCTTATGGCCGCGATTATGCGGTGGCCCCGGGGTTTGGTCAAATCATCTAACATCGCGGAAAAAGACGAAAAATCCTTCGGCGAAAACTCCAGAATTGAAATTTCGCGTGCGGTAACGGGCTGCTACCCACAGCGGCACATCCGGGCGCACAGTCTTCTCACGATGCGATTTGCAGACAGGAGAAGAACAGCGTGGCGAAGGCGATCCATTCCATGATCCGGGTTCTGGACGAAGGCCGGTCCGTGGATTTCTACACCAGGGCATTCGGGCTCGACGTGGCCGACCGGCTCGATTTCGAGACCTTCACGCTCGTCTACATGAGCAATGCCGAAAGCGAATTCGAACTCGAACTGACGATCAACAAGGGCCGCACCGAGGCCTACGATCTCGGTGACGGCTACGGTCATCTCGCCGTCTCCGTTGCCGACCTCGACGGCGAGCATGCCCGTCTGTCGGCGCAAGGCTTTGCCACCGGCAAGGTCGTCGCGTTCAACCGCGACGGGGGCCTGCTCGCCCGCTTCTTCTTCGTCACCGATCCGGACGGTTACAAGATCGAGGTCCTGCAACGGCACGGCCGCTTCAAATGAACGGCGGGCGGCCGCAGGAGGGCCGCCCGTTCCAGACACAACGGGAGGAATGCGACATGACGACCATCTACGAGCGGCGCCCCGGGCTCTCCCGCCGCGAGCTTTTGAAGCGCGGCACGATCGGCGCCGCGCTCATCGTCACCGGCAGCGCGGTGATCAGCCCCGACAAGGCCTGGGGGCTGGAGACGACGGCGCTCAAGCCGGAGACCATGGCGACCCTGATCAGGCTCGCCCGCGATATCTACCCGCACGATACGGTCGCCGACCGCTTCTACGCCATCGCGGTGAAGGGCCACGACACCAAGGCCGGCACGGACGCCGCGCACAAGGAGCTGATCGAGGCGGGCATCGCCGATCTCGACAAGCGGGCGGGCGAGGGCGGCTATCGCGGCCTCGGCTGGGAGGATGACCGCGTGAAAATCCTGCACGACATCGAGAGCACACCCTTCTTCCAGGCGGTGCGCGGCGACCTCGTCGTCTCCTTCTATAACCAGAAGGAGCTGTGGCCGCATTTCGGCTACGAGGGCGAATCCTATTCCAAGGGCGGTTACATCGCCCGCGGCTTCGACGACATCGAATGGCTTTGACGGCGGTCTGACGGTCCGCGCCGGAGGAGGCGCGACCGCACGGCTTCAGGCCGACCGCACATGTTTCGGGAGGAAACCATGGCAGCTCCTTATGATCTCAACGACGACAGCGTGGTCGTCATCATCGGTTCGGGCGCCGGCGGCGGCACGCTCGGCAACGAACTGGCGCAGAAGGGCATCGACGTCGTCGTGCTCGAGGCCGGCGCGCGCATCGAATACGAGGATTTCATCAACGACGAATGGGACAGTTTCGCCCAGCTCGCCTGGCTCGACCATCGCACGACGGGCGGCGGCTGGCGCGTCTCGAAGGATTTTCCCAACCTTCCGGCCTGGATCGTCAAGGCGGTCGGCGGCACGACGACGCACTGGGCCGGCGCCTCGCTGCGCTTCCAGGAGCACGAGTTCAGGACGCTGACGCATTACGGCAAGGTCGAGGGCGCCAACCTGCTCGACTGGCCGCTGACGCTGGCCGAGCTGGAGCCCTACTATGCCAAGGCCGAGGACAAGATGGGCGTGACCCGCACCAACGGCATCGAGGGCCTGCCGGGCAACAACAACTTCAAGATCCTGAAGGCCGGCGCCGACAAGCTCGGCTACAAGGAATGTCACACCGGCAACATGGCGATCAATTCGGCCGATCGCGACGACCGCATGAGCTGTCAGCAGACCGGCTTCTGTTTCCAGGGCTGCAAATGGGGCGCCAAATGGTCGACGCTCTATACCGAGATCCCGAAGGGCGAGGTGACCGGCAAGCTGGAGGTGCGGCCGAATTCCCATGTCGTCAAGATCGAGCACGACGACAGCGGCAAGGTGACGGCCGTCGTCTATGCCGATAAGGACGGCAAGCTGCAGAGCCAGAAGGCGCGCATCGTCTGCGTCGCCGGCAACTCCATCGAAAGCCCGCGCCTCCTGCTCAATTCCGCTTCGGGCAAGTATCCGGACGGGCTCGCCAATTCCTCCGGCCAGGTCGGCAAGAACTACATGCGCCACACGACCGGCTCGGTCTATGCCGTGTTCGAAAAGCCGGTGCACTTCTACCGCGGCACCACCATGGCCGGCATCGTTCGCGACGAGGCGAAGCACGATCCCTCGCGCGGTTTCGTCGGCGGCTACGAGCTTGAGACGCTGGCGCTCGGCGTGCCGTTCATGGCGGCGTTCCTCGATCCCGGCGGCTGGGGCCGCTCCTTCGCCTCCGCCATGGACAGCTATGCCAACATGGCGGGCCTGTGGATCGTCGGCGAGGACATGCCGCAGGAACAGAATGCGGTAAAGCTGCACGGCGAATTGAAGGACAAGTACGGCATGCCGATCCCCGACGTCTGGTTCACCGACCATGCGAACGACGTCGCCATGCGCAACCATGCCTACAAGCAAAGCGAGGCGCTCTATGCCGCGGTCGGCGCGACGCGCAGCTTCCCGACGCCGCCCTATCCCTCGACGCACAATCTCGGCACCAACCGCATGAGCGAGAAGGCTGAGGACGGCGTCGTCAACAAATGGGGCCAGACGCACGACATCAAGAACCTCTTCGTCTCCGATGGCAGCCAGTTCACCACCGGGGCGGCGGAGAACCCGACGCTGACGATCGTCACGCTCGCCATCCGCCAGGCCGATTACATCGCCAAGGAAATGGGCGCCGGCTCGATCTGAGGACAACCGCGATCCTCCCCGGCCGCTCGCGGGCGGCCGGTGGTCGCGTGCGGCTCGTAAAGCCGCGCCACCTTTGGCCGGCTTTCCGCCGGCCGCTTTTTGCCGCCAGCACGGCAGGCGTGGAGCCCGGAGCATTTCCACTTTTCCTCGAAACGTGAAAGCGCTCGATCCATTTGCTTTTACGCAATTGCGGACGCCGGCTTAGGAGAGGTGGATGCGAACGGCGGCCGATGAACCAGTCGGCTGCCGGCGCCGCGTCGAGAAGGCGGTAGCCGCGCTCCGCCCGGGACTGGACGCTGATCGTGTCCGGTACGATCGCTCCGATCCTTCGCGCCAGCCGGAAGAGATCGGCCGGCGCGCCGACGCGACGTCCAGCTTCAATCCAATCTGCGGCATTCTCGTTTTCCCGCTGTTGCGAACCGACCGGCGGAACGCTTCTGGTTTCAACGCGATCAAGGGGCTCGACGCGTGACAGGATAGGGCCATGCGTCCAGGAGGCAAGCCGGGGAAACCAGCCCGCGGGCGTCTGCGCATGCTGTCCTTGCACGAGGAGACGCAGGCTGCAATCACGTTCAGACGCCTGCTGCTTTAAGAATGGACGGGGATAGACTTTAAATCAGACGGATTTTCGATTAGGAATGGCCGCATGATGTCGTCTCTCGTGCCCCGCTCCCACATCGAACGCAAGGTCCGCAGCAGCGTCGAGACGGCCCTGGCGGATACGCGCGTCGTCCTGATCGCCGGTCCCCGCCAGGCCGGCAAGACGACATTGGCGCGCATGTTCGCCAGCGATGACCGACCCTTCCTGACACTGGACGATGCCGGCACTCTCAGTGCCGCTAAAGCCGACCCGATCGGCTTCATCCGCGGTATCAGGCGCGCCGTCATCGACGAGGTGCAGCGTGCGCCCGACCTGATGCTGGCGATCAAGGAGAGTGTCGACCGTGACGAGGAGCCGGGGCGCTTCCTGCTGACAGGTTCGGCCAATCTGGCGACCGTGCCGGCCATTGCCGATTCGCTGGCGGGGCGCATGGCCGTCATCCCGCTGTTTCCCTTTGCCCAGTGCGAAATCCTCTCGACCCCCGGCCGGTTGCTGGACCGTCTCTTCGACGGTGAGGAGGCGGTGGCCGGCGGCGCGACCGTCTTCGGCGAAGGCCTGGTGGACATGGTGTTGAAGGGCGGTTTCCCGGAGGTCCTGCGCCGGCCGACCGCAGCGCGTCGAACCGCCTGGCTTGAGGATTATGTGGCGCTTATCCTGGATCGGGACGTTCGCGACATCGCGAACATCGATCAGCTCGACCGCCTGCCGCGCCTTCTGGGCGTGCTTGCCGAGCATGCCGGGCAATTGGTCAACCACAGCAGCTTCGGCGCGGCGCTGGGCCTGTCGAGTGTCACGGCGGGGAAATATGTCGCGATTCTCGAGCGGCTGTTTCTCGTGAGGACGCTTTCCCCCTGGTCGAACAACCGCCTCAGCCGGCTGATCAAGACGCCGAAGTTGCATTTCATCGATACCGGGCTGCTCGGGGCCTTGCGGGAAGACGAGGCGGAGCGGCTCGCCCGGGATCGAACGCGGTTCGGCGCGCTGCTCGAAAGCTTCGTCGTCTCGGAGATTCTGAAACTCGCCTCCTGGTCCGAGCGGCGCCTGGCGTTTTCGCACTATCGGACGAAGGACCAGGACGAGGTCGACGTGATCGTCGAAGACCGTCGGGGCCGCATCGTCGGCATCGAGGTGAAGGCCTCCGCGACCGTGAAACCGGATGATTTCCGCGGACTGCGCCAGCTCCAGGATGCCGTGGGCGATCGGTTTGTCCGCGGGCTGGTCCTGCATGACCACGACCGTGTCACGCCCTTCGGGGAGAAATTGCAGGCCGCGCCGATCTCGGTCCTGTGGACGATGTAGACGCTTCTCCCGCACGAAGACCGGGCCGGGAGAGGCGTGTTCCGTCTTTGGCGGGCAATGGCCGGCAAGCCGGCTTGGGGCCGGCGATAGCAGATCGAGTGGACCCGGTGTCGGCACCAAGGAAGATGCGGGCGGCAAGACCATGCGTCATGCCGGGCTTCTGTCGGCGCAATTGCAGCAACTCAGAACGCGCATGTACCGCCAGACCGGCGATTGTGGGTGCCTGGAGTGCGATCAAGCGATCTGCCTGTTCCGGCGCTTTTCCCGCTCCTTCAGGAAGGCTTCGGTTCGCCCGAACCCTTGCAGCATATGGGCCCGGACCTCGAGCGCCAGGGCGTCGAAATCGTCCTGGAGCGCAAGTTTCACATAGTTGTCGTGCGCATCCGGCCGGGGACCGCGGCGACCGTGAATCCGGTGATGTGTCGCCCAGTAGAGTTGCAGCTTCCCCTTGAGGCCTTGCCATGTGGAAAGCAGCAGCCGGTGCCCGCATGCCTCGTAGACGTAGGAATGAAGTGCCAGCTCCGCGGTGATGGTGGCTTCGTCGTCTCCCGCCAGGATGAGGGCGCTCAACTTCCTGTGGCGAGCGTTCAGCTCGTCGGCAAATGCCTGGTCCCGCCGGGGCCATACGGTTTTGAAGGCGAAAATCTCCAGTTCCGTACGAAGCGTGAAGACCTCGCGCACATCCTCGAGGGAAAGATCGATAACCCGCGTGCCCGTATAGGGGACTGTGACCAGCAAGCCCTCCTCGATGAGGTGCCGCAACGCTTCTCGTAGCGGGCCGCGGCTGACCCCGAACCTCACGGCCAGATCCGCCTCGACAACCGGGCTGCCGGGCTCCAGCTGGCCGCTCATGATAGCTGCCTTCAGCTCATCGACGATCTGCTCCCTGAAGGTCTGCTTTTTCACCGGCCGCATCGAGTTCCGCCCTTGGAGTTTCGCCTGACAGGAATACTCAATTCCCGAACCTGACTCTTTTTTCAAGATTCAGGCTTGCATTATCTCTGTAGATAATCGATTGTCAACAATGACAGTTTGTCCAGCCACCAAGAATGGGGATCAATGAGCATGAATACGACAAGACGCGCCTTTCTTGCCGGCGGCGCATTGGCCGGCCTTTCCCTGGCAGTCCCGACCCTGGCCTTCGGCGCGAATTCGCTGGCCGCGGTGAAGGCGAACGGCAAGCTCCGCGTCGGCGCCGCCCCGGCGGATCCCTGGTACTACAAGGATCCCATCAGCGAGGAATGGGCCGGCGTCGGGGTAGAGATCGGAAAGCGCATGGCGGAGGAACTCGGCGTCGAGCCGGTCCTCGTCGAAACGACCTGGCCGAACAGCGTTGCCGGTATCCAGGCGGACCAGATCGACGTCATGTTCGTCCTCGATCCGAACGAGGCGCGGCGCAAAGCCATCGATTTCCCGGATGTCCCGCTGTTTTACTATGCCATGGGCGCCCTGGTTCCCGGCGATTCCAGCGCGAAAACCTGGGAGGACTTCAACAAGGACGGGTTCAAGGTGGGGGTCACGCTCGGAACGAATGTCGACACCGTTCTTACGGAAATGCTCAAGAATGCGACCTTCGAGCGCTTTGCCAGCAACGACGAAGCGGTCGCCGCTTTTGTCGCCAGGCGTGTGGACATGGTGTCCCAGTTCCATCCGGCCTTGATCATGCAATATTCGCGCATCAAGATCGGCAAGGTCATCCTTCCGGAAGAGGTCTATGCGATTCCGACCAGCGTCGGCGTCATGAAGAGCGACGATCCGTCCTTCAGGGACTGGGTCAACGATTTCATTTCCAAGTCTTACGCCTCCGGGGAAACCCAGAAGATATTCGAGACCTATCTCTCCTCCAAGGGCGTCGATCCGACATCCGTGCCGGGGCTGATGAAGGAGCGCTGGGCCTAAGCCGGGCCCTTGCCGGATGCTGGGCCCTTGGCCTTGCGACACCCTTTCTCGGAAGTGACGGAACATGGAATACGCTTGGGACTTCTCGGCGGTGTTCGAGCACTGGCCGCTGCTTCTCGATGGCCTGATGGGCACACTTGCCATCGCCTCGATATCGATCGTCCTCGGCATTCTGCTCGGTGTCATCGTCGCGGCGTGCCGGATGTCCCGGCTGCCGTTTCTCTCGATCCCGGCCACCATCTACGTGGATTTCTACCGTAACACACCCGGCATCGTGCATTTCTTCTGGTTCTATTACGCGCTGCCCGTCGTCGCCGACATCAGCATGGGGCCGCTGCAGGCCGCCGTCCTGGCGCTGACCACGCAATCGGCGTCCTTTTACGGCGAAGTCTTTCGCGGCGGCATCAAGTCGATCGCGAGCGGCCAGTGGGAGGGCGCCACGGCCCTGGGCATGTCCCGGGCGCAGGCGCTCAGGCGGGTCGTGGTTCCTCAGGCGCTCAGGCGAATGATCGGGCCGTTCCTGGAAAGGACCTTCGAGCTGATCAAGACGACTTCGCTCGCATCGACGCTGGCCTATGGCGAGCTCCTGTACCAGGCCATGCAGATCAGCTCGATGACCTATCGTCCGCTGGAGGTCTACACGGTCGTCGCAGCCATCTTCTTCCTGCTGCTCCTGCTCTTCAGCACGCTTGCCAAGAAGCTCGAAGACCGTCTGGCGAGCGTGTGAGGCCGACATGGATTACTATTGGGACTTCAGCATCATCCTCAAGAGCATGCCGGTCTTCTGGCGCGGCATCATCGTCACCGTCGAGCTGACCGTCGTCAGCCTGGCGCTCGGCCTCGTCATCGGGCTGTTCGTCGCACTGGCAAGGCTCAGCCGCAACCGCTTGCTACAGTTTGCCGGAAAGGCGTTCGTCGAATTCTTCCGCAATATTCCCGCACTGATCCAGCTCATCTGGTTCTTCTATGCCTTTCCGATCCTGATCGGCGCGCAGTTGACGCCGTTCTTCTCGGCCGTTCTCGGCATCACGCTCAACACCGCCGCTTATTGCGCCGAAATCTACCGCAGCGGCATCCAGTCGATCGGGACCGGACAGTGGGAAGGCGCCAAGGCGATCGGCATGGCCCGGCGGGACATCTTCCGCCGCATCATCCTGCCCCAGGTCTTCGACCGCATGCTCCCAGCCTTCACCAACCGCGCGGTGGAGGTCGCCAAGGTAACCTCGCTCGCATCCGTGCTCAGCGTCCATGAGCTCATGTATCAGGGACGCCTGCTGAGTTCGACATTCTATCGCCCGATGGAAATCCTGACGGCGGTCGGCCTGATCTATTTTGTCATCATCTACCCGCTCAGCTTCAGTTCGATGCTTCTGGAGCGCCACCTCGCCCGCAAACGCTGAGAGCAAGGAACCGATATGCAAACCCCCATTCTCCGCTGTTCCGGGCTCCGGAAATCCTTTGGCGCGCACGAGGTTCTCAAGGGCATCGACCTGACCGTGATGAAAGGCGAGCGCATCGCCATCATCGGCGGCAGCGGTTCGGGCAAGAGCACGATGCTGCGCTGCCTCAACTTCATGGAAATCCCGACCGCGGGCCAGATCGAGCTGGACGGCAAGCGGATAGGACGCGTGGTCGCAACGACGGCGCAGGGAGAGAAGGTCAATTACCCCGAACGGGAGCTTTGCGACGTGCGGCGGCGTATCGGCATGGTGTTCCAGCAGTTCAACCTCTTCCCGCACATGACCGTCTTGCAGAATGTCATGGAAGGCCTGATCACGGTCAGCCGGATGGAGAAGGGTGCCGCCCGTGCGCGCGCCGTCGCGGAACTCAGGGAGGTCAGCCTTGGCGACAAGAACGACGCCTTTCCCTCGCAGCTCTCCGGCGGCCAGCAACAGCGCGTGGCGATCGCGCGCGCTTTGGCGATGCAGCCGGAGATCATGCTCTTCGACGAACCGACCTCGTCCCTCGATCCCGAGCTGGTCGGCGAGGTGCTCAGAACCATCAACGGCCTGGCGAAAGAGGGGCGGACCATGCTGCTGGTCACCCACGAGCTCGGCTTCGCCTATCACTTCGCGACCCGCGTTCTCTACCTTTCCGACGGCAATATCCATGAGGAAGGCACGCCGGAGCAGATCTTCAAGAATCCCCGAAACGAAAAGACCCGGGCCTTCATCGCAAGGTCCTCGGAATTCTCTCTCTAAGGTGACGTGACATGCAAGACTATACCAGCGCTCAGGGTTACATCGGTGACAAGAAGAACGACGACGTCCTCGTTTACCTGAACGGAGATTTCGTGCATCGGGATCAGGCCTCGGTCTCCGTATTCGACAGCGGCTTCGTCCTTGGGGACGGCGTCTGGGAGGGGCTCCGGCTCGTCAACAACCGCCTTCTCTCCCTCGATCTGCACATGGATCGCCTCTTCGAAGGCGCCAAGGCCATCAGCCTGGACATCGGCATGACGCGGCAGGAGGTGGTCGAGGCGATCCTGGCGACCTGCGCCCGCAACGGCCTCACGGACGGCGCCCATATCCGGCTGATGATCAGCCGCGGCCGGAAGGCCACGCCCAACCAGGACCCGCGCTTCACCCTCGGCAAGGCGACCATCGTGATCATAGCCGAGCTGAAGAGGCCGAAGTTCGAGGCATCGGAAACGGGCCTGCGCCTGTTCACCTCCACCTATCGGTGCAGCACGCCGGATGTCTTCGACCTGCGGCTCAATTCGCACAGCCGCCTCAATCTCATCCAGGCGCTTATCCAGGCGATCGCAGCCGGTGCGGACGAGGCGTTGATGCTGGATCCGCTGGGCTTTGTCGCCAGCTGCAACTCCACCAATTTCTTCATCGTCCGCAAGGGCGAGCTGTGGACGTCGACCGGCAAATACAATTTCAACGGCATTACCCGTGGCCATGTGATCGACCTCTACGGCGAACATATGGGCCCGTCGCGGCAACTCGATTTCACCCTGGCGCAAGCCTATTCGGCCGATGAAGCCTTCGTCACCGGCACGCTCGGCGGGGTGTCTCCCGTCACGCAGATCGACGGCCATGCGATCGGCGACGGCAAGACCGGCCCGCTCACCCGGCAGATCACGAAGATCTACTGGGACTACGTCAAACAGAGCTGCGCCGACTGAGGGTAGGGGGATGTCCGGGATTCTCTACCTGTCCGAAGACGATATCGCGCGCCTTCCCGTGAGCGTCTCGGACATCCATGAGACGGTCAAGGCCGTCTTCCGCGCGAAATCCGTCGGCGGGACGCTGATGAAGCCGAAGCTGTCGATCTCGCCGCAGCCCGGTCATGTCGCAGAGGCGCTTGTCGGCGTCCTGCTGGACGACGGCATCGCCGGCTGCAAGTGGCTCGGCGTGTCCCGGAGCAATGCGGCCCTCGGCCTGCCGACCCTTCATGCGACCATCATGTTGAGCGGGATCGAGGATGGTCGCCTGCGCACCGTCATGGATGGCCGCTGGGTTACCGGCGTGCGCACCGCCGCATGCACGGCGATTGCCGCGGAGCACATGGCGCCCGCCGAAGGCAGGACGATCGGGTTCGTCGGTTGCGGCCTGCAGGCGCGGACGCATCTGCAGGCCCTTCGCCATATCCGGACCGGCCTGACGCGGGCGCGGCTGTTCAGTCGCACCGTCGATACCGCCCAGCGCTTCGCGAATTACTGTCGCGAGCAGGGCGTCGAGGCGGTCGTTTGCGCCGAACCGCGGCAGGTCGTGGAGGAAAGTGACATCATCGTCAGCACCGTGCCGCCGGCCGGTGGTCTCCAGCCGTTCCTCGACGCGGCATGGGTCAAGCCCGGTGCCTTTGTCGGGGCCGTGGATCTCGGGCGTTCGTGGAAGGCCGACAGCTGGAAGAATGCCTTCGCCTTCGTCGCGACCGATGATCGGGAGCAGAGTGAAACCCGTGGCCGGACGGGCGCGATGCTGGTGCCGGACAGGTTCGACGCCGAACTTGGCGAACTGGCCGAACGCTTTCCGGCGCATGGGGCGGGGCCGACGGACAGGACCGCCATGCTGTTTTCGGGTATTGCGCTTGCCGACGTCGCCGTCGGGGCGCTCGTCGAGGCGATCGCGCGGCGAGAGGGGATCGGAAAGATCCTCGCGCGCTGATGCCCCATCCCGTTGACGCATTCCTGCACGAACTGTCGAACCATTCCACCGCAGGCATCGTCCTGCTGGTGGCCACCGCGCTGATCGCGGGTCTTTCGCGCGGATTTTCCGGCTTCGGCTCGGGCCTGATCTTCATCCCGCTTGCCGGCATGATCGTCGGGCCGAAAGCCGCCGCGCCGCTGCTTCTGATGATCGATTTCGTTGGTGCGCTTCCGACTGTCCGGCCCGCCTGGCGGCCGTCGGAGAAGCTGCCGGTCGCGCTCATGGCCGGCGGCGCGGCGATCGGCATGCCGATCGGCATCCTCGTTCTTCTCCATGCCGATCCCATCCTGCTTCGCTGGCTCATCTGCACCCTCATCTCCGGCGTCCTGATCCTCATGATCAGCGGCCGCCACTACACCGGCGCGATGACGCCGCCCGTGTTCGGCGGCGTCGGCGTCATGGCGGGCATCATGACCGGCGTCGCCCAGATAGGAGGGCCGCCGATCGTTGCCTTCTGGCTCGGGTCGACGCGGCCGCTCGGCGTCGTCAGGGCGAATATTATGCTCTACTTCGCATTGAACGCTCTCGTGAGCGTCTTCGCCTACGCTTTCTCAGGTCTGCTGACCCAAAGCGTCGCGATCCTCGCGCTCATCGCCGGGCCTGCCTATTTCATCGGCGTCCTGTGCGGCATACGCCTCTATCCGTTGGCTTCCCAGCAGGTGTTTCGCAAGATTTCGCTCGCCTTGATCGGCTTGGCGGTGGTGCTCAGCATGCCGGCGGTCGACAGCCTCTACCATCCCTGAACGCGTAGAAAGGAAATCCCCATGTGCCGTAAAACCCGTGAGGACCTGAGAAGCCACCGCTGGTTCGGCGTGAACGACTTGCGCGCCTTCGCCCATCGGTCACGCAACAAGCAGATGGGCTTTGCCATGGAGGATTTCATGGGCAAGCCGGTCATCGGGATCATCAATACCTGGTCCGAGCTCGTGCCCTGCCATGCCCATCTGAGGACCCGCGCGGACGAGGTTCGCCGCGGGGTCTGGCAGGCCGGCGGCTTTCCGCTGGAGTTGCCCGTCACCGCGCCGACCGAGAGTTACCAGAAACCCACCTCGATGCTCTATCGCAACATGCTGGCGATGGAGGTCGAGGAGATCATCTGCTCGAACCCGATCGACGGCGTGGTCCTGCTCGGCGGCTGCGACAAGACCGTGCCGGGCCTGATGATGGGGGCGATTTCTGCCGGGGTGCCCGCGTTGTTCCTGCCGGCCGGCGCGATGGTGCGCGGAAACTGGCGTGGACAGCCGCTCGGTCCCGGCAGCGATGCCTGGAACTACTGGGCCGAGCTGCGCGCCGGCCGGATCACGCAAGAGGAATGGAGCGAGATCGAGGACGGCATCGCGCGCTCGCCGGGAACCTGCATGACGATGGGGACCGCCTCCACCATGGCGGCGGCTGTCGAAGTCCTGGGCTTCACCCTGACCGGCGGTTCGTCCATCCCCGCGGTGGACAGCGCCCATGCCCGCCTCGCCAGCGCGTCGGGCCGGCATATCGTCGAGATGGTCTGGAACGACGCGGTCCCGTCCGGATTTCTGACCGAACCCGCGTTTCGCAACGCCGTGACCACCGTGATGGCGATGGGAGGGTCGACCAACGCGATCGTGCATCTGATCGCCATGGCAAGGCGCGCGGGAATTCCGCTCGATCTGGAAACCTTCGACAGCATTTCATCGCGCACGCCATTTCTTGCCAATATCCGTCCATCGGGGGACTACCTCATGGATGATTTCTTCCATGCCGGCGGCCTGCCCGCGCTGCTCAACGAGATCGGCGATCTCCTCGATCTTTCCACGCCGGTGGCCGGCGGCAAGACGCTCGGCGCGGCGATCTCGGGCGCCACGATCTACAATGACGACGTGATCCGGCCACGGTCGCGGCCGCTGAACGGGGAAGGCGGGATTGTCGTCCTGAAAGGAAACATCTGTCCGGACGGCGCGATCATCAAGCAGACGGCGATGGAGCCGCATCTTCTGCGCCACAGGGGACCGGCCGTGGTGTTCGAGAACAACGACGACCTGAATACGAGGATCGACGATCCGGATCTCGACGTCACCGAGGACAGTGTCCTCGTGCTGAAGAATGCCGGTCCGCAGGGCGGCCCCGGCATGCCGGAATGGGGACAATTGCCGATTCCCAAGAAGCTGCTCGAAAAAGGCGTGCGCGACATGGTGCGGATTTCCGACGCCCGCATGAGCGGGACCAGCTATGGCGCCTGCGTCCTGCATGTCGCTCCGGAATCCTTCATCGGCGGCCCGCTTTCCCTCGTCCGGGACGGCGACATGGTGACCCTCGACGTTCCGGGGCGCCGCCTCGACATCGACGTCGGCGATGCCGAGATGGAAGAGCGCCGCCGCGCCTGGACCCAGCCGGCCCCGCGATTCACCCGGGGCTTCGGCCTCATTCATGCGCGCCATACGGGGCAGGCGGACAAGGGCTGCGACTACGACTTCCTGCTGCATGACGAACTTGCGCCTGTCTGAACCGTTTCCGCGAGGAGTGACCGCATGACAAGACGGGTGATCGTCATAGGCGCAGGTATCGTCGGGGCATGCACGGCTCTCGAACTGGTGCGGCGAGGGCATGCCGTCACCATTCTCGACCCTGGACAGCCCGGCGGTCCGCATGCGGCCAGCTACGGCAACGGCTCCTGGATAAGCCCGGCCTCGACCATTCCGATGTCGATGCCGGGCTTATGGAAAAAGGTTCCGGGCTTGCTGCTCGACACGCACGGGCCGCTCGTCATCCGCTGGAAAGACCTGCCGCGACTTGCTCCCTGGCTGCTCCGCTTTCTTGCCGCCGGGGCGAGCGTGGAAAAGGTCGCGAATACCGTGCGTATCCTGTCCGACCTGCTCAGGGACGGGCCGTCGCGCCACCTTCGGGTCGCGCAGGACATCGGCGCGCCCGAATTGGTGAGGCAAAGTGGGCTGATCTATGCCTATACCGACCATGAATCGCTGGCCAAGGACGATCTGGCGTGGCGGCTGCGCAAGGAAAACGGCTTGCAGTACGAGCGGATCGAGGGGGAGCGCCTGCAAGCCCTGATCCCGGCCCTGGACCGACGTTATCAAATCGGGCTCCTGGTCCCGTCGGGCGCCCATAGTCCCGATACGGGCGCTTATGTCGCGCGCATCGTTTCCCAGGCCTGCAAGCTCGGTGCGGTCTTCCGCCAGGAGCGGGCGTCCGGATTCCGGTTCGACAAGGGCCGCCTGCAAGGCGTCGACACACCATCCGGCGCGCTTGCCTGTGACGCGGCCGTCGTTGCCGCCGGCATCTGGTCCAGGCCGCTCGCGAAAACGCTGGGCGACCGCATTCCGCTGATCAGCGAACGGGGCTATCATGTGACGATCGCCAGCCCGGCGGCGGCCCCGGCCATTCCCCTGATGCCGTGCGACGGACGAATGGCGAATACCCTGATGACCGATGGCCTGCGATGTTCCGGCCAGGTCGAGCTTGCTGCCGTTGACGCCCCTGCGGACTGGCGTCGCGCCGACATTCTGGTCGAACACGCGCGGCGCACCTATCCGGCGCTCTCCAACGGCGAATTGACCGTATCAAAGTGGATGGGACACAGACCATCCACCCCGGACGGTCTGCCGGTGATCGGCTTATCTTCGCGATCGTCCGATGTCGTCTATGCCTTTGGCCATGGACATATGGGGCTTTGTGCCGGTCCGGCAACGGCGGAACTGGTCGCACTGATGATCGTGGAACCGGATGGGCCTTCCAACCCGAGCCAATTCAGCCCCCGCCGGTTTGGCAAGCTCTTTTGACGATGGGTAACACTCCACCAAGAATGAGGCTGCAAGACGCCCGACCCCCGAATTCGACCTGAAGATTTCGGCCGAGGCGGGGTAGGGGGTCTTTAAAGCCCTGACGCCCTGGTGGGACGCTGCGGGCGCCGCATTGACTGTGGTCGCATCCGTTCTTGGTGCCGGTCAGCTCCAGATCGCTCCGCAAGAGGGGCGGGCGACGCGATCGAGCGCCAGCGCTGTCGAGGTCGTGTTCGCCTCGCCATGGTCGGATCGCGTACGAACCGCTCCGTCCGCCGATTGTTCCCGTGTCCCCAACGACGGTTGCGTGTGGCGAAATCCTGGATGGCCGCCTTTGTCAGGCGGCCTTTCGTTCGGCGTTCCACCCTGCCGGGCGGCCGAGGTCGAACCGGGAGAGG
The DNA here is from genome assembly GCF_040812195.1 of Shinella sp. S4-D37. Taxonomy (NCBI): domain Bacteria; kingdom Pseudomonadati; phylum Pseudomonadota; class Alphaproteobacteria; order Hyphomicrobiales; family Rhizobiaceae; genus Shinella; species Shinella sp. S4-D37. Next base: position 396,092 of record NZ_JBFNXL010000003.1, on the reverse strand, counting down.
AGCCCGTCGAGCGTCATGCTTTCCTGCGCCAGCGCGGCACCTGCGGCATTCATCTCCTCGACCATCGCGGCGTTCTGCTGCGTGGCCTGATCCATGTGGTTGACCGCGGTGTTGATCTGCAGCAACCCGGCGGACTGCTCCTGCGCCGCCGTGGCGATCGCCTCCATGTGCCGGGCGACGGACTGGACCAGCTCCGTGATTTCGCCGAGCCCCGTGCCGGTATCGCTGACGAGGCGCACGCCCTCGCCCACCGCAGCTTCCGAGTTGCCGATCAGTTCCTTGATTTCCCGCGCGGCCTTGGCGGAGCGCTGGGCCAGTTCGCGAACCTCCTGCGCGACGACGGCGAAACCCTTGCCCGCCTCACCGGCACGCGCGGCCTCGACGCCGGCATTGAGCGCCAACAGGTTGGTCTGGAAGGCGATCTCGTCGATGACGCCGATGATCTGGCCGATCTGCCGCGCGGCCTGATCGATCCTTTCCATCGCGAGGACCGCGTTCTGCACGACCGCGCCGGACTGGTCGGCCTTCGCCCGCGCATGGCGCACCATATTGCGTGCCTCATCGGCCCGCTTCGAGGTGGCAGCGACATTTGCCGTGATCTCCTCCAGCGCCGCCGCGGTTTCCTCCAGGGAGGCGGCCTGCTGCTCGGTGCGGCGCGAGAGATCGTCGGACGCGGAGGAAACTTCGTGCGAGCCCCCCGTGACGGTCGAGACCGAGACGCCGACGCTTTGCAGCGTTTCCCGCAATTGCCGGACGGACGCGTTGAAATCCTGCCGCAATGCCTCGAAATGCGAGTCGAGCGGCTGCTGCAACTCGCACATCATGTCGCCCGCCGCCAGACGCTGCATGCTGGAAGCGAATGTCGAGGTCGCCTGGACAAGCCGGGCCTCGGCCTCGGCCTCCGCCGCCCGCTGCATTTCGACGCGCTCGCGCTCGGCCGCGGCGCGCCGCTCGGATTCGGCGGCCTCCAGCGTCCGGTTGCGGATGGCCGCGTTGTGGAAGACCTCCACGGCCTGTTCCATATCGCCGATCTCGTCCTTGCGACCGGTCGTGATCGGATCGAAATCGATATCTCCCGAGGCAAGCCGCCCCATCGCCCCGACCATGCGGCCGATCGGGCGCACCACGGTCATCGCCATCAGCCCCGAAAGGGCCGCCATCATGAGGCCACCGGTGAGGCAGAGCGCGACGAGCGTGAGGAAATTGCGGTAGGCCGTCTCGGCGCTCGAAAGGGCAAGATCGCCGATATCCTTGAGGCTCTCGGTCTCGATCGTCTTCAGGATATCGATGCGCCTGGTCGCAGCCGCGAACCATTGCGGGCTTTCGAGCCCCTCGAGCGCGGCGCTCGCACCGCCGGCGACGATGCGCGCCCGCAGGCCCTCCACCGTCTGTGACACATCGGACACCATGGCCTCGTAGCGCGTCCGATGGTCTTCGTCCTGCACGGAGAAGGCCGATACGATCAATGCGTCCTGCCGGCCTGCAAGCCCGGTGAAGATGCCGAACCGCTCCGGATCGACCCGGCTGGACACGATGAAGCCGTTGCCGAGGGCGCGCTCCTGGCCCGCTGCCTCCTTGGCCTGCATCAGGTGCACATAGCCGGACATGCGCTGCGCGATCGCCGCATCGGCGGCAAGCTTGGAAAGGCGGTCGGCCAGCGTGATGATATCGTCGATGACGGATGTATAGGCCACGAAGGCATCCTGTCCCGTCGCGGTCAGCGCGTCGATGGACGGGCGCAGCTTGCCTATTTCGGCAAACTTCGTCTCGAAAGCGCGCCGCGCGGAGGAAAAATCGGCATCGACCGCGTCATCGAGCGTCTCCATCGCCCCCGCGAGGCGGGCCGTCGCGGCGTCCGACGCGCTGCGTGCCTGATGAAGCTCCGCGCCATTGACCGCACCCTTCGATCCCAGGAACCCTGCCGTCAGACCGCGCTCGACCTGCAGGCCATGGACGACATCGCCGAGCTTCACCAGCTCCTGGCTGACGGTGACGACATCACTCATGCCGTGGTACGTCCCGAGACGATCGGAACTCTGGGCATAGGCGAGATAGCCGGCGGCCAGCATCGGCACGGCGACGGCAGCCCAAAGACGCTTGCTGACGGAAATATCGACCAATCGCATAAAAGACACTCCTGAATTCGGGCATCATGCCTTCCATGGAAGCGATACATTCGCTCCGATCGGTAAACACCTCGCGCATTAAATTTCCGTGAATATCGAGAGAGTAATGATCGATACTAAATTGACATTTTCAAGGTTTACACTTGTTGGCGGCTATGATTTTCACAATTGACAAAAAACAATTTTGCTGATGCTTTCAATTTACATGGAGAAATTCGCATCTATTCCGCAAGGAGCGTCAGTTAATATTGAGATATGCTATATGGAGCAGTTGCACTTTGGGTGAGATTGTCTTTTTTACTGGTAAATAAGCATGGAAAAGGTCGCTCATCATCGACGGCGGGTGGGCGCTTCACTTTCGGAGTGCCATCGATCACGGCAGGCCCCGCGCGAAGACGCTTCATGCGACGTTCAAATGCTGGGCAAGACAAAGCGTGCGAGGGGCAGCGAGGCGGCGGCAAGAGCGTTTCCGGCATCCCCCATGCACCGACAGCCTTGCGAACAAGCGCTTGCCACTGTGGCAGAAATGCTACTGCGCCGCACAATCGCCCCATGAACCGTGTCGGGCGGGAGCGGACGCGAGATGCGGGCTCGCATTTCCCGGGCAACGAAATCAAGCGACGGCACGGCCCGATGCGGCCGGAAAGCCGCGGCTCGGTGCGGCTGCGCTCGTGCGATCCCGGGCAAGCCCCGCTTATCGACCCCAGCACCAGGAACTACGAGTTGCCGAATGCCAAGTTTCCATCCCTATTTTATTGTTTAGCGTTAACTGTTCCTAAAGTGCTCGGCCTGCACCTAGTATTGCCATAAGGAGATTATCATGCTGCTTGGCCGACTGCTTTTCACCGCCGTCAGCGGCCTTGCGCTTTCAGGCGCAGTCGCCGCGGCAGAACCCGTAAGCCTCGACATTCAAAAGCTCGTCACGCCCGAGGTCATCAAGGAGATGCGGTCGTGGATCGAGAGCGACATCGTCCGCATTTCGATCGACACCCAGAACAGCCGATTTGCGAAGCTCGACCGGTCGACGATCGACACGCTCGACCGGCAATGGGTCCAGGAGCGCGAGAGCGAGGACAAGCCGCTGATCGCCGCGACGCTCTCCAATCCCCTGTCCATCTACCTCTCGCGCATGCAGGGGCGCTCGCTCGGCCTCTATGCCGAGATCTTCATCATGGACCAGAACGGCCTCAACGTCGGCCAGAGCTCCATTACCAGCGACTTCTGGCAAGGCGACGAAGCCAAGTTCCAGAAGACCTATGATGTTGCCCCCGACGCCGTCTTCATCGACGAGCCCGAATTCGATGACGAGATGAAAATCTGGCGCGGACAGGTGAACTTCACCGTGACAGATGCCGAGGGCAAATCCATCGGGGCTGCGACCGTGGAACTCAACCTGACGGAACTCGCCCGGCGTGCAAAAGCCGGCGCGTGAGCTGCCGGCAGGCCTGACATAACCGAATCCCTCGCAAGGCCGGGACGGCGCAGAGGGTGTCGAGGAGCATAGACATGTCCCTGTTGAACAACATCTCCGTCAGCCTGAAGGGCTTTGCCGCCTTCGCGACGCTCACGATCATCGCGACCGCCGCCTGCGGCCTTATCTACATGCGCTCGACCACGGCCACGCGCATGGTCGAGGCCAATCTCGATATCGGGGCCTTGATCGACGAGACGGGCCGCCTGTCGGACGCGGTCTCGGAGGCCGACCTCGCCTACAAGAACTTCCTTCTGACCGGCAATCGCGATTTCGTCACGATCTACCAGGGCGAGAGCGCCAAGATCGACACCAAAGCGGGCGAGCTTGCGACGGATTTCGCCAGGACGGCACCGGACCAGGTCGCGGTGCTCAAGGAGACGGCGGCCGTCGCAGCCGCCTGGCGCGATGAATTCGTCAATCCCCAGATCGTCCGCATGCGCGATCCCATGACGGTCGAACTCGCCCGCGCCATCGAGGCCACCGGCGAGGGCACTACCCGCGTCAACGCGTTCACAGGCAAGCTTGCCACGTTGATCGGCACCTTGCAGAAGCGCGCCGATGTCGCATCGGCAAATCAGCAGGCAGCACTTTCCTCGGTCGAGACGATCAGCCTGGTCGTTCCCATCCTCGTCGCCCTCGTCGCCGTGATGCTCGGGATCCTCAACCAGCTTTTCGCCGCCCGCCCGCTCAAGCGCCTTGCAGGCACCATGCAGCGCCTGGCAGAAGGCGATCTCGATGTGCCGACCGTCTATGTCGGAACGGACGAAATCGGCCGCATTGCCGCGACCACGGAGGTCTTCAAGCAGTCCGCGCTGGCCAATCGCCGGCTTGAGGCCGAGGCCGACGAGAACCGCCGCCGCGCCGAGGTCGACCGGCTTGCCGCTCAGGAACAGGCGGAAGCTGAAGCTGCCTCGCGGCTCCGGATCGCCACGTCGGGCCTTGCGGGCGGCTTGCAGCGGCTTGCCTCCGGCGATCTCTCCTTCCAGCTCGACGAGGCTTTCGCACCCGATTTCGAGGCGCTGCGCCACGACTTCAACCGCTCGGTCGCCCAGTTGGGCTCGACACTCTCGGCGATCGCCGGCAGCATCGCCGCCATGGAATCGGGCACCCGCGAGATCGCCGCCGGCGCCGACGACCTGTCGCGCCGTACCGAGCAGCAGGCGGCCTCGCTCGAAGAGACCGCCGCCGCGGTGGAGGAGATCACGTCCAACGTGGTCAATTCGACCAAGCGGACCGAGGAAGCCCGGGGCGTCGCCAGCCGCGCCAACGTGTCGGCGACGGAATCGTCCGACGTCGTCTCCCATGCCGAGGAGGCCATGCGCAAGATCGAGGACAGCGCGCAGCAGATCTCCAACATCATCGGCGTGATCGACGAGATCGCCTTCCAGACGAACCTGCTGGCGTTGAACGCCGGCGTGGAAGCCGCCCGTGCCGGCGAGGCGGGCAAGGGCTTTGCCGTCGTCGCTCAGGAAGTACGCGAGCTTGCCCAGCGCTCGGCGAACGCCGCCAAGGAGATCAAGCAACTTATCCAGAATTCGACGAACCAGGTCTCGGGCGGCGTCGAGCTGGTGCGCCAGGTCGGCGGCGCGCTGAGGACCATCGGCGGGTTCATTGCCGAGATGAACACGCATATGGATGCGATCGTCATTTCGGCGAAGGAACAGTCGACGGGCCTTTCGGAGGTCAACCAGGCGGTCAACGCCATGGACCAGACGACGCAGCAGAACGCGGCGATGGTGGAAGAATCCAATGCGGCCTCTGCGACGCTTGCCACCGAGGCGGCAAAGCTGAGGGAACTCGTCGCCCAGTTCCGGCTCGGCAACGAAGCTGCCCCGGCGGCCGCTCTCCGCCAGGTGGCACGCAGCATGGCCCATCCGGACACTGCGCATTTGAAGCCTGCACCAGGTATCCGCCGCGCAGCGCTCGTAACCGGCAATGCCGCGGTCGCACAGGAATGGACCGAGTTCTGAAGAGATGAACCCCGGCGCGATAGCCAGGCAACCTTCCATCAAGCTAAGAATCGTTCGGCATGCTGACGGCCTGCTGCGAAGCGCGCGTCTAAATTCCCCTGCTTCAGCACGTGGCGCCTGCACTGATCGAGGCAGGCTTCGCGCGAGAAGACAGGACACGTTGGAACGACTGGTGGCCAACCTCGATCCGCATTGAAAAAAATCCATTGCCTATGGTCGACGTCAAATTGGCAAATATTACTTCGGCCTGGTCGAGGTTGATATCCGCCTATGCATCCAGCACGACGTCGCTCAGTGGGACGGCCTGGCACGTAAGGCAGGTGTCGGGGTCGTCCGGCTCCGTGCCGTGAAGGTGGACCACCTTGCCGGAGACGATCCGCACGGCGCAGCTTTCGCACTGGCCGACCCGGCAGCCGCTCGGCAGATCGAGGCCGAGCCTGTCGGCGAACCGGAGTAGCGGCCCATCAGCGGCCGACCAGGTCTTCGGCCCGTCCCCCGAGCGGGAGAACGTGACCTGGTGCGTCCTGCCGTCGTTCGCGATCGTCGTCGGCGGCGAGCGGAACACCTCGCTGAAGATGTCGAAACGGGGCACGCCGCGCGCCATGAGGCCGTCGGAGAAGGCGCGCATCATTCCTGGCGGACCGCACATATAGATGCGGGGCTGGCGATCGATGACCGATTGCGGCACGACATCGGCGCCGAGCTGCTCGCGGCTGTCGAAGATATCCTCCGGTAGCGGCTGGTCGTAGTGATTAGCGACGCGAAGGCCCGGCAGGCGGCCGCGATGCTGGCCGATGCTCTCGCGGAAGGCGTGCGTTCCGCCGTTGCGGTTGCCGTAGTAGAGCCAGATCTCGCCCGGGTCGCCGTCCGGCAGCGATTCGAGCAGGCTCATGAACGGGGTGATGCCGATGCCGCCCGCGAGCAGCACGAGCGGCTGGGGCGAGCGCCGCGGCACGAGGAAATTGCCCGACGGCGCCTTCAGCTCGACGCGGTCGTCGACGCAGAGATCGCGGTTGATGAAGCCCGACATCCGGCCTTCGGCCACATGGCGCACCGCGATGCTATAGCTCCTGCGGCCGCTCGTCTCGGCTGGGCCGGTCAGCGAATAGGTGCGGCTCATCCCGCCCTCGCCGCCGACGCGGATCTGGATGTGCTGGCCGGGGCGGTAGTCGGGCAGCTCCCCGCCGTCCTCCGCCTCGAAGGTGACGGCGCGGACGCCATCGGCCTCCGCGCGGGCGGATACGACGCGGAAGGGCCGGAAACCCTGCCAGGCGCGCTGGCGCGGCTCCGTCGCCGGGTCCAGCTCGATATTGCAGCGGAACGAGCGATGCGGGATCGAGCCGCTGACCGGATCGATGGCGTCGGCGGAGATCAGGCTGTTGGCGTTGCTGCTCTCGGGGCCGCGCACCGGCAGGGCGTCGCGGTCGAGCTCGGGACAGGCCTGCCACCAGCCGAACTCGGCGACGACCACGTCGTCGGCGAGTTCGGGCAGGACGCGGGCGACGAAGCGGGCGGCACCGTTGCGCGTCGATATGCGGATCCAGTCGCCGCTGTTGATGCCGCGGTCGCGGGCAAGCCCCACGCCGATCTCGGCCACCGGATCGGGCGCGCGCTTGCGCAGCGATACGAGGCCCCGGTGCTGGGTGTGGCAATAGTAGCCGTTCTTGGCGGAGCTCAGGACGAACGGGAAGCGGCCGCCGGTGCGGTTCCTCGCATTGATCGCGTCCTCGGCCGGCGGCACGAAGGTCGCGACTGCCGGCTGGCCGTGGCGCAGCAGCAGCTCGGAATAGAGCTCCACGCGCCGCGTCTCGGTGTCGAAGCCGCGCACGCGCTGATCGTCGTCGTGGTGCGGCAGCGCATATTTGCGCTCGCGCGCGTCGATCTCGCAGCGGACCCCGCCCGGCGTGCCGCGCAGCGCCTCGACGGAAAGGCCGAGCGGCTCCAGCATGTGGTTCCAGCCCGCCTCCAGACTGCCGCCGAAGAAATCGTCGGCCATGCCGAGCCGGCGGGCGAGGTCGAACACGATATCGTTGTCGGAGCGGGCCTCGCCCCGTGGGCTCACCATGCGCGGGCGGAACTGCACCAGCGCCTGCGCCGCGTCGCTGATCTCGAAGCCGAAGCGGACGCCTTCCCTCTCCCAGGGCGTGTTGACGGGCAGGAAGATGTCGGCATAGCGCGCCGCCGGCGTCTCGAACAGGTCGCAATGGACGTGGAATTCCAGCTTCGACAAGGCCTCCTCGGCCAGCCCGCTGTCGGCCTGCGAGACCGGCAGGTTGGAGCCGAAGGCCATCAGCGCGCGGAGCCGGTAGGGCTTGCCCTCGGTGATCGCCCGGTAAGTGTCGCGCGCCGTGATCCAGCCCGTCGACGGCGGGCCGAGCGGGCGTTCCTCGATGCCGATCGCCCTCGCGACGAACTCCGGCGTCAGCTTCTCGAGCGCACTCACCGCATTGTAGAACGGGCCGCGACGCACGCGGTTGCCGCCGAGCGTGTCGTAGCTGCCGCAGAGCGCGTAAATGCCGGCGATCGCCCGCTCCGTCTGGGTGGCGTTGCTGTGCTGGCCGACGCCGGTCCAGGAATGATAGGCGATGCGCTTGCCGCCGCGGATGAAATCCGTGGCGCGGACGAGCGCCTCGGGCTCGACGCCGGTCAGGTCGCGCACACGGGCGGGATCGTAGGGCTCGGCGCCGCGCGCCAGCACCTCGAGCGCGGGCTTGCAGGCGAGCCCTTCGGGGGCTCCCGGCGTGGCCGGCAGCACCACCTCGCCCCGCAGCCGCAGCCGGCGGCCGGTGCCGGCGTCCATGGCCTGCTCGGGATCGACCGGCACGGCCTCGCCGCGCTCCTCGTCCCATGCCAGACAGCGGTCGGTGTTCCGGTCCGGCCACAGCATGCGCTCGCGCAGGAGAAGGCCGTTGTCGTCGCGCACCAGGAACGGGCCGTTGGTCCATTGCCGGACGAAGGCGTCGTCATAGAGGCGATGCGCCAGCAGGTGACGTATCATGCCGAGCGCCAGCGCGCCGTCGGTGCCGGGCCTGACCGGCAGCCAGACGTCGGCCTGCTTCGCCAGGGAGGTCGGCCGCGGATCGACGACGACGAGATTGCCGCCCTTGGCGCGGCCGTTCGAGATGGCATGCGCCTGCGCCAGCCAGGTATTGGCGGGATTGTGGCCCCACAGGAGGATGGTGTCGGCGTTCTCGTAATCCGCCGGCTGGATGCCGCTGCCGAAGGTGAAGGCGTGGGCGACGTCCTTGTGCCAGTTGCAGATCTCCGTGCCGTAGCAGGTGTTGGGGCTGCCGAAATGGCGGATGAAGCGCTCGATCCAGTCGATGCTGTCGGAGATCGGCGTGCCGCTCGGGGTGGTGACGTTGAAGGCGATGGCCTCCGCGCCGCTCTCGGCCTTGATGCGGGAGAGCCTTGCTGCGGTCTCCGCCAGCGCCTCCTCCCAGCTTATGCGGACCCAGCCGGGATCGGCCGCCCCCTTCGGGGCGGTGCGGCGCATCGGGTGGAGCATACGGTGCGGGCTGTGGACGAGCTCCGGCGCGGCGCGGCCCTTCATGCACATCGCCTTTCCCGTGGGGTGTGACGTGTCCGGCCGCACGGCGATCAGCCGGTCGTCCTCGACCGTGTTGATGGTTCCGCATCGGGATCGGCACAGGGTGCAATAGCCGGCAATTTCCACGAGCACGCCCTTCATAAGTAGTGCGCTACAGTAATGCGCCATAATGCCTGTTACGATGGAGCGCGTCAAGAATTCCCGGATATTCGGGAAAAATACGGCGAGAAACTTCCCTGTTGACACTCTCGATGTAGTGCGTCACTGTCACGCATCACAAGCGGTCGGCGAAGATCGACCGAGGGGAACGAGACGACGAACCGGGCCTTCCGAAACATCGGGCGCAATCCGCCTTTTGTGGCGCATACGCGTATCCCGGCCGCCGACCCTCCTCCCCATGCGTCGTAAAGAAGGCCTTCGCGTTCGCCCCCCGGCGGACCCTCGGCCCAGAATGGGAGCGTCCTATGGCTGTGCTTGAGGCACGGGGAATGAGCATCGCGTTCAACGGGTTCTACGCCGTGAAGAACGTCGACTTCGCGCTGGAGGAAGGAGCATTGCATGCCGTCATCGGCCCGAACGGCGCGGGCAAGACCACGCTGTTCAACCTGCTGACGAAGTTCCTGCAGCCCACCGAGGGGCAGATCTTCCACCGGGGCGTCGAGGTCACGAAGCTGAAGCCGGCGGCAGTCGCGCGGCAGGGCGTCGTGCGCTCGTTCCAGATCTCGGCGGTCTTCCAGGCGCTCACCATCCGGGAAAACATCGAGCTCGCGCTGCTGCGCCGCAGCGGCCTGCAATGGCGGCTCCTCGGCAATGCGCGGAGCGACAAGGCGCTGGTCGCGCGCACCGAGGAGGTGCTGGAGCAGTTCGGCTTCACCCGCGAGGCCGATATCGCCGCCGCCGAGCTCTCCTACGGCCGCAAGCGTGTGCTGGAGCTGGCGACGACGGTCGCGGCCGACCCGTCCGTCCTTCTCCTCGACGAGCCGATGGCGGGCCTCGGGCGGGAGGACATCGACCGGGTCGCCGATCTCATCAAGACCACGGCCAAAGGCCGCACGGTGCTCCTCGTCGAGCACAACATGCAGGTGGTCTCGCGGCTCGCCGAGCGGATCACGGTCATGGTGCGCGGCCAGATCCTCGCCGAGGGTCCTTATTCGGAAGTATCCAGCCGCGCGGACGTGATGGCGGCCTATACCGGGGGGACGCATTGATGGCCGAGATCCTGAAGGTCGAGAACCTCGACGCCTGGTACGGCGAATCCAAGGTCCTGCACGGCGTGAGCTTCTCGCTCTCCGAGGGCGAGGTCGTGACGCTGCTCGGCCGCAACGGCGCGGGCAAGTCGACCACGTTGAAGTCGATCATGGGCCTGCTCTCCACGCGCAAGGGCTCCGTGCTCTATTGCGGCGAGCAGCTCATCGACGCGCAGCCCTTCGAGATCGCCCGTAAGGGCATCGCCTATTGCCCGGAGGAGCGCGGCATCTTCGCCAGCCTCAGCGTGCGCGAGAACCTGATGCTGCCGCCGAAGGTCTCCGCCAACAGCATGGCCGTCGAGGACATCCTGACGCTCTTTCCCAATCTGCGCGAGCGCATCGACAGCCCCGGCACGAAGCTTTCGGGCGGCGAGCAGCAGATGCTGGCGCTCGCCCGCATCCTGCGCACCGGCGCGCGCGTGCTTATGCTCGACGAGCCGACCGAGGGCCTTGCGCCGATCATCATCAAGCAGATCGAGGCGACGATCGTGAAGCTGAAGGAACTCGGCTTCACCATCCTTCTCGTAGAGCAGAACGTGGGCTTCGCGCAGGCGCTGGCCGACCGCAACTACATCGTCGAGACAGGCTCCATCGTGGATGAAGTGGCCGCGTCGGATTTCGACCGGCGGCTCTCCTCCATCCAAAGTTACCTCGGACTCTAGTCCCCCGAACGGACCGATAGCAATGACGACCATATTCGGCATACCAATGGCGCTGCTCTACGCGCAGCTTCTCCTCGGCATCATCAACGGCGCCTTCTACGCGACCTTAAGCCTGGGCCTCGCCGTTATCTTCGGCATGATGGGTATCGCGAATTTTGCCCACGGGGCGCTCTACATGATGGGCGCCGTTGGCGCATGGTTCCTGCTGAACGCGGTCGGCATCGGCTACTGGCCGGCGCTGATCCTGTGTCCGCTGATCGTCGGGGCCTTCGGTATGCTGCTGGAGCGCTTCGTGCTAAGGCGCGTCAGCCATATCGACGCCCTCTACGGCATGCTCTTGACCTTCGGGCTGGCCTTCATGGTGCAGGGCATCTTCCGCTTCTGGTTCGGCTCGGCCGGATTGCCCTATGCCATCCCGTCGGCGCTGACGGGCGGCGTCAATCTCGGCTTCATGTTCCTGCCCTATTACCGGGCATGGGTGATCGTCGCCTCGCTCGCCGTCTGCTTCCTGACCTGGTTCGTGATCGAGAAGACCCGGCTGGGGGCGTATCTGCGCGCCGCGACGGAGAACGCGAGGCTGGTTCAGGCCTTCGGCATCAACGTTCCGGTCATGATCATGCTGGTCTATGGCGGGGGTGCTGCGCTCGCCGCCTTCGCCGGCGTGCTCGCCGCACCCATCCTGCAGGTCAACCCGACCATGGGCGCGGAAGTGCTGATCGTCATCTTCGCCGTCGTCGTGATCGGCGGGCTCGGCTCCATCAAGGGCGCCATCATCGCCGGCTTCATCGCGGGCATCGCCGAGGGCCTGACCAAGGCGTTCTATCCCGAGGCGTCGACGACCGTCGTGTTCCTTCTGATGGCCTTCGTCCTCGTCGTCATGCCGACCGGCCTGTTCGGCACCAAGACGCAGGCGGCCGCGACCTCCGTGTCGCTGCCCGCGCTCGCGCATGAATCGTCCTTCATGCGGTGGTCGCTCTTCGCGGCGATGGCGATCGGCCTCGCGGTCGCGCCGCTCTTCGTCTATCCGGCCTTCCTGATGAAGGCCATGACCTACGCGCTGTTCGCCTGCGCCTTCAACCTGATGGCGGGCTACGGCAAGCTGGTCTCCTTCGGCCATGCCATGTTCCTCGGCACCGCCGGCTATGTGACGGCCTATGCGGCCAAGACCTGGGGCCTCTCGCCGGAACTCGCCATACTCGCCGGAACCGCTTCCGCCGCCCTGCTCGGCCTCGTCGCCGGCTGGCTCTGCACCCGCTCCAGCGGCGTCTATTTCGCCATGATCAGCCTGGCGCTCGCGCAGATGATCTACTTCCTCGCGCTGCAACTGCCGCAGACGGGGGGCGAGGACGGCATCCAGAGCGTGCCGCGCGGCGCGCTGTTCGGCTTCATCGACCTCGCAAACCCGACGACGCTCTACCTCTTCGTGCTCGCGGTCTTCCTCGGCGGCTTCCTCTTCCTGTCGTGCCTCATCCGCTCGCCCTTCGGCCAGATCCTCAAGGCCATCCGCGAGCACGAGCCACGGGCGCAGTCGCTCGGCTACTCGACAGATCGCTACAAGCTCGCGACCTTCGTCATCTCCGCGGCGCTGTCGGGGCTTGCCGGCTCCACCAAGGTCATTGTCACGCAGATCGCCAGCCTGACGGACGTGCACTGGAGCATGTCCGGCGAGGTCATCCTGATGACCTTCCTCGGCGGGGTGGGGACGCTCTACGGCCCCGTGCTCGGCTCCTTCATCGTCGTGGCCATGCAGAACTACCTCTCCGCCCTCGGCGCCTGGGTCACCGTCATCCAGGGCGCGGTGTTCGTGATCTGCATCCTGACGTTCCGCAGGGGCATCGTCGGCGAGCTGATCACCTATGTCTCGGCCCGCCAGCGCGAGAAGGACCGGCGCGGGATCGCGATGCGCGCCGGCAACAAGGTCGTAACGGGCACATGACGCCCCGATATCCGCCAACCTCCAACAGAGAAGGTTACAAGCATGACCAGCATTAAGAAAAACAGGGGAATTCGTTCGATGCTCGCCGCGCTCGCCGCCGGCGCGGCAATGATCTCGACGCCGGCGCTCGCGGACGGCGTCAGTGACGACGTCGTCAAGATCGGCGTGCTCACCGACATGTCGGGCGTGTTCTCCGACATGAACGGTAACGGCTCGGTCGTCGCCGCCCAGCTCGCGATCGAGGATTTTGGGGGTACCGTGCTGGACAAGCCGATACAGCTCATCAGCGCCGACCACCAGCACAAGGCTGACGTCGGCACCAGCATCGCGCATCGCTGGATCGACAACGAGCAGGTGGACGTGCTCGCGGACCTGACGAACAGCGCCATCGCGCTCGCCGTCCAGGACATCGCGCGCGACGCGAACCGGATCGCCCTCTTCTCTTCTCCGGGAACGACCGACCTCACGGGCGTGAAATGCTCCGAGACCGGTTTCCACTGGGTCTACGACAACTATTCCAACGCCGTCGGGCCGATCAAGGCGCAGATCGAGAAGGGCGTGAAGAATTGGTACTTCCTCGTCGCCGACTTCGCCTTCGGCCATTCCCTCGAGGCGATCGCCAAGAAGACGGTCGAGGAGAACGGCGCGACGGTCGTCGGCACGGTCCGCTTCCCGCTCAACGCCTCGGACATGAGCGCCTTCCTCCTGCCGGCGCAGGCGTCGGGCGCGGAGGTCATCATGCTGACGGCCACCGGCCGCGACCTCACGACGGCGATCAAGCAGGCCAACGAGTTCGGCATCGTCGCCGGCGGCCAGTCGATCATCGCGCCCGTCGTCTACCTCACCGACGTCCACGCCATGGGACTGGAGCAGGCGCAGGGCCTGACCTTCATCGACGGCTTCTACTGGGACCGCGACGACGATACGCGCGCCTTCGCCAAGCGCTTCGGCGAGCGCCACAACGGTGCGATGCCGACCAGCCTGCAGGCCGGCGTCTACTCGTCGATCCTGCACTACCTGAAGGCCGTCAAGGCCGCCGGCACGGACGAAGCCAAGGCCGTGGCCGCCAAGATGCGCGAACTGCCGGTCGAGGACTTCTTCGCCCATGGCGGCAAGGTGCGCGAGGACGGCCGCATGGTGCACGACATGTACCTGGTGAAGGTCAAGTCGCCGGCGGAGTCGAAGGGCCCGTGGGACTATGAGGAGATCCTCGCCACGATCCCCGGCGACGAAATCTTCCTGCCGCTGGCCGAGAGCACCTGCCCGCTGGTGAAGAAGTAAGCACATGCCGGAGCCGGAACCTGTTCGTTCCGGCTCCGGCAGCCGATTTTGCCATCGGCCGGCGTCTCGTGCCAATATACGGACGTTCGACATACGGGGCAAAGCCCGCCACGCCTGCGGGGCGGACGCAAAAGAGTAAACGCTTAGATGAAGAAGAACGAAAGCAACTTGAGGGAGCAGGTGTTCCGGCACGTGCAGTCGGAAATCGTCTCCGGCTATGCGCGCCCCGGAACCATGTATTCGGTGCCGTCGCTGGCAGAGAACTTCGGCATCTCCACGACGCCGGTGCGCGAGGCCCTGCTGGAGCTTACCCGCGAAGGCTTCCTCGAGCCGCACCGCAATCGCGGCTTCCGCGTCACCATGCCCTCGGTCGCCGAGGCGCGGAATATCTTCGAGATGCGCGAGGTTCTCGAGGTTCATGCCGCGCGGATCCTCGCGAACAAGCCCGTGCGCGACCTTTCGTCCCTGCTGCCGATCGCGGACGAAGTGGCCGCCGCCGCGCGGGACCGCAATTTCCGGGCGCATCTCGCCGCGGACCAGGAATTCCACCACCGGCTTCTCGGCATGGCCGGCAATCCGATCCTGACGCAGACCGTCATGTCGCTGCGCAAGCGCGCCCGCTTCTTCGGCGACGTCTCGGCGGAAGGCATCGCGCGCCAACGCGCGTCGGCGCGGGAGCACTACCAGATCATCGACCTGATCACCGCCGGCGACGCCGATGGCGTGTCGGAACTGCTGCGCGCGCATATTCGCGCCTGGGTGCCCCTGTTCATGCAGGCCGTCGCCCAGTTCGAACGGCCACGCAGCCTCCAGCCGGCATCCATGAACGATACCGAGCTGACGGACGTCCCCTGACCCGGACCTTCCCGCCCCGAAAGAAAGGTTTTTTCCCGTGCCAGCCTGTACGACCCTCTCGATCTCCGAACTTCGCGACAAGGTCGAGGGCATCTTCCTCAGGGCCGGTCTGAATGCCGTGCAGGCGCGGGCAACCGCGCGCGTCGTCGTGGCCGGCGAGCGCGACGCCTGCAAGTCGCACGGGATCTACCGCATCGAGGGCATCCTGCGCACGGTGCGGGCAGGCAAGATGAGGCCGGACGCCATGCCGGCGCTCCTGCCCAGCAAGAACGCGGCCGTCGTCAGGGTGAATGCCAACCATGGTTTCTCCTACGCCGCGTTCGAACTCGGCCTGCCCGCGCTCGTCGAGCAGGCGCGCACGCTCGGCATCGCCGCCATGGCGATCAACGACTGCACCCATGTCTCCGCGCTCTGGCCGGAAGTGGAAGCCGTGACGGCCGAGGGCCTCGCCTGCCTCGTCATGTGCCCAAGCTATGCGACGGTCGCGCCGACGGGCGGCAGCAACCCGCTGCTCGGCACCAATCCCTTCGCTTTCGGCTGGCCGCGCAGAGACAATCCGCCCTACGTCTTCGACTTCGCCACCTCGGTCGCCGCGCGCGGCGAGATCGAGTTGCATCGGCGCGCTGGCAAGCCGCTGCCGGAGGGCTGGGCGATCGATGCCGCGGGCAAACCGACGACCGATCCCGACGCTGCGCTCGCGGGCGCCATGCTGCCTTTCGGCGGGCACAAGGGCTCGGCCATCTCGACGATGATCGAGCTTCTCGCCGCCGTGATGATCGGCGACCTGACCAGCCCGGACGTACTGGACTATCTCGGCTCCACCACGCTCGCGCCGCTGCACGGCGAGCTGATCCTCGCCATGTCGCCGGAGGCTTTCGCGAAAGGCCGGCCGGGCGATCCGTTCGCACGCGCCGAAACCCTGTTCGAGGCGATCGTCGGCCAGGGCGCGCGCTTGCCGTCGCTGCGCCGCTTTTCCGCGCGGCGTGTCTCGGAGACGGAAGGGATCACGCTGACGGCGGCGGAAATTGAGGCGCTCGACCGTCTGCACGCGGATGCCGGGCGATAAGCGGAGAGCTCCCTTGGACACGATACTGGACGGCACCGCCGCGATTTATGGCACGGCGCAAGGTGAGTTGCTCGTCAGCGCGGTCGCGCTGAGCTTCTGGGGCGGCGTCGATTCGTGGACCGGCCGCGTGATCGATTCCCATCACGATCTCAACGGGCACTTGCTGGAAGGCAAGATCGTCGCCATCCCGTCCGGCCGCGGCTCCTGCGCCAGCAGCGGCGTGATGATGGAGCTGCTGCTGAACGGGCACGGTCCGCTGGCGCTGCTGTTGCAGGAGCCGGACGACATATTGGCCTTCGGGGCCATCGTGTCGGAAGAGGTGTTCGGAAAGTCGGTGCCGATCGTCGTTCTGGGCGAAGAGGGATATGCGCGCCTCTCCGGTCATTCTCACGCGCTGGTGGCTGGCGGCCGCGTTCATCTCGGCGACGCGCCTTTCGAGCTGCGCCAGGCCGAATCGCGGGCGGCCCGGCCAGACGGCCTGTTGCTCAGCGCGCGGGACCGGGACTGTCTCGACGGCATGCACGGCAGGGCGACCGAGGTCGCCATGCGGATCATCGTGCGCATGGCTGCACTCCAGGGGGCGAAGCGGCTCTTCGACGTCACCCGCGTCCATATCGACGGATGCGTCTATACTGGCCCCGCCTCGCTGAAATTCGCCGAGCAGTTCCGCGACTGGGGCGGGACGGTCGCGATCCCGACGACGCTCAACGCGATCTCGGTCGATGCGCGCCGCTGGCGCCAGCAGGGCGTGCCCGTGGCCTTCGGAGAGGCGGCGGAACGCCTCGGAGAGGCCTATGTGGCGATGGGGGCCGCGCCGACCTTCACGTGTGCGCCCTACCTGCTCGAAGGATCGCCCGGATATGGCGAGCAGATCGCCTGGGCGGAGTCCAATGCCGTCGTCTATGCCAACAGCGTATCCGGCGCGCGGACGATGAAATATCCCGACTATCTCGACGCCTGCATCGCGTTGACGGGCCGGGCGCCCTTCTCGGGGTGCCATACCGAAGCAGGCCGCCGGCCGGGCCTGCATGTCGAGGTCGTGAAACTCACCGGTGTCGACGACAGCTACTTTCCGCTGCTCGGCTATCACATCGGCAAGATCGCCGGCGGGCGCATTCCCCTGATCTGCGGGCTGGCGCATCTCGCGCCGACGCACGACGACCTGAAGGCGTTCAGCGCGGCCTTCGCCACGACCTCTGGCGCGCCGATGTTCCACATGGCGGGCGTCACGCCGGAGGCGGCGGTCCATGCCTCCGCCGAACTGGAGACCTGCCGGATCGAGGCCGGCGCTCTCGCGCGCACCTGGGACGAGCTGAATTCGACACGGGATACGCGGGTCGGGCTGGTCTCGCTCGGCAATCCTCATTTCTCGCTCGGCGAGTTCGCCGCGCTCGCGGAGCTCTGCAGGGGTCGGAAGAAGGACCCCGCCGTCGAGATGATCATCACCTCTGGCCGCGCCGTCCACGCGCAGGCCGCCAGCGCCGGTACGATCCGAGTGCTCGAAGACTTCGGAGCACGGTTCTCCACCGACACCTGTTGGTGCCTGATTGAAGAGCCTGTGATTCCGGTCACGGCGCGCGTAATCATAACCAATTCGGCGAAATACGCCCATTACGGTCCCGGTCTGACGGGCAGGAAGTTCCGGTTCGGCAGCCTGTCAGACTGCGTCGACGCCGCGTGCGGCGAGGGCGCGTCAGCCAGCGCGCCGGCATGGCTGAAAAGGACCTTCGCGGCGATATAGCGCTAGGTGTTCAATCCCACGGTTTGATGGTGTGATCCTTTCTGCAGAATGGAAGGAAGCACTACGGGACAAGTTCGGGAGCGCAATACAGCGATTGCAAGCTTCGCTTGCGCAATCAAGCCCGGACTTTCGATCAATCCTAAGAGAGTAGCAACGTGGCGTTGGCCGGCAGCGGTCGAGGATAGATCGAGCCAACGGAACCGCGCTCGAGCAACTGTGATTCCCGCATCTCGTCACATCCGCGCAAGCAGATCGTCGCGAGCGGACTCGCAGTGCTCCTGCACGACGCGCGCGGCAAGGTCTGCGTCGCGTGACCGGACGGCTTCGACAATGCGCCAGTGCTGGCGAACGATTTCGGCGATCCTCGCCTCGCTAAGCCCAAAGCGGTTGCGAAGATTGATGACCAGATCCCATCCCTGGTCGAGAATGTAAGAGGCCTCGGGATTGTCCGCGACCTCTGCAATGAAGCTGTGAAATTGCTTGTTCGCTTCAGACATCCGCTCGTCCACCCCTGCCGCCGCGGCCTGCTCGTGGCGCCGGGTAAGTTCAGCCAGGTGATCCAGTTGCGCGTCCGAGATATTTACGGTCGCCCTGCGCACAAGCATGCTCTCGATCGCGGCGCGGGTATCGTGAATGTCGGCCACGAATTTCGCCGTGACCGGCCGCAACACCGCGCCTCTGTGAGGCTCCAGCGTCACCAGCCTTTCACCCGCAAGCTGCAACAATGCCTCTCGGACCGGAATGTGGCTCGTGCCGTAGCGCTTGCTCAGTTCGTCGACGCGCAGCCGCGATCCCGGCGAAAGATTTCCCAGGACGATATCCCGTCGGATCGCGGTCAGAAGCCTTTCGGCAATTGTTCCAGACAATGGACTGGCGTTGCTCAAATCAATGCTCCTTCAGCGCGTCGCTGAGGACGAGATTACACCACTCGCAAACGCAACGGAAAGGGGGTTGCAGTCAATTCTATATTATATATAATATCGAATAAGAGGCAGGATAGTGAACGTCGCGGCGAGGTGGATCGCGACAAAAGTGGAGGAAATGATGACTGATGCGAATGAAACGGGGCGGGCGGCGGCCTTGCGGATCAAGAGGCGGCAAATCCTGCAGTTGATGGGGGCCGGCACGGCCCTGGCGTTGCTGCCGGGAATGACGCGGTCTGCTTTTGCCGACGAAGGGGCCGTGAAGGGGGGCATCCTTCGGGTTGCCGCACCTTTCAATCCGTCAAGCCTGGACCCGGTCACCAGCGGCGCAGGCTCCGATCACATGATCCTTTATTCGATCTACGACACCCTGGTGGATTTCGAACCGGCGACCTTGCAACCCGTTCCGGGCCTCTCGACCGCATGGGAATTTGAGGCGCCGACGAAGCTCGTCATGACATTGCGCGAAAGCGTCAAATTCCATGATGGCACGGACTTCAATGCGGAGGCGGTCAAGGCCAATCTCGAGCGCGCCATGACGCACGATCGCTCGACGGCGAAGGGCGACATAGCATCCATCGACAGGGTCGAGGTGCTGGACACCCACAAGGTCGCCATCCATACGAAATATCCCGACACGGCGCTGCCGCTGATACTGGCCGACCGGTCCGGCATGATGGTCTCGCCAACCGCAGTCGAGAAAGCCGGCGGCACGCTCGATCGTGCCCCGGTCGGAACGGGACCGTTCCGCTTCGAGCGCTGGGACGACGGCGATGTGGTGCAACTCACCCGTTTCGATGGCTACTGGGATACCGAGTTGCCGCACCTCGACGGCATCAGCTTCCGGGTCATCACGGATCTGAATACCGGGCTGCGTTCGGTGATCGCGGGTGAGACGGATTTCTGCTACCGGCTCAATCCGCAGCAGAAACTGGTGGCGGATCGCATGGGCGACCGGGTCGTCGTCAGGACCTCACCCACCGTTGCGAACTATCATATCGTCTTCAACTACAGCAAGGCGCCCCTGAACGATGTGCGCGTGCGGCAGGCCATCAACTTCGCGGTGGACCGAAACGCCTTCAACGAGGCGGCCATGCTCGGGCTTGGCGTTCCGGCACAGACACTGCTGCCGCCAGGATACTGGGCCCACGACGACGCTCTCGACAACTACTATACGTTCGATCGCGACAAGGCTCGTGCGCTTCTCGCCGAGGCCGGTCATGCGGACGGCCTGGATCTTCAATACTACAGCAACGCGGACCAGTCGTCGCAGCAACGCGCCGAGGTCATCATGGAGCAATTGCGCCAGGTCGGTATCCGCTGCACGCTCGTCACGGGGTCGAATGCCGACATGTTCCAGCGCTTCATGGTCCGGGGCGAAGGCGACGCCATGATGGTCAACTGGACCGGGCGCCCCGATCCGGTGCAGGGCTTCCTCTTCGTCTATGGCGAACAGGGCGCCAACAATGCAGGAAAAGTAGCGCCTCCGCCGGAACTGGCCGCCGCCATCGCGAAAGCCCAGGCCGGTGTGACACAGGAGGAGCGGAAGCCCGCATTCGCGCAGGCCGAACGCATCATGCTGGAGCACGCTCTCTCCTGCGAGGTCGCATTCGTTCCCGCGATCGAAGTTCACCGGCCGAATGTCGGCGGCTACGAGCCGAACCTTCTTGGAAAGCCGAAGTTCAACCGCCTGTTCCTGAAGGCCTGATCCACGCTCTTCCCGAACCGTGCAAGGCCGGTCCGAGCGCCGGATTTGCACCATCGCCGCCCGGCATCCGGGCGGCGACGATAGCGTCATGTCAAACCAGAGATAACTCCATGAAGATTGCCCGCCTAGACGTTCTGCATGCCGCATCCGGATGGCGGGTCACGTCGTTTCTGAAGGTCGAGACTGCCTGCGGCATCGTCGGCTGGTCGGAGTTCAGCGAAAATGTTGGAACGCGCGGTCTTTCGGCCACCATCCTCGCGCTTGGCGAGAAGATCATCGGCCAGGACCCCCGGCGCGTCGAACTGGTTACGGCGATCCTGAACACGTCGATCATACCGGCATGGAGCGGCATCAACCAGCATGCCGTAGCCGCGATCTGCAACGCGCTGCTCGACATCAAGGGCAAGGAAATGGGTGTGCCCGTGCACGCGCTTTTCGGCGGCGCGGTTCGCGATCGCCTGCCGCTCTACTGGTCGCATTGCGGCACGTACCGGGTTCGCTATGCAGACGATCTGAAGCTTTCGCAGGTCAAGCGCATAGACCAGTTGCAGGAAGTCGCCGCCGAGGTCCGCCGGCGCGGCTTCCGCGCACTGAAGACCAATGTGATGATGATCGAGGACGGCACGCTCGCCAATTTCCGTCCGGGTTTCGGCTCCACCCCCGGTTTCCCCGAGCTCAATCCGAGGCCCGAAGTCTTCAGGACCCTGGAGCAGACGCTGAAGGCGCTGCGCGAGGGAGCGGGCGACGATATCGACATCATGCTCGATGCCAATTTCAATTTCCGCCCGGAAGGCTATCTTCAGCTCATCCGCACCGTTCGGCCTCATCGTCTCACCTGGCTGGAACTGGATTGCTACGATGCGGCAGCCGTGGCCCTGATGCGCAGGGAGGCGGGCTTCCCCATCGCCACGGGCGAGTCGCTTTACGGCAGACGCAGCTACCGGCCGTTTCTGGAAGCCGGCGCGATGGATGTCGCCGTCGTGGACGTGCTGTGGAACGGCGTGCTGGAGGGCCTGAAGATCGCATCCCTTGCCGATGCCCATGACGTCAACATAGCGCCGCACAATTTCTACGGCTATCTGGCTGACCATATCAGCGCCCATTTCGCGTCGATGATACCCAACCTCAGGATGCTTGAAATCGATGTCGACGACATCCCCTGGAAAGGCGAGTTCGTCACCCATCACCCCGTGATCGAGGACGGCCACATGCTCGTGCCCACACGGCCGGGATGGGGCACGGATGTCGACGAGCGAGCCGTGGCGCGTTATCCCGTAACCTGGTGATATGATGATATCCGAGACAGACAAGCCAAGTCAGGCACGCGCGGAAGAAACGGCGGCGTCCCCGCCTCTTCTGGACGTGCAGGGTCTCGGCATCAGCTTTCGCGCCTCCGGCGGTTCGCTTTCCGTCGTGCGCGACGTGACCTTTGCCGTTCAGCCTGGCGAGTGCGTGGGACTCGTTGGCGAAAGCGGTTGCGGCAAGACGGTCACCGGCCTTGCCTTGATGGGCCTGCTGCCGCTGCGCAGCAGTCGCTTTCAAGGCCGCATCGACTTTTCCGGCGAGGATCTGCTGTCGCTCTCCGAACGGCAGTGGCGCCGCATCCGCGGACGCCGTATCGGCATGATCTTCCAGGAACCGATGAGCGCACTCGATCCGATCTTCACGATCGGCGAACAGATCGGCGAAACCTTGCGGACGCATTTCCGCATCGGCCGGGCCGAGGCGCGCGACCGCGCCATCGAAGCCCTGAGCAAGGTAGGCATTCCCGAGCCCGCCACACGCCATGACGCCTATCCGCATGAGCTGTCGGGCGGCATGCGCCAGCGAGCGATGATCGCCATGGCGATCAGTTGCGAGCCGGATCTGCTGATTGCCGACGAACCGACCACCGCGCTCGACGTTACCGTACAGGCGCAGATCATGGACGTTCTGGGGGAGCTCAGCGCGCGCTCCGGCATGGCCATGCTCTTCATCAGCCACGATCTCGGGCTCGTCTCGCAGACATGCAACCGGATCGTCACCATGTATGCCGGCGAGGTGGTCGAGACCGGCACGAGCGACGACATGCTTACGCGCCCCCGCCATCCCTACACGTCCGGCCTGCTGCGGTCGCTGCCGTCATTCACGCCCCGGAAGGCACGGTTGCCTTCCATTCCGGGCCGGGTCCCGAGACCGGGGGAATTTTCCGAAGGCTGTCGTTTCGAAGGGCGATGCCGGTATGCGACCCCCCCCTTGCAGGGAGCGGCAGACGCTGGAGCCGCAGCCTGAAGGCGGTCTTGCCCGCTGCTGGCGTGCACAGGAGCTTTCCTTGCCGGGAGTATTGTCATGACCAATGCGGAAAAGACGGCGATGCCGATCATTGCCGCCCAGAATGTCTCGGTTCGCTTCCCCGTTGGACGGCGCAAGGTTCTCACCGCCGTCGACGATGTCAGCATCAGCGTACGCAGAGGGGAAACCTTCGGGCTCATCGGTGAATCCGGTTCCGGCAAATCCACCCTCGGCCGCGCCATCGTTTGCCTGGAACGGCCCTCTGAAGGCCGGGTCCTGCACGAGGGCGCAAATCCCTACGAGATGTCGCGCCGCCAAATGCGCGAGCATCGCAGGCAGTATCAGATCGTCTTCCAAGATCCTGCAGCGGCCCTCAACCCGCGCATGACGATCCTGAAATCCGTTCGCGAGCCTCTCGACGCGGCGTCAAAAGGCACCCCGGAAGAGCGCAATGCCATCGCCCTGGAGATGATGGCCCGGGTCGGTCTGGGCGAGGCCTTTGCCGGCCTCTATCCGCACCAGCTTTCGGGCGGCCAGAAGCAGCGTGCCTGCATCGCGCGCGTGCTGACCCTGCGGCCGTCGCTGATCGTTTGCGACGAAGCCGTTGCCGCGCTCGACGTGTCCATACAGGCGGACATTCTCAATCTCCTCGCAGAGCTTCAGCAGGAATTCGGCCTTACCTACCTCTTCATCACCCACAATATCAGCGTGGTCGAGCATATCAGCGATACGATCGCGGTCATGTATCTCGGGCGGATCGTCGAGATCGCCCCGGCGGAGCGACTGGCGAAGGACTACCTCCACCCCTATACGCAGGCCCTGCTGTCCGCCGAGCCTGTCGCCCTGCCGTCATCGATGAGGCCGGATCGGCGCATCGTCCTGGAGGGCGAGTTGCCAAGCCCGATGAACCCGCCTTCGGGATGCCGTTTTCGAACGCGCTGTCGCTATGCCGACGACCATTGCGCCACCGAGACGCCGCCCTTGCGCGAATTGGCTCCCGGTCACTTCAGCGCATGCCATTACGCAGAGACGTTCCGCACGCGGCCGGGACAGGAAGAAGGTGGCGAATGAACAAGTCTCATCTTCCCCGCGTTCTCTTCTGGCGTCTGTTGCAGGCCCTTCCGGTCGCCGCCATGTCGACGCTGGCCATCTTCGGCCTGATCCAGCTCGTGCCTGGCGACCCCGCGGCCACGATTGCCGGCGAATATGCGACCGCCGAAACGATCGAGGCGATACGGCAGACCCTGGGACTGGATCGTCCGTTGTGGCAGCAATACGGGGGCTGGCTCTGGAACGCCTTTCACGGCGATCTTTCGACATCGCTGCTCACCGGCCTGCCGGTCATGGACGAGATCGCCCGGCGGCTGCCCTCCACATTGCTCATCGCCGGGCTCGCGCTCGTCATCTCCGTCCTGATCGGCGTACCGATCGGCATCCTCGCCGCGACGCGTGCGGATGGCTGGGTGGACCGTGTCGTGACAGGCATTGCATCTCTCGGCGTCGCCGTGCCGAATTTCTGGCTGGGTATGATCCTCGTCAGTATTTTCGCCCTGGGTTTCGGATGGTTCCCGACCACCGGCGCCAGACCGATCAGCGAGGACTTCTGGGGCGCCCTGCACCATGCGGCCCTTCCCGCCCTTACACTCGCAACGGGAGGGATTGCCGAAATAGCCCGCCAGCTCCGCAGCTCCCTGATCGAAGTCCTGCAATCGCAATATGTGCGGACCTTGCGCGCCAAGGGCCTGCCGCCGGCGCTCATCCTCTGGAAGCACGGCCTGAGAAACGCGGCGCTGACCCTGCTGACCGTCATCGGCCTCGTCTTCAACCACACATTGGGCGCGACGGTAGCGACCGAAGCCGTCTTCGCGATACCGGGCGCCGGATCGATGATCGTCAACGCGGCGATAAACAAGGACTTTCCCATCGTTCAGGGCGCGGTCTTCGTGCTCGTGCTCATGGTCATCGCCATGAACCTGATCATCGACCTGCTCTACACCATGCTCGATCCCCGCGTGAAAAAGGCTTGACCGAAATGACGCAATCCTCCGCCTCATCTCGACCGCTCGGTTCCGCGCTGCGCTGGCTCGGACAGGATTTCCGGGTAACGCTTTGCCTCGGCTATCTCCTTCTCCTGGTGGCGTTCTCGCTGCTGGCGCCGCTGATCACGCCGCATTCCCCGATCGAACAGACCATGGACTTTCTCGCGCCGCCGGACGCGGCCCATTGGCTCGGAACGGACGATCTCGGTCGCGACGTCTTCGCACGGCTGGTCTACGGCACGCCCATGAGCCTTTATGCAAGCTGTCTCGCCGTTGCGGTCGGACTGTCGATCGGCCTGCCTCTCGGGATGCTCGCCGGCTATCTCGGCGGCTGGTTCGACAGCGTCGTCAGCCGCATGATCGACACGCTGCTGTCTTTCCCCGGCATCGTCCTTGCCGTCGCCGTCACTGGCGCGCTGGGGATCGGATTGACGAATGCCATGATCGCGGTCGGCATCGTCTTCGCTCCCAACATCGCCCGCCTGATCCGCATCCAGACGATCGTCGTCAAGAACGAGCTCTATGTGGACGCCTCCCGCAGCTTCGGCATGTCGGTTCCCCGCATCATCCTGCGCCACATCGTCCCGAATGCCATACAGCCCGTCATCGTGCAGGTCACCTTGATGCTGGCCGGCGCTCTTCTGGCGGAAGCAAGCCTCAGCTTCCTCGGGCTCGGTGTGCAGCCGCCATGGCCGAGCTGGGGCCAGATGCTCGCGCGCGGCTACACCTACATGGAGATCGCGCCCGAGCAGATGTATGTGCCGGGCATCGCCATTCTCCTCACGGCACTTGCCTATAACGGCCTTGGCGAATCCTTGAGATCGCGGCTGGATCCCACCCGCAGGGCGCGTTGAGCCTGCTCTTCCCAAGAGAAACATACCGAAAGGAAAACGAATGAAGATCGGATTCATAGGATTGGGTGTCATGGGATACCACATGGCACGCCATCTTTCGGCGGCAGGTCATGCGGTGACCGTCTACAACCGCACCGCTTCCAAGGCCGCAGCCTGGGTGGCCGAAAATGGCGGCGCGCAGGCCGAAACCCCTCGGGCGCTGGCGGGCGGGCAGGATATCGTCATGGCCTGTGTGGGCAATGACCGCGATCTCGAACAGGTGACGCTGGGCGAGACAGGCGCCTTCCACGCAATGGCGGCGGGCACGCTCTTCGTCGACCATACGACGGCATCGGCCGATATCGCCCGACGCCTCCATGCGGCGGCCAGGGAACGCGGCGTCGGCTTCATCGACGCCCCCGTCTCCGGCGGCGAGGCCGGCGCGCGCAACGGGGCATTGACCGTCATGTGCGGCGGAGACCAGGGTGACTACGACCGCGCTGAAAAGGCGATCGCCGCCTTTGCGCGCGCATGCCGGCTGATGGGACCGCCCGGCTCGGGCCAGTTGACCAAGATGGCCAACCAGATCTGCATTGCCGGGCTCGTGCAGGCCCTTTCCGAAGGCATTCATTTCTGCCAGACGGCGGGCCTCGATGTCGATGCCATGCTCGACGTCGTATCGCAGGGCGCGGCGGGCTCCTGGCAAATGCAGAACCGCGGCGCCACGATGAACCGCGGCGAATTCGAGTTCGGCTTTGCGGTCGAACTGATGCGCAAGGATTTGGGCATATGCCTGGACGAAGCACGCCGGAGTGGCGCATCCCTGCCCGTCACGGCTCTTGTCGATCAGTTCTATGCCGATGTTGAGAAAGCCGGCGGAAGGCGCTGGGACACGTCCAGCCTGATCACCCGCCTCAAGACCGCCTGACCCCGGAGAATATCGATGCCCCGCCGTTTGCGTATCGTCGCCACCAGCCCCCTGCACCCGGATGCCGAAGCCCTGCTCCGGCAATCCTACGACTACGAAGCGGTTCAGGACGGGAGCATCGAGCCCCTGTCGCGGCTGATCGTCGATGCGGACGGCATCATCGTGAGGAACAAGCTGCCGGACGACTTTTTTGATGCCGCCCCGCATTTGCTTGCCTGTGTCCGGCACGGTGTCGGACTTGATTTCATCCCGTTGGAAGCGGCGACGGCAAAGTCGATCGCCGTCGCCAATCTGCTGGAGGCGAACAAGCAATCCGTCATCGAACATGTCGTTGCCACCGCGCTCATATTGGCGCGCAATTATGCCGACATCGACCAGCGTTTCAGGAGCCAGGGCTGGTCGTCCCGCAATGGCTACGAGGGCATGGAACTGGCCGGCAAGACCCTTGGCATCGTCGGCTGCGGACGCATCGGACGCGGCGTCGCCCAGGCGATGCGGTACGGCTTCGGCATGCAGACGATCGGTTACAGCCGAAGCGACATTCCCGCGGATGCAGGCATCGAGCCGGTTTCCCTTGCCGCGCTCTTCTCCCGATCCGACATCGTCAGCCTGCATATGCCTTCGACGCCGGAAACACGCGGCATCGTGAATGACACGCTTCTCCGTTCGATGAAGCCGGGATCGCTCCTGATCAATGCGGGCCGCGGCGATCTCGTCGACGAGACCGCCCTGATCGACGCCTTGTCCAGGGGGCGCCCCGCCGCCGCCGCGATTGATGTTTTCGAGCCGGAGCCGATCCAACCGGATCATCCCTTCCTGCGTATCGACAACATTTTCCTGACGCCCCATGTCGCTGGTGGTACGCGTGAAGCCTCAAGACGGATGAGCATCCAGTCGGTAGAATCGATGGACCGTCTCCTGGCCGGAAAGCAGCCGACCTCGCTCGTTAACCCGGAAATTTGGGAGAAGTATCTCGCCAGGCTGATCCAAAGGTCCAGGTGAGGAAGAAAGGGGGCGGCCACCCGGTTCCCGGGCCTGCGATTTCTTCGTGCATGACGGGCAACCGCTCATGGCTTCGCAGCGTCTTCGATCCCGAGCCCACCGTTCAGCCGTTACCGTTGGCGCCGGCTCTTTGAGCGGGGGAGGTGCGTGCTGTAGATGCCGGACGCACTGATCCTGAAAAAGGTCTACAGCGCGGCGATCAGGATGAGACATGTGTTGCCCTATCGGAGAAAGCTCCCGAACGGATGGCATATTGCCTCACCAAAATGCTCCCTATCCTTTAGCAGGGTGCGGAAGTAGCTCTAGGGTCCGGACCCAAAAACGGGATTTCCATCGCGACAGGATGGAGGAGGCGATGAGACGTCTGATTTCTTTTGGTTTTCGGATACGCAGTGGGAGCGGATCGCGCCGCTGCTGCCAACAGATGCGACACCGGGAAACGTTCATGATTGCAAGGTCGCCCAACGCTGCATCGAAGCCATGCCGCCGTCCAGCGAACTCGTCGCCGACAAAGGTTATGACAGCCAGGCCCTGCGCGCGCGACTTGACGAGCGCGGCACCCAGGCCGTGATCGCGCCCCGCAAGAACCGCAAAATCCAGTACGAACACGACAAGGTCATCTACAAGCAGCCAAACATCATCGAGCGTCTGTTCTGCCGCCTGAAGGATTGGCGGAGGATCGCCACCCGATTCGACCGCAACCTCAAAAACTTCATGGGCGCTATCGCCCTCGCCGCCGCCGTCGTCTGGTGGCTGTAGCGAGTCCGGACCCTAGCGTCTGCCAAGCTTTGTTCGACCCGCAACCTTTATCGACAGAGAGGAGTCCGACGTGAGACCGACCAGTCCAGCGCTAATCGCGGCTTCGATGGCCGCAGTATATTCCTCTCCTGCCAGTCCCAATTTCTTGGAATGATTTTCGGCGGTTCCGAGCGGCACGGAGGGGGAAATACCATATCGGACACTGTGAAAGGCGCTCAGGATAATGAGGAAGTTTTCGTCCAGGTTTTTCATCGTCTAGCTCTTGATCTGTCTTGGTGCGAACGGGGCCGACTGCTGCTGCTTCAACGTGAAGGTCGCCCTCTGCGAGATGTTAAGGATTCGTTGTCGGTCGGGCACTTGCCTCGCGGAACGATATCAGGCGGCTCGATCCTTCGTCCCACAGGACAAGCTTCACGCAGCTGAGGCTTTGGCGGATCGTGATCCGCCCGAGGTCTCCCAGTTCGGGATAATCGCGCAGAACCTCCGGAAGCCTGTAAAAGGGAACCCGGCTCGACAGGTGGTGAATGTGGTGCATGCCGATGTTGCCGGTGATCCATCGCAAGGGCCGGGGCAGGTCGTAGTGCGAGGCGCCGTGCATGGCCGCATGGGGGAATGCCCATTCCGGAGGCCTTGACCAATGCGTATCTTCGAACTGGTGCTGGACATAGAACAGCCAGACGCCCGCCGCTCCGGCGATGAGCACGATCGGCAGGTGGACGAGGAGCAGTGGGGCGAGACCGATGGCCCACACGAGCAAGCCACCGGAGGCGAGGATGGCAACATTCGTCGCCATTGTGGAAATCCAGGGCAGCGCGCCCGACCGCATCATTCCGACCGGCAGCCGCTGCTTGAAGAGAAAGAGCCAGGCAGGGCCTATGCCGAACATGACGAGCGGATGCCGGTAAAGACGATAGGCGAGCTGTCCGCGAGACGTCAGGGCGTGATATTCGGCGACGGTCAGCGTGGTGATGTCACCGACGCCCCGTTCGTCGAGATTGCCGGCGGATGCGTGATGTTCGGCATGGGCGCGGCGCCAGTAATCATAGGGGGTCAGTGTCAGCACGCCGATCATCCGGCCTGTCCAGTCGTCCAGACGGCGCCGGCCGAAAAAGGAGCCGTGGCCGCAGTCGTGCTGCAACATGAAGAGACGTAGAAGAAAGCCGGACGCCGGCAGCATAAGAATCAAGCCAGGCCAGAAGCCGACGTGCATGGAGGCCCATACTGCTGTCCACAAGAGAACGAACGGCACGATGGTCACGGCCAGTTCGAACGTGCTTCGGCCAATATCGGGCTTGCGGTAGGTCGACAGGACTTTCAGCCAGACCTTTTCGCGATCGGCAATGTTCGGGGTGGTTGCGTTGCTCATCGATGCCATCGCTTCCATCAATGGCTTGATCAGCTTGCGCCAGCGCGTCTGGCGAGGAAGGCGGAAGCGGTCGAGGCGCGGCCCTTGAGTTCCTTCGCAAGGCGTGCTTCCCTTAGTCTCACGGTCTTGGCGTTACGTGCGTGCGTGACGGCTTCGAGTTCTTCCACCGCCTTGTCCTTCGCGAAGAATGGGGTGTGGATGCGGCTGAAGGCGATCTCCGCCTTCTGGCGCGAGATGCTGTGCTTTTCTGTCATTGTGGTTCCGGCAAAAGGCTCGCGGAGCGAGCGGAAACAAAAAGGCCAGGCAGATCGCCTGGCCTTGCGTAGGTTTGGCGTGCTTCCGGCAGTGCCAGTACATCCGTGGTCAAAGGAAAGCACATACCCGTTCAGGCAGCCTGCAGATTGCAAGCCGACATCTTGCCCGACTTCATGTCGCGCTCCAGTTCAAAGCCGATCTTCTGGCCTTCAACGAGATCGCGCATGCCTGCGCGCTCGACGGCGGAGATATGCACGAATGCGTCAGTGCCGCCATTGTCGGGCTGGATGAAGCCGAAGCCCTTGGTGGAATTAAACCATTTAACTGTGCCAGTGGTCATGATGAACCCTTTCATAGCAACATTGATAAGTCGCCGCGCCGACGGCGAAGCGGTATGCAGTAGCGATTTGAAAGGAAGGTTCGTTCAGGCGCGGTATCGTCGCGCAATAACCAAAGCTAACAAGCAAATTCGATACGCCGTCTTTAGGGCATGTTTGCCGCGATGTCAACCAATAGTTTGATGTGGTTGCATTTCTCGTTGTATGGTTGTGTTTCGCGCCGGTAAGGCCGGCAAACCGGCTTTATAGCCAATTCAATAAGCCGGTAATGACCGGCTCTGCCCGAAGGGCAAATCGGTCTCGTCTTTTCGGATGACACCCGACATGAACCTCCTCAGCACGGCGTTTGATTGCCCGGATGTCGCCTCGGCACACCGGCGGTGCGTCCTGCCCGTCGGGTTCGCGGTCAGGGGAATACCCCGCGGGGTCGGCGCGGCGCTGTCAGTCTGAGCGCCGCGCTGGCGATCGCCACCAAAGTGATCAACGATGCTGAACGCATTCGTCGGTTGTGACGAACTTTCACCATTCACGGATGCCCGGCGCATTCACTCATCGACCGTCTTCCATCCTGGTCCTGTGGTTGGTCCCGAGAATGAAGGACATGGCAGCAACGAGGCCGATCGTGACCAGAGGCTTTTCCATGATCGCCCGGCGTATTCGCTGTCTGATTGCAGTCGCCTCAGCCTGTGCGATACGGCCAGGTGGAGGTCGCCAGCTGATGAGACGAAGAACCGGATTCCCAGTGTGCCGATGGGCTATCCTCCGCCACGAATCTGGCTCAGCGTGCGCGTCGGCGTCAGCGCTTCGGGATGGATGCGAAGCTCGATCAATGCCGGTTTGCCGCTCGCCCGGCAGCGTTCGAAGGCCGCCTCGAATTCGCGCGTTTCGGTCACGATCTCGCCATGGCCACCATAGGCGGTAGCGAGCGCCGCGAAGTCCGGATTGACGAGATCGGTGCCGCTGACGCGGCCGGGATATTCCCGTTCCTGATGCATGCGGATCGTGCCGTACATGCCGTTGTTCACGACGATGACGATGATCGGCAAGTTGTATTGCACCGCGGTCGCGAATTCCTGCCCATTCATCAGGAAGCAGCCGTCGCCGGCAAAGGCAACGACCGTCTTCTGCGGAAACATCGCCTTGGCGGCGACGGCGGCGGGGGTGCCGTAGCCCATCGAACCGGATGCGGGTGCAGCCTGGGTTAGGAAACGGCGGAAACGATGATAGCGGTGGACCCAGACGGAATAGTTGCCCGCGCCGTTCGCGATGACGGCGTCTTCCGGCAGCGCCGACTGCAGCCAGGTCATGATCGGTCCCATATGGAGCGCTCCCGGGCCTGTCTCGGGCGGGGTGGACCAGTCGAGGTAGTCGCGATGCGCGGCTTCGACCGCGGCCGAGCGTCCCGGATTTGCGGCCGGCTTGCGTCGGGCGAAGGCCGTCGCGAAGGCGGCGGGCGTCGCATGGATCGCAAGCGCCGGCTGGTAGATGCGGCCGAGTTCGCCCGCATCGGCATGGACATGGACGAGGCGCTGGTCGGGGAAGGGGCTCTTGAGCAGCGTGTAGTTGGCGGACGGCATTTCGCCGAGCCGACCGCCGACAAGCAGCACGAGGTCCGCCGCGCGGATGCGGGCGGAAAGCTTCGGGTTCTGGCCGATCCCGGCATCGCCCGCATAATTCGGGTGGAGATGGTCGAAGAGCATCTGGCGGCGGAAGGAGCACGCGACGGGAAGCTGCCAGGCCTCGGCGATGGCATGCGCCGCGCGGGCGGCGTCTTCGGTCCAGCGCGTGCCGCCGAGGATCATGACCGGCGCTCTTGCTTCCGACAGCATCGTCTCAAGCCTGTCGAGGGCAGCCTCGTCCGGGACCGTCTCCACTGTGACGGCCGGGCGGAGCGGGATTGCGGGGACCTTGTCCTTCAGCATGTCCTCCGGAAGCGCCACCACGACGGGGCCGGGCCGTCCGGAAAGCGCCACGGAAAAGGCGCGGGTGACGAGTTCGGGGATGCGGGCGGCATCGTCGATCTCGACGGTCCATTTGGTCAGGGAGCCGAAGACGGCGCGGAAATCGAGCTCCTGGAAACCCTCGCGCTCCCTGTTCTGTCGCGCCACCTGGCCGACGAAAAGGATGAGCGGGATCGAATCCTGCATCGCGATATGCAGGCCGGGGGCGGCATTGGTCGCGCCCGGGCCCCGCGTAACGAAGCAGATGCCGGGCCGGCCGGTCAGCCGCCCTTCGCAATCCGCCATCATCGCTGCGCCTCCCTCCTGCCGGCAGACAATGGTGCGGATGGTCGAATCGTGGAGCGCGTCGAGCACGGCGAGATAGCTTTCGCCCGGCACGCAATAAAGTCGCTCGACGCCGTTCGCCTCCAGCACGTCGACGATCAATTCGCCGCCGGTGCGGAGCGCTGTGGTGGCCTGTTGCAGGGTCACGGATGGGCTCCTTCCCGATGGTGGCCGAGCGTGGCGAGCGCGGCCTTGAACATGCCGTCGCCCAGGAGAAGTTCGCTTTCGGCGAGCGAGCGGATGTCGATCGTGACATCGAAGGCGGTCGTGCGCCCGTCCGCGTGACGGGCGGTGACCGCGGCCACCTCCCCGTGGCGGATCGCGGCCAGGAGGCCGGTGAGGTCGAGGATCTCGTCGCCGTCGAGGCCGAGCGTGTCAGGCCCTTCGCCGTCGGCGAAGAGAAGCGGCATGATGCCGAGCCCGATGAGGTTGGAGCGGTGGATGCGCTCGAAGGAACGGGCGATGATGGCGCGCACGCCCAGCAGCGCGGGGCCCTTGGCGGCCCAGTCGCGGCTGGAACCGACGCCGAAATCGCTGCCGGCCAGCACGACGAGCGGTGTGCGGCGATCCCGATAGGTCTCGCTTGCCTCATGGATAGAGACGATCGTGTTCTCGGGGTAAAGCCGGGTCCAGCCGCCCTCGCGCTCGGGCACCATCCGGTTCTGGATGCGCAGATTGGCATAGGTCGCGCGGGCCATGACCTCGGGATTGCCGCGGCGGCCGACATAGGTGTTGAAGTCCGGCCGCTCTATGCCGAGGCCCTTCAGGTAGATGCCGGCGGGGCTTTCGGGCAGGATCTCGCCGCCCGGCGAGACATGGTCGGTGGTCAGCCCGTCGCCGAAGAGGGCGAGCACGCGCGCGCCGACGATCTCGTCCATGCCACCGAGGCGCTCCGGCATGCGGTCGAAGAAGGGCGGCTCCAGGATGTAGCTCGACGCCGGATCCCACGGATAGAGTTCCGTCTCCGGCGCTTCGAGGCGCTTCCAGCTCTCCTCCGCCGCGGCAGCGCCGACCAGGAAAGCGGAGGGGGTGACGTGCTTCTTCACCAGGGCATCGACCGCCTCGTCGGAGGGCCAGAGGTCGCGGAGATAGACGTCCTTGCCGTCCGCACCCTTCGCAATCGGATCCTTGTCGATATCAAGATCCAGCGTTCCGGCAAGACCGTAGGCCACGACAAGACCCGGTGAGCAGAGATAGCTGGCGTCGAGCATGGGATGGATGCGGCCGTCGAAATTGCGGTTGCCCGAGAGTACCGCGACGAGCGGCATTCCGTCCTGCGCGAGCGCCATGGCTTCCGGCTTCAGCGGGCCGGACTTGCCCCCGCAGGAGGCACAGGCATAGCCGACGACCTGGAAGCCGATCGCTTCCAGGGGCGCAAGCAGGCCGGCCTCCTCCAGATAGCGGGTGACGGCGCGCGAGCCGGGCGCGAGCGAGGTCTTCACCCAGGCCGGTGGGGCGAGGCCGTGGCCGACGGCGGCCTTCGCGACCAGGCCGGCGCGGATCATGGCGTGCGGGTTGGCCGTGTTGGTGCAGGAGGTGATGGAGGCCATCACGATCTGGCCGACGCGGCCCGCCGCGTCGATCTTGTGGCGCTCCTCCAGCCGCACCTTCAGGCTCTCCGGCACGCTTTCGGGCCGGCGCAGATTGTAGGGCTTGCTGGGGCCGGCGAGCGAGCGCTCAACGGACGCAAGATCGACCTCGACGATCCGGTCGTAGGCGGGATCGCCGGCTCCCTCCTCGCGGAAGAGGCCCGCCGCGCGACAATAGGCTTCGACGAGCGCGATGTGACTTTCATGGCGACCGGTCATGGCGAGGTAGTCGAGGGTCAGCCGGTCGACGGGCCAGAATCCGGTGGTCGCGCCGTATTCGGGCGCCATGTTGGAAAGCGTCGCGCGGTCGGGCACGGCCATCGTGGAAACGGCGGGGCCGAAATACTCGACGAAGGTCCCGACGACACCCTCCCGACGAAGCCGGTGCGTGACGGTGAGCGCGAGATCGGTGACCGTGATGCCGGGTCTGAGTTTGCCCGTGAGCCTGACGCCGACGAATTCGGGAACCGGCAGGATATAGGCCTGGCCGAGCATGACGGTTTCTGCCTCTATGCCGCCCACGCCCCAGCCGACGACGCCGAGAGCGGCGACCATGGGCGTGTGCGAGTCCCCGCCGACGACCATGTCGGGATAGGCGGTCGTCCCGCCGCCCTGCGGGGCGGTGCGGACGATGGTTGCGATCTGCTCGATATTGACCTGATGGATGATGCCGGAGCCCGGCGGGAAGACGCGGAGGCTGGCGAAGGCGGATTGCGCCCAGCGCAGGAACCGGTAGCGCTCGTCGTTGCGCTTCAGCTCGCGGGCGAGGTTTTCCGCATCGGCGCCCGCGACGCCCGAGACATCCACCTGCAGCGAGTGGTCGACCACCAGATCGACCGGCACGGACGTATCGACCGCCTCGATCGGCAGATCGCGGCGGGCGGCGGCCGAGCGCAGCGCCGCGAGATCCATCAGTGCCGGCACGCCGGAGGAATCCGGCAGGATGACGCGCGGGATCATGAGCGCGATCGCCGACTGGCCGTCCGTCGTGGCGCGGTCGGCGAGCCAGTCGATCTCGCGGTCGCCGAAACCGGGGCGGCCGAGATGGCGAAGCACGTTCTCCGCCAGCACGCGGGCCGAATAGGGCATGCGGGAAAACCGGTCATTCCCGATGTGGCGGCGGATATCGGCAAACAGATAGGTCACGCCGTCGAGCGTGAACCGGCCTTCGAGGGTCATGGTCGTCTCCGGAAAGATGGAACGGCGCGAGGGTCTTCGCGCCGCCAAGTTCACGTGGCCGGGCGTCAGTTCGAAGCGAACTTCATGCCGTAGTCCTTGGTGTAGAGGTCCTGCATCCAGGCCTTCACCTCGGGATCGATCTCGACGATGGCGTTGACGTTCTTGATGAGGTCCTCGCCGAAGGAGAAGCCGTAGCCTTCGAGCGCGATGTCCGCATTCTTGACGAAGGCCTCGTCCTGCAGGATCGAGGTGAACGCCTTGCGCAGCGCTTCCTCCGCTTCCGGCGGGGTGTCCTTGTGGATCATCAGGATCTTGCCGCCATTGCCGATCGCGCGGATGACCTGCTTGTAGGCTTCCCAGGCCGGGCCCGACGGGGGCTCGCCATAGAGCGTCTGGTAGAATTCGGCGATGGTCGGAAGGTCCGGATTGGCCGGATCGCGGGCCAGTTCATCGCCCTTCATGATGCCCTGGGCGAAGAGCGGCAGCACGGTGCCGTCCTCGATGAGCGGCGCCATGCTGTCCTTGAAGATCGGCGTCGCGATATCGCCGACGGTCACCTCGCCGCGCTGGAAGGCGAGCATCGCGTCGTTCTTGCCGGGATAGCCCTTCACGGCCTTGAACGGCACCTTCAGAAGTGTGAGACCGATGACCGAGCCAATCGTCGAGAGCGGATCGGTGGAACCGAGATAGAGCGGTTCCTTCAGGGACAGGATATCCTTCGGCTCCTTGTAGCCGGTGGTCGTCGAGATGTAGTTGGTACGCCCGAGCGGGCCGGCGATGAGCGGCTTCAGGTCCGCGACCTTCGCCGTCACGCCTTCATAGCCGAGCACCATGCGTGTCACGAGGCCGCCCGAGCAGACGAAGGCGACGGTGCCGTCGCGGGGTGCTGCATCCACATACCAGTTGAGCGCCGTCACGCCGCCGGCGCCCGGCCGGTTCTCGACGATGACGACGGGCTCGCCTTCTATGTGCTTCGGCAGATATTCCGGGAAGACGCGGGCAAAGAGGTCGTTGCCGCCACCGGGCGCGAAACCCACGACGATGCGAAATTCCTTCCCCTCGAAATAGGGATCTGCCGCTTGCGCCGCGCCCGTCAGGCTCAAGGCGGCGGCAAACAGGCCTGCAATCAATTTCTTCATTGGTCCTTCCTCCACTACGCAATCATATGCGCCGCGCCATATCCTCACAACAGGTGAAAACTGTCAACAGTTTTCAGTTGACTATCTGCAATGGCTCCGTCAATGTTGCTTCATCGAACGGCCACCCGGCAGGGATGGCAGCATGGGAAGAGGGCTCTATGGCAACCAATGCGCAGAAATACCGGCAGATGCTCGAGGCTGGAGACTTTATCGTGTCTCCCGGTGTCTACGACGGTTACAGTGCCCGGCTCGTCGAGGCGGCGGGCTTCCCGACGGCTGCAACGAGCGGGGCGGCCGTGTCGAACTCGCTTCTGGGCATTGCCGATATCGGGGTGATGGGGCTTTCGGAGAACGTCGGCCACTGCCGGAACATCGCGCGCTCGATTTCCATACCGCTCACCTGCGATGCGGATACGGGCTATGGCAATGCGGTCAACGTCTATCATACCGTCCAGCAATTCGAGGAGGCGGGCGTCGCCGGCCTCAATCTCGAGGACCAGGTGAGCCCGAAGCGCTGCGGCCATATGCAGGGCAAGGAAGTGATCGCCGAGAGCGACATGGTCAAGAACATCGAGGCTGCCTGCATGGCGCGCCGCGACGATGCCTTCGTCATCATCGCCCGGACCGATGCGCTTGCGGTCGAGGGGATCGAGGCGACGATCCGGCGGGCGAAGTCCTATCTTGCGGCCGGCGCCGACCTGATCTTCCCCGATGCGGTGAGCTCGGAAGATTACATCCGCCGTCTCGTCGATGCGGGCATTCCGCTCAGCATCAACATGGGCTTCGGCATTCGCAAGCGGCCGACGACGCCGTTGATCCCGCTCAAGGACCTGAAGGCCTGGGGCGTGCGCCGGGTCAGCCTCCCGCGCATGCTGCCGGCGGCCGCAATCCATGGCATGGCGGAAGCGCTGCGCGTCATGAAGGACGCCTACGAGAACGGCGTCACGGTCGATCGCCCCGATCTCCTCGTCGGTATCGACGACATCATGAAGCTCATGGACTACGATGGCGTGCGCGCGCTGGAACGCAAGGTGCTGCCGCAGGACGTGCTGGAGCGCAAATACGATCGCGGGGCAGTGGCGTGAGCGAAGGATCGTCGAAAGGCAAAGGCAACGCCCTGACGCAAGCCGTCGTCGCGAAACTCCAGGCGATGCGGTTCGAGGATTTCCCGGAGGCGCTCGTCGCCTCGGCCCGCCGGCTCGTCATTGACGGCATCGCGGTCGCGGTGGCCGGTGCGGCGCTCGAAGAGGCGCCGCGCATCCTTGCCGGCCATCTGAAACGACATGCGCGGGAGGGGGATGTCTCCGCCCTCGGGCTTGGCTTCGGCCTCGCACCGGTGCCGGCGGCGCTCCTCAACGCAACCTCCATGCATGTCCTCGACTTCGAGCCCATGTGGCGTCCGGCGACGCATGCGCTGTCGCCGGTCCTCTCCGCCGTCCTGGCGCTTGCCGAGGATCGCGCTCTGTCCGGTCGGGAGGCGATGACGGCCCTCGTGCGCGGCATCGAGGTTCAGGGCTGGCTGCGGCAGGCCGGGATATCGGAATCGCGTGATCTGCGTTTCCATCCCCCCGGTGTCGTCGGGCCGATCGGTTCTGCGGCGGCATCCGCCTATCTTCTCGGCCTTGACGCCGACCAGACGGCCAATGCGCTCGGCATGGCCGCGTCCCGCGCGGGCGCGCTCTTCACCAATCTCGGCACGATGACGAAATCCACCCATTGCGGCCAGGCGGCGGCAAA
This sequence comes from Shinella sp. S4-D37, assembly GCF_040812195.1. Lineage (NCBI taxonomy): Bacteria > Pseudomonadati > Pseudomonadota > Alphaproteobacteria > Hyphomicrobiales > Rhizobiaceae > Shinella > Shinella sp. S4-D37. The sequence continues at coordinate 357,833 of NZ_JBFNXL010000003.1, read as the reverse complement.
CGGCCTCGACTGCGCGCTGCTGACGGAGGCAGGCTTTACCGCCACGCATCGAGTGTTCGACGAGGACAGCCAGGGCTATTTCGCCGGCTTCATGCCGACGGCCGATCCGTCCATATTGCTGCAGATCGGCACGAACTGGCGCATCCTTGATCCCGGCTATGCGGTCAAGATCTATCCCGCGAAGTTCTCGACGCATTACGGGATCGCCGCCGCGCTGGAACTTCACGCGAAGATTGCCGATCCCGAAGCGATCGAGACGATCCGCATCGTCGTGGCGGACGTGCCGTCGAGCAACCGGCCGTTCCCGCGCTCCGGGCTCGATGGCAAGTTCAGCGTGCAGTATACGGCGGCCGCGGCACTTCTCGACGGCCGCGTCGGGCTCGACACCTTCACGGACTTGAGGCTATCGCGCCCTGACATGCAGCGCCTGCTGCCCCGGATCACCGTGGAGATGCCGGCCGACATGCCGAGCGCCTATGCGACCGGCCGCTACGGCGAGGTGACGGTTACGCTGGCCGGTGGCGAAACCCTGACGGCGCGCTGCTCCAATCCGCGCGGTTCGTGGGGAGGGGAGGCGATGACCGAAGCCGAGCACCGCGCAAAGGTGGAGAACTGCCTGGCGACGGCACTCGATCCGTCCGCGATCACGCAAATCGTCGACGGCGCCGCCCGCTTTGAGCATCTTGACGGTGCTGCATTGCAGCAACTCTTACGCCTTGCCTCCGGACGGAAAATCCACGACTAACGCATTGGGGACGTCATCAGATGCGATCGGAAGCCATGAAAAAGGCATTGGAAGAGTTTGTCACACCTTCGTCGATGGTCGATCAGGTCGTGGATCGGCTCGAGACGGCCATTCTCAATGGTGAACTGGCGAGTGGCGGCCGGCTGTCCGAGCAGGCGATCGCCGCCAAGATGGGGATCAGCCGGGGACCGTTGCGCGAGGCCCTGCGCCGCCTCGAAGGACGCGGCCTGATCGAGCGCATTCCGCATATCGGCGCCCGGGTGACCGCGCTCCTCTCGGAGAAGCTCGAAGAAATCCTGGTGATTCGCGAGGAGCTGGAGCCGCTCGCCTGTCGCCTTGCCGCAACCCGCATCACGGACGAGGAATTTGCGACGATCGAAGCGATCTGGCGCGGCAACGCGGCCCGCATCGGCGAGGATCGAGCCTTCGCCCAGTCGCCGGACCAGGATTTCCACCTCGCCATCATCAAGGCGAGCGGCAATCAGAAACTCGTCACCATCCTGCGCGACGATATTTATTACCTGATGCGCTTCCATCGCTATCGCTCCGGCGGCAGCCCGGAGCGGGCCGGCACGGTCGCCGACGAGCACCGCGCCATCGTCGAGGGCCTTCGCGAGCGTTCGCCGGAGAAGGCCGAGGCCGCCATGCGTACGCATCTGGCGAACGCGCATTCCAATATCCGCAACCGCATGAAGAGCTGAAACAGGTCAGACGTCCGGGCGCGAGCCTGAAGTGAACTGTCGACAGTTCACAATCTGCAGTATTGATTTGAAACGGGAGGTACTATGTCGAAGTCGAAATTCAAGGTGGCCATTGTCGGGGCGGCCTTCGCCCATAGTCCGGATGGCCGGGAGCGCTTTTCGGTTCGCGCCCATATTCCTGCACTTCTCAACCAGTCCGAGACCTTCGATCTTGCCGCCGTCTGCACCACCAAGATGGAGAGCGCATCGGAGACGTGCCGCCACTTCGGCATCCCCAACGCCTATGACAATGTCGAGCGCATGCTCGCCGAAATGCCGGATATCGACATCGTTTGCGTCTCCGTCCGCCCTTCGGTCCATCACCGTGTCGCCATGCCGGCGCTTAAGGCGGGCAAGCATGTCTATTGCGAGCTGCCGATGGCGGTCTCGACGGCGCAGGCCCAGGAAATGTACGATGCCGCGAAAGCGGGCGGCCTGCACAGCCAGGTCGGCTACCAGCACCACTTCGAACCTGCCTCGCTGCACATGGCGGAGCTCGTGCGCTCCGGCTTCATCGGCAAGCCGCTCTCCTTCTCGCATGGCTTCGTGTCCGGCGCCTACATCATGCCGCGCCCCGGCCATCGGGAATGGCTTTTCCAGGCGCAGGATGGGGGGCATCCCGGCTATCGCAGCGGCCAGAGCCTGCAGCGCGTCATGGCCGTGCTCGGCGCGGACGTGACCGACATCTGCGCCGACATGCGCGTTCTCGCACCCGAGCGCCGCAACACGGACGACAACGGCGTCATCCGCGGCAACCAGGTCGACAACATGAACTATCTGCTGCGCGTCGGCGGCGATGTCATGGGCATGATGCAGACCTCGCTCACGGGCTGGTTCGGCACAGGCACGCGCTTCGAGATCTACGGCACGCAGGGCATGCTGATGCTCGGAACGACCGATACGCCCGACAACTGGGACAAGGCGACCGGCGGCGGCGACCCGACGCGCGGCATGCTCAAGCTCTACGGCGCCCGCGTCTCCGACGAGCAGATGCATGGCGGGCCGATCGCGCCGGAGCGGCTGCAGCGCGCCTTCCGCGAAATCGAGATCCCCGCCCGCCACACCTATGTGACCGGCTTCAAGCACGGCCAGGCCGCCTTCGAGGTGGCGCAGGCCTGGCACACATTCGCGCAGGGCCTGCGCACCGGCAAGCCGTCGAGCCCGAACTTCCGGGACGTCATCAAGATCCACTACGTGCTCGATGCGGCGGAAGCCTCCGTCGCCGCGAACGGGTGGCAGAAAGTCGATTATTCGCGCCTCTGACCCTCAAGCGTCTGACCTTGGGAGGGGTCGATGGAATCCTTTGAGACAGCCTTTCACGCATTGACACTCATGGTCGAGCCTACGCGGCTCATGTTCCTGTCGCTCGGCGTCCTGTGCGGCGTGGTGCTCGGTATCATTCCGGGCATCGGCGGGCTTGCAGGTGTTGCGATCCTTATGCCGTTCACCTTCGGCATGGACCCCTTCACCGCCTTCGGGTTCCTTCTCGGCCTTGCCGCGACGACAGCGACGGGCGACCCGATCCCCGCCATCCTCTTCGGCGTGCCGGGAGGAGCGGGATCGGCCGCGACGGTTCTCGACGGCCTGCCGCTCGCCAAGAAGGGCGAGGCGGGGCGGGCGCTCTCGGCGGCCTACATGTCGTCGATGATGGGCGGCGTCTTCGGGGCGCTCCTGATGGCGGTGCTGCTTCCGGTCATGCGGCCGGTCATCCTTGCGGTGGGCGCGCCGGAGCTCCTCGCCTTCTCGGTCTTCGGCATATCGATGGTGATCATCCTCTCCGGCAAGGCGCCGATAAGGGGCCTCGTCACCGCCATCGTCGGCATCATGCTCTCGCTCGTCGGCTCCGACCAGCAGGGTGCGTCGTTGCGGTGGACCTTCGATTCCCTCTATCTGTACGAGGGCGTGCCGCTGGCGCCGGCGGTCCTCGGCCTCTATGCTCTCCCCGAGCTCTGCGACCTCCTGATCTCGCGTACCGCCATCTCCGGAAAGATCAACAAGTCGGTCAATTCCGGCATGCTGCAGGGCGCCAAGGACTGCTTCAAGCACTGGTTCCTCATCCTGCGCTGCTCCTGGCTCGGCTCCGCCTTCGGCGCCTTCCCCGGCATCGGCGGCAGCGTCATCGACTGGCTCGCCTACGGCCATGCGATCAAGACGGAGAAGGGTGCCAAGGAGACCTTCGGCAAGGGCGACATTCGCGGCGTCATCGCATCCGAGAGCGCCAACAATGCCAAGGAGGGCGGGGCGCTGGTGCCGACCGTCGCCTTCGGCGTGCCGGCCTCCGCCAGCATGGCGCTCCTCCTCGGTGCCTTCCAGATCCATGGACTGACGCCCGGTCCGACCATGCTGACGACCCATCTCGACGTCACCTATTCCATGGTCTGGAGCATCGCGCTCGCCAACATTCTCGGCGCCGGCCTCTGCTATGCCTTTTCCGGCCAGTTCGCCAAGCTTGCGACGCTGCGCTACACACTGATCCTGCCGACGGTTCTCGCCATAATCTATATCGGCGCCTTCCAGGAAAATCGTCAGTGGGGCGACATCTACACGCTCCTCATCTTCGGGGTCATCGGCTGGACGATGAAGCAACTGAAATGGGCGCGCCCGCCGCTGATCCTCGGCCTCGTCCTGGGCGAGACGATCGAGCGCTATCTCTTCATCTCGATCGTCCGCTTCGAAAGCGCCTGGATCTGGCGCCCGCTCGTGCTCATTCTCTTCTCCATGGCACTCGCCGGCTTCTTCCTGCCGCTCTACAGGAGCGTCCGCCAACACGGCGCCGGCATGCTGCAGAGCTTCGGGCGTCCCGTCCTGCGGCCGTCCCAGCTCGTCCACGTTTTCCTGCTCGTCCTCTTCGTCTTCGCGCTCTGCGACATGGGCGAGTGGAACGAGAGCTCGAAGATCGTTCCGACGATCCTGTGCTGGGGCGGGCTTGCACTCATCGTCTTTTCGCTTGCCGTCGACCTCACCTGGCATCCGGAAAAGGTCGAGGGGCTGCACATGGACCTCGAATCCGACACCGCGCACCTCTCGAAACGCGAGGTGGTGACGCGCGCCGCGATCTTCTTCGGTTGGCTGGTCGGGCTGATGATCGCCATGGCGACGATCGGCCTCATCCCCTCGATCCCCATCTTCGTCATCCTCTTCATGCGGATCGAGGGCAGGGAGCGCTGGTTCCTGGCGATCGCGCAGGCCGTCTGCCTCACCGCCTTCGTCTACTTCGTCTTCCACCGCACGCTGCACATCCCCTGGCCGCCGACCTTCCTCGGCTGGGCATTCCCGGAGATGCGCTGGATCCCGTCGGTCTGACGATGGAGACTAGGGAAACGAGAGAGCCGCAATCAGCGCCCGCCGCCCGCAAGGGCGACGGGCCGACCGTCGTGCGGCTCGTCCTCTTCTGCCTGAAGGTGGGTCTCTTCTCCTTCGGGGGCGGTCTCTCCGGCTGGCTCTACCGGGAATTCGTGCAGCGGCGCGGCTGGATGAGCGACGAAGATTTCGGCAGCTCGCTCGCCTTCGCCCAGATGATGCCGGGGCCGACCATCGCAAATCTCGTCATTTGCTGCGTGAGCCGCTTCACGGGGGCGGGGGGCGTCTTCGCTTGCGTGCTCGCACTCCTCGTCGGCCCGTTCTTCGCCGTCCTCGGCCTCTATACGGTCTATGGTCGCCTCAGCCATGAGCCCCTGTTCCAGGCCGTCTCCGACGGTATCGTTTTCGCCGCGATCGGCATGCTGCTCATCATCTGCATCCGGGGCGTGCGCAGGACGATCAGGTTTCCGCCCGGCCTCGGGGTGATCGCGGGAACGGCCTTTTGCGTCGGCGTCCTTCACTGGCCCATGCTCCCCGTCGTTCTCGTCTTTGCCACGATCAGCGTGACGCTCGCCTGGAGGACGCTGTGAACAAGGAACACGAGATTCTCTTTACCCTTGTCGCGATACTGGCACCGTTTTCCCTGCTTTCCGTCGGGGGCGGATCGGCAATCATTCCTGGATTGCAAAGGGAGACGGTAGATGTGCTCAACTGGGTGACAGCCTCGGAATTCGTCGAGATGTTCGCGGTCACCCGCGCCGCGCCGGGGCCTGGGACAATGCTTTCGACCCTGATCGGTTGGAAAGTCGCAGGCTGGATGGGGGCGATCGTCGCGACGCTGTCGCTCATGATGCCTTCTGCGCTCCTGTGCTACGGCGTCTTCCGCCTTTCCGACAGGCACAGTGACAAGCGTTGGAACCGGGCGCTCCGCAAGGGCCTCGCGCCGGTCGGTGTCGGGCTCAGCATCGCTGGCAGCATGACGCTGTTCCGACTGGCGGGGGGCGGTCTTGCAGCAGCCCTCGTCACCGTTCTATCGACCGCGCTCTTCCTGTGGCGCCCCAACCTATCCGCTCTCGTCGTCCTGCTCGTCGGCGCGCTTCTAACTGTCATCCTACGGGGGGCGTTTTGACACCGGCTTTCAGACGCTGCGTGCGATATGAGCTGCCGCACGAACTACAAGCGCTGAGAACACGCTCTCAACGTGGCCCGGCCGTCGCGACTGGCCGGAACATACGCTCGTGGCGCCCGCGGGGACGGCGCTCCGGAAGCCGGGAGCGTCAAGCAATTCCAGCAAATCGATACTAAGCAACCGATGTAGCGGATCGCATGTAAAGTGCGGTCAAGTTCGGTTAAGATAGATTAAGTCTGGCTGCCGAAATCCGTAGCCTACGCGATAGTAGAAGTGGCCCGCGACGGTTCCGTTCTTCTGCACGGCCTGTCTCTCGATGGGCCCGATGCTGTCGAACCACTCTGCGAGTCCATCGGCGGAAACACTGCTTGCCTTCAGGCCGTACATGATCACAACCCTGCCTTCGGAGGGGCGTCCCGCGCGCCAGATGCCAAACATAAGGCCGTTTTGCCCGAAAAGGTTTGGCCCCGTGATGTCTTCCAGTGCCGTGCGGTCCTTGCCGTAGAAGCCCAGTTCGCTGGCGACATTGTAGGCGTCCATGCCGACGAGCAGCGGCGAAGAGCCGGTTCTGGCCGCGACCTCTGCCTTTACCTGCTCGGCACCGGCCTGTATCAACCGGCATCGCGGCATCGCGGCATCGCGGCATCGCGGCATCGCGGCATATTGCTCGGCTCGGCAAAGGATCCCGGCACCTTGTTCGTCAAGACGGTGAAGACGACGAGTGTCGATGCGGCATACGACTCCACCCCGTTCTACGAAGCGTGGCGGACCGTGATCCAGCGGTATGGCATCTACAATCCCTATACCGGTCGCGGCGCGATCAAGGGCCTGCTACCGCTGGCCCTCATAACCTGCGGGACATTCTGGCGACCCACATTCTCAAGCAGACGGGTTCCTACGAGCAGGCAAGCCATGCGATCCAGGATACGCCGGATGTGGGACCGGCACTGGCAGCCAGGATCAGGATATTGAACCAGGTCGGGGAAGCCGCATGGGTCGGCCAGACCGAACCCAGCGCTCCTTAGTATCCGAGCGGATGTGGAAACATCCGGATCCGCTCGGGGTCGGTTCGCTCGCGCTGCGTTGGAGCTAAAGGCCACGGACTCTATGAGAGCCGCCGATGACAAACCCCCGCCACAAGTGTACGAGCACCATGACGAGGATTTCGCGCCATGCCGCGGGTGTAGTTCGGGCCGGGTTCACCGGTGCGCTCGATGCCCATGTCGCCGGTGGCCACGCCGATGACGGCGCCCTCGTCGTTGTAGAGCACTTCGGTCGCGGCACAGCCGGGATAGATCTCGACGCCGAGCTCTTCCGCCTTGGTCGCCAGCCACCGACAGACATTGCCGAGCGAGACGATGTAGTTGCCGTGGTTGTTCATCAGCGGCGGCATGGTGAAGTTCGGCAGGCGCACGGAACCGGCGGGGCCGAGCAGCAGGAAGTGGTCGTCCGTCACCTCGGTCTTAAGGGATGGTCGGCATCCTCGCGCCAGTCGGGCAGGAGGCGGTCGATGCCTATCGGATCGACGACCGTGCCGGAGAGGATATGGGCGCCGCCTTCCGCGCCCTTTCCAAGACGACGACGGTGAGGGCCGGATTGACCTGCTTCAGCCGGATCGCAGCAGACAGGCCCGCAGGTCCCGCGCCGACGATCACCACGTCGAATTCCATGCTTTCGCGTTCGGGGAGTTCCACCATCGACGCCATGCTACTCAAAGCGTCTTTTCAAGTTCGGGCAGGATATCGAAGAGATCGCCGACGAGGCCGTAGTCGGCGACCTGGAAGATCGGGGCTTCCTCGTCCTTGTTGATCGCCACGATCACCTTACTGTCCTTCATGCCGGCAAGGTGCTGGATCGCACCGGAGATGCCGCAGGCGATGTAGAGCTGCGGCGCGACCACCTTGCCCGTCTGCCCGACCTGCCAGTCGTTCGGCGCATAGCCGGCATCGACGGCAGCACGGCTTGCGCCAACCGCTGCACCGAGCTTGTCGGCGACCGGCAGGATGACTTCCCGGAACTTTTCAGACGAGCCGAGCGCTCGGCCGCCCGAGATGATGATCTTGGCAGAGGTCAGTTCCGGACGATCCGACGAGGAGAGGGCGTCGGAGACGTGGGTGGAAAGGCCGGGGTTTGCTGCGGCCGAGATGGTCTCGATGGCCGCGCTTCCGCCTTCGCCGGCAGCGGCGAAGGACGCCGTGCGAACGGTGATCACCTTCCTGGCATCGGTGGACTGAACCGTCTGGATGGCATTGCCGGCATAGATCGGACGCTTGAACGTGTCGGAAGAGACCACCTCGACGATCTCCGAGACCTGCGCGACGTCGAGCAGAGCGGCCACGCGCGGCAGCACGTTCTTGCCGACCGAGGTCGCCGCCGAGACGATGGCGTCATAGCTGCCGGCCAGCGAGACGATGAGCGCTGCCAGCGGTTCGGCGAGGTTGTTGGCAAGGGTTTGGTCGTCGGCGAGCAGCACCTTCGAGACGCCTGCCAGCTTCGCCGCCTGCTCGGCGGCGGCCTTCGCATTGCTGCCGGCGACGAGCACATGCACGTCCGAACCGATCTTGCTTGCCGCCGTCAGGGCTTTCGCCGTCTGGTCGGAAAGGTGGGCGTTGTCGTGATCTGCCAGAAGAAGAATGGCCATGTCTTGTCTCCCTTTCCGGTCTCAGAGCACGCCGGCTTCGTTTTTCAGCTTGTCGACCAGTTCGGCGACCGACTTGACCTTGACGCCCGCCTTGCGGCCCGACGGCTCCTCGGTCTTCAGCACCTTCAGGCGCGGCGCCGTGTCGACGCCGAAATCGCCGGGTGTCTTCTTGTCGAGCGGCTTCTTCTTCGCCTTCATGATGTTCGGCAGCGAGGCATAGCGCGGCTCGTTGAGGCGAAGGTCGGTGGTGACCACCGCCGGCAGCTTGACCTCGATGGTCTGCAGGCCGCCGTCGACCTCGCGGGTGACCTGGGCAGACCCATCACCGATCTCGACCTTCGAGGCAAACGTCGCCTGTGCCCAGCCGAGCAGCGCCGAGAGCATCTGGCCGGTCTGGTTGCTGTCGTCGTCGATCGCCTGCTTGCCGACGATGATCAGCCCCGGCTGTTCGGCCTCGGCCACGCCCTTGAGGATCTTGGCGACGGCGAGCGGCTCGACGGCGTCGTCCGTCTCGACCAGCACGGCGCGGTCGGCGCCCATCGCGAGTGCCGTCCTCAGTGTCTCTTCTGCCTTCGCAGGGCCGATCGACACGACGACCACTTCCGACGCCTTGCCGGCTTCCTTCAGCCGCAGCGCCTCTTCCACGGAAATCTCGTCGAACGGGTTCATCGACATCTTCACATTCGCAAGCTCGACACCCGAGCCGTCGGACTTCACGCGGATCTTGACGTTGTAGTCAACGACACGCTTGACTGGGACCAGGATCTTCATGGTTCTATTCCTCCTCATTCGTTACATGCGGCCGCGCAGGGCTTCCGGGTCGTAGGGCGATTCCGCGATCACGCGGGCCTTGCGCCGCTCGCCGAGGATCGGCACTTCCAGCTCCGTCCCGGGCGTGCCAAGCTCGACAGGCAGCAACGCGAAGGCGATGTCGTGGCCGACCGTGTAGGCATAGCTGCCGGACGTGATGCGCCCGACGAGCTTGCCGTCGTGATAGACGCCCTCATGGATAAGCGAGCTTGCATCCTGCGTATCGATGGCAATCGTCACCGAGCGCTGTTTTACGCCTTCCTGCTGCTGGCGCACCAACGCCGCCTTGCCGATGAAGTCGCCCTTGTCGAGGCGGATGAAGCGGTCGAGGCTGCTCTCCCACGCCGTCAATTCCGGGTTCATATCGCGATACATGGCGCGGTAGGACTTTTCGAGACGAAGCGATTCCAGCGCGTGATAACCGACGAGGCGCAGGCCGTGCGGCTCGCCCGCCGCTAGGATCGCCCGCAACAGCTGCCGCTGGTAGGGCAACGGATGATAGAGTTCCCAGCCGAGCTCGCCTTCGTAGTTGACGCGTAGCATCCGAACGTCGGTCGCAAGGCCGACCGTGCCGGACTTGACGCCGAACCATGGGAAGGCCTCGTTGGAAAGGTCCATCTCGGTAAGGCCCTGCAGCACCTCGCGAGCCTTTGGACCGACGACGGTGAAGCAGCCGCGCTCGTTGGTAACATTGCGAAGCTGCACGCTGCCGTCCTTCGGCAGGAGCTTCGACAGGTCGTCGAAATTCCAGCGCTCGGCGCGCGGCGTCGAGATCAGGCAGAAGCTGCCGTCTTCCAAGCGCGCCACCACATATTCGGCCTGCACACCACCATTCTTCGTCAGGTGGTGACTGAGATTGACGCGGCCGGCCTTCGGCAGGCGGTTGGCGAGAATGCCGTCGAGCCAGGCTTCGGCATCGGGGCCGGAGACCTCGAACTTGGTCATCGGCGTCATCTCGACGAGACCGACGGCATTGCGCACCGCCTTCACCTCTTCGGCGACGTAGTGGCCCTTCTGCGTCCAGCGCCAGCTATACTGGTCCTTGGCCTCCACACCTTCCGGCGCAAACCAGTTCGGCACTTCCCAGCCGTTCAGAACGCCCCAGACGGCGCCGCGCTGCGACAGGATATCATAGGACGGGGCAGTCTTCTGTGGGCGGGCGGCGGGCATGTCCTGCCCGGGATAGTGCAGCTCGGCATGGGTGCCCCAGCTTTCTCGCACCTTCTGGCGCGTCCATTCCTTGTTGGCGTAGGTGCCGAAGCGACGCGGGTCGAGTTCTGATGTATCGAGGCTGTTGGCGCCCTCGACGATGCGCTCGGAGAGATAGTACCCGATGGCACCGCCCCACAGGATGCCGCCCGGCACGCCCTCGGCGATCCAGACATTCTCCAGCCCCCAGGCGGGACCGACAAGCGGCAGCTCGTCGGCGGTCATCTGGAAGGGGCCGCGGACATTCGCCTTGATGCCCACGCGGCCGAGCGCAGGAACCATCTCCATCGCGGCTTCCCAGTTCCAGGCGACCGCATCGAAATCCTCTTCGACAAGGTCGGCGCCGAACCATTCCGGCACGCCATTCTCGGCGAAAAGCTTCAGGTGCTCGGTCTTCTCATAGGGGCCGAACATCAGCCCGTCGCCCTCTTCGCGCAGATAGCCTTCGAAGCCCTCGTCGCGCAGGATCGGCATTTCGGGCAGGCCCTGACGCTTGCGCTCGATGATCTCCGGAACGGCATCGGTGATCCAGTATTGATGCAGGATCGGGATGGCCGGTATTTCGAGGCCCAGCATCGCGCCGGTCTGGCGGGCGTAGTTGCCCGTTGCCGAGATGATGTGCTCGCAGATGATCTCGCCATTGTTGGTGATGATCTTCCATTCGCCGCCGGCGAGGCGCTCGAAACCCTTCACCTCGGTGTTGAGGTAGATCTTCGCACCGCGGTCGCGCGCGCCCTTGGCCATGGCCTGCGTAACGTCGGCCGGAGCGATATGGCCATCATCGGGATGGTAAAGCGCGGCCAGCATGTCCTCGTTGTGTTCGAGCAGCGGCCAGAGCTCGCGCGCCTCCTGCGGCGTCACGAGTTCAGCGCGAATGCCCTGTACCGCGGCAACGCTCATATAGCTCTTGTATTCGTCCAGGCGATCACGCGTGTTGGCGATGCGCAGCTGACCGCATTTGTGCCATCCTACATGCTGGCCGGTCTCCGCCTCGAGGCCTTCATAGATCTCGATGGTCTTGGCAATCATCCGGCCGATATTGATGCTGCGCGCATAGGAGGGGATGAGGCCGGCAGCGTGCCAAGTCGAACCGGCGGTGAGCTGCGTGCGCTCCAGAAGCGCGACATCCGCCCAGCCGCGCTTGGTGAGACCGTAGAGAATGGCGGCGCCGACGCAACCACCGCCGATGACGACGGCGCGAGCATGAGTTTGCATGGAAAGGTCCCCTCGAATTGGTTTTCACCAACCTACAAACGCCCTTTCGGCCTGTAATCTTGCTAAAAATTGCCGAGGGGCATAACCTCAGATTATGCACAGACTCCGTTCCCTCGTCCCCTCCGCCAACTACCTCTTCTGCTTCGAGGCCGCAGCCCGAAGGCGCAGTTTCACCGCTGCGGCACAGGAGCTGAACGTCAGCCAGCCGGCCGTCAGCAAGACGATCCGCCTGCTGGAAGAGGCGACCGGGCTAAAGCTCTTTCGACGCGAGCATACGCGGCTGGAACTGACGGCGGAGGGGCAGCGGCTCTACAAGGAGACACAGGAAGCCTTCGACCATCTGCACATGGTGATCTCGTCGCTGCAGAAAAAACACTCCAACGATGTGGTGCGTGTTTCCTTCTCCGCGTCCTTCGTGCAGCTGTGGCTTCTACCGCGACTGAAGGACTTCAAGGCCAAACACCCTGACGTATCGCTGCGCATCGAGGAAAGCAGCCGCGACGACCAGGATCTGGTCGAGGAGGATATCGATCTTTCCGCGCGCCTCGGCAACGGCAAGTGGCCAGGCATTCACTCCTGGCGATTTGTAACGGAGGAAGTGCTTCCGGTGTGCAGCCCGGAATATCTGAGGGACCACGGGCCAATCCACGAACCGGCGGATCTTCTCCAGCATACGCTGCTGAATTTCGAAGAAAGGCACCGAAGCCGTCTTGGCTGGCGTGAATGGCTGGAGCGCCACGCGGTTCCCGTTGCCCGGCTGAAGCAGGATTTCGTCTTCACCGATGCGCTCGGTTCCATCGAGGCGGCAGTGCTTGGCCAGGGCATCGCGCTTGGCTGGAAACACCTCGTCCACGACCACATACAGGCTGGACGACTGGTTCTGCCCTTGCAGGAATCCTATCGGTCGGGGCACGCGGTCCACATCATCATGCCGGCGCAACGCCCGCCGAAACGTGGGACGGAGCTTTTCCGCGACTGGCTGATCGACCAGGACGCCGATGCCAGCGTTCTGCAGCCCAACGGGAAATGATGTCGCCAGCTAGAACCTTTCGCCCACGAAATGGGCGGCTTGGGCGCCCGCTTCGTAGTAGAGTTCCTTCAGCGGCCGGAGGGCCGGCTCCTGCGGATCGCTGAGCGGCAAGGGCAGTTCCGCTTCGGTCTTCTCGCCCAGGATCAACTGCGCCAGCGTGCGTCCGAACACGGTGCCCGGAGCAATGCCGCGGCCGTTGTATCCGGAAAAGCCGACCACATTGTCGGCGAAGCGGTGGAAGCGTGGCAGGGCGTTGTCCGTCATCCCGATCTTGCCGAACCACTCACATTCGAATTCGACGGGGCCAAGCTGCGGAAAGAGCCTTTTCAGCGCGCGTCTTGCCCAAGCGACATGGATAGCGCGGCCGGTATTGCGCAGCGCACCCACACTGCCGAAAATGAGCCTGCCGGCATGATCCATACGGAAGGACGACAAAATATCCTTGGTATCCCAGACACCTTCTCGCCCTGGCAAAATAGACGACAGGAGATCAGGCGACAGTGGCCGCGTTGCCAGGTTGAAATACGGCAGATGCACCTGCTCGCGGCGGACACCGATCCAGGGGCCGGTGCTGTATGCATCCGTCGAAACGATAACCCACGGGGCGGTGACCGAACCACGGTCGGTGCGCACCCTCCATCCATCTCCGGAGCGTTCGCATGCGACAACGCGCGAACCGGTATGGATGACAGCGCCGGCGGAGATTGCGGCCTTTGCCAGGCCGCGCACGTAGGCGAGCGGCTGCAGCGTGCCCGCCCGCATGTCGAGCAGCGATCCGGCATAAGCCCTGCTTCCGGCGCGCCGCGCCGTCTCCGCTGCATCCAGAAGCGTGACGGGCGCGCCGCGCCGTTGCCACTGGCTCGCGCGCTCCTTGATTTCCTTCAGCCCTGCGGCACCCACCGCGCAATGCAATGTCCCCTTGCGCTCCAGCTCGCAGGCGATACCGTGTTTCTCGATGAGGTCCATGACCAGCCTTGGCCCATTGCCCAACATATCGAGCAGACGTTCGCCATGGATATCGCCGAGCGCACCGGGCAAATCGTCCGGCATCACCCACATGCCGGCATTGATCAGCCCGACATTGCGGCCGGCCCCGCCAAAGCCGATTTCCGCCCCTTCGAGCAAGACCGCGTGGCGGCCCGCCTCAGCCAGATAGAGGGCCGCCGAAATCCCGGTAAACCCGCCGCCAACAATCACGACCTCTGCCTGCCGACCGGCTACCAACGGCTGCGTCGCCGGAGCGGGCGGCGCCGTTTTTTCCCAAAGCCCATGGGAGCGCGGGTCGTTCAGCATGGTCTCGGCCCTTCCAGATCCTTGTTACTTCTGTGTCTTCGGCTGACCGAAGACATAGTCTGCCACCTTCGGCAGGAAGATGTCGGAACGATATGTCTTTGGCTTGTCACCAACGGAGCTGCCAGTGTTCAGGATGCCCGCCTGATAATCGTCGGCAAACAGGTTGTAGGGATAGGGCGCTTCGATGGCGCTGGCTGCGTCGAGCACGACGCGTTGGTCGGCGGTCAGCTCGAAATCGAGTGACGCCAGATTGTCTTCGAGTTGATCGAGCCTGCTTGCGCCGACGATAGCAGCGGCAACGCCCGGGCGATTGACGACCCAGTTGAGCGCCACCTGCGCCATGTTGCGTCCCACCTTCGTAGCCGTTTCCTCCAGGGTGGCGACGATGCGGGCATTGCGTTCGTTGAACAGGCCCAGACCGGTGCCGGAGGCATCGAGCGCAAGGCGCCCCGCCTGTGCGCCGGAGCGGTACTTGCCGGAAAGCAGCCCCATGGCAAGCGGGCTCCAGGCGGTGATGCCAAGCCCGAGCGTTTCGGCAAGCGTTACGAATTCGTGCTCGATGCTGCGTTCGACCAGCGAATAGGGAAGCTGCAGGCTGATCGGCGTGGCCAGCGCATGGGCTTCTGCCCAGGTTTGCGCCCGCGCCGCATACCAGCCGGGCACGTCGGACAGGCCCCCATATCGGATCTTGCCCGCACGCACGAGATCATCGAGCGTGCGCATCACTTCCTCCACCGGTGTCATACGGTCCCAGGTGTGCAGGAGATAGAGGTCGATGTAATCCGTCTTCAGCCGCCGCAGCGAAGCCTCGACCGCGCGCAGGATGCTCTTGCGCCCATTGCCGCCCGCATTCGGGTTTCCGGGCGAAAGGTTGTTGGAGAACTTCGTCGCGATGACCACTTGGTCACGAAGCCCGGCATCGGCAACGAAACTGCCGACGAGGCTCTCGCTCGTGCCCCCCGCATAGGAATCCGCCGTGTCGATGAAGTTGCCGCCCGCCTCGACGTAGCGATTGAAGATCGCGCGGGCCGTCGCCTCGTCACTGCCCCAGGAGCCGCCAATACCGCGGATACCTGCATTGCCGAAGGTCATGGTGCCCAGCGCAAGGCGGCTTACCCGCAATCCGGAGCGGCCTAGAAGGTAGTAAAGATCGAGCGACATCGTCAGTCCTGCATTTTGCCTGAAGCACCCGTGCTACATGGCGCCCATGTAGGGGCGGCGCGCGGTGCTCTGCTGCACGTAGTTGATCATGGTGATGAAGTCGAAGACCGGCCGACCGGTCACCGCCTGCACGGCATGGGCATAGGGCGGCAGATCACTGCACTCAAGCAGGAGGGAGCGGACATCGGGATTATCCTCCACGAGACGCCGCGCCACCTCCGTCACTTCACGTTCCATCGCAGCGCAGTCCAGCGTTCCGCGCTCTTCCAGAATGGCCTCACGAAACTCCGTCTGCCCCTCCATGCCGGCAACGGCAAGAGGAACGTGGTCGGCGACGTTGCAGGCAGCAAAGTGGCGCGGGGTCAAACGCGAGGCGTTGGCGGTAATGACGCCGACCCGCCCGCCGCACAGAGCATGCATGAAGGGAATCTGCATCAGGCTCGAAAGGAAAACCGGAATTTCGACAGCGGCCGCGACTTCTTCCTGAAAATAGGCCATGAAGCCGCAAGCGCCCGTGATTGCCTTGACACCCCGGTTCTGCAGTTCGATGGCAGCCTCGATGAAGACTTCCTTCAGGGCAGGATCGCGCTGGTTGAGCAGGCGGTCGATCGACGCACCCCGGACCTCCTGGAAGCGCACGGGATAATCATAGGTCGTCGCATTGCCGACATTGCCTGGCACGCAGGGATAGGCGGCATCGAGGATCAGGATGCCGATCTGCTCACCGTACCACGACTGCGTCTTTCGCGTGACCGTATAGACAGTCATCGTTGTTCTCTCCGACTTCCATGTCAGGGAAATGCGGGAGAGTTCCTTCTCCCGCCTATTGGCTCGTTACTCGACGAGACGCGGCGCGCCTGTATCGGCCGCGGTGCCATCCAGACCGTAGGAGTTGAGGATGGTGACGATCGTGCCGTCCGCATGCATTTCGACAATCGCGGCGTCGAGCGCGACACCGAATTCCTTGGCGTTCAGCGAATAGGGGAAGGCTGCCTGCGCGGCTTCCTTTGTCGCCTTCACACGCTCGTCCGGAGCAGCCACATTGACCTTCACGTCGCCAAGCGCGCCCTTTTGCGCGGCGACGACGCCGGTCGAATATCCATCGACCGCGACGTCGATGCGGCCCGACGACAGGTCCTGCTGCATGTTGACGGAGTTCGGATAGAGCTTCAGCGAGCCGCCGAGCATCGCCTTCAAATCGGCGACCCAGAGATAGCCCTGCACCGTACCGACCTGCTTGCCCTCGAGGTCGGAAACGTTCTTGAAGCCTTCCTTCGAATAGATACCCATCTGGTCGGTATAGATCGGAGCAGAAAGGCTCATCACCTTGGCGCGCTCTGCCGTGCGGTACCAGTCGCCGGTGGTGATATCGGCCTGACCGGACAGGACATACTGGATAGCCGCTGCCGGATCGACCGCAACGGCCTTGACCTTCAAGCATTCACGCTTGGCGAATTCTGCGGCGATGTCACCGTCGATGCCCTTCATGTTGCCGCTGTCGTCGACGAAGGAATGGGGAACATAGGTGGTGACCGCCACGGTCAGCGTGCCCGCTTCGACCGTGGTGAACTGATGCTTCGGCGTGCACTCCTGGGCGGTTGCGGCCCCGACCGACAGGACCAGACCGGCAATACCGGCAAGGAGGAACCGCGTGGTGGTATTGGTTTTAGGCATGCAGGTATCCTTTCAGCTTGGTTTCAACGTTGCGCGTAGAGGCCGGCACGCTTTTCGACGTGATTGACGAGAAGCGCGGCGGGAATGGAAATGGCGGCGTAGAGCACCCCCGCGGCGAGCAGTGCGGGGAAGTAGCGGAAGGTGGTCGAGCCGATCTCGTAGGCCCGGCTCACCAATTCCGGCAGTGCGATGGTGAAGCAGAGCGAAGTACCCTGGAAAATCAGGATGGAAAAACCGAGCAGCGCTGGAAGCGCCACCCGAAGGCCCTGTGGCAGGAGCACGTAGCGCAATTCGTCAAACCGGTTGAGGCCAAGTGCTTCGGCCGCCTCCCGCTGGCCATGCGCGACGGACTGCAGGCTCGCGCGGATGATCTCGCTGGTATAGGCGCCGGTGTTCCATGCAAGGGCGATGATCGCGGCCGAGAAGGAACCGAGCGTCAGCCCGGTTGTCGGCAGACCGAAGTAGATGAACTGCAGAAGCACCAGTGCCGGCGCGCCACGGCCAACCTCGACGAGAAAGAGGCTGATACCTTTCAGCAAGCGGTTCTTGGCAAGAACGCCCAACGCCAGGAGGAGTCCAAAAGGAATGCCGATCAGCAGGCTGAGCGCCGTTACCTGCAGGCTGATGGAAAGACCCCCTAGAAGGTCCGGCAGCCAGGCGGAGATTTCGTCGTGGGTCGGAAACATCAGCGTGCCACCTTTGCCCGGAGATAACCGTCGGCGACGCGCGAGAGCCAGGCGATCGGCAGGCTGAGGAGCACGTAGAAGAGACCGACCAGCGCGAAGACTTCAAGGCCGCGGAACGTCAGCTGCGAGAGCTGGTTACCCTGGTAGGCAAGCTCCGCCACGCCGATGGTGGAGGCAACCGCAGTCTCCTTCATCAGGCCGATCAGATAGCTCGCCGCCGACGGCAACGCGACGCGGAAGGCCTGTGGCGCGACGATATCGCGGAAGATCGACCAGCGGCCGAGATCGAGCGCCGCCGAAGCCTCCCACTGCCCGAAATGGATGGAAGCGACGGCACCGCGGTAGATTTCCGCCATGTTCGCAGCCGCGATCAGCCCGAGGCCCATCAGAGCAGCATTAAAGGGGCTGATCGGCATCACGCCCATGCCAAGGCCGAAGAAGATGATGAAGAGCCAGAGAATAGGCGGAATGGCGCGCACGATCTGGATAGCCGTCATGGAAATGAAGCGGAGCGGCCAGAGGCGGCTTTGGCGCGCCGCAAGCAGCGGAACGCCAAGCACGACGCCGATAAGGAACGCGCCAGCCGTGAGTGCGACCGTCCAGGTCAAGCCCCGCAGAAGCGGCAGAAGGTCCGCCGCGTTCATCGGTCGTGCACCGCACGAAGGAAACGCTTCGTCCGCTCCTGCTGCGGATTGCGCATGACGTCCTTAGACGGCCCCTTTTCGACGATATGCCCGTCGGCCATGATCATAACGGTATCGGAAACGTTCTCGGCAAACCCCATCTCGTGGGTAACGACGATCATAGTCATGCCGGTTTCAGCCAGTTCCCGCATGACAGCGAGAACCTCCAGACCGAGTTCGGGATCGAGCGCCGAGGTCGGTTCGTCGAAAAGCATTATCTCAGGATCGAGGGCGAGAGAGCGCGCTATGGCGATGCGCTGCTGCTGACCACCGGAACAGCGAGCCGGAAACTGCGCCGCCTTGTCCGCAAGCCCCACCCGCTTGAGAAGCTGCATGGAGCGCTCATCCGCCTCCGCCCGGCTGCGTCCCAGGACGCGTTCCTGTGCAAGACTGACGTTTCGCAGAACCGACATGTGCGGAAAGAGGTTGAAGGACTGAAACACCATGCCGACCCGCCGGCGAAGACGGGAAAGTTCCGCCCGCGCAACAGGGCGGGCAGCATCGATCGTCATCGAGCCGATAGTTATGGTGCCGCCATCCGGCGGCTCGAGATAGTTGATGCAACGCAGCAGCGTGCTCTTGCCGGAGCCGCTCGGCCCGATGATGGCGAGCACCTCGCCAGAGCGCACATCGAGATCGATGCCGTCGAGAACGGTATGGCTACCGTAGTGCTTGCTGAGAGATTTGAGGTCGATGAGGACGTCGCTCGAGGCTGGTATCATCGCGGGCTGTGCCCTGCCATGCAGCCGATCATCTTCCCGCAGATAAAGGATGGCACCATCCATATCATCGTGACCCCCAATAGATCAGCACTCCGCGCCGCCTTCGTGGGCTGGTTATCGCCTGTGCTGCCTGTTTATGAATTGGCCGTCGGAATTCCCGCTTCCGGCCGTGTTCCCGTCGTTATTGAGAGGATGGTAGCATTCTGCCGCCCGCTGAGCAGGGCGAAAAAATTGCCTCCGCACCAAACCTGAAGTTATGCAACGCGTCCTGGATCAACGAAAGCCGTAGTTCCGAATGGCCGCATGGAGAGGGTCCAATTACCCCGCTTGATAGATGACTTCCAGCGCTACCCTGCCTGAACTGTGCTCGTCCGTCTCGATTTCACACCCTCTACGGCAGGCGACGGCGTTACAGTTGCTGCCTGGAAATGATTTAAAGTAGTGGGTTCCAGATGAGGATTTTGATGGTGCAACCTTCTCGCAGGCATGGAGCAGGGCGAAGTCTCAAACCGGGTCAGTTTCATGTAGTCCTCAACACCCGCTGCCATGCAACTCGCCCTGCCGGTGTTCCGGCCTGCTCAAACCTTCGACAGGGCGATCTGGCGAGGCCTCGTCAATATTCCGTCGGCACGGTCAGAAGCTCTGCCGGTGGGCCGTCGAGGAAGTTCCGCACCGTTGGTGGCAACTGCCGCGCGTTAAGCGGCAGCACGCCGCAACGCGACAGCGTCGTCCGCAGGTTGGGTTTGGGGCCGAGGTGGCGCCAGATCATGCGTGAGGCATAGGGCAGGTTTCCCTGTCGCCATGCGACGCCGAGAGTAACGCCGCGCAGGTAGACGCGTTGGTGTGCCGCCTCGAAGGGAATGAGGATGGTCTGTGACAGCATCGGATTCACCCCGAGGCTGCGCTCGGTGATGAAGATGCGGTTGCGCCAGAAGGCGGCAAGGCCGGTATATTTCGAATCCTGGCGAATCTCGCTGTCGCTGTCGCGAATGCGCTCCATGGATTTCACCCGCATTTCGCCATGCCCTTCGTAGATCCGGCTCAACGAGCAGATCACGAGATCCGGCCAGGAAGGAGAACGGTGATAGGTCTGGAAATAGCCGGTGTGCCTGCGAAGCGCCTCGATATCACCTGGAAACCCCTCGAGCAAACCCGCCCGAACCGCAACGTGTGGCTCCAGCTTCTGCAGGCGCTGGCGAAAAATCGGCGGCGACAGTGAGAAATCGCCGGCCGCCAAGCCGAAATAGTCGGCAATACGGGCAAGATTATACGCGGAGGGCTGCGTGTCACCGTTGATATAGCGGTTGAACTGCTGCCGGTTGATCGAGACCTGCCGGCAGATATGCGAAATCGAGCGTTGCGTGGCGCAGGCCGACTTCAGGTTTTCCAGAAAATTCTCCACGCGCCGATCCGTTCTACCCAGCTTAAACTCGCTTAAAGTAGCATCAACCCGCGAAATTGCGCAACGCCTGCACAACGCTAGGCTCTGATACAACAACAACATGAATGGGGACCACGGAAATGTCAGATATCGGCAAGCCTCACAGTGCAACCATGCCCGCTGGCGCGGTCAACCGCCGCGAATTCCTGGGCGGCGTCGCCGCCCTGGGCGGCGTGATGATGCTGAGCCCCGGCGGTATTTTGATGCCGAAATCAGCTCTCGCGGCTGATGAGCCGAAACGCGGCGGCAATCTCAAGCTCGGCATGAACGGCGGCGCCACCAGCGATACGCTCGATCCTGCGGGTTACAGTGCCTCCGTCCTTTTCGTCGTCGGGCGTCTGTGGGGCGACACACTGGTCGAATCCGATCCGAAGACCGGCGCGGCACTCCCCTCCCTCGCCACCGGTTGGGAGCCCTCGGCGGATGCCTCCGTCTGGACCCTTAAGCTACGCGACGACGTCTCCTTTCATGACGGGACCAAGATGACGGTGGCCGACGTCGTCGCCACGCTGAAGCGCCACGCGGATGCCAATTCGAAATCCGGCGCGCTCGGCCTCCTTTCCTCCATCAAGACCATTGAGGAGAAGGCGGGCGATCTGGTGCTGACGCTTTCGGAAGGCAATGCCGACCTGCCGCTGCTCTTGACCGACTACCACCTGATCATCCAGCCCAAGGGCGGGGTGGAAAATCCCAATGCAGCGATTGGCACCGGGCCCTATGTGCTGAAGAGTTTTGAGGCGGGCGTGCGCGCGACCTTCGAAAAGAACGCCGCCGACTGGCGTTCGGATCGCGGTTTCGTCGACAGTGTCGAAATCATCGTGATGAACGACACGACGGCACGCATTGCAGCCCTTTCCTCCGGCCAGGTGCACTTCATCAACACCATCGATCCCAAGACCGTGCCGCTGCTGGAGCGCGCACCGACGGTGGAGATCGTGCGCAACGCCGGCAAGGGCTTCTATGCCTTCTTGATGCATTGCGACACCGCACCCTTCGATAACAATGACCTCAGGCTCGCCTTGAAATATGCCATCGACCGGCAGGCGATCCTCGACAAGGTGCTGGGCGGCTACGGCACCATCGGCAACGATTATCCAGTGAACGGCAACTATGCGCTGGCTCCGGACGATATCGAGCAGCGGACCTACGATCCCGACAAGGCCGCATTCCATTTCAAGAAGTCCGGCCATGAGGGTTCCGTTCTGCTGCGCACTTCCAGCGCCGCCTTCCCCGGCGCGGTCGACGCTGGCGTGCTCTTCCAGGAAAGCGCCAAGAAGGCAGGCATCGACATCGAGGTGCGACGCGAACCGGAAGACGGCTACTGGTCGAATGTCTGGAACGCCCAGCCCTTCTGCGCCACCTATTGGGGCGGCCGCCCGACGCAGGATTCGCGCTACTCGACCTCCTACCTCTCGACAGCGGAATGGAACGACACCCGCTTCAAGCGCGAGGATTTCGACAAGCTGGTGCTGCAGGCACGCTCCGAGCTGGACGAAGCCAAACGCAAGGCTCTCTACCGTACTATGGCGCTGATGGTGCGGGACGAGGGCGGCCTGATCCTACCGGTCTTCAACGACTATGTCATGGCGCAGAGCAAGAGCGTGAAAGGCTATGTCAACGATATCGGCAACGACATGTCGAATGGCTACATCGGCAGCCGCGTCTGGTTCGACGCGTAAGCTCAGCACCCCAATCCCCTACAGGAGGTCGGAGCGTTTGCGCGGCAAACGCTCCCGAACGGAGTATTCAGAATCATGCCAGGCAAACGTCCCTTCACCGTCATCGAGAACGAATGGATCACGCTTGCCGACGGCACGCGGCTCGCCGCCCGCATCTGGATGCCGGAGAATGCCGAAAACGACCCGGTACCCGCGGTTTTCGAATTCTTGCCCTACCGGAAACATGACGGAACCTGCCTTCGCGACGATTCCACCTATCCGGAATTCGCGGCCGCCGGCATTGCCGGCGTGCGTGTCGATATCAGGGGCTCGGGCGAATCCGACGGCGTTATCGATGGCGAATACACCCCGCTGGAACTGGCAAATGCCTGCGAACTCATTGCCTGGATTGCCGCCCAGCCCTGGTCGAACGGCGGGGTCGGCATGATGGGCATCTCCTGGGGCGGTTTCAACTGCCTGCAGGTCGCAGCCCTGAGGCCGCCCGCGCTGAAAGCCGTCATTTCCATCGCCTCTACCGTCGACCGCTACAACGACGACATCCACTACAAGAACGGCACGCATCTTTCCGCCCAGCTTTCCTGGGCCGCGACCATGCTGGCCTACCAGTCGCGTTCGCCGGATCCCGCACTTGTCGGTGAGCGCTGGCGCGAGATGTGGCTCGAGCGGCTGGAAAAAGAGCCCTATTTCATGGAGGAGTGGCTGACGCATCAGCGCCGCGACGCCTTCTGGAAACACGGCTCCATCGCCGAGAATTTCAACGATGTGCGGATTCCCGCCCTCGTCATTTCCGGCTGGGCGGACGGCTACCGCAATACGCCGCTGAAGGCGGTCGAAGGCCTCGGCGACAAGGCCAAGGCCTTGATCGGCCCGTGGGTGCATAAATATCCGCATTTCGCCTGGCCCAAGCCGCGCGCCGATTTCCTCGGCGAGGCGATCCGCTGGTGGAGCCGTTGGCTGCGCGGCGAGGAGAATGGCATCGAGGCCATGCCGCAGGTGCGCGCCTATATCATGGACGACATTCGGCCTGCCCCCCGCCGCGATTTCGATAAAGGTTTCTGGATTGGCAAGCAGCGCTGGAGCGAGCCGGAGGCAGCGAATTTCTACGTCGATCAGTTCGGCACGCTGGTTGGCGGGAATCCGATCCCGAGCGCCAAGGGGCATGACCGCTATATCCGCTCGCCCCTCGACACCGGCACGGCTTCGGGAGAATTTTTCACCCTGAAACCCGACGCGGAAATGGCCCTCGACCAACGCGGCGACGATGCTGGTTCAATGGTATTGGAAACGACAGTGCTGGATGAGGATATCGATATCCTCGGCCGCCCTGTACTGGCAGTCGAGGTCGCCTGCGATGGGGACTGGGCTAATCTCTGCGCCCGCCTCGTCGACGTCCACCCCGACGGTACCGCAACGCGCGTGTCCTTCGGCGTGCTGAACCTTGCTCATCGCGATGGACACGAAAATCCCAAGGCCATTACCCGGAACGAGAAAACCACGATCCGCATCGAGTTCGATGCCTGTGGCTATCGTTTCCGCAAAGGCCACCGCATCCGCCTGTCGATCTCGACCGCCTATTGGCCGATGATTCTGCCTGCGCCGACGGATCCCGGTGTAACGCTCGATCTCGCCTCGCTCGGCCTTGCACTGCCAAAGCTCGGCGCACACGAAAAAATCACGGTCAAGGAGCCTGACAATCCCGACCCGTTGCCGAAATATCTCGAACATACTTCCGGTACCACACGGCGCTGGGTGACGAAGGATATGACGGCCAACCGCACGGACTATCATATCCATGAAGACACCGGGCTTTCAGAGCGCCCTGGTACGGGTCTCTCCACCCGCCAGTTGCGCGAGGAATTGTGGTCGATCAGCCCGGACGACCCGCTGTCGATGAGCGGCCAGTCCACCTGGACCTGTGACATGCAGCGCGACGGCTGGTTCCTGCGTACCGTCTCCACCGCCCGCCTGTCCTGCACCGCGCAGGAATGGGTAACGACCGCCGAACTCGTCGCCTATGAAGGGGAGAACGAGGTCTTCCGCAAGGCGTTCGAAAAGCGCGCTCCCCGCGACTTCATGTAGGAAAAGGGGCCGCGCTGCATGTGCGTTATGGCCTACGCTCGAAGCCATTAGGTGCGTGCTCTAGCTGTATAGTCCCGGGAATTGATGGGTTGGATCGAGATTGAACTGTAGGGCGGCAGGAAGAGGAACCATGCGCCGTGATCCTGCAGGATTTCGGCGGCCTTCTTGCTTTTGTGGACGGCGAGGTTGTCGAGGATGACGACATCGCCGCGCGACAGGGTGGGGGCGAGCTGGGTCTCAATATAGGTGTCGAGGCGGTGCGGTTCATGGGTCGGTTGATGATCCATGGCGCGGTCAGCTCGAAGCAGCGAAGCCCGGCGATGAAGGTCTGCGTTCCCCAATGGCCGAAGGGTGCGTCCATGGTCAATCGCTCACCGCGCGGGGAGCGGCCGCGAAGACGCACCATCTTCGTATTTACGGAAGTTTCGTCGATAAAGACAAGGCGATGTGGCTCCAGCCGCATGCGTGGCGGACGCTTTGCGATCCAAACGTCACGATCCAGCCGCACCGTTGCGCGTGCGCGTTCCGACGCCATCAGCGCTTTTTTTTATATGTGAACCCTTCCGCCACCAGCACCCGTGATAAGGACGAAGGCGGAACTCGAACACCATGTGTCTTGTCGAGCTTGTCGGCCAGTTCCGGCATGGTGATGTCGGGTGTGGCTTCGACCTGGGCGATCAGAAAGGCCCGATAGGCCGCAAGCTTGCCACGGCCGGGCGGACGCCCCTGGCGGGGAGGCGAAACCGTGCCCGCCTTGCGGCGGCGCTGCATAACGCGGATCGCCGTGCTGGCGCCAATGGCGAAACGAAGCGCCGCAGACCGGCAGGAGTGTCCTGCCTCAACCATTGCCACAACCCGTTCGCGAATATCCAGTGAATGTGATTTGCCCATGAAACACCTCCACTCAGAAGGGAATCACGAAAACCATCGTCAATGACCTTCTTCAGATCCCGAAGGGCATTGTCGTCCATGTGCGGAAACTTGTAAAACCAGTCTATCCCGTTCCCCTTGTTGAAAGAGCCTATCCGTTGTTCTTGTTATTTCGGCAAGGTGGGCGCGGTGCGCGCGACGCGCACACCGCACCGGTACTGGCGATGCCGCTTAGAGGGCAGCCTCGATCTTTTCGGCGGCTTCTGGCGAGACCCAGGCCTTCCAGATGTCCTTGTTCTCTTCGAGGAAGTGCTTCGCGCCCAGTTCACCGGTTGCCTGGTTGTCGGTCATCCAGGCCATCAGCTTGCTGATCGTGCCGTTGCTGAAGGAGCGCTTGTTCAGATAGTCCATGACCTCCGGGCCGACCCGCTCGGAGAAGGGCTTGGCGACCAGCGTCACGATCGTGTCGACCGGCCAGGCGCTGGGCTTCGGGTCCGGGCAATCCGCAACGGTATTGCACCGCTTCCATTCCGCTTCGTTATATGCAACGCCCGCTTCCAGCTGCACCATCTCGTATTTGCCGAGAAGGGCCGTCGGCGCCCAGTAGTAGCCCACCCAAGCCTGCTGGCGTTCGTAGGCCTTGGAGATCGAACCGTCGAGGCCGGCGGCGGAGCCGGTGTCGACCAGCGTCCAGCCAGCCTTGTCCGCTTCGAAAGCCTTGTAGAGCTGCGTGGTCACGACTGTCCCACCCCAGCCTTGCGGGCCGTTGTAGATCGCGCCCTTGCTCGGATCTTCCGGATCGGGAAAGAGATCGGGATGCTTTAGCAGATCAGCAATGGTCTTGATGTCAGGGTGGGCTTCCGCGAAATACTTCGGGATCCACCAGCCCTGAATACCGCCATCTGGCAGCGGCGAGCCGACCTGGACGATACGGCCTTCGTCCGTCCCCTTCTTCACGACATCCGGCAGGAGGTCGATCCAGGCTTCCGGCGCGATGTCCGGCTGGCCCTTTTCCGCCATGGAGGTGATGGTCGGCACGGTGTCGCCGATGGTGATCTCGGCGTTGCAGCCATAGCCCTCGTTGAGGATGATCTTGTCGAGATTGGAGATCACTTCTGCGCTCTGCCAGTTCATGCTGGCAATGGTAAGGTCTCCGCAGTCTGCGGCGTGCGCGAAAGATGAGGCGGCGAGAGTGCCAAAGATAAGGCATGTCGATGCAAGCAGGCTCTTCATTATCTGTTCCCTCTATTGTGCGGCCTATGTTCTCAGGCAGGTCGCCGCGAAGCCCGCCCTGACGGAGCTAGGAGGTCTCCCCCATGCTTACCGATTTCTTGAAGGCCGCGGTCATGCCGCGCGCTACGGCCTCGCCAAAACCCGCCACCATCATCTCCTCGATCGCGGCCGCCGTGGTGCCGCGATAATCGAGGAAGGTCCGGACCGTTTCGGTGGGACAGTCATCGCGTTGTTCCAGCAGCCGGCCAGCGCCGACAAGCAGCGTATTTACGGCCCGCCGGGCAACCCGGTGATCCAGGCCGTGGGCGATCGCATCCGCCATCATTGCTTCGGCAAGCAGCGCGGGAAAGGCCGGACCAGAACCGGTGAGGCCGGTCAGGTAGTCGATTTCCGTTTCCGACCGGACCTCGTCCTGAATGCCGCAGGCATCGAAGATCGCCCGCACGACGGCACGGTCTTCTTCGTTGAGATTGCTGCTGGCGATCCAGGGCGTATAGGATTTGCGAACTTCCGCCGCGGCATTCGGCAGGGTGCGCACGGCTTTGCGGGTGCGGTGCCGTTCGCACAGCGCGGAAAGACGGATGCCGGCCATGACGGATACAACGAGCTTGCCTTCGGCATCGACCTCAAGGCTGGCCCAGTCGGCCGGACGGACGGAGAGAACGATGACATCCGAGCGGTCGGCGAGGGCCTGGTTGTCCGCTGTCCAGAAAGCGTCGGGGAAACGATCCGGGCGGGTGCTGCGATAGGAAAGCCCAAGGTCTCGAGGATCGGCGATGCCTGCGTCCAGCACGGCGGCGGCGATTGCCCCGCCCAGCCAGCCGGCTCCCCCGATCACGCCAATCCTCAAACTCTTGCCCGCTTCCACGTTTTCTACTCCGGTTTGTAGCCATGCCTTGCGAAGAACCGGTCGAGTTCGCGCTGCTGCGGAACCTCTCCGGTGTAGATCGCGATGTAATCCGGGATTCGCTTCATGCGCAGCGCGATGTCTTCGCTCGCCTGCATCGAGATGTAGCCGATCTGCACGAGGTAGGTGGTTCGCGCACGAACGTCGGCGGGGCCTTCCTCGTAGCCGAACCGCATGAACATGCGCCTCAGGGCCTCCATCCGGATCTGGTCCGCGCGCTGGACCTCTTCGAGAATCTCGGGAGCCTGAAGGGCCCAGCTTCGTACGGCGAATTCGAACTGGGAATCGAAGAGTTCCTTGTTGAGCCAGCAGTCGAAGACGTTCAGCATCGCTTCGGCCAGCGATTCCGCATAGGCTTCCGACTGCTTGACGATGCTGCCGGTGTTCTTGTCGCGCCACCGGGCGACCAGGCCGCTCAACAATTCCTCCCGATCCTTGAAGAACCAATAGAAGCTGGTGCGCGACAGATTGAGCCGCTTGGCGAGCGGCAGGATCTTCACGGAATCGACCCCCGATTCCAGAAGGGAGGTGTAGGCAGCTTCCAACCAACCCTCCTGCGATCCTCGCCAGCCGCTGTCGCTCGTCGCCTGTTCCATGAATGCCTCCTAGCAAAGGATGAAAGCCGATGCAAGAAAAATGTACATGAGTGTCAGAATGAAGAGCCGAACTGTTTTCTCAGTTGACACATATGTACATTCAAGCGTAGCGTCGGTCCGTTGTTTCTAATCTGGAGCCCGTCGCATGTCGAACGATCCTCTGCTTCAGCCCTATCAGCTCAAGCACCTTACCTTGCGAAACCGCATCATCGTGACGTCGCATGAGCCGGCCTATCCGGAGGACGGCATGCCGAAGGGGCGCTACCGGGCCTACACGCTGGAGCGGGCCAGGGGCGGGGTGGCGCTGACGATGACGGCGGGCTCGGCCGCCGTCTCCAAGGACAGCCCGCCGGTCTTCAACAACCTGCTCGCCTACAAGGACGAGATCGTCCCGTGGATCCGGGAGATGACGGACGCCGTGCACGAGGAGGGGGCGGCGATCATGATCCAGCTCACCCATCTCGGCCGCCGCACGCGCTGGGACAAGGGCGACTGGCTGCCCGTCGTCGCGCCGTCGCATCACCGCGAGGCGGCGCACCGCGCCTTTCCCAAGAAGATGGAAGACTGGGATATCGAGCGCGTCATCAAGGATTTCGCCGATGCGGCCGAGCGCATGAAGGCCGGCGGCATGGACGGCGTCGAACTGGAGGCCTACGGCCACCTGATCGACCAGTTCACCTCGCCGCTGACCAACGAGCTCGACGGCCCCTATGGCGGCTCGCTCGACAATCGCATGCGCTTCTGTTTCGACGTGTTCAGGGCGATGCGCGAGCGGGTCGGCGACGACTTCATCCTCGGCGTGCGCTACACGGCCGACGAATGTCTTCCCGGCGGCACGGGCAAGGCCGAAGGCCTTGAGATCTCGCGCCGTCTCAAGGATAGCGGCCTCATCGACTATCTCAACGTCATCCGCGGCCATATCGATACGGATCCCGGCCTGACCGACGTCATCCCGATCCAGGGCATGGCGAACGCGCCGCATCTCGACTTCGCCGGCGAGATCCGCGCGGCGACCAGGTTCCCGACCTTCCATGCCGCCAAGATCCCGGATGTCGCGACGGCCCGCCATGCGATCGCCGCCGGCAAGGTCGACATGGTGGGCATGACCCGCGCCCACATGACCGACCCGCATATCGTGCGCAAGATCATCGAGAAGCGCGAGGACGATATCCGCCCCTGCGTCGGCGCCAACTACTGTCTCGACCGCATCTACCAGGGCGGCCTTGCCTTCTGCATCCACAATGCGGCGACGGGCCGCGAGGAGACGATGCCGCACAGGATCGCCAAGGCGGACATGCGCCGGAAGGTGGCGATCGTCGGCGCCGGCCCGGCCGGTCTGGAGGCGGCGCGCGTTGCGGCCGAGCGCGGCCACGAGGTGGTCGTCTTCGAGGCGGCGAACGTTCCCGGCGGCCAGATCCGCCTGACGGCGCAGAGCGAGCGCCGGCGCGAGATGATCAGCATCATCGACTGGCGCATGAGCCAGTGCGAGAAGCTGGGCGTCACCTTCCACTTCAACACCTGGGCGGAGGCCGATACGATCACGGCGGAAAACCCTGACGTCGTGATCGTCGCGACGGGGGGCCTGCCGCATACGGAGGTGCTGACGAAGGGCAACGAGCTGGTCGTCTCCTCCTGGGACATCATCTCCGGCGACGTGAAGCCGGGAACGAACGTGCTCGTCTACGACGATGCGGGCGACCATGCCGGCCTGCAGGCCGCCGAGTTCATCGCCAGGGCGGGCGGCAAGGTCGAGATCATGACGCCGGACCGGTCCTTCGCGCCCGAGGTCATGGCGATGAACCTCGTGCCCTATATGCGCTCGCTGCAGAAGCTCGATACGACCTTCACGGTGACATACCGGCTGGAGGCGGCGGAACGGAGCGGCAATCAGATCATCGCCCATGTCGGCAGCGACTACGGCGGCGTCAGCAAGCGGCGCACGGTTGACCAGATCGTCGTCAACCACGGCACCGTTCCGCTGGACGATCTCTATTTCGAGCTGAAGCCCGGTTCGACGAACCTCGGTGCGGTCTCCTATGACGAGTTGCTGGCCGGCGCGCCGCAGACGGTCGAGCGCAATCAGGAGGGCACCTACCAGCTCTTCCGGATCGGCGACGCGGTGGCCGCCCGCAACACGCATGCCGCGATCTACGACGCTCTGCGCCTCGCCAAGGACATTTGATGACGAGAGCGGGCGGCGCTGGCCGGCCGTGGGAGGAAATGACGATGAAAATCCTGGTCCCCGTCAAGCGGGTCGTCGACTACAACGTGAAGATCCGCGTCAAGGCGGACGGCTCGGGCGTCGAGCTTGCGAATGTCAAGATGTCGATGAACCCGTCGACGAGATTTCCGTGGAAGAGGCGCTGCGGCTGAAGAAGCCGGCAAGGCCGAGGAAGTGGTCGTCGTGTCGATCGGCCCGGCCAAGGCAGAAGAGACGCTGCGCACGGCCCTTGCCATGGGCGCCGACCGCGCCGTGCTGGTCGACAAGCTGAAAAACGAAGCCGGCGTGCTCTGAGACCGGAAAGGGAGAACTAAACCATGGCCATTCTTCTTCTGGCAGATCACGACAACGCCACCCTTTCCGACCAGACCACCAAGGCGCTGACGGCGGCAAGCAAGATCGGTTCGGACGTGCATGTGCTCGTCGCCGGCAGCAATGCGAAGGCCGCCGCCGAGCAGGCGGCAAAGCTCTCCGGCGTGACGAAGGTCCTCGTCGCCGACGACCAAAACCTTGCCAACAACCTCGCCGAACCGCTGGCAGCGCTCATCGTCTCACTGGCCGCCAGCTATGACGCCATCGTCTCGGCGGCGACCTCGGTCGGCAAGAACGTGCTGCCGCGCGTGGCCGCGCTGCTCGACGTCGCGCAGGTCTCGGAAATCGTCGAGGTGGTCTCTTCCGACACGTTCAAGCGTCCGATCTATGCGGGCAATGCCATCCAGACGGTGCAGTCCACCGATGCGAAGAAGGTGATCACCGTCCGCACGGCCTCCTTTGCCGCAGCCGGCGAAGGCGGAAGCGCGGCCATCGAGACCGTCTCGGCCGCAGCAAACCCGGGCCTTTCCACCCACGTCAAGGACGCCCTGTCCTCGTCGGACCGTCCGGAGCTGACGTCTGCCAAGATCATCATCTCGGGTGGTCGTGCGCTTGGTTCGTCGGAGAAGTTCCAGGAAGTGATCCTCCCGGTCGCCGACAAGCTCGGTGCAGCGGTTGGCGCAAGCCGTGCGGCCGTCGATGCCGGCTATGCGCCGAACGACTGGCAGGTCGGGCAGACGGGCAAGGTGGTCGCGCCGCAGCTTTACATCGCCTGCGGCATCTCCGGTGCGATCCAGCACCTTGCCGGCATGAAGGACTCGAAGGTGATCGTTGCGATCAACAAGGACGAGGAGGCGCCGATCTTCCAGGTCGCCGACTACGGCCTCGTCGGCGATCTCTTCGAGATCCTACCGGAATTGCAGAAGGCCGTATAAGCACGCACCTGCCTGATATTCGCCTCTCAAGCGACGGATGGCGCGGCTCTGAGGGCCGCGCCATTCTTCTGATATTCATGACCTTGGAGACAAACCTCATGAAAAGCCACGCCCTGACCGTATCCTGCCAATCGACCCGCGGCATCGTCGCCGCGATCACTGGATACCTCGCTGAAAAGGGGTGCTACATCTCCGATTCGTCCTGGACGAAGGCCCGATCATCGAGCAGGACGTCGCCCGCATCACGCACGCCCCGTCGGCGGAAGACTATCTCTCGATCGGCCGCGACGTGGAGAGCCAGGTTCTGGCCGTGCACGCCCATATCGACCACCGCACCTTCATTAACGGCAACAAGACCATCGTCTTCCCGCCGAGCCCGGGCTCCTACGCTTCCGAGCGCATGGGCTGATCGATGACGGCGACAGTTATCGAAGGGAAGCTGGTTGCCGCTTCCGTGATTGAGGTCCTGCAGGTGGCCACAACAGCCCTGGAAAAGGACGATGGTGTGAAGCTTGGAATTGAGCTTCCGTAACGATTTGGTGTGATTATCTACACGTCGAAATTCGTCGGCAAGACGATCATGTCCCGAATCGTGACATTTCGCGGGCGGGTCAGCATGAAGATGATGGCATCGGAAACCTCCGAGGGCTCGATCAGACTTCCATCGGCTTTTGCTTTCTCCAGGTTCTCCGCAGGCCAATCCGCAAGCAGAGCGGAAACGACCGGGCCGGGCGAGACCTGGCTGACCCGGATGCCGTGGTTTTTCAACTGCCGGCGCATGATCTGGACGAAACTGGTAATCGCCCATTTGGAGCTGGAATAGACCGGCTCCCACTGAATCGGCGCATGGCCGGCTACGGAGCACGTGACCAGAATGTCCCCGGTCCCGCGCTCGATCATATGCGGAGCGATGTCGCGAACGTTCTTCATGACGACGTTCACGTTGAGATTCAGCATCCGATCCATTGTCGCGGTATCCGTATCGATGAGATTCCCGCCAATGTAGGATCCAGCATTGCAGTGCAGGATGTCGAGGTGACCGACCGTTGCCAGGATTTCCGGCACCATGGCCGCACAACTTGCGGCGTCCAGAAGATCGGTGACATGTGTAACGACAGCGTCGCCGAACTCTGCAGCGTAGGTTTTCAGCGCCTGTCCGTTGTAGTCCACCATCACGACTCTGGCGCCGGCATCGATCAGGGCACGGGTCGTTGCCAGCCCTATACCGGAGGCTGCGCCCGTTACCGCAGCGATCTTTCCTTCGAGTGGTTTGGTCATTTTCTTGTCTCCCCTCTTGATTTTCAGACAGCAAGGAAGCCGCCGTCGACTGGTAGGACTGCGCCACTGATCATGGCCGCGTCCTCTGAAATAAGCAGTGCGATCGAGCGTGCGACATCGTCGACCTCTGCAAAACGCGCCATCGGGTGGCGAACAATCATCGGGTCACGTTTGGAGGGTTCGGACCACGCCCTCGCGGCAAGCTCCGTCATGGTAACGGTCGGTGCCACTGCATTGACCCGGATTCCATAGGCGCCGAGTTCCTTGGCCATGACACGTGTCGCGCCTTCCAGTCCCGCCTTGGAGGCGGCGTAAGCCATGTGATCCACGAAACCACGATGTCCGGCGATCGAAGTCACATTCACGATCGTACCTCCGCCGCCGTTCGAAATG
This sequence comes from Shinella sp. S4-D37, assembly GCF_040812195.1. Classification (NCBI taxonomy): domain Bacteria; kingdom Pseudomonadati; phylum Pseudomonadota; class Alphaproteobacteria; order Hyphomicrobiales; family Rhizobiaceae; genus Shinella; species Shinella sp. S4-D37. The sequence continues at coordinate 324,851 of NZ_JBFNXL010000003.1, read as the reverse complement.
CGAGCCCTCGCGAACTCCTGCGCACAAATCAGCGCGGCCCGCAGGTTTATGCCAAGAACCTGCTCATAGCCCTCCTCCGTCATGTCGAGGACGCTTTCAAGGACGTTGGTTCCTGCGCAATTGATCAGCGCGTCTGCCAATCCCGCTTTCTTCATGGCGGCGCGTGCTGCTACAGTGTCGACGAGATCGACGGGTATGACGGTCGCGCCAAACTCTGCCGCCAGATCATCCAGATCGGTTTGCGAACGCGACAAGGCGATGATCCGAGCGCCGCGGTGGGTGAGCAGATCAACACACGCACGACCGATACCTTTGCCAGCGCCCGTGATGATTACTGTTTTTCCTGTAAAGTCCGACACGGTTGATCCTTCCTATGCCTGCTGCTCAGAACGCGAGCCTTTGGTCGGTTTGCTTGTCGAATACATGAGCTGCGGCAGGGTCGACGTCGAGCCGTATCCTGTCGCCCGGCTTCAACGCGTGGCGCTCGCGAAAGGCGCACAAGACCCGCATGCCCGCCGATTGGGCTGCCACCAGAATTTCCGCCCCCGTCGGCTCGATCAACTCGACAGTCGCCGGTACACCCGCTTCGCCGTTCGACAGAATCCATTGGTCAGGGCGGACCCCGTATATCACCTCCTGGCCGTCACTTGCCCGCGTGCCTTGTGGAAGTGTAAGGGCCGACCCGTCGGCAAGCCGCGCTGCGTTCAGAGGCAGATCAATTTTGGCCGGCAGCATGTTCATCGAAGGCGATCCGATGAAGCCGGCGACGAAGGTATTTGCGGGCTTGTCGTAAAGCTCCAGTGGCGCACCGATCTGCTCCACCTTGCCGTCGCGAAGCACGACGATGCGGTCCGCCATCGTCATGGCTTCTATCTGGTCATGCGTGACATAGACGGACGTCGCGCCGAGGCGCTGGTGAAGAGCCTTGATCTCCGAACGCATGTCCACGCGCAGCGCGGCGTCCAGGTTTGACAGTGGCTCGTCGAAAAAGAACGCCTTCGGGTTGCGAACCATCGCACGCCCCATGGCAACACGCTGCCGTTGGCCTCCGGAGAGCGCTTTCGGGTATCGCTCCAGATAGGGCGTCAGCCGTAATATCTCGGCAGCCTTGTCGACTTGGGCGTTGCGATCAGCAAGATTTTCGCCGCGCAACTTCAGGGCGAAGGCCATGTTCTCCCGAACCGTCATGTGCGGATAGAGCGCGTAGTTCTGGAACACCATCGCCACATCACGGTCCTTGGCTGCGATGTTGTCGACGCGATGTCCGCCAAGCTTGATCGTGCCACCGGTGATCTCTTCGAGACCGGCGAGCGACCGCAACAGCGTGGATTTGCCGCAACCGGACGGACCGACAAGGACGAAAAACTCACCGTCGGCAATATCGAAGGAGATGTTGCGCAATGCGTGATAGGAACCGTAGTGCTTATCGACTTGGTCGAGCTCGATCGTCGCCATGTGTAAATCCTCAGTCAGTTGTCGCGGCGGGGCCGCCAATCATTCGAGACGGGTGCATGGGACCCTTCACCATGTTGTGTATCCTGCGTCCGCAACGACGATGCTGCCCGTCATCAGGCTGGCGGCATCGGAGGCCAGGAACAGGACGACGGACGCAATTTCCTCGACTTCGCCCATGCGCTTCATCGGCGTCATGTACGTCCAGTCCTTGTCCCAGCCGGTCTTCTCGGTCGCGGCCTTCGTCATGTCGGTCGCGATATAGGTCGGCGCGACGGCGTTGACGCGGATGCCGCGCTCGGCCCATTCGGCTGCAAGCGACCTCGTCAGCATGTGAACGGCACCCTTCGAGGCGTTGTAACCGGCCTGCGGTTGCGGCCGGTTGGCAATGATGCCGGAGATCGATCCGATATTGACGATCGAGCCCTTGCCCGCCTTCAGCATCAGGTTTCCGAAAGCGCGATTGCTCCAGAACACGCCGTTGACATTCACGTCTGCGACCCTGAGCCAGTCCGCATCGGACATATCTTCCGCCGGGCTGTACGAAGCGATGCCGGCGTTGGCGATCAGAATGTCCACATGGCCCAGTTTGCTGGCGATCGCCGCGGCGACACGGTCGGTTTCGCCGGAATCGGTCACATCGAGGCGAACGAATTCGACCTTGCGACCCATCGTGGCAAGCTGCGAGACGGCCGACTGACCGAGCACTTCATCACGATCAGTCAGCACGACATGCGCGCCGGCCTCCGACAGGGCATCGGCACAGGCATAGCCGATGTTGCGCCCCGCCCCGGTGACGACTGCGACCCTTCCGCTGAGGTCGAACTTCCGCAGGTACATGCTACCTCCCCAGCTCGATCTGGATCTTCACCGAGGACGGCTTCGGTCGCACGGCGTAGTCGAACGCTTCGACGGAATCCTCAAAGGCGTAGGTGTCTGTGATCAAGGCATCTACATTGATCTGGTTCGATCCCAAGAGCGCGACTATACGCGGGTAGACATGGGCGTAGCGGAACACATGTTCGATGCGCAGTTCCTTCGTCTGGGCGATGACGACATCAAGCGGGACCGGCTTCAGGGGCATACCGACAAGGACGACGGAGCCGCCGGGGCAACCATGATTGACCGTGTCTGCGATCACGTCGGCCGCGCCGGAACATTCGAAGACGACGTCGACGCCCCAGCCATCGGTCTCGCGGGCTATGACGCTCCTCAGATCCTGCGAGCGGACATTGACCGCTATGACGGCAGGTCCAAGCTCGTGCGCCACGGCAAGCTTTTCGTCGACAACGTCGGTGACGATAACTTTGGCGCAGCCGGCCGAACGCGCCGCGATCGCGGTCACCATGCCGATCGGTCCGGCCCCTGTGACCAGCGCGATCGCACCGGGCGTCAGCCTCGCCTTGGAGATCGCGTGAAAGCCTACAGCCAACGGCTCGACCATGGCGCCAGCGGCGTAGGAGACATTGTCCGGGAGCTTAAAGGTGAAGGCCGCCGGATGGACGACGCTCGGTCTCATTACGCCATGCACGGGCGGCGTCGCCCAGAAGCGCACCGCGGGATCGAGATTGTAGAGACCCAGCCGAGACGCGCGACTTTGAGGGTCGGGAATCCCGGGCTCCATGCAAACGCGGTCGCCCACTTTCAGGTTCTGGACCGCACTGCCGACCTCTTCGATGACGCCGGCGGCTTCGTGGCCGAGGATCATCGGCTCGCGCACGACGAAAGGCCCGATCGCGCCGTGCGTGTAGTAGTGAACATCCGATCCGCAGACGCCAACGGTCTTGATGGCGATGCGCACGTCGGTGGGACCCATCGCCTCTTTGGGGTCCAGGTCGCGAATGCGCAGTTCGTCCTTACGTTCGAGAACGAGTGATCTCATGTCTTCAGCCCTTGCGGATAATGAACACGGCCAGCGCCAGGCAGAGCCCTGTCGCCACCCATAGGGGCAACACGCCCTCCAGAAAGCGCATCCACAGAAGATGCACCAGGATCAGGATCACGACCGAGATGAAGCCCCGGTCGAAGCCGTTGGTTCGGATCGGCAGGAATCCGCCGTTTTTTTTGCGTTGAACATCAGCCATCATCTCACCCTTTCAGTGCGCCGAACGTGAGGCCGGTCACGATGTGCTTCTGGACGAAGCCGAGCACAACCAGGGCCGGGAGCGTGGTCAGGAACGCCATCGCCGCCATCTCGCCCCAGTTCGTGCCGGTGACCGAAACGTATTCGGCAAGCGCGGTCGTCACGGTTCTGGCGTCAGCCGACGACGTCAGGGTCGCTGCGAACAGGTACTCGTTCCAGGCGAAAATCCAGGTCAGGATGAAGGTGACGGCCAACCCCGGCCGCGCCAGCGGCAGGATGACGTTGGACAGCACCTGGCCGGTTGTCGCACCATCGACCCGTGCCGCTTCGTCAAGCTCCAGCGGAATTCCGTCAAGCATGCCCTTCAGGAGCCAGATGGCGAAGGGCAGGTTGAAAACGCAATAGAGCAGGATCAGGCCGATCTTCGTGTCGAACAGCTTGAAATCGCCGAACACGAACCACTTGGTGAACAGCAGGAAGAGCGGCAGCAGAAATACGGCCGGCGGCGCCATGCGGTTGGTGATCAGCCAGAAGAAGACGTTGTCGCCGCCGCTGATTTTGTAACGGGACAGCCCGAACGCCGCGAGCAGGCCGAGCGCGCAGACCAGCGCCGCGTTCGATGTCGCCACGATCAGCGAATTCCAGAGATACTGCAGGAAGGTAGAGCTGTTCAGCACCGCCAGGAAGTTGTCCCAGTACAGATCGTCGATGAGGAACGACTTCGAATAAAGCTTCACGCGGGGACGCATCGAAACGACCAGCATCCACCATACTGGGAGCAGCGTCAGAATGGTCAGACATATCCAAAGGACGAAAGAGGCGATACCGGAGCGTCTCATTGCGCATCTCCCTTGCGGCCGGTCATGGCGACGAACAGAAGCCAGCTTAGAACGATCGTGACGTAGAGCGTCAGCAGCGACATCGCCGCGCCGTAGCCGTAATCGGTTTTCGGAAAGACGTTGATCCAGATATGAAGGCCGATGAACCGGGTCGCTTCGGCTGGGCCACCTTTGGTCAGCATCCAGATTTCGTCGACCGAGCGCAACGCGTCCATCAGCCGGATGAAGACGGTTGTCAGCAGCACTGGCTTCAACATCGGAACGATCACATACCAGAAAATCTGCAGCTTGTTGCCGCCGTCAATCTGCGCCTGTTCGAGGGGCTCTTTCGGCAGGGCGGTCAGTCCCGCCATGAGCGACAATGTGACGAACGGCGTCCAGTGCCACAGATCCATGATGATCGCCGTGGCGAAGGCGTGATAGGCATTGGTCGAGATGTTGTAGTCGATGCCGAACCACAGTTTCAGGTAATAGGGCACGATCCCGAAGCCCGGAACACAAAGCAGCCGCCAGGTAGCGCCGACTGCGATGGGTGCGACGACGATCGGCAACGTGTGGATCGTGCGGAAGAACTGGCGACCCCACAGGCGGTCTGCCATCAGAGCGCGGGCGAGAACATAGCCGAGCAGCAGTTCGCTCACGACGACGAAGAATGCGAAGACCAGCGTGCGTGTAAGCGAATTCAGGAAGGTCGTGTCAAAAATGAGGCTACGGTAGTTCTGCAGGCCGGCCCAGCGCAGGGTGGGGTCGACTGCGTTGGTGTTCCAGTCGAAAAAGCCGATATAAAGAATGTAGATGAAGGGAATGAACCCGACAACGAGCAGGATTAGCGAAGCTGGTGCTAGAAACAGCCATCCGATGTTGGATTGTCTCATCTTACACTCCGTGAGATCGTCCTTGAGTCTTCTTCGCAAGACTATCGCTCTCGCGAGCGGCCCCGCAACGCGCAGTCCGGAAAACGGCGGCCGCCTTGCTGAAGGCGACCGCCAACCGCCGGGAGGTGCGGTCTTTTAATTGCGGTAGCCGAGCTTCACGAGTTCCGCTTCGGCTGCGGTGGCAGCCTGGTCCAGCGCATCGTCCGGCTTGATCTCGCCGATGATCGCTTTGTAGATGAACGGCGCGACCACCTGCAGAACCTGCGAGTGGAACGGGAACGGCGGAGCGCCGGCGAACAGCTTTCCGTCGTCATGCATCAACGTGTAGTAGCCGTTCATCTTCTCGTCCTGATCGACGATCTTGGGATCCTCGTAGGTCGAGTTCATGACGATGCGGGAGCCGGCCAGTGCCCAGTCGGTCTGGACTGAGGCCTGCCCGATGTATTGCAGGAACAGCAGCGACGCGTCCTTGTTCTTGGACGAATGCGGGATGCCGAACGCGCCACCATCATAGTAGCCGATGTATCCCTTGCCGGATTCGGCTGTTTCCATGACGCCCGCCTCGACCGGAGGCAGTGCTACTCCCACCTTGCCGACGACGGTCGACTTGCTTTCGTCCGTCGCGATCCAGGCAGCGTTTTCACCATAGACGAGCCCTTGGGCAGCGCGGCCGGCGGCAAATGTGCCGGCAACCTCGTCCCAGGTGGACGACGTCGATTCCGGCGGCGCGTATTTCAGCAGGCCCACCCAGTAGTTGAGCGCCTTCTTCGCGGCGGCGGAGTTCATCTGGCCGCCATTGGCTTCAGTCGCCGCGAAGGTCGTGCCGTCGATGCCCCAGTTGTACACGCCGAAGGTCGGCGCGATAGACTCGAAGAATTCGTAGAAGGCGGCAGGGTGGCTCGACGAAGCCTGGACGGTGGTTCCCCAGAGTTCCTTGTCTGCGCCGTATTCGGTGAAGAACTTAGCGATCTGGGCATACTCGTCATGCGTCGTTGCGGGCTTTAGATCCGCACCGGTCGCATCCTTGTAGGCTTTCTGGATCGCCGGATCATCGAAAAGATCCTTGCGGTAGAGGTACGGCTTGATGAACGCTTCCATCGGGACGCCCATGACGTTGCCCGATTTCGGATCCTTGAAATAGTTCAGGAAGGTGGTGAAATTCTCCGGCTTGAAGTCCGGCGAAGCGATCGTTGCATTATCGGCGAGCGACTTGGTGATATCGACCAGGAAGTTGCGGGCCAGATACGTATATACGATGTCCTGCTCGATATAGACGAAGTCATAGATGCCGGTATTGGCCTCCATATCCTTGATCGCCTTGTCGTACATCTGGTCCCAGGATGTCGCCTCGAATTCGACCTTGATGCCGGTCTCCTCGGTAAATTTCGGACCGAGGACTTGCTCGACATACTTCGACGCTGGGGTCGATTCCGAAATACCCCGTATGGTCGCGCCCTGATAAGGCTGGGCGGCTGTTTTCCACCAGGAATCCTCAGCGAGAGCGGTCGAGCTCCAAAGGCCAAGCGAGATGAAGCCGACGCCTACGGCTTTGACGAAACTGTTCATTGTTCTCCTCCTTTTGGATCGTAAAATCGGTCCGGTTGCGCGCTCCAAACTCTCCTCCGACACGCTCAACGGACCTCAATCGTTGTAGAAAGAACTGGTAGACACAAGAGCGGCCGTTGCGCGATACTGATACTCTCATGCGCGAAATGCCCAAAATACTCATGAAATCTTGTGTGCATCGCACAATGTAATATCGATTGGTGGCGCAACGAGCATGCTGGGAAGCACGGGAGGATGTCTGCAATGTCAGTTATTTCGCCGACGGTCGCGAGATTTGAATATGTCTTGACCGGTGCCGACGAGTCATTCCTGTGGCGCCGCGACGACTATCCGTGGGAACGCAATGTCTGGAATTTCCACCCGGAGGTCGAGATCCACTACATTCCCAACGCCAGCGGCGTCCTGCTTGCAGGTGATCACGTCGGCGCGTTTACGCCGGGCCATATTTCCGTCATCGGCAGTAACCTGCCGCACGACTGGGTGACACCGCTCGGGCCGGATGAGCGCATTCCAGGACGCGACATCGTCATCCAGTTTCTGCCGGCCAAGCTGGAACAGGCTTCGGCGTTCCTGCCGGAACTGGCGGTGCTGCATGACTTTCTCGCCCGCGCGAAGCGGGGGCTATCCTTCAAGGGCCGGACGCGGGAACGGGCGGAGGCGCTGATACTCGACATGGAGTTCCAGACCGGCTCGATGCGGCTTTCGACCTTCCTGTCATTGCTCTCGTTGCTGCGGGACACAGACGAGTTCGATACGCTGTCTTCAGAGGCTTATGTGCCGGACCTGAGCTATGGTTCGCTCGAAGCCCTGCAGCAGGTCTTCGCATATCTCTTTGCCAATCTTTCTGAGGACATCCGGTTGCCGGATATGGCTCGCATGGTCGGCATGAGCGACAGCGCTTTCTCGCGGTTCTTCAAGAAAAACAGCGGCCACAGCTTCACCGACCACGTCAACAAGCTTCGTATTTGGAAGGCGGGCCAGCTATTGAGCGATACCTCTATGCCGATAACGGACATCTGCTTCGAGGTGGGCTATCGCAATCTGTCAAATTTTAACCGGGTGTTTCTCCGCCACCACAATTTAACGCCGACAAGATACCGGAAATTGTCCACCAACCGCAGAACCGTTCCGTTAACCTAGACAGCGACACGCCATATGCCTGCGCGGTTAAATGAATGATACTTCGTGCCGTGGGTAGATGTATTCTCTCGTTGCGCTTCGGTCCGCCTAACAAGGCGAAACCCGATGCGAGCGCGACGATGGCTGCGAAGTCGCGCTTGGTCTTCTCGCCCCGTGGGACGACACTCTTGAAGCGCTTGAGCTTTCCGACCGTCTGCTTGATACGCGCACGCCCCTTGTCGATGGCCTTCGAAGAAGCCTGGCTTTCCCTTGCCGTTAGCGGTTGGCCTTTCTGGCGCAGCCCTTTTCGGCGACGACCGCCCTCGGATCGATATCGGGGCCGAGCCCGAGCAGGATGGTGAAGTGTGGTGCATCGCCTTTTTCTCCACCGGTCAGGTCGAAGGAGATCGGGTGGCCGTCGAAGTCGGTCTTCAGGTGAAATCTGGTGAGAAGCCGCCGCGCGAGCGGCCGAGCGCCCGGCCGTTCTGCCCCTTTTGAATGTGGTTCACTTTGCCTATTGAGAGGAAGTGGTCATGGCACGCTTTGATGTGACGGCGAGGACGGCTGGACGCGATCCCTGCACGCTGACGCCCGAGGCTCGCCCAGCCCGCCAAAAGGCGCCGACAAGGAACTCCTGTCGGCGCCTGCAGGCTTGACCGCGACCGTTCAGATCGGCTGCTCTCAAAGCAGTTTCGACTGGCCGTGCGGCATGGGCGGAGCCCTGGACTATTCAGGCTTCCACTGTGTGACGAATTCAGGCAGGCTGAACGCCTGGTATTCGGAGAAGGCCTTGTCGAGGCTGCCATCGGCAAGGTGAGCCGTAATCCAGTCATCGATCCATTTCTGCATGCTGGCATCCTCTTTTCGCATGCCGATACTCATGGGCAAATCCGAAACGACGAATTTCTGCTCGAAGCCTCTGTCACCGGTTCCCTTGATGATCTCGGGCAGGATTGCGACGTTCTTCGCCACGATGTCAAACTGCCCCGACGTCACAGCGGCGAGAGAGGTGTCTTCGCCATCGAACCGCACGATTTCGGTGCTGGCGGGCGCCAGTGCTGTAAGGCGTTGATCCAGGTATGTTCCGCGGGTGATCGCCACACGCTTGCCGGCCAGATCTTCGAGCGACTTGATGTCCACGCTCTTTGGGGCGGCGATAACGTCGTAACTTCCGCCATAGGGGCGTGACATCGCGACGACCTTCATTCTCTCGGCCGTTCTCGTCAACGAGGAGACCACGATATCCACGCGTCCGGACAAAAGGAACGGAATACGATTTGCGGCGGTAAGCGGAACGATTTCGAGCGATACCTTCAAATCGGCAGCAATCATTTTTGCCACGTTGACATCGGACCCGACGATTTCTCCCGATGTCGGATCACGAAATGCAAATGGTTTTACGCTTTGGTCCATTCCAACCCGTATGCGGCCTGCTTCCTTGACATCGTCAAGAGTATCCGCCCTGGCAAAACCAGCCAGCAGCACCCCTAGCGCGGCAATAGCAATAATACCTGGTAATCTCATAGTTCTTCCTCCCTGTTGAACTTAGATTGCATTAACGAAGTCACGCAATTCCTGCGTATTTGGCGAATCGAGAATATCGGACTTTCCGGACTCGTGAATTTTCCCGTCTTTCATAAAGACTATATTGGTCGCAAGACGGCGGGCGAACTCCATCTCGTGGGTAACGAGGATCATCGTCACGCCGTCGGCTGCCAACAATTCGATCACGCGCAAGACTTCCGAGGTGAGCTGCGGGTCCAGCGCCGACGTCACTTCGTCAAACAGCATCAAGCGCGGGTTCATTGCCAGGCCGCGGGCGATCGCCACGCGTTGCTGCTGCCCCCCGGAGAGCTGCCGAGGGTAGCTCTGACGCTTGTCGAAGAGGCCAACCCGCGTCAATTCCGCGCCGGCGCGATCTTCCGCTTCCCTGTGCTTCATCTTCTTGACGAGGCGCAAGGCAAGGGTTGTATTCTGCATGACCGTCAAATGCGGAAATAGATTGTAGGATTGAAATACGATCCCGACGTCACGCCTTAGTTGCTTCATGTCCACCGTTTCCGAGTGGAGCTCTTGCTCACAGACGGTCAGGCTTCCACTCTGAATTCGCTCAAGGCGATTTATACACCGCAGTAGCGTGGATTTTCCGGATCCCGAATGGCCGATGAGAGTGACGATATCCGCAGGAGATACCGACAAGTCCACGCCCCTCAAGACGTCCAGCGCACCATATCGCTTCCAAAGGTCTTTAGCTTGAACGATTGTTGCCATTGAATGACCTCTCCAGCTTTCTGCTAAGATGTGACAAAGGAAAACAAATGGTGAAGTATAATATCGCTGCTACACCGCACCACTTGAACGATTGGAACGTAGAGTTACTTATTACTTTGGCGTAATATGTTATCTCTGGAACGCCAACAATTAGTGATGCCACTGACGTATTCTTCACAATCTGCACCATGAACCCAACAGTCGGAGGGAGGGAAATGCTAATCGCTTGAGGAAAGATGACCCAATACATCCTTTGAAAGCGATTTAACCCCAAGCATTCGGCAGCCTCCCACTGCTCTTTTTCTATAGACTGAATACACCCGCGCCAAATCTCTCCGAGATATGCGCTGGCGTAGATCGAAAGAGCGGCGACCGCTGCTGAAAACGGCACCACCTCGCCAAGCCCGAGTATGCTCGAGCCGAAGAAGATGGCTCCCATCAACACCAGAAGAGGAATGCCTTGGATCAGCGAGATGTAGACGCGGGACGGGACCTTGAGAGTGCGATTGTCGGATACCCTTAGCAATGCGACAATCAAACCGATAATTCCGCCACCTGCAAAAGCGCAAATGGACAAAAGTAACGTGTTAATCAAGCCGTCGAGCAACAACGTATAAAGATGCATTATCGCGACTCCTCGATAGATAATCCCGCCTTGCCGAACATGAAGGTATATATCGATTGAAATATCAATCTAAACGCCATCGAGAGCATAAGGTAGATAATACCGATTACGATCATTACTTCGAAGTTGCGATATGTTATGCTTTGGATACGATCTGCTGCAGAAAATATCTCATCAACGCCGACGGATGAAAGAAGTGATGATGAAAGCAACAGAAGAACGTACTGACTTGTCAGGGCGGGATAAACCTTTGCCAGCGCCTGCGGTATTATTATATATATGTATATTTGCGGCGTATTTAACGCCAGGCATGTTGCGGCTTCATGCTGGCCTCGATTGATCGCCTCGATCCCCGCCCGGACGATCTCGGTCGTGTAGGCGCCAATGTTGACAGTGAGGACCAGAATCGCGCCGACGTAGATCGGCAGAGGAAATCCCGCGGATGCGCAACCAAATATTACGAAATACGCCTGGATCAGCAACGGCGTGTTGCGGATGACCTCGACATATATTGCGACCGCCGACCGAATTACACGGGGGCCGGCGGTTCTAAGGACGGCGCAAATGCTTCCGAGAAGTATCCCCAGGACCGTCGTGATGAAGGAGATGTAGAGAGTCACGCCAATGCCCTGCTGGATCATTGGCCATTGTTCCGGCAACCATGAAAGATCGAACTGATATTCCAACTATGATCTCTCCCTGGTTAAAGCAGCCTGCATCTGTGCAGCAATAAGGCATGCCATTTCATATTACGAACTTTAAATCCCCGTCAAGCACATTCTCCGGCTGAAAATTTGTTTTTGGTACAGCGCCTGCGTCTTTCCATGCGGAATGAGAGCCGCGCGCCGGACCGGGCCGCGAGAAGCCGTAGGTGGTCAGCGGTGACACGGGCCGCCATATGGGGTGGCGCGCGGTGCATGGAAGGTAGCTGGTCAAAAACCGAATGTAACGTCAACATGTTATCTCGCTTCAGCCCGCGCCGAACGATTGCCGGCTTTGAATTCGGTTGCCTGTAAGGCCTATGCCAATTGCGCTTAAGTGGCGGGCCCCGTTGATGTATTTTGGCCAGCCAGGTCGGAAACGGCCTCCTGAAAGCCAATGTCCGCACGCGCATTCAATCTCCTTTCCGAAATGGCGCCGCCAGGACGTTGACCTCTGGACGGCACAGGGTATCTTTCATATTGCAGGAATTAAAATCACTTTATGGGAATCGCACGATGGGCAAGGGGATCTTGGCAATATGGCACGACGTCGCCGAGCATGCAGTGGCCGAGGTCGGGCATTGGTACAATAGCGAGCACCATCCGGAACGGCTTGCGGTGCCCGGCTTTCTGGCGGCAAGACGACATCGAGCCGTGTCCGAGACGCCGTTGCTGTTCGTTATCTACGACGTGGAAGACGTCGAGGTCCTTGCCTCGAAACCTTATCTCGACCGCGTCAATGCGCCGACGGAGTGGACAAGCCGCTGCATGCCGCACTTTCGCAACAATTCGCGCACTGTTTTCCGCGTTGCCGAGCGCATGGGGCAGGGGGCAGGGGTCCAAGTCGCGACATTGCGCATTGGACGGGAGGCGCAGGACGATGCGCTATTGTCTTCCCGCGTCACGACTTTGATGCGCGAATTCATGACGAAGCCTGGTTCCGTGAGTGCCGAATACTGGCGCGCAGATGCCGCTCGCACCGCCATCCAGACAGAGGAACGCCGGCTCCGGGGCGATCCGGACTTCGTTGAAAACTGCGCGTTGGTTATCACGTCCAGCGATCCGGAACTTGTCGCCGCTTCAGCCAGGAATGCTGCGGCCAGCCTTCTCGACTGGGGGCTGCGAAGCGTCGAGGTGGGGCTCTATGAGATGGAGTTTACCCTTTTTGTTTCGCAATGAGAGTTGACATACTACATAGTGAGATGTATCGATTTGCCTTCACAAAGAGGTAGGTCATGTCGCGACTGCGTGTAGCGCTTATCGGAACGGGATATTTCAGCCAGTACCACTACGATGCCTGGAGCCGCATTCCGGAAGTCGAGATGGTCGGCGTTGCATACATGTCCAGCCGGGCCAAGGCGCAGGGCGTGGCCGATCAGTATGGGATCGGCTTCGTCGGCGACGACGTCGAGGTCATGCTGGATACAGTCGGTCCGGATATCGTCGATATCATCTCTCCCCCTGAAACCCATCTGCCTTACGCACGACTGGCGCATGCGAGAGGGATTCACGCAATTTCCCAAAAGCCTCTCGCGCCATCCCTTGCCGAAGCGCGGCAGCTTGCGGATTTGTCCCGATCCGGGGGCGGCAGGGTGGTCGTTCACGAGAACTGGCGGTTCAAGCCCTGGTTTCGCGAGCTGCGTCGGCTGCTCGATGCCGGCGTGCTGGGCGAAGTCTATAACGCAACGTTTCGGATGCGCCCGGGAGATGGGCAAGGGCCGAAGGCCTATCTCGACAGGCAGCCCTATTTCCAGAAGATGACGCGTTTCCTGATCCATGAAACCGGCATCCACATGATCGATGTGTTTCGGTTCATGTTCGGCGAAATCGATGCCGTGACGGCCCGATTGCGCCGCCTCAATCCGGCCATAGCCGGAGAGGACGCCGGCTATGTGATGATGGACTTCCGTACCGGCCTTGCCGGCATGCTCGATGCCAACAGGCTTGTCGATTTCGATGCCAGCAATCCGCGCCTGACGATGGGCGAGATGCTGATCGAGGGTGAGAAAGGTCAGTTGAGGCTCGACGGATGCGGCAGGATCGTGATGCGACCCCATCGGGGCGAAGCCCATGCTCACAGCTATGCCTGGTTCGACCGGGGCTATTCGGGAGACTGTGTGCATGCGCTGCAGCGTCACGTCGTGGATCATCTGCTCAATGGATCCAGGCTTGAAAACCGCGCCGAGGACTATGTGCGCAACATGGAAATCGAGGCCGCCGTCTACCGTTCGGACGCCGAGCGCAAAACCATTTTTATCGATCGCGAAATAGAGCCCGAGGCCGCCTGAAACCGGCGAGGGCTCTCCCTTATTGGAGGAAGTCTGTGACAAGGAAGATACTGATTACCGGCGGCGCCGGAAAGCTGGGCCGCTTCGTGGTCGATGAAATGATCGGCCGTGGTGATGTGACGGTAATGGATCTGCGTGCGCCCCTACAGAAGGACGTCAAGTTCATCGAAGGCAGCGTGCTCGATTTCGATCTGCTGAAGCGCAGTTTCGAGGGGCAGGATTGCGTCATTCATCTAGCGGCCATCCCCAATCCGCGTACTGCGCCGGCCGACATCACGTTCAACACGAACGTGCAGGGCACATGGCAGGTGCTGCAGGCTGCCGAGGACGCCGGCGTGAAGCGGGTCGTGGTGATCTCCAGCGATGCGGCGACCGGGCTGCACTACAATCCCGAAAACTGGCAACCCCAGTATCTTCCCATCGACGAGAAGCATCCTTTGCGTCCGGTCGAATTCTATTCGCTCAGCAAGGAAGTTACGGAAGTCATTTGCCGAGGATATGCCAATCGCGGCAAGATTGAAATCGCGGTCATCCGCCCGACCCATATCGTGTTCGAACATGAATGGCCGGAAATGGTGGAGCGCGGTTCGGATCTGCAGAACTACCATCTGTGGGCCTATGTCGAGCCGGAGGATGTCGCTCAGGCCATTCGTTTGGCGGCCGAAGTACCAGGCATCGCCTACGAGATCTTCATTGTCGCAGCGGCGGATTCGCTGGGCGAGTTGCCCACCGCCGAGCGCGCCAAGGAGCGCTGGGGCGATCGTGCGCCGGAGATCCGCAACGCGGCTCTGTATCGGGACAATCCAAGTGCCGGCGTCTTCGATATTTCCCGCGCCCGCGAGATCCTGGGCTACGAGCCGCGTAGCGACTGGCGCAAGCTCTATGCCAAGGCGAAGGTTTGATCCCACTCTAGTTTTCAAGGAGTTCGGCTATGGCCAACGCTAACTACGCCATCAATATCTATGGCTTTACCTTCACGCACACGGCCGAGAGAGCCGCGCGCGAGCTTTCCGATCTCGGCTTCAACTGCATCGAGCTGATGATGTATCCCGGCCATTTGTGGCCACCCGAAATGGATGCCGGCCAGCGCGCGTCGTTCAAGACATTGCTGAACGAGCGCAACATGACGGTTCGCTCCGTCAACCAGCCCAATGTCGACATCAATATCGCGGCGGCGGCTCCCGAAATGCGCGAGCATTCGCTGAAGATGGTCGGCCGCATGGTCGAGACGGCGGGCGAATATGGTGCGGATTACGTCATTCTCGGTCCCGGCAAGGTCAACGGGCTGATGGCGATGTCTTCCGACAAGATGATGGAGCATCTGTATCGCGGGCTCGATCATCTGGTGCCAATGGCACAAAAGTACAACACGCAGATTCTCGTCGAGAACATGCCGTTTGCTTTCATTCCTGATGTCGAGTCGCTGATGCAGGCCGTCGATGGTTATGGCTCCGACGACGTCGGCGTGATCTACGACCTCGCGAACGGGGCCTTCGTCGGTGAGGATGCGCTGACAAGTCTGCGCCGCTGCGAAAGCCGGCTCAAGCTCATTCATGTGTCGGACACCGGGTCCAAGATCTACCGCCATGATCCGATCGGCCAGGGCACCATGGATTTCGCACTTCTGGGTCGCCAGCTGGCGGAATTCGGCTGGAAGCACGCGCCGGTTCTGGAAGTGATCGGCCATTCGGATGATCCGGGGGCGGAGATGGTGGCCAGCGCCCGCAAACTCGACGCCTTGGGTTGGGACAAGATCAACCCGTCCTGAACACGACCTTCTCCGGGAAAGCCTGACCGGCTTTCCCATCCAATATTCAGCGTATTCGGCCCTGTTGGGCGATGGAGATGTAATGACTCTGATGAAGGGTGCGGACGTCATAGCCGACGTTCTGATCGAAGAAAAAGTGCCGTATGTCTTCGGTATATGCGGCCATGGCAATGTCGGGATGATCGACGCCCTGCATGAACGCCAGGACAAGATCAAGTTTATCTCGCCACGTCACGAGCAGACGGCGGGCCACATGGCCGATGCGTATTTCCGCGTCAGGCACAAGCCGGTTGCCACGCTGACGTCGTGCGGACCAGGCTCGGCGAACATGCCGATGTCGCTCGCTTGTGCGCAAGCGGACTCTTCGGCCTTTCTGGCCATCACAGCCAATGTGCCGACGTCGCAGTTCAACCGTGCGCCGTTCCAGGAAACCTATCAGCATTTCCAGGCGGATTTCCCTTCTGTCGTGCGGCCTTACGTCAAGCGCAGTTTTCAGCCGAGCCGCGTCGATATGCTGCCGACGGCAATGCGGCAGGCCATGCACCTGATGACATCAGGCAGGCCCGGGCCCGTCAATCTTGACGTGCCGTACAACGTTTTTCAGGAAGAGGACGATGTGGAGCTGCCATCCAGCCGCTCGCTGAATCCGGTAAGCCGTATCGCTGCGTCGCCGGAAGACGTCACTCGCATCACTACGATGCTTCTCGAAGCCAGGAAGCCGCTCCTGTTCGTTGGCCATGGCGTGACCCTGTCCGAAGCCGGCCCGGAGCTGACGGCCTTGGTCGATCGGCTCGGTATCCCGGTGGTCATGTCGCCCAACGGCATGGGCACGTTGGATATGGAACATCCGTTGAGCCTGGGCTTCATCGGACGCAATGGCACATATGCTGCAAATCAGGCCGGACGCCGCTGCGACGTGCTGGTCGCCATCGGCGCACGGTTCGACGACCGCTCTTCAAGCTCGTGGATGCCCGGCTATTCCTGGAACATCCCGCCCACGCGCCTGGTCCACGTCGATATAGCCGTCGAGGAAGTGGGGCGCAATTACGATCCTGAAGTGGGCGTCTCGGCAGATGCGCGCACCTTCCTGCGGCAAATTCTGGCCGAACTCGATCGTCGCTCGGGTGATAATGCCAGCCGTCTGGCAAGCGAAGCCTGGCGCGTTGAGATCGCCGGCTGGAAGGCCGAGTGGGAGGCGCACATCCGCCCGCAATTCGGCTCCGACACAAGCCCCATGCGACCCGAACGTGTCGTTGCCGACGTGCAGCGCCTGATGCCGGAGGATGGCATACTCGTGTGTGACTCCGGGGTGCACCACAATTGGTTCATGCAGCATTGGCAGGCGCGGCGTCCGCAGCGCATGCTCAATTCGTGGGGCTTCTCCGCGATGGGCTTCGGCGTGAGTGGCGCTCTGGGAGCCAAGCTCGCGGCGCCGGACAGCGCGTGCGTCGCCGTGGTCGGCGATGGCGGCTTCACCATGACGCCCCATGTGCTGTGCACCGCGGTCGAATACAACATTCCGGTCGTGTGGGTGATCTGGAACAACTATGCGTGGGGAGCTATCCGCGACCTTCAGCTCGGGCCTTTCGAAGGGCGTGAACTGGGCACCAGCTTCCGTCACGGCGAAACGGGCCATCCCTACAATCCGGACTTCGGCGCGATGGCGCGCAGCTGCGGCGTCGATGGCGTGAAGGTCTCCAATGCCGGCGATTTCGGCGACGCGCTGAAGGCTGCGATTGCATCCAACCGCCCTTATGTGATCGACGCCGAAGTGGACGTGAACGTTAAGCCGACCTCCGTCGGTACCTGGCAGTTGCCGCCCTTGCAGCACCCAGAGCCTGCGTTCGGCAAACCCTGGAGCCCCGTGACATGACCAGTTTCGATGACAAGCAGAGGAACCCCATCGTCGTTCGGCATCTGATCGACGGCGCCTGGGTCGATGGCGACGGTCATGTCGAGACCCGCAGTCCCTATTCGGGAGAGCTGGTCGGGCAGGTGGCCAAGGGTAGCCTCGCTCTGGTTGAGCAAGCGATCGTTGCTGCCCGAGCAGCGGCGCCGAGGGTTGCCGCGGTCCCGCCGCATGAGCGCGCCAGGATCCTGCATCAAGTGTCGCGTCTCATCGTCGAGCGGGCCGATGAAATCGGAATCGTGATGGCCCGCGAGACAGGCAAGGCCGTCAAGGATGCGACCGGCGAGGTGCGCCGATCGCAAGACACGATAACGCTGTCGGCCGAAGAAGCCGTCCGCATCGAGGGTGCTCATATTCCGCTTGATGCCAGCGAGATGGGCTCCGGCAAGATCGCAATGATGATGCGCTTCCCGGTCGGCGTCGTCGGTGCCGTCACGCCGTTCAACGCGCCGTTCAACCTTGCGTGCCACAAGCTTGGACCCGCCCTGGCGGCCGGCAACGCCGTCGTATTGAAGCCACCGCCGCAAGCGGCCGCGGTTGTTCACTTGCTGGCGGAGATCTTTGTCGATGCCGGCATTCCGGCGGGAGCATTGAATGTCGTGCATGGTGATATCGACATTGGCAAGGCCATTGTCCAGGACCCACGCGTCGACTTCGTCACCTTCACCGGGTCGTCGAGCGCGGGAGCGCATATCAAGGCGGCTACCGGGCTACGACGCGTCGCGCTGGAGCTCGGCGGAGCGGGGCAAACGATCGTACATTCGGATGCGGACGTGTCCGTGGCCGCACCGATGTGCGGGCGCAATGCCGTGCGCCTCGCGGGTCAAAGCTGCATCTCGGTTCAGACGGTCTATGTGCATCGCACGATCGCCGCTGCGTTCGTGGAACGCCTTGTGCGTGAGGTAAAATCGCTTCGCGTCGGCGACCCCCTGGACGGCGCCACCGACGTCGGAACGGTCATCGACGAGGCGGCAGCGGAGCGTATCGTATCCTGGGTGAGCGAGGCAAAAGCGGCTGGCGCCACGATCTTGACGGGCGGTCAGCGCAATGGCGCCCAGGTCGAACCTACTGTTCTGATCAACACCCGGCCTGATATGCAGGTCATCTGCAAAGAGGTGTTCGGCCCTGTGGTCAGCATCATCGAGTATGATGAGATCGAAGAGGCGTATGCGGCCGTGAACGCAAGTTCCTACGGTCTGCAATGCGGGCTCTTCACCAAATCAAACGAAGTCACTCTGCAGGCCTACCGCACGATCCGGACCGGCAATCTCGTCGTCAACGGGACGTCGACATGGCGGACCGATCAATTGGCCTATGGCGGCGTGAAGGACAGCGGCATCGGCCGGGAGGGACCGCGTTACGCGATCCGCGACATGACGGAAGAACGGATCCTCCTCTTCAACCTGTGAGGAGGGCATGCATGCCCTGGTGCAAGGCCCTGGCGGACGCTCGGTTCCGATGCAGCGAGGCGACGTGCGTTCCTCCGAATACGCGCGGGAAAGAAGTGATGAATGACTGCACATGGATAGGAACGACGAGGGCATGACCAGAAAAGCCACCATACGCCGGGGTGCGGAAGTCCTGTGGGAGGAACCTCCAGCACATTTCGGGGCCTATTCCAAGATGTTGATCCGGCCGGAAAACGCCGACACCGGTCTGATGGATTTCCGCATCTCCAGCTATCAGCCCAAAGGGTTCGTCGCCCCGCACAAGCATTCGATCCAGGAGCAGATTTACTACATCCTGGAAGGAGAGGGGTTGATGGAGATAGAAGGGGAGCGCACGGTCGTTCAGCCCTACACAGTGATCCACATTCCGCCTGGCGTGAGCCACGGTATTTACAACACGGGGATGATCGACTTGAAGTTCATCGTGGTCACGACACCCCCAGACGACAGTATCGAATAAAAAGTGCTGGCTACCGACAAGAGAGCCGGTATTGTGCCGCGCATGCAACTGTACGTATGGGGAAAAGATGAATTCCGAGATCAAGGCTCCGTCTGAAATCAAAAGCACCAAGGCAGAAGGCGGCGTCCAATCCCTTCATCGGGCCATGAGCATCTTGCAAACGGTCGCCCGGGTCGGTCACGGGATCGGACTGGGCGATCTCGCCAAAGAAGTGGACCTGCATACCAGCACCACCTTCCATCTTGCGAAGACCCTGACGGTTCTGGGACTCCTGCGGCAAGAGCCGGAGACCAAACGCTATCGTGTCGGACCACAATTGTTCAGCCTGGCGACCGGGGCACTCGACGAAATCGAGTTGCTCAGCATCGCGCAACCTTATATTGCGCGGCTGGCCGAGCAGACCGGCGAAAGCAGCCACCTCGCGGTGCGGATGGGTTTCGAGGTCGTGATCATCAACAAGATCGACGGCGCTGCCTCCATCCGAATGACCGAGCGTGTGGGCACGCCTCGTCCGCCTCATGCCACCGCTATCGGCAAGGTGATATTGGGGGGGCTTTCGGCGACCAGTCTTCGGGAATTCATGGCGACCGCGCCGTTTTCGGCGGTGACGTCCAAGACGATAACCGACGCCGATGCGCTGGCGAGGGAAATTGAAGCTGTTCGCAATAACGGCATCGCATTCGACGATGGCGAATATGATATTGATGCGCGCTGCCTTGCCGCTCCCGTCTACGACTTTCGCAATCGTCTGGTCGCAGCCATCGGGGTGACCTCGCCTGTGTGGCGGATGGGCCTCCAGAGGGTCTCCGAGACCTCCGAAATCGTCAAGACGCTTGCGGCCGAGCTTTCCGAGCAACTCGGGTATCAGAACGGGAAAACTGCTTCCGGGATAGATTAATGGAACAATCCGTTCGCTGGCGGGTCGTCTCGCATCTGTGGCGCCTCTGTGAATCGACGGTACGGGCAGAATTACGGCAGATACACTGGCCTTATTGAGCCCGCCGACGATGTTAATTGTTGAAAGCTGCGCCGGATGATCATGCTTGTTCAACCGCGCCGAGCCAATCAAACACTGTCGGCTTTAAGGTGTTGAATTTCGTGTGCAGGGTAAACGAAATAAAGCCATTGTCTCTTCCGTCGGTTCCGGGCTCGTCCATAAGTATTCTTATGGATTTGCTCGTCTGCTCTTCGATGCCTTGATCAATCAGACATGATATATAGTTGCTTTCGAGAAGCTTCACGGTAAGTTCGTTCAGTTCGTGCGTGACGATCACATTCCTGGTGCCCGCACTCCTCCTGATCGCCATCGATATCTCATGCGTGATCGGACAGGTGAGATAATACACATGTCTTTCATCGGTTCGCTTTGCCAACCTGGCTTCAAGCTCCAAGCACGTTTGCTTGTGTTTGTAAGCATGGGTCTCGATGGGCGAATTCCGATGCGCGGACTCGCGTAAAACGGCTTCAAAGCCATTGATGCGGTCAAGCTGCGCCTGATAGTTGAATTCTTCCCGTATAAAAATCAGCCTGTTGACCGTTCCTTCCGCAGGAAGCACCGTGTGGGCAGCTGTCTGGCCTACTGCGAAATTGTTTATTCCGACAAATCGTTCTCTGCCGCTATCCGGCAGGTCGGATATTATCGTCACTACTCTTTGCCCCGATTTGACGGCAGATCTCGTCGCCTCCACCACGCTTTTTTCATAAGGGCAGAACAATACAAGGCCGTCAGAACTTATGCGCGAGATTTCGTCGGCAACTTTGTCGGGGTTATAATTATCGTGGAGACGACGATATATTTTGACGCGACCACGATGTGCGTTCGTAATCTGAAGATACAAGTCGCTGAGTCGTTTGCATGTAGGCGTCGCCGAATGCGGTAAAATGACGTCGATCCGCTTTTCCTTCTTGATGATTGCAGGAGGCGAGGATCGATAGTTTAAACTCTTGACAGCGGACAGTACTCGCGCTTCCGTGGCCGGCGCAACGCCTCCCCGTCTGTTGATGACCCGATCGACGGTTCCGCTACTTACTTTTGCCTGGCGCGCGACATCGAGTACTGTCGGTTTCACATCTTTCTTCCCTGATTTTATTTTCCGCGACTTGAAAAATGTTCTGCCTGCGGAAAGGTGCGGGGCGAACCTTCGCAATCTCCAGTCTCACACGCGCGGTCAGCGCCGCAGGCAAATGCCCTGGCGCCGACAAGCTCGCCCGGAAGCTGATCGGCCGCGTCGGTCACGGCCAGATGGGATCATATTCGCGTCCACCTTTCCAGCCATTTCCGCGCTGCTCCGCACAACGGTCCCTCAGGGCGTTGCGGAGGTCAATAAACCACCACGCCGCGCACGCTTTCGCCCGAATGCATCAAGTCGAAACCCTTGTTGATGTCTTCGAGCGGCATGACATGGGTGATCATCGGATCGATCTGGATCTTGCCGTCCATGTACCAGTCGACGATCTTCGGCACGTCGGTACGGCCGCGCGCACCACCGAAGGCTGTGCCCATCCAGGTGCGGCCGGTGACCAGCTGGAACGGACGGGTGGAGATTTCCTGGCCGGCACCGGCAACGCCTATGACGACCGACTTGCCCCAGCCGCGATGTGACGCTTCGAGCGCCTGGCGCATCACCTTGGTATTGCCGGTGCAATCGAACGTATAGTCCGCGCCGCCGATCTGGTCGGCCCCGCGCTTGGTCATGTCGACGAGATAGGGGACGAGGTCGCCATCGACATCCTTGGGGTTGACGAAGTGTGTCATGCCAAAGCGCTCGCCCCAGGCCTTCTTGTCGTTGTTGAGGTCGACGCCGATGATCATGTCGGCGCCGGCAAGGCGCAGGCCCTGGATAACGTTGAGGCCGATGCCGCCGAGGCCGAAGACGATGGCCGTCGCACCCATCTCGACCTGGGCGGTGTTGATCACCGCGCCGATGCCCGTGGTCACGCCGCAGCCGATATAGCAGATCTTGTCGAAGGGAGCGTCTTCACGCACCTTGGCCACCGCGATCTCGGGCAGCACGGTGAAATTGGCGAAGGTTGAGCAGCCCATGTAATGGTGGATCTTGTCCTTGCCGATGGAGAAGCGGCTGGTGCCGTCGGGCATCAGGCCCTGGCCCTGGGTCGAACGAATCGCGGTGCAGAGATTGGTCTTGCGGCTGAGGCAGGAGAGGCAGGAGCGGCATTCGGGCGTATAGAGCGGGATGACATGGTCGCCCTTCTTCACGGAGGTCACGCCTGGGCCGACATCGACGACGATGCCCGCGCCTTCATGACCGAGAATGGACGGAAACAGACCTTCGGGATCGGCGCCCGAAAGGGTGAAATCGTCGGTGTGGCAGATACCTGTCGCCTTGACCTCGATCAACACCTCGCCGGCTCTGGGGCCTTCGAGCTGCACTGTCATGATTTCCAGTGGTTTGCCGGCCTGGATGGCAACGGCGGCGCGAACGTCCATGGTGGTTCTCCAATCTCGTCGGGCTATTATTCAAGTCTTGGCTTCAGCCGGGTCACGGGCGGCAAGGGCAGCGGACCAGCTTGTTCGCAACCACTTGATACACGCCATGTTATTTTCACTCACCGAGTAGCCGGAGCCTGCGCCATAGTCGACGAAAGGAATAAACTCCGCGCTGATACGGCGTAGCCGGCTGCCGGGTGTCGACGCGTGGTGCGCAAACAGCTTGTTGGTTACGGCCTTCCACATGTCGAGCCGCCGCTCGTCCCAGGGCGAATGCCACTCGCCCTTGCGCGGCTCGATGAACGGGTATTGCACGCCACGTCCGAACGACCCGTTGGGGTGGCG
Source organism: Shinella sp. S4-D37 (assembly GCF_040812195.1). Lineage (NCBI taxonomy): Bacteria > Pseudomonadati > Pseudomonadota > Alphaproteobacteria > Hyphomicrobiales > Rhizobiaceae > Shinella > Shinella sp. S4-D37. The sequence goes on along the minus strand of NZ_JBFNXL010000003.1, from coordinate 301,654 downwards.
CGCCAGAATATTGGCCGGATTGTCGGGGGCTGCGGCTCGAGCATGTGCATGGACGACCAGCCCCGCCGAGAGCCACTCATCGTAATAGCTATTGGGATGCGACGGATCGAGCCGCGCATGATCGAAACCGGTACGACCATTGGCCTTGTCGAGCGCCGCTTCGCGCGCATTATCCACCTTGAATACGCAATGCGAATGGTCGAGCGTAATATTAAACTGGGCACCAAGCCGATCGACCAATTCGGCGACGCGCATGATTCGATCGAAGGCCTCCGACCACATGTTGATGTGGATTTCGAAGGCTGGCACCACGTCGAGCAGGCTGCCGAGTTCAGCGCAGACAAGGAAGTAGCGGGCGATAGCCTCGTCAGAGACCGGCGCACCGGAGGCGTCCATCGGCGCGATCTGGATATTCTGTACCTCTGCGCCGAGCTGCCGCGATACCCGCATGTTCCATTCGAGCAGAGGCTCATCGCGGCCTAGAGTGTAAAATAGCGACCCCGCCCTGACGGGTATGCCATGCCTTTCGCTCGCCAGCAGCACCTCGTCGATCTCGCCGGGTCTCGGGGAATACTCGATGTAATCGACAATACCGGCCTGCCGGGCGATACGAAATCGCGTATCGATGGAAGGGATCTCCCTGTCGGAATACGCCAATCCGTTCAATGTTACGCCAAAGGCCAGTGAGTTTTCAGTCATCGTCATTTTCTTCCCTGCGGCGGCCATTCATTCCAACCGCTCTATTCACACGATCTCAGCCGAGGGATCCTGGGCCAGACCAGGCCTTGCGTGAATCGCGCTCCGGCACAAAGAAAACGGCGGATAACCTGTCGCGACCACTGAATCCGCGGAAAACCAGATCATCGGCCCTTACCGTCGAAGCATGTCCATCATTCTCACAGACGGGTTCGCTATTTCTTCTCTTTCAACCGCCAGACCAGCTCGAATCAACTTTTCCGCAAGCCGCATTTCCTTGCCGATTTTCGAAATTGGGCCAATCGCACTTGCTGCAACCATTCTGCTTGCGTGGTCGAGCTCGATATACATCGTAGCCAGGTCCGAAATGGGCCTTTCCACCAGCATGCCCTTGCCTGTGTGCACACCCACGACTTGAATTGTGAAATCAAACTGATCCGACCAGAACCATGGTAGAACATCATAGGCAGGGGTTTCGCCAAGAATGTTTCTTGCTGCCAGAACCCCCTGTTCCTGTGCAATTCTCCAGCTCTCAAAACGACGGTTCGGCACTCCCGGCAAAGAGCTTCTGATCGAGCAACAGTCGCCGGCCGCGAAAATAGCCTCATCCGACGTGCGGAGTCTTGCGTCGACACAGATGCCGTTATCGACTTCAAGCCCGCATTCCTGGGCGATTGAAACCCTCGGCGCCGATCCCACTCCCGCTATGACCGCATCGACGGTCAACTCGGTGCCGTTACTTAACGATATTATGAAGCGGTCGGAGCGCTCGATATTTGTTATCGTGACGCCTGTCTTTATCTTTACGCCGCGCAGAATATGCTCGCGATGCGCTATAGCAGCGACACTAGGTGGCACGCCCCTGGCAAGGATGCCGTTGGCCGATTCCACAATTGTCACCTCGACGCCGTGCTTTCGCGCCAGTGACGCAAGCTCCAGTCCAATGAACCCCCCACCTATCAGAGCGATGGAGCCCCCGCCTTCAATGACTCCCTCTATTTTCTTGGCGTCTTCATGATCCCTTAGATAAAGAATATCCTTGCCGGAGTAGCCGGGGAACCTGACCTTGCGCGCCTCGGCCCCTGTTGCGATCAACAGTTTCGAATAGGGCATCACTCGGCCGCTGGAAAGCAGGACGCGGCCTTGCTCGCGATCGATCGAGGCGACCCTCTCCGAGAGCATCAGGTTGATCTGCTGCTCATCGAACTCCTGTTTCGATGAGATATCAATCAGGGCATCTGGCCCGACATATTTGGAAAGTCGTGGCCGTTCGTATGGATTTCGAGATTCCTCCGATATGAGCGTAACTATGCCCTGGAATCCAAGCTTTCGCAGCTCCAACGCCGCGTATACGCCAGCCGGACCGCCGCCGACCACAATCACCGGTTCACGGTCCAAATCATGCGAGCTCTTGTTCATTGTAAACTCAGCTGACCTTCAACATGACTTTACCGTCCAGGACGCGAACGGGATACGTCACAAGATCAATGCACGCGGGGGCTCCCAGTGCTTTCCCGCTGCGGTAGTCAAAACGTCCATTGTGCTTCGGGCATTCAATTATGTGGTCCATGACGAGCCCGTCCGATAAGGCAACATGCTCATGCGTGCATATGCCGCTCGTGGCAAAGAACTCGTTAGTCGGTGATTTGTATATCGCGTAGTTCGTTGAACCATGCTTGAACCCGAGCACGTCTTCGGCGTCGATATCGTCAACGGCGCAGACCGAGATCCAATTGTTTTCTTCAGCTTCATCAAGCATTATTCCCTCCAGATTTTGCGCGTCATTAATCATATACGTGTAATTATTCAGCAGTGGCTGCGGATAACCCATGTCGATATTGCCCGTGACCAACAGGGTCCATGCGAGAGGGAAGTGTCCGAACGACGTAATAGTTAGGATCGCGCTGCTGCTTTATGACGGCCGGGATTATCTCGCGGAATGCCTCTAAGAGGCTCGAATATGGCGTCGGGCAATCATCCTTGATCAGCGCGTGCAGCTTTGGCAGCGCATGATAGGGAACCATCGGGAACATATGGTGCTCCAGATGATAATTCATGTTCCAGTATATGAACCGGAGTATAGGGTTCATATATATCGTTCTGCAATTAAGCCGATGATCCAGGATGTCTTCATCAAGGCCAGTGTGCTGGCTAACGGCAAAAAGCAATTGCAGCCACCCGCCGTACAACGTCGGCAGGCCCACGAACACAGCTGGCAGGATACTTCCAGTCACGAAGCACAACGCCGCGACACCGGCAAAGATCAACAGCCAGATGCGTGCAACCCGGTAAACTTTGTGATGCTCCATCTCTGGTATGAAGTCTTTTTCCTCGACGTTGAGCCGTCCGAATGAATGTCGGAACAGACTTACGATTGTGTCGAAAGTCGTCGGTATCGTGAGCAAATTCGCAAGCATGCGAACTATCTTGGCAGGTCTTTTTGCATTGCTTATCTCTGCGTCTTTTCCGACGATGATCGTGTCGGTGTGATGCCGCGCGTGCGTCCACTTTCTAACGGAGGGCTCCCTCAAGATCATGAAACAAGCAATGTGATACACAGCATCGTTGAGCCAGCGCGTCTTAAACGCCGTGCCGTGACCGCATTCATGCCAGCGTGAATCTGAAGCTGATCCGTATAGGACGCCGTATACGAACAGGAACGGAACACAGAGCCAGCTTCCCCAGAAAAAATATCCCCCGAAGCCGAATGCGCCAAGCGCCGAAAACCATATGACGGTATCGCGGATCGCCGGCCCGTCTGTTCGTTTCATCAGCGATTTCAAGGCCGGGCGATCGATCGTGCTTCGATACCAGTCGGCTGATGCCAGGCCCAGGCGCTCGGCTTCCGCCGCGTCGCGCCCAACTAAGCTGTAATCCCTTGGAACATCACGATACTGCATCTTCGACCTCCCTATGCGTCACTCATTCGATACGGCATTTGTAGATCACGATAGGTATATCGGAGGCTCGTGCTCAATGATCTGCATGTTGGAAATCCAACATTTTTCCTGTTTCGTTCCATCGATTTCGATGGTTTCAAGTGCTTGCTGACTTGTGCTGCCTCAAAAGGGGATGAGGTCCGTCAAGGTTTTCCAGTCACGGCTGGCAATCTGGCTTCAGTGGTTTTGCTGATGAAGCTCACGTACTTTTCGAGGTTAATATCAGGACGTCCCCATCATGGCGGTAAGGTGCTCCTCGAATTTAGGCGTGAGCGCAACGAAGAGCCCACGGCTTCCGTGATTGACTGAATAGGCTTCCGGCTGTCGGTCAGAACTTTTGCTTTGCCCGCTTCGGCATAAAATAGGCTCGGATCTTGACGAGCGCTTCGGCGACGGCAACGGCATCCTGACGGGTCGCGTTCCGTTTTGCCTCGCCGAGCTTGCGGATGGGCGCGACGATATCCCCAGTGACGGCATGACCTCCAAGGACGGGCTGCCAAAGCTTGGGCGCGTACCTTGTTCCCAATAGAAAGCAGAGGTCCCAAGCGAAGGGATCAAAGGTTTGATCATCGATCTTGGTGAACCTGGGCCGATGATCTTTCGGCGTTTCGGCGAGGCTTGCCGATATCCGGTTGTATTCCGCAACGATGGTCTGGACGGCTCGATGCTCGGTTGTTTCCATTGGCAGGTTCAGGGCATCCGGGCCAGTCAGCTCCGGGATCCACTGACGCGGGTCGATAAACCTCGGGCCGATGATGAGAGCCGTGAGATAGCCGTCGAGGCCGCTCATCGACCAGATCGGCGAGACTGGACGGCGTGCCCTGATAAACGCCTCGAACGCCTCGTCATCGAGCTTCGGTCGTGCCGTAGCCCCTTGGCTGTTCTGTGTCATGCCGCCCGTCGCTCCTGATCTGCAATGCTCTCGCGGTTGGCCTTCCAGGTCCATGGAAAGAGCGTATCCATCTGGTTCGCGGTCACCTTGCCGGAGATGATGCGCTCGAGCACGTCGGCAAGCCAAGCTTCGGGGTCTACACTATTGAGCTTTGCCGTGTTGACGAGCGATGCGAGGACCGCGAACGTCTTGCCACCGCGTTCGCTGCCCACGAACAACGAGTTCTTCCTCGTCAGAGCCACCGATTTCATCGAACGCTCGACCACATTGGAGTCCACTTCGATCCGGCCATCCTCCAGGAAGGCTGCCAGTCCGTTCCAGTGGTTGAGCGTGTAGGTGACGGCCTTGCCAAGCGCCGATTTCGACGACACCTCGTCGCTCAGTTCGGTGAGCTGGGCCTTCAGTTCGCTCATGATGGGCGCTGCCTCGCGACGCCGCACCGTGAGCCGGGTATCGGCATTTTCGCCGCGCAGTTTCGCTTCGATCCGATAGAGCTCGGCAATCCTGGCAAGGATCGACAGGGCCTCAGCAGACCCGGTCATCTTGACGATTTCGACGAACTTGCGTCGGGCATGGGCAAGGCAGAAGGCCAGCCGCATGGGAGCGACATTGCTCCTCCCCCGGCGCTTGGCCAAGGTTTTATAGGCTTGGTACCCATCGACCTGGAGCACGCCGGCAAACGACGACAATTGCCCCTCGACCTCGCGCGCGCTGCGGCTTTCGGCAAAAGTATAGGCCACCGCCGGCGGCGCCGGACCATTCCATGGCCGATCGTCGACCGCCTGCGCCCAAAGTTGGCAGACCTTGGTTCGCTTACGCCCCGGATCAAGCCGCGGGAGCGGCGTCTCATCACAGAACACCCTTGGCTGGGAGCGGATGAAGGCAAGCAGCGCGTCATAGAGAAGCTCAAGCCACCAGGCGACCCGCGTCACCCAGGCCCCGAGCGTGCCGCGATCGATGATCACGCCGCAGGAGGCAAGCATCTGCGCCTGGCGATGAAGCGGCAAATGCCAGGCGAACTTCGAAACGGCGACATGGGCGGCAAACGCCGTGGTCACCATGCCGCCGTCCATCACACGCGCCGGCGCTGGCGCTTGCACAATGGCACTCTCGCAGGCCCGGCATGCGTAGCGCGGCCGGATCGTCCGCTTCACCCGGACAACCGCCGGCACGATGTCGAGCGCCTCACTGACGTCCGTGCCGATGCAATGCAGCTCGAACGAGCAGCACGGGCAAATCTTGCTCTCCGGCTCGATGAGCTCTTCATACCGTGGGAGATGCCTGGGTAACCGGCCGATGTTGCGCGCCGGCGATCGCCGCTCCTGCTTTCGGCCGTCAGCCACGGGTGCAACATCGTCATTGGCCGCCGCGGGAATGTCGCTGAGATCGCCAAGCTCAAGCGTCGCCTGCTTCGGGTCGATCGCCGTCATCTTCTCCGATTTCGGCCCAAAGAGCTGCCGCTCCAGGAAGGCAACGCGCGCCTTGAGGTCGGCATTCTCTGCATCGAGCGAGAGAATGATTCGGCTCAATTGCGCGGCATCCTGAGGTAAAGGGTCGGGTCGAAGCGGCATGGCAGACCCTAGCACATGACCCTGAATCTTCAAGCAAATCCAATAGGATCAGCCTGCTTTCGTTGGCCGCTTTACGGTGTTTCGCCTGACCCGCGTCCAGTCGATACCGGCCAGCAAAAGGGAGAACTCCTGGCTACTCATCTGCATCGCGCCATCACGGATCGGTGGCCAAACGAACGTGCCAGCCTCCAGCCATTTCGTCGCCAGGATCATGCCTGATCCGTCCCAATAAATGCAGCGCAGGCGATCGAGACGCTTGGCGCGGAACACGAACACGTCACCACAGTAGGGATCAGCTGCAAGCGCTGACGCCACCAGCGCAACAAGCCCATTCATGCCGCGCCGGAAGTCGACCGGCTGCGTCGCCACCATGATCTTCACTCCACCAGGCGAAAGTCCAATCACCGGCGTGCTCGCAACGTTGCCACGATCGCCTGCGCCAATTCGGGCGCCACCGAGCCGATCACGGTCATACGCGCGCCAGCAATCTCGATCTCAATACGCCCCGCGGCGTCATGGGCGACATCCGACGGCGAGTTCTCGCAAGACGTTCTATCGCCAACCACCGTCACCGGCACGAACATGGCCTGCTGTGCGCCGGCTTGCGCGGATCGTCGAGAGGTCAGCCCGGCTTCGCGCCGCCAGACGTTCAGCAGGCCGCGATTGACGCCCCAGCGCCGGGCGATCGCCGAGATGTTCACGTCAGGTTCTGCACTTTCGGCAAGGATCCGCGCCTTCTCCTCGTCGGTCCAATTCCGCCGCTGGCGTCGACCCGTGATCACCTCGATCCGACGATACTTTCCCTCATGCCTGGCTTCATGCATGCCTTCATCCATGGCTTCAAGCATGGCATCAGCGCGATCTTCGACCATCCCGTTCCGCTCCTATCGGTGAAGGAGCTGTTCTCGCGGCCGCGATCGCAAAAGGAAAGGTGGGGTGTTCGTCGCGCTCACATTTAGGCCGCGGGGCTGGGGAATGCTGCTCTGTCGCGGCAAAGCCCGATCGGAAGACTTTCAATCTAAACCGGGCTGAATGTCGGTGGCGAGGACGGCTGGACGCGATCCCGGCACGCTGACGCCCGAGGCTCGCCCAGCCCGCCAAAAGGCGCCGACAAGGAACTCCTGTCGGCGCCTGCAGGCTTGCCCGCGACCGTTCAGATCAGCTGCTCTCAAAGCAGTTTCGACTGGCCGTGCGGCATGGGCGGAGCCCTGGACTATTCAGGCTTCCACTGTGTGACGAATTCAGGCAGGCTGAACGCCTGGTATTCGGAGAAGGCCTTGTCGAGGCTGCCATCGGCAAGGTGAGCCGTAATCCAGTCATCGATCCATTTCTGCATGCTGGCATCCTCTTTTCGCATGCCGATACTCATGGGCAAATCCGAAACGATGAATTTCTGCTCGAAGCCTCTGTCACCGGTTCCCTTGATGATCTCGGGCAGGATTGCGACGTTCTTCGCCACGATGTCAAACTGCCCCGACGTCACAGCGGCGAGAGAGGTGTCTTCGCCATCGAACCGCACGATTTCGGTGCTGGCGGGCGCCAGTGCTGTAAGGCGTTGATCCAGGTATGTTCCGCGGGTGATCGCCACGCGCTTGCCGGCCAGATCTTCGAGCGACTTGATGTCCACGCTCTTTGGGGCGGCGATAACGTCGTAACTTCCGCCATAGGGGCGTGACATCGCGACGACCTTCATTCTCTCGGCCGTTCTCGTCAACGAGGAGACCACGATATCCACGCGTCCGGACAAAAGGAACGGAATACGATTTGCGGCGGTAAGCGGAACGATTTCGAGCGATACCTTCAAATCGGCAGCAATCATTTTTGCCACGTTGACATCGGACCCGACGATTTCTCCCGACGTCGGATCACGAAATGCAAATGGTTTTACGCTTTGGTCCATTCCAACCCGTATGCGGCCTGCTTCCTTGACGTCGTCAAGAGTATCCGCCCTGGCAAAACCAGCCAGCAGCACCCCTAGCGCGGCAACAGCAATAATACCTGATAATCTCATAGTTCTTCCTCCCTGTTGAACTTAGATTGCATTAACGAAGTCACGCAATTCCTGCGTATTTGGCGAATCGAGAATATCGGACTTTCCGGACTCGTGGATTTTCCCGTCTTTCATAAAGACTATATTGGTCGCAAGACGGCGGGCGAACTCCATCTCGTGGGTAACGAGGATCATCGTCACGCCGTCGGCTGCCAACAATTCGATCACGCGCAAGACTTCCGAGGTGAGCTGCGGGTCCAGCGCCGACGTCACTTCATTAAAATTGGTTGCGTGTATGCGACAATAAGGCATTACATTTCATAATACGAGTTCTTGATCCTCGTCAAGCTCACTCTTCGAGCTGTGAGTTTTGCAATGACTCCTGTAATGCCCCATGTGGAATGGAAGCCGCGGGCGGAAGCTGGGGTTGTTGGAGGGATAGGTTGCAGCGGATTGTAAGGGCCTGCGTCCTGTCGATGCAATTCGCTTATCTCTGTTCATGCTATAATATGAGATATAATATCTCTATGTAATAAATGATTGACAGTGCGTTTGCCGGTCTCCTACAAGATGCGGCTGATCGAACAACCGTGTCCGGTGAGCAAGAAGCAGAGAGGGGGAGCTCCATGGTCGTTGAGAATCTGACCGTCCACAGATGGCAACGGGCGTTGTCGCTGCCATCTCCTTCGCCGCCCGGCAGCGGTGCAGGCCTTTCCCAATTTCAAGGACGGCGTGGTCAAGTGCCGCGGTAACTGTCGCGAGGGATCGCGCGATGCGATCCGCGACATGACCGAAGAACGACTGAGACTATCCAATATGTAATAGGCTGTGTTTCGCATGAACTCGATATTGGTTACCGGCGCTGGCGGTTTTCTCGGTCGCGCCATCGTCATGGATCTGCTGGCGCGCGACGACCGCGTGGTTGCTCTCGAGGCGGGCGATTGCGCACCACTTGTCGCGCTGGCCGAAAAGACTTCCGCACTTACCGTGGTGCAGGCCGATGTGTGCGACGGCGATGCGGTCGACGCGTTGTTTTCAGCCTATCGCCCCCGCGCGGTGGTGCACTGTGCGGCCGTTGTCGGCGTTCTGGCGTCGCTCGAAGCGCCTCGCCAGCTTTTCCGCGTCAATGTCGAAGGGGCGATCAATATCTTCGAGGCAATGAAACGCCATGGCGTCGGGCGGATGATTCACCTTAGCTCTGAGGAGATCTACGGCGAATTCGACACCGACCGTATCCACGAGGATCATCCCCAACGTCCTCTCCATGCCTATGGCATCAGCAAGGCTGCCGTCGAGCATCTCGGCCGCAGCTATCGCAGCACTTGCGGAATCGAATGCATCAACATCCGTACATCGTGGGTTTACGGGCCGAATTTCCCACGTGACCGGGTGCCGCTGAACATGATCCGCGCGGTCGTTCGCCGCCAGCCACTTCATGTGTCAGGTGGAGCCACCGAGCGCATCGACCACACCTATCTCGATGATGCCGTGGCGGGGGTGATAGGCGCGCTGGACTGCTCCCACCATCCGTACGACGCCTATCACGTTTCCAGCGCCTCGGCCCCTTCGCTGGCCAAAATCGCGGCGATCCTCGCTGAACTCGACCCGCAGGCCCCGCCGATCAGCGTGGGCAGCGGGCCCTGGCTGCATGCCGGGAATGTAGCGATGCCGTGCAAGGGGGCGCTGGATTGCCGCCGGGCAAGGGAGGTCTTCGGCTATCGGCCGCGTTTCGATATCCGAGCGGGCCTTGCTGCCACGCTCGAAGGCGAGCGCCGAGCGCTGCATAAAGGGGAGGGCATCGTTTATGGGTAAGATGCTTGTAGCCGAGGCGATGTGGCGCGCAGCATCCCGGATGCACGGACCGCTCGCCTGCGCGCGCATGGCACATGATCTCGACGCTGGTACTGCCGCAGTCGAGGATTGGATGCTGGTCAGCCCCGACGGCTGGAACGCCTGGAGCTATCGTGGCAGATTCTGAATTCGACGTTGTTGTCGTAGGAGCGGGCGCGGCCGGCATGACGGCTGCGGCCACGGCTGCAGCAAAGGGGCTTCGCGTCGTCGTCGTGGAAAAAACTGCCTATATTGGCGGCAACACCAGCTTCTCAGGCGGCATGGTCTACGTCCCGAACAACGCGCATATGTCCGCGGCAGGCCAGCCGGACGACCCCGCTGAGGCGCTCGCCTATCTGGAACGCGTCATCCTGACGCAGGACGGCGGCGAGCAGCGTGCCCTTTTTGTGCGCAAGGGCCGGGAGGCGATCGAGTTCCTTGAAGGCGAAACGGCTGTGCAGTTCAAGCCCGTGCCGTTCTATCCAGACTACTATCCCGATCTCGAAGGCGCGCGAGCCGGGATGCGGGTGTTGGAGCCTGTCGCGTTCGACGCGGCGACGCTCGGTCCATGGTTCCGGCGTCTGCGACCGCCGATTCCGGAATTCACCATTCTCGGCGGCATGATGGTGGGGCGGGAGGACCTGCAGCATTTCCGCAACTTCAGCCGTTCGCCGCGCTCGTTCATGCGTGTGGCGCGGCTGGTGAGCGCATACGGTCTGCAGCGACTACGCCATCACCGGGGCTCGCGGCTTGTGCTGGGCAACGCTCTGGCGGGCCGCCTGCTGAAGTCTCTGCTCGACCGCGGCGTGTCGATACGGACTGAATGCCAGCCGCTCGAAATCGTCGTCGAGGGCGGCCGCGCCACTGGTCTGTGGGTCTCGGACGCGCAGGGCGCGCGGACGATCTGGGCGCGGCGCGGCGTCATCCTTGCCACCGGCGGCTTTTCGCATGGCGAGGCCAAGCGCCGGGCATGGTTGCCGGCGGCGGCCAGCCTCGACAGCGCGTTTGCCCCAGGCAGCACCGGTGACGGCCTCGATCTGGGCGAGGCGGCGGGCGGCGTGATCGCCACTGAAAATGCCAACAATGCCTATTGGAGCCCCGCTTCGGTGTATGCACGGGCGGATGGACGCAAGGCAGTCTTTCCTCATACGGTGACGGATCGCGGCAAGCCGGGCTCGATAGTGGTGAACCAGATAGGCGGGCGCTTCACCAACGAGGCCGTTTCATACCACCGTTTTGGGGAAGCACTGCTGCGCGAGGGCAACCTGCCGGCATGGATCGTCTGTGACAGCAGCTTCATCTGGAAATATGGGCTGGGGGCCATCATCCCGTTCACCCGCAATCTGCGGCCCTATCGGGATGCAGGCTATCTCGTCAGCGCCAGCAGTATGTCTGAGCTTGGGGAGCGTCTGGGTGTCGACGGAGACGCGCTGTCCGCGACAGTGACTAACTTCAACCGTGATGCCCTGGCTGGCAAGGACAGCAAGTTCGGGCGCGGAGAGGATATTTATTCGCGTTATCTAGGCGATGAGGAAGTCGGACCAAATCCCTGCCTCGCGCCGCTGCTCAAACCGCCTTTCCACGCCATAGAACTGGTGCTAAGCGATCTGGGGACCTGTGCCGGCTTGCGCACCGATGCCGATTGCCGTGTGCTCGGCAGCGATGGCGAGGCTATCACAAACCTCTATGCCGTTGGCAACGACATGCAGTCGATCTGGCGAGGGCACTATCCCGGCCCCGGCATCACGCTTGGCCCAGCGCTGACGTTCGGCTATCTGGCCGGATGCCATGTTGCCAGAAGCGATGGATGAGACGTATCGTCGTCATTGGGCCGCAAGACATCCGGGGGGCGATGTGACGTTGTCCTGGGCTTAACGGTTGTTGGATAATTCGGCTGAGGTGACCCCGCCGACGATCAGTTACAAGAACCACCGCTTTCCACCGCAGATCATCGCCCGCGCGATGTGGCTGTATTTACGGGACGTAATGTCCGCTGCCGAGCATCGATCGCATAAGGGCCTGAACAATCGTGCGGAGAATTCTCACGTCCCACTTCGAAAACGAGGACGGAGGATGCAGGAATTTCGATCTGTCGGAAGCGCCTGAAAAGCGCCTATCCCTCACGATCTGGCCAGTTCGTTGAACCAGTCAAAGGCATTTTCAGAACCGCCGAGGGATGTTGCATTGCCATAAAGCCCGGCAATGAAGGTGGCGCGGTGGCTGGCGCCGGCTATGGAAATGCCCTGGGTGAATCTGCCGCCCGCGGACAAGGCCCTATAGACCATTTCCGGATGTATGGCTTCATCCGCCAGCCCATAATGGAAGCGAATGGGGCTGTCATAATCCCACCAGGACGCGCTGTTGGTCGCGAGATGGCGCAGGAAGGCGCTGTTTCGCTCATCGGTGAAACCGTCCATGAAGCCATCGACCATCAGGTCGGTAGCCGTCGGATAGGGAGCATCCGCAGGGAAATCCACGGAATAGTCGTTCCAGTATTTTCTGGCCATAACCCTGTACTTCGGGCGGACCGCGCATTCGATCAGGCCGTCCAGCCCATAATGCCGCTCATAGCTCCCCAGGAGGACGATCATGCAAAGCGGCAACCAGGCCGGGATTTCGGGATAGGAGGTGGTGCCGGCCGGAAGCGGGAAGTTTTCCTTTCCACTACAGAAACGCCAGGACTGGAGGGCATCGTTGAAGGGGCGGGCGACGGCCGTCGCCTTGATCGCCAGACCCGAGGCGCGCAGCGACTGATGCAGCCATTGCGTGTTGATGGCCCCCTGCGACCAGCCGTGCAGGAACAGCTTCCCCGGCGTGATGTTGAGGGTTTCAAGCGCCGAAAGACCAGCCTCGAGAATGTCGGTGCAGGCCTTCACCGTGGCGTCCTTGACGACATAGGCTTCGCCACGCCCGTTGCGCAAGGGGCCCTTGCCCAGATAGTCGGCGGCAACGACCGCAAAGCCGCGCGCGGCGAAGCGGTGAACGTTGAAGAGCGTTTCCAGCGAATCCCGCTCGTCGGACAATTCATAGGCGGGGTCCGCTAGCCGGGTCAGGTTTGATGGCACCTGATCGAAGGACAGGATCGTGCCGTGCTGCCATGAAACGACCGGAAGCTCCCCCTTAGCCCCGGCCGGCAACGCCAGGAGGCCGGTGACATCAAGCACTTCACCTGTCTCGGGAACCGTTGTCGCGGTGACGACGCGATAAAGCTGCACGTCATCGAGGGCGCCCTGGCTTGCCGCATCGAAATCCGCAACGACCGCTCCGGCGTTGAACAGGGGAAACGCGCGCGCGACATTCTCGTCGAGACGTCTCGCACTGACAGTCGTTGCCGCTTCAAGGCGGACCTCCCGGCCGGCGGGCCTGCCTGCCGCAGTGCCCGCGTCCGCCAAGGCCGCCTTCGCGCCGGCAAGCCCCGCCGACAATGCGCCCATGCCCAGAAGAAGGTTGCGCCGGTTCGGCCGGAAGGCCCTGTCCGCCGTTGCTTCATGTGCCATCGTGTATTCCCCTTTTGCGCGGATCACCTGCGCCTCGCGCATTGCCGTTGAAGGCTGGATCGCCTGACAGACTCCAGGCCCTTGTTTTGCGAAGCGTCGTCCAGCGCCGCGGCGATCCCGCCATCGGCTGGAAACGCCCTATTTGTGGGCATGTACGGATGAGCCGCCGCGCTGCTTGACCCAGTCCGCCGCCGGAATGATCTTCGTGCCCTTGTCGATGTCGACCAGCATGTCATAGGCATAGCCGAGCTGGGGGGGCGCGCCACGACATCGCCGCTGGTCGACGTGTAGGGCCACAGCCTGTCGTTCAGGTTGTTGCCGCGCGGGCCGCCGCTACGCGGCAGATATTCGTATCGGTTGGCGGCCCACCATGTCTCGGCGATGCGGTCGGTATTGGCGTGGTGCAGCCAGAAAACCGGATCGTTGGGCGAGGTCAGCGTGTCGGCGAGAGAGCCGGGATGGCCTTCCCTGGTCGTGCCGCCGACCCACATATGAACCGTGCCATGTAACAGCGTGGCGGTGGTCCCCACCATGGTGACCGCGCCGCCATCGCAAGCGAGGCCGGAGGCATTCAGCATGCCATCGACGAAGGAACGGAAACTGACGTCGTTATCCGCCGTGACGCCCCATGGCGCCGCGTCATACTGAGGCCGGGCCAGGGCCTGCTGCACCTCTTCGCCCACCGGCAGCGCCATGCCCTCGATCGAACCGATGGCGCGCACGAGATAATCGAACCGGCCGGGATTGGTGCTTTCAAAGCCCTTGACGTTCAGGCGCCATTTCCCATGCCGGAACGGGCCGGACATGACATGGTCGTTCTGGTCCGGATCGCCCTCGGGCCCCATGAAGTCCTCGGCAAAAACGGTCTTCAGGCTCTCCGGGTCCGTCCAGTCCCAATAGGGAATGGCCATGGGCTTGCCCATGACCGTGGTCATCGCCGTCTCGAATTCGCGCAGAAACGCTCGGTGCCACGTCAGAAGGTCCGATCCGTTGTGGCCATAGCCGCCCTGTCCCGGCTCGTCCGTATAGCAGACCAGCTTGCGCACATGGGCGGCCACGAAATGATCGTACCAGTTGCCGACCTGGTCGCCGTCCGGGGAGGGCGCCGATTTCAGCCGCCAGAGGGCATCGACGAAATCGGCTTTCTCGGCGGCATGTCCAGGGTAAGATCGAGTTTAGCGAATCCGAACAGTGCGGCATGGACCTGTTTTATGGCGAGCAGGCAGAGTGCCACCATTGCCACGGCAGCTTCAACTTCAACGACCAAGTCGTACGCAGGAACAGCCGCCTCGTCGAAGCGATCTTTCACAATGACGGCCTCTACAATATCGATGGCCGCGGTGGGTATCCTTTTCCCAACCGGGGCCTTTACGAGGTCACCCAGAAGCCGGAAGACATGGGGGCATTTCGCGCGCCCAGCCTGCGCAATGTCGCGCTGACCGCACCGTACATGCACGATGGCAGCGCCGCCACGCTGGAGGAGGTGATCGAGCAATATGCCCGCGGCGGCCGGACGACGGCTGCAGAACCCCATGCGGGCGACGGTCGCATGAGCCCGTATCGCAGCAGCCTGATCGGCCGGATTCGCCTGGCCGAACAGGACAAGCAGGATCTCGTGAGCTTCCTCGACAGCCTGACGGATGAAACGCTGCTCACGGCGCCCCAATTGTCCAATCCGTGGAAGCAATAACAAGGCATGCCGCGCTCGACACCGTCGTGCTGTCGCCTGCGACCGGCACCTATGTCAGCCAGTCGGACACGGGCGAGATCGTCGGCGGCGGCGGGCTGGACCGGCATATTTCTTTTTCCAATTGAAGTAGGTCGCCTGGCTGATCCCTGCCTTGCGGCAAATCTACGCGACCGTAACCCCTTCATCACCCTGCTTCAGAATGAACGCCTTCTGCGCGTCCGAAAACTGCGATGCCTTCATTGTCTTCCGTTCCTTTCCCAGCCAGGAAAAATCACCGGAAAACTCTAACCAAAATCGGTCCAGTTTGAAGGGGGCAGATCAGTTCGTTTCTCACCAGGCCCCAGGCCAATCGGCTGAGGCTCGGTAAATAGCGGTCGGTGCAGTTCAAGACCTGTAAGTCGGCCGAATTATCAAAATGTTACATGTTCATGCAGGAATGCGTAGCTTCGTTTGCCACAAGAGTCGCAGCTGGACAGTGCTCGATTGAAGGATTTATAATTGTAGCACCGATTAATGCGATGCCTCTCACATGAATATAGTCAAGCCGTCTTTGCCGTTTGAAAGCAGTCGGGAGGATAAGGTCCAGTCGAACCCGGTGCGGCTTGGCGCCCGCCTCAAGCTCGCGCGGCAGACGCGCGGCTTGACGTTGAAAGCACTGGCGCGGGCTGCGGATTGCTCCGAAAGCCTGCTTTCGAAGATCGAGAACGGCAAGGCTTCGCCATCATTGCCCATGCTGCACCGGCTAGTGCAGGCGCTGGATTCCAATATCGGCTGGATGTTCGAGGAGACGGATGCCGATGAGGGCGTGGTGTTTCGCGCCGGCACGCGGCCGTTGATCTCGCTCGATCCGTTAAGGCGCGGCGAGGGCATATCGCTCGAGCGCATTATTCCCTATTCGCAGGGCCATCTGCTCCAGTGCAACATTCATCATATCGACATGGGCGGAGAGAGCGCCGGGCCGATCCAGCATGTCGGCGAAGAGGTGGGCTACGTCCTCGTCGGCGAGATCGAACTGATGATCGGCGACAAGACCTTTCGCCTGGCCGCCGGAGACAGTTTCGTGTTCAATTCCGAACTGGCCCATTCGTATCGCAATGTCGGAAACCAGCGGGCCTCGATTTTCTGGGTAAATACCCCGGCAACGTTTTGATTTAACCCAAGAAAAAATTCCGAGTTGTTCTTTGCAATCGTTGAAATTCAAGTGACTTGACAGAAATTCAAGTCACTTGAATAATGCCGTTGTAAATTCTGTTGCCGCCCGCGGCTTCTAACAAGGGGAACCTAAAAATGGGTCGGACCAAATATCTTCTCGGCTGTGCTACAGCCGCAGCGATGATGCTTTCCATGGGCGTTTCCAGCGCCTTTGCCGATACATTCGCGCTCGTCACCATCAACCAGCAGGCACTCTTCTTTAACCAGATCAATGACGGCGCCAGCGCTGCGGCCAAGGCTGCAGGCGCCGATCTCGTCATCTTCAACGCCAATAACGTACCCGCGGCGCAGAACGATGCGATCGAAACCTACATCACGCAGAAAGTCGACGGCATCATTCTGGTGGCCATCGACGTCAACGGCGTGAAGCCGGCCATCACGGCTGCCAAGAATGCCGGCATTCCGGTCATCGCCATTGATGCACAGATTCCGGAAGGCGACAACATCGCCTTCGTCGGCGTCGACAACACTGCGGCCGGTGGCGAGATCGGCAAGTTCTTCTCCGACTATGTGAAGAGCGACATGGGTGGTGCCGCGAAGGTCGGTGTCGTCGGCGCGCTTAATTCCTTTATCCAGAACCAGCGTCTCGATGGTTTCAAGGCCGCCGTGGGCGAGGGCGGCCAGAAGGTCGAGTTCCTCAATACCGTTGACGGCCAGAACGTGCAGGACGTCGCGCTGTCTGCCGCCGAAAACCTGATGACCGCCAATCCCGACATGACGGCGCTCTACGCGACCGGCGAGCCGGCGTTGCTCGGTGCGGTATCTGCCGTTGCCAGCCAGGGCCGCGGTGATAGCATCAAGGTCTTCGGCTGGGATCTGACGAAATCCGCCATCGATGGTATCGACCAGGGCTTCGTTACGGCTGTGATCCAGCAGGATCCTGCCGGTGAAGGCAAGGCCGCGGTCGAGGCGCTTGTCAAGGTCAAGAAGGGCGAAAAGATCGAGCCGATCATCAACGTGCCGGTCACCATCGTCACCAAGGCGAATGTCGATCAGTATCGCGAAATGTTCAAGTAAGCCGAACTGCCGCCGCCGCCCGGCCTGACGATCAGGTTGGGCGGCCGGATTTCCAGCAAGGGCATTGAATATGACCGACACGCAAGCCAGCCGTGTCCGCATGACCGGCATTTCCAAGCGCTATGGCGCTCTACAATCGCTCGATAACGCCTCCCTCGATCTGAAGCCCGGCGAAGTTCTCGGCCTGGTGGGTGACAACGGCGCGGGCAAGTCTACCCTTAGCAAGGTTCTCTCCGGCGCGGTGATCCCGGATGCCGGCACTATCGAGATCGATGGCAGGGAGGTCGCCTTCACCTCGCCGGCCGACGCGCGCGCAGCGCGTATCGAGATGGTCTATCAAGACCTGGCGCTCTGCGACACGATCGATGTCGCAGGTAATCTCTTCCTCGGTCGCGAGCCGAAACGGCGGATAGCCGGCGTGCCGATGCTCGACAAGAAGCTCATGCACGAGCGGGCGCGCGACATGCTCTCCAATCTCGGCATCGTCATTCCGGATACCCGCATGAAGGTGGAAAACCTTTCGGGTGGCCAGCGCCAGTCCATCGCCATCGGCCGCGCCGCGTCCTTCAACCCTTCCGTGCTCATCATGGACGAGCCGACTGCCGCACTCGCCGTCGCCGAGGTGGAAGCGGTGCTCGAACTCATCCGCACCGTCTCGCAACGCGGCGTGTCCGTCATCCTGATCACGCACCGCCTGCAGGACCTTTTCCTCGTCTGTGACCGCATCCAAGTGATGTATGAGGGGCGCAATGTCGCCGAGCGCCGGATCGAGGACACCAATATCGAGGACGTCGTCAATCTCATCGTCGGGCGAAAATTCGCCGCCCGGTCCGCAGGCCATAACCGGGAAAAAGGCGTCTCCACATGAGTTCTGAACCCAACGCCTATGCCAGTCATCCATCCCGCATGCGCGAGGCGACGATCCTCGACAAGGTCGTGGCAAATGGCGGCGTCATGTCGATCGCACTGTTCTTCGTCGTCTGTTGCCTGTTTTTTGCGGTGACGACCGACGCCTTCCTCACCGCGCCCAACCTTCTCAACGTCATCAGGCAGTCCGCGCCGTTGCTCATTGTTGCAGCTGCCATGACCTTCGTGATCACGACGGGCGGCATCGATCTTTCGGTCGGCTCCATTCTCGCCTTGACGGCCACGCTTTCGGCGGCAGCCCTGCAGGCCGGTGTTCCCTGGCCGCTTGCTATCGTGCTGATGCTGTTGCTCGGCGGCGTGGTGGGTGTCATTCAGGGCTACTTCATTGCCTATGAGCGCATCCCCGCCTTCATCGTCACGCTCGCCGGCCTTTCCGTGATCCGTGGCTTTGCGCTGCTCATTACCGGCGGCTATTCGATCCCCATCGAGCCGACGAGCCCCTTCGTTGCGCTCGGCCGCGCCTGGGTGTTCGGCATTCCCGCTCCGGCGCTGATAGCCATCGTCATCCTCGCCGTCGCCTATATCGCCTTCAACGAGACCCATTTCGGTCGCTATGTCACGGGCGTCGGCGCCAATGCCGAGGCGACACGACGGGCAGGCGTCAACACGCGCCGTGTCATCCTCTGGGTCTATGTGCTCTCGGGCACGGCAGCGGCAGCAGCCGGCGTCATCCTCTCCGCCCGTCTCGGTTCCGGCTCCTCGAACGCGGGACAGGGCTTCGAGCTCGACGTCATCGCGGCCGTCGTGCTCGGCGGCACCAGCCTCTTCGGCGGACGCGGCTCTCTTGTGGGGACGGTTCTTGGCGCGCTCACCGTTGCGGTGCTCGCAAACGGCCTCATCCTCTCGCATCTGTCGCCCTTCTTCACGCCGATCGTCACCGGCTTCATCATCCTCGTTGCGATCTGGCTGAACTTCCGCCTGTTTCGCGGCGGCGCAAAGGGGCGCTGAGAATGCTCGATCACCTCTTCACGGACGCGCCGAAAAAGCGCTACCCCATCGGGGTGAATTCCGGCGCCGCCATGACCGTCACCGGCCCTGTTCCGGTGGGCGATCTCGGCGTCACGCTGATGCACGAGCATATCTTCCTCGATGGTGCGACCAGCTGGATCTGCCCCTGCCATCCGGACGAAAAAGCGATCGCCGAACAGAAGGTCTCGATCGAGATCATCGGCGAGTTGCGCATGAACCCCTATATGAACCGGGACAATGTCTCGCTCGATGACGGGGACCTGGCGCTAGGAGAGCTCAAACGGTTTCAGGCGCTCGGCGGCTGCACCGTGGTGGAAACGACCAATTTCGGCATTGGCCGCGATGCGGCAGGCCTTGCTCGCATCGCGCGCATGTCCGGGCTGCGGATCATCATGGGGACCGGCTTCTATCTGGAGCACACCCATCCTGACTGGCTGAAAGCCATGGACGTCGATGCGGTCACGCAGTTCATCGTCGATGATGTCGGCGGCGGCGAGACGCAGCCGGAGGTCATGGCCGGCATTATCGGTGAGGTTGGCGTTAGCCGTGATTTCACCGCTGAGGAGGAGAAGTCGCTGCGCGCTTCGGCGCGGGCGTCGCGCATCACCGGTCTGCCGCTTTCCATCCACCTGCCGGGCTGGGAGCGCCTGGCGCATCGCGTGCTCGACGTGGTGGAAGAGGAGGGCGCCGATCTGCGCCACACCGTCCTTTGCCACATGAACCCCAGCCACAACGATCTCGACTACCAGATGGCATTGGCCAAGCGCGGTGCCTTCCTGGAATACGACATGATCGGGATGGACTATTATTATGCCGATCAGGACGCCCAGTCGCCAAACGACGAGGAGAATGCCCGCGCCATCGCCGCCCTCGTCGACACCGGTTTCGGCAACCGGCTGCTGCTGTCGCAGGATGTGTTCCTGAAGATCATGCTGACCCGCTACGGCGGCTTTGGCTATGGCTATATCCTCAAGCATTTCCTGCCGCGGCTGAAGCGTCACGGCGTCGACCAGGCGGCCATCGACCGCATGCTGATCGACAACCCGAAATCCGTCTTTTCCGCCATCGCCTAGGCGATGGCCCATCGTTCAAGGAGTTTCCATGACTAAGAAAAAAGTGTTGCTCGCCGGTGAATCCTGGGTATCGACCTCCACCCATATCAAGGGTTTCGACCAGTTCCCGACGGCGACCTATCACACGGGCGCGGATGAATTGCTGAAGGCCCTGAAGGATAGCCCTTTCGATGTTACCTTCATGCCGGCGCACGAGGCTCAGAAGGAGTTCCCAAGCACGCTCGAAGGCCTTCAGGCCTATGACGCCATCGTGCTCTCGGATATCGGCGCCAACACGCTGCTTCTGCATCCCGATACCTGGATCCACTCGCGTCGCACGCCCAACCGCCTGAAATTGCTGCGCGACTACGTTGCCCAGGGCGGTGCGCTCCTGATGTTCGGCGGCTACTATTCGTTCCAGGGCATCAATGGAGGAGCGCGCTTCCGCAACACCGCAGTCGAAGAGGTGCTGCCGGTGGCCTGCCTTCCCTTCGACGATCGCGTCGAGGTGCCGGAGGGCTTTACGCCCGTTGTTTCGGGCGATGCTTCGCATCCGATCCTTTCGGGTATTATCGGTGAGTTCCCCTATCTGCTCGGCTTCAACGAAGTGACGCTGAAGGAAGGGGCAAAGCAGGTCATGACCGTTTCCTCGGAATATGGTTCGTTGCCGCTGCTCGTCACGGGTACTTACGGCCAGGGTCGCACGCTCGTTTGGACGTCGGATGTCGGCCCGCACTGGCTTCCGCCAGAATTCATCGCTTGGCCGGGCTACAAGATCCTGTTCGAGCAGATGCTCGTCTGGGCAACGGACTGAACGGAAGGTCCCGGGCCATGACCATCCATGTCGTCGGCAATGTCTGCGTCGATACGAGCTTTCGCCTGGAGCGGCTGCCGCAGCCGGGCGAAACGCTGAACGCAGCCGCTACCGGCGAAGGCCTCGGCGGCAAGGGGGCAAACCAGGCCGTTGCGGCCGCCCGGACAGGTGCGTCAGTGATGCTCTGGGCGCCTGTGGGACGGGATGCAGCCGGCGAGGGGATGGAGAGCCTGCTTTCCGCGGAGATTTCCGACCTGCATCTCTCGCGCCTCGACCTGCCCAGTGATCGCTCGGTTATCCTGATCGATCGCCATGGCGAGAACGTCATCGTCACCGCCGCCGCCTGCGCGGAGGCGTTCGATCCGCTGACGATGTGCCCGATTATATCGACCTGGCGCGCCGGCGACGTGCTGCTGATGCAGGGGAACCTCGGTCCCCATGTGACGGCGCAATGCCTGAAGGCGGCGCACGCTGCCGGGCTGTTCACGGTTTTCAATCCGAGCCCGCTGCCGGCCGAAGCGCTGGATCTGGCGGCGGTATCGCTTCTCATCGTCAATCGCCCGGAGGCCGAGGCCTTGACCGGCGAGACCGATCCCGAGCGTGCCGCCGACCGCCTGCGCGCGATGGGTGCCACCACCGTCATCGTGACGCTCGGTTCGGAGGGTGCCGTCGTTCTGGATGCATCCTCCCGTCTCCAGATCCCGGCTGAAGAACGCCAAGCCGTGGATGCAAGCGGGGCCGGCGATTGTTTTGCCGGCACGTTGGCGGGGCTTCTCGCGCAGCGCGTGCCTCTTTCCGCCGCCGCAAGACTTTCAACACGGGCGGCGGGTCTCGCTGTCGGCCGTACTGGCACGCTTGCCTCCTTCCCCACCCGAGCGGAGCTTTCCGCCCTGACCAATACATTGAAACTGGAAAACGTGTGATCGCCATGAGCAACCCCATCGGACGGCAGGACAAGGATACGCTGAAGACGCTTTTCGGGCGCGACAAACCGGTGATCGGCGTGGTGCACCTGATGCCGCTGCCCGGCGCACCGCGTTATGACGACGAAGGCGTCGAGGCGATCTATGAGCGTGGTCTGTCGGATGCGCGCGCCTATCTCACGGGCGGCTGCGATGCCGTCATCGTCGAAAACCACGGCGACGTGCCCTTTGCCAAGCCCGATGATATCGGTCACGAAACATCGGCGCACATGGCCGTTGTCGCGGACCGCATCCGCCGCGAGCTCGGTCGCCCGATCGGCATCAACGTGCTCGCCAATGCGGCGATCCCGGCGCTTGCCATTGCGTCTGCCTCGTCGGCATCCTTCATTCGCGTCAACCAATGGGCCAATGCCTATATCGCCAACGAAGGTTTCGTGGAGGGGGAATCGGCACGCGCCATGCGCTACCGCGCCCATCTTCGCGCCCGTGGCATCCGCATCTTTGCCGATGCCCACGTCAAGCATGGGGCGCATGCCATCGTCGCGGATCGGCCGGTCGAGGAGCAGGTGAAGGATCTTGTCTTCTTCGATGCCGATGTCGTTATCGCCACCGGCCAGCGCACCGGCCACACGGCCGATCTCGGTTATATCAGGATGATCAAGGAGGCTGCATCGCTGCCGACGCTGGTGGGCAGCGGCGTCACGCACGACAATGCCAACGATATCCTGTCCGTCGCCGACGGCGTGATCATCGCAAGCGCTCTCAAATATGATGGCGTCTGGTGGAATGCGGTTGAGCTCGACCGGGTCGAGCGCTTCATCGCAGGCCTTGGCCGATGAACATGAAGCCGGAGGTCAACGCCGCGCGTCTCCTTGCATCCGTGTCCGATTTTGCGGCGATCGGTGCAACGTCGGCCGGTGGCGTCAACCGGCAGGCTCTGGGCGTCGAGGACCGCGTGGCCCGTCGGCTGCTTGCCGAGCGTGCGCTGGCGCGTGGCTTCTCCGTCTTCCAGGATGAAATCGCCAATCTGTTCATTCGCCGTGAAGGCCGCGATGCGTCCCTGCCGCCGCTCCTCATCGGCAGCCATCTCGACAGCCAGCCGACCGGCGGCCGCTTCGACGGCGCGCTTGGCACGCTCAGTGCCTTCGAGGCGCTCGAAGCGCTCGCCGACGCCGGCATCGAGACCGAGCGCGCCATCGAGGTTGTCGCCTTCACCAATGAAGAAGGCAGCCGCTATTCGCCAGGGTGCATGGGCTCCATGGCCTTCGCGGGAGCGGGAGCCTTGGCAGATTGGCAATCAATCCATGCAACGGACGGCCCGGTGCTGGCCGAAGAGCTGACCGCGACGCTCGCTGCGCTGCCTGAAGCAAAAATGCGGCCCATAGGCCATGCCATTTCCGCGTTCGTGGAACTGCATATCGAACAAGGCCCGATCCTCGAGCGGGAGGATGTGCCGATCGGGGTCGTCACGGCGGTACAGGGCACGAAATGGCTTGAGGTTACCTTCTCCGGCAAGGCAGCCCATGCCGGCACCACCCCGCTTGAATTTCGCAAAGACCCCATGAGTGCGGCGGTGGCGGCGATCGCAAGCCTCCAATCAGCGATCATGCCAACGGACCCTGACGCGAGGCTAACGGTCGGCCGTATTGCGGCAGAACCAGGTTCTATCAACGTTATTCCGAACAGCGTTACCTTCACTGTCGACATCCGTCATCCGGATACTGCCACCCTTGCCGTGATCGAGCAGCACGTACGTGAGGAATGCGCAGCCGCAAGCGCACGATGGGATTGCGAGCTTGCCATAAACCAACGCGTAGACATGCCGCCCGGACGCTTTGCCCGATCCATCGCAGAGGCAATTGAAAGTAGCTGTGAAAGGCTTGGTCTACAGTGCCGCCGAATGGTCTCCGGTGCTTTTCACGATGCGCTTTTCGTCAATCGTGTCGCGCCGGCTGCCATGATCTTCGTGCCATGCCGAGATGGCATCAGCCATAACGAGGCGGAGTTCGTGGTCGATCATCACATGATTTCCGGCGCCCGGGTTCTACTTGATGTGGTCGAGCGGCTAGCGAGCCTGGCTCGGAATGCGGTCCACGGGGTCTGATAGACAGACTATCCGTTCAGATTGGCTGCGCAGCTCACATGAGAAAACGGACCCGCCGTCTGAATATCGCCGCCACGCATGCCCTGCTCCTGCCGACTGATCACTGTGAAATGGAATCACGGCTGTTCGCTCGCAGCAAGGGCCTTTTTCGCACGCTGTTAGAAGGCCCGGCGCTCGGCCGAGCCTTCGCTCTTTCTCGCGCTTACTTCGTGATCGGTGCGTAAGCGCCATTGCTCCAGCGGTTAATGTCGTAGCTGGCGTTTTTGAGATCTCCCTTTTCGTCGAAGGTGACGCTTCCGACGACCGTATCGATGGGCTGGCCGTTTTTCAGGGCCTCGGCCACCTTGGTTGGGTCATCCGAACCCGCGCGCTCGATGCCCTGCGCGAAAGCCTCGATCACCGCGTAGGAGAACAGTGTGAAGCCTTCCGGCTTGAAGCCGCCCGCCGAGATCTTCTCGACGGCTTCCTTGGCTTCCGGCTTGGCCTGTGGATCGGACGGGAAGACGAACATCGTGCCCTCTCCAGCAGGTCCCGCAACCTGCCAGAATTCCGGCGAGGCGATGGAATCAGGCATGATCAGCTGGAACGTGTAGGCCTGCTCGGCGGCCTGGCGCAGGATAAGGCCAGCCTCCGGATGATAGCCGCCGAAATAGACGACATCGACCTCGGCGTCCTTCAGCTTCGTCACCAGCGCGTTGTAGTCTTTCTCGCCGGCATTGATGCCTTCCGCGATGATTTCCTTGAGGCCGTTCGCGTTCATCGTCGCGCGCACGGCGTCGGCCACGCCCTGGCCGTAAGCCGTCTTGTCATGCAGCACGGCGACATTCTTGCCGGCATATTCCTTGGCGATCCACGGGCCGATGAAGGCGCCCTGTGCGTCGTCGCGGGTATACAGACGCATGATGTTCGTCCAGCCCTTGGCAGCGGCATCGTCCGTCATGACCGGATTGGAGGAGGCCGGGCTCATCATCAGCGTACCGTTTTCGGCATAGACTGCGGACGCCGGAATGCTCGAGCCCGAGCAGGCATGACCATCGACGAACCGGATGCCGGCTGCAGCGATGCGGTTGGCGACGGAAACCGCCTGCTTGGGATCGCACTGGTCGTCTTCGAACTGCAGCTTGATCTGTTTGCCTATCACGCCGCCCTTGGCGTTGATGGCATCGGCGGCGGCCTGGGCGCCCTGCTTGAACTGGTCGCCGATCGTGGCAAGCGGTCCTGTCAGCGGCCCGGCTACCGCGAAGGTCAGGTCCTCAGCGCGTGCCGCCGTACCCATGAGCAGGCCGATGGCCGTGCCGATAATCAGAATGTGCTTCATTGTCTCACTCCCGTTTTCGCCCACATCAGTGCGGGTCGCTCCTTCGAAGCCTACTTTGTTGCTTGAACGCTTGCTTCCCTCGAAAGCAGCAGCTGGCATTCGAGCCATTCCCAGAGAGAGGCGGCAAGCCCCCGCTCGACATGCACTCGCAATGCCTGCGGCCCTTCGTGACAATAAACGGCGCATGTCACGCCGCCGAACGGCATGGCAGCGGACGGGCCGGCATGGTCCGGATCGACCGTCACTGCCCGCGCCAGGAGATCGCGCACGCCTTCGCCACGCATCTCCAGAACGCGCTGCCCCGAGCCAATACTGGTAACAGCATAACCTGCCGCATGCCACCCATCCGCGCATTCGTCCGTCGCAAGGCCAACGACCAGCATCCGGTCGCGCGCGAGACGCACCGCATAGCGTTCGCCGGAGGCCACTTTCAGCCCGCCAACGTCCCCGCCTAGATCGTATTGCGCCAGAAAGCGGCCGAGATCGCCGCTGACGAGCCGCTGCGTCAGGCTAGTGATGGCGAGGATCGTGATGCCGGGGCCGGCGAGACAGGCTTCCGCCCAGTCCGGTTCGGGCCGCCATGTGCGGGAAAGATCAAGCATGGAGGCGGCTCCCTTCCTCATCGAATGCGCAAGCAGACACGATGCGGGCGCGCCTGAATTGGCGCAAATGCTGCAGCTCGATCACCTCGCCCATGCGCGAAAGGCCGCGCTCAATCAGCCCGAGCGCTATCGGCTTCTGCAGCACCGGACTGAAATAGCTCGACGTGACGTAGCCGGTGCTGCGCAGACCGGCCGAGGTCGGCTCGATGCCATGCGCACCGGTCGGCAGCGGGCCCTTGTCGTCGATTGCGTCCAGCCCGACGAACTGCCGTCGATCTGCGCGGGCGGCATCCTCGGCGAGCAGCGAACGGCGGCCGATGAACTCGACCTTCTTGCGTTCCAGCGGCGCGGTGAGGCCGAAATCCATGGGCCGGCTGGTGCCGTCGGTATCCTTGCCGATGACGACATAGCCTTTTTCGGCGCGCAGGATCATCAGCGCCTCAAGCCCGAGCAAACGTGCGTCGAAAGCCTTGCCCGCCTGCCGCAGCCGCGCCCAGAGCGCGCCCGCATGGTCGGCCGGCACGGAGATCTCATAGGAGCGCTCGCCGGTGAAGCTGATGCGGGCGATGCGCACCGCGACTCCATCGAAAACGCCGGAAGTGACGGCCATATGCGGCAGGGCCGTATCGTCAAGCGCAATGCCGAGGTCGAGTATCTCCATCAGCGCCCGCGCCTTCGGGCCGGTGACCGTCAAGGTCGTCATCTCGGCAGTGGCGTTGTGGATGAAGACGCGCCGCTTGTCGAAGCGATCCTGCCGCCATTCCTCCAGCAGGCCGTGGACGCCCGCCACATGCGAGGAGGAGCAGGAGACGACGAAACGGTTTTCATCGAGCCGCACCAGAACGCCGTCGTCATAGACATTGCCGCCTTCGGTCAGGATGAAACCGTAGCGGCAACGGCCGGGCGCCAATGTCGACATGGTGTTGTAGTAGATGAAATCGAGGAAAGGCGCGGCATCCGGCCCGATCACCTCGATCTTGCCGAGCGGAGAACCGTCGAACAACGCGACGCCGCTACGCGCCGCATGCGCTTCCGCCTGGATGCGTTCGTCCGGCGCGCCGTCCCCGTAATGGGCCGGGCGCAGCCAGCCGCCATATTCGCGAAATACCGCGCCGTCAGCCCGGTGTTGCTGTTCCAGCGGCAGGCGGCGCAGCGGCTTCATGCGCGTGCCGGAGCGCGCACCGGCGAAGGAAGCGAAAGGCACCGGCGTGAAGGGCGGGCGATAGGTCGTCGTACCGACCTCGGGAATGCGCCGGCCGGTGAGTTCCGCCATCAGCGCCAGACCGTTGACATTCGAGGTCTTGCCCTGATCGGTGGCCATGCCGAGCGTGGTGTAGCGCTTCAGATGCTCGACGGAGACAAAATTTTCGCGCATGGCGAGTTCCACGTCCTTGGCGGTGACGTCGTTCTGAAGATCGATCCAGACCCGTTCCCTGGCGCCCGGCTTCGGCCAGGCGGCGACGATGCTGAATTCGCGGACTTCCGTCGCGCCAAGCTCCGCCGGAAGCCTGAAATCGCCGGCGGCGGCCCCGATCACGTCGATACCTTCGACCGGCCGGCCGGGCACGAAGGCTAGGATATCGTCGCGCCACTCCAGCTTGCCCTGTGCCTGGCAATAGAGATGTACGCTCGGTGTGAAGCCGCCGGAGGCAAGCACGGCATCGGCCTCCAAAACACTGCCATCGGACAGTTTGACGGCCGCCACCGCGCCGCGGCCCATGGCGGAAAGGACGGTGCGTCCCGAGAGCACCCGCAGTCCGCCCGAAGCCGGCGCATCGGCGCGATAATCGACGACGGTGACATTCGGCCCGGCCGCCGCCAGCGCCTCCGCCGTCTCATAGGCCAGGTCGTTATTCGTGGCGATCACCACCTTGCGCCCGACGGCGATGCCGAAGCGGCGGAGATAGACGAGCGCGGCTTCAGCCGACATGATGCCCGGCAGGTCGTTGTTGCCGAAGGGCAAGGGGCGTTCGATGGCGCCCGTCGCGAGCACGATCGATTTCGCACGAACCCGCCAGAAACGATCCGGCGCGCCCTCCGCGCCCTTCTGGTTGAGGCCGACGAGATGATGGTCGTAGATGCCGAAGGCCGTCGTGCCGGTCAGCACCAGAGCCCCGGCCCCGGCCAGTTCCGCCGCCACATCCGCCGCCCATACGGCGCCAGATTTTCGCTCGATCGTGCCCTCGCGAAACAGTAAGCTGCCGCCGACCTGGCGGCCGTCGTCGCAGAGAAGCACGCGTTTTCCGGCGCACTGCGCCGTGCGGGCGGCGATCAGGCCCGCCGGCCCGGCGCCGACCACCAGCACGTCGCAATGATGGTTTATCTGTTCGGCGAAGGCGGGGCCTTGCACTTTTTCGTCCAGCACCCCGAGACCCGCCATCTGGCGGATGCGCGGCTCGAACAAGTGCCAGTCCGGGGCCATGAAGGTTTTGTAGTAGAAGGCGGCCGGGATGAAGCGCGCGAAGGCATCGAGGAAGGCATAGCGATCGTTCTCGGCGTTCGGATCGGCATTGACGCTGCGCACGGCCATGCCCTCGACGGCAAGCGCCTGCGTGGCGCGGGTGTTCGGCATGTCGCCGACGATATCGACCAGCGCATTCGGCTCCTCGACGCCCGCGCCCCAGAGTCCGCGCGGGCGATGATACTTAAAGCTGCGGCCGAGCACGGAAACACCGCCGGCCAACAACGCCGAGGCGACCGTATCGCCGGCAAAACCGTTGATCGCGCGCCCGTCGAAGGAAAAGCGCAGCGGCCGCGAGCGGTCGATGGCGGACCCGCCCTCAGTGCGCCATGCCGTCATTGTCGCCTCCCTTTCCCAGCACAAAGGACTGCGGCCCGCGGTGATGCACGGTATCCCGCTCCATGCGGAAAATTTCGCCGCAGGTCATGTGCATCCAGATTTCGTTTGCCGTCCCGCGCGGATTGTTGCGCTCGTAGAGATAGGCGGCCCATTCGCCGTCCTCGACGGTGCGAAAGCCTTCCGGACGATGGTTGCCGGCATCGCCGCCGAAATGGAATTCGCTCTCGTTGCGCAGTCCGCAGAAGGGGCATGGAAAAAGCTGCATCGAAACCTCCTAATGCGCGATGCCGGAGCCGGCGGCCTCATCGATCAATCGACCGCGCGAAAAGCGGTCGAGATCGAAGGGACGGCTGACATCGTGATGCCGGCCGGTCGCCAGCAGATGGGCAAGCAGCGTGCCGCCGGCCGGAATGGCCTTGAAACCGCCCGTGCCCCAACCGCAATTCAGGAACAGGCCCGGCAGCGGGCTTTCCCCGAGGATCGGCGAGGAATCCGGCGTCACGTCGACGATGCCCGCCCATTGCCGCATCAGCCGGAGCTGGCGGAACGACGGGAACATTTCGAGCAGGCCCGAGACTACCTCCTCCAGCACCGGCAGATTGCCGCGCTGGCCATAGGAAGGCACCCGGTCGAGCGCCCCGCCGACGACCAATTCGCCCTTGTCCGACTGGCTGGCATAGGTGCCGGTTCCCGGCGACAGAACGACGGTATCGAGCACCGGCTTGATCGGCTCGGAAACGCAGGCCTGCAGCGCATAGGAGGTGATCGGCAGGCGGAAACCGGCCTTGGCTGCCAGATGCGAGGAATGGCCGGCGACGACCATGCCGGTGCGCTCGGCGCGGATTTCGCCACGGCTGGTCTTGACGCCACGGCAGCGCCCACCCTCGATCAGAAATTCCTCGACCTCGCAGGATTGGATGATTTCGACGCCCAGTCCGTCCGCGGCGCGCGCATAACCCCAAGCGACCGCATCGTGCCGCGCCGTGCCGGCCCGGCCCTGCCAGACGCCGCCGAACACCGGATAGCGCGCCTGCGGCGAGCGATTGAGCAGCGGCAGAACGCGGCGCACGTCCTCAATGCCGAAGAGTTCGGCATCCGTGCCGTTGATCTGCATGGCGTTGACGGTGCGCGCCGCCATCTCCATCTCCGCCTCGCTATGAGCGAGCGTGACGATGCCGCGCTGGGACAGCATGATGTTGTAGTTGAGATCACGCCCGAGCCCCTCATAAAGCTTCAGGGCCATCTCATAGAGCGCCGTGCTTTCCGGGAAGAAATAGTTGGAGCGTATGACGGTGGTGTTGCGCCCGGTATTGCCGCCGCCGAGCCAGCCCTTTTCGATAACCGCGACGTTTCGGACATTGTGCGTTTTGGCGAGGTAATAGGCCGTCGCCAGACCATGGCCGCCGCCGCCGATGATCAGGATGTCGTAGCGCGGTTTCGGTTGCGGCGAACGCCAGGCCTGCTGCCAGCCCTTCTGCCCCGCAAGGCCCTCCTTGAAGAGCGAGAATGCCGAATAGTGCCGGGTCATCGCATACCGGCGCTCCCGCCGCGGCGGCAACTTGGCAAGGCCGAGTATCGCTTCATGCGCTGCCTCATGGATGAAGACCGTCCCCCGCCGGGCCTCCAGTGCCCGGTCTGGCACTATGCGTATTCGCTCTGGACACAAATGTCCAGAATATTGCGACAGACGACGCGAGATGGCGACTCCATCGCCGAACTTCTTCCTAAAATACGGAACTTTCGATATGTACAGACGTGGCCATTGTTCAGCCGTTCGGTTGGACTCGACGCGTCAATTCCTCGAAAGCCGCAACCTCCTCTTGCGACCCCTTGCGGCCGGTAAAGCTAAGGAGGTAGGGCTGCAGAAGCCGCAGCCGCATTTCACGGTCGTCGCGCATGCCGAGCGTATAATGGCCGATCTGCGTGAAATAGAGGACGCGCGCGCGAACGAAGGCTTCCTCATCCGGATAGCCATAGCGCAAGAACATGCGGGTCACCGCATCGACGCGCTGGTCATCCGCCTGGTCGACGACCTCTCGCACCGCCGCATCCACCTGCCCCCAGGAACGCACCGCGGCATCGAGGCGCGGACTAAAAAGCTCCGGATCAACCCAGCACTCAAAGATATGGCACACTGCTTTCGTCACCGTCGGCGCCGGGCGAAGCGCCCGCTCGATAATCGGGCCAGTGTTCTTGCGCAGCCAGTATTCGAGCAATTCGCGATACAATTCCTGCAAGTCGGCAAAAAACCAGTAGAAGCTCGACCGCGATACCCCGAGCGTTTTCGCCACGACCTGAATCTTCACGTTGGCAATGCCCTCTTCCAGGAGCGCAGCAACGCCAGCCTCGATCCAAGCCTCGCGCGTCATGCGACAGGCCACTTGCTTGGCCGCCCCTTGTGTTTTCGTCGCGTTTGATTTGCTCACCCAAATTCCTCGTATTTACGAGGTACCCTATAGCACCATTCGAGGAGGCCGTACGAATATGCAACTAGCCCGATGGTGAGCGGGGCCGTGGCAAGATGCCAAGCTGAATCGCATCCTCACGTAACCAGTTTCGATCCGGGAGGATAGGAAGTGGATCTGGCGAGGGAAATGCCCTTCTGATCCAAAAGTTCTATCGCAGATCATCCGCAAGCGTGCTCCGCACGCAAGGCTGGTTGTCTTCGACACAGGTCCCCTATCGACGTGGTTCCATCACGCGCTGACAGCCGAGAGAATTCCCGCGATTTGCATTGAAGCACGTCCTGCGCAAAAGGTTCTGAACGAGACGCTCAACAAGACTGATGCCAATGATGCAGATGGTCTAGCGCAGTTGGCCGAAGCCGGATTTTACAAAGTCGTGCGAGTAAAGACTTTCGATAACATGCTGACGCGCACACTGGTAACTGCGCGTAGCCAGCTCGTAAGCGTTTCCAGGCAGCTCAGCAACCAAATACGTGGTCTCCTAAAAACATTTGGTCTCATCGTGCCCAAAGGGGAAGGCCGGGTATTTGATGCCAATGTGCAGCTTCCAGACAGAGCCGGGCTACGAAGTTCCGCCCGGTCGAAGGCTTCTCTGCATCGGCGTCGGCGGTGATCGTCAGGTCGCTCTCTCCCTCCCTGAGCAGCCAGCTCAGCCCCTCGTGCTTTCCTTCCATCAGCGCCGGCTCCAGGCGCGGGCGCCAGTCCCGCGCCAGTGCGACGACATGGGGGATTAGGGAGGGGCCGGCCGTCGAGATGACGCCGACGCCGAGCCGCCCGGCGAAGGGTCCCGCCCGCCGCATGGCCCATATCGGCGGCAGAATCCTGGAGGAGTTGGCGGGACTGATGGGGTGACGCCGCGACCGTCTGTCCTCGATGCATATCCACTTCACTCCTCGGCCAACTCCTGACTGCAGTGGTCGGCCAAGACGTGCGATCTGCGTTGACATTGTAATCTGAAGCATGAACTCTCAGTGACGATTGTTCCTTCCGGTGCGGCAGGAGTGTCAACGGTAAGCGAATTCGTCATGATGAAGAAGAAAATTGATGTTGTGAACGAAGTAGTGAATCTCGTAAAGCGAGATCTCGTCATGGGCAGGCTGGCTCTTGGCGAACACATTTCCGAAGACTCCCTTATCTACCGTCTGGACATCAAAAGAAATGCTGCGCGCGAGGCGCTGGCTGAGCTTGATCGTCAGGGCGTTATAGAAATTGCACCTTTTCGAGGCGCTTATGTCCGTCGTCTGAGTGCCGATGATGTCCGCCAGATATTCGACACGCTGTGTGTTTTGTATCGCGCCTGGGGTGGCATGATCGACGGTCCGCTGGCAAAGCCTGCCGTTGATGAACTCGAGCGGCGGCGGTTGCTTCACAGCGAAAGTGTAGAAAGAGGCGATCCCGAAGCGATCTACCTGGCCAATGCGAGTTTTCACGCAGGCGTTTTGTCTACGCTGGATAACCGATTTCTGGCAGAGACCATCGACCGCATGGAGTCGTATCTGCACAATGTGCGATATCATCTGGTGTTTTCTCGGAAGGAATACACCGATGAGGGGTGCCTGCAACATGCAGCAATGGTCAGGTACCTTCACGATGGGGATGGAGAGGCATTTGCAGAGGTCTGCATCATGCATATCTCTCACGCGAAAAATTACTACTCTAATTCAAATGTATTTTTGAAGTAGCATTTTATATATTTATTTTATCTCAGTTCTGTAAGTATTGATCGTATTATTGATAATCCGAACGATAATTTTCCATCTTGTCTTTTGTACGGGGCCCGCCAATCTGTGTGTCAACGAATGCAGCGCAGAACGGGCACCATGGGAAAGAGTTTCAAGGAAAAGCTGGCAGCGAACGAGCCTGTCATCGTCGTCAACACCGATCATGCATCGGCGTCGCTGACCGAGGCAGTGGCCCGGAACGCAGTGGATGCGATCCTCGTCGATTGCGAACACGGCTTCGCGTCCACCGAGCGCGTTCAGGATATGTGTAGGGCAGCGGTCGTGGCCAATGTTCATTCGATCGTGAGGCCGGAGACTTTCACAAAATTCTATCTTAACCGCTATCTCGATGCAGGCGCACGCGGTGTGATGGTTCCGCATGTCGATACGGCCGAACGGGCACGCGAAATCGTCGAGACGGTGCGTGGCGTGTGGTACCGGGACTTTTCGGACATGGTGATCACGCTCATGATCGAGTCCAGGCAAGCGGTCGATAACCTCGATGCGATCCTCGAGGTGAATGATGTCGACGTCCTCTTCATCGGCCCGGACGACCTTTCGCAATCGATGGGTTATGCCGGACGAAGCGATCACGATGACGTGCAGGCGGTGATCGGAGCCGCGATCGACAAGATTCGCAGCGCGGGCCGGCATGTCGGCACCGCAGTCAACAGCCGCAATGTCGCAAAGTTCCGGGCGCTTGGTTGCCAATATCTATACACCCATGTCGACAGCTTCATCGGTGTCGGCATCGAGGATTTTCGCCAGCGTCTGGCTTGAGCGGCAGACGAACAGGTTACCGGGAGGAGAACATGATGGATGATTTGAGCCGCAAGCTGCAGCAGGCCGGGGCGCTAGCCGCGCGCAACAAGGTTTCGCGCCGCGACTTCATGCAACTGGCCATGGCAACCGGCCTGACGGCGGCGGGGGCCGGCACGCTGTTTGCCACCGCAGCTCGTGCGGAGCCGAAAAAGGGCGGCTCGTTCCGCATCGGCATCTATCACGGCGCTACGACCGACACGCTCGATCCCGCCACATATTCCGGTGGCATGGTGGCCACCGCGCTCTGGGGCGGCGGCGCCAACAGCCTCACCGAAGTTGACTCAAAGGGTGCCGTCAATGGCGATATCGCCGAAACTTTCGAACCCTCCGACGGCGCGCGCAAGTGGATGTTCAAGATCCGTCCCGGCGTGACCTTCCACGATGGTAAATCTGTTACGGCGAAGGACGTGATCGCGTCCATCCGTCATCACATGGGGCCGGACACGAAGTCGGGCGCGAAGTCGATCCTTGCCTCGGTGCTGGACGTCCGCGAGGACAATGCTTCGACCGTGGTGTTCGAGCTGTCCGAAGGCAATGCCGACTTTCCCTTCCTCCTCAGCGACTATCATTTGGCAATCATGCAAGCCAATGAGAACGGCACTGCAAACTGGCAGACGCCCGTTCGCACCGGTCCGTTTACGATCGAGCGCTTCGAACCCGGCGTCCGCACATTGCTCAAGCGCAATCCCAACTATCATCGCGATGTCTGGTTCGACGATGTGACAGTCACCGTGATCGCCGATGTGGCCGCGCGCACCAACGCCTTGCTCACAGGCGCCGTCGACTACATCGATCGCTGCGAGCTGAAAACGCTCAACCTGCTGGAGCGCAACAGCAATATCGAGGTCGACAAGGTCACCGGCTATGGGCATCACATGTTCATCGCCAATGTGACACAGGCGCCCTTCGACAACAGGGACGTTCGCACGGCGCTCAAATATGCGATCGACCGCGAGGATATCGTCAGGAAGGTCTTTGCCGGGGTCTACAGCCCGGCCAACGACAACCCGATCGCGCCGACGCTGCAATATGCGATCGATCCCCAGCCGGTCCACAAATACGATCCCGAACGAGCGCGCAGCTATCTGAAAAAGGCCGGGCTCGATACGCTGTCCATCGACCTCTCCGTCTCGGACGCGGCTTTCGCCGGCGCCGTCGATGCGGCCTTGCTCTTCAAGGAGCATGCAAAGGCCGCCGGCATCGAGATCAATGTCATACGCGAGGCCGCCGACAGCTACTGGGACAATGTCTGGATGAAGAAGTCGTTTAGCGCCACGTCGCTGAATGGACGTGCCACGGCCGACTGGCTCTTCACGACCAGTTACGCTGCCGAAGCGCCGTGGAACGAGACGTCCTGGAAGAACCCGCGGTTCAACGAACTGCTCGTGCAGGCCCGCGCCGAACTGGACCAGGAAAAGCGCGCGGCGATGTATGCTGAAATGCAGCAACTGGTGCATGACGACGGCGGTCTCATCAACGTCGTCTGGAGCACATATGTCTCGGCGCATTCGAAGAATGTCGCCCATGGCGAGATCGCCGCGAACTGGGAAAACGACGGACGCAAGATTCCCGCTCGGTGGTGGACCGCGTAACGAACCAGGCAATCAACAAAAATCAGGGGAATACCATGAACGACGCAAGCGATATGCTTGGCCGCGCGAAGAATCGCGTCGCCAAAAATCAGATGTCACGCCGTGACTTCATGCAACTGGCCATCGCGACAGGCCTCAGCGTCACCGCGGCGCAGGCCCTGCTGACGACGCAGGCGCAGGCACAGCCGCAGCCGAAAAAGGGCGGTTTGCTCCGCCTCGGCATCAGCAACGGTTCGACGAGCGACTCGCTCGATCCCGCGACCTACAACAATGCCATGACCAGCACGACGCTCTGGGGCTCGGGGGCCAACAGCCTGACCGAGGTCGACGCTGCCGGCAATATCACTCCCGACCTTGCCGAGAGCTTCGATTCCTCCGACGGCGCGAAGACATGGATGTTCAAGCTGCGCCGCGGCGTGACCTTCCATGACGGCCGCAGCCTGACCGCAAAAGACGTCGTCGCCTCCATTCGCCATCACATGGGGCCCAATACGAAATCGGGCGCGAAGGGAGTTCTCGCCGCTGTCTCGGATGTGAAGGCCGATGGCGACGAGACGGTCGTTTTCACGCTGAGCGGCGGCAATGCCGACTTCCCGTTCTATGTCAGTGACTATCACCTGCCGATCATGCAAGCCAACGACGACGGATCGGCCAACTGGCAGTCGATGGTCCGCACCGGTCCGTTCATCATCGAGAGCTTCGAGCCCGGCATTCGCGCATCGCTGAAGCGCAACCCCAACTACCATCGTGACGTCTGGTTCGACGAACTGACGCTGACCGTCATCACCGATGTCGCGGCGCGGACCAACGCGCTGGTCACCGGCGCCGTCGATTACATCGATCGCTGCGAACTGAAGACCGTGGGGCTGCTGGAGCGCAACCCGGATATCGAGATCGACAAGGTCTCCGGCTATGAGCATTTCATCATGGTCATGAACACCACGGTCGCCCCGTTCGACAATCCGAAGGTGCGGAATGCGCTGAAATATGCGATCGACCGCGAGGACATCGCCAAGAAGGTGTTTGCGGGCATCAATACCGCCGCAAACGACAATCCCATCGCGCCCTCGATCCAGTTCTCGATCGATCCCCAGCCGGTTCACCGCTACGATCCCGACAAGGCGCGCGCCCTGCTGAAGGAGGCAGGCCTCGACCGCCTGTCGATCGACCTGTCGACATCGGATGCTGCTTTCGCCGGGGCGGTGGATGCCGCCGTGCTGTTCAAGGAACATGCCAGGGCGGCGGGGATCGACATCAACGTTATCCGCGAGCCGGCCGACAGCTACTGGGACAAGGTCTGGATGAAGGTGCCAATGTGCGTCACCTTCTGGAACGGGCGCCCGACGGCGGACTGGATGTTTGCCAATACCTATGCGGCGGGTTCCCAGTGGAACGAAACGGCATGGCAGAATGCCCGCTTCAACGAACTGCTGCTCGCGGCACGGGTCGAGACCGATAACGACAAGCGCGCCGGCATGTATGCCGAGATGCAGCAACTGGTTCATGACGATGGCGGCCTGATCAACATCGCCTGGAGCACAAACGTCTCGGCGCACAACAAGTCACTCTCTC
This sequence comes from Shinella sp. S4-D37, assembly GCF_040812195.1. Lineage (NCBI taxonomy): Bacteria > Pseudomonadati > Pseudomonadota > Alphaproteobacteria > Hyphomicrobiales > Rhizobiaceae > Shinella > Shinella sp. S4-D37. The sequence goes on along the minus strand of NZ_JBFNXL010000003.1, from coordinate 264,639 downwards.
ATGGTGCCATCGCGACCAACTGGGATATTGATGGCCGCAAGCTCGCATCGCGTTGGTGGCGTAGGTGAGCCTTCTCGTGGACGGTTACCGGAGGGCGGTTCTTGCAGTTCGTTAGTCATCCCCTGGTGAGGACGCTGGGCCAGCGCCTTGCGCTCGGCCTCCTCACCTTGTTCCTGGTGTCGATGCTGATCTTTCTCGCCGTCGAGCTGTTGCCGGGCGATTTCGCTCGGTCCATTCTCGGGCAGTCGGCGACGCCTGAGACCGTCGCGGCGTTCCAGCGCGAAATCGGTCTCGACCGACCCTTCGTCACCCGTTACGTCGACTGGATCTCCGGCGCGCTTGTCGGAGACTTCGGGTCTTCGTTCTCTTCGCGAGAAGGGTATTCCCGCACCGTCGCCGATATCGTCGGACCGCGGCTGCTGAACACCTTCATTCTGGCCGGCGCGACCGCGGCCATTGCCGTACCATTGGCCCTGGGTCTCGGTATCCTCTCGGCACTCTACCGCAACAGCCTGTTCGACAAGGTTGTCAGCATACTGACCCTGATCACGATCTCGCTGCCGGATTTCTTCATCGCCTATATCCTGATGCTCTACATGGCGATCAAGTTCCGGTGGTTCAGTTCGCTCTCGAACGTCAATCCCGACATGGGCTTCTTCGACATGCTGCCGTTGCTCGTGCTGCCGGTCATGACGCTGACTCTGGTCATCGTCGCGCATATGATGCGCATGACGCGGGCATCGATCATCGGCCTGCTCGCCAGTGCCTATATCGAGATGGCGCATCTCAAGGGGCTTTCGCCGCTCCGAGTCATCCTGCGCCACGCGCTCCCGAATGCCTGGGCGCCGATCGCCGTCGTCGTGGCCTTCAACCTGGCCTACCTTGTGGTCGGTGTCGTGGTGGTCGAGGTTGTCTTCGTCTATCCGGGAATCGGCCAGGTCATGGTCGACGCTGTCCGGACGCGCGACATTCCTGTCGTGCAGGCCTGCGCCCTGATCTTTGCCGCGACCTACATCCTGCTCAATCTGGTCGCCGACATCGTTTCCATCGTCACCAATCCCAAACTGTTGCATCCGAGATGATCGACTTCATTCAGATTCCCCCGCGGCCCGCCCGCTTCACGCTGAGGGCGATCGGCAAGATGCTGGCCAAGGCACCCGTTACTGCCCTGATCGGGTGCGTCGTCATCACGATCTACCTCCTGGTGGCACTCTTCGCGCCGTTAATTGCGCCCTATCACGAATCCGCCGTCGTCTCCGACCAGGCGTTTGCCATGTGGAGTTCCGAGTTCCTGCTGGGAACCGACCAACTGGGGCGCGACATGTTCTCCCGCCTGATCTACGGCGCCCGCAATACGATGGGGCTGGCGATCGCCACCACGATGCTGTCCTTTTTTACCGGTGCCACGCTGGGTATTCTGGCGGCCAATTTCGGCGGATGGTTCGACCAGGTCTTTTCTCGCGTCGTCGACACGATGATGTCGATACCGTCAGTCATATCGGCACTTATCCTGCTGTCGATCTTCGGATCGTCACTGATCAACCTGGTGGTCATCATCGCCTTGCTGGACTCAACGCGTGTGTTCCGGCTGACGCGGGCGGTAGCGATCAATGTGACGGTGACCGACTTCGTCGAGGCCGCCAGGCTCAGGGGCGAGAAGACGTTCTGGATCCTGCGTCGGGAAATCCTGCCCAACATTGCGCCGACACTGGTGGCCGAGTTCGGGCTGCGCTTCTGCTTCGTCTTCCTGAGCATCTCGGCACTGTCGTTTCTCGGCATAGGAATCCAGCCCCCGACAGCCGACTGGGGCTCCATGGTGCGGGAAAACGCAACGCTCATCAGCTATGGCGACATCACGCCGCTTCTGCCGGCAGGCGCCATCGCGCTCCTGACGATCGCGGTCAATTTTGTCGTGGACTGGTTCCTGGATCTCTCGAGTGGTATTCGCGATGAATAAGGTTCCTGCAGGTCAGGATGGGAAATCCGCGCCGGATGACACCCTTCTGCGCATCCGCGACCTCCGCATCGAGGCGAAGAGCAGCGAGACATGGCAGCCGATCGTTTCGGGCGTCGATCTGACGCTTCGGCGTGGCGAAGTCCTCGGGCTCATCGGCGAATCCGGCGCCGGAAAGTCGACCTTGGGCCTTGCGGCACTCGGTTACTTCCGTCAGGGGTGCCGTGTCACGTCCGGCGTCGTCGAGTTCGATGGCCGCGACCTGCTGACGATGAACGAGAGGGATCGCCGAGCGCTGCGCGGGTCGCGTATCGCCTATGTCGCCCAGAGCGCGTCGGCATCCTTCAATCCGGCGCATCGTTTGATTGATCAGACGATCGAGACTTCGACGGCGCGTAATGCGTCATCGATCGACGCTACGAAGGCGGCGTCGATCGAGCTGTTCCGGCGCATGCAGCTTCCCGATCCGGAAACAATTGGCCTGCGTTATCCGCATCAGGTGTCCGGCGGGCAATTGCAGCGCATCATGACTGCGATGGCGATGTCGACAAGGCCGGATCTGATCGTCTTCGACGAGCCGACCACCGCGCTCGACGTCACGACGCAGGTCGAGGTCCTGGCCGCCATCCGCAAGGTCGTCAGGGAATTCAATACGGCAGCCATCTACATCAGTCATGATCTGGCCGTGGTCGCCCAGATGGCGGATCGCGTCATGGTGCTGCGCCACGGGAAGCTCGTGGAAGAGGCTGCGACCCGCAAGATGCTGGCAGCGCCAGAGGCGGACTATACGAAGACGCTCTGGGCGGTTCGCAACATCGAAAAGCCTGTGCGGCGTGCGGGCGAGATCGCGCTGAGCATACGCGGGCTCTCGGCACGCTATGCCGGCATCAGCCACAACGTGCTCGATGGCATTTCGATCGACGTGCCCAAGGGGCACACCGTGGCGCTCGTCGGTGAATCCGGCTCGGGCAAGTCGACGCTCGGTCGCGTCGTCAGCGGGCTCCTTCCTCCACATTCGGGCGAGATTCTGCTTGGCGGGAAAGCCCTGCCGACCCGTTTCGACGGGCGGTCGAAGGAGTTGCTGCGCCGCATTCAGTTTGTCTATCAGTCTGCCGATACCGCGCTCAATCCGCGCCAGACGGTGCGGGAGATACTCGGCCGGCCGATCGAATTCTTCCTGGGGCTCAGGGGGACGGAGCGAGACCGGAAGCTCGGCGAACTCATGCATCTCATCGAACTCGATGCGAGCTTTGTGAATCGGCTGCCGCGGGAACTGTCAGGAGGGCAAAAGCAGCGCGTCAATCTTGCTCGCGCTCTGGCGGCCGATCCCGATCTCATCATCTGCGACGAGGTCACGTCAGCGCTGGATCAGGTGATCCAGGAAGGCATCCTCAAGTTGCTGATGAGGATACAGGAAGAGAAGGGCATTACCTATCTCTTCATCACCCACGATATCGCGACGGTGCGGGCGATCGCCGACCAGGTGGTGGTCATGCATCGAGGCAAGGTGGTCGAACAGGGTGATCGTGATGACGTCCTGTCGGGACCATCGCCGGCCTATACCGAACTGCTTCTCTCTTCCGTTCCTGACATGAATCCGGATTGGCTGACCAATCTCCTCAACGCGCGCTCTGGCAAGATCGACAACGCGCTTCCCTCCAACGCTTTGAGAACAATCCCATGACCAAAAACATGAACGTCGAACCGACATCGGCGATGCGCATCGGGACCTGGATTTCACTGCATCATCCGGCCATGGTGGAAATCATCGCGCTTGCAGGCTTCGACTTCCTGCTCATCGACGGCGAGCACGGGCAGGTATTGCCTCACGCCCTGCATGAACTGGCTCCCGCCGTCGAGGCGGCGGGCAGCAGCATTGTCTATCGCGTCCCCGCCAATCGGCCGGAATATATCAAGGCGGGCCTGGACCAGGGTGCATGGGCCGTCATGGTCCCGATGGTCGAAAGCGTCACCCAGGCCCGCGCCGCAGTGGACGCCGCGAAATATGCGCCGCTGGGACGGCGCGGCATCGGCCCGCTGCGAGCGTCACGCTACTACGCACAGTTCGGCAGCTACCTCGAACAAGCCAACCGCCGGACCGAACTGATCGTACAGATAGAGTCGCGTGACGGACTGTCTTCAATGCGCGAGATTGCCGCTATCGATGGCGTGGACTTGCTCTATGTCGGCCCAACCGATCTGGCCGACTCTCTCGGGGAGCCGCTCGGCAGCATGTCGGCCACAATGCTTTCGGCCTTCTCCGACGTCGCACGCGCGGCACAACAGGCGGGCAAGGTCGCGGGAATCGATTGCGCAGATCCCTCACTGATTGAGACGTTTTCCACCATGGGTTTTTCCTTCTTCAGTGTCGGTGGCGATGCGCAGTATCTGCTGGAAGGGGCCAATGCCACGCGGGTTGCGGCATTGCGCTATGCCGGGATCAATCGTTGCGCCGATGGCGGAACAGCGTAATGAAGATCTGCCGTTTTAACGACAATCGCCTCGGTCTCGTGCAAGGAGAGGTGATCGGTGATGTGACGCACGTGCTCGATCTCCTGCCCAGCATTCGCTGGCCGGCGCCGCATGGCGATCTGCTCATCGAAAACCTTCCTGTGATACTCGAAGCGCTAAATGGGCTTGACCTGCCGGGCACAGTGCATCGTGTACAGGACGTCAAGCTGCTGAGCCCGGTTGCCAACCCTTCAAAGATCATCGGTGCCCCCGCCAATTTCATGCCCGAGGACGGATCGACGCCGAAAAGGACCGCGCGGGACATTGGCATGTTTCTGAAGGCAACCAGCTCGATATGCGGGGCCGGCGAAGGGGTCATCGCCGACTGGCCCGGCTGGATTGTCGAGCACGAGATAGAGCTTGCCGTTGTCATTGGCCGAAAAGGTTTCGCCATCTCGGAGAAAGATGCGCTCGGCTACATTGCCGGCTACACCATCGGTCTAGACATGACCGCGCGAGGCACGCAGGACAGAAGTTTCCGCAAGTCGTTCGACAGTTTCTCCGTGCTAGGCCCGTGGTTGGTTACTCCGGACGAACTGGGGGATCCCAACGTTGTGGAGCTTATGCTATCCGTCGATGGAAAATGCATGCAGCATGCTAGTACTGCATCATTGATATTAAACATACAGCAGCTCGTTGAATACACATCGAGCATCTATACTCTCCACCCTGGGGATGTGCTCATGTCCGGGTCCCCCGATGGGGTGTCGCCGGTATCTGCAGGGGCGCGGATCGATGCATCGATCAGTGGGATCGGAACCATGGAGGTCTTTGCAAGGGCTCTGGAATAAGTACTCAGTTTCACCTGAATACCGGTGCTTCAGCGCCGACACCAACGTTCCCTGTTTAGGCGACGCTGGACGATCGAGGAATGCTTCCTGCGCGCCAAAGACGGATCTCGGTCTCGATCATTGCGAGGCGCGATCCTGGCACGGTTGGCATCGCCCTATGAGCCTGGTGATGGCTGCCGCTGCATTCCTTGCAAGGATTTCCGCATGCGACTGCAGTACTAGCCGGAAGCGGCGGATGTCCTCCGGCGTCGCGGTGTCGGGCGAGCGTCCGAGAAGCGCGGCGAAGCGCCGGACGTGACGAATGTAGTCCTGCCTCCATGGTCGGCTTGCCGGCCGCTACCTGCTCAAAGGCTACGAATACTACGCCATCTCAGGCCAAGGCGCCCCTCCCGCCAAGCGGGTTCGTGCTTGCGGTGGGAAACCGAATGGCAGGTTTTGCGCGGGCTCCGGATCGACCTTCAGGTGAGAACTCAGAAGCGTTTGATCGAAGCTGTCCCTTGGCCGGAACAGCAGTCTGTGCTCCCCAAACCCCACGCGCCTTTATACCGGTAGGAGGTGACATGCCGGACGGAAAATATAGTCATTCCACCACCCGATAACGGTGGGGCAAGCGGCGCCGGGAGGGCTGTCGATAACACCGAACGGTCCGCGTTTTATGGGGTGGCGGGTGCACCGGACTTGGGGATTTTCGCATCGCGCACCAATGCTTCATCAATTTCCATCGCCGACACCTGCAGGAACTGCCGCTTGGCAATCTTCACCGCGATTGCGGGAACCTCGAGGTGAGTACCCACTCGCCGGTAAGAGGTGAAGCTCAGGCCTTCGATCAGCTCCTCGTCCACGACGAGACGATAGGTGCCGGGTTCCAGCGGCTCGACCAGGGAATTGAGGTTGAACGGGTGCATGAAAGTGATTTCGGTTTCCGTGGTTCTTTCGGTCATTTCCGTTGCTTTCCAATTTGCGCCGGACCTGGTGAGTGCGCTCTGCCCGTCCTGACGGGGATATATGTGCGTGAAGACCCGCATGGGCGGGTGCCTATTCTTCCGCGCGATTTGGGCTCGCCGATCCGCCCTCGTTTTCCCAGACGTCGAGACCGATGTTACGGTTCTTGCGTCGGGACGCCTGCGAAAGAGGATATTTATCGGTGCCGATCATCGCCCCTTGTATCAGGCGACCGAGGTGACGGACTTCTCTATTCTCTACGCCAGACTTGGCGAGAAGGTTCTGGGTCTCGTAGTCTGCGTCCTTGAGGATTTGTCGCAGAGCGGTTTGCCGGCGGTTTGCATCCGTCAAGGCGCCTTTGAAGACAAGGATCATCATACCCATCCTTCGATCAGGATGTAGAGGATCATCGCAAGACTTGCCGCGGATACAGCGTATCCGATCAGATCTGCGAAACGATGTTTGTTCTGATGGTGGAAGATGGAAGACATGATGTCCTCCTCGCTTTGGGGCCAGGGTAATCAACCCTTAAACAGCAGCGCCCGTAAGATGGCTGCTGGAGCAATCACAATGAACCGCCTCCGCTGTATTGGCAAGAAATCAATTGCGTTCGTTTGGAGGCATCCGTTGAGGCTGTGGCGGTCCGGCGACACGGTAATTTTGCCAAGACAATGGAAATCCAGCTGGATTTTTTCGCTTTGGCGCTCTGACCGGAAACGAAATAACAGATAAAATTCCGCTGTCTTCTTTTATGTAAAAATAAAAAATTAGAACTCGCATTTCCGTGCTATGATGATTTCGGATTTAAAGCTCCACGCGTCGCGCGGTCCCTATAGAGATTTGCAATTGCAAGCTTTATTTTTTTTCTGAATTTCAGAACATTATGCCGTTTGACAGGCGGTTCGTAGTTTTTTCTTCTTTAATCTGGCGAGAATGCTCGCAGATCGGTGTCGAAATCTTCGCGTTGAGGAGACACGTCATCCACGTATCGCAAGGAGTTCTCATGAGTCTCAGTTTTCCAAACCAAAGCCGAAGCTATGAAGAGGCCGGCAAGCGTATCCGCTTCATTGGTCATGACGGCATGTTTGAGATTCCGTTCTTCGCGGGGGCGGACCTGTTTCCGGGAGTGACGTCCGAAGCCGGTTATCTCAGGGCTTTCGACGATGCCCGCGTTTCTGTCTACAAGGCGGCGCGGCGCGCCTATTCCGGCGCTCGCCGGCCGATCTATGTCCTGACGCGCGCCGATTTCGGCTGATCCGCAGGATGCGCTAGCGCGCCTCGCCGACCCTCAATCCAACAATGACCGCCGGGCCTTGCCTGGCCGGCTGCTTGGCCGCGTCCGGGCGAAGGAAATGTCATGGCCAGAAACCAGAAGCGTGGCGTCGAAGACGCCGGCAACTCGGAAACCGCGGTGGTGGAAAGGGTTGTTGCCAAAGCCGTGTCCTATCCCGAGGCGGGTGCCAAATCCGTCCCCGAACCGCGAGCGATTGAGGGCGGGAAAGGCGAGGGCGTGCTTCGCTCGCTTGCTTTCGGGGTCGGCCGAACGTCGCGGGCGCCGTGGAACGATCCGGCACCGGTGCGCGAAGAGCTGTTCGGGGTCGAAAGGCTCGAGCAGCATGCGACGACCCTCGCGCTGGCGCAACCGGTGACGCGGCGGCCGCCCTCGGTCCAGTCCTTGCACAAGCGATTGAAGAACAACGCGGCCGTCCTGCTTGCAGCCTACCGTGCCAGCGCGCTTGAGGTCGAGAACGAGCACGGCGTCGTGCCGGCAGCGGAATGGCTGCTGGACAACTATCATCTCGTCGAGGAGCAGATCCGCGAGATCCACGACGATTTGCCGCCCAATTATTACAGGCAGTTGCCCAAGCTCGCCGAGGGGCCTTTCGCCGGGTATCCGCGCGTGTTCGGCATCGCCTGGGCCTTTGTCGCGCATACCGACAGCCATTTCGATTCCGAGACGCTTGTCCGGTTCATCGCCGCCTATCAGAAGGTCCAGCCGCTGACGATCGGCGAGCTGTGGGCCGTGGCGATCACCCTGCGCATCGTACTCGTCGAAAACCTGCGAAGGCTGGCGGACCAGATCACCGCCGGGCGCGGCATGCGCGCGCAGGCGGACGCGCTGGCCGACCGGCTGCTTGCAGACGACACCCGTGACAACGCGCTGCGAACCGTTTCCGACGGTCCCTTGCCGGAGCTCGTCGCGGCCCAGCTTGCGAAACGCCTGCGGGATCATGACCCCAGCACGACGCCGGCCCATGGCTGGCTGGAGGCGAAGCTGGCAAGGCAGGGCACGTCGGTCGACGTCGTCGTGCGGCATGCCCAGCAACGCCAGGGCGCTTCCAACGTCACGGTCCGCAACATCATCACCAGCATGCGGCTGATCTCCGATGTCGACTGGGCCGATCTCTTCGAAAGAGTCAGCCTCGTCGATGCCCGCCTGTCCGCCGACGGTGCCTTCGGCAGCATGGATTTCGCTACACGCAACCTCTATCGCAGCGCCATCGAGGACCTCGCCCGCGGCTCAGACCTGTCGGAACTCGACATTGCCGGGCTGGCGGTGAAAGCGGCACAGACAGCGCCGGTTGTGGGGGATACCGCCTCGCAGGTCGAACGCGTGGGCGATCCCGGCTACCACCTGATCGCGGAAGGGCGGCCGTCCTTCGAGCGCACCATCGGCTTCCGCCAGCCCCGCCGCCTGATGGCCGGGCGGCTGGTGGCGCACACTGGTATTGCCGGCTATGCCGGGGCGATCGGCGTGGTGACAACGATGTGTCTCGCCCTTGCGCTGTGGTTGCTGTCCGCCAGCGGCCTTTCCGCGCTCGGCATGATCGTCTTCGCCGTTCTGGCGCTGCTGCCGGCGAGCGATATCGCAACGGCGCTCGTCAACCGTTTCGTGAGCTGGAGCCACGGCGCGACGAGCCTGCCGGGACTGGAACTCGCGCAGGGCGTCCCGCAGTCATCGCGCACGCTTGTCGTCGTGCCGACGCTCATGACTGGTCGCGCCGAGCTGCTGGAGCAGATCGAACGGCTGGAGGTCCATCATCTCTCCGGCGCGGGCGGCGACCTGAGCTTCGCGCTGCTGACCGATGGCTGTGACGCCTCGCAGGAGAGCGCCGAGGGCGATGGCGAGCTTCTTGCGCTGGCCATCGAGACCATGGCCGAGCTGAACCGGCGGCATGGACCGGGCCCGGCTGGCGACCGCTTCCTGCTGCTGCATCGCAAGCGCCGATTCAATGCCGGCGAAAACGTCTGGATGGGCTGGGAGCGAAAGCGCGGCAAGCTGCACGAGCTCAACCGCCTGCTGCGCGGCGCCACCGACACCAGCTTCATGGCGCTCGGCGGAAAGCCGCCGTCCGTCCCGCCGGACGTGCGCTATGTCATCACCCTCGACGCGGACACAAGACTGCCGCGCGACACGGTCCTGCGGCTGATCGGCAAGATGGCGCATCCCCTCAACCGGCCGCGCTTCGATACCGGGCAGCAGCGGGTGGTCGACGGCTATGCGATCATCCAGCCGCGTGTCACCCCGTCGCTTCCGGTCGGGCGCGAAGGCTCGCTCTATCAGCGGGTCTTTTCCGCGCCCGGCGGCATGGACCCCTATGCGGCGGCCGTCTCAGACGTCTATCAGGACCTGTTCGGTGAAGGCTCCTATACCGGCAAGGGCATCTACGACGTCGATGCCTTCGAGGCGGCGCTGGCCGGGCGCATTCCGGACAATACCCTTCTCAGCCACGATCTCTTCGAGGGCACGTTCGCGCGGGCGGGGCTCGCCTCCGACGTCGAGGTGGTCGACGATTTCCCGGCGCGCTACGACGTCGCCGCACGGCGGCAGCACCGCTGGACGCGCGGCGACTGGCAGTTGCTGCCCTGGATCTTCGGGCGGCGGGCGCTTCCCGCGCTCGGCCGCGGGAAGATGCTGGACAACCTGCGCCGCACCCTGATCGCGCCCTCGACCTTCGCGGCCCTGGTGGCCTGTTGCGCGATGCCGTTGCAGGCGGGAATGACGGGGGCGCTGCTGATCGCGTCCTGCATCGCCATCCCCGCGTTCCTGCCGCTGGCCTTCGCCATCCTGCCGCGCCGCAGCGGCCTGCAATTGAGCAGCCATGCCGTCAGGCTGGCCGGCGACCTGAAGCTCGCGGCGATGCAGATCGCGCTCGGCCTCGCCTTCCTGCCCGACCAGGCATGGCGCAATTGCGATGCCATGCTGCGAACCGCAAGCCGCCTGCTGGTGACGCGCCGGAAACTGCTGGAATGGACGACCGCGGCGACATCGGGAAATCGGACACGGCTGACGCTTGCCGGTTTCTACCGCGACATGGCGGGCGGAACCGTTGCAGCACTGGTCCTTCTGGCGGCCGCCATCGCGTTCTCGCCGGCCTCCTGGCCTCTGGCGCTGCTGTTGTCCGCGCTCTGGCTGGCCGCGCCCGCCATCGCGCTCTGGGTCAGCCGGTCGCCGACGACAAGGCCGGGCAAGGCGCTTTCGCAGGCCGATGCGGTGGAACTCCGGCTCGTCGCGCGACGCACATGGCGGTTCTTCGAAACCTTCGTCACGCCGCTGGAAAACATGCTGCCGCCGGACAATTTTCAGGAAACGCCGCTGCCGGCCGTCGCCCACCGCACCTCGCCGACCAATATCGGCCTCTATCTTCTCTCGACGGTCGCCGCGCGCGACTTCGGCTGGGTGGGAACCCTCGAGGCGCTCGAACGGCTGGAAGCGAGCTTCACGACGCTCAAGACGCTCGATCGTTTCAACGGGCATTTCTTCAACTGGTACGATACGCGCGATCTGAGGACCCTCGATCCGCCCTACGTCTCCTCCGTCGACAGCGGCAATCTCGCCGGCCACCTGATCGCGCTGGCGAATGCCTGCGAGGAGTGGGCCGAGATGCCTCCGGCGGAAAACGGCGAGGGTTTCGGCGATACGCTGGCGCTTGCCCGCACGGCCCTTGCGGACGCGCCCGGCAACCACCGCGCCGACCTTTCGTCCATTCTCGACGAGGTCGAAATCCTTGTGGGCGGCCCGCAATCCATCGACGCTGCAACGCCGGCACTGACGCGCCTGCTGGACAAGGCACTGGAACTGGCGGGGCTGGCAGAGGACGGCGCGGCCGTCGATCTCGTCTTCTGGATCGCGGCGCTGAGACGATCCGTCAGCCAGTCGGCGCGCGACCGGCAGGCGCTCCGCGACGATCCCGCCGCCGTGAAGGGCCGGCTCCAGGCCATTGCGGACACGGCCCGCACCATGGCGCTCGACATGGATTTCGCTTTCCTGTTCGATCCCGACAGGAAGCTGTTGTCCATCGGCTTTTCGCTCGCCGACAACGGCCTCGACCCCAACTGCTACGACCTTTTGGCGTCCGAAGCACGCCTTGCGAGCTTCTTCGCCATCGCCAAGGGCGATGTCGGCACGCGGCACTGGTTCCGCCTCGGCAGGGCGGCGACGCCGCTCGGCAGCGGCTCGGCGCTGATCTCCTGGTCGGGCTCGATGTTCGAATATCTCATGCCGTCGCTGGTGATGCGCGCGCCTGCTGGAAGCCTGCTCGACGACACGAACCGGCTCATCGTGGCGCGCCAGGAGGCCTATGGGCGGTCGCGGAACGTGCCCTGGGGCGTATCGGAATCCGCCTTCAATGCGCGGGACATCGAGTTCACCTATCAATATTCCAATTTCGGCGTGCCGGGGCTGGGGCTCAAGCGCGGTTTGTCGGGCAACATGGTCGTCGCGCCCTATGCCACCGGTCTTGCCGCCATGGTCGATCCCCATGCCGCGCTCGACAACTATCGGCGTCTCGAAGCCATGGGTGCCCGCGGCGCACACGGTTTCTACGAGGCGCTGGACTTCACCCGCGCCCGCCTGCCCGAAAATGCGAGCGTCGAGATCATCCGCAGCTACATGGCCCACCATCAGGGCATGACCATCGTCGCCATCGCCGTCCTCCTGCAGGACGGGCGCATGCGGGCGCGGTTCCACCGTGAGCCTATGATCATGGCCAGCGAACTGCTGCTGTCGGAGCGCATGCCGCGCGATGTCGCGATCGCCCGCCCGCGTGCCGAGGAGGTCAAGGCATCCGCGGGCATTTCGCTGAACCCCGCGCCCTCGGTCCGCCGGCTGTCGCTACCCGCTACCGGCGCGCCGGTCACGCACCTGCTCTCCAACGGACGGTATGCGGTGATGCTGACGGCCTCGGGCGGCGGCTACAGCCGGTGGCGCGACATCGCCGTCACGCGCTGGCGCGAGGACGCGACCCGGGATGATTGCGGCAGCTTCATCTTCCTCAAGGACATGCAGGCCGGCACGGTCTTCTCCCCTGCCGTCCCATCCATGGGCGACAAGGCCGACGCCTCGGTGGTCTTCGGCGAGGATCATGCGCAATATATCCGCCATGACGAGACGCTGACGACGGAAATGGACGTCATCGTCTCCGGTGAGGACGACGGCGAGGTGCGCCGCATCTGCCTGACGAACAGCGGACGGCGGGTGCGCGAGATCGAGCTGACCTCCTATGCCGAACTGGTGCTCGCCACCGCGGCGACCGACAATGCGCATCCGGCCTTCGCCAAGATGTTCGTCGAGACCGAGCACCTGGCCGAATATGGCGCACTCGTCGCCACGCGGCGGCGACGAGTGCCCTCGGAAGCCGAGATCTGGGCCGCCCATTTCGCCGTGGTCGAGGGCGATGCGATTGACGCTCCGCAATACGAATCCGATCGCGCCCGTTTCCTCGGGCGCGGCCGCTCCGTCGCCACCGCCGCCGCCATCCGTGACGGGGAGGCGCTTTCCAATACGGCGGGAACCGTCCTCGATCCGATCTTCGCGCTGCGCCGCAGCGTGCGGGTCGTTCCCGGCAAGGTGGCGCGGGTCGCCTTCTGGACGATCGTCGCAGGGTCGCGGGAAGAACTCCTCGAACGCATCGACAAGCATCATGACAAGAATGCCTTCGACCGGGCGAAGACGCTGGCCTGGACGCAGGCGCAGGTGCAGCTTCACCATCTCGATGTGGACCTGGAGGAGGCAGCGGACTTCCAGCGTCTTGCAGCCCCCATCCTCTATGCCGACGCGCGCTTCCGCCCGGCCTCGGACGCCATTCTCGCCGGTGCCGGCCCGCAGTCCGGCCTCTGGCCCTATGGCATCTCGGGCGACCTGCCGATCGTGCTCCTGCGCATCGAGGATATCGAAGACCTTCCTCAGTTGCGCCAGATGCTGCGCGCCCACGAATACTGGCGCATCAAGCGGCTCGCCGTCGATCTGGTGATCGTCAACGAGCGCGCCGCCTCCTATGTGCAGGACCTGCAGAACGCCGTCGAAGCCTCCGTGCGCTCCAGCCAGTCCCGCCCGCGCTTCGGCGACATGCCGGCGCAGGGCGCGGTTCATGTGCTGCGCGCCGATTTCCTGAGCCAGGACACGAAAAACCTTCTGAACGCGACCGCGCGCGTCGTGCTGCCAGCCCACCGCGGCCTCATCGCCGACCAGCTCGCGCGTCTTTCCCCTGGCATCGAGCACTCTTCTGCACCGCCGCCGCGGTTTTCGCGAACGGCTTCGGCCGAGATGGTCGCGCAGCCGGAAACGCTGGAATTCTTCAATGGGTTGGGCGGCTTCGGCAGGAACGGCACGGAATATGTGACCGTGCTGGAAAACGGCGCGACGACGCCGATGCCCTGGATCAACGTCATCGCCAATCCCGCTTTCGGCTTTCAGGTGTCGGCCGACGGTAGCGCCTATAGCTGGGCCGAAAACAGCCGCGAGAACCAGATCACGCAATGGTCCAACGATCCGGTCGGCGACCCCTCCGGCGAGGCGTTTTACATCCGCGACGAGGAGACGCTCGACCTCTGGAGCCCGACGGCCCAGCCGATCCGGGACGAAGGGCGTTATGTGGCGCGCCACGGCTTCGGCTACAGCCGCTTCAGCCATCGCGCGCACGGGATCGAAAGCGAGCTGCTGTCCTATGTGCCGCTCGCCGATCCGATCCGCATTTCGCGGCTGACGCTGACCAACCGTTCGTCGCGCCCGCGCCGGCTTTCGGTCACCAGCTATGCCGAATGGGTGCTCGGCACCCTGCGGGGGGCAAGCGCACCGTTCATCGCCACATCCGTCGATGCGGCAACGGGGGCGATCTTCGCACGCAACGGGTGGGCTATGGGCTTTCCCAGCCGCGTCGCCTTTGCCGATCTTGGCGGCCGGCAGACCGCATGGACCGCCGATCGCACGGAATTCCTCGGACGAAACGGCAGTTCCGCGAGGCCCGCGGCTCTCGGGACGAGAATGCCGCTCGGTGCAAAGGTAGGCGCGGGCCTCGATCCGTGCGCCGCGCTGCAATGCACGATCGAACTGGACGCGGGTGAAAGCATCGAGATCGCCTGCTTCCTCGGCCAGGCCGCTTCGAGCGAGGAGGCCGGTGCGCTGATCGCCCGCTACCGCGCCGCCGACCTCGATGCGGTTCTTTCCGATGTTGCCGGCCATTGGCAGACGCTGCTGGAGACCGTGCAGGTCAAAACGCCGGACCGGGCGATGGATATCATGCTGAACGGCTGGCTGCTCTACCAGACGCTCGCCTGCCGGATATGGGCGCGCTCGGCCTTCTACCAGGCAAGCGGGGCCTATGGCTTCCGCGACCAGTTGCAGGACGGCATGGCGCTGACCTTCGCCCGGCCGCAGGAGGCGCGGGTGCATATCCTGCGCGCTGCCGGACGGCAATTCACCGAGGGAGACATGCAGCATTGGTGGCTGCCCCATTCGGGCGCGGGCGTTCGCACCCGGATTTCCGACGACAGGGTCTGGCTCGCCTTCGCCGCCGCCACCTATGTCGGAACGGCCGGCGATGCGGCGATCCTCGACGAGACCGTCCCGTTCCTGGAAGGCCCGGACCTTGCCGAAGGAGAGCACGACGCTTTCCTCCAACCCACGTCCACGGGCGAGGCCGCCTCCCTCTTCGAACATTGCGCCCGCGGCCTCGACCAGGCCGTCGCGCTCACCGGTCGGCACGGCCTGCCCCTGATGGGTACCGGCGACTGGAACGACGGGATGAACCGGGTCGGCGAGGGCGGCGAGGGCGAGAGCGTTTGGCTCGGCTGGCTGCTGATCCGCACGATCGACCTTTTCGCGCCTTTTGCCGAGGGCCGCGATCCCGAACGTGCCGCGCGCTGGAAGGCGCATGCCGCAAGCCTCAAGGTCTCCATCGAACGGGAAGCCTGGGACGGCGACTGGTATCGACGCGCCACATTCGATGATGGTGCATGGCTCGGCTCGAAGGACAGTGACGAATGCCGGATCGACAGCATCGCCCAGTCCTGGGCGGTTCTGTCCGGTGCGGCCGATCCCGTCCGCGCCGCCGCCGCCATGGCGTCGCTGGAAACCCATCTGATCCGCAAGGACGACGGCCTCGCCCTCCTGTTCACGCCGCCTTTCGACGCAACCCTGCGTGATCCCGGCTACATCAAGGGTTATCCGCCGGGCCTGCGCGAAAACGGTGGCCAGTACAGCCACGCCGCCATGTGGGCGATCCTCGCTTTCGCCCGACTGGGCGATGGCGACAAGGCGCACGATCTCTTCACCTTGCTGAACCCGGTCAATCACGCAGGCACGCCCGAGGCGGTAGCGCGCTACAAGGTCGAGCCCTATGTGATCGCCGCCGATGTCTATTCGGTCGCCCCTCATGTCGGACGCGGCGGCTGGACATGGTACACCGGCTCCGCCGCCTGGATGTACCGAGCCGGCATCGAGGGCATCCTCGGCCTGCACCGGGAGGGTACCGTCCTCGTCGTCGAACCTTGCATGCCGAAATCATGGCCGCAGTTCGAGGCGACGATCAGGATGGGCGATACCCGATACGACATCCGCGTCGAGAGGGCTGTGGATATGGCCGAAGGCCCGTTCTCTGTGACACTGGACGGTTCTCCAGTACCCCATGCGGACACAGCAATCCGCGTCCCCCTGGATGGGCTTAGGCACACTCTCTTTATCGTTGGACGAGGTGAAGGAGAGACATCCTTGTGAGCGCTGATGTTCTATGGATAGCAAGAATTTGACTGCCGGCGCAGGAAGGTTTCGGTTGCCCCGAAGGACTCATTCCCGGCGATATTGCGTTGCGGCGGAAATCAGGCTAAGAAACTTGAGTAAAAATAGAAGGTATACCCGCAGGCAAAGATGACGTTCCAGCCGCGCATGCAGAACAGGATCGAGGGCTTTTCGGTCGTCGGCGGTCTCAACCGCCGGCACTGGAACGGTATCGTGGCCGATGTGTGGGATGTGGAATGCGCGGCGCGCGCCGGCGGCTACTATGTCGGGCGGGACCCGCGGCTGTTCATCCTGCTCGACAAGCGGGGGCCGGGCGATTCCCGCATCCGCGTGGCGCCCGGCGGGCTGGAATCCGTCGAGGACTGGCAGCATTGCCCGATCGCCTATA
Organism: Shinella sp. S4-D37; assembly: GCF_040812195.1. Classification (NCBI taxonomy): domain Bacteria; kingdom Pseudomonadati; phylum Pseudomonadota; class Alphaproteobacteria; order Hyphomicrobiales; family Rhizobiaceae; genus Shinella; species Shinella sp. S4-D37. The sequence continues at coordinate 248,038 of NZ_JBFNXL010000003.1, read as the reverse complement.
TCCCGGCGAATTTCGAGCTCTGGGCGGATCTTGCCGACCACCAGTTCCTGCGTCATCTCGATCTGCATTTCGACGTGGAGACGGTCAGCCGGCGGCTGGCGGAAGACCTCGATGCGGAGCGGCTTGCCACGCCGCAGCTCTTCTTCTCCGACGACCGCCTGTTCTCGCTGGCCCAGCTCATCGCCGCCGAATGCACCAATCCGCAGCCGCTGCACGATCTTTACGGCGACGGCCTGGCGCTGGCGCTGATCATCGACGTGATGAAGCTGGGCAAGGCGCCGGGCCGCAAGCGCGGCAAGCTGGCCGGCTGGCAAGTGCGCCGCGCGACCGATTTCATTGAAGAAAACTGCTTGCGCAATATCCGGCTCGAGGAGCTTGCCGGCCTCATCGGCCTGTCGCAGTCTCATTTCAGCCACGCCTTCAAGGCCTCGACCGGCGTCGCACCGCACCAATGGCAGGTGAATGCCCGGCTGCGCCGCGCCAAGCAATTGCTTTTGCAGGGCGATCAGCCCCTGACAGCGATCGCCGCCGAGACCGGCTTTGCCGACCAGGCGCATTTCACCCGCGTCTTCCGCAAGAATTTCGGCACGACGCCCGCCCATTGGCAGAAGGCGCACCTCGCCTGATAGCACCCGTCGGGCGATTGTTCATCGCACGGAAAATTGCCCAAGAACGTACAATTTTCGCGGAATGCGACAAGCCCGGACGTTAAAACTGAGTTAAGCACTCATCTTATTGTTGGAAGACCGTTCAGGCAGGCGAACGGGCGAGTGGGGTATGCGCAGATGATGATGAAGTTGAAGAACCAGCGGCGGCTGAGGCTGACGCTTGCGTGCGGTACGGCGGCAATCGGCCTGTTGGCACCGCTTTCCACGTTCGCGCAGGACGCGGAAGGCACGACGCGGCTGGAAGAGGTCCGGGTCGAGCAGGGCGATCCCAACGCGGTTGCTGACACCGGTGTCGAACCCGTGCGTGGCATCGTCGCAAAATCGACGCGCACCGGCAGCAAGGCCGCGACGGACCTCAACGAGATCCCGCAATCGGTCTCCGTCGTCGGGCGCGAGCAGATGGACGACCAGAGCCCGCAGAAGATCGACGAGGCGCTGCGCTACGTCGCCGGCGTCAACGCATCGACCTACGGAACCGATTCGGACACCGACTGGCTCTTCATCCGCGGCTTTCAAGCCGAGCAGACCGGCGTGTTCCTCGACGGGCTTTCGCTTTTCCAGACCGGCTTCGGGACGTTCCTCATCGATCCGTTCTTCCTGGAGCGCATCGAAGTCATCAAGGGGCCGAGTTCGGCGCTCTACGGCGGCGCCAATCCGGGCGGCTTCGTCAATTTCGTCAGCAAGCGCCCCACCGATGAGCCGCTGCGTTATGTCGAGACGGGCGTCAACAGCTTCGGCAACGGTTACCTGGGCGTGGATTTCAGCGACAAGCTCGGCGGCGACGACGTCCTGCGCTACCGCCTGACCGGGAAGATTTCCGGCGGCGGCTGGGAGACGGACAAGTCGGAGGATTTCCGCGGCACGATCGCGCCCAGCCTGACATGGAAGCCGGATGAGGGAACGAGCCTTACCATCCTCAGCTCCTTCCAGCATATCGACCTGACGCATACCAGCACGGGTTTCCTGCCGTATGTCGGCACGGTCGTCGATGCGCCCGGCGTGGGACGGATTCCGACCGACCTGTTCTACGGCGACAAGAGCCTTGACGAATACGATCGCCAGCAGGCCATGATCGGCTACGAGTTCGAACATACGTTCGACAACAATTGGACCGTTCGCCAGAACCTGCGTTACGCGAGCGTCTCGCTTGAGGAAGACGCGCTCTATGCCAACGGATGGTCGATGACCGATCCTACGAAGCTGGCCCGTTATCGCTTCGCGCATGACACGGATGTCGATATCTTCACGGTCGACAATCAGCTCGAAGGTGAATTCGCGACAGGCGCGCTGGATCACAATCTTCTTCTCGGATTGGACTATCGGCACTACGCGATCGATCAGGCCCAGGCCGTCGGCTTCGGCAACCTGGATCTCGATCCGCTTCGCCCGGTTTACGGTGCCGATATTCCGGCGCTCGGAAATCCGTACCTGGATCAGAACCTGCGCCGCGACCAGCTCGGCATCTATGCACAGGACCAGATCAAGTTCGGCGGCGGGTGGATCGCCACGCTCAACGGTCGTTACGACTTCGTGAAGACCGAGCTCGACGACAATATCAATCCAGCCAGCTCCACCGAGAGCGACGAAGGCGAATTCACCTGGCGCGCGGCGCTCGCCTATGAATTCGCAAACGGCCTGACGCCCTATGTCAGCTACTCGACCTCGTTCAACCCGACGACCTCGACGGACAATGCCGGCAACCTCTTGAAGTCGGAAACGGCAAAGCAGTGGGAAGTCGGCGTCAAGTATCAGCCGGACTTCATGGATGCCCTCATCACGGCAGCCTATTTCGACATCACGCGCGAGAACGTGCCCAGCACGATCACGGTCAACGGCATTCCGCAGACCGCCGCCATCGGCGAGGTGGAGGCCCGCGGCTTCGAAACGTCGATCCAGGCAAATGTCACGGAGGGGCTGAAGCTCATCGGTGCGCTGACCTATCTCGACATGGAAGTCACCAAGGCGACCGGTGGCGCGTTCGACGGCACGCCTGCCGGCAACACGCCGATCCAGGTTCCGGAACTGACGGCTTCGCTCTGGGCGGACTATTCGTTCCAGAACGATAGGCTTCAGGGCGTGAGCGTTGCAGCGGGCGTACGCCATATCGGCAAGTCCTGGGCGGACCGCGAGAACACGCTCCGCGTTCCTTCCGCCACGCTGGTCGATGCGGCCATCCGCTATGAGAAGGACAACTGGGCTGTCGCGCTGAACGTCTCCAACCTCTTCGACAAGGAATATGTCGCGACCTGCCAGGGCGCGGGCTCCTGCGGCTACGGCGCTGGACGCACGTTCATGCTGAAGGCAAGCACGTCGTTCTAATCCTCCCTGAGGGCTATAAGACAAAAAGCGCGTCAGGTTTCCCTGGCGCGCTTTTCCCGTTTTGGTGGAAATGGAAAGAGCGCCTAGCGCCAGCCCAGCGCCGGGGCGAGGTGTTCGAGGATCGCCTCGATGACATGGGCGTTGTATTCGACGCCCAGCTGGTTCGGCACGGTCAGGAGCAGCGTGTCGGCCTCCTGGATCGCTTCGTCGGCGGCGAGCTGCCTGACGAGCTTGTCCGGCTCGTCGGCATAGGAGCGGCCGAAGATCGCCCGCGTCTTGTCGTCGATGAGGCCGATCGAATCCACCTCCTTGCCGCCGCGGCCGAAATAGGCCCGGTCGCGGTCGTCGACGAGCGCGAAGATGCTGCGGCTCACCGAGACGCGCGGCGTGCGGGCATGTCCCGCTTCCTTCCAGGCGTCGCGATAGGCGCGGATCTGGGCGGCCTGCTGGACATGGAAAGGCTCGCCCGTCTCGTCGTCCTTCAGCGTCGAGCTTTGCAGGTTCATGCCGAGCTTCGCCGCCCAGACGGCGGTGGCGTTCGAGCCCGCACCCCACCAGATGCGCTCGCGAAGCCCCTCGGAATGGGGTTCGAGGCGCAGCAGCCCCGGCGGATTGGGGAACATCGGCCGCGGGTTCGGCTGTGCGAAGCCTTCGCCCTTCAGCACGTCCAGGAACACCTCGGCATGGCGGCGGCCCATGTCGGCATCGCTCTGGCCTTCCCCAGGCTGGTAGCCGAAGTAGCGCCAGCCGTCGATGACCTGCTCGGGCGAGCCGCGGCTGATGCCGAGCTGCAGGCGCCCGCCGGAAATGAGATCGGCCGCGCCGGCATCCTCTGCCATGTAGAGCGGGTTCTCGTAGCGCATGTCGATGACGGCCGTGCCGATCTCGATCGTCTTGGTGCGCGCACCGACGGCGGCGAGCAGCGGGAAGGGCGAGGCGAGCTGGCGCGCGAAATGGTGAACCCGGAAATAGGCGCCGTCCGCGCCAAGCTCCTCGGCCGCGACGGCAAGGTCGATCGACTGGAGCAGCGTATCGCCGGCCGAGCGGGTCCCGGATTGCGGGGAGGGGGTCCAATGCCCGAAGGAGAGGAAGCCGATTTTCTTCATGTGTCTGCCTCGACGCTCGAAACGTCCGTTTAGAGGGGTGTCGGAGGCGAAGATGGGATATCGGGGCGGGATTGAAAAGACGGGGAAAGAGAACGCAGCGTTCACAATTCGCACGCGGACCGGCTCTTTCCGTGAGCCGGTCCGCGATTGCGGCGCTCAGACGCCCTTGGCGATCATCGTGTAGATCTTGCGTGTGCGCTCGTGGATCGTCCATTCGCCGCGCCAGCCGTGCGGCAGGGCGAACATTTCGCCCGGGCCGATGTCCCGTCTCGTGCCGTCACCATTGTGCAGCGTCACCCGACCGGTGAGGATATGGCAGATTTCTGCGATCTCCGTGCGGTCGGCGGTGAAGCGGCCGGGCGTGCATTCCCATAGGCCGGTTTCCATCCCGCCGTCCGGGCTGGTCCACAGCGTCGCGGTAGCCTCCTGCTGGTCGCCCTCGATGGAGGTCGGCTTCGGCGCGAAGGGGCCGATGTCGCGGGTGAGGAGGTCGCCGAAATGTTCAAGGCTGATCATGGTCTGTCCTGTCTGTTCCTGGCTCAATGGCCGGTGATGCTGTCGGCGAGCGACGCGAGTCTCGATGTGTGCGGCAGGCCGGCGAATTCGCGCTCGTCGGCCATGCGGTAGAGCTGGTACATGGAATGCACGCCGAGCCAGCGGAAGGGTTCCGGCTCCCATTTGCGCACCGTGCGGTTGACCCAGGGAAGGGCGGTCAGCTCCGTCTCACGGCCGAGCACCAGGTCGCAGAGCGTGCGGCCGGCAAGGTTCGAGCTGGAGACGCCGAGGCCGACATAGCCACCGGCCCAGCCGATGCCGCTCGCGCGGTCGAAGCCGGCGGTCGTGCACCAGTCGCGCGGCACGCCGAGCACGCCGCACCAGGCATGGTCGATCTTCAGGGTTTTCGTCTGCGGCAGGAGGCGCGTCAGGATGGCGTGCAGGGCGTCGATGGTCGCCTGCTGGGTCTTTCCGTTCACGTCGGTCTTCGAGCCGAAGCGATAGGGCACGCCGCGTCCGCCCATGGTGATGCGGCCTTCACGGGTGCGCTGGGCGTAGCAATAGGCGTGCGCCGCATCGCCGAGCAGTTCATGGCCGTCCCAGCCGATCTCCCGCCACAGCGCCTCCGGCACGGGCTCGGTGACGATCTGGGCGCTGTTCAGCGGCAGCCAGGTGCGTTCCTCGCCGGGGAAGCTGGCGGAAAAGCCCTCCGTGGCGCGGATGATGCTGGAGGCGCGCACCGTGCCGCGATCGGTCTCGACGCGACCCTTCTCGAAACGCGTGACGGGGGTGCCCTCGTAGATCGGGACGCCGAGACCTTCGACGACCTTTGCAAGGCCGCGCACCAGCTTGGCGGGCTGCACGCGCGCGGTATCGCGGATGACGAAGCCGCCCTGGACATTGGCGATGTTGATCCGCCTTGCCGCCTCTTCGGCGGAGAGCATCTGCAGGCGCTCGGCCGGCATCTGCCAGTCGAGATAGAACTGGTACTCCTCGCGGGCGCGAGCAAGCTGCGGCGCATTGGTGGCGACGGTGAGATTGTCGACGCGGCGGATGTCGGCGTCGATTCCCTCGGTCTCGGCGACGCGGACCACCTCGTCCACCGTGCCGGTCATGGCGCGCTGCATATCGATGACGGCGCCGCGCGTCGAGGTTTTCAGGTATTTGTCGCGCGACCAGCCGAAGCCGCCCGAAAGCCAGCCGCCGTTGCGCCCGGAGGCGCCGAAGCCGGCGAATTCGCGTTCCAGCACGACGATGTCGAGCGAGGGGTCTGCCTTCTTGAGGTAATAGGCCGTCCAGAGGCCCGTATAACCCGCGCCGATGATGCAGATATCGGCCTCGCGGTCGCCGGGCAGGGGAGGGCGCTTTTGCGGAATGCCGCCGATATCGGCATACCAGAAGGAGATGTTTCCGTTGGTCTTGGCGTCCATGAGGAAGGCTTTCGGGTTCAGGTCAGCGTCACGTCGGCGCTGGCGTCGTCGGGAAGAAGGGTGAGGTCGGCGGGCAGGAAAGCGATATCGGCGGTATCGCCGATGGCAAAATCCGCCGCACCGAGCGGGCTGCGCACCACCGCGACCGCGCCATCGGCGAGCCGCACCTCGTATTTCGAGCCGGAGCCGAGATAGATCGCCTCCATGACCGTGCCGGCAAGGCGGTTCTCGCCCGCCACGACGTCCGCGCCGGGGCGCTTCAGCGCCACGCGCTCGGGCCGCAGCAGGATGACCGGGCGGGCATCGCCGGCAAGGCGGCCATGGGCGACGATCCTCTGGTCGCCGATGGTCATCACGGTGCTTTCGCCGGCGGCGTGCGCCGTGCCGCGCAGCACGGTGGATTCGCCGATGAAGCGGCCGACGAAGAGGGTCGCCGGACGGTCGTAGAGTTCGCGGCCCGTGCCGATCTGCTCGATGCGCCCGCCGTTGAACACGGCGATGCGGTCGGAGAGGACGAGGGCCTCCTCCTGGTCGTGGGTGACGTAGACGAAGGTGGTGCCGAGCTCGCGGTGGATGCGCTTGATTTCCAGTTGCAGCCATTCGCGCAGCTTCTTGTCGAGCGCGCCGAGCGGTTCGTCCATGAGGAGGAGCGGCGGATCGAAGACGAGCGCCCGGGCGAGCGCCACGCGCTGCTGCTGGCCGCCCGACAGTTCGTTCGGGTAGCGATGGGAGAAATCCGCCATCTTCACCATGTCGAGGGCGCGCTTGACCCGCCTCTCGCGGTCCTCGCCCCTCACGCCGCGCAGCGCCAGCGGATAGGCGACGTTCTTGCCGACCGTCATGTGCGGGAAGAGTGCGTAATGCTGGAAGACGACCCCGATATTGCGCTTGTGTGAGGGCAGGCCCGTGACGCTCCTGCCGCCGATTTCGAGCGTGCCGGAACTGATGTCCGTGAAGCCGGCGATGAGGTTCAGCGTCGTCGTCTTGCCGGAGCCGGAAGGGCCGAGCAGCGTCATGAACTCGCCGGGACGGATGTGCAGGTCGATGTCCCTGAGGGCGGCGAAGGCGCCGTAGCGCTTGGACGCCTTGCGGATATCGATCGCCGCGCCGGCGGAGCGTCGGGGTGCGTTCATGGTCAGGTCCTTCCGCGGCGCATGCCGAGAAGCAGGCCGGCGATGATGATGAGCGAGGTCGCGAGGAACAAGAGCGTGCCGACGGCGGCGACGGTCGGGTCGGCGTCGCGGGTGATCGAGGTGTAGATCTGCACCGGCAGCGTTTTCAGGTAGGGGCTGGTGATGAACAGCGCCACGATGATCTCGTCGAACGAGGTGATGAAGGCGAAGAGCGCGCCGGAAAGGACGCCGGGCAGGATGAGCGGCAGCGTCACGGTGCGAAAGACCGTCAGCCGGCCGGCGCCGAGGCTGGCCGCGGCGGTCTCCAGCCGCCGGTCGAAGACTTCGAGGCTCGCCTGCACGGCGATCAGCACGAAGGGAATGGCGAGCATGGTGTGCGCCAGCACGAAGCCGGTGACGGTGCCCACCAGATGCGTGTCGAGATAGACGGCGTAGATGCCGATCGCCAGCACCACGCCCGGCACGACCATCGGCGTGATCAGCAGCGCGCGCAGCAGGCCGCCGGTGCGCGCGGCCGCCCGCGTGACGCCGAAGGCGGCGAGCGTGCCGACGACGGTCGCGACGACCGCGACGATGAGCGCGACGATCAGCGAGTTGGAAAAGCTCGTCGTCCAGTCCGGATTGCGGAAGAAGTTGTCGTACCATTGCCAGGAGAAGCCGACCGGCGGGAAGGCGAGCGACTTGTTGCCGTTGAACGACATCGGGATGACCACCAGCGTCGGCGCGAGCAGGAGCAGGGCGACGAGCAGGCAGAACAGGCCGAGGAGGACGCGGGGGAAGGACGGCATCGCTCACGCCTCCCTGCGGGTCGAGGAATGCTTCTGGCGCATTAGCGGCGCGGCGATGGCCAGAAGCACGAAGGTGGCGACGAGGAGCACGACGCCCATGGCGCCGCCGCGGCCCCAGTTGAGCAGGCTCAGCACCTGGTTCTGCACCAGCGAGGAGAGCAGGATGCTGCGCGGGCCGCCGAGCAGGGCCGGCGTGATGTAGAAGCCGAGCGAGAGGATGAAGACGATGATGATACCGGCATAGACGCCGGGCAGCGACAGCGGCACGTAGATCTGCAGGAAGGCGCGCCAGGGTTTCGCGCCGAGGCTGCGGGCGGCCTGCAGGAGGCGCGTGTCGATGCCCTTCATCACGGAGTAGATCGGCAGGATCATGAAGGGCAGCAGCACCTGCGTCATGCCGATGACGACGCCGGGCAGCGTGCGGATCAATTTTACGGGCGGCAGGCCGACGCCGCGCAGGAACGAATTGATGACGCCGGAATCCTGCAGCAGGATGACCCAGGCGAGCGTGCGCACCACCCCGCTCAGCCAGAAGGGCACGAGCACGCACAGGATGAGCGCGAGCCGCACGTTCCTGCCGACGATGGTCATGGCATAGGCGTAGGGGTAGGCGCAGACAAGCGAGACGAGCGTCACCCAGGCGGCGACGACGAAGGTGCGTTGCAGCACCGTGCGGTTCACCGCGGACTGGAAGAACCAGACGTAGTTGTCGAGGCCGGGGGCGGGATCGGTGACGCTGCGCAGGACGACGATCGCCAGCGGATAGGCGAGGGCGAGGAGCAGCAGCAGCACCGCGGGCGCCGCAAGCCACGCCGCGCCACGCGGGCGCAGGCGTGTGAGGAGAGCGGGCCTGTCAGGCATGTCGGTCACGGTCGTCTCCTGTGTTTGCGGTAGGCGAGGGCTCGTATTGAGGCGGCCCCTCATCCGGCCTGCCGGCCACCTTCTCCCCGTAAACGGGGGAGGGGATATGCCGTGCCGATTTCCTCAACCAGTGCCCGTTTGCGGGGCAGGTCCCCTCTCCCCGCAAGCGGGGAGAGGGTTAGGGTGAGGGGCAAACCAGCCTCAGTTACCTGAGAGCAGCGCGTTCCACCTTTCCGCGGCGAGATCGAAGTTCGTCACCCAGAACGGGATGTTCTGCTGATAGCCCTGGGCGATGCGCTCGGGCGTCGAGGTGAGGAAGGAGGTGGTGACCTCATCGACCTTCGGCTTGGCGTCCATGTGGATCGGCGTGTAGGAGGTCTTTTCCGTAAGAATCTCCTGCGAACGCTGGCCGAGATAGGCATTCAGCAGCGCATAGGCGGCATCGGTGTCCTTGACGCCGACGGGGATGGTCATCTGGTCCATGACCACCAGCCAGTCCTGCCAGACGGGCGTATACGCCGCGCCGTTCTTCGCGGCGGTCATGGCGCGGCCGGTCCACATCATGATCATGTCGGCCTCGCCGGATTCGGCAAGCTGCTGGGATTCCGCGCCGGTCTTCCAGTAGATCGTGTCGGGGCCGAGGTCGCGCAGCTTCTGGATGCCCTTCTCGATATCGTCAGGCGTCATCGCCTTCGGGTCGCCGCCGGCCGCCTTGAAGGCCTGCTCGATCAGGCCGCCGGTCGGATCGCCGCTGCCGTCGATGGCGCGGGAGCCCGGGAATTTCTCCGTGTCGAAGAAGTCCTGCCAGTCCTTCGGCGGATTGTCCTTGTAGGTCTCGGTCTTGTACATGAAGATGACGCCGTAGTTCATCGCCGGGACCGAGCATTCGCCCACCTGGTTCGGCGGAATCTTCGAGACGTCGAGCCTGGAGAAGTCGAGCTTCTGGAACAGCGTGCCGCAATGCACGTAGGGCGGCAGGTCGGCGGTGTCGACCACGTCCCAGGTGACGTTGCCGGCGTCGACCTGGGCCTTCAGCTTGGCGATCTCCGTCGGGCCGTCGTTGAGCAGCGTCACGCCGGATTTCTCGACGAACTCCTTGAGGGCGGCGACCTGGCCGTCCTGGTAGATGCCGCCATAGGAGACGAAGGTCAGCGTCTTGCCCTTGAGCGAGCCTTCCTCCACCGCGCCGGCGACCGGCTTTTCCTGTGCGAATACCGGCAACGCCAGGGCGCACGTCATCGTCAGGGCCAAAGCCCCCGCAAATTTCTTCATCGTTGATACTCCCAGTAGCGCTCGCGTGGATTGCTCCCGCCGCGGTTACGAGCCCGTCCGTGGCAGGTATTTGTCGAGGTCGTCTGCGACGCTGGTGGGCGGCGCGATCATCCAGAGAACTTCGGCCGGTTCCGTGCCGATATTCACGGTCTTGTGCGGAACCGAGGTCGGGTATTCGATGCTGTCGCCGGCCGACAGCACATGGCGCTCCTCGCCGAGGGTAAGCTCCACCTTGCCCCTGAGGACCAGGAAGAGTTCATGGGAATCCCCGTGGCTGTAGGGCTTGTCGCCCGTCGAGCCGCCGGGATCGAATTCGCCGATATAGACCTCCATGTCGCGGATCGGCCGCCGCGACAGAAGCATTTTCCGATAGCCTTCGGCCGGCGGCAGGGCAGGGCGCTCATGCTTGCGCAACACGCGGCCGACGGGCGGGGCGGCCTCCTCGAAGAGGTCCGTCAGGCTGATGCCAAGCGCGCCGGCAATGCGCATCAGCGTGCTGGTGTTGACGCCGCTGAGGCCGCGTTCGAGCTGGCTGAGGAAGCTTGCGGTCGTGCCGGTGGCCTCGCCGAGCGTGCGCAAGGACATGCGGCGGGCGGTGCGGAAGGTCTTCACCTTCTCGCCGACGGCAGCCTGATTCCCCGTCACGAGCGCGATATCGTCCATTGTCATCTCCTCACTTAACAACGTATTAAGTGAAGGACGTTTTGGCAACAGCTAAAAATAGCCGGCGAGAGATTTTGCGCAGGCAGCTACAGAGCGCTCGCGATCCTCAGCCCGTCATAGACGGCCTCTTCCGCCGTGCGCGGCGCCAGGCAATCGCCGATGAGGTGAACCTCCAGCGCCAGTCCCGCCAGCCTTTCCCGCAGGTCGTCGGCCGGCGCGTGCCCCAGACAGAGGACGAGCGTGTCCACGCCCTCGAAGACGATCGGCTGTTCGCTGACGGTGTGCTGCAGGTAGACCGTGCCGCTGTCGCAGCCGTAGAGCCGGGCATAGGGGGTGATGCCGATACCCTTCCGGTGCAGCTCGGCGGCGAGGTTGTCGCGCACATAGAGCGGCAGGAGTTCGCCGGGATGGGTGCCGTTGACGGCAAGCTCGACGCTGCAGCCGTTGTCGACGAGGAGTTCGGCGATGCCGGGGCCGATCCAGTCGCAGCGCCAGTCGGCGACGACGACGCGGCTGCCGGTCTTCACCTCCCGGCGCAGGACCTGCCAGGCATCGATGACCTGCACGCTGCCGTCGGCGGGGATATCGGGCAGGTAGGGCGTGGCGCCCGTCGCGAGCACGACCGCGTCGGGCCTCTCGCGTTCCACGAGGGCCGCATCGACGCGACAGCCCTTGACCACCCGCACCTGCGCCAGTTCCAGCTCGCGCGAAAGATTGGTGACGATGCCGCCGAATTCGGCGCGGCGCGGCAATTGCTGGGCAAGCAGCGCCTGGCCGCCGAGCTGGCTTGCGGCTTCATAGAGCGTGACGCGGTGGCCGCGCGCGGCGGCGACGGCGGCCGCCTTCATGCCGCCCGGCCCGCCGCCGATCACCATGACCGTCTTCGGCTCGGCCGCCGGGACAAGCGTGCCGAAGGCAAGCTCGCGGCCGGTTTCCGGATGCTGGATGCAGGAGATCGGCACGCCGCGGTGGAAATGGCCGATGCAGGCCTGGTTGCAGGCGATGCAGGCGCGGATATCGTCGGTGCGGCCGTCTTCCGCCTTTTCCGGCATCTCGGGATCGCAGATCAGCGCGCGCGTCATGCCGCAGACATCGGCCGCGCCCCCGGCGATGACCGCCTCGGCCTCCTGCGGCTGGTTGATGCGGCCCGCGACGAAGACCGGCACGTTCAGCGCCTTGCGGAAGCGGGCGGCGTCGCTTGCAAGATAGGCGCTGGCATAGGCCATGGGCGGCACGATATGCACCGCGCCGCCGAGCGAGGCGGAGGTGCCGGTCGTCACGCTGACATAGTCGATGAGCGGTTCGAGCAGCCGGCAGCCGTCCAGCGCCTCGTCGGGCGTCAGGCCGGTTTCGTCGCGATCCCCGGCGCTGATGCGCAGGCCGACGACGAAATCCTCCGACGTCGCCGCGCGGATCGCCTCCAGCGCCTCGCTCGCGAACCGCAGCCGGTTCTCCAGCGATCCGCCATAGCCGTCCGTGCGCCGGTTGACGCGCGGGTTCAGGAACTGGGCGGGCAGGTAGCCGTGGCTCGCCACCAGTTCCACGCCGTCGACGCCGGCCGCGTGCATGCGCCGGGCCGCTGCGCCGTAGCCGGCAACGATCTCGTCGATCATCGCCTGGTCGAGCGCGCGCGGCATCACGCGGAACCGCTCGTTGGGCGTGCCGGACGGGGCATAGGCGACCGTCAGCAGCCCGTCGCCGCCCTCCATGATCTCCCGGCCGGGATGGAAGAGCTGGGAGAAGAGCGCTGTGCCGTGGGCATGGCAGGTTTCCGCCAGCCGGCGGTAGCCCTCGATGCAGCTGTCGTCCGTCGCCATCAGCATGTGCGAGGTATAGCGCGCCGTCTCGTGCACACCGGCGACCTGGGAGACGATGAGGCCGACGCCGCCCTTCGCCCGCGCCTCGTGATAGGCGACGAGGGCCGCGTTGACGCGCCCGTCCGTCGGCAGCGTCGTGTCGTGGCCGGTGGACATGATGCGGTTCTTCAGCCGCACGCCGCGGATGGCGAGGGGCTGGAAGAGGTGCGGAAAGGCGCTCATGCGGCGCCCCCGGCCTTGCGACAGAGGCGCATGGCGCACCCGACAGACACGATCCCGTTCATCCAGTCCTCCCTCCGAGCGGCGAAACGCGATGCTTATATTTTATCCCGGATCAAAAATCGACGCCTGCGCCGGCACGCCCTCGCGCACCAGAATGCGGCCGCGGCGGATGACGGTGCGCCTTTGCGGCGTCAGCGCCACGGCCTCGGCAAGCGTGCGGGCGGGAACCAGCACCAGATCGCCGAAGTCGCCCTCGGCAAGGCCGTAGCCGGCAAGCCCGAGGCCTTCCGCGCCGCCGAAGGTGCAGATGCGGGCGGTCTCGGCAAGGTCGGCATCGTTGGTCATGCCGTTGCGCTGGGCGAGATATTTCGCCCGCTCCAGCATGTCGCCATTGCCCCAGGGCTCCCAGGTGCCCTGGATGCCGTCCGACCCGGAGGCGACGATAAGGCCGCATTCGCGCATCAGGCGCAGCGGCAAGGCCGGGGCGGCGGGGCTGCCGACCGTCATCACCGAAATGCGCTCCGCCGCCAGCGCCTCGATCAAGGTGCGCTGGCGGGCGGGCTCCAGCATGCCGAGGCAATAGGCGTGGCTCACCATGACGCGGCCCTGCAAGGCAAGCGCCCTGGTGCGCTCGACGATCAGGTCGAGGCAGAAGGCGCCGAGATCGCCGGGCTCGTGCAGGTGGATGTCGACGGGTTTTGCATACTTGTCGGCGAGCGCGAAGATCGCGTCGAGATGGCGCACCGGATCGCGCTCGATCGTCGCCGGATCGATGCCGCCCACGATATCGGCCCCGGCCGCCATCGCCGCGTCCATCAGGTCGAACGTGCCGTCGCGCGGCAGCATGCCGCTCTGGGGAAAGGCGACGACCTGCACGTCCACGAGATCGCGGAGCGCCGCGCGGGTTTCGAGCACGCCCTCGATATTGGCGAGGCCGATTTCCGTATCGACGTCGACATGGCTGCGGATGTGCAGCACGCCGTAGTGCAGCGTCTGGAGGACCTGGCGGGCCGATTGCCGGTGCGCGTTCATGTCACGCTCGCGCTTGGCCTTGCGGTCGGCGAGGATGCGCTCGTTGCGGGTCGGGCCGATGCGGTTCTCGAACCAGTCCATGCCGATCAGTGTCTTGTCGAGATGGGTATGCGCCTCGACGAGGCCGGGCAGCGCGATGCAGCCGGCCGCATCGATCGTTTCCGCCGGCGCCGCGCCGGCCGCGGCGCTGAAACGGCCGCCGCGGATGAGAAGATCGACCGGTTCGCCGCCGAGGGGGCGGGCGTTGCGGATGAGAAGGTCGCTCGTCATGCTGTTCTCCCTCTTCGGCCTCAGGCGCGGCCGGCGCGGCGCATCGCCAGGTGGAAGGCGCTTTCGGCGCGGTCGAGGATGGCGCCCTCGTCGGCGTGCAGCAGTTTCCGCCCGCGCATCAGCACGCGGCCGCCGACGATGGTCGTGTCCACATCGGCGCCGTTGGCGAAGCGTGCGAGGCGCTGCACCGGATCGACCGGCGGCCACAGATGCGGCTGGCGCATGTCGATGAGGAGGATATCGGCGCGCTTGCCGACCTCCAGCGAGCCGATCTCGTCTTCCATGCAAAGCGCGCGGGCGCCTTCGATCGTCGCCATTTCGAGAAGCTGGAGCGGCGGCAGCACGGTATCGTCGCAAAAATGCCGGGCATGGTAGCGGTGCGCCTGGAACATGTTGCGGAACATGTCGAAGGAGCGGTCGGGCGCGGCGGCATCCGTGCCGAGCGAGACGGTGACGCCGTCCTTCATCAGTTCCGGTGCGGGGCAGCGCCCGTAGACGGACATCAGCGCGCTCGGATTGTGCGCCACCTTGGCGCCGGTGCGCTTCAGCACCGCGCGGTCCGCCTCGGTGAGGTCGATGCAATGGGCGAGCAGCGAGCGGCCGTCGAACAGGCCGAGCCGGGCGTCGTTGGCGGCGATCGAGCCGTTGCGGTGGCCGTCCTGCACCAGGAGCACGCCCTTTTCCCGCGCAAGGTCGCGCGCCCGGCGCGAGAGGGCGAAGACGGCATCGTCCTCCAGTTCGCCGGCGTCGAAGACGGGGAGGGAGAGGGCAAGCCGCAACCGGTCGTCACGACCCGACCAGGCGTCGAGCAATGCGGCGCAGACGGTCAATTGTGTATCCGGCGACACGGCGATTTCATCATACGATTTGCCGTCGTGCCTGCGATAGACACTCCTTGCGGATGGCCGGTTGGGGCCGATGGCCAGCACCTCGCGCAGGCCCATCGCGGCAATCGCGGCAAGGTGGGCCTCGGCGGCGTCCGGCGCTTCGGTGCGCATGATGTCCGGTCCGCCACCGAAGAGCAGCGCCGCCGTGGTGGTGCCGCATTTGATGCGTTCGGCAGCCGAAAGCGCGGCCTCCGCCGCCCAGAATTCCGGATCCGTCGCCTCGGCGTAGATCCGGCCGGTGATCGCCATCCAGTCTTCCGAACCCCCGCCGAGCCCTTTTGTCAGCATATGCCCGGCATGGGCGTGGGTATCGATCAGCCCCGGCATGACGACCATGCCGGCGGCGTCGATGCGCGGCGTCTCCGGCGGGACGGCCAGCGCCTCTGCACCGATGGCGGCGATCCGTCCGTCCTGCACCAGCACGCTCGCCCCCTCCAGCACGCGCCGGCCGGCATCCATGGTGAGAACCACGCCGTTCTCGATCAGCAATGTCCCGGTCATCCGAATCCTCCGCAATTATTGGATACAATTTTTGCAAACTTTGTGTGCTAATTCTAGCTTTGGTATCTTGATATTGCGTTTTCATTATGTACAGTCATATTCGGAGTGATCGTATGCATATTTTTTGGAAACATGCATACAAATCTGGAGGAGCCCTCGTGAAGACCTATATGAAGACCCTGCTGGCGGGGCTTGCCGTGCTGGCGCCGCTTTCTGCACCCGCCTTTGCCGAGACGCTGCGCTGGGCCGCATCCGGCGACGTCATTTCCTACGACCCGAATGCGCAGGTCGACAGCTTCACCCAGAGTGTGCAGCATATCGTGTTCGATCCGCTGGTGCGCCGTAACAAGGAGCTGAAGCTGGAGCCGGCGCTTGCCACCTCCTGGGAGGTCATCGAGCCGACCCGCTGGCGCTTCAAGCTGCGTGAGGGCGTGAAATTCCATGAGGGCCAGCCCTTCGACGCCGACGACGTGGTGGCGACGATCGAGCGCCAGATCGACCCCGGCGCGCGCAACCGCGAAAACCTCTCCGCCGTTACCGGCGTCGAGAAGGTGGACGACTATACGGTCGACCTCATCCTGCGCGGCGCCTATCCGCTGCTCCTCAACGACCTTGCCGCCATCTACATCCTGAGCAAGCCCTGGATGGAGGAGCACGACGCGCTGAAGCCGGGCAACACCGCGACCGGCGTCGTCACCTATGCCAGCAACCACGCCAACGGCACGGGCGCCTTCAAGCTGAAGAGCTACGAGCCGGATTCGCGCTCGGTCTTCGAGGTGAACAAGGACTGGTGGGACAAGCCCGAGCATAACCTGACGGAAGTGGAGTTCCGCCCCATCGCCTCCGACGCCACGCGCGTGGCCGCGCTGCTGTCCGGCGAAGTCGACATGGTCGTGCCGGTTCCGCTTCAGGACGTCGACCGCATCGCCGCCACCGAGGGGCTGAAGGTGGCGGAGAACCCGTCGCTGCGCACCATCGTGCTGGCGCTGAACTTCGAGAAGGAACTGCACGCCGCCTCCGGCGTCGCCAACCCGATGCTGAACGTCAAGGTGCGCCAGGCCCTCTGGCACGCCATCGACCTCGACACGATCCAGAAGCGCCTGATGCGCGGCAAGTCGCGCGTCGCCGCCATGCTCGTCGCCCCGGCCGTCACCGGCCATGACGATGCGATCGACGTGCCGCTGGACTACGATATCGACAAGGCCAAGGCGCTGCTGGCGGAAGCCGGCTATCCGGACGGCTTCAAGACCGGCCTTTCCTGCTCGAACGACCGCTACATCGCCGACGAGCAGATCTGCCTTGCCATCTCCTCCATGTGGGCGAAGATCGGCGTTCAGGTCGATCTCAGCGTCGAGAGCAAGACGACCTATTTCCCGCGCATGGATAATGGCGAACTCGACGTCTACATGCTCGGCTGGGCCTCGCTGCCGCCGATGGACGGCTTCAGCGTGCTCCAGGCGCTGCTCGCCACCAATGACGGCACCTATGGCGGCAGCAACCCGAACGGGCTCTCCGATCCGCGCATCGATGCGCTCGCCCGCTCGGCGGCGGTCGAACTCGACGAGGCCAAGCGCGTCGACATGCTGAAGGAAGCCTTCCGCATCACCCATGACGAGGCACTGTTCATCCCGCTGCACCAGCAGCCGGTCGCCTGGGCCATGAGCGACAAGGTCGATATCCCGCAGTTCCCGGACGAATATGTTCGCCCGTGGTTCGCGCAGGTCAAGCAGTAACGGGTTTCTCCCGAGACGCGGTCCCGGCGGGCGAAAGCTTGCCGGGATCGCGTGGCAACCGGCCCGACCCCTCCAGAAGCCGCTGGCATGGAGGGGACAGAGCGAAACGGCCCGGTTTTTCGCCCGTTTGGAGGCCTGATCGCTCGCAAGGACTATTCCGATGTTCAGACTTTTCTCGATGAGGCTGCTTCAGGCCATCCTCGTGATGATCGCCGTCACCGCCATCGCCTTCGTCATGTTCCGCTTCGTCGGCGATCCGATCTCCTCCATGGTGCGCGAAGGCGCGACCCAGGCGGAGAAGGAGGCGCTGCGCATGGCGCTCGGCCTCGACAAGCCGATCCTCACGCAGTTCGTCGATTTCGTCGGCCAGGTGCTGACCGGCGATCTCGGCACGAGTTTTCGCTACCAGCAGCCGGTGGTGAGCCTGCTGATGAGCCGGCTGCCCGCCACGCTGGAACTCGTCATCGTCGCGACGTTCCTGGCGCTCGCGGTCGGCATTCCGCTCGGCGTCCTCTGCGCCCTGAAGCCGCATTCCTTCCTGTCGCGGCTCACCCAGGCGACGACGCTGGTCGGCATCTCCATGCCCACCTTCGTCACCGGCCTGCTCTTGATCCTGGTCTTCGCCGTCAACCTGCGCTGGCTGCCGTCCTCCGGCCGCGGCGATCTGGTCGATCTCGGCTTCTGGCAGACGGGGTTCCTCAGTCTTTCAGGGCTGAAGTCGCTGATCCTGCCGTCGATCACGCTGGCGCTCTTCCAGCTGACCCTGATCATGCGGCTGGTGCGTTCGGAGATGATCGACGTCCTGTCGTCGGACTATATCCGCTTCGCCTTTGCCCGCGGCCTGCCGCGCGCCTATATCTACGGCCGGCTTGCGCTGCGCAACGCGCTGATGCCGGTCGTCACCGTCACCGGCCTGCAGATCGGCCAGCTCATCGCCTTCGCCATCGTCACCGAGACGGTGTTCCAGTGGCCGGGCATGGGCCTGCTCTTCACCAATGCCGTCGGCTATCCCGATGTGCCTGTTCTTGCCGCCTACCTGCTCTTCGTCGGTTTCCTCTTCGTCATGATCAACATGGTCGTCGACATTCTCTACACCTTCATCGATCCGCGCCTGAGGACACGATAATGGCCACGCAATCCCTGATGCGCCGGCTGCCGCCGGTTTCCGTGATGATCGCCGGCCTGGTGCTCGCCAGCATGCTCGTGCTCGTCCTCTTCGCTCCGCTGATCGCGCCGATGGATCCGCGCGACGTCTCCTCCTATTCGCTGATCGACATGGAGATCCCGCCCGCCTTCATGGACGGCGGCGATCCGCGCTTCCTGCTCGGCACGGACAACCAGGGCCGCGACCTCGTCTCGGTCATCCTGTTCGGCCTCAGGATCTCCGTCGTCATCGGCCTCGGCGCGGTGCTCTTCGCCGCCGCGCTCGGCGTGGTGCTCGGCCTTGTCGCCGGTTTCTTCGGCGGCCTCATCGACAATGTGGTGATGCGCATCGCCGACGTGCTGGTCAGCTTCCCGACGATCCTCGTCGCGCTCCTCGTCAGCGGCATTGCCCGCGCGCAGCTCAGCGCCGACACGATGCTCACCTGGGCGCCGCTCGTCCTGATTTTCTCGATCGCCATCAACGAATGGGTGCAATATGCCCGCACGGTGCGCGCCTCCACCATGGTGGAGGTCGCGCGCGACTATGTGCGCGCCGCCAAGGTGATCGGCCTGCCGCCCGGCCGCATCATGGGCCGCCATATCCTGCCGAACGTCATGAGCTCGGTCATGGTCATCGCCACCATCAACCTTGCCGGCGCGATCCTGACGGAGGCGACGCTCTCCTTCCTCGGCGCCGGCATGCCGCCGACCTATCCCTCGCTCGGCACGCTGATCCGCATCGGCAACCAGTTCCTGTTCTCCGGCCTCTGGTGGATCGCCGTGATGCCGGCGGCCGTCCTCGTCATCCTCGTGCTCGCCGTCAACGTGATCGGCGATTATCTGCGCGACCGCTTCAACCCGAAACTGATGGCCCGCTGAGATGACCGACACCCAGACCCCCGTCCTCGACATCCGGCAGCTGCGCGTCGAATATCCGCTGGCCAATGGCGATACGCTCGTCGCCGTGAAGGATATCGACCTTCTCATCCGCCCCGGCGAGATCCATGCCCTCGTCGGCGAATCCGGCGCGGGCAAGACCACTGTCGGCAATGCGCTGATGGGCCTCCTGCAAGCGCCCGGCAAAATCGTCTCCGGCTCGATCGAAATCGCCGGCAAGCCGATCGACCTGCGCACCGGCCGGACCGAGGGCATCGTGCCCGGCCGCGATGTCGGCGCGATCTTTCAGGACCCGATGACGAGCCTCAACCCGCTCTTCACCGTGGAAAGCCAGCTTTGCGAGGGCATGCTGGCGCATCTGAAGCTCTCCCGCCCGCAGGCGAAAGCCCGCGCGCTGGAGCTGATGAAGGCCGTCGGCATTCCCGAGCCCGAACGCCGGCTCGGCTCCTATCCGCACCAGCTTTCCGGCGGCCAGCGCCAGCGCGTCGTCATCGCGACGGCGCTCGCCTGCGGCCCGCAGCTCATCGTCGCCGACGAACCGACGACCGCGCTCGACGTGTCCGTGCAGGCGCAGATCCTCAAACTGATCCGCGATCTTGCGGACCAGCGCGGTGTCGGCGTGCTGCTGGTGACTCACAATATGGGCGTCGTCGCCGAGATCGCCGACCGCGTCACCATCATGCAGAACGGCGCGGTGGTGGAAAGCGGTTCGGCGCATGCGGTGCTGACCGCGCCGAAGGCGCCCTATGCCCGCACGCTGATCGCCGCCGTGCCGCCGATCGAAACCCGGCTCGAACGCCTGCCGGTGCCGAGCGAGGAAACGCAGGTGACGCTCGATGCGCGCGCCAATGTGCGCAGCAAGAGCACGCGGAGCGAAACGGGAAGCCGCGACGAGGTGGTGCTCTCCGTCAAGGACCTCGTGATCGAATATGGCGGGCGCTCGCTGATCCCCGGCCGGAAAAGCTCGGTCTTCCGGGCGGTGAAGGGCGTTTCCTTCGATGTGCGCCGTGGCGAGATCTTCGGGCTGGTCGGCGAATCCGGCTGTGGCAAGACCACCGTCGCCAACACCATCGCCGGCCTCGTCGCCCAGAGTTCCGGCACCATCGATTTTCAGGGCACGGCGCTCGGTGCGAAACGCGAGAAGTCCGTCCGCCAGTCGCTGCAGATGGTGTTCCAGGATCCCTATTCGGCGCTCAATCCGCGCCTGCGCATCAATTCCGCCATCGCCGAGCCCATCCTGTTCTACAAGCTCGCCGCCAATGCGGAGGAGGCCCGGCAGGACGCAAGGACGCTGCTGGAGGCGGTGGGCCTGCCGGCCGATGCCGGTGGACGCTTCTCGCACGCCTTTTCCGGCGGCCAGCGCCAGCGCATCGCCATTGCCCGCGCGCTCGGGCCGCGCCCGTCGCTGCTGATCTGCGACGAGCCGACCTCGGCGCTCGACGTGTCGGTGCAGGCGCAGCTTCTGAACCTCCTGAAGGACCTGCGCGACCTTGCCGGCCTCTCCATGCTGTTCATCAGCCACGACCTCGCGGTGATCCGCCAGATGTGCGACCGCATCGCCGTGATGAAATCGGGCGAGATCGTCGAACTGGCGCAGACCGAGGCGCTGTTCACCGCGCCGCAGCACGACTACACCAAGGAACTGCTGCGCCTCGCGCCCTCGCTCGACCGCATCCTTTCGCGGCAGGCCGCGGAATAAACCGGAGACCGCCATGGCCGATATCCTCATCAAGAACGGCGTGGTCATCGCCATCGATCCGGAGCGCCGCATCATCCCCGACGGCGCGGTGGCGATCACCGGCGACCGCATCGTCGCCGTCGGACCGACCGCTGAGGTGGAGGCTGCGCATCCGGCCCGCGAGGTCATCGATGCGCGCGGCATGGCGATCATGCCGGGTTTCGTCGACGCCCATGCCCATGCCGGCCACGGGTTGATCAAGACGCTGGGCGGCGGCAGGAGCGATCCGTGGTATCAGGCGTGCCGCGGCGCCTATACGGTCGGCTCGACGCCGGACTTCTGGTTCGCCGAAGCGCAGCTTGCCGCGCTGGAGCGCCTGCGCTTCGGTGTGACGACCGGCGTCTCGTTGCTTGGGGGCGGGGATTCCGTCATGCGCACGGACGAGCCGGTCTATGGCGATGCCCATATGGAGGGCGTGCTCGGCATCGGCACGCGCTCCGTGGTCGCCGTCGGCACGACGCGCCCGCCGCATCCCTTGACCTATGCGCGCTGGGACGGCGAGACGCGCACGGACTATCCCGTCTCCTTCGACCGGCAGTTTGCCACCTGCAAGGCGCTGATCGACCGCTGGCACGGCAGCAATGACGGCCGCCTGCATCTCGCCCTGCTGACGCCGACGCTGCATCGGGGCTATCGGGATGCCGCCAGCGCGGACGAGGCCGTCGCCCAGTCGCGCGCGGTCAAGCGCTATGCCGAGGAGCGCGGCCTCGTCTTCACCCAGGACGGCCACACCGCGGGCAGCGTGCGCATCGCGCACGAGATCGGCATTCTCGGCCCCGGGACGTTGCTCTCCCATGCGACGGGCCTCGATGAGGAGGAAATCGCGATCTGCGCGGGGACCGGCACGACCATCGTGCACAATCCGAGCGCCGTCGCCGCCATCCTGGCGCGCTGCCCGGTGACCGAACTGCTGGATGCGGGCGTCACCGTCGCCATCGGCTCGGATGCGACGGCGCCGGACCGTTCGGCCGACATGTTCCGCCACATGCAGCAATGCATGCACTACCATCGCACCCATTTCCACGATCCGAGCTGGTTGCCGCCGGGCAAGGCCCTGGAAATGTGCACCATCGACGCCGCCCGCGTGCTCGGCCTCGAAGCCGAGATCGGCTCGCTGGAGCCGGGCAAGAAGGCGGACGTCATCCTCGTCGACCTGCGCCGCCCGCATCTCTACCCGGCCCACATGCCGGAATTCCGCGTCACCTGTTTCGCCAATGGCAATGATGTGCACACCGTGCTTGTCGGCGGCAAGGTGCTGCTGCGCGACCGGGTGCCCCTCCATGTCGATCAGGATGCCGTGCTCGACGCGGCGCAGCGCGAGGCCGAGCGCATGATCGACCGGCTCGACCTCGGATACGCGCTGGAAACGCCGCGCATGTTCTGGGGCCACAGCCGGGACCTCGACGTGCTCGACTGAGGATTTGCGCCGACCTCAAGCCTCCATGAGGCGATCGATGCCCGCCCTGATGCGTAGACGCCCTCGACGATGTTGGCGCATGCGGTGCAGCACGGCGTCGTAATGGCCGAGCGCCAGGAAATAGGCGCGCGCCTCGCGGATGAAGGGGGGGCGGGCGCGACGAGATAGCCGAGCCGCCGCCCTGGGAAGAGCGACTTCGAGAAGCTGCCGATATAGAGCACGCGCCCCGTGGAATCGAAGGCCTTCAGCGCCGGTGAGGGCGGGGCGAGATAGCTGATCTCGAACTCGTAGTCGTCCTCGACGATGACGAAATCCTTCTCCGCCGCCGCCTGGAGCAGCCGCGTGCGCCGGTCGATCGGCACGGTGGCGCCCGTCGGCGAATGATGGCTCGGCGTGAGGTCGCCGGCAAGGGCGCCGGCCTCGACCTTCCCATCTTCACCTCTCCGCTGCCGAGCCACGGCCTGCTGACGCCGTTCCGCCGCCTCGGCCAATGGGGCATGTGCCGCGGGTACTACCTGCGCGACGAAATCCTCTAATCCATTGAAATCAGAAAGGAACCCCGCCATGAAGATGACCACATAGGAAGCCTTCGTCAAGGTTCTGCCGATGCACGGCCTCGGCTCGGCCACGATGCCGGTGTCGGACCTGTTCCCGAAGGCTGGCATCCGGTTCTGGAACTGCGCGCGCGCACGAGACTGATCGCCCAGCGCATCGGCGGTGCCGCTGCCATCGGCCCGATCCTGCAGGGCCTCGCCAGGCCCGCCAACGATCTCCCGCGCGGCTGCAACGCCGACGACGTCTTCCACATGATCGCCGTCACGGTGGTGCAGGCCGGCGCCGGGCCATGACAGAGCCGCTCTTCCGTACTAATATTCTTATATTTTAGTATGGATCATGGCGCTGCCATGCCGTAAGTTCTCCTCCGCAAAGATCTATGCGGAGGAGAGGCCATGGCGTTCCACATCCAGGACAGGGCGGCGGGTCGTTCTGCGTGAAGGCGCCGGTGCCGGGGCCGCGGACGGGCGCGGCGGTGCTCATCATGGTAAGCGCGGCCGTGCTGGCCGGGCTCGACGCAGTGATCGTGCGCTCGCTTGCGGGCGGCGTTCATCCGTTGATCATCGCGTTCTTCCGGGCGCTGTTCGGCCTTCTTGCCGTGCTGCCCTTCCTGTTGCGGCGGCTGGAGCTCACGGCGTCGCCGTACCGGACCCTGCATGTCGTGCGCGCGGGCCTGAAGTTCGCCTCGCTCGTCGCCCTGTTCATCGCCTTCGGCCACGCCCCGCTCGCCGACGCCACGGCGATCAACTTCACCATGCCGATCTTCCTCACGCTCGGCGCCTGGCTCTTTCTCAAGGAGAAGGTGGCGCTGTCCGTGGTCGGCGGCGTGCTGGCCGGCTTCGTCGGCATCGTCATCATCATACGGCCCGGCGCGGGCACGTTCGATCCATGGCTGCTCTTCGCCCTTGCCGGCGCGATCCTGACGGCGGTGAGCCAGCTGATCCTGCGGTGCATGGCGCTGCGCGACACGACCGACCGGCTGGTGGCCTGGAATCTTCTGACCATGGCGCCGCTGGGCCTTCTCGCCGCCCTGCCGGTCTGGACGACGCCGAGCCCGGCGCAACTCGGCCTGCTGGCCCTGCAGGGCGGGCTGGGCGCGCTCAACATGGCGCTCATCACGCGGGCCTTCGCCATGGTGAGCGCGTCGTTCCTCGCCCCACTGGATTTTTTGCGCCTGCCGGTCGTGGCGGTGCTGGCCTTCCTGTTCTTCGGCGAGGTCGCGCCGGCGACGACGTGGATCGGTGCGGCGATCATCTTCGGCGCGGCGCTTCTGGCGGCCGGCGGCGCGCGCTGGCTGCGTCGCCGGAGCCTTGGCGGCGACTGATTTTGCCGAAGGCGAAAAAAGGGTTCCCAAAAATCTCAGATGTACTAATATATTACTTGAGTTGGGTTCGAGGAGACACCGCCGGCCTGGTTGGCAGGCGTGTCGGCGCCGGCGGGACGGCCGGTCGCCAAGGCGGCGACGGGCGGCACGGACCCATGAAATTCTCGCTCGGGAGGAGTGGCATGAAATCATTCATCGGCAAGCGGGCCATAGCCAGCGGTGTTTCGCTGGTGGGGCTCGTCGTCCTGGTATTCTTCCTGTCGAGGCTGACGGGAGATCCGACCGACCTCTACCTGCCGCTCGACGCGTCCGTGGAGATGCGCGAGCAGTTCCGCCAGATGCACGGCTTCAACGACCCGCTGGTCGTGCAGTTCGGCCGCTATGTCGCCGATCTCGTGCAGCTCGATTTCGGCCAGTCGCTGCGCCAGGCGCGGCCGGCGATGGAGGTGGTGCTGGAAGCCTTCTCCTGGACGCTCTGGCTCGCGCTCATCACCATGAGCTGCGTGACGGCGGCAGCGATCGTCATCGGGGCGCTCGCCGCCTTCCGCGTCGGCGGCGTCTTCGACCGGATCGCCACCTTCTTCTCGCTGATCGGCGCCTCCGCGCCCGATTTCTGGCTCGCCATCGTCGCCATCGTCATCTTCGCGGTCAACCTGCACTGGCTGCCGACCTCGGGAACGGGCAGCGCGCTGCACTGGATCCTGCCCGTCAGCGTGCTCTTCATCCGCCCCTTCGGCCTGATCCTGCAGGTGGTGCGCGGCTCGATGATCAACGTGCTCTCCTCGGCCTATGTGAAGACTGCGCGGGCCAAGGGCGTGCGCACGCCGCGCATCATCTTCGTGCACGGCCTGCGCAACGCCATGCTGCCGGTCATCACCGTTATCGGCGACCAGGCGGCGGCGATCCTCAACGGCGCGGTCGTGGTCGAGACGGTCTTCGGCTTTCCGGGCCTCGGCAAGCTGATGATCGATTCGATCCTGCTGCGCGATTTCGCCGTCGTCCTTGCCGTGATCATGGTCTCGGCCCTGGCGATCTTCCTCATGAACCTGCTGATCGACCTCGCCTATGCGCTGCTCGATCCCCGTATCCGGTATTGAGCGATGACCATGACAGAAACGCAAACTCTCTCCGCGCGGAAACCGAACGGTCCGCTGGCCCGCTGGTTCTCCATGCTGTGGGCGGACAAGTTCGCCTTCTTCGCCGCGCTGTTCCTGCTGCTGGCGGTGCTCTGTGCGGTCTTCGGCCCCCTGCTGCTCGAGGCGGTCGCCACGAAGCAGAACCTGCGCGGCCGCAATGCGCCGCCGTTCGACATCGCGCGCGGCTGGCTCTACGTGCTCGGCGCCGACGCGCTGGGCCGACCGCTCCTGGCGCGCATCGTCGTGGCGGCGCAGAACACGATGCTGGTCGCCGGGGCCGCGGTGCTCGCCTCCTCGCTCGTCGGCGGCACGCTGGGGCTGGTGGCCGGCTACAGCCGGCGGTCTTCCAGCCAGTGGATCATGCGGCTCGGCGACGTCATCATGTCCTTCCCCTCGCTGCTGCTCGCCGTCATCGTGCTCTACATGCTGGAGCCCTCCGTCGCCAATATCGTGCTGGTGCTCGCCGTCACGCGCATTCCGATCTACCTGCGCACCACGCGCGCGGAGGTGCTGGAGGTGCGCGAGCGCATGTTCGTGCAGGCGGCGACCGTGATGGGGGCCTTGCACCGACGCATCGTCTTCCGCCACATCCTGCCGGTGATCCTGCCGACGCTGGTGACGATCGCCACGCTCGACTTCGCCTTCGTCATGCTGGCCGAATCCTCGCTCTCCTTCCTCGGCATCGGCATCCAGGCGCCGGAGATCACCTGGGGCCTCATGGTCAGCCAGGGGCGGCCCTATCTCACCAATGCCTGGTGGCTGTCCTTCTGGCCGGGCCTTGCGATCATCCTGACGACGCTGTCGCTCAATCTTCTTTCCAACTGGCTGCGCATCGCGCTCGACCCGACGCAGCGCTGGCGCCTTGAAATGGGAGGCCGCAAGCATGGCTGAGCACCTTCTGGACGTCCGCGGTCTCTCGGTCGAGTTCCACACTGTCGCCGGCACGGTCAAGGCCGTGGAGGACGTGAGCTGGCATCTCGACCGCGGCGAGACGCTGGCCATCCTCGGCGAAAGCGGCTCGGGCAAGTCCGTCTCCGCCTCGGCGATCATGAACCTCATCGACATGCCGCCCGGGAAGATCACCGCCGGTACGATCCTCTTCAACGGCAAGGACATGCTGGCCATGGGCGCGGAGGAGCGCCGGGCGATCAACGGGGCGAAGATCGCCATGATCTTCCAGGATCCGCTTGCCCATCTCAATCCCGTCTATGCCGTCGGCTGGCAGATCCGCGAGATGATGACGACGCACGGCGCCCCGAGGGCCGAGGCGCAGCGCCGCACGCTGGACCTCCTCCAGCGCGTCGGCATCCCGGAGCCCGAGGCGGCGATGCACAAATATCCCTTCCAGTTCTCCGGCGGCCAGCGCCAGCGGCTGATGATCGCCATGGCGCTTGCCTGCAAGCCGGACATCCTCATCGCCGACGAGCCGACCACGGCGCTCGACGTGACGGTGCAGGCCCAGGTCCTGGAGCTTCTGAAGGAGTTGCAGCGCGAGACCGGCATGGGCCTCCTCCTCATCACCCACGATCTCGGCGTCGTCGCCGAGATCGCCGACCGGGTCGTGGTGATGAACAGCGGCCGCATCGTGGAGACCGGCGATGCCGCGGCGGTATACCAGAACCCGCAGCATCCCTATACGCGCAAGCTGATCGACGCGGCGCCCGGCAAGGGGGCGATGCCCGAGGCGCGCGAACGCGCCGGCGAACCGCTCATCCGGGCGGCCGGCCTGCACAAGCGCTACGGCCTCTTCCATGCGCTGAAGGGCATCGACCTTGCGATCATGCCCGGCGAGACCGTGGCGGTGGTGGGGGAGAGCGGCTCGGGCAAGTCGACGCTGGCGCGCGCCATGTTGCGGCTCGACGACCCCGACGAAGGCGAGATCGTCTATCGCGGCAAGGACCTGCTGACGATGGCGCCGCGCGAATTGTTCGGGCTGCGGCGCGACCTCCAGATGGTGTTCCAGGACCCCACGCAGTCGCTCAATCCGCGCATGACGGTGTTCCAGCTTATCTCCGAGGCCTGGGTGATCCATCCGGACATCCTGCCGAAGGCGCGCTGGAAGGAAAAGATGGCCGAACTCTTGGTCAAGGTCGGCCTGAAGCCCGACATGGCTGGGCGCTATCCGCACCAGTTCTCCGGCGGCCAGCGCCAGCGCATCGCCATTGCCCGGGCGCTGGCGATGGAGCCGAAGCTGATCGTCTGCGACGAGGCGGTGTCCGCCCTCGACGTGTCGATCCAGGCGCAGGTGATCGCGCTGCTCGACGGGTTGCGGCGCGAATTCGGCCTCTCCTACCTGTTCATCGCCCATGACCTGCCGGTCGTGCGCGATTTCGCCGACCGGGTCATCGTCATGAGGGCCGGCGAGATCGTCGAGGAAGGCCCGGTCCGGCAGATCTTCGATGCCCCGCGGCATCCCTATACGCGTGCGCTGCTTGCCGCGAGCCTCGATCCGAATCCCGACATCCAGGCCGCCCGACGCGCCGCCCGAAATCTCGAAGAAGGACTTGTCATAGCATGAAACCCGATGTTCTGGTTGCCTATCCGCTTCGCCCGCGCCAGATGGCGCTGCTCGAAGAGGCCTACACGGTGCACCGCCTCGATCTGCTGAAGGGCGAGGAGCGCGAGGCGCTGCTGGCAGACGCCGGCCCGCGCTGCACCGCCATGGTCGTCAACGGCCATGTGGCGATCGACGATGCGTTCCTGGCGCGGCTGCCCGCCCTCCGGATCGCCGCCTGCTCGTCCGCCGGCTACGACCAGATGGATGTCGCGGCGATGACCCGGCGCGGCATCACGCTCACCAACACCTCCGACGTGCTGCTCGACGACGTCGCCGACATGGCGCTGCTCCTGATGCTGGCCGCGCGGCGTCGGCTCGTCGTCGGCGACCGCTATGTCCGCTCGGGCGACTGGGGCCGCAAGGGCATGCTGCCGCTGACGACGTCGACGGCCGGCAAGAGGGCCGGCATCGTCGGCCTCGGGCGGATCGGCCTTGCCATCGCGCGGCGCTGCGAAGCCGTCGGGCTGGCCATCGGCTACTACGGCCGATCGCGCAAGGCCGGCAACGACTACGCCTATTTCGACGACCCGGTGAAGCTGGCCGAATGGGCTGACATCCTGCTCGTGGCGACGCCCGGCGGGGCGGAAACCGAAGGGCTGATCTCGGCCGCCGTCATCGATGCCCTCGGCCCGGCCGGCAGCCTCGTCAACATCGCGCGCGGCACGGTGGTGGACGAGCCGGCGCTGATCCGCGCGCTTCAAGAGGGAAGGATCGCCTCGGCGGGCCTGGACGTCTACTACAACGAGCCCAACCCGGACCCGGCCTTCGCCGCGCTCGACAATGTCGTGCTCTATCCGCACCATGCCAGCGGCACGGAGGAGACGCGCGACCGCATGGCGCAGCTCGTCATCGACAACCTGGCGGCCTTCTTCTCCGGAAGGCCGCTGCTGACGCCGGTGAACTGAGCGCCGGCGTCAGGCGAAGTAGTGCGGAAACTCGTGGCGCAGATCCTCGACCTTGGCGACGGTGCGGCTGAGATGATCGCGGATGGCGGCGATGGCGGCATGCTCGTCGCCCGCCGCGATCGCCTCGACGATCGCGCGGTGGCCGGTGAGGATGTTCATCACCTTGCCCTTCTCCGGAAGGTGCAGGCGGCGGATGCGCTCCAGGTGCCCGGAGCGCTCGCGGATCAACTGGTGCAGGCCGCCGCGCTTGACGCCGGCGAACAGCGTCTGGTGGAACAGCTCGTCCAGTTCCTGGAAAATGACCATCTGGTCGGGGTCGTCGGCGACGGCCTCCTGCATCTTGATGATCGAGCGGGCCCGCGTGACGGTGGAGGCGTCCGGCTCAAGCGCGAGGCGGCGGCAGACCTCGGTCTCCAGCGCCACGCGCAGGAAATGCGCCTCGTAGATCTGCGGCACGTCGATGCGCGTCACGACGGTGCGCGACTGCGGATAGATGCGCACGAGGCCCTCCTGCTTGAGGAGCTGCATCGCCTCGCGGATGGGCGTCTGGCTCACCTCGTAGGTTTCGGTCAGCTCCGTGCGCGACAGGGTGGTGTCCGGCGGCAGCTGGATGGTGATGATGCGTTTGCGCAGGTCGTCGTAGACGCGCTGGACGGTGCTTCCCGCGATGGCGGGGAAACCGGGTGCCGAAAGGCCGAACGTCTGGGCAAGCGATGTCGTCATCATGGTGATCCTTTTTCCCGCAGTGTTATCCGGCGCGCCGCTCATACACAAGAATAGAAATATAGGTGTTGATATAGATGTAAAACTAAAATATTAGTATCGATGTTAAGGCGCGGCCGGGAGGCGGCTGCGGAAGGAGACGGAAATGGCTGGGAGGAAGACCTACGAAGAGCTGCGTTCGGCCCGCTGGATGATGCCGGACGACCAGCGGTCGTTTGGGCACCGGTCGCGGACGATGCAGATGGGCTATGCGCCGGAGGACTGGCAGGGCAAGCCGATCATCGCGATCATCAACACCTGGTCGGACGCCCAGCCCTGCCACATGCATTTCCGCGAGCGGGCCGAATGGGTCAAGCGCGGCATCCTCCAGGCGGGCGGATTCCCGATGGAGCTTCCGGCGCTCTCGCTGTCGGAGAATTTCGTCAAGCCGACGACCATGCTCTACCGCAACCTTCTCGCCATGGAGACCGAGGAACTGCTGCGCTCCCACCCGATCGATGGCGCGGTGCTGATGGGCGGCTGCGACAAGACCACGCCCGCCCTTGTCATGGGCGCCGTCTCGATGGGCATTCCCTTCATCTACCTTCCGGCCGGCCCCATGCTGCGCGGCAACTATGCCGGCAAGACGCTCGGTTCCGGCACGGACGGCTTCAAGTACTGGGACGAGCGCCGGGCCGGCACGATCTCCAAGGAGGAGTGGCAGGGCATCGAGGGGGGCATCGCCCGCAGCTACGGCCATTGCATGACCATGGGCACGGCCTCCACCATGACGGCGATCGCCGAGGCGATGGGCCTGACGCTGCCGGGCGCCTCCTCCATCCCGGCCGCCGACGCCAACCACCAGCGCATGTCGGCCGCCTGCGGCCGCCGCATCGTCGACATGGTCTGGGAGGACCTGACGCCGGACCGGATCATCACGCCCGCTGCGGTCAACAATGCCGTCACCGTGGCGATGGCGACGGGCTGTTCGACCAATGCCATCATCCACCTCATCGCCATGGCGCGCCGCGCCGGCGTTCCGCTGGAGCTGGACGACCTCGACCGCATCGGCCGCACGACGCCGGTGATCGCCAATATCCGCCCGTCCGGCTCGACCTATCTCATGGAGGACTTCTTCTATGCCGGCGGGCTGCGCGCGCTGATGAAGCAGCTCGGCGACAAGCTCGACCCGACCGCGATCACCGTGACCGGCCGGCCGCTGGTCGAAGGGCTCGATGCGGTCAGGATCTGGAACGACGACGTCATCCGGCCGCTCACCAATCCCGTCTACCACGAGGGGTCGCTCGCCGTCCTGAAAGGCAACCTCGCGCCGGACGGCGCGGTCATCAAGCCGGCGGCCTGCGATCCGAAGTTCCACCGGCATCGCGGCCCGGCGCTCGTCGCCGACAGCTATCCCGAATTGAAGAAGATCATCGACGACCCGGACTATCCCTTG
This sequence comes from Shinella sp. S4-D37, assembly GCF_040812195.1. Taxonomy (NCBI): domain Bacteria; kingdom Pseudomonadati; phylum Pseudomonadota; class Alphaproteobacteria; order Hyphomicrobiales; family Rhizobiaceae; genus Shinella; species Shinella sp. S4-D37. The sequence continues at coordinate 217,011 of NZ_JBFNXL010000003.1, read as the reverse complement.
ACGCCGGAAACCGTGCTCGTCCTGCGCAATGCCGGGCCGCAGGGCGGGCCGGGCATGCCGGAATGGGGCATGATCCCGATGCCGAAGGCGCTCCTGAAGCTGGGCCTGCGCGACATGGTGCGCATCTCGGATGCGCGCATGTCGGGCACCAGCTTCGGCGCCTGCGTGCTGCATGCCTCGCCCGAGGCCTTCGTCGGCGGCCCGCTGGCCCTTTTGAAGACCGGCGACATCGTCGAGCTCGATATCCCGGAGCGCCGCCTCGACATGCTGGTTCCCGAGGCGGAGCTCGCCGCCCGCCGGGCCGCCTGGCGCGCGCCGGAACCCCGCTACGAGCGCGGCTACGGCTTCATGTTCACCAAGCATATCGAGCAGGCCGACAAGGGCTGCGACTTCGATTTCCTGCGCACCGAGTTCGGCGGAAAGACGCCGGAACCCGCCATCAACTGAGGAGGCGAGCGTGTTCGATCCCCATATCCGCGTCATTCCCGCCCAGCCGCCCAAGGCGGGCTTTGCCGCCGGCCCGGCCAGGCAGGACGCGATCCGCTCCGTCACCCTCTCGCTCGCCTACCTGCCGCTCGCCCGGCCCATCAGCGATGCCAAGGTGCTCACCGGCCGCCAGAAGCCGCTGACCGAGGTGGCGTTCCTGTTCTGCGAGATCACCTCGGAGGCCGGCCATAGCGGCCTCGGCTTCAGCTATTCCAAGCGGGCGGGCGGGCCGGGCCTCTATGCCCATGCCTGCGAGATTGCGGAAAACCTCATCGGCGAGGACCCGAACGACATCGCGCGGCTGTGGGAAAAGCTCTGCTGGGCGGGCGCCTCCGTCGGCCGGTCCGGCATCGCAACGCAGGCGATCGCCGCCATGGACATCTGCCTGTGGGACCTCAAGGCCAAGCGCGCCGGCCTGCCGCTGGCAAAGCTGCTCGGCGCCCATCGCGATGCCGTCGCCTGCTACAACACCTCGGGCGGCTTCCTGTCCTCCAGCGTGGAGGAGATCTGCGCGGCCATCGACCGGTCGCTTGCCGCGGGCATCGGCGGCATCAAGATCAAGGTCGGCCAGCCCGACCCGATGGAGGACCTGAGGCGCCTCGACGCGGTGACGCGCCATCTGGCCGGCCGCGCCCCGCTGATGGTCGACGCCAACCAGCAATGGGACCGCACCACGGCGCTGCGCTTCGGCCGTCTGGTCGAGCCGCTCAACCTCGAATGGATCGAGGAGCCGCTGGACGCCTATGACGCGGAAGGGCATGCGGCGCTGGCCCGCGAACTGGCGACGCCCATCGCCACCGGCGAGATGCTGGCAAGCGCCGAAGAGCACATGGCGCTGATCCGGGCGGATGCCGTCGATTTCATCCAGCCGGATGCGCCGCGGGTCGGCGGCATCACGCCGTTCCTGCGCATCTGCACCCAGGCCGAGGCCAGGCGCATGCGCCTTGCGCCGCATTTCGCGATGGAGATCCACTTGCACCTCGCCGCCGCCTATGCGCACGAGCCCTGGGTGGAGCATTTCGACTGGCTCGCCCCGCTCTTCAACGAGGAACTGGAGATCCGGGACGGGCGGATGATCGTGCCGCCGCGGCCGGGCCTCGGCTGCAGCCTGACCGGCAAGGCGCGCGACTGGACCGTTGAAACCCGCCGCTTCGGCGATTGAGGAGGACAGATGAAACCCGAAACCCGTGAAAAGCTGCGGGGCGTTTCCGTCGCCACGCTCTGCTCGGCGCTCTACAAGCGCGGCCTCAGGAACCAGACGATCCAGGATGTGCGTCCCGTCCGCGCGAAGGGGCGCAACATGGTGGGACCGGCCTTCACGCTGCGCTACATGCCGGCGCGCGAGGACCGCAACCCGATGTCCGTCTTCCGCGATCCGAAGCACCCGCAGCGCCTCGCCATCGAGACCTGCCCCGAAGGGCATGTGCTCGTCATGGACAGCCGCAAGGACCCGCGCGCGGCTTCGGCCGGCGATATCCTGATCACGCGGCTGATGGCTCGCGGCGGGGCAGGGGTGGTCACCGATGGCGGCTTCCGCGATTCCATGGTGATCGGCGAACTCGACATTCCCGCCTACCACAACCGCCCCTCCAGCCCGACGAACCTGACGCTGCACGAGGCGATCGACATCAACGTGCCGATCGGCTGCGGCGACGTCGCGGTCTTTCCCGGCGACGTGGTGGTGGGCGACGACGACAGCGTCATCATCATTCCCGCGGAGATCGCCGACGAGATCGCAAACGAGGCCGTCGAGATGACCGCCTACGAGGATTTCGTCGTCGAGCGGGTGAAGGCGGGGCACACGATCATCGGGCTCTACCCGGCGACCGACGAGGCCAACCTGTCGCTCTTTGCCGAATGGCGGGCGGCGAACGGCCGCTAGGCCCGCCGCTAGCTACGGCACCAAGCCATTGCACGGCCGGGACGTCCCGTTCCGGCCGGGAGGACGCGTGCGCCCGGCGATGCCCGTCCTCACTAAAATATCCCGCCGCGCTTCTGCCGGAACACCGGCGCAACCGAACTTGAGGAGAACATCATGATCCACCCGACCGACTTGCGCGAGACCATCCGCAACGGCCTCCTGTCCTTCCCGGTCACGCCCTTCGATGCCGAGGACCGTTTCGCGTCGAAGCCCTTCGCCGCCCATCTCGAATGGCTGTCGTCCTATCCGGTGGCCGGCCTCATCGTGGCGGGCGGAACCGGCGAACTCTTCTCGCTGACGCCGGGCGAGGTGGTCGAGGTCGTGAAGACGGCGCGCGCGGTGGCGGGCGACGCGCCCGTCATCGCCGGCTGCGGCTACGGCACGCGCATCGCCTGCGACCTGGCGCGCGACATCGAGGCGGCGGGCGGCGACGGTATCCTGCTCCTGCCGCACTACCTCACCGAAGCGCCGCCGGAGGGGATCGCCGCCCGCATCCGCGCCGTGTGCAAGGCGACGAACATGGCCGTCATCGTCTACAACCGCGGCCAGGCCCGCGTTTCCGCCGAGCAGCTGGCCAAGCTGGCCGAGGAGTGCCCCAACCTCGTCGGCTTCAAGGACGGCACGGGCGATATCGATACCGTCAGGCGCGTGACGGTGATGCTCGGCGACCGCCTGTCCTATATCGGCGGCATGCCGACGCATGAGCTCTTCGCCCAGGCCTATCGCGGCGCCGGCATGCCGACCTATTCCTCGGCGGTCTTCAACTTCGTCCCCGAGACGGCGCTGAAGTTCCACGCCGCCTTCCTTGCCGGCGACGATGCGACCTGCGCGCAGATGCTGCGCGACTTCTACTATCCCTTCGCGAAGATCCGCGACCGCAAGAGCGGCTATGCCGTCTCCGCCGTCAAGGCCGGCGTGCGCCTGCGCGGCTTCGACGCCGGCCCGGTGCGCGCGCCGCTGACGGACCTTTCCGAGGAAGAGGTCGAAATGATGCGCGACCTCATCGCGTCGGCACGGTGATGGCGGGCGATCTGAGGCAGGCGCTGGGCGGCATTTCGGGCATCCTCGTCACGCCGTTCGACGCCGAGGACCGGATCGCGCCGGATCGCCTAAGCCCGATCCTCGACCGGGCGCTCGCCGCGGGCCTGCATGTGCCCGTGGCGAACGGCAATACCGGCGAATTCTACGCCCTGACCGTTGACGAGGCCGAGACGATGGCCGCTGCGGTCTGCGGTCTCGTCGACGGCCGCGCGCCCGTGGTCGCCGGCGTGGGGCGGTCGGTCAAGGACGCCTGTCGGCTGGCGGCGGCGGCCAGCCGCGCCGGCGCGGCGGGCCTCATGGTGCATCAGCCGCCCGATCCCTTCGCCGCCCCGCGCGGCGTGGTGGACTATGTCGAGCGGGTGGCGGAGGCCGCCGGGGGACTGCCCCTGGTGCTCTACCTGCGCAACGACACCATCGGGACCGCGGCCATCGCCCGGCTCTGCGCCGTGCCCGGCGTCATCGGGGTGAAGTGGGCGACGCCCAACCCGTTGAAGCTCGCCGAGGCCATCGCGGCCTGCGATCCCGGCATCCTCTGGGTCGGTGGGCTCGCCGAGGTCTGGGCGCCGGCGCTCTATGCCGTCGGCGCGCGGGGCTTCACCTCCGGCCTCATCAACATCTGGCCGGAGCGCTCCATCGCCATCCATGCGGCGCTGGAAGCGGGCGACTATGCCGCCGCACGCGGCCTGATCGCCCACATGGCGCCCTTCGAGGTGGTGCGCGCCATGGAAATGAACGGGACCAACGTCACCGGGGTGAAGGCCGCGCTCGCCGCCATGGGCTGCGACTGCGGCCCGACGCGCCCGCCCGCGGCCTGGCCGCTGTCGCCCGACCAACAGACCATCCTGCGGCAGTTCCTGGCCGCAAACCGACTCATCGAAGCTTGAAATAGGAGGTAAACTGGAATATTAGTGTGCATGTGCATTAGTTGATCCGCAATTCGGAGGGGAATTGCCCGGATCGCCATCACGACCCGCAGGTCTGGATTTCATCACAGAAACAGGCGTCCCGGAGGACGCCGAGGGAGGAGACCGAAATGAAAAGCCGCATGGCAGCCATCCTTTTTTCCACCACGATGCTGGCGCTGAGCGCCACCCACGTCGCCGCGCAGGACGAGAACAGGAACGTGACGATCGTGCTTGCCGAAACCGTCGACGTGGTCGAGCCCTGCATGGCCGCCCGTCAGGACGTCGGACGCGTCATTTCCGAGAATGTCAACGAGATGCTCGTCGAGTTCGACTATGTGAACGGCGGGCTGAAGCCGCGTCTGGCCACGGAATGGTCGCAGATCGACGCCGACACCTGGGAATTCAAGCTGCGGCCCGGCGTGAAGTGGCACGACGGCAAGGAGTTCACCGCCAAGGACGTGCAGTTCACCATCGAGCGCAACAAGAACCCGAAGTTCAGCTGCGAGGTGGGCGGCAAGTATTTCGGCGGCACCGAGTTCACGTTCGAGAGCCCCGACCCGCATACGCTGCGCATCACCACCGACCCGGCGCAGCCGATCCTGCCGCTGCTGATGACCGTGATGCCGGTCGAATCGGCCGAGGCGACGCCGGCTGACGAGTTCACGCGCAGCCCCGTCGGCACGGGCGCCTATGTCTTCGACAAGTGGGAGGTCGGCCAGTCCATCGTCCTCAAGCGCAACCCGGATTATTGGGGTGAGCAGCCGATCGTCGAGCAGGCCACCTACCTGTTCCGCTCCGACAGTGCCGTGGCCGCCGCCATGGTCGAGGCCGGGGAGGCGGACATCGTGCCGGCCATCGCGGTGCAGGACGCCACGAACAAGGACACGGACTTCGCCTATCCGAACTCCGAGACGACGTCGCTGCGTATCGACACGCGCCAGGCCCCGCTTGACGACCGGCGCATCCGCGAGGCGATGAACCTTGCCCTCGACCGGCAGGCCATGCTCGGAACCCTGTTCCCCGAGCAGGCGCAGATCGCCACCCAACTCGTCGTGCCGACGACCATCGGCTACAATGCCGATATCCCGGCCTGGCCCTACGATCCCGAAAAGGCGAAGAAACTGGTCGAGGAGGCGAAGGCCGCCGGCGTGCCGGTCGACCAGGAGATCCGCATCATCGGCCGCAACGGCCAGTATCCGAACGCGACCGAGGCGATGGAAGCCATCATGGCGATGCTCCAGGAAGTCGGCCTCAACGTGAAGCTCGACATGTACGACGTGTCGGTGTGGAACAACTACTTCGTCTCGCCCTATGTCGCCGATTCCGGCCCGACGCTGACCCAGTCGCAGCATGACAACGCCACCGGCGACCCGGTCTTCACCGCCTTCGTCAAATACGCCTCGACGGGCGCGCATTCGATGGTGGTCGATCCGGCCGTCGACGCGATGATCGAGAAGGCGACGACGGCGACCGGCGACGAGCGCACCAAGCTGTGGAAGGAGCTGTTCGCCAAGGTCAACGAGGAGATCATCGCCGATATCCCGATGTTCCACATGGTGGGCTTCACCCGCGTCTCGCCGCGGCTGGACTTCAAGCCGACGATCGCGACGAACTCCGAGCTGCAGCTCTCGCAGATCAAGTTCAAGTAAGCCCTTCGTGCGGGCCGGCCCCGGCCGGCCCGCATCGCCTGCCACGCGAGGAATGGATAGCCCGATGCCCCATGTCGACCACCGTGTCCTGACCGATTTCGCCGAACGCATGCTCGCCAGGGCCGGCATGGAGGCGGACAAGGCCGAAGCCACCGCCGCCATCCTCGTCGAAGGCGACATGATCGGCCATGACACGCACGGCGTCGGCCTGCTGCACTGGTATCTCGAAGCGCTTCAGGACGGATCGCTGGCGAAGGCCGGCAGCTACGACATCGTCGCCGACCGGGGCAGCACCTTCGTCTGGGACGGCAATCTCCTGCCCGGCGCCTGGCTTTTGACGAAGGCGCTCGACCAGGCCTGCGAGCGTGTCGCCGCCCACGGCATCGTCGCGGCCGCCATCCGCAACTGCCACCATACCTGCGCGCTTTCGGCCTTCATGCGCCGCGTGACGGAGCGCGGCTACATCGTGCAGATCTCCGTTTCCAATCCGGGCGCGGCGCGCGTGGCGCCCTACGGCGGCACAAGGCCGCTCTTGACGCCCAATCCGACGGCGGCGGGCTATCCGACCTCCGGCGACCCCATCCTGATCGACGTCTCCTGCTCGATCACCACGACCACCATGACCCAGACGCTCGCCAAGCGCGGCGAGGCCTTCCCGCAGGACTGGGGCCTGACGGCGACCGGCGAGCCGACGCGCGATCCGCGCGAGATCACCGAGCGCGGCGGCTCGATGATGCCGCTCGGCGGCGTGGCCAAGGGGCACAAGGGCTTCGGTCTCGCCCTCATGGTCGACCTCATGGGGCAGGGGCTTTCCGGCAAGGGCAGGGCGAACACCGCGCCCGGCACCTTCGCGCAGAGCGCCTTCCTGCAGGTTATGGACCCGGCCTTCTTCGCCGGCCTCGACGCCTTCACCGACCAGGCGGACTGGACCGCGGCGGCCTGCCGGGACAATCCGCCGGCCGCCTGGAACAAGGGCGCCGTGCGCATGCCCGGCGACAGCGCGGCCCGCAAGCGGCGGGCGGCGCTGTCGGGCGGCGTTCCCGTCGGCGAGGCGACCTGGGAGAAGCTTTCCCGCGACGCGGAGCGGATGGGCGTCGCCATGCCGGCGCCGGCGGCCTGACCATCCCCTGCGGCATGTCGACGAATTGACCCTTCCTTCGGCGATGAGGTACGGTTCCCGTTTACGTGGGCCCATGGGGCCTGCCGCGCCAGGAATGGAGTTCGAGCATGAGCGTTGCCTTCATGAAGGAAGAGAGCGCCGAGACGGCAGCGGAAACCCTGCTGCCGGAACGGGCGATTTCCCCGCATCCTAATCTCGTGACGGAGAGCGGGCTGAAGGCGCTGGAGGCGCAGCTCCAGGAGGCCCGCGAGGCCTATGCGGCGGCGAATACCGTCGAGGACGTCAACGAGCGCCGGCGGCAGGCGGCCGGCCCGGCGCGGGACCTGCGCTATCTTGCCGAACGAATCCGCACCGCCGAGCTCGTCGCCGCCCCCGCTTCGAACGACGTCGTCGCCTTCGGCAGCACCGTCACCTTCAGCCGCGACGACGGGCGGGTGCAGACCTATCGCATCGTCGGCGAGGACGAGGCCGACCCGAGGGCCGGCTCGATCTCCTATGTCGCCCCGGTGGCGCGCCTCCTCATGGGCAAGGCCGTCGGCGATCTCGTGACCGTCGGCGGGCAGGAACTGGAGATCCTCGCCATCGCGTGAGCGGTCACAGGAAGAGATGGACGATGAGCGAGGTGAGCACCGCGTTCAGCCCCATCGCGATGCCCGAGAACAGGCCGGCGACCGGATCGACGGAATAGGCGCGCGCCGTGCCGATGCCGTGCGAGGCGAGGCCGACGGCAAAGCCGCGGGCGCTGTAGTCCCTGATGCGCATGGCGTTCATCATCGGCGTGACGACGATCGCGCCGCAGGTACCGGTGAGGACGACGACGGCCGCAGTGAGGGCGGGGTCCCCCGCAAGGCCGGAGGAGATGGCCATGGCGACTGCCGCGGTCGTGGATTTCGGGGCGAGCGAGGCGACGACCTCGGGCGAAAAGCCGAACAGCCGGCTGAAGAACACCGTCGAGCCCACCGCTGTGAGGCTGCCGGCGAGGAGGGCGGCGAGCAGCGGCAGGAGGTTGCTCTTCACGAGGGAGAGTTTCTCGTAGAGCGGGATGCCGAGCGCCACCGTCGCCGGACCCAACAGGAAATGGATGAACTGCGCGCCCTCGAAATAGGCGGCATAGTCGATCCCCGCGACACAGAGCACGGTGGCGATGGCGACGATGGAGAAGAGGATGGGGTTCAGCAGCGGATTCCCTGGGCTGAGCCCGGCAAGGCCCGTGGCGGCCAGCCAGACGACCAGCGTGCCGGCGAGCCAGAGCAGCGGCGAGGTGGCGAGATAGACCCAGAGCCCGTCAGTCATCCGCATAGCCTCCGCAAAGCCGCTTCACCAGGATGAAAATCCAGACGGTGGCGGCAAGGGTGATGACGGTCGACAAAAGGACGATGGCGAGCAGCGCGAGGCCGCGGTCGCGGATGAGGTCCAGATGCTGGATGATGCCGACGCCGGCCGGCACGAAGAGTATGCCGAGATTGGCGAGGATCGCCTTCGACGTGTCGAGGGTCTGCCGGTGGGCGGATTGAAGGATCGGCCTGCCGCCGGTCAGCGTGAGGACGACGGCGATCATCGCCATGCCGATCACTGGTCCTGGCACGAGGCCGCCGAGAAGATAGGCGGTCATTTCGCCGATCAACTGGAAGACAAGCAAAATCGTGATTCCGACAAGCATGCGCACCCTCCCTGCCTGAGCTTCGGCCCCGTCTTCGCCGGGTCCGCCGCCTGCGAGGAGTAGCGGTCTTTTGCCGGTAAATCCATGGTGCCCCGGGCCGGATTTGCCGGGTTGCGAAGCGGGCGCGGATGGAAACAATGGCCCGCGACGGGATTCGGCGGCGAACCCCGCGGTGAAGGCGCCGGGCGGCGCGCGGATGGAAGGCAGGCAGGGCATGATCGACGACAGGCGGCTGGAAGCGGAGATGGATGCGCTTCCCGTGCGGTTTCCCGGGCCGGGCGGGGTCGCCGGCGTGGTCAGCGAGGGACGCATCGTCGCCCTTCGCGCCTGGGGCTTTGCGAGCCTGGAGGCGCGGCAGGCGATGACGGCCGCAACGCGGCTGCCGATCTGCTCGGTCTCCAAGCAATTCACCTGTGCGGCCATGCTCGCCGCCTGCGGCGCGCCGGAGGCGCTGGACGGGCGGCTTGCCGCGCATCTGCCGAATTTCGAAGGCCCGCTGCCGCGCGTGCGGGACCTGTGCAACAACCAGTCGGGCCTGCGCGACTACTGGGCGCTGACCGTGCTGCATGGCGCCAGGGCCGAGCAGGCCTTTTCGCGCGAGGATGCGGCAGCTGTGTTCCAGCGCATGCGCAGCGGGCACTTTGCGCCCGGCACGCGCTATTCCTACAGCAACGGCAATTTCCGCCTCGTCTCCGATCTTCTGGAGGACGTCTCCGGCGAAACGCTCGAGACGCTCTATGCGCGGCACATCTGGGAGCCGGCCGGCATGACCGGCGCGGTGCTGACCGCCGATACCCGCCGGCCGGAAGACGGCGTGGTCGGTTACGAGGGCACCGATGCCACCGGCTACCTGCCGGCGGACAACGGCGTCTACTGGCGGGGCGATGCCGGCATCTCCGCCTCGCTCGACGACATGATCGCCTACGAGCGCTGGATCGATGCGACGCGCGGGGATACGGACAGCCTCTACCGTAGGATTGCGGCGCCGCAGACCTTCCGCGACGGCGCGGCGGCCGCCTATGGCTTCGGCCTGCAGCATTCGCGCGTCGGCGCCCTCGCCGTCACCGGCCATAGCGGCGCGCTGCGCGGGTTCCGGGCCTACCGGGCCTGTTCGGCCGAAGCGCGGCTCTCGGTCGTGGTGATGTTCAACCACCACGGCGATGCGCATGGCGCGGCGCACCGGCTGCTGCGCAGTGCGCTCGGCCTGCCGCACCCCGTTTCCCAGCCGCTCGGCGAGCGCTGGGGTGGGCAATGGATCAGCCGCGAGACCGGCCTTCTGGCCCGGCTGGAACCCGGCCTCGACACGGCCACGCTGCGGTTCGGCACGTCGCCGGAAAGCCTTTCGGAGACTTCGGACGGCGGCCTTGCCTCCGCGACCGTCAAGCTCGCCCGCGCGGGCGCCGACCTGATGATGCAGCGGATGTCGGAAAACCATTCCGAGCGGCTGGTGCCGGTCGCGCCGGCGCCGGCGGCCGGCGATGCGCGCCTTGCGGGCCGCTACCGCTCCGCCGAACTGGCGGCGGATATCGTCATCGAATGCCGCGACGGCGGGACCTATCTCTGGGCGGAGGGTTTCCTCGGCACGGGGCGGCCGGAGATCGTCCAGCCGGCCGGGCCCGATCTCTGGCTCGTCGTCACGCGCCGCTCGATGGACGCGCCGGCGCCGGGGGACTGGACGCTGGCGGCCGAGCGCGATGCGACCGGACAGATCACCGAGCTGACGCTCGGCTGCTGGCTGGCGCGCGCGATCCGCTATGAGCGGTGCGGCTGACCATGGCTAAGTTCTTGTGAAATAATGCCTCAGGCGATTTTTGCATGAGGTCCTGCCCAAATTGAATTGGTCAGCGGCGGCAAGTCGCACCAATGTTCCGCGCCGAAGGCAACAGGTGAGCAAGAGGAACAGATGGGCAGGATCGTCTACGTCCACGGTCAATTCGTGCCGGAGGAGGACGCCCGGATCGGGCTGTTCGACCGCGGCTTCCTGTTCGGCGACGCCGTCTACGAGGTGACGGCGGTGATAAGCGGGCGGATGATCGACAACGACCTGCATCTCGCCAGGCTCGAACGCTCGCTGAAGGAACTGGATATCCCGCTGGCGCTCGATCGGGCGGAGATCGTCGCCGTGCAACAGGAGCTCATCGCCCGCAACGCCCTTGAGGACGGCACCGTCTACCTGCAGGTCTCGCGCGGCGAGGCCGACCGCGACTTTCTCTATTCGCCGGCGCTTGCGTCGCGGCTCGTCGGCTTCACGCAGGCCAGGACGCTCGTCGGCACCAAGGGCCAGAAGGACGGAATCTCCGTCGACCTTGTCGCCGATCCACGCTGGCAGCGGCGCGACATCAAGACCGCCATGCTGCTCGGCCAGGTCATGGCCAAGCAGGCGGCCCGTGCCCGCGGCTTCGACGACGTCTGGCTGGTGGAGGACGGGCTGGTGACGGAAGGCGCCTCCTCGACCGCCCATCTCGTCACCGCCGACGGCCGCATCCTCACCCGGCCCGCCTCGCAGGCCACCCTGCCGGGCTGTACCCAGCGCGCCCTTGCGCGGCTCTGTGCCGCCGAGGGCCTCACCATCGAGGAGCGCGCCTTCACGCCGGGGGAGGCGCAGGACGCCGTGGAGGCCTTCCAGACCTCCGCCTCCAGCCTCGTCATGCCGGTCGTTCGCATCGGCGACCGGGTGATAAGCGACGGCAAACCGGGACCGCGGACGCGGGCGCTGCAGGCGCTCTATCTGGAAGCGGCCGGCGTTTCGGTCTAGAGCATTTCACGGGTGGACGGGCCGGAGGGGGCGGATATGAAGACGGCGCGTGAACTGGGGCTGATCCCTGAGGGGCGGCTGGAGCCGGGGCCGGGCAATGCCATCACCGATGTTGCCGGGGTCGCCGTCGGCCATCGCTCGCTGCGCGGCGACGGCCTTTTCACCGGCGTGACGGCCATCGTGCCGCATCCGGGCGATCTCTTCCGCATCAAACCGCGGGCGGCGGTCGAGGTCGTCAACGGCTTCGGCAAGTCGGCGGGGCTGATGCAGGTGGCCGAGCTCGGCACGATCGAGACGCCGATCCTCCTCACCAACACGTTCGGCGTGGCGGCTTGCACCGAGGCGCTGATCCGCCGCGCCATCGCGGCCAATCCGGCGATCGGCCGCAAGACCTCGACGGTCAACGCGCTGGTCTGCGAATGCAACGACGGCAGCATCAACGATATCCAGGCGCTCGGCGTGACGCCCGCGGACGCCGGGGCGGCCCTCGATGCGGCGCGGCCGGGGGCTGTGGAGCAGGGCGCGGTCGGCGCCGGGTCCGGCATGACCGCCTTCGGCTTCAAGGCCGGCATCGGCACGGCCTCGCGGCTGATGCGCATCGGCAGGCGCGATTACACGCTCGGCACGCTGGTGCTCGCCAATTTCGGTGCGGCCGGCGATCTCGTCCTGCCGGATGGCCGACGGCCCGATCCGCGCGTGCCGGCAAGCCCCGAGCGCGGCTCGGTCATCGTCGTCATGGCGACGGACCTGCCGCTGGGGGACCGGCAGTTGCAGCGCATCGCCCGCCGCGGCGCGGCGGGGCTTGCAAGGCTCGGCGCCTTCTGGGGCCATGGCAGCGGCGATGTCGTCCTCTGCTTCACCACGGCCGACCCGGTGGAGCACGATCCGGCCGCGCCCGTCGCCACGCAGCAAAGGCTATCCGACGATCACATCGACACCGCCTTCCGCGCCGCCGCGGAGACCGCGCAGGAAGCGGTGCTGAACGCGCTCTGCATGGCCCCCGCCACGCGGGCGCGGAACGGCCGCCTCTATCCCGCCCTCGCCGACTGGCTGAAGGAGAACCCCGCCCCATGAAAGTCTTCATCTCCGCCGATATCGAAGGCACGGCCGGCATCGCCCACTGGAACGAGGCCGAGCGCACCCATCCCGACTGGGCCGAGTTCCGCGCCCTGATGACGGGCGAAGTGGTCGCCGCCTGCGAGGGCGCGCGCGCGGCCGGCGCCACGGAAGTGGTGATCAAGGACGCCCATGACAGCGGCCGCAACCTCCTCCTCGACCGCCTGCCCGACTATGTGCGCATCGTGCGCGGCTGGTCCGGCCATCCGGACGAGATGATGTTCGGCATCGACGCCGGCTTCGCCGCGGCGATCTATACGGGCTACCATTCGAAGGCCGGCGCGGAGGGCAATCCGCTCGCCCATACCTCCAACCTGCGCATCTCGCGGCTCCTGCTGAACGGCGAGGTGGCGTCCGAATTCACCTTCAACGCGCTCTGCGCGGCCGGCTACGGCGTGCCGTCCGTCTTCCTGGCCGGCGACGTCGGCATCTGCGCGGAGGCGCGGGCCATGGTGCCGGGTCTTGCGACGGTGGAGACGCTGGACGGAAGGGGTCGCGCCGCGACGTCCATCTCGCCCGCCTGGTCGCGCCGCCTCATCCGCGAGGGCGTGGCGGCGGCGCTGTCGGGCGATTTCGCGCAGGCGCTGCCCGCAACGGCGGATCGCTACGAGGTGGTGATCGAATTCTCCACGCCGACCGAGGCCTATCGCGCCGCGTGGTATCCCGGCGCCAGGGCGCACGGCCCCCGCGCGGTCGCCTTCGAGCACAGGGAATTTTCCGAGATCCTCAGGGCGCTGCTCTTCCTGAAGGTCTGATCTCAGGCGGACGTCCGTTCGAGGAGCTGGCGCGTTCGGCGCCAGAACTCCTCGACCTTGCCGGTGCGGCTCGCCGCATGGCGGTAGAGGCGGACGTCGAGGTCGAGGTTCCAGCCCTCGTCCGCGGAGGCCGGCACGAGGCGGCCCGTCTCGATCTCCTCGCGTGCGAGGCTCTCCGGCAGCCAGCAGATTCCCGCGCCCGTCACCGCCATGTTCATCAGCCCGGCGCTGATGGTGTTCTCGTGCGTCGTGCGGCGGCGGAAGGGCGGGCGCCGCAGCATGAGGCGCGACAGGGCGACGCCGAAGAACGAGTTGAAGCCGTAGCTGAGATAGGGAACGGCAAGCCGCGGCTGCGCGACGGCCCGGTCGAGGAGGCCGTGCCCCGGCTGCATCCGGCCCGCGATCTCGATCTCCTCCGACACCAGCGGAACCAGCCGGTCGCGCCCGACCGTCAGCGAGGCGAACTGCCCGCGGTCGAGATGGAACGGCACTTCCGGATGGGCATAGGTGAGGAAGAAATCCGCCTCGTCGCCGACGAGCGCGTCGAGATTGGCCTCGATGCCGCCGCGGTCGGGGATGAGCGAGGTGCTGAAGGCGCCGCCCGCGCCCTCCAGCGTCTTCAGCCAGCGCGGGAAGAAGGTGACCGTCAGCGTGTGCAGGGCGGCAAAGCGGATGAGGCCCGGCTCGTGCGACGGGCGCAGCGCTTCCCGCGCCGCATAGAAGGTGCGGATCGCCTCCTGCGCGACGGGCAGGAAGTTGCGCCCCGCCGGCGTCAGCTCGGCCGGCATGGTGGCGCGGCTGATCAGCGTGGCACCGAGCCAGCTTTCCAGCTGCTTGATCCGGCGGCTGAAGGCCGGCTGGGTGACGTTGCGCAAATCGGCGGCGCGCGAAAACGAGGACGTATCGGCCAGCGTCACGAAATCCTCCAGCCATTTCAGTTCCACAGCCGGTTCCCTTTCGATCCTGTCCATGCGTAGGGCGGATCATAAGTCATTCAATCGAAATAGGTATGCCGATTTCGCATGGGGTCGTGCCAAAAGCGAATTGGCCAAGTCCGCCGCAACCTTTCACGTTGCGGGTGGAGGAAATGGCGCCGGCTTGCCGGTGCCGACAGGGGGAAGCGTGCATGGCATTCGCAATTGAAGCCGATCTCATTCTGACCAACGGCCGGATCTGGCGCGGACGCGAAGAGGGGATCTGCGAGGCCCTCGCCGTCTGGCAGGGCAAGGTCCTGGCGACCGGCCGCACGGCGGATATGCTGGCGCTGAAGGGGCCGGCGACGGAGGTCATCGACCTTGAGGGCCGCTTTGCGACGCCCGGCCTCATCGACAACCACCTGCATCTCATCGCGACCGGCATCGCCATGGGCTTCGTCGATGCGACGCCCGCCGCCGCGCCGACGCTTTCCGCGCTGATGAAGGGAATTTCCGAACGTGCCGCATCGACGCCGAAGGGCGGCTGGGTGCGCGCCCGCGGCTACGACCAGGTCAAGCTCGACACCGGCCGGCATCCGACGCGCGATGATCTCGACCACGCTGCGCCCGATCACCCGGTCTATCTGACGCGGGCCTGCGGCCATGTCTCCATCGCCAATTCTCGCGCGCTGGAACTTGCCGGCATCGACGAGGCGACGCCGGTGCCGGACGGCGGGGTGATCGGCGTCACCGACGGCAAGCTCAACGGCCTTCTGGCAGAGAACGCCCAGAACCTCGTCAAGGCCGCCATGCCGCCGGCGACCACCGAGGAACTGATCGACGGCATCGAGCGGGCCGGGCGGCACCTGCTTTCCTTCGGCATCACGAGTTGCATGGATGCGGCGGTCGGCCATGTCGCCGGCTTCTCCGAGATCCAGGCCTATGAGATGGCGAAGCTTTCCGGCCGCCTGCCGGTGCGCGTCTGGCTGACGCTGCTCGGCGATCCGGGCGTGTCCATCGTCGAGGACGCCTGGCGCGCCGGGCTGCTCTCCGGCGCAGGCGACGACATGCTGCGCGTCGGCGGCGTGAAGGTCTTCCTCGACGGCTCGGCCGGCGGGCGCACGGCCTGGATGACGAAGCCCTACGAGGGCGAGCCCGACAATATCGGCGTGCAGATGCTGCCGGACGAGACCGTGGAGGCCGTCGTCAGGGATTGCCACGACCGGGGCTACCAGATGGTCTGCCACGCCATCGGCGACGGGGCGATCGAACAGCTCGTCACCGCCTATGAGAAGGCGCTGGCCGCCAATCCCGATCCCGACCGCCGCCATCGCGTCGAGCATTGCGGCTTTTCCACGCCCGAACAGCATGCGCGCATGCAGGCCGCCGGCATCCTGCCCGCGCCGCAGATGGCCTTCATCCACGATTTCGGCGACAGCTACATTTCCGTGCTCGGGGAGGCGCGCGGCAAGCCGTCCTATCCGATCGGCACCTGGGCGCGCCTCGGCCTGAAACCGTCGACCGGCTCGGATTCGCCGGTTTGCTCGCCCGATCCCTTCCCGAACCTGCATGCGATGATCACGCGCCAGACCGGCAAGGGCACGGTGATGGACGCGTCCGAGCGGCTGAGCCCGGAGGAGGCGCTGCAGGCCTATACCGAATACGGCGCCTATTCCCAGAAGGCCGAGGGCGTGAAGGGGCGGCTCCTGCCCGGCCAATGGGCCGATATCGCGGTCTTCGACAACGATCTTCTGGCCGCGGAGCCGAAGACCATTCTCTCAGGCACGCGCTGCCTGCTGACCCTGCTTGCAGGCCGTGTCGTGCATGATGCGCGCTAACGGCCTGACGGACTGAATCGAAACGATGCCGAAACGGCACGAGAGGGAGAACGACATGCTCAAGACACTGACACTGGCCGCAATGCTCAGCCTCGGCGTGGCTGCCGGGGCGCTTGCCGCGGGCGAACGCCAGGGCGGGACGCTCGTCTTCACCGCACCCTACGGCTCGAGCTTCGCCACGCTCGACGTGCAGTCCAGCCCGAACACGCAGGAAGAGTTCATCACCCAGGCGATCCATCGCGGGCTCTACAGCTGGGATTCGATCCAGAACAAGCCGGTGCTGGAACTGGCCGATTCCGAGGAGGTCTCCGAGGACGGCACGGTCCACACCTATCACCTGCGCAAGAACGCCGTCTTCCACAACGGCAAGCCGCTGACGGCCGACGACTTCATCTACAGCTACAAGCGCATCGCCAATCCGAAGAACGCCTTCCCGGGCGCCAGCTTCATCGCCAACATCAAGGGCGCGGACGACTATATCGCCGGCAAGGCGGACGAGATTTCCGGCCTGAAGAAGATCGACGACAACACGCTGGAGATCACCTACACCGGACCGATCAATCCCGGCTTCCCGCTGATGCAGAACACGACGGTCATCTACCCGTCGAATGTCGAGGACGAAACGAGCTTTGCGAAGAACCCCGTCGGCCTCGGCGCCTTCGTCTTCAAGGAGCATGTGCCGGGTTCGCAGGTCGTCGTCGAGAAGTTCGACAAGTACTACGAGGAGGGCAAGCCCTATCTCGACCGCATCAACATCGTGCTGATGGCCGAGGACGCCGCGCGCGACGTCGCCTTCCGCAACAAGGAGATCGACGTCTCCATCCTCGGCCCGACGCAGTACCAGGCCTATCAGGGCGAGGATGCGCTGAAGGGGCAGTTGCTGGAGGTCGCCGAGGTCTATACCCGCAATATCGGCTTCAACCCCGCGTTCGAGCCTTTCAAGGACAAAAGGGTGCGCCAGGCGATCAACCACGCCATCAACGCGCCGCTGATCATCGAGCGCCTCGTCAAGAACAAGGCCTATCCGGCCTCCGGCTGGCTGCCGATCTCCTCGCCGGCCTTCGACAAGGACAAGCCGGCCTATGCCTTCGATCCGGAAAAGGCCAAGGCCCTGCTGGCCGAAGCCGGCTATGCCGACGGCTTCGAATTCGAGGTGACGGCGAGCCCGAACGAAAGCTGGGGCGTGCCGATCGTCGAGGCCATCCTGCCGATGCTGCAGAAGGTCGGCATCACCGTGAAGCCGAAGCCGGTGGAAAGCTCGGCGCTCGGCGAGGCGGTGACGACCAACAACTTCCAGGCCTTCATCTGGTCGAACCTGTCCGGTCCCGATCCGCTGAACGCGCTGCGCTGCTTCCATTCCAAGACGGCGCAATCGGCCTGCAACTATACGAGCTACGCGAGCGCCGAATTCGACAAGCTCTATGATGCGGCCCAGCAGGAGCGGGATCCCGCCAAGCAGAACGACATCCTGCGCCAGGCCAACAACATCGTGCAGGACGACGCGCCGGTCTGGTTCTTCAACTACAACAAGGCGGTCATGGCCTACCAGCCGTGGATCCACGGCCTCGTTCCCAACGCGACGGAACTGGCGGTCCAGCCCTATGACGAGATCTGGATCGACGACACCGCGCCGGATTCGCGCAAGTAAGCCTTGAGGGGTTCGGGGGCGGCATCAATGTCGCCCCCCCTTATCGATTGTCACGCCCGCAAGGGCGGCCAACACGGAACCGCTCATGCTTCGCTTCACCCTGCGCCGCATCTTCCAGATCATCCCGACGGTCGTCGTGGTGGCGCTGCTGATCTTCGTCATCTTCTCCGTCGTGCCCGGCACCTTCGCCGCCAGCCTCTTCGCCGATGGCAAGCGCGCCGCCGACCCGCAGATGATCGCCCGCCTCAACGAGGAATTCGGCCTCAACAAGCCGCTGCTGGAACGCTTCACGACCTATGTCACGGATCTCGCGCAGTTCGATCTCGGCACCAGCTTCCGCACCCGCCAGCCGGTGATCGACCTCATCAACGACCGCATGTGGGCTTCGCTGCAACTGGCCATCGCCGCCATGGTCTTCGCCCTCGTCGTCGGCGTGCCGCTCGGCTTCCTCGCCGCGCTCCGGCCAGGCTCCGTGCTCGACACGGTGACGATGATCGGCGCCGTCTCGGGGCTCTCCATGCCGCAGTTCTGGCTGGGCCTCCTGATGATGTATCTCTTCGCCCTGCAACTGAACTGGCTGCCGAGCTTCGGCTATGGCGACGGCTCGTTCAGCAATCTCATCCTGCCCGCCGTCACGCTCGGCGTCACGCCGCTGGCGCTTCTGGCGCGCACCACGCGGGCGGGCGTCCTCGACGTGCTCAACGCCGATTTCATCCGCACCGCCCATTCCAAGGGCATGAGCGAGATGAAGGTCGTGCGCTGGCATGTGGCGAGGAATGCGCTGGTGCTGATCGTCACCACGGTCGGCCTGCAGTTCGGTTCGCTGATCGGCCAGGCCGTCGTCATCGAGAAGCTGTTCGCCTGGCCGGGCATCGGCTCGCTTCTGGTCGACAGCGTTGCCATCCGCGACATTCCCGTGGTGCAGGGCACGATCCTCGTCATCGTGCTGTGGTTCCTCGTCATCAACACCGCCGTCGATCTGATCTATGCCGCGATCGATCCGCGCATCAAGCAGGAGTGACGGGAATGCGCCTCGGCTTCAACTTCTGGCTCGGTGCGACGCTGACGGCGCTGGTCATCCTCGCCGGCGTGCTCGCCCCGTGGATCGCGCCCTTCGACCCGGTGCTCGACGCGGACCTGATGAGCTCGGAACTGCCGCCCGACGCCACCTTCTGGTTCGGCACGGACGCGCAGGGCCGCGATGTCTATACCCGCATCCTCTACGGCGCGCAGATCTCGCTGACGGTCGGCATCGTCTCGCAGGTGATCAACTCGGTCATCGGCATCACGCTCGGCATGACCGCCGGCTACTGGGGCGGCTGGTGGGACGACCTGGTGAACGGCCTCACCAATGTCATGCTCGCCATCCCCTCGCTGATCTTCGCGCTCGCCGTCATGGCCGTGCTCGGTCCCGGCCTGCCGTCGCTTCTGATCGCGCTCGGCCTCACCAACTGGAGCTGGACCTGCCGCATCGCCCGCTCCTCGACGCTGTCGCTGAAATCGCAGGGCTATGTGCAGGCGGCGCAGACGCTCGGCTACGGGGACCTGCGCATCATGTTCACGCAGATCCTGCCCAACATGATGGGCCCGATCCTCGTCATGGCGACGCTCGGCATGGGCTCGGCGGTGCTTTCCGAGGCGGCGCTCTCCTTCCTCGGCCTCGGCATCCAGCCGCCGTTCCCGAGCTGGGGCTCGATGCTGACGGATGCGCGCCAGCTCATCCAGCTCGCGCCCTGGGTGGCGATCTTCCCCGGCCTTGCCATCTTCCTCTCCGTGCTCGGCTTCAACCTTCTCGGCGACGGCCTGCGCGACAGCCTCGACCCGCATATGAGGACGCGCAAGCTATGACCGCGCCGCTTCTCGACATAAGGAACCTTCGGCTCGGCGTCGCCGTCGGCCGCTCCGCCCATCACCCGCTGCTGAAGGACGTCTCCTTCCAGATCATGCCGGGCGAAGCCTACGGGCTCGTCGGCGAATCCGGCTCCGGCAAGTCGATCACCTCGCTTGCCGTCATGGGGCTCCTGAAGAAGCCGCTCGCCGTTTCGGGCGGCGAGATCCTGTTCAAGGGACAGAACCTCATTTCCCTGCCGAAACGCGAGATGCGGCGCCTTCGCGGCAACCGCATCGCGATGATCTTCCAGGAGCCGATGACGGCGCTGAACCCGCTCTCCACCGTCGGCCGGCAGATCGCCGAGATGTTCGTGCTGCACCAGGGCAAGAGCTGGGGCGAGGCGGAAAAACTCGCCATCGAGGCGCTGGGCAATGTGCGCGTGCCCAATCCCGATCGCCGGGCGAGGAACTTCCCGCACCAGATGTCCGGCGGCCTGCGCCAGCGCGTGATGATCGCCATGGCGCTCGCCTGCAATCCCGATCTCCTCATCGCCGACGAGCCGACCACGGCACTCGACGTCACCGTACAGGCCGAGGTGCTGCGCCTCATCAAGGAACTTTGCGCCGAACGCGGCACGGCCGTGCTCTTCATCAGCCACGATCTCGGCGTCATCGCCAGCATCTGCCAGCGCGTCGGGGTCATGTATGCGGGGTGCCTCGTTGAGGAGAACGAGACGCGGGCGCTCTTCGAGGATCCGCGCCACGCCTATACGCGCGGCCTGCTCGGCGCCCTGCCGCGCCTCGGCAGCCGCAGCGAACATGGCCGCCAGCGTCTCGTCGATATCGACAGCATCATCGCCGACCGCTCGATATTGACGGAAACACGCTTCATCGCGCCGCGCGGGGCGCAGGGGGCCGGCCATGACTGATCCCCTGCTGGAAGTAAACGACCTTCATGTCCGCTTCCCGATTTCCGGCGGCGGCCTGTTCGGCACGGGGCGGCGCATGCTGCACGCCGTCAACGGCATCAGCTTCGACCTCGCCAAGGGCGAATGCCTGTCGATCGTCGGCGAATCCGGCTGCGGCAAGTCCACCACGGCGCTCTCCATCCTCGGCCTCCAGGAGCCGACGGAGGGCACGATCCGCTATCGCGGCCAGCCGCTCGCAGGTCCCGGCGCGCCGGGTCGAATGCAGCGCGCCAAGGCGGTGCAGATGGTCTTCCAGGACCCCTATGCCTCGCTGAACCCGCGCCAGTCCGTGCGCAGCTCGCTTACCGCGCCGCTGAAGCTGCACGGCATCACGGCGGCGTCGGAGATCGAGGGCCGCATCGAGGCGATGCTGAAGGATGTCGGCCTGACGCCCGAACAGGCGGCCCGCTATCCGCACGAGTTTTCCGGCGGCCAGCGCCAGCGCATCGGCATTGCCCGCGCGCTGATCCTCGAGCCGGAGATCGTCGTGCTCGACGAGCCGGTCTCCGCCCTCGACGTCTCGATCCGCGCCCAGATCATCAACCTCCTGCTCGACCTGCAGGAAAAGCGCGGCCTCTCCTACATCATGATCAGCCATGACCTGAGCGTGGTCGAGCACATGAGCGACCGGGTGCTGGTGATGTATTTCGGCGAGGTGGTGGAGGAGGGCGGCTGGCGGCAGATCTTCGAAGCGCCGGCCCATCCCTATACGCGCCGCCTGATCGCCGCCATTCCCGATCCCGATACCGCGCTCAACCCTGCGGCAAGGGAAGACCGGTTCGCCGACCTGCCGCAGCTGGCAGGCCGCAGCTTCGTCTCCGACGGCAGCATCGCGCCCGACGTGTTCATGCCGCCGTCGCCTTCCGAGCTGGTCCAGATCACCGGGAATCACCGTGTGCGGTTGGCAAGGTCTCGCTGAGACGTTCGAAAAGGTGGAGCATATGGCCCGCAAGCCGAAGATCGCCGTCATCATGGACGAGAACACCAGCACGGGCGGGGAGCGCTACGACGTTTCGAAGCACTATTTCTCCGCCATCGGCCGGGCTGGCGGCTTTGCCTTCGGCATTCCCTACGCGGCCGACATGGTCGATGACGTTGTCGAGGAATTCGACGGCTTCGTGAGCGTCGGCGGGCGTATCAATTTCCCTGCGGAATGGTATGTCGCGGGCGACCGGTCGCAGT
Source organism: Shinella sp. S4-D37 (assembly GCF_040812195.1). Lineage (NCBI taxonomy): Bacteria > Pseudomonadati > Pseudomonadota > Alphaproteobacteria > Hyphomicrobiales > Rhizobiaceae > Shinella > Shinella sp. S4-D37. Next base: position 195,223 of record NZ_JBFNXL010000003.1, on the reverse strand, counting down.
ATCCACTGTCGGACCGCCTTGCCGTCGACATGGCGCTGATGAAGGGCTTTCTCGACCGCGACAAACCCGTCCTCGGCATCTGCAACGGCATGCAGATGCTCGCCTGCCTGCATGGCTGCCGGATGGTCTCGGATATACGCGCCGCCTGGCCCGGCGCGCTCGATCATGACCGGGGGGATGTGCTCCACGATGTGGAGGTGACGCCCGGCACCAGAATGGCCGGCATCGTCAAGGCCGACCGCTTCAGCGTGAACACGTTCCACCGCGAGGCGATCGTCGAGGCATCCGACGCCGTGGTCGTCACCGCGCGCGGCCCGGACGGCGTGATCGAGGCAATCGAGGTGCCGGCTTATACGTTTGCGATGGGCCTGCAATGGCATCCGGAACGGCTCGCCCCGGACAGTCATCCCGGCGCGCGCGTCTTCGATGCTTTCATCAGGGCGGCAAGTTCTTAAGTCGGGGCCAACGCTGCTGAGCGCTGGCCCCGACATGACGGGGTGACCGGGTTTATCCGAGAACCGACTTCACGGCCTCGGCCGTCGCCTTCACCACGGTGTCCGCCTCGTCCTTCGTCAGGCACAGCGGCGGGGCGAAGCCGAGGATATCGCCCTGCGGCATGGCGCGGCCGATGACGCCGCGCTCCAGAAGGGCGGCCGACACCTGCGGGCCGATCTTCCTGCCCGGATCGAAGAAGACGCGGTCGTCCCTGTCCTCGACGAATTCGATCGCCGCCATCAGGCCGTCGCCGCGCACCTCGCCGACATGCTTGTGGCCGCCGACGGCCTTGGCGAGTTCGCTGCGGAAATAGGCGCCGGTGGTGCCGGCATTTTCCACGAGGCCGAGTTCGTCGATGAGTTCGAGATTGGCGACGCCGGCGGCGACGCAGATCGGGTGCGAGGAATAGGTCCAGCCGTGGCCGATGGCGCCGAGTTCATCCGAACCCTTGACCAGCACTTCCCAGACCTTGTCCGAGACGATGGTACCGGAGAGCGGCGCGTAGGCCGAGGTGAGGCCCTTGGCGATGGTGATGAGGGCGGGCTTCATGCCGTAATGGTCCGAGCCGAACATCGTGCCGAGGCGGCCGAAGCCGGTGACGACCTCGTCGGCGATCAAGAGGATGTCGTATTTGTCGAGCACGGCCTGGATCTTCTGCCAGTAACCCTTCGGCGGCGGCACGATGCCGCCGGTGCCGAGGATCGGCTCGCCGATGAAGGCGGCGACGGTGTCCGGGCCCTCGGCAAGGATCATCTCCTCCAGCTTGTCGGCGCAATCTTGCGCGAACTGCTCCTCGTCCATCGACCGGTCCGGCCGGCGGAAGAAATAGGGGGCTTCCGTGTGCAGGATCGGAGCGCGCGGCAGGTCGAAGGCGTTGTGGAAGAGGTGAAGACCGGTCAAGGAGCCGGTCATGACGCCGGAGCCATGGTAGCCGCGCCAGCGCGAAATGATCTTCTTCTTCTCCGGCCGGCCGAGGATGTTGTTGTAGTACCAGACGAGCTTGATGTTCGTCTCGTTGGCATCCGAACCGGACAGGCCGAAATAGACGCGGCTCATGCCTTCCGGCGCGCGGTCGATGATCATCTTGGACAGCGTGATCGAGGCTTCCGTGCCGTGGCCGACATAGGCGTGGTAATAGGCGAGGTTCTTGGCCTGCTCCGCGATGGCATCGGCGATCTTCGTGCGGCCGTAGCCGACATTGACGCAATAGAGGCCGGCAAAGGCGTCGAGGCTCTTCTTGCCGTTGCTGTCCGTGATGTAGACGCCTTCGCCGCCCTCGATGACGCGCGTCGGCGTCTCGCCGCGGGCATGCATGCCCATATGGGTGGAGGGATGGAAGAAGTGGTCGCGGTCCCAGGCGGTGAGTTCGTTGCGTCTGTCGAGCATGGTCTTTTCCTTTCGGTATGGTTCGTTGCCCGGGATCAGGCAGCGGTGTCGATGCAGAGATATTTCAGTTCCGTGAAGGCCTCCATGCCGTGGCGCGAGCCTTCGCGGCCGAGGCCGGATTGCTTCCAGCCGCCGAAGGGGATCGGGCCGCCGGTGATCTTCACGCGATTGACAGCCACCATGCCGTATTCCAGCGCGCGGGCAAGCCGCATCTGGCGCGCGCCGTTCTCGGTGACGACATAGGCGACGAGGCCGTATTCGGTGTCGTTGGCACGGGCGATCACCTCCGCCTCGCTGTCGAAGGCGGTGACGGCGGCGACGGGGCCGAAGGTTTCCTCACGCATGATCAGCGCGTCGTCGGAAACCTCGGTCAGAAGCGTCGGCTCGTAGAACAGCGGACCGGCCTTGTGGCGCTTGCCGCCTGTGAGGACCTTCGCGCCGTGCTTTACGGCGTCGGCTACCTGCTCCTCCACCTTGGCGATGGCGCGCTCGTGCATCAGCGGGCCGATCTCGACATCCGCCTCCAGCCCCGCGCCGACCTTCAGCGCCGCGACGCGCGCCTTGAAGGCGCTGGTGAAGGCGGCAAGGGCGGGGCGCTCGACATAGATGCGGTTTGCGGCAAGGCAATCCTGGCCCGAGGTCGCGAACTTGGCGTTGACCGCGATATCCGCCGCCTTGTCGATATCGGCGTCGGCGAAGACGATCAGCGGCGCATGGCCGCCGAGTTCCATGACGAGCCGCTTCATGGTCGGCGCGCACTGGCCGGCGATCAGCCTGCCGATCTCGGTCGAACCGGTGAAGCTCATGGCCCGCACGCGGGCGTCGGCGTTCATGCAGCCGACGATGGTGGCGGCTTTCCCCGTCAGAACGTTGAACACGCCGGCGGGAAGCCCGGCCCGCTCGCCGAGTTCGGCCAGCGCGAGGGCGGAAAGCGGCGTCTCGCTGGAGGGGTGGGCGACGACGGTGCAGCCGGCGGCGAGCGCTGCCGCCGCCTTGCGGGTGACCATGGCGGCGGGGAAGTTCCACGGTGTCACGATGCCGACGACGCCGAGCGCCTCGCGGCGCACGATCATCTCGGCGCCCGGCAGGTGGCTCGTCACGCTCTCGGCGTTGAGGCGTTTTCCCTCCTCGGCATACCATTCGATGAACGAGGCGGCATAGTCGATCTCGCCGCGGGATTCGGCGAGCGGCTTGCCCTGTTCCAGCGTCATCAGCAACGCGAGGTCCTCGCGCGCCTCCAGGATCAGCCCGTGCCATTTGCGCAGGATCGCGGCGCGCTGCTGCGGCAGCAGGTCCCGCCAGGCGGGGAAGGCATTCGCCGCCGCCGAGACGGCGTCCGCGGTCTGGCCGGCATCGAGCGCGGCGACCCAGGCGAGCGTGGCGCCGGAGGCGGGGTCCGTCACGGCAAAACTGTCGCCGGCGCGGCCCGCCACCCAGCGGCCGCCGACATAGGAGAGTTCGCGCAGCAGATGAGGGTCGCCGAGGCGGGCGAGCGCATCGTGGAAGGTGGTGCGGGCGAATAGGGCGGTCATGGCGGCCTCCTCTGGCTCGTGTCGACGGTGAGTCTGCCAGAGGCGGGACGACAGATTGTCTATTGCCGGGGCGGGCGGCAGAGACTTTGGCCAAACCGGCGATGCGGCGTAGACAATCTCTCTACGTCGCGGTCACTCCTGCGAAGGCAGCAGCACTTCCAGCGGCAGGACGGTCTCCTCCTTCACCGTCTTGGTGACGATGTAGGTGAAGTAGCGGTCGATGCCGAGTTCGCGGTCGAGCAGGCCGTCGACGAGGCGCTGGTAGGCGTCGATGTCGGGGGCCATGATCTTCAGGATGTAATCCACCCCGCCGCCGACGGACCAGCAGGCAACGATCTCCGGCGTTGCCGCCACCGCGCGCTCGAAGCGGTCGAAATCGGCTTGGCGGTGGTTGGCGAGCGTCACCTCCATCAGGACGCTGGCGACCGGCGCCAGGCGCCGCACCGCGACGCGCGCGTGATAGCCCGTGACGATGCCCGCCTTTTCCAGCTTGCGCAGCCGCAGCCAGCAGGGCGTCGGGGAAAGCCCCGCCTTCTCCGCCAGCGCCAGCTTGGTGATGCGCCCGTTCTCCTGGATCGCCTCCAGGATGCGCAGGTCGATGGCGTCGAGTTTCATGCGGTCGCCCTCCGGGCGGATATCATGTCAAAGCGAGGAAAAAGACAATGGAAAGGCATTTTGGCGTTGTCAATTGAACTGAATTTGAGCACTGTTGAAATCATGACAAATTGGCGACCCGATATATCCCAATTGCGCCGGCCGGCCTATCTTTCCCTCGCCGAGCAGATCGCCCGCGCCATCCAGGAAGGACTGCTGCCCAACGGTACACGCCTTCTGCCACACCGCAAGCTCGCCGACGACCTGAAACTTTCCGTGCAGACCGTCAGCCGCGCCTATGACGAGCTGATCCGGCGCGGCCTGATCTCCGGCGAGATCGGCCGCGGCTCCTTCGTGCAGACGCGGCCGAAGGAGCCGGAGCCGCCCTATCTGCCCGAGCGGCTCGGCGAGCTGATCGACCTGTCGATCCTCAAGCCCGTCTGCGAGCAGATTCACCTGGAGCGCATGCGCGAGGCCTTCGGCTGGCTGGCGGAGAACCTGCCGTCGAGCTCGGCGCTGTCCTTCCGGCCCAACATGGTGTTCCCGCGCCACCGCAACGTCGCGGCCGAATGGCTGGCGCGCTGCGGGCTCGACATCTCGCCGCTCAACATCAGCCTCACCAACGGCGCGACGTCGGGCATGACGGTGGCGCTGATGAGCGTCGCCCCGCCCGGCGCGACGGTCGCCACGGAGGCGATCAGCCACCACACGCTGGTGCCGCTCTCCACCTATCTCGGCCTCCATCTCGAAGGCCTGCCGATCGACCGCGACGGCATGATCCCCGAGGCGCTGGACGAGGCCTGCCGCAAGGGCGTCATCCGCGCGGTGTTCCTGCAGCCCTCCGTCATCAACCCGACCGCGACGCTGATGAGCGCGGAGCGCCGGCAGGCGCTGGCCGAGGTGGCGCGCCGCCACAACATCGCGATCATCGAGAACGACATTCTGGGGCCGCTCGTCGAGGAACGCGCGCCGCCGATCGCCGCCTATGCGCCGGAGCGCACGCTCTACGTGACGAGCTTCACCAAGATCACGGTGCCGGGCCTGCGCATCGGCTATCTCGCCGCGCCCGACCGCTATGTCGCGGCCGTCGCCAACCGGCATCTCGTCTCGAACTGGATGGCGACGCCCTCGATCGCCGAGATCGCCACGCGCTGGGTCGGCGACGGCACGGCGATGGAACTCGTCACGTGGCAGCGCGGGGCACTGGCCGCGCGCCACGCCATCGCGGAGGAGATCTTCGCGGGCCTGCCCTACCGGTCGCATCCACAGAGCCTGCATGTCTGGCTGCCGCTGCCGGAAGGGCACACGGAGGAGGGCTTCGTCTCGCAGGCCCGCCTGCGCGGCGTCGCCATCGCGCCCGGCTCCTCCTTCCGCACCGCCGACCAGGGCTGGCAGCCGGCGGTGCGCATCTCCCTTGGCTCTACGACGGAGCAGGAACTTCGCACGGGGCTCGGCATTCTGGCTTCGCTGGCCAGCGGGAACCCGGAGGCGCTGCTGCTCGCGATTTGAGTCGCGGTGCCCGCGAAACGGGCGGCGAAACAATAATTGTCATGAGATTATTATCTACATTGACATGATTTCGATCGCCGCGCATCGTTAGGCCAACACGGTCTCGACAGGGAGAGACATGCATGGCCGCACCCATCATCCGCATCGACAATATCGTGAAGCGCTACGGTGCCTTGACCGTGCTCGACGGGTTGTCGATGGAGGTGCTGCCGGGCGAGAAGCTCGCCCTCATCGGCCCCTCCGGCTCCGGCAAGACGACGATCCTGCGCATCCTGATGACGCTGGAGACGATCAGCGACGGGCATATCGAGGTCGACGGCGACCAGCTCTACCACATGCCGAAGAACGGCGGCCTCGTGCCGGCGGACGACCGGCACCTGCACAAAATGCGCGAGAAGATCGGCATGGTCTTCCAGCACTTCAATCTCTTCCCGCACAAATGCGTGCTCGACAATGTCACGCTGGCGCCGATGCTGACCAAGGGTGTGGCGAAGGCCGCGGCCGAGAAGCGGGCGATGGAGCTTCTCGACATGGTGGGCCTTGCCGACAAGGCCAAGAACATGCCCGCCCAGCTGTCCGGCGGACAGAAGCAGCGTGTCGCCATCGCCCGCGCCCTGGCGCTCTCGCCGAAGATCATGCTGTTCGACGAGGTGACCTCGGCGCTCGACCCGGAACTGGTCGAGGAGGTGCTGAACGTCATGCGCAAGCTCGCCTCCGAGACCGACATGACCATGCTGCTCGTCACGCACGAGATGGGCTTCGCCCACGATTTCGCCGACCGCATCCTGTTCTTCGATCGCGGCAAGATCGTCGAGGAGGGCAAGCCGGACGAGATTTTCCGCAATCCCAGGCAGGAACGCACGCAGACCTTCCTGCGCAAGATCATCGCGGCAGGGCACCGCGTCTGAGGGTCTTCCTCGGAAACAAGGCTCCAAGCAACAACGGAACAGCCAGAGGAGTTCGGAACAATGAGCATGAGGACGTTTTTGACCATGGCCGCCGGCGCGAGCGCGCTGATGGCGGTCGTTACCGCCGCGCCGGCTTTCGCCGATGACGGCAAGCTTGCGGAACTGAAGGAGCAGGGCTTTGCCCGCGTCGCCATCGCCAACGAGCCGCCGTTCACGGCGGTCGCCGCCGACGGCAAGGTTTCGGGCGCGGCGCCCGATGTTGCCCGCGAGGTGTTCAAGCGCCTCGGCGTCGAAGACATCGTCGCCTCGATCTCGGAATACGGCGCGATGATCCCGGGCCTGCAGGCCGGCCGGCACGACGTCATCACCGCCGGCCTCTTCATGAAGCCGGAGCGTTGCGCGGCCGTCGCCTATTCCGAGCCGATCCTGTGCGATGCCGAGGCCTTCGCGCTGAAGAAGGGCAATCCGCTCGGGCTGAAGAGCTACAAGGACATCGCCGACAATCCGGACGCCAAGATCGGCGCGCCGGGCGGCGGCACGGAAGAGAAGCTGGCGCTCGAAGCCGGCGTGCCGCGTGACCGCGTCATCGTCGTGCCGGACGGCCAGAGCGGCCTGAAGATGCTGCAGGACGGCCGCATCGACGTCTATTCGCTGCCGGTCCTGTCGATCAACGACCTCGTGTCCAAGGCGAACGACCCGAATATCGAGGTCGTCGCGCCGGTCGAGGGCGCTCCGGTCTATTGCGACGGCGCGGCCTTCAAGAAGGGCAACGAGGCGCTGCGTGATGCCTTCGACGTGGAACTCGCCAAGCTGAAGGAATCCGGTGAATTCGCCAAGATCATCGAGCCCTACGGCTTCTCCGCCGCAGCCGCCATGTCGACGACGCGCGAGAAGCTCTGCGCGGCGCAGTAAAATTGGCGGATTTGCCCCTCATCCCGCTGCCGCGACCTTCTCCCCCTAAACGGGGAGAAGGGGCTGGTGGCCAGGTTTTCCCGTCATCGCGTGCCATGATGGGCGGGGAGCCGGTTCCTGTTCTCCCTTCTCCCCGCTTGCGGGGAGAAGGTGCCGGCAGGCGGATGAGGGGCGCCGCTCCGTTGACGTTAACGTGGAACACACCATGACCGACTGGTCCGGCTACATAGGCTTGATCCTGCAAGGCGCGCTGGTGACGCTTCAGCTCACCGTCCTCGGCTCGGCGCTCGCCCTCGTCATGGCGTTCGTCGCCGGGCTCGGCCGCGTCAGCCGCTTCGCGGCGGCCAGGGCGCTGGCCACCGCCTATATCGAGTTCTTCCGCGGCACGTCGATCTTCGTGCAGCTCTTCTGGGTCTATTTCGTGCTGCCCTTCGCCGGGGTCACGCTGTCGCCGCTGCAGGCGGGCGTCCTGGCCCTCGGCCTCAATGTCGGGGCCTACGGAGCGGAGGTGGTGCGCGGCGCGGTCAAGGCGATCGGCCGCGAGCAGCGCGAGGCCTGCATCGCGCTCAACCTGACGCGTGGCCAGGCGATGCGCCACGTCATCCTGCCGCAGGCGCTGCCCCTGATGCTGCCGACCTTCTGCAACAATGCGATCGAGCTTTTGAAGGGCACCGCCGTCGTCTCGCTGATCTCGCTCACCGACATGACCTTCCAGGCCCAGGTGGTGCGCGCGCAGACCGGCAACACGCTCGTCCCCTTCGCCGTCATCCTCGTTCTCTACTTCCTGATGGCGCTCGCCATCTCCACCGCCATGCGCTGGCTGGAACGGCGCGTCACCCGCGGCCTCGATGGTGTGAGGACCTGACGATGGAATGGGACTGGAATTTCGTCTGGGAGATCATGCCCACCCTGCTCCAGGGGCTGAAGATCACGCTGCTGGCGACCGTGCTGGGCGCCGCCGTCGCCGCCGTGATCGGCCTCGTCTTCGCCATCCTGCGCATGACGGCGCCGAAGCCGCTCGCCAGGGCCACGGGCTTCGTCGTCGAGTTCATCCGCGGCACGCCGCTGCTCGTGCAGCTCTATTTCATCTTCTACGTGCTGCCCGATATCGGCATCCGCCTGCCGGCACTGCTCGCCGGCGTCATCGGGCTCGGCCTGCACTACGGCACCTATGCGGCGGAGGTCTATCGCGCCGGCATCGAGAACGTGCCGCGCGGCCAGTGGGAGGCGGCGAAGGCGACGAACCTCACCGGCCGACAGACGTGGATTCATGTCGTCCTGCCGCAGGCGCTCCCGCCGATGATCCCGGCGCTCGCCAACTATCTCATCGCGATGTTCAAGGAGACCCCGCTGCTCTCCGCCATCACGGTGCTGGAACTGATGAACCAGGCCAAGAGCGTCGCCAACAGCAGCTATCGCTATATCGAGCCGATGACGCTGGTCGGCGTGTTCTTCCTGATCATGAGCCTGATCTCCGTCGTCTTCCTGCGCTGGCTGGAAGAGCGCTATGCCCGGCTGGAGGAGCGCTGATGCGGACCCTTGATCTCTCGCTGGCCTCCCGTGCGCCGAAGCTCGACGCCCGTCCGCTGGAAAAGCGCGTCGGCCTGATCATCCTGGCGACCGACCACACGACGGAAGTCGATTTCCAGCGCATGGTGGCGAGCGGGCGGATCGGCGTCTACGCCACCCGCATCCCCTATGCCAACCCGGTGACGCCGGACAATCTGCGCGCCATGCAGCCCTCGCTGACGGCGGGCGCGGCGCTCATCCTGCCGGAAGAGCCGCTGGATGTGGTGATGTATTCCTGCACCTCGGCCTCGGTCGTCATCGGCGATGCGGAAGTGAAAGCCGCGGTCAAGGCAGCCAAGCCGACCGCCGCCGTCGTCACGCCGACCGCCGCGGCGGTTTCCGGCCTGAAGGCGCTCGGCGCAAAGCGGATTTCCGTCCTGACGCCCTATACGCTCGAAACCAGTCGGCCGATGGCGGACTATTTTTCGGCCCTCGGCTTCGACATCGCCCGCTTCACCTGCCTCGGGCTTAGCGACGATCGCGAAATGGCGCGGATCACGCCGGAAGAGATCGTCGCCTTTGCGAAAGAGGCGACGGCGCCGGAGTGCGACGCGCTCTTCATCTCCTGCACCGCCGTGCGCGCGGCGGGCGTGGCGGCGCAGATCGAGGCCGCCGTCGGCAAGCCGGTGGTCACCAGCAATCTTGCCACCGCCTGGGCGTGCCTTCGCCTGTGCGGCGACGAGGTGGCCCGGCCGGCGCTCGGCCGGCTGATGACCTGCGCCTATCCCGGTCGGTGACGCATGACGAAGAGAGACCTTCCCGTGACATTGGCGGATATCGAAGAGGCCGCCCGGCGCATCGAGGGCCGGGTGCTGCGCACGCCCTTCGTTTTGTCGGCGTCGCTTTCCGAACGGTGCGGCGTGCCGGTCGGGCTGAAGCTGGAGCATCACCAGACGACGGGCAGCTTCAAGTTGCGCGGGGCGACGAACGCGGTTCTGTCGCTGACGCCGGACGCGCGGGCGCGGGGCGTGGTGGCGGCCTCGACGGGCAATCACGGCCGGGCGCTGGCCCATGCGGCGAAGGCCGAGGGATCGCGCGCCACGATCTGCATGTCGAGGCTCGTGCCGGAGAACAAGGTCTCGGAAATCCGCCGGCTCGGCGCCGATGTGCGCATCGTCGGCCGGTCGCAGGACGAGGCGCAGCTTGAGGTGGACCGGCTGGTCGCGGAAGAGGGCCTCGTCATGGTGCCGCCCTTCGACGACGCGGCCGTGGTGGCAGGGCAGGGCACGCTCGGGCTGGAGATCGTCGCGGCGATGCCCGACGTGGCGACGGTGCTCGTGCCGCTGTCGGGCGGCGGGCTTGCCGCCGGCGTTGCAGCGGCGGTGAAGGGACGGGCGCCGAAGGCGCGCGTCATCGGCCTCACCATGCAGCGCGGCGCGGCGATGAAGGCGAGCCTCGATGCCGGACGGCCGGTGGCGGTCGAGGAGGTGGAAAGCCTTGCCGATTCGCTCGGCGGCGGCATCGGCCTCGACAATGCCGTGACCTTCGCGATGTGCGGGGCGCTGCTCGACGACGTGATCCTGCTTTCGGAGGCCGAGATCGCCGCCGGCATGCACCATGCCTATGCCGCCGAGCGCGAGGTGATCGAGGGGGCGGGGGCGGTCGGCATCGCGGCGCTGCTGTCCGGCCGGCTCGGCCGGCTGGACGGCCCGGTGGCGCTCCTTCTTTCCGGCCGCAACGTGGATATGGGCCAGCACCTGCGGGTGATGAACGGCGAGGACGCAGCGTGACACGGATGAAGATACTGACGGAAGCGGAGTTGCGGCGCATCGTTCCGCTCGACCTTGAGGCGATCGCCTGCGTGGAGGACGCCTTCCATGCGCTCGCCACCAAGGCCGTCGCCATGCCGCCGATCCTGAGGCTCGACATTCCCGAGCATCGCGGCGAGGTGGACGTGAAGACCGCCTATGTGCCCGGCCTTTCCGGCTTCGCGATCAAGATCAGCCCCGGCTTCTTCGACAATCCGAAGATCGGCCTGCCGAGCACCAACGGCCTGATGGTGCTGTTCTCGGCGACGACCGGCCTCGTCGAGGCGGTGCTGCTCGACAACGGCTACCTGACGGACGTGCGCACCGCCGCCGCCGGCGCCGTCGCGGCCCGGCATCTCTCACGGCCTGATGCCACGGTCGCCGCCATCTTCGGCGCGGGCATGCAGGCGAAGCTGCAACTGGAGGCGCTGAGCCTCGTCCGTCCGATCCGCGAGGCGCGCATCTGGGCGCGCGACGCGGCAAAGGCGGAGGAAGCGGCCGGCGAACTGACGGTAAAGCTCGGCTTTCCCGTGCGCGCGGAAAAGGACGGCCGGGCGGCGGTGGATGGCGCCGATATCGTCGTCACCACCACGCCGTCGGAAACGCCGATCCTCCGGGCCGAATGGCTCCAGCCAGGCCAGCATGTCACGGCCATGGGCTCGGATGCCGAGCACAAGAACGAGATCGAACCCGCCGTCATCGCCGGCGCAGGCAACTACGTCGCCGACAGCCTGAAGCAGACGCGCCGGCTCGGCGAGCTGCACCATGCCATAAAGGCCGGCCTCGTCGCCGGGGACGCCCTCTTCAGCGAACTCGGCGAGATCATCGCCGGGCGCAAACCGGGCCGCACCGGCCCCGACGAGATCACCGTGGCGGACCTGACCGGCACGGGCATCCAGGACACGGCTATCGCGACCCTTGCCGCCGCCCGGGCCGCGGCGGCCGGGGCCGGCACGACCTTCGAGAGTTGAGACCGGCACCAGGCCGGGGAGTGAGGAAAGACCCATGAAACAAGCGAACCTGAAGTTCTCCCTTGCGGAGTACGAAGCGCGCCTCGAAAAGACGCGCCATGCCATGGAGGCCAGGGGCATCGACGTCCTGATCGTCAGCGATCCGTCGAACATGAACTGGCTGACGGGCTATGACGGCTGGTCGTTCTACGTGCACCAGTGCGTCGTCGTGCCGCCGACGGGCGAGCCGATCTGGTACGGCCGCGGGCAGGACGCCAACGGCGCCAAGTTCACCGCCTATCTGAAGCACGAGAACATCGTCGGCTATCCCGACAACTACGTGCAGTCCACCGAGCGCCATCCGATGGACTATCTTTCGGCCAGGCTCGCCGATCGCGGCCTCGACACGCTGACCATCGGCGTCGAGATGGACAATTACTGGTTCTCGGCCGCCGCCTTCGCCTCGCTGCAGAAGCACCTGCCGAATGCCCGCTTCGTCGACGCCACGGCGCTCGTCAACTGGCAGCGCGCGGTCAAGAGCGAGACGGAAATCAAGTACATGCGCAATGCCGCGCGCATCGTGGAAAAGATGCACCAGCGCATCTTCGACAGGATCGAGGTCGGCATGCGCAAGTGCGATCTCGTCGCCGAGATCTATGACGCGGGCATCCGCGGCACGGACGGCATCGGCGGCGACTATCCGGCCATCGTGCCGCTGCTGCCCTCGGGCGTCGAGGCCTCCGCGCCGCACCTCACCTGGGACGACCGGCCGATGAAATCGGGCGAGGGCACCTTCTTCGAGATCGCCGGCTGCTACAACCGCTATCACCTGCCGCTGTCGCGCACCGTCTTCCTCGGCAAGCCGACGCAGGCCTTCCTCGACGCGGAGAAGGCGACGCTGGAAGGCATGGAGGCGGGCCTTGCCGTGGCGAAGCCCGGCAATACCTGCGAGGACATCGCCAACGCCTTCTTCGGCGTCCTGAAAAAGTACGGCATCGTCAAGGATAACCGCACGGGCTATCCGATCGGCGTCTCCTATCCGCCGGACTGGGGCGAGCGCACCATGAGCCTGCGCCCCGGCGACCGGACGGAGCTGAAGCCGGGCATGACCTTCCACTTCATGACGGGCCTCTGGCTGGAGGACATGGGCTTCGAGACGACGGAGAGCATCCTCATCACCGAGACCGGCGTCGAGTGCCTGGCCGACGTGCCGCGCAAGCTTCTCGTGAAGGACTGAGCCATGCGCGCTTCTCCCATTGCGCCCACGGTCGATTTCTCGGCCGAGGGCGTGCAGCACGGCTTCCTGCGCCTGCCCTACAGCCGGGACGATTCCGCCTGGGGCTCGGTGATGATCCCCGTGACGGTGGTCAAGAACGGGGAGGGGCCGACGGCGCTCCTGACCGGCGGCAACCATGGCGACGAATACGAGGGGCCCATCGCGCTCTTCGATCTCGCCCGTACGCTCAAGGCGGAGGATGTGACCGGCCGCGTGATCATCGTTCCGGCGATGAACTACCCGGCCTTCCTTGCCGGCACGCGCACCTCGCCGATCGACAAGGGCAACATGAACCGCAGCTTTCCGGGCGCGCCCGACGGCACGGTGACCGCGAAGATCGCCGATTATTTCCAGCGCACGCTGCTGCCGCTCGCCGACATCGTGCTCGATTTCCATTCCGGCGGGAAAACGCTCGACTTCCTGCCCTTCTGCGCCGCCCATATCCTGCCCGACAAGACGCAGGAGGCAAAGGCCTTCGACCTCGTCAGCGCCTTCGGCGCGCCCTGGTCGATGAAGATGCTGGAGATCGACGCGGTCGGCATGTACGACACGGCGGCCGAGGAGATGGGCAAGGTGTTCGTCACCACGGAACTGGGCGGCGGCGGCACGGCGACGGCACGGAGCGCCGGCATCGCCAAGCGGGGCGTCGCCAACGTACTGAAGGCTGCGGGCATCCTGAAAGGCACGGTCGAGGCGGCCGAGACCACCTGGCTCGACATGCCCGACGGCGATTGCTTCTCCTTCGCCGAGGACGGCGGGCTGATCGAGCCGCTCTACGACCTCGGCGACGAGGTCGAGGCCGGCGCCGTCGTCGCGCGCATCTACCCTGTCGGGCGCACCGGCGCGCCGCCGCTGGAGGTCAAGGCGAAGATGGACGGCATCCTCGCCGCCCGGCATTTCCCCGGCCTCGTCAAGCCGGGCGACTGCGTCAGCGTGCTGGCGGCAGTCGTGGCGGGATAACGGACGGCGCCCGCCCGAGCCCTACCAGCCGGCGAAATCGGCAAGCAGCGCCTCGTCGACCCGGCCCGCCGCGACATCGGCGAGCGCCTGGTCGAGGATCACGACGCCTTCCTGGGCTTCCGCCTCCGTCAAGGTTAGCGGCGGCGTGAATTCCAGTACGTTGGAGTTCACGCCGACATAGTAGAGCACCAGGCCGAGCTGGAAGGCGCGGTAGACCGTCAGCGCCGCCTGGCGTGCGGCCGGCTTGCCGTCAGCGACGAGTTCGACGCCGAGGGCGAGGCCCCGGCCGCGCACCTCGCCGATGAGGCTGTGACGCAGGGCGAGGCGGTCGAGCGCCTCGCGCAGCACGCGGCCGGTCCGCTCCGCATTCGCGACGAGGCGGTCGCGCTCGATGGTCTGCAGCACGGCGAGCGCCGCGGCGGCGCAGACGGGATTGCCGTGCACGGTCTGCAGCGAGAAGGCGACGGCGTGGTTCAGGATCGCCTCCGGGCCGACCACCGCCGAGATCGGCAGGCCGCCGCCGAGGCCCTTGCCGAAGACGACGATATCGGGCTCGATGCCGAGATGTTCGAAGGCGTTGAAGCGGCCGGTGCGGCCGAGGCCCACCTTCACCTCGTCCGAGACGAGGAGGATGCCGTGCCTGCGGCACAGCCTTTCCAGCGCTTCGAAAAAGCCGTCCGGCGGCACCAGCATGCCGCCGTCCGACTGGATCGGCTCGATGAAGAAGGCGGCGACCTCCTCCGGCGGGACCTCGGTGGCGAAGAGCTTTTCCAGATGGGCGAGGTCGCCGTCGCCGTCGGGATAGGGCACGAGCGTCAGGTCCTTCGCCCGGGCGCCCTGCTGGGCGGGATGGCCGGAGACGGCCATGGAGCCGACCGTGCCGCCGTGATAGGCGCCGTTGAAGGCGAGGATGCGCGGCCGGCCGGTGGCGGCGACGACCATGCGGGCGACCGTCTCGTTGGCGTCCGAGCCGGAATGGCCGAACCAGACGCGGCCGCGGGCGCGCTCCGGCACCAGCGACAAGAGCTTTTCGGCGAGGAGGACGCAGGGCTCGTTGGCGGTGGAGAGGTAGCTCGCGCCCGCCTGATCGGAAAGCGCGCGGTTCACCGCCTCGCGGAGGGCGGGATGCGAATGGCCGAGGCTCGCCGCGCCCCAGGAGGCGGCGAAATCAAGCAGTTTTCGCCCGTCGTCGGCGGTGAGGTGCGCGCCGCTGCCGCCGACCACCGCCTGCGGGAAGAACCGCAGATGCGCCATCGTCGAGACCGATCGGCTTTCGCGGGCGTAGAGGCCGGACATGTCGCGCTCCTTGCTATTTGAAGAAGGTCAGGACCTCGTCGAGCTGGACGACATGGCAGTAGATCATGTTGATGATCTCCAGTTCCCGCTTGTGCAGTTCGTCCGTCGCCGCCGCGCCGCAATCGTCGACCACGACCACGCCGAAGCTCTCATCCGCGAGGCTACGCACGGTCGAGGAGACGCACTGGTCGGTGAAGATGCCGCAGCAGATGACGTTCTTGATGCCCATATTGTGCAGGATAAGGCGAAGGTTGGTGCCGGTCAGCGCGCTGTCGGTCGTCTTGGTGATGACGATCTCGTCGGCGCGCGGCTCGAGTTCCGGCACGACCTGGCCCTCGGGCAGTTCCTTCGGCAAAAGCAGGTAGTTGAAGCCGGGTTTCTTCTGGCTGAGCGAGCGGTCGCGGCCATCCGGCTTCAGGCAGGCGATGCGGGCGAAGATCACCTCCACCTTGCGCTTGCGGCATTCCGCGATGAGGCGTGCGGTGTTCGGGATCACCGTCCCCCGCATGCGCTCATAGAAGGGCTGCCAGCGCGCGGTTTCCTCCGGCGTGTCCTTCGGGTCGAGATAGGTGTTCTGGATGTCGATGACGAGGAGGGCCGTCGTATCCGGATCGAGCAAAATGTCGTCCGGCGCCTCGGCATTGGCGTAGTAGAAGGAACGGTAGGCGGTCTTCCAGCTCATGATGAAAACTCCTTCTTGCGGCGGGCGCGGGTGAGGATGTGGCCGATCTCGCGGTTGGGGAAGAGGCCGCCGGGCTTGACGATCATCACGGCGATCATCGCGAGCGCCAGCACGATCTCGGTGAGGCCGACGACCTGGCCGGGGATGACGGAGGAGGCGTTGAGCGCCGCTTCGGTGCCGCGCAGGCCCTCATAGGCGAAGGTGATGAGGATCGTGCCGGCGACGGCGCCCGTCACCGTGTTGGCCCCGCCGATCACCAGCATGGTGATGATGAGGAAGGTTTCCTTGAGATAGAAGGCTTTTGGCGCGAAGGACGTGATGAAGTGGCCCCACAGCGCCCCGCCGACGCCGGCGATGAAGGCGGCGAGGATGAAGGCGCGCCAGCGCAGGCGCGGGATATCGGCGCCGAGCGCGGCGGCGGCGACCTCGTCCTCGCGCGAGGCGCGCAGCAGCTTGCCGGTGCGTGATTCCTTGAAGACGAGCGCGACGACCACCACGACGGCCGCGACCACGGCGGCAAGCGGCAGGTCCGTGGTCTTCGGCAGGCCGAAGAGGGTGCGCGGGCCGTTGGTGAAGGCGCTCCAGTTGTTCATGATCGTGTAGAGCACGACGAGCAGCGCGAAGGAGGTGATGACGGCCGCGGCATCCGAAAGGCGCATCAAGGGATAGGCGACGACGGCCGCGACCACCGCTGCGACGACGCCCGCCGCCAGCATGGCGAGGAGCGGCGAGACCTCGACGACCTTCATGAAATCGTAGAGATCGGGCAGCGCCATGCCCTTCATCTGTACCGGGATGGTCAGGACGGCGGAGGTGTAGGCGCCGAACCCCATGAAGCCGATATGGGCGAAGGAGAGCAGGCCCGAATTGCCCATGAAGGTCTGCAGGCCGACGACCAGCACCAGCGAGATCAAAAGGTTGGTGGCGATGCGGTCGTAGAGGCGGATGCCGATGAGCTCGCTGCCGACCGCGATTACGGCGATGACGGCGATGAGGACGAGGGCGGTGAGATAGGAATGTTTCATGGGGCCGCTCCTCAGGTCCGCTGCCCGCTCGCCGGGCCCTTGATGAGGCCTTGCGGACGCCAGAGCAGGATCAGGATGACGAGGCTGAAGGTGAAGGCGTCGCGGAATTTCAGGAGATCCTGCGACAGGGTGTAGTTGAGCGTCGTGTCGATGAGCGCCAGGAGGAAGCCGCCGACGACGGCGCCCGGAAGGCTGCGCATGCCGCCGATGACGGTGGCGATGAAGGCGACGAGCAGCGGTTCCAGCCCGATGCCCGGCACGACCGTGCCGATGCGCCCGATCCACAGGATGCCGACGACGCCGGCGAGGAAGCCGGACAGCGCGAAGGCCGAGGAGATGATGAGGTTCGCCGGCACGCCGAGCATGCGCGCCATGGTGAAGTTGGTGGCGGCCGCGCGCATGGCGATGCCGAGCGTCGTCCTGCGCATCAGGAAGGCGACGGCGGCGAGCAGCACGACGGAGGCGGCGATGGTGATGAGGTTGCGCACCGGCGTGATCGCGCCGCCGATCGACACGGTCTGCGAGAAGATGTCCGGCAGCGGCACGTTGCGCGGGCGCGGCGAGATGAAGAGGAGGGCGGCGTTCTGCAACAGGTTGGAGAAGGCGAAGGAGGTGATCAGCACCGCCGTCACCGATTTGGCGCGCACCGGGCGGAAGGCGGCGTAGTCGGTGAGGATGCCGAAGAGCACGGCCATGCCGACGGCGACGACCGCCATGACGAGCCAGGGCAGGCCCGAGCCGCTCGAAAGATACATGGTGTAGCCGGCGACCATGATGAGTTCGCCATAGGCGAAGTTCACCAGGCGCAGGATGCCGTAGATGATGACGAGGCCGAGCGCCATCAGCGCATAGGCGCCGCCGAGGCTGAGCACATCGATGACGAACTGGATCGCGAAAGCCATCGGTCAGCCTCCCAGATAGTGTGCGCTGAGATCGCTTCCCGAGCGGATCTCGTCGGCGGTGCCGGAGGCGACGATGGCGCCGAGCCGCATGACATAGGCGCGGTCGGCGACGGAGAGCGCCTGGTTCACGTTCTGCTCGACGAGCAGGATGGTGAGGCCGGATTTCTTCAGCGTCTCGATCATCTCGAAGATGCGCTCGACGATGGCGGGCGCAAGGCCGAGCGAGGGCTCGTCGAGGAGGAGGACGCTCGGCCGCGCCATCAGCGCGCGGGCGATGACGAGCATCTGCTGCTCGCCGCCCGAAAGCGTGCCGGCCGGCTGGTGTGCGCGCTCGGCAAGGCGGGGGAAGAGCGTGTGCAGCTTTTCGAGGTTCTGCCGGTTGCCGGCCTGGTCGCGGCGGTGGATATAGGCGCCGAGCATGAGGTTTTCGGCGACCGTCAGGTCCGGGAAGACGTCGCGGGTTTCCGGCACGGTGGCGAGACCCGCGCGGATGACCTGCTCGGGGTTGGCCGCGGTGATGTCGCGGCCTTCGAGCATGATCGCGCCGCCCGCCGCCTTGAGCGCGCCGGCGATGCATTTGATGGTCGAGGACTTGCCCGCGCCGTTCGCGCCGAGGAGGCTTACCAGTTCGCCCCTGGCGACGGTGAGGCTGATGCCGCGCACCGCGCGGATCGTGCCATAGTTGACGGAGAGGTCGGAAATCTCAAGCATGGGCCGCTTCCTTGCCGAGATAGGCTTCGATGACGGCCGGATGGCCGCGCACATGGGCGGCGTCCCCTTCGGCGATGGTGCGGCCGGAGGCGAGCACATGCAGCCGGTGGCAGAGGCGCATGATGAGGCCCATGTCGTGGTCGATGATGAGAAGGCCGAGGCCGCGCTTCTTCGGCAGTTCGGAGAGGGTGTGCAGCAGGGTTTCCGTCTCCGCGTCGTTCATGCCGGCAGCGGGCTCGTCGAGCAGCAGGAAGCGCGGCTCGGCGGCGAGCGCCCTTGCGATCTCCACGCGGCGCTTGTCGCCGTAGCTGAGGCTTTCGCCCAGCTCGTCCGCCTTCGCCGAAAGCCCGAGTTCGTCGAGCAGGTTTTTCGCGCGCTCGGTGGCGACGGCCCGGGAAGCGCCTTTCGCCAGCGCTGCGGCCTCGACATTCTCCAGCACGGTCATCGTGTTGAACAGGCGCACGATCTGGAACGAGCGGCTGACGCCGGCCAGCGCGATCGCGCGGGGCGAGAGGCCGGAAAGGGTCGTGTCGCCGGCGGTGATCGTGCCGCCCGCCAGCTTCACCTGGCCGGTGATGGCGTTGATGAGCGTCGTCTTGCCGGAGCCGTTCGGGCCGATCAGGCCGACGACCTCGCCGGTCGAGACGGAGAGCGACACATGGTCGAGGGCGCGGAGGCCGGTGAATTCCACCGACACGTCGTTTACCGCAAGGCGCGTTTCAGACATGGCTTTTCCGAAATTGGAGGGCCGGCTTCTCAGCCGGCCCGGGGAACCGATCAGGGCTTCGGCAGGGATTCCGGCTTGCGCCAGCCCACGAAGGTCGGCTTGCCGCCCTTCAGCTCGATGAGCGCCGCCGCCTTGTTCGGGACGTGGCCCTCTTCGGCCGTGCCGTAGTCGAGGTCGCCGGTCAGGAGCTTGAACTGGCCGTCTTCAAGCGCCTTGGCCAGGGCTGCGCCTTCCGTCGTGCCGGCGGCCTTGATCGCCTCGGCGATCATCATGATCGTGTCCCAGCCCGTCGAGACGAAGGACGTGTCCGGGTCCTTGCCGAACATCTCCTTGTAGAGGCCGATGAACTTTTCCATTTCCGGATCCGCTCCCGCGCCCATCCAGGTATGGGTGACGAAATAGACGTCGTTGCCGAACTTCTCGCCGAGCGCCTCGTGCATGGCCGGGTCGTCATAGGCATCGCCGCCGAGGATCGGCGCATCATAGCCGACTTCGCGCAGCGCGCGGATGATCACGCCGATATCCGTGCCGTAGGACGAGACGAAGATCACGTCCGGCTTCTTGCCGAGCGCCTGGAGACGGGCGAGCTGGGCGGAGAAGTTGTTGTCGCCGTTCGTATAGGTGTCTTCCAGGATGATCTCGCCGCCGTCGGCCTTGAACTGCTCGACAAAATACTTTGAGAGCGATTTGGTATAGGCGATGAACTGGTCGGTGACGACATAGGCCGTCTTCCAACCCTTCTCCTTGACCGCGAAGTCGGCGGCCGTCGCGCCCATCGTGGTGTTCCACATGGAGAGCGTGAACTGCTTGTCGCCGAGCGACCAGGAGGAATAGAGCGGGTCGGAGGCGCAGGTCGAGATGCCGACGAGATCGGCCGACTGTGCCTCGCGGCTTGCCGGCGAGCCGAAATCGAAGTCGCAGGGCGCGACGATGACCTCAGCGCCCTTGTCGATCAGTTCGACGGCGACGTTGCCGACCGTCACCGGATCGGACTTGCCGTCGATATTGATGAACTCGACCTGCTTGCCGAGCACGCCACCATTGTCGTTGAGATACTTGACGGCGACCTGCGCGCCGTTGAAGCCGGGCGTGTCGAGCGGCGCCTGGATGCCCGTCATCGAGAGCGCGCCGCCGATGACGATCTTGTCGTCGTCGGCGAAGGCCGCGGAGGCGGCGAGCGCAAGGCTTGCGGCCGCCAGAAGCAGTTTGGAAGTCTTCATCATGGTCGTTCCCCTTTTGATGCCTTTCGGCAGTGAAGTGTCGCGCGGCCCGGTCTTTTCGTCTTGTTCTGCGGCCCGCGTGCAGATGTTTCCTCGTATGTCGTATGCAGGCCCTACTGCCCGATCTCCTTCAGCAGCGCGTCGGTCGAGACCTGGCGGCAATAGCCCTTGATCGCATTCAGCGACGTGTCGTGGCGCTCCTGCGAATAGGTGCCGCAGGCATCCGGCACGAGCGTCACGAGATAATTGAGGTCGCAGGCGTCGCGGATGGCCGATTCCACGCACTGGTCGGTCAGAAGTCCACACAGCACGAGTTGTTTTACGCCGAGATTGCGCAGTGTGTAGTCGATATGGGTGGAGACGAAGACGCTGGACGAGCTCTTCGGGAAGACGATCTCGTCCTCCAGCGGCGCCAGTTCGTCGATCACCTTGCCGTCCCACGAGCCCTTCGGCACGTTGAAGCCGGTGATCTTGTAGTCGAGGCTGCGGTCGCGACCGTCCCTGGTCAGGCTCTCGATCGTCGTGTGCAGCACCTCGATGCCGGCCTTGCGGAAGCCTTCCAGCAGGCGCTGCATGTTCGGGATCGCGACCTCGTGGATCCGCTTGAAATAATAGCCGTATTTTCCCGCGATATCGGCGTCCGGGACGTCCTTGAACTCACCGCCCTCGCGGCGCACGGAAAAGTTCTGCACGTCGATGAAGAGGATGGCGGAGGCGGCCGGGTCGAGCGGCACGTCGCGGGTGGTCAGATGGTCAGCGGCCATCAGGCGTTTCCTTCGAGGCTGGCTGCCGCAAGGCGGAGGGGAGCGGCGAGGCGGTGCGCCCATTCCTCCTGCCCGCGGGCATCGTTGATGAGGTCGTTGCGCACTTCCAGAAGCACATGCGCGATGCCGCGCCGCTCGCCGTGCACCGGGATCGTGTAGTCGGAGATGTCGTCGACATGGTAGGGTGCGTTGAGCTTGACGGTGATGTCCGGATTGGCGGCGCGGAACGTCTGCGCAAGCCGCTCGGCAAGGCGGGCGTCGCGGTTGTAAAGCAGGCCGAGTTCGAAATCCCTGACGGCGCCCGTCGCGCGCATGACCGGCGTGAAGCTGTGCATCGAGACGAGGAGGAGCGGCCTTCCGCTCGCCTGGCGCTGGTCGAGCGCGGCCGATATCGCCTCGTGCAGCGGCTGGTGGATCTCCACGTAGCGGCGGCGGCGGTCGCGGTCGGATATATCGGCATTGGCCGGCACCACCGTGCCGTCGCTCTCGCGGACGACGCAGTCCCGCGCCTCGAAAGGCCGGTTGCAATCGATGACGAGGCGGCTGTAGCGCTGCAGGACAAGCGCGGCGTCGAGCCGCTCGGCAAGGCCGCGGGCGACACCCTCGGCGCCGACGTCATAGGCGATGTGGCGGTCCATTTCCGCGGCGGGGATGCCGAGATCGCCGAGCGCGGCCGGAACGGCGCGGCCGGCATGTTCGCAGGTCAGGAAGACCGGCGAGGCACCGGCAGGGTTGACCCGTTCCACCGGTTCCGGGTCGCCCGTCTGCAGCAATCTGGTCGTGTCGCGGTCTGCGAAGCTGAGCATTTGATGGGATCCGTCACGGGCCCGGCGGGTCGAGCTCTCATGACAGGCAGTCAAAGAAATTTTTCGATCATAGTCAATTGTATTTTTCCGTTTGACTAATTTTTTTCATGGCGCAAATATTCGGGCCAACCAAGGGAACGAACGCCAATGAGCGATGGGAAATCGTCGACGACGATCCGAGCGAGGATTCGCGAAGCCGCCGCGCAGCTGACCGCCAGCGAGCGCAAGATCGCCAATGCCATTCTTGCGGACTATCCCTTCACCGGCCTTGAAAGCATCCAGGAACTGGCGGCCAAGACCGGCGTCAGCGCGCCCTCGATCACCCGCTTCGTCAGCAAGATCGGCTGCGGCGGCTTCCAGGACCTGCAGCGCCAGCTGATCGCCGAATTGAAGGAAGGGCAGCGCTCGCCGCTCGACCTGAAATCGAGCCAGAAGCCGGTCGGCCATTCGGAATTCCTGTCGGAATATGTGGCGCGCATCTCGGCGGTCATGCAGGAGATGACGGCGACGGTGTCGCAGGCGCAGTTCGACAGTCTCGCCGCCCTGCTGGCCGATCCCTCGCGCAACATCTTCCTGCTCGGCGGGCGCGTCAGCGACAATGTCGCCGCCTTCCTGTCGATCCACCTGCGCCAGATCCGCAGCGGCATCTACCACATGGCCGACAACCCGGAAATGTGGCCGGAGCACGTCCTGCGCATGCGCCGCAAGGACGTCGTGCTGCTGTTCGATTTCCGCCGCTACCAGCTCAGCCTCGCCCGGCTTGCCGAGACGATCGCCGAAAAGCGTGGTGCGACCATCGTCGTCGTCACCGACAAGTGGATGTCGCCGGCCGCCCGCAGCGCCGACCATATCGTCGCGCTGCCGATCGATGCCGGCACGGCCTGGGACACGGTGGCGACGGCCATGGCGCTCGTCGAGGCGCTGATCGTGCGCGTCTCGGAGACCGACTGGGAAGCGACGCAGAAACGCATCAAGGATTGGGACGGCATCCGCTTTTCGATGCCGGGTTATGACCAGATCAACGGGGACGAAGATGAAGCGTGAGGAAATGATGGTCGCCTGCTGCGGCGACCTTTCGGGCAAGGTGCGTGGCAAGGCCTTTCCGCTGGCACAGATGGAAAAGCGCCTGAAGCGCGGCGTCGGCTGGACGCCGACCAACGTGCAGATAACCTGCTTCGACAACATCGCCGAAAGCCCGTTCGGCTCGCTCGGCGACCTCGTGCTCATTCCCGATCCGGCGACCAGCGTCAGCATCGAGAGCGAGGAGGGCGCGCCGAACGAGAATTTCGTCCTCGGCAACATCCGCTATACCGACGGCCGGCCGTGGGAATTCTGCACGCGCTCGATCCTCGAAGCGGCCCTTGAACGGCTGGAGAGGGTGGCGGGCGTCACGCTCTACGGCGCCTTCGAGCACGAGTTCCAGATCAAGCACCTCGTCTCGGATATCGGCAAGGCCTTCACGCTCGGCGGGTTCCAGGAGGAACGGCATTTCTGCGAGGCGATCGTCGCTGCCATGCGTGAAGCGGGCGTGACGCCCGATACGATCCTCAAGGAATTCGGTGCCGGCCAGTTCGAGGTGACGATGGGTCCGCAGAAGGGCGTCACCGTCGCCGACCATTCGCTGATCACCCGCGAACTCGTCGGCCTCGTCGCGCGCGAACTCGGCTATGAGCCGACCTTCACGCCGATCCGCGACCCGGCCGGCGTCGGCAACGGCGTGCATGTGCATATCAGCATGCTGGATGCGGCCGGCAATCCCGTCACCCACGATCCGGACGGCAAGCACGAACTCTCCGACGTCGCCGGGAAATTCGTTGCGGGCATCCTGAAATATCTCGATTCGATCATCGCCATCACCGCGCCGAGCGTCGTCTCCTACCTGCGCCTCACCCCGCATCGCTGGAGCGCTGCCTTCAACAATCTCGGCTTCCGTGACCGCGAGGCCTCGGTGCGCATCTGCCCGGTTTCCGACATCAGCGACATTGCCCGCGCCGCCCAGTTCAACTTCGAGTTCCGCGCCGCCGACGGCACGGCCAATCCGCATCTCGCGCTCGCCGCCATCGTGCATGCCGGCGTTCAGGGCATAGAGGAGGGGCTTGCCGTGCCGGAGGCGACGCAGGAGGACCTGTCGCTGCTGGGCGTCGAGGCGCTGGCCGCCCGCGGCTACGTCCGCCTGCCGCAGACGCTGGAGGCCGCGCTCCAGCGGTTCCGCGGCAATGCGACCGTCTGCGGCTGGTTCCCCGAGGGCTTTGCCGACGTCTATGTCAAGCACAAGGAAGGCGAGATCGCCTATCTGGCCGGCAAGACGCAGGCGGAAATCTGCGCCGCCTACGAGAGCGTCTACTAACCAGCCGCACGGCCTTGCGAAGCGGGGAACCACGCGAGGGTCCCCGCGTTCTTTTCGGGTGAATTGACCTGAAAGGAGAACTCCCATGGTCGCTGCAAGCGAAATTCGTGAACATATGGAAGTGCGCGCTGCCGATGGTCGCCATGTCGGCACCGTCGACCACATGGAGGGCGACAGCCGCATCAAGCTCACCCGGAGCGATTCGAAGGACGGCCAGCACCACCTGATCCCCCTCGACTGGGTCGATCATGTCGACGCCCATGTGCACCTGAACAAGGACGCGCGGGAAGTCGAAAGCCAGTGGTCGACGATGAACTGATCGTCCGGTTTTCCGGAAAGATCCAAAGCGGTTCGGCGGGCGCTCCGCCGGGCCGCTTTTTCGTCAGCGCGCCAGCGTGACGTTGACGCCCGCCGCCTTCAGCGAGGTGGAGACGTCGCGGGGCGGCGCCTTGTCGGTGAAGAGGTCGGTCAGCATGCTGAACTCGCAGACGCGCACCAGCCCCTGCCGGCCGAACTTCGTGTGGTCGGTGACGACGACGGCCCGCTTGCCGCGCGAGACCACGGTGCGGGCGAATTCCGCCTCCTCCAGGTCGTAGTCCATCACGCCGATCCCCGCATCGATCGCGCCCGTGGAAATGACCGCATGGCCGACGGTGAAATGGCTGATGAACTCGATGGCCGAGACGCCGAAGGCGGCGCCATTGTCGCTGCGCAATTCGCCGCCGGCCATGTAGACGCGGTTGTCGTTGACCGTCGAAAGCGTGCGGGCGATGTCGGAGGAGTTGGTGACGACCGTCAGCCGCCGGTGACCGAGCAGTTCGCGGGCGAGGTAGCTGGTCGTCGTGCCCGTATCGAGCATGATCGAATCGCCGTCGCGGATCGTCGCGGCGACCGCCATGGCGATCGCCTTCTTCGCCTCGCTGTTCTCGCGCATGCGCTTTTCGAAGGGCGCTTCGCCGACCACCGACGGCAGCGCCACGGCGCCGTGCATCTTCAGGACGGTGCCGTTCGTCGTCAGTGGCTTGATGTCCCGCCGCACGGTTTCCAGCGAAACGTCGAGTTTCTTGGCGAGGTCGGCGATCGTTACAGTGCCGTCCTGCTGGAGCAGCCTCAGGATGTCGTTGTGGCGTTTGGAGTGGTTCATCGTCGTCATGTCCGCATGCGTTCTCCTGTTTCATAATCCTAGACGGATCATCTGGCAAGAAAGCCGCAAATTCGGTCACAAAGGCAGAAAAAGCCACATTTCAGGATTGACAGCCGCTTTCATCCAGCGTGAGATCGGCACCGTGCGCACGCCGACAGATACAAAAGTACGGGGAACGGCATCCGGCGCATCAGAAAGCATCGACCTCAAAGTGCGACCGGGAGATCACGCATGTTTCAACCTATTCGCCTGCCAGGACTGTTTGCCGCGACGCTCTGCCTGTCCGCGGCCTTCACGATCGCGCCCGCGGCGGCGCAGGAATCCACCGACCCGATCAAGCTGACGCTGCACGACTGGACGGGCCAGCTCATCACCACGGAAATCATGGGCGAGGTGCTGAAGAAGGCCGGCTATTCCGTCGACTATGTCCAGGCCGACTACCTCGCGCAGTTCGCGGGGCTCCAGACCGGCGACCTGCACGTCGCCATGGAGATGTGGGAGACCACTGGCCGCGACGCGATGGACGCGGCGACCGCCACCGGCAAGGTCGAGAATTTCGGCGAGACCGGCATGCAGGCCAAGGAGGAATGGTGGTATCCGGCCTACATGAAGGAGAAATGCCCCGGCCTGCCGGACTGGGAGGCGCTGAAGAGCGAAGCCTGCGCGGAAGCCTTCTCCATTCCGGAAACCGCGCCGAAGGGGCGCTATCTCGGCGGTCCGGTCACCTGGGGCGGCTTCGACGACGAGCGTGTCGAGGCGCTGGAGCTGCCCTTCGAGGTGATCCATGCCGGCACGGATGCCGCGCTCTTCGCCGAACTGGAGAGCGCCTATCAGCGCGAGGCGCCGATCCTCCTGTGGATCTACGCGCCGCACTGGGCACCGGCCAAGTACAAGGGCGAGTGGGTCGAGTTCCCGCCCTACTCGAAGGAATGCTACGAGGATCCGGCGACGGGCCTGAACCCCGATGCCGCCTATGACTGCGGCAAGCCCTTTGGCCCGATCTGGAAGGTCGGCTGGTCCGGCGTCAAGGACAAGTGGCCGGGCGCCTACGCCGCCATCAAGGCGTTCAACATCAACAATGACGAGATGGGGGCGATGATCACCAAGGTGGACCTCGACGGCAAGAAGGTCTCCGAGGTGGTCGCCGAATGGATGGCGGCGAACGAGGCGCGCTGGTCCGGCTGGATCAAGAAGTAGCGCCAGGGCCCGGCCCTCTGCCAGCAGGAGAGGCCGGGTCGTCCTCGTGCGGCCCGCAAGGGCCGCGTTTCGATCACGCGACCGGAATGACAATGGCCTCTAGCGAACCGAAACTTGTCTGCCGCGGCGTCTGGAAGATCTTTGGCGCAGGCGGCAAATCCCTCGCCGGCCCGGCGGCCGCGCGGCTGACGAGCGCGGATCTGCGCGCGGCCGGCGCCGTCGGCGCGGTGCGCGACGTCAATATCGAGGTGCGCGAGGGCGAGATCTTCGTCATCATGGGCCTGTCCGGCTCGGGCAAGTCGACGCTGGTGCGCTGCCTTTCGCGCCTCATCGAGCCGACCTCCGGCGACATCCTCTTCAACGGCGAGAACCTGCTTGCGGCAAGCGAGGCACGGATGATCGAGATCCGTCGCCACCAGATGGGCATGGTCTTCCAGCATTTCGCCCTGCTGCCGCATCTGACCGTGCTTGCCAATGTCGCCTTTCCGCTGGAGATCCAGGGCGTGGAGCGGCGCGCGCGCGAGGAGCGGGCGCGCCGCATGATCGACCTCGTCGGCCTTGCCGGCAAGGAGAACGCTTTCCCGCGCGAGCTTTCCGGCGGCCAGCAGCAGCGCGTCGGCATCGCCCGCTCGCTCGCCGTCGAACCGGAGCTCTGGTTCCTCGACGAGCCGTTTTCCGCGCTCGACCCGCTGATCCGCCGCGAGATGCAGGACGAGTTCCTGCGCCTGCAATCGGTGCTGAAGAAGACCATCGTCTTCATCACCCACGATTTCGACGAGGCGATCCGCCTTGCCGACCGCATCGCCATCATGAAGGACGGCGAGATCGTGCAGGCGGGAACGCCGGAGGACCTCGTGCTGAACCCGGCGACGCCCTATGTGGCGGAGTTCACGCGCAGCGTCGCCCGGGCCAAGGTCGTCAAGGTGGCCACGCTGATGCGGCCGCTGAACGGCACGCTGCCGCCCGCCTCGATCCGCGCGAGCGCGCCGGTGGCCGAGGCCGCGCCGCTCTTTTCACGCGGCGAGGAGACACTTGCCGCCCTCGACGGGGCGGGCGCGCCCGTGGGCCTCCTCGACCGCGCGGCGGTCGTCGACGTGATGATGCGGGGCTGACGGCATGGGCGCGTCCTTCCCCGTCCTCCAGCCCGTCTCCGAGCCGATCCCGGAAAGCCCGGCCGCGCGTGGCGCGGCGCGGGCGCGCTGGCTGTGGCCCGCCGCGCTCGCCCTCTTCGTCCTCTTCTGGCAGTTCGGCGAAGGCTTTGCGAAATGGGCCTTCACCTATCCGCGCGCATGGGAGGTCCCCGCGGCGCGCTGGATCGGCAGAGCGACGAAATGGCTGGTGGACGAGGCGAGCTTCGGCCTCTTCACCTTCACGGACCTCACCCGCTTCCTCGCCGACATCATCGACCTGCCCTACCGGCTGGCGCTCGGCCTCCTGTCGAGCGGGCTTCTTTCGGGTCAGGGCTCGAGCGCCGTGCAGCACCTGCCGCCGCTCTCCTGGCTCGCGGTGATCGCCATCGTCGCGCTGATCGGCCACCATGCCGGCGGCGTGCGGCTTGCCGCGCTCGTCACGGCCTGCTTCGGCTTCCTCGCCGTCTTCGGCCAGTGGACGAGCGCCATGGTGACGCTCGCCTCCATCCTCGTCGCCGTGCCGATCGGCGTTATGGCCGGCCTCTTGCTCGGCCTTGCCGCCTGGCGCTGGCCCGTCTTCGAGCGGATGCTGGTTCCCGTGCTCGACCTCATGCAGACGATCCCGGTCTTCGCCTATCTCGTGCCCGTGCTCGTCTTCTTCGGCTTCGGCCCGACCGCGGCCATCGTCGCGACGCTGATCTACGCCCTGCCGCCGATGGCGCGCGTCACCATCCTCGCCATGCGCTCCGTGCCGGCAGAGATCCGCGACCTCGGCAACATGGTCGGCTGCAGCCGGCGGCAGATGACCTGGAAGGTTATGGTGCCGTCTGCCAAGGACAGCCTGATGGTCGGCGTCAACCAGGTCATCATGCTTTCGCTCAACATGGTCATCATCGCCTCGATGATCGGCGCCGGCGGCCTCGGCTTCGACGTGCTCGCCGCGCTGCGCCGCCTCGATATCGGCGCGGGCCTCGAAGCGGGGCTCGCCATCGTCGCGCTCGCCGTGGCGCTCGACCGTCTGAGCCAGGCCTATGCGGAAAAGGCCGGCCGGCCGGCGGCCGGGATCCCGGCGGGCGGCGGCTTCGTCTCCCGCCACCCCTATCTCGTCGCCGCGCTCGCCGTCGTCGTTACGACCTTCCTCGCCGGGCTTGCCGTGCCGGCGCTCCAGAGCTTTCCGGAAAGCTGGCAGGTCTCAACCGGCACCTTCTGGTCCGAGGTGGTGCGCTGGATCAACGTCAATTTCTTCGACACGCTGGAGGCGATCCGCAACGTCATCCTCCTGAACATCCTCGTGCCGCTGAAGCGGCTGCTTGGCGACCTGCCCTGGGCCGGCGTCGTCGCGCTGCTGGCGCTTTCGGGCTACAGGCTCGGCGGCCTGCGCCTTGCCGCGCTGGTCGGCGCGCTGTCCTTCCTGATTGCCGCGACCGGGCAATGGGAGAAGGCGGCGATCACCGTCTATCTCTGCGGCATCTCCGTCGTCTTCGCCTGCCTGATCGGCGTGCCGCTCGGCATCCTCGCCGCCGAGCGTGCGGGGCTGTGGCGCTGGCTCCAGCTCGTCATAGACACGCTGCAGACGCTGCCCTCCTTCGTCTATCTCATGCCCGTCGTCATGCTGTTCCGGGTCGGCGATTTCACCGCCATGATCGCCGTCGTCGCCTACGCCGTCGTGCCGGCGATCCGCTATACCGTGCTCGGCCTCCAGCGCGTCGATCCGCGCGTGGTGGAGGCTGGCCGCGCCATGGGCTGCACGCAAGGGCAGATCCTCGCCAAGATCAAGCTGAAGCTGGCGCTGCCGGAAATCCTGCTCGGCCTCAACCAGACGATCATGTTCGCCCTCTCCATGCTGGTCATCACCGCATTGGTGGGCACGCGCGATCTCGGGCAGGAGGTCTATATCGCGCTCACCAAGGCCGATACCGGCCGCGGCCTCGTCGCCGGCCTTTCCGTCGCCTTCATCGCCATCATTGCCGACCGGCTGATTTCCGCCGGCGCGAACCGTATCCGCGAGAGGGTGAGCTGATGGACGGTCCTGTCGAACCCAGCTGCGCCGTCGAGGACCGCATCCGCGCGCTGCCCTGCTGGACAGGCCGCATCGAGATCGCACCCTTGAAGGGCGGCATCAGCAACGAGAGCTATCTCGTCAGCGATGCGGCGGGATGCCATGTCGTGCGCTTCGGCCGGGACTATCCCTTCCACCATGTCTTCCGCGAACGGGAACTGATGACGGCGCGGGCGGCCCATGCCGCCGGCTTCGGCCCGGAAGTGCGCTACGCCGAGCCCGGCGTCATGGTCTCGGCCTTCCTCGGCGCGAAGACTTACGGCGGCGAGGACGTCGCCGCCGAGCGGCGGCGGGTGGCGGACCTGCTGCGCCGGTTCCACAACGAGATGCCGCAGGAGGTGAGCGGCGCCGCCTTCCTCTTCTGGCCCTTCCATGTGGTACGCGACTATGCCCGCACGCTGAAGGAGGGCGGCAGCCGCATGAAGCCGCACCTTCCCGGCTACCTCGCGCTCGCCGAGGAGCTGGAGGCGGCACAGGCGCCGCTGCCGATCGTCTTCGCGCACAACGACCTGCTGCCTGCCAATATTCTGGACGACGGCGACCGGCTCTGGCTGATCGATTTTGAATATGCCGGCTTCTCCACCGCCATGTTCGACCTTGCCGGCGCCACCTCCAATGCCGGGCTTTCGCCCGATGCGGCGGAGGATTTCCTCGCCGCCTATTTCGCAGGCTCCCCCGACCCGGCGATCCTTCGCTCGCATGCCGCCATGCAATGCGCCTCGCTCTTGCGCGAGGCGATGTGGAGCATGGTCTCCGAACTCCACCTCACAGCCCCCGGCGCCGACTATGTCGGCTACACCGCCGAAAATCTCGATCGCCTCGACAAGGCGCTCGACCATTACAGAACAAAATACGGGAAACACGCCAAATGACCCTGCCATCCCATGCTGAGATCGTTGTCATCGGCGGCGGCATCATCGGCTGCTCGACGGCCTATCATCTCGCCCGCGACCACAAGGCGGACGTGATCCTCCTGGAGCAGGGCACGCTGACCTCGGGATCGACCTGGCATGCGGCCGGTCTCGTCGGCCAGCTCCGCTCCTCGGCGTCGATCACCCGGGTGCTGAAATATTCCGTCGATCTCTACAAGGGCCTCGAAGCCGAGACGGGCCTTGCGACCGGCTGGAAGATGACGGGATGCCTGCGGCTTGCCACCAACCAGGACCGCTGGACGGAGTTCCGCCGCCTCGCCACCACGGCGAAGAGCTTCGGCATGGACATGCACCTCCTGACGCCGAAGGAGGTCAAGGCCATGTGGCCGCTGATGGAGGTCGGCGACCTCGTCGGCGCAAGCTGGCTGCCGACGGACGGCCAGGCGAGCCCCTCGGACATCACCCAGTCGCTCGCCAGGGGCGCGCGCATGCACGGCGCGACGATCGTCGAGAACGTGCGCGTCACGGGTTTCGACATCGAGGACGGCCGCATCCGCCGCGTGCGCACGACGCTCGGCGACATCGCCTGCGAAAAAGTCGTGAACTGCGCCGGCCAGTGGGCGCGGCAGGTGGGCGCGATGGCCGGCATCAACGTGCCGCTGCAACCGGTCAAGCACCAGTACATCATCACGGAGACCGTGCCGGGGCTCGCCACCGATGCGCCGACGATCCGCGATCCCGACCGCCGCACCTATTTCAAGGAGGAGGTCGGCGGGCTCGTCATGGGCGGCTACGAGCCGAACCCGCAGCCCTGGACGACCGGCGACGTGCCCGACGAATGGGCCTACCGGCTGTTCGACGACGATTTCGACCATTTCGAGCAGCATATGGTGGAGGCGATCGCCCGCGTGCCGGCGCTGGAGAAGGTCGGCGTCAAGCAGATGATCAACGGGCCGGAGAGCTTTACGCCCGACGGCAACTTCATCCTCGGCGTGGCGCCGGAATGCGCCAACATGTTCGTCGGCGCAGGCTTCAACGCCTTCGGCATCGCGTCCGGCGGCGGGGCAGGCTGGGTCTTGGCGCAATGGGTCGTCGACGGCGAGGCGCCGCTCGATCTCTGGGTGGTCGACATCCGCCGCTTTTCCGGCATGCACCGCGACCGCCAATGGGTGCTCGACCGCACGCTGGAGGCTTACGGCAAGCATTACACGATCGGCTTCCCGCACGAGGAATACGAGAGCGGCCGCCCGCGCGTCGTCTCGCCGCTCTACGAGCGGCTGAAGGCGCATGGCGCGGTGTTCGGCTCCAAGCTCGGCTGGGAGCGGCCGAACTGGTTCGCGCCGAAGGGCATGGAGGCGCGGGACGTCTATTCGATGGGTCGGCAGAACTGGTTCTCGACGGTCGGCGACGAGCATCGCCATGTGCGCGAGGCCGTCGGCATCTTCGACCAGTCCTCCTTCGCCAAATACGAGATGACGGGACCGGATGCGCTGAAGGCGCTCGACTGGATCTGCGCCAACGATGTCGGCAAGCCGGTGGGGCGGCTGACCTATACGCAGCTTCTCAACACCCGCGGCGGCATCGAGGCGGACCTGACGGTGGCGCGGCTCGCCGAGGAGAAGTTCTACATCGTGACGGGCACCGGCTTCCGCACCCACGACCTCGGCTGGATCGCGGATCATCTTCCCGCCGGCCTCGACGTGACGCTTCGCGACGTGAGCGAGGATTTCGGCACGCTTTCGCTGATGGGGCCGAAGGCGCGCGACGTGCTGGCAGCGCTTGCCGATGCCGACGTCTCCAATGCCGGCTTCCCCTTCGGCCATGTGCGGGAGATCGTGCTGGCCGGCCATGTCGTGCGGGCGCTGCGCGTCACCTATGTCGGCGAGCTCGGCTGGGAGCTGCATGTGCCGATCGAGGCCATCGGCACGGTCTTCGATGCGCTGATGATGGCGGGCGCCCCGTTCGGCATCCGCCCGGTCGGCTATCGTGCGCTGGAATCGCTGCGCCTCGAAAAGGGCTATCGCGCCTGGGGATCCGACATCACGCCGAACGACACGCCGTTCGATGCCGGCCTCGGCTGGGCGGTGAAGCTGCGCAAGAACACCGATTTCCTCGGACGCCGGGCGCTGGAGGCCCTGCAGGGCGAAAAGCGCAAGAAGGCGCTGGCCGGCTTCACGGTCGATAATCCAGACATCGTGCTCGTCGGCCGCGAGACGATCCTGCGCAACGGCGAGGCCGTCGGCTATCTCACCAGCGGCGGCTACGGCTATACGCTCGGCAAGAATGTCGGCTACGGCTATGTGCGCCGCGCCGAGGGCGTGGACGACGATTTCCTGACGGGCGGCGACTACGAGCTCGTCGTCGCCATGGAGCGCACGCCGGCGAAGATCCACCTCGAACCGCTCTACGACCCGGCCGGCACGCGGGTGAAGGCCTGATCCCGGTGGGCGCACCGGGACGCCGGTCCTTGCGCGCCGATCCCCTCTCAGGCGTGGCGCAGCACCTTCAGCACCACGCCGCGGCTCGGCACGGTGCCCGTCTCGCCGGGCATCGAGACATAGGGCGCGGTTTCCTCCGCCCGTTCGAGGATGCCGTCTCTTTCCAGTTCCGCGAGCCGGTCGGAAAAACCGTCGTTCCACAGCGTGTTCTTCACCGTCAGGACGAGGACGCCGCCCGGCCGGGTGATGCGGATGAGTTCCGGCAGGCCCTCCACGCCGACATGGCCGGAGGTGAAGACGCCGGCCGAGACGATGCCGGCGAAGTGGCCATCGGGAAAGGGCAGGGGATTGCCGAGGGCGGCGCGGTGCAGGGCGGCATAGACGGCCTTCGCCGCCGCCCGTTGAAGCATGCCCTCGGAAATGTCGAGACCCTCGACATGGGCATAGCCGAGGATCGCCAGCCATTCGCCGATGAGCCCGGTGCCGGCGCCGGCATCGAGGAGCGGCGCGGCGCCGCGCGGCAGGTGGCGCGCAAGGAGCGCCAGGCAGATCGACGGATGGCGGTAGCCGGCGCTCGCCATGTCGGCGTCGTAGGTCTCCGCCCAGTCGTCGTAGAGGGCGGCGACCTCCTGCGTGCCGGTTGCATTGTAGACCGCGCCGAGCGCACCCTCGTGATGTCCGTTTGCCATGGTCTTTCTCCCCGTGTTTGGATGATGATAGCGAAAGGCCGGAACCTGTGAAACCGTCGCGGCCGGCCAAAAGGAGGTGTTCATGAGCGAAGAGCGGCAGGCGCTGGATGCGATCGCGAAAATTCCCCTTCTGGCCGGCCATGACGGCCCGGTGGAACGGCTCGGCGGCCTCACCAACCTCGTCTTCCGCGTTGGCGCGTGGTGCCTGCGCGTGCCGGGCAGGGGCACGGAGGAATATATCGACCGCGCCAACGAGGCCGTTGCGGCACGGGAAGCGGCGCGCGTCGGCGTGGGGCCGGAGGTTTTTCATGCGGATGCGGCGTCGGGCTTGATGGTCACCCGCTTCATTCCCGGCGCGACGACGATGACGCCGGAGGGCTTCAAGGCCGTGGCCGGCGCGCCAGCGCGGGCGGGCGAGGCCTTCCGGCGCCTGCACGACAGCGGCGCGGTCTTTCCGGCGCGCTTCGAGCTCTTTGCGATGATCGACGACTATCTTGCGGTGCTCTCCACCAGGGACGTCGCCCTGCCGGACGGCTATCACGAGGGCCTGCGCGAGGCCGAAACGGTACGCGCCGCGCTCGCCGCCCATTCTTTGCCCGTCGTCGCCTGCCATTGCGATCCGCTCTGCGAGAATTTTCTCGATACGGGTGACCGCATGTGGATCGTCGACTGGGAATATTCCGGCATGAACGACCCGATGTGGGACCTCGGCGATCTGGCGGTGGAGGCCGAGTTCGACGGGGAGCAGGAAGAAGCCATGATCCGCGCCTATTTCGGCGGCGCGCCGAAACCGGCCGAGCGCGGCCGTATCGTCATCTACAAGGCGATGTGCGACCTGCTCTGGACGCTCTGGGGGTTGATCCAGCTCGCCAACGGCAATCCGGCCGCCGATTTCCGGGCCTATGCGGACGGGCGCTTTGCCCGCTGCCGGGCGTTGATGGCCGATC
This sequence comes from Shinella sp. S4-D37, assembly GCF_040812195.1. Taxonomy (NCBI): domain Bacteria; kingdom Pseudomonadati; phylum Pseudomonadota; class Alphaproteobacteria; order Hyphomicrobiales; family Rhizobiaceae; genus Shinella; species Shinella sp. S4-D37. The sequence goes on along the minus strand of NZ_JBFNXL010000003.1, from coordinate 160,428 downwards.
CGGTCTTTGCCGCGTCGGTGGCGGCCGTCGCGAAGGGGTGAAAGATATTTCAGGCGTCGGGCTTGATTTCAGTCTTTCGATATGAAATATATTTCATTATCTGAATTATATTGACACTCCCTCTGCATTGCGATTAGCTGCCCATACCGGACTTCGAGGAGGAATTCCGGTCTTCACGGAGATCACCGGCGTCGAAGCGACGCCCACGGGCTTTTTGGGAGGGGCTTGCGCCCCGAGGAGGATACTTGCGCACTTTTCTGACGACGACCGCGATGGCGGTCCTTGCGACGACGCTTCTTGCCGGTTCCGCGGCGGCCGAGACGGAGAATCCGTTCCGCTGCGAGCCGGGCGAAAAATACGTCATGAACGTCATGGTCTCGGGCGTCGAATACTGGTTCCCGGTCTATGAGATGTTCAAGCAGGCCGGCCAGCAGCTCGGCTGCGAGACGGAATATACCGGCACGCCGGAATATGACGTCAACAAGCAGATCGCCACCTTCGACCAGGCGCTGGCGCAGAACCCGGCCGGCATCCTCGTCCATCCGATGAACTCCGATCCGTTCATCGAGCCGATCAACCGCGCCATCGACCAGGGCACGGCGGTCGTCACCTTCGCCGCCGACTCGCCGCTTTCCAAGCGTGTGTCCTTCATCACCTCCGACAACACCCGCGAAGGCACCTATGCGGCCGACGCGATCGCCGAGAAGATGGGCGGCAAGGGCGAATATGCGGTGCTCGAAAACCCCGGCCAGGACAACCACGACAAGCGCATCGCCGCCTTCATCGCCCGCATGGAGGAGAAGTGGCCGGACATGAAGCTGGTCGGCCGCGCCGCCTCCAACCAGGATCCGACCAAGGCCTATCAGGGCCTGTCGAGCCTCATCCAGGCCAATCCGAACCTCGGCGCGGTCTTCATGCCGGAAGCCAACTCGGCCATCGGCGCGGCGCAAGCCAACAAGGAGACCGGCGGCAAGGTCCTCGTCATGTGCGCGGACGTCAACGCCAACATCCTCGACATGATCAAGGCCGGCGAGGTCTTCGGCTCGATCAACCCGAACCAGGGCATGCAGGGCTATATGGGCTTCATGCTGCTGTGGCTCGCCAAGCATCCGGAACTGATCGACCCGATGAACGACGCCAAGCGCTCCGGCTTCAACCCGATGAGCATCCCGGTCGTCGACAACGGCCTGTCCATCGTGACGGCGGAAAACGCCGACGACTTCTACTGGGACAAGTACCTGAAGCGTCGCGGCACCAAGGGCATCGAGGAGTAAGCTCCCAAGCGCCGCCCGCGCCGTCTGGCGCGGGAGGGAAGGGGGCGGAGCCACCCCCTCATCCGGCCCTTCGGGCCACCTTCTCCCCGGTGGGGAGAAGGGAAACGAGGCGCCGGCGATCCTCCCCTTCTCCCCAGCGGGGAGAAGGTCCCGGCAGGGGGATGAGGGGGCTGGTGATGGACAAAGGAAAGAAAACGATGGCGGAGCCGGTGCTCACCATTCATGGCGTGACCAAGCATTTCGGGGCGGTGAAGGCGTTGACCGGGGTCGACTTCACCCTGGAGCGCGGCGAGGTCCATGCGCTCTGCGGCGAGAACGGCGCGGGCAAGTCGACGCTGATGAACATCATCGCCGGCGTGCTGCAGCCGACAGGGGGCGAGATCCGCGTCGACGGCAAGGCCGTGCGCATCGCATCCCCCGCCGCCGCCCAGGCGCTCGGCATCGGCCTCGTCCACCAGGAGATCGCGCTCTGCCCGGATGCGAGCGTCGCCGAAAACATGTTCATGGCCGCCACCAACCGCCGCCGCGCGCCCTTCATGAACTACCGCGCCCTGGAGCGCGATGCGCAGGCCGTGATGAACCGCCTTGCCGCCATCGACGTCCGCCGCAAGGTGGCGGACCTGCCGATTTCCAGCCAGCAGCTCGTCGAGATCGCCAAGGCGCTGACGCTCGACTGCCGCGTGCTGATCCTCGACGAACCGACTGCCGCGCTCACCGAAACCGAGTCGCAGCAGCTCTTCTCCATCATCCGCGACCTCAAGGCGAACGGCATCTCGATCATCTATATCAGCCACCGCATGGCCGAGATCTTTTCGCTCTGCGACCGCGTGACCGTTTTCCGCGACGGGCGCTATGTCTGCACCGACCGCATCGCCGACGTGACGGCCGACGAGGTGGTGCGCCGGATGGTCGGCCGGGAGATCACCCAGCTCTATCCCGACAAGCTCGACGCGGAGCCGGGCGCGACGATCCTCGATGTCGACGGCCTCGGTGACGGCGACCGTTTCCACGACGTCGGCTTCACCCTGCGCACGGGCGAAATCCTCGGCATCGGCGGTCTCATCGGCTCCGGCCGCACCGAGATCGCCGAGGGCATCTGCGGGCTGCGGCCGCACACCGCCGGCACGGTGCGCCTGCACGGCGAAACGCAGGCGATCCGCTCCTATGCGGATGCGGTGAAGGCCGGCATCGTCTATCTCTCCGAGGACCGCAAGGGATCGGGCGTCTTCCTCGACCTGTCCATCGCGCAAAACGTCTCCATCCTGGATCTGAAATCGCTGACAAGCCCGCTCGGCCTGCTCAACCGCCGTGGCGAGGCGGCGCTGGCGGAGGATTTTGCCAGGCGGCTCGGGGTGCGCATGAGCGGCGTCGATGCGCCCGTAAAATCGCTCTCCGGCGGCAACCAGCAGAAGGTTGCCATCGCCAAGCAGCTCGCCGTCAAGCCGAAGGTCATCCTGATGGACGAGCCGACGCGCGGCATCGATGTCGGCGCGAAGGCGGAAATCCACCGCCTCTTGCGCGCGCTCGCGCGCGAAGGCATCGGCATCGTCGTCATATCCTCGGAAATGCCGGAGCTGCTGGGGCTGTGCGACCGCGTGCTCGTCGTGCGGGAGGGCCGCATCGCGGGAGAGCTCGGCGCGGAAGAGATGGCGGAGGAGGCCGTGATCCGGCTCGCTTCGGGCCTGGGCACGGCAAGGGCGGCGAACCATGCCGCGTGAGAAGAAATCGGGAGAGACGGGAATGGCAATCGACACGATGGCGGCAGGCACGCCGAAGACATCGTCCTTCAAGCGCATCGGCACCATGCGCGAGGCCGGGCTGATCGCGATCATCCTCGCGCTCTGCGTGGTCATGAGCTTCGCCTCGCCGCACTTCCTGACGCTCGGCAATTTCCGCGCCATGCTGATGAGCTTTTCCGTGGAAGGCATCGTCGTCGTCGGCATGACGATCCTGCTCATCGTCGGCGGCATCGACCTTGCGGTCGGCTCCGTCGTCTGCTTCGCGATGGTGCTGTCCGGCTCGCTGTTCCTGGCTGGCATCGATCCGTGGACGGCCTCGCTGATCGGTATCCTCGCCTCGAGCGCCATCGGCGCCGCCATGGGCTTCTTCGTGACGGTCGTCGGCCTCAACCATTTCATCACGTCGCTGGCGGCCATGGTGATCGTGCGCGGCCTCTGCCTCATCATCACCAAGGGAACGCCGCTCTCGCTCTTCACGCTGCCGGCCGGCTTCAAGGCGGTGGGGCAGGGCACCTTCTACGGCGTGCCCTATGTCATCCTGATCTTCGTCGCCGTCGTCATCCTGTTCGATTTCCTGCTGCGCCGGGCGACCGCCTTCCGCAAGGTCTTCTACACCGGCAGCAACGAGAAGGCGGCGCTCTATTCCGGCATCAAGACCAACCAGGTGAAGTTCTGGGTGACGGTGCTGTGCTCGACGCTCGCCGGTGTCGCGGGCGTCATCTACATGTCCCGCTTCGGCGCGGCGACGCCCACCTTCGGCGCCGGCATGGAACTCAACATCATCGCCGCGGCCGTCATCGGCGGGGCCTCGCTCAGCGGCGGCTCGGGCACCATCCTCGGCGCCATCCTCGGCATCGCGCTGCTCTCGGTCGTCACCTCGTCGCTGATCCTGCTCAACGTCTCGGTCTACTGGCAGGACATGATCAAGGGCTGCATCCTGCTTTCCGCCGTCTCCATCGACCATTTCCTGCACAAGCGGAAGGGCGCCTGAATGCCGATCGCCAAGCTCAAACCCAAGACCACGGCGCCGCGCGAGGAGATCGTCATCGCCCGCCAGATGCACCAGGCGCTCGTGCTGCATTTCCTGGAGGGCCTGACGCAGGCGCAGATCGCCGACCGGCTCGGCCTGTCGCACGCCACCGTCAACCGCCTCATCAAGCGCGGCCGCCAGCTCGGCCTCGTCGAGATCAAGATCAAGTCGCCGGTCGAGCCGCTGGTCGACATGGAGGAGCGGCTTCTGGCGCTCGGCGGCATCGGCCGCGCCGTCGTGGTGCCGACCGTTTCCGACAATCCGCAGACGGCACTCCAGGCGGTCGGCGAAGCGGCGGCCCGGCTGCTGCTGGAGGAGATCGCCGACGGCGACACGATCTGCATCACCGGCGGCAAGGGCGTCGGCGCCGTCGTCGCCGGCCTGCAGGCGCCGCACCGCTTCGACGTCGAGGTCGTCCCGGCGACGGGCTGCGTGCAGGGCAAGCACTATACGGACGTCAATCACGTCTCGACGCTGATGGCCGAACGGCTCGGCGGGCGCTCCTACCAGATCCACGCGCCGCTCTTCGCCGACGACGCCGAGCAGCGGGAAATGCTGATGAACATGCGCTCCGTTGCCGACGTCTTCCAGCGGGCGCGCGAGGCGAAGGTCGCCGTCGTCGGCATCGGCTCGATCCTCAGCCCGGACTCGACCTATTACGACCTGCATCCCTCGTCGAGCGAGGACCGCAAGGCCATCGAGCGTTCCGGCGCGAGTTCGGAGCTTCTCGCCCATCTGCTCGACGGCGAAGGCCGACTCTGCGACTACAGCCTCAACCGTGCGCTGGTCTCGCTGACGCTTGCGGAATTCGCCTCCATCCCGACGAAGATCGGCGTCGCGAGCGGCCTCAACAAGGCCGGCTCCATCCTCAGCGTCCTGCGCGGCGATCATCTCGACACGCTCGTCACCGACGAGGCGACCGGCGCGCGCATTCTCGAACTGGCATCGCAAGAAGGGATTTCCGCATGAGCGGCGAACAATTGATCCGCACCGTCGGGCGCTCCGGCGTCAGGGCCTCGGCCGTCGGCCTCGGCACCTGGGCGATCGGCGGCTGGATGTGGGGCGGCACGGACGAGGCGCAATCCATCGCCGCCATCCAGGCTTCGCTCGACGCCGGCGTCAGCCTCATCGACACGGCCCCCGCCTATGGCCTCGGCCGCGCGGAGGAGATCGTCGGCAAGGCCATCGCCGGGCGCCGCGACAAGGCCGTCATCGCCACGAAATGCGGCCTCGTCTGGCACACGCGGAAGGGCAACCACTTCTTCGACCAGGACGGCAGGCCGGTCCATCGCTATCTCGGCCGGGACGCGATCGTCCACGAGGTGGAGGAGAGCCTGCGCCGGCTCGGCACGGACCATATCGACCTCTACATCACCCACTGGCAGGACGCGACGACGCCGATCGAGGAGACGGTCGCGGCGCTGGAGGACCTGAAGAAAGCCGGCAAGATCCGCGCCATCGGCGCGAGCAATGTCGACCGGTCGGAGCTCGAACAGTATATAGAGACCGGGTCGCTCGACGCGATCCAGGAGCGGTTCAGCATGATCGATCGCAAGATCGAGGCGGACCTGCTGCCGCTCACTGTTCCAAACGGCGTTGCGACGCTCAGCTATTCCTCGCTGGCGCTCGGCCTGCTCTCCGGCACGATCGGCCCCGACCGCGTCTTCTCAGGCGACGACCAGCGCAGGGACAATCCGCGCTTCTCCGTTGCCAACCGGCAGAAGGCGAAGGATTTTTCCGACGCGATCCGCCCCCTCGCCGAGTACCACGGGGCCAGCATCGCGCAGGTGGTGATCGCCTGGACGCTGGCGCAGGAGGGCGTGACGTTTGCCCTTTGCGGCGCGCGAAACCCGGCGCAGGCGCTCGACAATGCCCGGGCGGGAACGCTGCGGCTCGGCGCGGAAGACCTTGCGGCCATCGACACGGCCATCGCGGCGAAACTGGTCCAAATGGACGGATAACGGGCTGCCATCATGAACCGGAGAGAGACTTTGGACGGGCTCCGCCGGAGCCCGAAGGTGGACGTTTGCGTCCTCGGCGGCGGCATCAACGGGCTCAGCGTCTTCCGTGAGCTTGCGCTGCAGGGCGTCGACGTGCTCCTCGTCGAGAAGGCGGACTATTGCTCCGGCGCGAGCGCGGCGCTCTCGCGCATGGTCCATGGCGGGCTGCGTTACCTTGAAAACGGCGAGTTCGGCCTCGTCAGGGAAGCGCTCGTCGAGCGCGACCGGCTTTTGCGCAACGCGTCGCACTATGTCGCGCCGCTGCCGACGACGGTGCCGATCTTCGATACCTTCTCCGGCCTTGCCAACGGCATCGTGCGCTTCCTCGGCCTCACCCGCCGCCCCAGCCGCCGCGGCGCCATCGCCATCAAGGCGGGGCTCGGTATCTACGATTTCCTCACGCGCAAGCGGGCGCTGATGCCGAAGCATGAGTTCCGCAGCCGCAGGGCGACCCTTGAAAAATGGCCGGCGCTCAGCCCGGCGATCCGCAATTCGGCGACCTATCACGACGCCTGGGTCAGCCATCCCGAACGCCTCGGCATCGAGGTGCTGCGTGACGGCCTTTCCGGCGGCGAGAACGCCCGGGCGCTCAACTATGCTACGATCGAGGCGGCGGACGGCGGGCGATACGATCTGCGCGACGGTCTCACGGGCGAGGCGATCGCCCTCCGGCCGCGGCTCATCGTCAATGCGACCGGCGGCTGGATCGACATCGCCAACGGTACGCTGTTTGCGCAGGCGGCGCGGCCCGCGCCGCTGGTGGGCGGCACCAAGGGTTCGCATCTCATCATCGACAATCCGGCGCTGCGCGACATGCTCGGCGGCCACATGATCTATTACGAGAACGAGGACGGGCGCATCTGCATCCTCTTCCCCTATCTCGGCAAGGTGCTGGTCGGCTCGACGGATATCCGCGTCGAGGATCCCGGCACGGTGCGCTGCGAGACGGACGAGCGCGACTATATCCTGCAATCGCTCGCCTTCGTGCTGCCCGGCATCCGCATCCGCCCGCAGGAGATCGTCTTCCAGTTTTCCGGCGTGCGCCCGCTGCCGGCGAGCAAGGACAGCTTTACCGGCCGCATCCCGCGCGACCATTTCTGCACCGTCCTGGAAGGGCGCGACGGCGGGCCGCCGGTGCTCTGCATGATCGGCGGCAAGTGGACGACGTTCCGCTCCTTCGGCGAACTCTCCGCCGACATGGCGCTCGACCGGCTCGGCCTGCCGCGCCGCATCGACACGGCGGACCGCCCGCTCGGCGGCGGGCGGGACTATCCGGAGGACGGCGACGGCTGGGTGCAGGCCCTGGCCGCGTCGACCGGCCTTCCCCTTGCGCGCGTCGAAGCGCTTTTCGAGCGCTACGGCACGGAGGCGGACACTGTTGCCCGCTTCGTCGCGGCCGGGCCCGATCACGCCTTGCCCCATCCCGGCTACAGCGCCCGCGAAGTCCTGAATCTCATTCGCAGCGAGGCGGTCGAACATCTCGACGACCTCCTGCTGCGCCGCACGACGCTGGCGATTTCCGGCGAGCTTTCCCTCGCCATGGCCGATGCCGCCCTCGATCTCCTCGCCACCGAGAAGGCCTGGCCCCCGGCGCGCAAGGCCGAAGAGCGAAGCCGTTTCCTGACCCTCATGGACGACCGCCACGGCGTCACCGAAAAAACCCTTTCCGCACGGAACGAACACAGGAGTGAAACATGCGAGACAACCGCAAGGTCCGGATGAACCGGCTGTTCGGCAACGGCCGTTGCCTGGACGTGGCGATCGACCACGGCGTGTGCAACGAGCCGTCCTTCCTCGACGGGCTGGAGGACATGCCGGCCGTGGTGAAGGCGCTGGTCGAGGCGAGGCCCGACGCGATCCAGATGAACTACGGCCAGGCCGACCTGTTGCAGGGCCTTCCCGGCAAGGACAAGCCCGCCCTCGTCATGCGCATCGACATGGGCAATCCCTATAACCGCATCCGCCACCGCGACATGTGGGCCGTCTTGCAGAACGAGGCGGAGCCGCTGATCGGCGCGCTGGAGATGGACGCGGCCTGCGTGGTGGTCAACCTCTTCATGCTGCCGGACGAGCCCGATCTCTTCCGCCAGTGCGTGCAGAATATTTCGCGCGTGCGGGCCGATTGTGAAAAATACGGCATGCCGCTGATGATCGAACCGCTCGTCATGCAGCCGGTGACGGAGCGCGGCGGCTATATGGTCGACGGCGACGCGGAGAAGATCGTCACGCTGACGCGGCTTGCCCGCGAGATGGGCGCCGATATCGTCAAGGCGGACCCGACGACGAATGCCGAGGATTTCCACCGTGTCGTCGAGGCGGCGCGCTGCCCGGTCCTGGTGCGCGGCGGCGGCAAGGAGGACCTTCGCGCCGTCTTCGACAAGTCCGCGGCCTTGATGCGGCAGGGTGCCGTGGGCATGGTCTACGGGCGCAACATCTACCAGCACGCCAATCCGAGCGCCGTGGTGCGCGGGCTGATGGCGATCATCCATGCGGATGCGAGTGGCGAAGAGGCTTTCGCACGCTATCAGCAGGGATAAGATGGACGAGAACCTTGGGAGGGGTTCAGCATGCAGGATTATCTGTTGGGGCTTGATGCTGGCAACACCGTGATCAAGGCGGTGATCTTCGACCGGACGGGCCGGGAGCTGGCGCATGCGGGCGAGGAGGGCCATAGCCGCATGCCGAGCCCCGGCCATGTCGAGCGCGATCTCGGCGAACTCTGGGCTAATGCGCGGCGCGTCATCCGCACCTGCCTCGACAAGGCGGGCATTGCGGCAAGCGACATCGCCGCCATCGGCTGCGCCGGCCACGGCAACGGGCTCTATGCGCTCGACCGGGCGGGCGAGCCGCTCATCGGCATCCAGTCGCTCGACACGCGCGCGACCGGCCTCGTCGAGACCTGGCGGGCCGAGGGCGTCGGCGAACGGACCTATCCGATCGCCCGCCAGCGCCCCTGGCCCTCGCAGACGCCGACCTTGCTCGCCTGGCTGAAGCGCCACCGGCCGGACCTCTTCCAGCGCATCGGCACGGTGTTCTTCTCCAAGGATTTCGTCGTCAACCGCCTGACCGGCCGGCGCGTCAGCGAGGTCTCGGACATGTCCGGCGCCGGCCTCATCGACCTTGCCGCCCGCTGCTACGACAAGGCGCTGATGGAGGCCTACGGTCTTGGCGACTGCATGGATCTCCTGCCGCCGCTCATCGAAAGCGCCGATATCGCCGGCTACGTGACGGAGGCGGTGGCGCGGGAGACCGGCCTTGCCGCCGGCACGCCCGTCATCGGCGGGCTCTTCGACGTCGTCGCTTCGGCGCTCGGCTCGGGCGTCTCGCGCACCGGCAGCGCCTCGATCATCGCCGGCACCTGGAGCATCAACCAGGTGGTCATCGACGGCCCGGATCTCGATGGCCCCGTCTTCATGTCCTCGACCTTCGACCGGACCCGCTACATGGCGATGGAAAACAGCGCCACCTCGGCGGCCAATCTCGAATGGCTGGTGCGGGAGTTCTTCGAGGGCGACCACGCGGCGGAAATCTCGCCCTTCGACGCGTGTTGCGCGCATGCCGCAGCGGTGGAGCCCGCGGCGGACGATCCGCTCTACCACCCCTATCTCTACGGCGCCCAGCAGGACGGCCATGCGCGGGCGGGCTTCTACGGCATTGCCGGCTGGCACACCAGGGGCCATCTCGTCCGCGCGCTGCTCGAAGGCGTCGCCTTCGGCCACCGCCAGCATGTCGAGACGATCCGCAAGGCCGGCGCGACATTCGAGGAGGCCGCCCTTTCGGGCGGCGGCTCGCGCAGCAGGCTCTGGCCGCAGATCTTCGCCGACGTGCTCGGCGTGCCGGTCTCCGTCGCCGTCTCGCGCGAGACGGGCGCGCTCGGCGCGGCGATTGCGGCAGGCACCGGGGTCGGCCTCTTTTCCGATTTCACCGACGGTGCCAATGCCATGGTGCGGACCGACCGGCACTACAGGCCGAACGGCGCCCTTTCCGCGCATTACGAGCGGCGCTATGCGCTCTACAGGGATATCGGCGCGGCGATGACGCCGCTCTGGCGGCGGCTCTCGGCGTCTCGGGACATGGCAGCAGGAGTCGCAGCGTGACCGTCGATGGACAGGAAATGCCGGTGGACGAAGGCAGCTACGACTTCATCGTCGTCGGCGCCGGCTCGGCCGGCTGCGTTCTGGCGAACCGGCTTTCGGCCGATCCGAAGAACCGCGTGCTGCTGCTGGAGGCCGGCGGCTCGGACCGCTACCACTGGATCCATATCCCGATCGGCTATCTCTACTGCATGGGCAACCCGCGCACCGACTGGATGATGAAGACGGCGGGCGAGGCCGGCCTCAACGGCCGCGCGCTCAACTATCCGCGCGGCAAGGTGCTCGGCGGCTGCTCGTCGATCAACGGCATGATCTACATGCGCGGCCAGGCAGCGGATTACGACGGCTGGCGGCAAGCGGGCAATGCCGGCTGGGGCTGGGACGACGTGCTGCCCTGGTTCCTGAAGTCGGAGGACAATTACCGTGGAAAATCCGCCCTGCACGGGGCGGGCGGCGAATGGCGCGTCGAGCGCCAGCGGCTCTCCTGGCCGATCCTCGACGCCTTCCGCGATGCCGCAGAGGAACTCGGCATTCCGAAGACCGACGATTTCAACGGCGGCGACAACGAGGGCTCCGGCTATTTCGAGGTCAACCAGCGCGGCGGCCTGCGCTGGAACACCACGAAGGCCTTCCTGCGGCCGGCCATGAAGCGGCCGAACCTGCGGGTCCTGACCGGGGCGGAAACGGAGCGGCTGGAATTCGACGGCAGGACGGTGACCGGCGTGCGTTTTCGCCTGCGCGGCCGGACTTGTCTTGCCCGCGCCACGCGCGAGGTGGTGTTGTCGGCCGGCGCGATCAACTCGCCGAAGATCCTGGAACTGTCGGGCATCGGCCGGCCGGACCTGCTTTCCGGCCTCGGCATTCCCGTCCACCACGACCTGAGGGGTGTCGGCGAGAACCTGCAGGACCATCTACAGATCCGTACGGTCTTCCGGATCGAGGGCGCGCGCACGCTGAACCAGCTCTACCATAACCTCTTCAGCCGGGCCGGCATGGGGCTGCGATATGCGGTCTCCCGCTCCGGCCCGCTCTCCATGGCGCCGAGCCAGCTCGGCATTTTCGCCAGGAGCGATCCCGCCGTCGCGACGCCCGACCTCGAATATCACGTCCAGCCGCTCAGCACCGACCGGCTGGGCGAGCCCCTGCACCGCTATCCCGCCGTCACCGTCTCGGTGTGCAATCTCAGGCCTGAAAGCCGCGGCACGGTGCATGTGACGACCCGCGATCTCGCCAAGGCGCCGGAAATCCGTCCGAACTACCTCTCGACGGCCGGCGACCGGCTGCTTGCGGTAAAGTCCATCCGCCACGCCCGCAGCCTCATGCAGACCAGGGCGATTTCCCGCTTCCGTCCGCAGGAAATGCTGCCCGGCAAGGAATATGACAGCGACGAGGAACTGATCCGCCGCGCCGGCGACATCGCCACGACGATCTTCCACCCCGTCGGCACCTGCAGGATGGGCAGCGACCCGATGGCGGTGGTCGATGCGAAGCTCCGTGTCCACGGCCTCGACCGGTTGCGCGTCGTCGACGCCTCGATCATGCCGGCCATCGTCTCCGGCAACACCAACGCGCCGGTCATCATGATCGCGGAGAAGGCGGCCGAGGCGATCCTGGCGCGATGATGATGGCATGCCATCCGCTGCCATCTTGATGGCAAAGGTGAGAGGAACTATATTCTCTCGAAGGAGGCCCCATGGCAGAACCGCAGCTTTCCGTCCGCAGCGCCCGCGCCCGCGATCTCGCCCACCGCCTCGCGCGGCGGGAAAACCGCACGATCGCCGATATCGTCGAGCGGGCGCTGGAGGCCTATGCGGTGCGGGAGGCCGGCGGCGAGCCGGCGGCCCGCTTCTACCGGCGGCTTGCTGCCGATTTCGGCACGGAGGTCGACCTGGAAGCCGCGATCCGTGAACACCGCACGCCGCACGAGGGCCTTGACCTGTGATCTTCCTCGACACGAATGTGGTGTCGGAGACGCTGAAGAAGGTGCCGGCGGAAAGCGTGCTCGCCTGGCTCATACGGTTCGATGCCGAACTGGCGCTGCCGACGGTGACGATCGCCGAGATCGCTTTCGGCATCCAGAAGATCAGGCCGGACGAGCGGGCGGACCGGCTGGAGCAGGGTCTCGCCGAATGGCGCCGCCGCTTTGCCGGGCGGATCTTTGGCCTGACGGAGGCGGCGGCCCTTGCCTATGGCGAGATCATGGGGCAGGCAGTGCGGGAAGGCCGCCCGATGACGGCGCCCGACGGCATGATCGCCGCGATCGCTCGCGTCAATGGCGGCCGGCTTGCGACACGCAACATCCGGGATTTTACCGGTACCGGCGTCGACCTCGTCGATCCCTGGGCGTTCTAGCGGCCGAAACTCGTCAGGCGAGTTCCGAAGCCCGTTCCAGCGCCTTGAGCATCGTGCGTTCGGCAAGGTTGAGATAGGTCTCCATCTGCGCGGCGGCCTCCTCCGGCCGGTTCGTCTCGACGAGCGTCGTGATGGCGTCGTTCATGTCGACGAAGGGCGAATGGAGATGTTCCGGGTCGTTGAGAAGCCCGAAGCAGAGGCGCAGTTCCGCCGAGATCCGCTCGTAGAATTCGTTGAGCCGCGCGCTGTCGGCAAGGTCGATGACGGCGGTGTGGAACACCATGTTGGCGCTGCCGACGCCGATCCAGTCGCTTTCGGCGCGCCGCGCACGGGCCATCTCCACCGCCGCGCGCATCGCCCGGATCGCCGTATGCTGCTGCCAGGCTTGGCGCAGCGCGCCGCATTCCAGCATGCGCCGCACGCGGTAGATGTCGATGATCGAGGCCATGGAGGGCACGGCGACGAAGACGCCGCGATTGGCCTCGTGGCGTAGCAGGCCGTCCTTGGTGAGCAGGCGGAAGGCCTCGCGCAGCGAGTTGCGCGAGACCTCGAAGCGGTCGCTGAAGGCGGCCTCCGACAGGCGCTGGCCGGGCGAAAGCTCACCCGAGATCAGGGCCGCGCGAATGCGCCGCGCCAATCGATCCGCCAGCGGCAGGCCTTCTCCGTCATCCGTCATCGTCGTCTCCCGGGCCCGATTCCGTCTATTCCCCGGCGCCCTCTTTCCCGGCTGGCCATAGCATGGATGGGTGGGCGATGGGGCCGAAAAGTGCAGGAAATCTCATGCTATGTGATTGGTAAAACGGCCAGAATAAGGAACGATACGGAAATATTGTTCAACAATCTTGACATTTTTGTGTAGCGGTTCATCATTCGACCAGGAACCACCCGCGAGGGGCGGGTGCGTGAGAGCGGAGAAATCTCATGGAACAGAATGCAGTCTTGCCTGCCGGCCAGGGTGTGGTCGCGCCGGGTCTTCACACCGCCAAATCCCGTCGCTCGGCGCTGATCGCCGCGATCTTCCTGATGGCGACCTCGGCCATCGGCCCGGGCTTCATCACCCAGACGGCGACCTTCACCACGACGCTCGGCGCCGCCTTCGCCTTCGGCATCCTCGCCTCCATCCTCATCGATTTCGTCGTGCAGCTGAACATCTGGCGGATCGTCACTCTGACGCGCTTGCGCGCTTCCGACGTCGCCAATGCCGCCATTCCCGGCTCCGGCTACCTGCTGGCCATCCTCGTCATCGTCGGCGGCCTGTTCTTCAACATCGGCAATATCGGCGGCACCGGCCTCGGCCTCAACGCGGTCTTCGGCCTCGATCCGAAGATCGGCGGGGCGATCAGCGCCGTGTTCTCCATCGGCATCTTCCTGTCGAAGCGCGCCGGCCTCGCGGTCGACCGCTTCATCGTCTTCGCGGGCATCCTGATGATCGTGCTGACGCTCTACGTCGCCTTCGTCTCCGGCCCGCCGGTGGGCGAGGCGCTGTTCCAGACCGTCCTGCCCGACACGATCGACTTCGCCACGATCACCACCATCGTCGGCGGCACGGTCGGCGGCTACATCACCTATTCCGGCGCGCACCGACTGCTCGACCGCGGCATGGTCGGCCAGGAACATTTGCCGGCGGTCACCCGCGCGGCGCTCACCGGCATCGCCGTGACCGGCCTGATGCGCTACGTGCTCTTCCTCGCTATCCTCGGCGTCGTCGCCAGCGGCGTCGTCATCGACACGGCGAGCCAGGCGGCGAACCCGGCCGCACAGGCCTTCCAGGCGGCTGCCGGCGATGTCGGCCTGCGCCTTTTCGGCATCATCTTCTGGGCGGCGGCCATCACCAGCGTCATCGGCGCGGCCTATACCTCGATCTCCTTCATCACCGTGTTCAAGCACGATATCAGCGAGCGTGCCCGCAACATGGCGACGGTCGTCTTCATCGCCATCTCGCTGGTCTGCTACCTCCTGATCACCACGCCGCCGGCCGCCATGCTGGTCTTCGTCGGCGGCCTCAACGGCCTCATCCTGCCGATCGGCCTTTCCATCTTCCTCTTCGCTGCCTGGAAGCGCGAGGACCTGATGGGCGGCTACCGCTATCCGCGCTGGCTGCTCGTCCTCGGCGTCCTGGTCTGCGTCTTGACGTGGTATATGGGCTACAAGTCGGCCGGCACGATCTTCGGCCTGCTCGGTCTCTAAGGTAAAGGGGAGGGAAGAACCATGGCAGCGATCGATCTCAACAGCGATCTCGGCGAAAGCTACGGCGCCTGGCGCATGGGCGACGATACGGCGATGCTCGCCGTCGTCTCCTCCGCCAACATCGCCTGCGGTTTCCATGCGGGCGATCCGGCCGGCATCTACCGCACGGTCAAGGCGGCCGCCGCGAACGGTGTCGTCATCGGTGCCCATGTCTCCTATCCCGATCGCGTCGGCTTCGGCCGGCGCGACCTCGACGCGACGTCGGAGGAGCTGATCGCCGACGTGATCTACCAGATCGGCGCGATCAAGGGGGTGGCCGCCGCGGCGGGCACCACCGTGCGCTACGTCAAGCCGCACGGCGCGCTCTACAACCGCATCGCCCATGATGCGAAACAGGGCCAGGCGGTCATCGACGGCATCAAGGCGGTCGATCCCTCGCTGGTCCTGATGGGCCTTGCCAATGCGCCGATCCTCGACCTTGCCCGCAAGGCCGGCCTCGCCGTCGTCGCCGAGGCCTTCGCCGACCGCGCCTATACGCCGAAGGGCGAGCTCGTCTCGCGCCGCGAGGCCGGCGCCGTGCTGCACGACGAAGCGAAGATCGCCGACCGCATGGTGCAGCTTGCCCGCGAGGGCACGCTGGAAGCCATCGACGGCAGCACGATCCGCATTAAGGCGCAGTCGATCTGCGTGCACGGCGACAGCCCCGGCGCGGTCGCGATCGCACAGGAAATCCGCCGCCGCTTCGAGGCGGAAGGCATCGCCATCCGCTCCTTCGCCGACAAGTCCCGAGGAGAGCGGCCATGACGATCCCCACCGCCTTCCTGGACCATGCCGACGCAACGGCCGCCCGCAAGGCGCGGGCGACCTATCGGAATGGGCTCGTCACGCCCACCTCCGGCATCGCGCCGGGCTTCACGCAGGCCAACATGATCGTGCTGCCGCGTGACTGGGCCTTCGATTTCCTGCTCTACGCGCAGCGCAACCCGAAGCCGTGCCCGGTGCTCGACGTCTCCGATCCGGGCTCGCCGACGACGCTGCTGGCGCCCGGCGCGGACCTGCGCACCGACCTGCCGCTCTACCGCATCTGGCGCGATGGCAAGCTCGCCGAGGAGACGCCGGACGCGTCGGCGGCCTGGGCGGAGCGCGACGATCTCGTCGCCTTCCTCATCGGCTGCTCCTTCACCTTCGAGACGCCGATGGTCGAGGCCGGCATCGAGATCCGCCACCTGACGGACGGGACCAACGTGCCGATGTACCTGACCGACAAGGCCTGCCGGCCCGCCGGTCGGCTGAAGGGCAACATGGTCGTCTCCATGCGGCCGATCCCGGCCGCGCGCGTCGCCGACGCCGCCACCATTTCCGGCCGCTTCCCGGCCGTGCACGGCGCGCCGGTCCATGTCGGGGCGCCCGCCGAGATCGGCATCGCCGACCTTGCCAAGCCCGATTTCGGCGATGCGGTGCGCATCGAGCCCGGCGAAGTGCCGGTCTTCTGGGCCTGCGGCGTCACCCCGCAGGCGGCCGTGATGGCATCGGGCGTGCCCTTCGCCATCACCCATGCGCCGGGCCACATGTTCATCACCGACATTCCCGATTCCGCCTACCACGCGTGAGGGTTCGATGCGCTTTCTTCCTGTCAGCCTGACCACCATCCTCGTCGAGCTTGCCGATCTGGACGAGACGCTCGCCCTCTTCGCCGCGCTCACGGCCGATCCGATCGACGGCATCGAGGAGATGGTGCCGGCCGCGCGAACGCTGATGATCCGCTTCCGCCCCGAAAAGGTGACGGCGGAGGATATTTCGGCGTGGATCAGCACCCGCGACCTTTCGGCGAAGGTCGCCCCGTCGGAGCATCTGGTCGAAATCCCCGTGCGCTATGACGGCGAGGACCTGCGCGACGTTGCCGACCTGACCGGCCTCAGCGTCGAGGAGGTCGTGCGCCGGCATACGGAAAGCGAATTCACCGTGGCCTTCTGCGGCTTCGCGCCGGGCTTCGGCTACCTCGTCGGCGGTGATCCGGCCCTCGCTGTGCCGCGCCGCAAGAGCCCGCGCACCCGCATTCCGGCCGGCTCCGTCGCCCTTGCGGGCGCCTTCAGCGGCGTCTACCCGCAGGCGAGCCCCGGCGGCTGGCAGATCATCGGCACGACGCCGGTCAGGATGTGGGATATCGACCGCGAGCCCGGCGCGCTGTTCCAGCCCGGCTATCGCGTGCGCTTCTTCGACATGGAGGCGGCGGGCCGGACGGTCAGCATTCCGGAGCCCGCCACCAAGGCGGATCACGCCATTGCCGCGGATGCGCCGCAGTTCAGGGTGCTGGCCGCGCCCATGCCGGCTTTCTTCCAGGATCTCGGCCGCTTCGGCCAGACGGGGCAGGGCGTTTCCGCTTCCGGCGCGCTGGATCGCGCGGCCTTCAACGCCGCGGGGCGTATCGTCGGCAATCCGGCCAACACGCCGGCGCTTGAACTCACCCTCGGCGGCTTCTCCTTCGAAAGCACCGCGCGCGCCGTGATCGGCCTTGCCGGCGCGGCCTGTCCCGTGACGGTTCGCGACGCGGAAGGCCGCGCCCGCGATTTTTCGATCCTGCAGCCCATCGCGCTGGAACCGGGCGACGTCGTGACGATCGGCCATCCGAAGGCGGGCATGCGCGCCTATCTCGCCGTGCGCGGCGGTTTCGACGTCGCCCCCGTCCTCGGCAGCGCGGCGACCGATACGCTGGCCGTCGTCGGTCCCGAGCCGGTCAAGGCCGGGGCGGTGCTGGCGCTTGGAAATACGGCGAGGCTGGCGAGCGTCTCGACCGACGAGGTTCCCGCCTTCGACCTGCCCTCGGCCGGCGACGTGGTGACGCTCGACGTGGTGCTCGGCCCCCGCACGGACTGGTTCACGCAGAAGGGCATCGAGACGCTGACGAGCCAGTTCTGGCAGGTCACGCCGCAATCGAGCCGCGTCGGCATCCGCCTTGCCGGCGAGGTGCCCCTGGAGCGCAAGGACAGCGCGGAGCTGCCGAGCGAAGGCACGGCGACCGGCGCCATCCAGGTGCCGCACAGCGGCCAGCCGGTGCTCTTCCTCGCCGACCATCCGCTGACCGGCGGCTATCCCGTCATCGGCGCCGTTGCCGAATACCATCTGGACCTCGCCGGCCAGATTCCGATCAATGCAAAAATCCGTTTCCGCCCGATCGGCCCCTTCGCCGACATCGCCGCGACCCGCTAGAGCGCTATCGCTTTTCCCTGAAACGCGAAAACGCTCTGTCCTTTTGTTTTAACGCAATTCCGGACGCAAAACCGCTCCGCACTTTTGCTGGAATTGCTTTAGGAGAACCGTCATGAAGAAAGTGCTGATCGCCAATCGTGGCGAGATCGCCGTGCGCATCGTGCGCGCCTGCCGTGACTACGGCCTCCAGTCGGTCGCCGTCTATGCCGATCCGGATGCGGACGCGCTGTTCGTGCGCCTTTCCGACGAAGCCTACGGGCTCGAAGGCGTGCGCCCGGCGGAAACCTATCTTGATATCGAAAAGCTGATCGCGGTCGCGAAGAGGGCCGGCGCCGATGCGGTGCATCCGGGCTACGGCTTCCTTTCCGAGCGCGCCGAATTCGCGCGCGCCGTGCAGGGCGCGGGCCTCATCTGGATCGGCCCCGATCCATCCGTCATCGAGGCGCTCGGCGACAAGGTCGAGGCGCGGCGCATCGCGCAGGGCGTCGGCGCGCCGCTCGTTGCCGGCAGCGACGGCCCGGTGTCCTCGGCGGCCGAGGTTGTCGCCTTCGCGGAGGAGCACGGCCTGCCGGTCGCCATCAAGGCGGCGCATGGCGGCGGTGGGCGCGGGCTCAAGGTGGCCTGGAAGATGGAGGAGGTCGCCGACCTCTACGAATCCGCCGTGCGCGAGGCGACGGCCGCCTTCGGCCGTGGAGAATGCTTCCTGGAACGCTTCCTCGACCGTCCGCGCCATATCGAGGCGCAGGTCCTCGCCGACAGGCACGGCAACGTGCTGGTGCTCGGCACCCGCGATTGCTCGGCCCAGCGCCGTAACCAGAAGCTCATCGAGGAGGCCCCGGCGCCCTTCCTCTCGGACGAGCAGCGCCGGAAGATCCACGCCGCCGCAAAGGCGATCTGCGCCGCCGCCGGCTATTCCGGCGCGGGCACGGTGGAGTTCCTGCTCGGCGTCGACGGCACGATCTCCTTCCTGGAGGTGAACACCCGCCTGCAGGTCGAGCATCCCGTTACGGAAGAGACGACCGGGATCGACCTCGTCATCGAGCAGTTCCGCATCGCCGAGGGCCTGCCGCTGCGCGTCCTGGAGACGCCGGAACCGCGCGGCCATTCCATCGAGTTCCGCATCAACGCGGAGGATCCCGGCCGTGGCTTCCTGCCGACGCCCGGCGCCATCACCGTCTTCGATCCGCCGTCCGGCCCGGGCGTGCGCCTCGACAGCGGCGTCGTCAGCGGCTCCACCGTGCCCGGCGTCTTCGATTCGCTGGTCGCCAAGCTGATCGTGACCGGCGCGAACCGCGAGGAAGCGCTGCGCCGCGCCCGCCGCGCGCTGAGGGAGTTCCGCATCGAGGGCGTCACGACGGTCCTGCCGTTCCACCGCGCCGCCATCGACACGGCGGATTTCATCGGCACGGACGGCTTCAAGGTGCATACCCGCTGGATCGAGACCGATTTCGCCGCCATGCCCGAGGCCATGGCCCGGCCGGAGCCCGCCGAGGACCCGACGCTGGTGCGCACCCATCTCGAAATCGACGGCAAGCGCGTGTCGCTCGCTCTCCCCAGCCTGCTTCTCGCCGGCCTCGGCGCGGCCGGGCAGGGTGCGGCCCCTGCCGGCAAGGCCGGCAAGCCCGCCGAGGACGGCATCGCCGCCCCGGTTTCCGGCACGTTGCAGGCCTTCAAGGTCGCCGATGGCGCGAAGGTCGCGGAGGGCGATCTCGTGGCCGTGATGGAGGCGATGAAGATGGAAACGCAGGTTCTTGCCCCCAAGGCCGGCACCCTTCGCCTGCGGGTCAAGGAAGGCGACTATCTTCAGGCCGGCGACACTCTGATGGTGTTCGAAGGCTGAGACCTTTCCGGCGTTCCGGCGGGTGACCTCCGCCGGAACCACGGCCGCTCAATCCCCCATTATCGTGAGCGGAGCGCAATGCAGGTAGCGCGCGACCTTGCGCTTGGCGGCGATATCCGTCCAGACCAGCTCGACGTCGCTGGCCGAAAGGCCCGTCGCGGCGGCGATCTCGGCGGCCGGCACGGCGTTCTCCAGCCCGTAGAGGCAGATGTCCATCTTGTCGTAGGGCAGGGCGAAGTAGAACTCCTCCTGCGTCTGCGGCAGCGAATAGGTGTCGGTGGTGGGCGGGCGCGCGAGGATGTCGGCGGGCACGCCGAGATGGGCGGCGAGCTGGAAGACCTGCGACTTGTAGAGATGGGCGATCGGCTTGATGTCGGCCGCGCCGTCGCCGTTCTTGACGAAGAAGCCCTGGTCGTATTCCAGCCGGTTCGGCGTGCCGAGCACGGCGAAGTTCAGCCGGTCGGCATGGTAATATTCGAGCTG
The DNA here is from genome assembly GCF_040812195.1 of Shinella sp. S4-D37. Classification (NCBI taxonomy): domain Bacteria; kingdom Pseudomonadati; phylum Pseudomonadota; class Alphaproteobacteria; order Hyphomicrobiales; family Rhizobiaceae; genus Shinella; species Shinella sp. S4-D37. The sequence goes on along the minus strand of NZ_JBFNXL010000003.1, from coordinate 140,222 downwards.
CTTGCGGGTGCGCTGCTTCATGTTGGTGGCCGCGACGATGCCGAGATAGGCACCGGCCGAAAGCCGCACCTTGCGCATTTCGCCGTCCGGCGAACGCACGACGAGCGAGGAGATGTTGTAGCCGCCCGTCGTCATCGGGTTGTCGAAGACGATCTTGGAGGCCCAGCCGGCCTCGTATTCCGTAACGGCCTCGCGGATGAAGGCGTCGCGGCGCTGATAGCAGCCCATGGCGGCAAGCGACGGGCCGATATCCTCCACGATGCTCTCGATGCCGAAAGTCTCGGCGACGCTGCGCCCGAGGCGCAGGCTTTCCGGGTCGGAATCGTTTTCCGGCATGAACAGGGCGAAGACGTTCTTCGCGCCGAGCGCCTTGACGGCGAGCGCGGCGCAGAGGCTGGAATCGATGCCGCCTGAAAGGCCCAGCACCAGGCCGCGCTTGCGCAGGTCGAGCCGCAGCCGGTCGCGCATCCAGCCGGCGATGCGCTCCACCTCCGCGGCGGGGTCGAGCACGAGCGGGGCGAAGGCGGGTGTATGAGGCTTCGGCGTGGTCATGCAGGCGATCCTGTCTCTTGGCCGGTCGGGCTGGCGGGTTCGGCGGCAAGCCGGCGGCTTGCCTTGCCGGAATCGGTCCTGGGAAGGAATTCCCGGAATTCGACTTGCTTGGGGACCATGTGGTCTTCCAGATGGCGGGCGCAGAAGCGCAGCACGTCACGCTCGGTGAGGGCCGGGTCAGAGGCGACGATCACCGCCTTGACGGCCTGGCCGAGGACTTCGTGGGGAATGCCGACGACGAGCGCTTCGGCCACGCCCGGCATGCGGCAGAGCACGTCCTCCACGGCCCTGGGCGCGACCTTCTCGCCGCGCGACTTGATCATGTCGTCCATGCGCGAGACGAAGGTGAGATAGCCGTCCGCATCCGCGGTGAAGAGATCGCCGGTATGGAGGCGCAGGGTCCCCGTGCGCGGATCGGGCCGCAGCGCGCGGCGCGTTGCGGCCTCGTTCTGCCAGTAGCCGCGCATGACGTGCGGTCCGCTGATCACCAGTTCGCCCATCGTGCCGGGCGGCACCGGCGCGCCCGCCTCGTCGACGACCTCGGCCCGGCCGCCCGGTATGGCGATGCCGACCGAGCCGCGCCGGGCGTCGATCTCGCCCGGCGGCAGCCAGCTTGCGCGGGTGCATTCGGTCTGGCCGTACATGGAATAGAGTTTCGCCTGCGGCAGGACGGCGCGCAGCCAGTCGAGATGGGCGAGCGGCATGGGGGCTGCGGCGCTGGTGACGTAGCGCAGGCTCGCAAGGAGCGAGGCATCGAGGTCGCGCGCCTGCATCATCATCGCGGCCATCGCCGGCACGAGCGGAAAGCCGGTGACGCGCTCGTCGCGGATACTCTCGAAGATCGCCTGCGGGAAGGCGAAGGATTTCTCGATGACGAGCGTCGCGCCGCAGCGCATGGCGGTGACGAGCTGGTTGAGGCCGTAGCCGAAGGACATGGGCAGCACGACGAGGATCGTGTCGGCGGCGGTGTTTTCGAGATAGGTGGTGATCGCGCGGGCCGCGGCGTCCATGTTCTCATGGGCGAGCATCACGCCCTTCGGCTCGCCCGTCGAGCCGGACGTGTAGATCAGCGCGGCAAGGTCGGTGTCGGGCAGCGGGTCGGCCGCGAGCGGCGCGGCGTGGAGCCCCGCCTCGAAGCCGGCGTCCGCCACGATACGGGGCGTCGCGGCGATTTCCGGCGTCTCGTCGAGCAGCCGTTCGAGGCGGCCTTCCGCGAAGACCAGCGCGGGCGTGCAGTCGCGCGCGATCTGCGCGAGCCTTGCGCTCTTGGTCGCCGGATTGACGGGGCAGAGGACCGCGCCGGCGATCCAGGTGGCGAAGACGCCGACGGCGGCCTGCCAGCCGTTGTCGAGGAGGACGAGGACGCGGTCGCCGCGCCCGACGCCCCGTGCGCGCAGCGTCGTGGCCATGCGGACGGAAAGATCGAGGAAGCGCGCATAGTCCAGCCGCACTTCGCCCGAGACGATCGCCGTGCGGGCGCCGTCGCGGGCTGCACTGTCCTGAAGGTATCGCTCGATCCGCATGGCCGACCCGCCGTCAGGCCGCTTGCTTGCGGGTGATGAAGGCGGCGATGCGCTCGATCGTGTCGAGATTGGCCGGCACGATGTCCGCATCGGCGACCTGGATGGCGAAGCGCTCTTCGAGGAAGCCGACCAGTTCGAGGATGCCGGTCGAATCGACGAGGTCGTTGTCGATCAGCGACAGGTCGGCGGGCAGCGGCTGGCTGTCGTCGCCAAACAGGAAATTTTCCACGATGAAGGTGCGGATGGCGGCTTTGGTCTCGTCGGACATGGTCAGCGTATCCCGGTGCTGGTTGCAGGTTCTATGGATCGCGCGGCGGCGCCGCGCAGGAGTTCGGTCGACAGGATGCCGATGAAGGCGGCGTTGTCGCGGAAGCCGGAGACCTGTCCGTTGCGGACCTTCTCCTTCAGCTTGCCGAGGGCCTGGACGTTGAAAAGCCCGCCCTCGGCAAGCCGCTCCGGCGCCAGCACGGTGTCGAGATAGGCCGGCGTTTGCGGGGCGGCGAAGCTCTCGCTGTCCGGCGCGCGGTAGGGCTGTTTCGGGCGGTCGACGATGGCCGCCGGCACGAGGCCGCGGGCGGCTTCCTTGAGGATATGCTTTTCCCGCAGGCCGAGCAGCTTGGCATCCGGCGCGAGGCCGGCGGCGAAGGCGACGACCCGGTGGTCGAGGAAGGGGAAGCGGCCCTCGACGGCATTGGCCATCATCACCCGGTCGCCCTGGCTGGACAGGATGTAGCCCGGTAGCAGGAAGGTCGTTTCGAGATATTGCGCCTGGTGCAGCGGGTGCCAGCGGGAAAAATCGGCCGGCAACTGCGCCGCGAGGTCCTCGGCGGCGTCGTAGTCGCCGAGCGCTTCCTTGAGTCCGGCGGAGAAGAACAGTTTCGCCGCGGCCGTGGAGCGGAAGCGCGGGCGGTGCGAATAGAGCGGATCGTCGAGCGCTTGCGAACCGAAGGCGAAGAAGCGGGCGAGATATTCCGGCGTCTGCTGCTTGAGGCCGGGAAGATAGGGATAGAGCCGCTGGAAGAGGCGGGGGCGGCGGACGGAGCCCGGCTGCCGGCCGCAGAAGCGCCGGACGCGGGCCTCGCGGAAGAGGTCGTAGCCGGCGAAGATCTCGTCCGCGCCCTCGCCGGTCAGCACGACCTTCATGCCGCGCTCTCGCACTCTTGCGGCGAGGAGGTGAAGCGGCACGGGCGCGGCGCGCAGGATCGGCCGGTCGATATGGCCCATCACCTCCGGCAGGTGGCGGGCGATCGCCTCCGCGCTGCATTCGACGCTGTCGGCCGTCGCGTCGAGCGTCGCCGCCATCTGGCGCTGCCAGGCGCTTTCGTCATGCTCCGCACTGCGGAAGGTCAGGGAATATGTGTGAAGGCCCCGCGTCACGCTGCGCGCGGCAAGCGCGGTGATGAGCGAGGAATCGAGGCCGCCGGATAGATAGGCGCCGACGGGTACGTCCGCGCGCAGGCGGATGCGCGTCGCATCGGCGAGCAGCGCGCGCAGTTCCTCCACCCGGCTTTCGAACCGGCCGGCGGGCTCGATATCGCCGCGGTCGGGGAAGGAGAGTTGCCACCAGGGGCGAACCTCCTGGCGGCCGTCCTCGACAATCATCAGGTGGCCGGGCGGAATTTCGAAGATGTTGCGGTAGGCGGTGCGCGGCGGGATCGGGCACCAGAGCGTGAAGACCTGGTCGAGCGCGACGGGGTCGATCTCGGCCGCCATGCCGGGCAGGGCCATGAGCGCCGCGATCTCGGAGGCGAAGAACAGCGCGCCCTCGTGCTGCGTATAAAACAGCGGGCGCACGCCCATGCGGTCGCGGGCCAGCACGAGCCGGCGGTTCCTGGCATCGTGGAGGGCGAAGGCGAAGTCGCCGTTGAGATCCGTCAGGCAGGTGGGGCCCTTTTCGGCGAGGGCGGTAAGCAGCACCTCGGTGTCCGAGGCGGTGCGGAACCTGTGGCCGCGCGCCGCAAGGTCGTCGCGCAATTCCACATAGTTGAAGATCTCGCCGTTGAAGGTGAGCGCCAGCGCCGCGTCCTCTGTGACCATCGGCTGGGCGCCGTCGGCAAGGCCGACGATGGAAAGGCGGGTATGGGCAAGGCCCGCATCGCCGCGCACGAGGATGCCGTCTCCGTCCGGCCCGCGATGGCGAAGTGCGGCGACCATGCGGCCAAGATGATCGGCTGCCCGCTCCGGCGCGATGTTGCCCCCGAAATATCCGGCGATCCCGCACATGGCCTCACCCGAACCGATCGCCGATGAGGCGCGTCCAGCCTTCGCCGGCCAGACCGTTGAGAAACACCTTGCCACCCGTCATCGCTTCCAGCAGCGCGGGGTCGCGCGAATGCACGATGGTCGAGGACGTGTGCAGGAAGGCGCATTTCTTGCCGATCATCGCCTGCAGCAGGGCGGGCTGCGTGCGCCCGCGAAGGGCGACGAGGCCGCGGGCATGGGCATTGCGCGTCAGGCGGTCGATGACCACGGCTTCCTGGCCGGGCTCGGCTATGATCTGCACGGTGCGGCCGATGCCGCCGGGATCGCCGTAGTAGAGATAGAGGCCGACCGCCCTGCCGCTCCGCGTCCTGACGGCGTGCTGGATGCGCTCGCCGTGCAGCGCCTTGGTCCGGGCATGCCCGAGCATGGTTTCCAGCAGGGGCGCGTCCCATGCGGGGCGCAGCGGGAAATGGCGGACGAACTGCCGGCACAGATCGGCAAATTCAGCGTCGTCCACCGCCGTGTCGACGAGTGCGTCGGCCTTGCCGGCGAGCGGGGTATAATGCGACCAGCTCTGCTTTCCGCCGCGTCGGCAAAGGACCGCGTCCGCGGCGCGGGCGACGGGGCGGAGCAGCTTCAGGGGGGAGAGACGCCGTGCCGCGCCTTCCAGCACGAAGGCGGCGGGCTTCATCACGCGTAGCCATTCGAGGCTGTAGGGGGCGAGCACGGTGGCGCGCATCGAGCGCCACATGTCCGTGGAGACATCGTTCGAGGTCTCGGTGAAGGAGAGGTCCTGCGGGCCGGAGAGCACGTCGCGCAACAGGCGCGCGCCGGCAAAGGGATCGCCGTCGCGGTCGTCGCAGGCGAAGGTGCCGCAATTGGCGGCCTTCAGGCGCCGCCCCTCGAATTCCATCGCCATCGGCAGCACGCCGAGGAAGCCCGAGACGCTGCCGTCCGCGCGCGCATGCACGCGCGAGCGCAGATCCGGCTCGCCGGCGGGAAAATCGATGAAGAGGGTGCGAAGATAGGTCTTGAGGTCGTCGTTCGCAGGCCGGGCGTCCTTGCGCAGCAGGCGCTGGAACAGGTCCGCGACCGCCTCCACATCCCCCGCTTCAAATGAACGCACGCTCGACATCGACACCCAACCCGCTCCTCGTGCCGCTCTCCTTACGCGAGGAGCGTGAAGAAAAGGTCAAGGGCAACCGGCAGGGCTTTTAGGGTGCGGGAAGTTTGTAACATATATTGACGATATTATAACATGAATATACGTTACATGTGGCGCTCGACGAAGCGGCGCGGCCGGAGGAGAATCCATGAACACCAGGGCGCTGCTGCTCGGCATCGACAACGGCCTGACGGTCACCAAGGCGGTGATCTTCGAGGAGGACGGCACGCCGGTCGCCGTCGCGCGACGGCGCGTGCCGCAGTCCTTCCCCAGGCCCCGCCACGTCGAGCGCGACATGGCGGGCCTGTGGAGCGCGACCGCCGAGGCGATCCGCGAGGCGATCGGCAAGAGCGGCCGGCCGGCGGGCGACATCAAGGCCGTCGCGGCGACCGCCCATGGCGACGGCCTCTACCTGCTCGACCGCGACAGGCGCCCGCTCGGCGCCGGCATCCTCTCGCTCGACAGCCGTGCCGGCGCGACCGTCGAGGCCTGGGAGAAGGACGGCGTGGCGCAGCGCGCGCTGGACCTGACCGGCCAGAGCGCCCATGCTTCCGCGCCCTCCGCCCTCCTCGCCCATATCCGGCAGCACGAGCCGGAGCGTTTCCGTGCCATCGGCCATGTCCTTGCCTGCAAGGACTGGCTGCGTTTCTGCCTGACCGGCGTCGTCGGCACCGACCTCACCGAGGCCAGCACGAGCTTCACCAATGTGCGCACGCAGGCCTTCGACAAGGCGGCGCTGGAGGTCTTCGGCCTCGGCGACCTCTGGCCGGCGCTGCCGCCGGTCGCAAGGCCCGACGAGATCGTCGGTACGGTAACGCGGGATGCAGCGGCCGCGACCGGCCTCATCGAGGGCACGCCCGTCGCCGCGGGGCTGCACGACGTGACGGCCTCGGCGCTCGGCATCGGCGGCCATGCGCCGGGCCTGCTTGCCGTCGTCGCGGGCACCTATTCGATCAACGAGCTGGTCACCGAGGAGCCGATGACCGATCCGCGCTGGTTCTGCCGCAACGGCATCCGCGCGGGCTGGTGGAATTCCATGGCCATCTCCCCGGCTTCCACCGCGAACTACGACTGGTTCCTCGACAATTTCTGCCGCGACCTCGCCCAAAAGGCCGAGCGCGAGGGGACGGACATCCACACGCTGCTGCGGCCGGAGCTCGACCAGGCGCTGGAAAAGCCGTCGGACATCGTCTTCCACCCGTTCCTCTTCGGCTCGCCCTTCGGCAGCGGCGCGAGCGCCGGCTTCTTCGGCGTGCACGGCTGGCACCAGCGGGGCGACCTCCTGAAGGCCGTGCTGGAGGGCATCGTCTTCAACCACAAGCTCCATATCGACGATCTCCTGTCGCGCGTGCCGGCGGAGCGCCTGCGCATCAGCGGCGGCGGCGCGCGCAGCCCGGTCCTGGCGCAGATGTTCGCCGATGCGACGGGTCTTGCCGTCGACGTCTCCTCCGCCGACGAGGCGGCCGCCTGGGGGGCGGCGCTCGTCGCCGGCGCCGCGGTCGGGCTCCATGCGAGCCCTGAGGCCGGCGCGGCCGCGACGACCCGCATCCTGCGCTCCTACCGGCCGGATGCGGCGCGCAGCGCGCAGCTTGCCGCGCGCTACGATCTCTATAGACAGCTTGCGGACGGGATGGCGCCCCACTGGCGGGCCATCGAGGATCTCGCAGGACGGTCGAGGGGCGTGGACGGATGAAGGCGGAAGCACGGCGCGAGGAGATCGCCGACTATATCATGCGGGCGGGCCAGGCGCGTATCGAGGATCTGGTCGAGCATTTCGGCGTCTCGCGCATGACCATCCACCGGCACATCGACGCGCTTGCCGGGCAGGGCGTGCTGCGCAAGCTGCACGGCATGGTCACCGTCCAGCCCTCCGGCCTCTACGAGAGCACGTTCCGCTACCGCGAGACGATCGGCAAGGCGGAGAAGGTGGCGCTCGCCCGCGCCGCCATGGCCTATGTCGAGGCCGGGCAGGCGGTGATGCTGGACGATTCCTCGACGGCCTGCGCGCTGGCGGACCTCCTGCCGGAGGCCCGCCCGCTCACCGTCATCACCAACAGCTACGTCTCGGCCGGCAAGCTGATCGAGGCCGAGGAGGTGGAGCTGATCAGCCTCGGCGGCAAATACCACCGCACCTACAATGCCTATATCGGCATCACCTGCGAGAAGGCGGTGGCGAGCCTTCGGGCAAACGTCCTCTTCTGTTCCGCCTCGGCCATCGACGGCGGCACGGCCTTCATCCAGGACGCGCAGGTCACCAAGGTCAAGCAGGCGATGATGGCTTCGTCGCGCCGCAAGATCCTGCTCGTCGATTCCTCGAAATTCGGCAAGGTCGCCCTCAATGTCCTCAGCGACCTTGCCGCCTTCGACGTGGTGCTGACGACGGACCGCGTCGATGAGGCGGTGAGGGCGCGGCTGAAAGAGGCCGGCGTCAAACTTCAAATCGTGAAAGCGGGCAGGAAGACATGAATGCGAACGCGGCAGGCGCCGCCGCCTTTCCCGGCGGCATGGGCGAACGAATGGCGGCGATGGAGGCGCGCGGCGCGCTCGACGTGCTCATCGTGGGGGCGGGCGTCAACGGCACGGGGCTTTTCCGCGACCTGACGGCCCAGGGGCTCGACTGCCTGCTGGTCGAGAAGAACGATTACGCCGCCGGCACCAGCGCGGCGCCCTCCCGCCTCATCCATGGCGGATTGAAATATCTGGAGACGGGGGAGTTCCGCCTCGTCGCGCAATCGACGCTGGAGCGCAACCTCCTGCTCGCCAATGCGCCGCATTACGTCAAGCCGCTGCCGACGCTGATCCCGATCTTCTCCTGGACGAAGGGCATCGGCGCGGCTTTGCGTACGCTGTTCGGCTCGAAGAGCGCCCCGCGCAACCGCGGCGCGCTGCTCGTCAAGATCGGCCTGATGCTCTACGACTTCTACGGCGCGCGCCACCGCGTCATGCCGCGCCATTCGACGGCAGGCCGCGCGGCCTCGCTGCGCGGCCTGCCGGCGCTGACGCCCGATATCGTGGCGACGGGCACCTATTACGACGCCACCGTCACCCATCCCGAGCGGCTGATCCTCGAACTCGTGCGCGACGGCCTTGCCGACAGCCCGCGGTCAGCGGCGCTCAACCATGTCCGGCTGGAGCGCGCCGACGACGGAGCCCTGACGGTGAGGAGCCTCGCCGGGGATGCCGCGGCGACCGTGCGCCCCAAGATCGTCGTCAACGCGGCCGGTCCCTGGATCGACGAGGTCAATGCCATCCTCGGCGAGCCCTCGCGCATGATCGGCGGCACCAAGGGCTCGCATATCCTGCTCGACCATCCGGACCTCCTGAAGGAGCTGAAGGGGCGGATGATCTATTTCGAGGCGGACGACGGGCGCATCTGCCTGGTCTTCGACTATCTCGGCCGCGCCCTTGCCGGCTCCACCGATATCAAGGCGGCCAATCCCGATACTGTGCGCTGCGAGCCGGACGAGGTGGAATATCTCCTTGAGAGCTTGCGCAAGCTCCTGCCGAAGCTCCGCTTCTCCCGCGACCAGATCGTCTATGTCTATAGCGGCATCCGCCCCCTGCCGGCCTCGGACGCGAAGGATCCGGGTCTCATCACCCGCGACCACGCGACACCGGTTCTCGAACCCGTCGCGGGACGGCCCTATCCGGTCTATTCGCTCGTCGGCGGCAAGTGGACGACCTTTCGCGGCTATGCGGAAGAGGTGGCCGACATGCTGCTGAAGCGCCTTGCCGTGCCCCGCAAGGTCTCCACCCGCGGCCTTCCCATCGGCGGCGGGCGCGGCTTTCCGGCGAGCGGAGCGGAGAAAGACGCCTGGATCGCCGGCCTTGCGCAAAGGACCGGACTTGCGCCGGAACGCATCGGGGAGCTGCTTGCCCGCTACGGCACGACGGCGCAGATCGTCGCGGCGCATGTCGCGGCCTTTCCGGCCGACGCGCCGCTTCCCGACGCGCCGGACTACAGCGCCGGCGAGGTGGACTATGTGCTGCGCCACGAGCAGGTCGGCGCGCTTTCGGACCTCGCCTTCCGCCGCACGACGCTGGCCGTGACCGGCCGCCTGACGGCGCGGCTGGTCGATGCGCTCGCCCTCCAGGCGGGCGGCACGCTCGGCTGGGACGAGACCCGCCGCGCCGATGAGGTCGCCGCCGTCCGCACGCGGCTGAAGACCTTCCATGGAGTGGACCTGGCGTGACCGCCGACAATCGCTGGCCTTTCGCGCGAAGCGACAGGCGAAACGCAAATCGCCCCGGCTTGCTGGGGCGATTTGCGTTTTCAGGTTCCGCTGATGGGTCAGATCGAGAGGTAGGACGAGATGATCGAGGCGATCTCGGATTGTTCGTCGCCCGCGGTCTGCGGCTCGCTCGTCCCGGTGTCTTCCGCCACCGGCTCGTCGCTTGTGGCGGAGAAGGCGAAGCTCTGCGTGCCCGCACCGCCGGCCTGCGGCAGGGCGGCGATCTGCGACGAGGTCATGGAGGCAAGCTGGCCGGGCGTGAAGGCGGCGGCCTGCTCGCTGGAAAGGCCGGCGAGCGTCGCCGTGCTGAGGCCGGAGATCGCGCTCGAACCCAGCGAGATGATATCCTCGGCCGAGAAGGTGGCGAGGTCGTCGGCACCGAGGGCTGCGGCCTGCGTCGCCGTCAGCGCGCCGATCTGGTCGGACGACAGCGCGCCGACCTGCTGGGGGCCGAGCGCCGACATCTGGCCGTAGGTGAGGGCGGCGACCTGGGCCGTCGACAGGGCGGCGATCGACCCGGTCGACAGCGCGCCGACCGTGTCGCTCGAAAGGCCGCGGATGGCCGCCGTGCCGATGGCCGCCAGCTCCTCGCTGGAGATCGTCTGCATCTGCGCGGAGGTGAGGCCGGCAATGCCCGGCAGGCTCAGCGCGCCGATCTGGTCGAGCGAGAAGGCCTCCACCTGCGCGGTGCTGAGCGCGGCGATCTGGGCGCTGCTGAGGCCGGCGATCGCGGCCGTGCCGAGCGCGGCGATCTCGCCTTCGGAGAGCGTCGCCATGTAGGCCGGCGGCAGGCCCTTGATGGCGCCGGCGCTGATGGCCGCCAGCTTGGCGGTCGAGAACGTGTCGAGGGCCTCCGTCGACAGGCCGGCAAGGGCCGACGAGCCGAGGGCGGCGATCTGGGTCGTGGTGAGCCCTTCGACCTGCTCCAGCGTCAGGCCGGCGGTCTGCGCGCTGGTGAGGCCGGCAATCCCGTCCGTGCCCAGCGCCGCGATCTGGGCGGGCGTCAGCGCGGTGACGTCGACGGCATCGAGAGCGGCCACCTGCCTGGAGCTGAGCGCGCCGAGTTGCTGGTTGGAGAGCCCGGCGACCTGCGTGGACGTGAGGGCGGCGACCTGGCTGGTGGTGAGCCCGCCTATGGCGGCGCTGCTGAGGGCGGCGATCTGGCTGGTCGAGAAGCCGGCGAGCACTGCCGGCGACAGGCCGGCGATCGCGCTGGAGCCGATCGCCGCCATGTCGGCCGTCGAGAACAGCGCGATATCGCCCGCATCGAGCGCGGCGATCTGCTGCGAACTCAGCGCGCCGACCTGGGCGGTGGTGAGCGCCTCGATCTGGTCGGCGGTCAGCGCGCCGATCTGTTCGCTCGACAGGCCGGAAATGCCGGACGGGCTGAAGGCGGCGATCTGCTCGGGGCTGAGCGCGGCGAGCATCGCCGTCGACAGGCCCGACATGGCCCGCGACGTGATCGCGGCGAGATCGGCGGGCGAGAACAGTTCCAGGTCCTCGGCTGCAAGCGCGGCGATCTGCTGCGAATTCAGCGCGGCGACCTGCTTGGTGGTCAGGGCCTCCGCCTGGCTGGTGGAAAGCGCGGCGACCTGCGCGGTGGACAGGGCCGCGATGCCGGCGGTGCCGAGGGCGGCGATCTGCTCGGTCGAGAGCAGGGCGATGTCATCCGTGCCGAGCGCGCCGATCTGCGCCGAGCCGAAGGCGGCGAGCTGGGTCTTGGTCAGCGCCTCCAGCTGGTCGCTGCGAAGGGCGTCGATCTGCGTGGATGTCAGGCCCGCGCCGTTCAGCGCGGCGATCTGTGCCGTCGTCAGGCTGGCAACGACCGCCGGCGACAGGCCGGAGAGCGCATCGGACGTGATCGCGCCCATTTCGGCGGTGGTGAAGGTGCCCATCGTGTCGGCGCTGAACGCGGCGACCTGGCTGGAGCTCAGCGCGGCGATCTGGCCGCTGGTGAGCGCCTCGGCCTGCCCGGTGGAAAGGGCGGCGATGTGGTCCGTGGTGAGGCCGGAAATACCGGTCGAACCGAGGGCGGCGATCTGCGCCGGCGAGAGGGCGGCGATATCGTCCGTGCCGAGTGCCGCGGTCTGCCGGGAGCCGAGGGCGGCAAGCTGGCTCGTGGTGAGCGCGCCGACCTGGCCGGTGGAGAGCGCGGCGATCTGGGCGCTCGTCATGCCGGCAAGGCCGGCCGGGCCGAGCGCGGCGATCTGGCTCGTCGTCAGCGAGGCCAGCATGCTGGTCGATAGGCCCGACATGGCGCCGGAACTGATGGCCGCCATGTCGGCGATGGAGAAGGTGTCGAGGTCGTCGAGATCGAGGGCGGCGATCTGGCGCGAGGAAAGGGCGGCGACCTGGCCGGTGGTCAGCGCTTCGGCCTGGGCGGTGGAAAGCGCTCCGATCTGCTCGGGGGAGAGACCTGCGATGGCGGTCGTGCTGAGTGCCGCGATCTGCGCGGTCGAAAGCGTGGCGATGTACTCCGTGCCGAGCGTCGCGATCTGCCGGGCATCGAGCGCGCGGACCTGGGCGGGCGACAGGGCGTCGAGCTGCCCGCTGGTGAAGGCCTGGATCTGCCGGGTGGAGAGGCCGCCGATGGCGGCGGTCGAGAGGGTTGCGACCTGCGCTGTCGAGAGGTTGGCGATCACGGCCGTCGAAAGGCCGGAGACCGCATCCGCGCTTATCGCGGCGATCTCGCGCGTCGAGAAGGTGGCGATATCGTCGGTGCCGAATGCGGCAAGCTGCGTCGCGCTCATCGCGCTTATCTGGGTGCTGGTCAGCGCTTCGGCCTGGGCGACGCTGAGCGCTTCGAATTGCCGCGCCGTCATGCCGCCGATGCCGGCGGCGCTGAGGGCGGCGATCTGGGCGGTCGACAGGGCCGCGAGCGTTTCGGAGGACAGGCCCGCAATGGCGCCGGAGCCGATGGCGGCGATGTCCCGGGTGGAGAAGGTGGCGAGATCGTCGGCGCCGAGCGCGCCGAGCTGGGTGGAACCGAGGGCGGCAACCTGCTGGCTGGTCAAAGCCTCGGCCTGCGCGGTGGAAAGCGCGGCGAGCTGCTGGGCGCTCATCGCGCCGATGGCGGCGGTGCTGAAGGCGGCGACCTGCGCGGTGGAAAGCGCGGCGATCGCGGCCGGCGACAGGCCGGCAATGGCGGCGGCGCTGATCATGCCGATATCCTTCGTCGAGAAGGTGGCGATGTCGTCGGTGCCGAGTTCGCTGATCTGTTCGGCCTTGAGGGCGGCGACCTGCGCGCTGGTCAGCGCCTCGGCCTGGGCGGTGGAAAGGATGGCGAGCTGCTGCGAGGTGAAGCCGGCAATGCCGCCGGCACTGAGGGCGGCGATCTGCGCGGTGGTGAGCGCGGCCACGTTGTCGGTTCCGAGCGCGGCGATCTGCTCGGAGGAGAGCGCGGCCATCTGGCGGTTGCTGAGGGTGTTGATCTGGGCCGTGGTGAGGGCGGCGACCTGGCCTGCGGTCAGGCCGGAAATGCCCACGCTGCTCAGCGCATTGATCTGCGCCGTCGTCAGCGCCGCGACGTCCGAAGCGCGCAGCGCGCCGACCTGCCCGGCATTGAGGGCGGCGATCTGGCCGGCCGTCAGGGCCGCGATCTGGTCGGAGGTGAGAGCGGCCATCTGGTCTGTGGTGAGGCCGCCGATCGAGGCCGGGTTGAGGCTGACGATCTGCGCGGTGGAAAGCCCCCCGATATCTTCGGCCAGGCCGCCGAGCTGCGCGGCATTGAGCGCCCGGAGCTGGCCGGTGGAAAGCTGGCTCACCTGCTCGGCGGTCAGCGCTTCGAGCTGGCTGCTGGTCAGGCCCGTCATGCTGCTCGTGCTGAGCGCGGCGATCTGGTCAAAGGACAGCGCCGCGATGGCGCCCGCGCCAAGGCCGGAAAGGGCCTTGAAGGTGAGGGCCGCGACCTGGGCGGTGGAAAGCGCGCGGATGTCTTCCGCCTCGAGGGCCCCGGCATGGGCGGAGTTGAGGCTGGCGATCTGCGCCGTGGTGAACGCCGCGATCTGGTCGGGGGACAGGGCCTCGATCTGCAGCGTGCTCATGCCCGGGATCGCCTCGCGGGCGAGAAGGGCGATCCGGCTGGTTGAAAGACTGGACAGGGCGTCGGCGTTGAGCCCGAAAATGGCCCTGCTGCTGATGGCCGCGAGGTCCGCGCTCGAGAAGGTCGCGATGTCCTCCGCGGTCAGCGCGGAAAGCTGGGCGGCGGTCAGCGCCTTGACCTGCGTCGGCGTGAACGCCTCGATCTGCGCCGTGCTCAGCGCATCGATCTGGTCGGGCGTCAGGCTCGCGATGACACCGGCGCCAAGCGCCGCGACCTGGTCGGTGGTGAGCGCGGCGAGGAAGGCGCCGTCCAGGCTGGCGGACTGCCGGGCGGTGAGGCCGGCGATCTGTGTGGTGGAGAGCGCACGGACCTGCTCGTCGGAAAGCCCGGTGAAGGCGTCGGACGTGATGCCCTGCATGGCCCTGACGCTGATCGCCGCCATGTCCTCTTCGGAGAAGGTGGCAAGGTCGTCCGGGCCGAGGGCGGCGATCTGCTGGGCGCTGAGCACGCGGACCTGCGCGGGGGAGAGGGCCTCGACCTGCTTGGGGGAAAGGGCGGCGATCTGCACGGGTTTCAGGCCGGTGATGGCGCTGGTGCCGATGGCCGCGATCTGGTCGGCGGAGAGCGCGGCGATGGCGTCGCTGCCGAGCCCGGATATGGCATTGGCATTGATGGCGGCGATCTGCTCTTCCGTGAGCGCCATCACGTCCTCGGGACCGAGCGCGGCGACCTGCGTCGCGCCGAACGCGGCGATCTGGGCCGTGGACAGGGTCTCGAACTGCTCTGCGAGGAGGGCGCGGACCTGCGCGCCCGTCAGGCTGCCGAGCGCGTTGCCGGTGAGGGCGGCGACCTGCGCGGTGGACAGGTTCGCGATGACGGCGGTGCCGAGGCCGGAAATGCCGCGATTGGTGATCGCCGCGATGTCCTCGGTCGAGAATGTGGCGATCGCGTCCGGCCCGAACGCGACGAACTGGTGGGCGCTCATCGCGCGGACCTGACTGGGGATGAAGGCCTCGACCTGTTGTGTGGTGAGCGCGGCAAGCTGTGTGGACTTGAGTGCCGCGACCTGCGCGGTGGTCAGTGCCGCGATCTGCTCGGGGGAGAGGCCGGCGATGGCATCGCTGCCGAGGTTGGAGAGCGCACTTGCCGAGAGGACGGCGATTTCGGCGGTCGTGAAGGCTTGCAGCGCCTCGGGGGAAAGGGCGGTGGCCTGCCGGGCCGTCAACACCTTGACCTGCGCGATGGTGAACGCCTCGGCCTGCTCGGCGTCGAGGGCGGCGATCTGCTGCGTCGTCAGGCCGGGGATCGACTTCACGTTGAACGCGGCGATCTGGGCGGTGGAGAGGCCGGCGATGCCGTCGGCGGTGAGGCCCGACAGCGCGCTTGCCGAAAGGGCGGCGATGTTGGCCGCCGGGAAGGCCGCGAGGTCGTCGGCCTCCAGGGCAGAGATCTGCGCGGCGGTGAGGGCCTTTGCCTGCACGGGCGAGAAGGCCCCGATCTGGTTGAAGTCGAGGGCGGCGATCTGCGCGGTGGTCAGCCCCGGGACGGCGGTGCTGCTGAGGGCGGCGATCTGGAGCGGGGAGAGCCGCGCGATGCCGTCGGTGCCCAGTGCGGCGACCTGCCGTGCGGAGAGCGCGTTGATCTGCCCCGTCGAGAGCGCCTCGATCTGCGCCTGAGAAAGGGCGGCGAGGGCGGTGCTGTTGAGCCCCTTGAAGGCGATGGTGTTGATAGCGGCAAGGACGTCGCCGGACAGCGCCTCGATGTCGTCGGCGCCGAGCGCCCCGACCTGTGCCATGTTCATCCCCCGCACCTGATCGGACGAGAGGAGGCCGATCTGGTCAGGGCTGAGGGCGTTGATCTGCATCACCGTCAGGGACTGGATCGCGGACGGGCTGAGGGCCCTGATCTGGTCGGCCGTAAGCGCTCCGATCATGCCCATGCGCAGGCCGGAGATCGCGCGGCTGGAGATCGCGGCCATGTCCTCGCTGGAGAAGGTGGCAAGGCCCGGCGACCCCATGGCATTGAGCTGCTGGCCGCTGAGCGCGCGGACCTGCGTCGGCGTCAGCGCCTCGATCTGCGCGGCGGTCATGGCGTTGATCTGCGTGTCCCTGAGGCCGGTCACGGCGCTGGAGCTGAGCGCGGCGATCTGGGCCTCGCTGAAGACGGCGATCGCCGCGACGCTGAGCGTGGCGATCTGCGTCGGCTTCAGGAGGGCGATCTGCGCGGTCGTCATCGCCGCGATCTGTTCCGGGGTCAGCGACGTGGTCTGGGCCGGGGTGAAGCCCGCGACGGCGACCGGCGTCATCGCGGCGATCTGTTCGGGGGAAAGCGCGGCGATGGCCGCGGTGCGCAGAAGCTGTACGGCCTTGTAGCTGATGGCCGCCATGTCTTCGGTGGAGAAGGTGGCGATGTCCACCGGGTCGAGGGCGGCAAGCTGCGCGGCGCTCAGCATGCTGACCTGCAGGGCCGTCAGCGCCTCCGCCTGGTCCGACGACAGGCCCTTCACCTGGGTCGCGGTGAGGGCGGCGACCTGCAGCGGCGCCAGGCTTTCGATGGCGTATTTGTCGAGCGCGCCGATCTGGTCCAGCGACAGGCCGATGATGGCGTTCTGCGAGATGGCGCTCAGTTGCCGGGTGTCGAGGACCTCGATGTCCTCCACTTCCAAGGCCGCGATCTGCCTGGAGGAAAAGGCGTTGATCTGGCTGGTGGAGAGCGATGCGACATCCTCCGTCGTCCAGGCCGAAATGGCCGACGTGGAGAGCTGCTTGATCTGGGCGATGCTCAGGGAGGATACGATGGACGTCATGGGCAAAGTCCTAAATTATGGAATCGTGCAAGCGGCAAAGACACCTTTCGGCTGATTTTCGATACAGCGGTGAGCTTGCCTGAACCTGTACCTGAAGGTTGCGCGCCGGAAGGCCGGGATTTCCGCGGGTTGCGCGGGATTTTACCGGATGAAACCGGCAGGTCGGGCTGCCTGTGCCGGCTTTTCATAGGCTTTTCCTATCAAGCCATTCGAACTGGCCCCTTGATCAATCCTGACGAATGGCAAATACCTGACTTATGGATACACGTTTTATCGGAAAGAAGTCCTCCGCGGCCGGCGGCTGGGGGGCGTTGAAGAGCTGTGGCAAGCGACTGCTGGAAAGCGGCACGCCGCTGTCCGGCGCCATGACCATGCTGAAGGCGAACCAGCCGGACGGGTTCGATTGCCCGGGCTGCGCCTGGGGCGACCCCGAGCACGGCTCCTCCTTCGAGTTCTGCGAGAACGGCGTGAAGGCGGTCGCCTGGGAGGCGACGGAAAAGCGCGCCTCGCCCGCCTTCTTCGCCGCCCATACGGTCTCGGAGCTGCGCAAGCTCACCGACTACGAGCTTGAGCTGCACGGCCGCCTCACCCATCCGATGCGCTATGACGCGTCGAGCGACCGCTACCTGCCGGTCGCCTGGGACGATGCTTTCACGGAAATCGGCAACCTCCTGAAGAGCCTCGACAATCCCGATCGCGCGGAGTTCTACACCTCCGGTCGTGCCAGCAACGAGGCGGCCTATCTCTACCAGCTCTTCGTGCGCCTTTACGGCACGAACAATTTTCCCGATTGCTCGAACATGTGCCACGAGGCGAGCGGCGTGGCGCTGCGCCAGGCCATCGGCGTGGGCAAGGGCACGGTGCTGCTCGCGGACTTCGAGGCAGCGGATGCGATCTTCGTCATCGGCCAGAACCCCGGCACCAACCATCCGCGCATGCTGGGCGACCTGCGCCGGGCGGCACTGCGCGGCGCGCGCGTCGTCGTCTTCAACCCGATCCGCGAGCGTGGCCTTGAGCGGTTCTCCGATCCGCAGGACAAGATCGAGATGCTGCGCGGTGGCTCCACCGACATTGCCAGCCACTATTTCCAGCCGCAGCTCGGCGGCGACATGGCGGCCGTGCGCGGCATGGCGAAGGCGGTGCTGGCGGCCGAGGATGCGGCGGTGGCCGCCGGCCTTCCCCTCGTTCTCGACCATGCTTTCCTTGCCGAACATTGCGTGGATTTCGCCGCCTACCGCGCGGCGGTCGAGGCGACCGGCTGGGATAAGATCGAGGACCAGTCCGGCCTGACGCGGGCCGAGATCGAGCGGGCGGCGGCGGTCTATATCCAGGCCGAGCGCGTCATCTGCACCTGGGCGATGGGCGTCACGCAGCATGTGCATTCCGTCGCGACGATCCGCGAGATTGCCAGCTTCATGTTCCTGCGCGGCAATATCGGCCGGCCGGGGGCGGGCCTCTGCCCGGTGCGCGGCCATTCCAACGTGGAGGGCGACCGCACGGTCGGCATCAACGAAAAGCCGCCGGAGGCGTTCCTCGATGCGCTGGAGCGGGAGTTCGGCTTTTCCCCGCCGCGCCGGCACGGGCACAATGTGCTGTCGGCGATCGGCGCCATGCTGGACGGTTCGGCGGAAGCCTTCATCGGCCTCGGCGGCAATTTCGCCCGCGCGACACCCGATAGCGCGCTGGTGGAGACGGCGCTGCGCCGCCTGAGATTGACGGTGAACATTGCCACGAAACCCAACCATTCGCACCTGATGCCGGGCGAGGTGTCCTTCATCCTGCCCTGCCTCGGCCGCACGGAAATGGACCTTGCGCCCGACGGCAATTCCCAGCTGATCAGCGTCGAGGATTCGATGAGCATGGTGCACGGCTCGGCCGGCATCAACCGGCCCGCCTCGCCGCACCTGAAATCGGAAGTGGCGATCATCGCCGGCATCGCTGCGGCGACGGTCGGCAACGGCGTCGTGCGCTGGAGCGCGCTTGCCGAAAACTACGACCGTATCCGCGACCATATCGCGGCGACCATCCCGGGCTTTGCGGACTACAACACGCGCCTGCGCAAGCCGCGCGGCTTCCTCCTGCGCAACGCGGCCTCGCACCGGGAATGGGATACGCCGGCCGGCAAGGCCTCCTTCTTCTGCGGCCCGCTGCCGGAGGAGACCGTGCATCAGCGGGCGCGCAAGGCCGGCGGGCGTTTCGCGCTGCAGACCTTCCGCTCGCACGACCAGTACAACACGACCGTCTACGGGCTCGACGACCGCTACCGCGGCGTCTACGGCGAACGGCAGGTCATCTTCATCCATCCGGAGGACCTGAAGATGATGGAGGCCGAGGCCGGCGACCGGGTGGACGTGGTCGGCATCCATGACGATGGAATCGAGCGCGTGGCGCGCGACTTCCGCTTCGTGCCCTACGACGTGCCGCGCGGCAGCATCGCCGGCTATTATCCGGAACTGAACGTGCTGGTGCCGCTCTCCAGCGCCGGGGAGGAAAGCGACACGCCGACCTCCAAGTCGATCATGGTCGCCTTCCGCAAGCGCGAGGCCGCGTGAGCGGCGAGGCCGACGAGGCCGGGGATTTCCTGGCGCTCGTCGCCCGCCTGCAGGCCGAGGATCCGCGGTTGTCGGGCATCCAGGCCGCCCTCGTCGCGGCCGCACGCACGGGCGTGGCGAACGACAGCCGGACCTTCGCCCGCCGCCTCGGCCTTGCCCATGCCGTCGTGCTGCGGGAGTTGAACGCGCTGGCCGAACGCGGCGCGACGATCCGCATCGACGGGCGGGACGCGCGTACGATGCGCACCCGCTATTCCCTTGCCTCCTCCGGCAGGCCTACTTGACGGCGACCGGCTGGAAGTCGGCGGCGAATTTTTCGGCCTTCTTCACGGCCTTGCCGCCGAGCTTTTCGCCGAGCGTCGCCACCATCTCGCCCGCCCGCTCGACGCCGTTGGCCTTCGCCAGCGTGAACCAGTCGAGCGCCTGGCCGGCATCCTTCCTGAGGCCGATGCCGTCGAGATAGAGCGTGGCGAGGCGGAACTGCGCCTCGTTGTAGCCCTGCTGGGCGGCCTTGCCGACCCATTCCGCGCCCGCGGCGGGGTTCTTGGCAAGGGCGCTGCCGTCGAGATAGAGATCGCCGAGCCTCAGCTCGGCGTAGATATGGCCCATTTCCGCCGCGCCCGTCAGCAGGGTCTCGGCCTGGGCGGCATCCTTCGGCACGGCCTTGCCCTCGAGATAGTAGGCGGAGAGCTTCTCCATGGCCGGCGCGAAACCCTGCTTGGCCGACCGCCAGAGCCAATAGGCCGCCTTCTGCGGATCGGCCGTCACGCCGAGGCCGTTCTCGTAGATGAGGGCAAGGTTGAATTCGGCGAAGACGTTTTTCTTGGCGGCTCCCAGCACATACCAGTAGCGGGCTTCCGTCAGGTTCTTCTCGATGCCGCGGCCGTCGCGATAGACGTCGCCCAGCGAGCGGTAGGCGATCGGAAAGCCGGCATCCGCGCCGGTACGGTAGATTTCCCGCGCCTCGTCATGCCGGCCGGCGGCATCGATGGCGCGGCCGTAATTCATCAGGATGCGCAGGCTGTCGGGAAATTGCCTGAGCGCCGCCAGGCAGGCCGGCACCGCCGTTTCCGGCCTGATCTGCTTGAAATAGACGCCGACGGCGGGATCGGCGATCTCCTGCACATGGCCGGCCTCGCGGTCGCAATCGGTGATCTCGGGATAGAGCGGGTTCTGGGCGAACTCCTCGTAATTCGCCGTGACGCGGCCGGAGATCGCCGGCACGGTCTCGTCCGAACCCTTCGTCGCATCCTCCAGCCGCAGGCGGGCGAGCTTGGCGAAGACGCCCTCGGGGAATCTTTCCAGATAGCCGCGATACTGGGCCGCGGTGCCGTTGGCCTGGATGCGGTTCCACATCAGGAGATCCTCGGCGGCGTTGATGCTGCGGTCGACCGGCAGGGCCGCCACTTCCTGCTGCTCTTCCTCCTTCGGCTCGCTTGCCGCCGTAAGCGCCGCGACGCGCATCTCGGCGATGTCGGTGAAGAGGCCCTGCGGGAAGGCCGTAAGGTAGGTCTGGTAGCTTGCGGCCGTGTCGCCGTCGGAAGCGGCCTGCCAGGCTTCGGCGTCCTTCGTCGCTTCCGCGGAGAATTTCGGCACGTCCGGCAGGGCGTCGGTGAAGAAGAAGTCCTTGGTCAGCGAGGAATTGTCCCACGGCACCTGCTCGCCGCCGGTCTCCTCGACCACCCGCTCGCGCACCCGCTTGAAGACCTGCTCGATGGGCAGGCCCGGCGCGGTGATGAAGTCGGCGAGCGCGCGGGTGAAGGGGCTGTTGCCCTTCGTGCCGTCCGTTGCCACCTTGCCCGGCGCCGTGGCGAAGGCGATGAAGGTGCCGAGCGGGCCGGTGGCGCGCGCAAGGCCGCGCGTGGCGCCGTCATTGGCCGCCGCGCCCGCCGAGCGGGTCGTCTCCAGGGGATTGTTGCGACAGGCATCGACGATGAACACGGCGATGCGCGGTCCGGCCCGCTCGATCTGCTCGGTGATCATCTTCAGGCTGAAAGCCTCTAGCGGCAGGTCGGAGGAGGCGGTGAGCTGGCTGTCCGTCGGGATCAGGTAGTTTTCGTCGGCGAACTGGATGCCGTGGCCGGCATAGTAGACGACGACATTGGTTTCCGGCGTCAGCGCCTCCGTGAGGCTTTTGAGCGCGCGGACCATCTGCTGGCGGTCGCCGTCGATGACCGAGACGATCTTGAAGCCCGCGGTGGAAAGCGCCTTCTCCATCAGCTTCGCATCGCTCTGCGCATTGGGCAGGTGCGGAAGATCGGCATATTTGCCGTTGCCGATCACCAGCGCGACGCGGTCGTTCCCGGCGGCGAAGGCCGCGGTCGTCGTCGAAAGAAGAAACGCGAGGAAGAGGAACAATCTTTGCATGAGCATCGCCACCCCATGAAGATCCGGCCGGAGGTCAGCATAGTCCCGCGGCCCGATACTGGACAAGACGGGATATGGCGGCGCGTTATTCTGCGTTGGCCCCGTCGAAACTGCCTTCCAGCATGCGCGCCAGCGTTTCCGCGCCGTTCCGCCAGCCGCCCCTGGCATCGACGATGGCGGCGCAGGCGGCGGTGAGCCCGGCCCGGATGTCGGGGCGCAGCAGCCTGTCGAGGGCGGCGGAAAGCTGCGCCTCGCCGTCCCCGACCCGGTGCAGCAGGGCGGCGCCGCGGCCCTCCGCCCATCGCGCACGGTCGACCTGCCGGTCCATGTCCGCGCTCTCGTCCGGCACGAAGAGGGTGGGGATGCCGCCGGCGACGGTCTCGTGGAAGGTGTTGTAGCCGGCCCGCACGATCGCCGCATCGAAGGCGCGGCTTGCGGCATAGGCCGGGTGGAGCGTGACCCGGTGGTGGCGCGCGGGATCTCGCGGGGCGGTCTTGCCGGTGAGCGGCGATTGCAGTTCCACCACATGCAGGTCCGGCCGCGCGAGGAGGTCGTCGAGCAGGCGGGCGTGCAGACGCGCGAGATCGCGATTGGCGGAGCGGGAGAGATCGAGCAGGACGACGGTCGCTGCCTGCGGCAGGCCGAGCGCCCGCCGGGCCGCATCGCGGTCCTGCCGCTCCGACGGGTCGATCAGCAGCATCGGCGGTACCAGGCGGGTCTTCGCCCGGTCGGCAACGGTCGGCCCGCCGTCGCAAGCGCCGGCATAGTCGTCCGGCTCGATGACGATGGGGAAATGCGCGGCCGCGCCGAGATAGCCGGCATGGTGCGCCGGCCACATGCCGCGCCGGATCCAGACCGCCTGCACGCCGGAATGGTCGCCAAGCGCCTTGATAACCCCGTCGAAGACGAAATTGACGTCGTAGACGAGCGTCGTCGCGTGGCGGGCTTCGAGCAGCAGGCCGATCTCCGCCGCGAGCCGGTCGTTCCAGGCGGCAGGCGCCTCGCCCGTCAGGCCGTGGTGCGGAACGAAATGCACGGGGAAACCGAGATCGCGCACGATGGCGGCGCTGTAGCTCATGGTCAGGAAGGCCGCCGGGCGGTGCTTCAATCGCCGGGCGACGGCAAGCTGGCGCGTGAGGTGGCCCTGGCCGATGCCGTTCGCCGAGACGAAGAGGACGGCGTCGGGGCGATGGTGACGAGGGGGAGGGCTTGCCGGACGTGGCGCCGGGGTCGGGATATCTAGGGCCTCTCCGTCCGCCTGCCTTTCGATGAGGAAGACGGCATTGTTGTTGAAGCCGCGCCAGGCCGTCTCCGGCACGTTGATGGCAAGGAGGCGTTCCGCCGATACGAGGCGTGTCGCGTCATAGTCCGCCGGTAGCGGCAGCTCCGATCCGAGGGTTTCCTGCAGGTCCTCTGGCGAGAAGATCCGCATGTGGTCCCACTGGCCGAGGCGGGCCGTGCGCTCCGCCTCGCTCTCGCCGCCCTGCATGAAGGCGATGGTGAAGACGTGCAGGCCGCCGGGCTTGACCAGCCGGTGGAGGCCGGCGGCGACGGCGCGATAGTCGCAGGCGACATGTTCGAGCACATGATTGTGCAGCACGATATCGAAGGAGGCGGGGGCGAGCGTGCCGAGGTCGCTGCACAGATCGAGGCGGGTGACGGCGAAGGGAAACCGGCCGGGATCGATATCGGCGCAGAGATAGCCGCCGCCGAAGCGGCTTCGAAAGAGCGTGGCGAGGCATTCCTCCGGGGCGAGGTGCAGGATACGGCGGTTTCCCGACAGGAGGCCGCGCAGGCGCAGCACCTCGAAGATCAGCCGGTGGCGCTCCAGCGAACCGCAGCCCTCGCAGCGCACGTTCGGCTGCAGGAAGGCGCTGTCCTTCTCGCCACGGGTATCGCCGAAGACCGAACCGCCGCAGATGTTGCAGGTCGGCCGGTCCATCGTCGGCCTCACAGGTTGCCGAGCTTGGTGACGTCCCAGTCGGTCCTGACGATCCGGGCGTGGTCCTCGACATAGCGGGCGATGTCGCGCGCGCCGTTCGTCCAGGCGATCGACCGGCAGCGGCGCACGACGCTTTCCCGCTCGACCGGATCGAGAAGCCGCTCGACATGGGCGGCGGCGAAACCGTGGTCGTAGTCGCGGCGCATCAGCCAGCCGCGGCCGGTGAGTTCGGCCCAGCGGGCGCGGCTCGCCTGCAGGTCCATCTCGTCGGCCTCGTTGGGCACGAACAAGGTGGGGATGGCGCCGAGTATCTGTTCGTGGAACGTGTTGTAGCCGGCCGCCGTGATCGCCGCGTCGAAGGCGTTGCTGAAGCGGAAGCTCGGGAAGAGTTCGACCACCCGGTGCCGCTCGCCCATGCTTTCGAGGCCGGCGGCGTCGGGGGCGATCGGCGAGCGGATTTCGAGCGCGATCGTGTCGGGGCGGCGCAGCACCTCGGCAAGCAGCGCGCCGCGCACGTCCCGCATGTCGAAATTGGCGCCCGAGCCGAGCTGGAAGGCGACGACGGTCATGCCGTCGGGCAGGTCGAGCGCGGCGCGGGCGCTGTCACGCGCCATGCGGTCGGCCGGATCGAGATGCAGCACGGGCGGCACGAGGAAGGTCTGCCCGCGGCAGGCCGCCGTCGGGCCGTGGTCGAAGGTCTCCGCCAGTTCGCCAGGTTCGATCACCGCATCGAAGTGGCCTGCAAAATCGAGGAATACCCGGTGGGATTCCCGCCAGAGCGGCCGCCGCACCCAGATCGTGAAGATATCGGGAAACGCGCCGAGCGCCCGGGTGACGCCCTCGAAGACCGCCGTCGCATCATAGGCGAAGACCGAGGGGCGCAGATGCGCGAGAAGTTCGAACAGCTCCTCGGCAAGGCAGGTGTTCCAGTCCTCCGGGTCGGCCTCGAGGATGCGGTGGTGCGGCAGGAAATGCGCCTGATAGCCCTGCTGCACGGCCGCCTTCATGGAATAGGACATGGTGGCGAAGACCGGCGTCAAGGCCGGCGGCAGGCGCTGCGCGACGGCAAGCTGCTGGGCGAGGTGGCCGACGCCGATGCCGTTGCTGGAGGCGAACAGCACGTTACGCTGCGGAAGGGGCGGGAAAAGCCCGTTGCCATGCGACGCCTCTTCCCCCGGGGCCGCCATGACGCGGGCGAGGCGGTCGGCATAGATCGCGGCGTCATGGTTGTTCTCGACGAAGCGGCGGGCCTGCTCGCCCTGGGAGCGGTAGCGCTCCGGATCGCCGACGAAGCCGTCGATCAGCCGCGCGACGTCGGCCGGCGCGCCATAGACCGCGGCCTTGCCGAACAGGACGGAAAAATGCGGGGGCAGGATGACGACGAGGCCGGTCGCCAGCGCTTCGAGGATCGTGCGCCCGAAGGCCTCCGACCAGGCCGGGTCGTGGAAATAGACATAGAAGTCGAGCGTGCCGAGAAAGGCCGGGACACCGTCCCAGGTGAAGGGCACCAGCTCCCAGTTGGGCGGGATCGTGCCGTATTTCTCCGCAAGGAAGGCATCGGCGCCGAGCGCGCGCACGCGAAACCGCGCGCCGTCCGCCGGATAGGCGAGCAGCGCCTCCTCGGCGGTCGGCCATTTCAGTGGGTCGGGCCGCGAATGCCGCCCCACGACGACCGGATAGGCGGGCTTTCGGGGGGGCCTTGCGGTCCAGTCGTCGAGGTCGATGAGGTTGCCCCAGTCCTCTTCCAGCATGTGCGCATAGGGCGGCAGGAGGCGCGGGAGGCTGTCGCGCACGACGGTGCTGACCGGCGCCAGGAGCACGTCGCTGCCGAAGGCGTCGCAGGCATGGGCGACGACGCGCGCAAGGTCGTATTGCCGGCGGCCGTTGCCGTCGACCATCGGATGGTGCAGGACGACCAGCAGCCTGTCCGTCGTGATCGACAGGGCGCGCGTCGGGCGGTTCTCGATGATCGTCGGATGATGGATCAGCACGAGGCGGGCATGAAGGCGCATGGCGGGATCGATGCGCTCGGTCAGGCCCTCGTCGATCAGCCGCCGCAGGTCGGGATGCATGGGGAAGGGCAGGCCGAGCAGCGGGCCCTTGATGGCGAGCAGCCCCGTGCGCAGGCCCGCGCGCGCGGCCGCCCGGATCTCGACCGCCAGCGCGGTCGATGTTCCTCCCTCGAAGCGCACATCGGCCACGAAAAGAACGTCGAGGGCCGCGCTCATCGGTCGGTCCGCGTCGCCATGGGAGGGGCGGCGGCGAGGAAGGCGTCGATGTTGCGGCCGTAGCTGATGACATGCACCGGCTGCCATTTTGACACGAGGAGGCGCCAGCGCCTTTCGAGATAGGAATTCCAGGAGATTTCCGCGGCATGCAGCTTCTGTTCGAGGGCGGAGGGCATGTATTCGAAGATGGCGTTCCTGTCGCGGAACCGCATGAAGTCGAGGCTGTCGGTGAGATAGACGATCTTGTGCTGCTTGCCGAAGCGGCGGACCGTCACGTCGATGATCTCGTCGATCTGCTCGGCCTCGATGCCGATGAGCGTGACGATGACGGCGGTGAGCGCCGGTTGCGAGGCATAGACGGCGAGGCTCTGCTCCGGCGCGTCGTCCGGTGTGGCGGGCTTAGGGCCGCGCTGCGGCAACCAGCCGAAGATCCCCATTTCGCCTCCCCCTCGATCCCGCCGGGGCGGGCCTGAAAGCGCCTGCGGATCAAGGCTATTGCGGGGACCCGGCGCTGTCAACGAAGGGCGGAGGGAAAATGCGGCGGGAGGTGAGATCAGGCGTCGAGCGGCCAGCCGGCGATGGCGGCCGGGCGCCATTGCGACGGCCGGCCGGACGCGAACCGCACGACGACGGATCGCGTCCCGGCGGCCGCGGGCACGGCGAAGAACAGCCGGCCGAAGGCGGCATTGCCGCTTTCGCCGACGGGGGAACGGGCGGGCTCGAACGACCAGACCAGGCCCTCCGGCGCCAGGATCTCCGCCGTCACCGCCGCGCCGTCGAAGGAGAGCAGGGCGCGCGGGCCGTCGAGCGTTGCCGCCGCTTCGCTGTAGACCTGCCAGACGCCCGCGGGGCTTCCCGCATCCGCCGGCTCCAGTTCGTCGACGATGAAGGCGGTGTTCGTGCCGTCGAGCACGGCGCCCCGGCGCCAGGCGGTCGGCCATCCTTCGTCGCCGATCGCATAGGCGGCGAAACCGCGCGCGCCGTCCCGTCCCGTGCCGAGAAGGCGTGCGCAGGCCGTGACCGATTGCGGCGCACCGTCGATCAGCAGCGTGTTGTGGGCCGCGGCCTGCGTGCGGAAATAGCCGAACCGGCGCGCCGGGTCGAAATAGCCGGGAAGGGCATAGTCTTCCCGGCCGAGCTCGCTGGCGAACCGCCGGCCGGCCATTTCCAGGACGAAGGTGCCGAGGTCGAGATGGGCGTGGTTGACGTCGTTGCGCCCGCCCTTCAGCGCCAGCCAGGCAGAACCGGCCCGCAGCACGGCGACGCCGGCCGGCTCATAGGCGGCCGGCGCCTCGTCCTCTGGCAGCGGCGCCGTCTCCGGCGCGCACCACAGGAGGTCGAAAGGGTGCGGGTCGCCGGGCGCGGCATGCTGCCAGGCCATGGCCGCCGGCTCGCCCGCAATGCCGGCGAGCCGGCCGAGCACGGGCGCGCGGCGCGGCCGCTCGGTCGCATCGCCGAAGTTGAACGCCCGGCCGCTCGGCCCTGTGAGGTCGCGGTTATAGCGCCAGGTGCGCGCGAGCCCGGCCGGCATATCCGCTGCAAGCCCGAGATCGGCGAGGAGAGCCTGGGCGAGGACGGCGTAGCGGACGGCGTATTCCCAGTAGTCCGGGCCTTCCGGATAGCCGCCATCCGCGCCGAAGGCGGAAAGCCCGTGCCGCAGCGCGGGCCGGAAACAGGCGAGGACGTCCCGCGAGAGCACCGCGTCGGTTTTCGCGATCGCGGCTGCCCCGGCGATCATGCCGGCGCAGCAGACGGTGTTCCAGTTGTTGCGGGCCGTCATCCACGGCGCTTCGGCCGCCGCCGCGGCAAGGCCGGGGGCCAGCCCCTTGCTGACGATCGCCGCGGCGATCGTGTCGTGCTCGGCGCGGGTGAGCAGCGGGCGGGTCCAGCAAAGGCCGAGCGCCATGCCGGCCGTCATCTCGGCGGTGTCGAGGAAGTGCGCGGGGTTCCAGTCGAAGAAGGCCGCGTTCAGCAGTTCGCGGATCGCCCGCCGGCGGGAGGCGCTGCCGCCGACCAGGCAATCGGCGACGGCCAGCGTCGCGACGCGGTCGAACAGCTTGCGGCTTGTCGGAAGGATGACCGCGCGCCCGGCTTCCCGCTCCAGTTCGAGCAGGGGGGATGCGTGGATGTCGCCGGCGACCCGCAGAACCGCCTCGCTATAGCGCCGCCCGGCAGCGGTCGCGCGGGCCGAAGACCGGATCTGTTCCGCGTCCAGGCGGAGGATCAATAATTGCGGGCCCCGCGCGTGGCGTTCGATGTGTCGATATGCGCCTTCTTGGCGACCTTGCAGGGCGCCGGCTTGCCCTTGACCGTACAGACCGTGGGCTTGCCCGCGCTCGTCTCGCAGCCACTCAGCAGGACGGATGCCGACAGGAGCGCGGCCAGCGACGTCCACCTTGCTATTACGAATCTGGTCATGATCGTGTCCACCCGAAATTAGCAAGTCTGCATGGAAAGCGACAAGCCCGGCAAAGTCAATATCCGCTTTGCCTAAAACAGGGTGTTTCGCCCGCCCGGGTCAGGTTCGCCGGCCGGCCGCGGCCGAGCGCAGCTTGTCGAGCAGGACGGCGAGAAGCAGGATCAGGCCGCGCACGACATACTGGCATGACGGCGACCATGCCGGAAAAGGCGACGGTGGAGCCGACCGACAGGTCGAAGTCGCGCGAGGCGAGGCAGAGCATCATCGTGCAGGCGACGATGCCGATGGTGACGACCGATTGCAGCAGGCCGAGCATGTTGCGCTCGGTCAGGAAATTGGGCACCGTCATCGCCACGATGGCGAAGGCGACGGCGAAGAGGACGACCAGACCCTGTTCGCCGAGGAGGAGTTTTTTCAAGGACGTCATCGTGACTGGATCTGCCGGTTGGGAACGTCGGGAAGGGCGGCGGCGAGAATGCGGCGCTCGTCGAAGTCGGCCCGCTCGAGGTTCGCGGCAACGCGGCCCTCGCACATGACCATGATGCGGTCGGTGATGCCCATCACCTCGGGCAGTTCGCTGGAGAGGACGACGATCGCCATGCCCTGGCCGGCGCCATTGAGCGGACGGTGGCCGCGGCGGCGCGCCGGATCGGCCGGCCCGACGCGCTCGTCAACAATGCCGGCGTCAACGTCTTCTTCGAACCGCTGAAGCTTTCGGACGCCGACTGGCAACGGTGCCTCGACATCAATCTCAAGGGCGCGTGGAACTGCAGCAGGGCCGTGCTGCCGGGCATGATCGAGGAGGGCGGCGGCGTCATCCTCAACATCGCCTCGACCCATGCCTTCACCATCGTGCCGCACAGCTTTCCCTATCCCGTCGCCAAGCACGCGCTCATCGGCATGACCAAGGCCCTCGGCCTCGAATATGCCGGGCGGGGCGTGCGCGTGAATGCGCTGGCGCCCGGCTATGTGCGCATGCAGAAGGTCGTGGATTACTGGAGCGGTTTCCCCGACCCGGCCGCCGCCGAGGCGGAGACGATGAAGCTGCATCCCGGCGGGCGCACCGCTTCGCCGGAGGAGATCGCCAGGGCCGTGCTCTTCATGGTCTCGGACGAATGCCCCTTCATGAACGCCACCTGCCTGACGGTGGACGGCGGGATGAGCGTGCTGCATCACCCCTGAGGCATGGATTTCCGATGGCAGAAAAAAAGAGGCCCCGCACGAAGCGGGGCAGCGAGCGCCACGGTTGGCTCCCAATGACGCGGGGAAGCTCGCGGGTTGCGCGAGTGATATCCCAGTAGGGTTTTGCCAGTACGCAGGGAAGGTCTGATTCGGCGATTCCGGTACGCTCGTGCAAATAAACTGCCGGTGCGGCCGCCCCGGCCCTCACGGCCCCTCCTTCAGGATGGCGGAGAAGCGCGGTTCGAAGGCGCGGCGGATCGGCTCGGCGGCCGCCCCCAGCGCGACGGCCCAGGGGCCGATCATGCCGAGTTGCAGGCGCGGCAGCGTGCGGCCCGGCCGGTCGGCATTGGAGGGGATGAGCGGGAACATGGCGTCGAACAGCCGTTTTGCCAGCGGCTCCGGCGCGCTGCCGGAGAGGATGACGGTCTGCGGGTCGAAGATGGTCTCGACCATGTGCACAGCCTGCCGCATGTCGGCCGCCGCGCCCTCCAGCCAGTCGAGGATGCGCGGGTCGTCGGCGAGCGTCCGCCGCTCGACCTCGGCATAGGCCTCCGTGGTCGCCGAATCGAGGCCGAGATGCTGGAACAGCGAGGCGAGCGACGAGCGGTGCTCGAGCGGCGACTGTCCGCCGTCGCGCGCAAACAGCACCATGCCGATCTCGCCCGCATTGCGGTTGCTGCCCGTATAGAGCTCCCCGCCGAGGATGAGGCCGGCGCCGATGCCGTAGCCGAAATAGATGCAGACGGCGTGATCGAGGCCGTCGGCCGCGCCGTTCATGCGCTCGGCGGTCGCGCAGGCGGTGGCGTCGTTCTGCAGGCTGATGGCCAGCCCCGTGCCGGCGGCGAGCGTCTCGACGAGCGGGAAGGCCTGCCACTCGGCCATCATCCAGGTCTCGTCGCCGGAGGGCGCGAGGCCGAAAGGCCCCGGCATGGCAAGGCCGAGCCCGGCCAGCCGGTGCGCCGAGCCGGGGAAGCGCCCGGCAAGGTCGACGCGCATGGCTTCGACGAGGCGGAGGATCAGTTCGCAGCCCGCCACCGGCCCGCCCGGCGGAAGGTTGGCGACGGCCCGCGCGACCTCCCGTCCCATCAGGTCGACGGCGACGACGCGCGTCAGGTGCCGGTCGACCTGCACGCCGAGCGCGAAGGCGCCTTCCGGCACGAGCCTATAGGGGGTGGAGGGCTGGCCGCGCCCGCCGCGCACCACCTCTTCCGAAGCGACGAGACCGTCCGCCTCCAGGCCTTCGACGAGGTTTGAAATGGTCTGCTTGGTCAGCCGCGTGGCGCGGGCGAGGTCGGCGCGCGACAGCGGTCCGTTCAGCCGGATGGCCTCGATGATGACGCGCCGGTTGTGCGCGCTGGTGCCTTCCTGGTTGGTCCCGCTCTTGGCGCGGATCGCCCGCAATTCGTTCATCGCTACCCCTCTTGACACCATTTGAATAATACAGAACATTTAAGTCAAGAGATTTGACTTAATAAGGGACCGAAGAGTTCCGGGGAAAGACGGCGGGGATCTCCCGCCATGATCCGACAACGAGCAACGACACGGGCGCCGCGGCGCCTTCGGATGAACGAACCACACAGGAGGACGCAATCATGTTGAAATCGATGAAGAAGATCCTGCTCGGCGCGGCGCTGGTTTCCGGCGTTTCCGCCCCGCATGCCTTTGCGGAGACGACGCTCAACGCGCTGTTCATGGCGCAGGCCGCCTATAGCGAGGCGGACGTGCGCGCCATGACGGATGCCTTCACCAAGGCGAACCCCGATATCAAGGTGAATCTGGAATTCGTTCCCTACGAGGGTCTGCACGACAAGACCGTGCTCGCCCAGGGCTCCGGCAGCGGCTACGACGTCGTGCTCTTCGACGTGATCTGGCCGGCCGAATATGCGGCGAACAACGTTTTGGTCGACGTCTCCTCCCGCATCACCGACGAGATGAAGAAGGGCGTGCTGCCGGGCGCCTGGACGACCGTCGACTATGACGGCAAGTCCTACGGCATGCCGTGGATCCTCGACACCAAATACCTGTTCTACAACAAGGAAATCCTTGAGAAGGCCGGCATTCAGGCGCCGCCGAAGACCTGGGCCGAACTGAGCGAGCAGGCCAAGATCATCAAGGACAAGGGCCTGCTGGCCACCCCGATCGCCTGGAGCTGGTCGCAGGCCGAGGCCGCGATCTGCGACTACACCACGCTCGTCAGCGCCTATGGCGGCGAATTCCTGAAGGACGGCAAGCCGGCCTTCATGGAGGGCGGCGGCCTCGACGCGCTGACATACATGGTCGACAGCTACAAGTCCGGCCTCACCAACCCGAACTCCAAGGAGTTCCTCGAAGAGGACGTGCGCAACGTCTTCCAGAACGGCGAGGCGGCCTTCGCGCTCAACTGGACCTATATGTACAACATGGCCAATGGCGGGGAAGACAGCAAGGTTGCCGGCAAGGTCGGCGTCGTGCCGGCGCCGGGTGTCGAAGGCAAGAGCGAGGTCTCGGCCGTCAACGGCTCGATGGGCCTCGGCATCACCACGACCAGCAAGAGCCCCGACGAGGCCTGGAAGTACATCGTGCACATGACCTCGCAGGAGACGCAGAACGCCTATGCCAAGCTCAGCCTGCCGATCTGGGCCTCGTCCTACGAGGATGCCGCCGTCACTGCCGGCCAGGAAGAGCTGATCGCCGCCGCCAAGCTCGGCCTTGCCGCCATGTATCCGCGGCCGACCACGCCGAAATACCAGGAGCTCTCCACGGCCCTGCAGCAGGCCATCCAGGAAGCCCTGCTCGACCAGGCGTCGCCCGAAGACGCGCTGAAATCGGCGGCCGACAACAGCGGCCTCTGACATCCGGTCTTGCGGGCGGCTTCGGCCGCCCGCACACTCGCCCTTCCCGAAATCGATGAAGAGGACGCTATGTCCAGCACCTGGATGACGACCCGGGCATGGCTTCTCATGCTGCCGCTGCTGGTGATCATGCTCGCCGTGATCGGTTGGCCGATGGTCGATACCGTGCGGCTCTCCTTTACGGATGCCAGGCTGATCGGCACCGGCGGGGCCTTCGTCGGCTTCGACAACTACCTGAAAATGCTGTCGAACAGCAATTTCCAGCGGGCGCTCTACGCCACGACCTGGTTCGCCGTCGTCTCCGTGACGGCGGAGATGGTGATCGGCGTTCTGGCCGCCCTGCTGTTGAACCAGCGGTTTTACGGCCGCACCGTGCTGCGCGCCCTGCTGATTCTGCCCTGGGCGCTGCCGACGGTCGTCAACGCCACGCTCTGGCGGCTCATCTACAATCCGGAATACGGCGCGCTGAACGCGGCGCTGACGCAGGTCGGCCTGCTCGACAGCTATCGCTCCTGGCTCGGCGAGCCCGGCACCGCCATGACGGCGCTGATCGTCGCCGACTGCTGGAAGAACTTTCCGCTCGTCGCCCTCATCGCGCTCGCCGCCCTCCAGGCCGTGCCGCGCGACATCACCTCGGCCTCGCTGGTCGACGGCGCCGGTCCCTTCGCGCGCTTTCGCTTCGTCATCCTGCCCTATCTCGCCGGCCCCCTGATGGTGGCGCTGGTGCTGCGCACCATCGAGGCCTTCAAGGTGTTCGACATCATCTGGGTGATGACGCGCGGCGGCCCGGCCAATTCCACGCGCACCCTGTCGATCCTCGTCTACCAGGAGGCCTTCTCCTTCCAGCGCGCCGGCTCCGGCGCCTCGCTCGCCCTCGTCGTCACCCTCATCGTGACGGTGCTGGCGATCGGCTACGGCATGCTCGTGCGCCGCACGGCGGGGAGTGCCGCCTGATGGAACGCCGCGGCCTTCTCGCCTCGATCCTCATCCATGCCGCCGCGCTGCTGCTCGCCGCCGTCATCGTCGCGCCGATCTTCTGGCTCTTCGTGATGAGCATCTCGCCGGCCGCCGACCTCGTGGCGCGTCCGCTGCGCTGGTGGCCGGGCACGATGGACTTCTCGCGTTACGCCACGCTGCTGTCGACCATCCCGAACAGCGCGGGCGCCAATTTCGTCGCCTCGCTCGTCAACAGCATCCTCGTGGCGGGCATGGCGACGGCCGCCGCCGTCCTGCTTGCCGTGCCGGCCGGCTGGGCGGTCTCGCGCACGCCCTCGGTCGGCTGGTCGCTCTCGCTGGTGATCGCCACCTACATGCTGCCGCCCGTCGCCCTCGCCGTGCCGCTCTACATGGCGCTTGCCGCCTTCGGGCTGCTCAATTCGGTCTTCGGCCTGGCGCTCGTCTACCTCACCATCCTCGCGCCCTTCACCACCTGGCTGATGAAATCCGGCTTCGACGGCATTCCGCGCGAGATCGAGCAGGCGGCGATGATGGATGGGGCGAGCCTCCTTGCGACGCTGCGCATCGTCACCCTGCCGCTCGCCATGCCGATCGTCGCCACCGCGGCGCTCTTTGCCTTCCTGCTCGGCTGGGACGAGTTCTTCTATGCGCTGCTGTTTACCTCGGACCAGCGCGCCCGCACGCTGACGGTCGCCATTGCCGACCTCGCGGGCGGCCGGGTCTCCGACTACGGGTTGATCGCGACGGCCGGCGTGCTTGCCGCGCTGCCGCCGGTCCTGGTCGGCCTCATCATGCAACGGGCCCTGATTTCGGGCCTCACCAGCGGCGGTGTGAAAGGATGACGACGATGACGAACGAAACCCGGCCGGAAGGCCTTGCGGCGATCGATCGGGAAATGGCGCGACAGCATGCCGATGCGCTCGCCTCCTTCCGCGACAATGGCGCGATGGCCGAAAGGGCGGCTGCCAGCCTGAAGCGCACCGGGCGGCTGCTGCTGCTCGGCATGGGCGGCTCGCACGCCGTCGGCCGCGCCGTCGAGCCGCTCTACCGCCGCCTCGGCATCGACGCGATCGCCGTGCCGCTCTCCGAACAGCTCGGCGCGCCGCTTGCGCTCGAAGGCCGCACGGTGTTCGTCACCTCGCAGTCCGGCGAAAGCGCCGAGGTGCTGCGCTGGTTCGAGGAGACCGGCGGCAACGACGAGACCTTCGGCTTCTCGCTCGAAGGCGGCTCCTTCCTCGCCCGTACCGCGCCCTCTCTCGTCGGCCATGGCGGCACGGAGCGGGCCTTCGCCGCGACCCGCAGCCTGACGGTGAGCTTCTCGCTGCACCTGGCGATCCTCGCCGCCCTCGGCGAGGATGTTTCGCAGGCGGTGGAGGCCCTTGAAAATCCGCGGGAGCCGGCGATCGACGCGGCGCTGGCCGCGCTTTCCGGCGTGCGCGCGGTCGTCACCTCCGGGCGGCGGCTGCAGGGGCTTGCCGAGGCCATCGCGCTCGGCTTCACGGAACTGTCCCGCCTGCCGTGCTTCGCCCTGGAGGGCGGCCAGTTGCGCCACGGGCCGATGGAAATGCTCTCGCCGGACCTGGGCATCGTGCTCTTCCGCGGCGACGACGCGACGACGGACCTCGTGACCGCGATGGCGACCTGCGTGGTGGAGGCGGGCGCGAAGCTCGTGGTCTTCGACGCGTCCGGCCGCCCGCCGGTCGAGGGCGCTGTGACCATCGCCTTCCCGCCGCTGACCGGGCTTGCCGCCGTCTTCGCCATGCTGCCGACGGCGCAGCGGCTGATGATCGCCTTTGCCGCGGAACGCGTCGCTGACGCCGGAACGCCGGTGCGCTCGACGAAGATTACCCGGAGTGAATGAGTGAAGCCGCTAGCCGTCGTCGGAAACGTCAATGTCGACCTGATCATGGGGCCGGCCGCGCCCTGGCCGCAGCCGGGCACGGAGAGCATCGTCGAC
The DNA here is from genome assembly GCF_040812195.1 of Shinella sp. S4-D37. Classification (NCBI taxonomy): domain Bacteria; kingdom Pseudomonadati; phylum Pseudomonadota; class Alphaproteobacteria; order Hyphomicrobiales; family Rhizobiaceae; genus Shinella; species Shinella sp. S4-D37. The sequence continues at coordinate 105,265 of NZ_JBFNXL010000003.1, read as the reverse complement.
CATGACGAACTGCGCGTCGGCGGCTCGGCGGGCAACGCCGCGCTCGCCTGGATGGCGCTCGGCACGCCCTTCGAGATTGCCGCCAGCATCGGCCGCGACCAGTTCGGCGTCTGGCTGGCGGAGGGGTTCGGCGCGCATGCGAAGAACTGGCCGGTGCATGGCGACAGCACGACGCTCTCCGTCGGCATCACCCATCCGGACGGCGAGCGCACCTTCTTCACGACGCGCGGGCACCTGCCGCTGTTCAGCCTGGAGGATGTGTTCGCCGTGCTCGACGGGCCGCGGCTTGCCGGCGGCATCGTGCTCCTGTGCGGTTCCTTCCTGACGGGGAAGCTGGTGGAGGATTACGACCGGTTCTTCGACTGGGCGGATCGCTATGCCATCGCGGTCGCCCTCGACACCGGCTGGCCGCTGGACGGCTGGACGGAGGCGAACCGGCGGGCGGCGAAAGGCTGGCTGTCGCGGTGCCGGATCGCGCTGTTCAACGAGGTGGAGACGACCAGCCTTGCCGGCGTCGCCGATCCCGCCGGGGCGGGGCGCATCCTGCGGCAGGGCATGCCGGCGGGGAGCATCGTCGTCGTGAAATGCGGCCCCAAGGGGGCGCTCGCGGTTGGTGCCGACGGCACGGTCGTCCATGCCGCCGCACCCGCCGTGACGGTCGTCGACACGATCGGCGCGGGCGACGTCTTCAACGCCGCCTTCCTCGCCGCCCATGCGACGGGCGAGGGGCTTGCTGCGAGCCTTGCCGCCGGCACGGCGGTGGCCTCGCGCGCCATCTCCACCCACCCCCGAAGCTACGCGCCACGCGCGCAGGAGATCACGGCATGAGCACGCTGGCCATCGACGCCATCCGCAAGAGCTATGGCGCCGTCGAGACGCTGAAGGGCATCGACATCGCGCTTGAAAGCGGCGAATTCCTCGTGCTGCTCGGCGCCTCCGGCTGCGGCAAGTCCACATTGCTCAACATCATAGCCGGCCTTGCCGAGCCGTCGAGCGGCGATATCCGCATCGACGATCGCTCCATTGTCGGCGTGCATCCCAAGGACCGGGACATTGCCATGGTGTTCCAGTCCTACGCGCTCTATCCCAATCTCACCGTGCACCGGAACATCGGCTTCGGCCTTGAGATGCGCAAGGTCGACAAGGCGGAACGCGACCGGGCCGTGCGCGAGACGGCGACGCTCCTGCAGATCGAAAACCTCCTGGAGCGCAAGCCGGGCCAGCTTTCCGGCGGCCAGCGCCAGCGCGTCGCCATCGGCCGCGCGCTGGTGCGCAAGCCTAAGATCTTCCTGTTCGACGAGCCGCTGTCCAACCTCGATGCGAAGCTGCGCATGGAGATGCGCACCGAGCTGAAGCGCCTGCACCAGATGACGAAGACGACCGTCGTCTATGTCACGCACGACCAGATCGAGGCGATGACGCTCGCCACCCGCATCGCCGTCATGCGCGGCGGGCGGATCGAACAGCTCGATACGCCGGAAGCGATCTACAACAGGCCGGCGACGCTCTATGTCGCGACCTTCGTCGGCGCGCCGCCGATGAACCTTCTGGCGGCGACGGCCGGCGCGGGCGGCGCACGCATCGACGGCACGGAGATCCTCGTGCCCGTGCCGGGCCTCGACGGCCTGGAGGCGGGGCGCCGGCTCGTCCTCGGCATCCGGCCGGAGGCGGTGGAACGATCGGGCAAGGGCGTGCCGCTTTCGGCGCGCTGCGAGGTCGCGGAACTGACCGGGCCGGAACTGGTCGTCACGGCGGCGATGGGCAGCCAGCGCCTCGTCGCGGCCCTGCCGGCAACCGCCCGCATCGCGGCCGGCGAAGAGATGACGCTCACCGTCGCGCCCGCCGCCGTCCACGTCTTCGACGCGCAGACGGAACGGCGCCTGAACTGACGGGCTTGTATCGCGGTCACGCCCGCCGGTGCTTCGGCGTCACGCCATAGGCCTTCTTGAAGGCCGTGGTGAAGCTCGACGGGTTGCTATAGCCGGCGAGATAGGCGGCCTGCGCGATGGGGATGCCGTCCCGCTCCAGCGCGGCGCGCGCCGTCTCCAGCCGTTCCTGGCGGATGAAATCCGACACGGTCGTGCCGAAATGCTCCTTGAAATGGCGCTGGATGGAGGAGGTGCTGATGCCGACCTCGCGTGCGATGCGGTCCAGCGTCAGGTCCTCGCAGACATGGGCGAGGATATAGTCGCGCACCTTCTCGCTCTGCCGCCGGCTCAGCGCCGTCGACTGGTGCGGCGCGGCCGCGTCCGCTTCGACCAGGACCGAGCAGGCCTGGCACATGATGTCGAAGGCGTGCGAATTGCGGTAGAGCGTCAGGAGTTCCCCCGCCATTGTGCCCGGCGGCTTGAGGATGTGCTCGGCGATCTGGATGAGGTGGCGGTTCGGCGAAAAGCTGAATTCGGCGAGATGCCGGCCGAAGAAGGCACGCAGCTTCGGCATGCTCGTCGGCTGCGAGCGTATCAGCCGGTCGATCCAGGGCAGCGGCGCGGAGATCATCACCTTGCGCAGCGGCGTCGTGCTCTCGTTGACGAACCGCAGCGTGCAGTCCCGCCCGACATTCAGCATGAAGACGGTCGGTTCCGGGCTTTCCGCCGCGCCCGCGTCGATGCGGAAATGCGCTCCGTCCATCACGAAATGCTGCTGGCCCTGCAACAGGACCATGATCAGGAATTTCGGCCAGACGTCGTAGAGATTGTCGTCCGGCGTGCAGCTCGGCGGGCCGTCCATGGCGCCCACGAACAGGTGCTGGGGAACTTCCGGTTTGATCCTGATGTTCAAGACGCCGCCCTCTTGCATCGCCTTTTTTCGCGCGAACTGACCCCGGCTGCCGCTTCCGCGAAGTTTTCTGCGGTCTTTGCGAAAGTCTTTGCGGTCGACAGCCCATCCAAGCTACTGGCATAGTTGACTAGGTTAATCAAGTTTAATCGCCGGCCGTCGCGCCGGCCTTGTCGTATGTGGGTTCAGGAAATGTGGGGCATTCTTTCGCCGTCGATCGGACAACGTCGTATCATGCTGCTTGCTGCGGCCAGCGTCCTTGCGCTGGATGCAGCCGTGGCGCAGGAGCAGGGGGCCGGCCAGGCAACGGGCCAGGGCGGCACGGCGCTGGAGGCGATCGTCGTGGAAGGCGGCGCCGGCGAGCGGGGCGACGGGCCGGTTGACGGCTACGTCGCCAGGAAGAGCCTTGCCGGCACCAAGACGGATACGCCCATTTCCAGGACGCCGCAGACCGTCAGCGTCGTGTCCGGGCAGCAGATCGAGGACCAGAGCGCCCAGTCCGTCGCCGAGGCGCTGCGCTATACGCCGGGCGTCTTGACCGAATATCGCGGCGCTTCCAACCTGCGCGACGAGCTTTTCGTGCGCGGCTTCTACTATGTGCCGAAATATCTCGACGGCCTGTTCCTCGGCGGCGACCTCTCCTATGCGAAGATCGATCCCTATCTCCTGGAGCGTGTCGAGCTGATCTCGGGCCCGGCCTCCGTTCTCTACGGCCAGGCCAATCCGGGCGGCATCGTCAACATGGTCAGCAAGAAGCCGACCGACGCGCCGCTGCGCGCGGTGGAGCTTTCCGTCGGCACGGACAAGTACCTTTCCGCCGGATTCGATATCTCCGACACCTTCGACGATGCCTTCGGCTACCGTATCGCCGCCCGGGGTTTCGGGCGCGACCTGCAGGAGGACCATGCGAAGAACCGCTCCTTCGCCATCGCGCCGTCCTTCACCTGGTCGCCGGACGAGGGCACGTCGCTGACCATCCTCGGCGGCTACCAGAACGAACCGGATGCCGGCTACCGCAACTTCCTCGACGCGGCCGGCACTGTCACGCCGATCCCCGGATACGGCTTCGTGCCGCGCGATTTCTTCGTGTCCGATCCGGATTTCGAGCGTTCGGAGCGCAAGCAGGCCTGGATCGGCTATGAGTTCAAGCACGAGTTCAACGACAACCTGACCTTCCGCCAGAATGCGCGCTACCACCATGTCGACTGGCTGCACCATACGCTGGTCTATGGCAGCGCCAGCCCCGATCCGGTGACCGGCAACAACACGATTGTCAGCCGTTCGGCGAGCGGCGGCACGGACACCTGGAACCAGTTCACCATCGACAACCAGATCGAGGCGACATTCTCAACGGGCGCGGCCGAGCATACGCTGCTCGCCGGCATGGACTACCAGTACCGCACGCGCGACTACAAATGGGGCCGTGCCGCCGGCCCGAGCATCGACCTTGCCGATCCGCGCTACGGCGATTTCGACTTCTCCTCGCTGACGCTCGCGACCACCGACCTTCAGGACCTGACGGCGCGCCAGGTCGGCGTCTACCTGCAGGACCAGGTGGAGATCGGCGCCTTGAACCTTCTCGCCGGCATTCGCTACGACCGGGCGAAGACCGAGATCGACGACCGGCTGGGCACCAGCGACCAGTCCTACGAGGACGGCGCCTTCACCTGGCGGGCCGGTGCGCTCTACGCCTTCGACAACGGCCTCTCGCCCTATGTCAGCTATGCGACTTCCTTCGAGCCGGCGCTCTACCTGCCGCCGGCGGGCGCGTCGGCCTTCTCGCCCACCACGGCGGCGCAGTTCGAGGTCGGCGTCAAATATGCGCCGGAAGGCTCCGGCCTGCTGCTGACGGCCGCCTATTACGACCTGAGGCAGAAGGACGTGGTCGCCGGCGCCTGGGACCCGACCCTCGGCCAGATGGTCTATTCTCAGGTTGGCAGGATCCACAACCGCGGCATCGAGCTTTCCGCCCGGGCGGAGGTGACGGACAGCCTCTCGCTGATCGCCGGCTACAGCTATATCGACTCGATCGTCAGGGAATCCGTCAATACGAGCGAAGTCGGCCGGACGCCGTCCCGCATTCCGCAGCATCAGGCCTCGCTCTGGGCGACCTATACGGCCGATGAGGGCGCGCTTGAAGGCCTGACCGTCGGCGGGGGCCTTCGCTATATCGGCACGAGCTGGGGTGACGGCGGCAATTCGTTCAAGGTCGGCGCCGTCACGCTGTTCGACGCCATGGCCTCTTACGATTTCGGCGCGAAGAACCCGGACCTGAAGGGGCTCTCCCTGCAGGTCAACGTCAAGAACATCGGCGACGAGCGCTATGTCGCCTCCTGCGCCAGCGCCTATGCCTGCTTCTACGGTGAAGGCCGCAGCATCGTGGCGACGCTGAAGAAGGAATGGTGATGCTGAGGACGATCGGATCGGGCATCCTGGCCCTGATCCTCGCGGCGGCACCGGCATCGGCGGCGGAGACGACGCAGGCCGTGCCGCTCGTCGCCGGCACGACCGTGACCGGGAAGGCGGCAACGGAGGGGGCAGGGGAGGTCTTCGATCCCCAGGCGGCGACGGGCGACTATGTCAAGGGCGTGCTTCGCGTCGAGGCCGGAACCTTCAATCTCGACCTCGTCGACGGCGAGGGCCGGCACCTGCGCCGGCTCGCCGAAGGGGCGGGCGGAACGGTGGAGTTCCAGTTCGTCGCCGAGGACCCCGGCGCGCGGCTGGTCGTGACGGCCGGGCGTATGGGCGCCTACGCGCTCGCCATCGAGCGCAAGGTCGGCCTTGCCGACCAGGTGCCGCCGCCGCCCGTCTATCTGAGCCCGGCCATCGCCGAGGTCGCCGCCGCGATTACCGCGGGCGGAACGACGGAGGCATTCTGGGCGAGGGTCGCGGAGCGCGGCACGCCGCTCGTCGAGGACGGGCCGGAGGGGCACAGGATCGTCACCTTCCTGGGGCGCGGCGCGAAACGCAACATCCGCCTGTTCGGCGCGCCGAGCGGCGACCACGAGGAATTGCAGCGCCTCGGCGGTTCGGACATCTGGTTCCGGAGCTTCACGGTGCCGGAGGGCACGCGGCTGTCCTACCAGCTCGCCTTCGACGTGCCCGACGTGCCCGGCACCGCGCGCGACCGGCGCGTCGCCATCCTTTCGACGGCAAGGGCCGATCCGCTCAACCCGTATCGCTGGCCGGCGGAGGCGGCGGACGCCTACAACCAGGAGTCCGTGCTGGAGCTGGCCGGCGCCCCGCCGCAGCCGTTCCTGGCGGAAAAAGGCAATCCTCAGGGCCGGTTGAGCACGCTGTCGATCGAAAGCCGCCTGCTCGGCAATCGCCGCGACATCACGCTCTACTATCCGCCGGGATTCGATCCGGCCCGCAAGGACACGGTCCTGCTCTTCGTCTTCGATGCCGACCAGTATCTCGGCCGGGTGCCGGTGCCGCGCATCCTCGACAACATGATCGCCGCCGGCGCAGTGCCGCCGGTGGTCGCCGTCTTCATCGCCAATCCCGACCGGGCGGCGCGGGCACGCGAACTGCCGGCCAATCCGGCCTTCGCGGATTTCATGGCGACGGAGCTTCATCCGCTTGTCGCAAGGGAAACGGGGCTGGCGATCCCGGCCGCACGCACCGTGCTGGCCGGCTCCAGCTATGGCGGGCTGGCCGCGGCGACGGTCGCCATGCGCCATCCGGCGGTCTTCGGCAACGTGCTCTCCATGTCCGGCTCCTTCTGGTGGAGCCCGCCGGGCATGCCGGAGGACCGGCAGGAGCATGTGGCGGGGCTGATTGCCGCAGGGCCGGCGCTGCCGCTGCGCGTCTTCCTGTCGGCCGGCCTCTTCGAAACGGGTGCGCAGGGCACGGCGGGCATTCTCGAAACCAGCCGTCATCTGCGCGACGTGCTGCGGGCCAAAGGCATTCCCGTCACCTATCGCGACTATGCCGGCGGCCACGACTATCTCGTCTGGCAGGGCGTCCTGTCGGACGGGCTGATCGCGCTTTTTGGCGGAGACCGCCGCTGACGGGCGGCTTCCCTTGCCCGGAAAACTTGATTAAGAGAGTTATGTTTTCGCCGCCGCTGCAGGCGGCCGAAGAAGAATGAAAGGAAAGGCCATGCTCGAATCCGCCGCCTATCTGGAGACCGCCCACGGCCGGAAATACCTGGCGCAGCTTTGCAAGCATTTCGCGCATAAGATCGCGGTCACCGTTTCGGAAGAGCACGGCGAATGTCAGTTCGCCTGCGGTCTCGGCATCCTCGATGCCGACGACGACGGCCTGCGCATGACCGCCCGGGCCGAAAACGGCGAGGACCTCGCCCAGACCCAGTCGGTGATCGAATCGCATCTCGCGCGCTTCGCCTTCCGTGAGGAGCTTCAGCCGCTCGACTGGCAGGGGCAGGACAAGGCCGGCTGACATCCGCATCCATCCAGCATGACAGGTAGACCATGAAACAGTTTTGCCCGCTCGCGGCCTTCGCCGCCCTTGCCCTTTCCATCCTGCCCGCCGGCGCCATGGACGTGACGACGGCGCGGGGAACGGTTGCGGTCGACGGCGTGCCGAAGACCATCGCCGTCTACGACATGGCCGCGCTCGACACGCTCGACCGCCTCGGCATCCGTCCGGCGGGCGTGCCGGACAAGCTCTATGTTCCCGCGCTGGAGCCGATCAAGGCGGGCGCGACGGCGGTCGGCACGCTGTTCGAGCCGGACCTTGAAGCGCTGAGCGCGCTCGGCCCCGATCTGATCATCGTGGGCAGCCGGTCCGCCGCCAGGGCGGACGTCACCGCCAAGGTGGCGCCGACCATCGACATGACCATCGACGGCGACGACCTCTTCGGGCAGGCGAAGCTTCGTCTTGCGGCCTATGGCGAGCTGTTCGACAAGGCGGCGGAGGCAAAGGCGATCGCCGGCGAGCTGGATGCCAAGCTTGCGGGCGCCCGGGCCGCGGTCGCCGGCAAGGGCAAGGCGCTGATCGTCATGACCAACGGGCCGAAGGTCTCCACCTACGGCCCCGGCTCGCGCTTCGGCTGGGTGCATGCGGCGCTCGACCTGCCGCCGGCGATATCCGAGATCGAGACGGCGACCCATGGCGAGGCGGTGTCCTTCGAGTTCATCCGCGAGGCGAACCCGGACTGGCTGCTGGTGCTCGACCGCGCCGCCGCGGTCGGCTCCAGCGAGCAGGCCGCCAGGGTGACGCTCGACAACGAGCTCGTCGCGGCAACGACGGCGTGGAAGAAGGGCCAGGTCGTCTACCTGCCGGCGCCGGATTTCTACATTGCGGCCGGCGGCGTGCAGTCGCTCGAACGCGTGCTCGCGACGATCACAGAGGCCTTTTCCGCCGCGAAATGAGTGCCGGCGCCCTGCATCCCTCCCTGCGGACAGGAACGGTCGCGGGCCTCGGGCTCGCGGTCCTTTTCGTGCTGAGCCTTGCCGTCGGCGTCAGCCCGCTGCCGCTAAGCCGGCTGCTGAGCGATCCCGAGGCGCTCCAGCTTCTCCTCGTCAGCCGCCTGCCGCGCACGCTTGCCGCGATCCTCAGCGGCGCGGGGCTGGCGATCGCCGGCCTCATCATGCAGACACTGGCGCGCAACCGCTTCGTCGAGCCCGCCACCGCCGGCACGGCGCAGAGCGCCGAACTCGGCATCCTCCTCGTCACGCTGCTCTTTCCCGCCGCCGCCCTGCCGGTCAAGACGCTCGTCGCCGGCGGCGCGGCCCTGCTCGGGACCTCGATATTCCTGGCGACCGCCCATCGCCTGCCGCCCGCCCAGCCTTTCCTCGTGCCGCTCTTCGGCATCGTCTATGGCGGGGTCATCGGCGCGGCGGCGACCTATGCGGCCTGGCAGGCGGATCTCCTGCAATTCCTCGCCGTCTGGACCAACGGCGACTTCTCCGGCGTGCTGCGCGGCCGCTACGAACTCTTATGGATCGCCGCCGTGATGGTCGCCATCGCCTGGTTCGTCGCCGACCGGCTGACCATCCTGGCGCTCGGGCGCGAGGCGAGCATCGGGCTCGGCATCGACTATGCCCGCATGATGCAGGTCGGCCTCGTCCTCGTCTCAGTCATCACGGCGCTGGCCGTCGCCGTCGTCGGCATGATCCCCTTTGTCGGCCTTGCCGTCCCCAACATCGTCTCGCGGCTGATGGGCGACAATGTGCGCGGCACGCTGGGCTGGGTCGCCGCCGGCGGTGCGGGGCTGGTGCTCGCCTGCGACATCGTCGGACGCCTCATCCGCTATCCTTACGAGATCCCCGTCGGCACGGTGATGGGCGTGGTCGGCGGCGCGATCTTCCTCTGGCTGCTCTTCCGGCGGGGCGCTCATGGCTGACCGCCGCCTTCTCGGCCTTGCCGCCGCGGCCCTTGCAGCCGCCGCCGCGTTCCTTGCGATCGGCCTCAAGGGCAACATCGCCTTCGTGCTGGAACTGCGGCTCGTGAAGCTCGCGGCGCTGGTGCAGGTGGGCGTGGCGATCGCCATTTCCACCGTGATCTTCCAGACCGTCACCGGCAACCGCATCCTGACGCCGTCGATCATGGGGCTCGATGCGCTCTATCTCTTCGGCCAGATGCTGATGGTCTTCCTGCTCGGCGGGGTCGGCTACGTGACGCTCGATCCGCAGATGAAGTTCGCCCTGGAGGTGCTGGTGCTGATGGCGCTCGCCTCGGCGCTGCTGCTGCCCATGCTGAAGAGCCGCCTCGACATGGGGCTGATGCTTTTGGCCGGCGTCGTGTTCGGCGTGCTGTTCCGCAGCCTGCATTCGCTGCTCGCCCGCCTCATCGATCCGAACGAGTTCTCCGTCGTGCAATCGGCGAGCTTCGCCAATTTCAACGCCGTGCGCACCGACCTCCTGCTTTTCGCCGCCGTCGTCACGGTCGTCGCCGCCGTCATCGCCTGGCGCGCGCGCCATGTGCTCGACATCGTCTCGCTCGGGCCGGATACGGCGACGGGCCTCGGGGTAAGCTGGGCGGGGACGGTGACGGGCCTGCTGCTGCTCGTCTCCGCGCTGGTCGCCGTCTCCACGGCGCTCGTCGGGCCGGTCGCCTTCTTCGGGCTTCTCGTGGCGGCGCTTGCCGAGCGCATCGTAAATACCCGCCGCCACGCCGTGCTGCTGCCGGCAGCCGCCCTTGCCGGCATCCTCGTGCTCGTCGGCGGGCAGACGCTGTTCCAGCATGCGCTCGGCAATGCGACGGCGCTCGGCGTCGTCATCGAATTCGTCGGCGGGCTCGTCTTCCTCCTGCTGCTGATCCTCGGGAGCCGCACATGATCCGGATCGAAAACGTCTCCTTCCGGCACCGCACGACGCCGATCCTCACGGATATCAGCCTGACGATCCCGAAGGGCGGTGTCGTGGCGCTGATCGGCCCGAACGGGGCGGGAAAGTCCTCGCTGCTCTCGCTCGTCGCCCGCCTGCAGCCGCTCCAGAAGGGCGCCATCGAGATCGACGGCCTGCCGGTAGGCACCACGCCCGGCCGTGAGCTCGCCCGCGTCGTCGCGATCCTGCGTCAGGACACGACGGTGGCAAGCCGCCTGAAGGTGCGCGAGCTTGTCGGCTTCGGCCGGTTTCCCCACGGTCGCGGGCGGCTCACCGCGGCCGACCATGCCATCGTCGAGGCGGCCATCGCCCGGTTCGACCTCGCCGATCTTGCCGACCGCTTCATCGAGACGCTCTCCGGCGGCCAACGCCAGCGCGCGCTCGTCGCCATGGCTTTCGCGCAGGGCACGGATTACCTGCTGCTCGACGAGCCGCTGAACAATCTCGACATGTATTACGCCCGCGAGCTGATGCGCGCGCTGCGCGGCATTGCCGACGATGATGGCAAGACGGTCGTCATCGTGCTGCACGACATCAACCAGGCGAGCGCCCATGCCGACCGCATCGTCGCGATGAAGGGCGGGCGCATCGTCGCGGACGGCACGCCGGCGGAGATCTTGACGCCGCAGACGCTGGAGGTCGTCTTCGGCTTCCGCATGCGGGTGGAGACGATCGAGGGCAAGCCCTTCGTGCTGCATCAGCTCTAGGGCCGATTGACGAACGGGGATCGGATGCGCATCAGTCCATCCATCGCATGCCGAGGGGGAGCAACATGGCCTATCCGGATACCTATTACCGCCGCACCATGACGGACCGGGCGGCGCGCCCCGCGCTCGCCGACACCCTCGACTGCGACACGGTGGTCATCGGCGGCGGCCTTGCCGGCCTCTCGACGGCGCTTCAGCTCGCGCGGGCGGGCCGCGGCGTCGTGGTGCTGGAGGCGGAAAGCATCGGCTTCGGCGCTTCCGGGCGCAATGGCGGCTTCGTCAGCGCCGGCTATGCGACGGGGGAGGGCAACATCGCCCGCATGGCCGGCGCGGCGGCGGCGGGCGAATTGCATCGCCTGTCGATGGAGGGCGTCGAATTCGTCCGCGACAATATCCGCACCCTCGGCCTCTCCGATGCAGATCTCCGGCCCGGCCTGACGAGCGTGCTGCGCTACGACGACGGCGCGCGCCTCAGGGCCGATGTGGAGGACGCGCGCCTGCGCTACGGCGAGGACGTCGCCTACATGGACCGTGACGCGGTGCGGGCGGTGCTGAAATCGGATCGCTACCATCAGGCGGTGCGCCATGGCGACGCCTTCCACATGCACCCCCTGAACTATCTGCGCGGCATCGCCCGGGAGATCGAGCGTCTCGGCGGGCGCATCTTCGAAGGCTCCGCGGCAACGGGGACCGATCTGGAGGGCGCGGAGAAGCGGGTGAGGACGGTGGGTGGCACGGTGACGGCGCGCGACGTCGTCTTCGCCACGGGCGGCTATACCGGGGCGCTGAATGCGCGGCTCCGGCGTGCCTTCCTGCCGATCGCCACCTATGTGATGGTCAGCGAGGAAGCGCCCGATCTCCTCGCCGCGGCCATCGCCACCCGCGACGCCATCGGCGACAACCGCCGGGCGGGCGACTATTACCGCCTTGTCGATGATGGCCGCCGGCTGCTCTGGGGCGGGCGCATCACCACCCGCGCCGCCTCGACCGAGGGGCTGGTGCGCGAACTGCGCGCCGAGATGGTCGGCACCTATCCGCAGCTTGCCGGCCTCAGGACCGAGCTCGCCTGGTCGGGCCTGATGTCCTATGCCCGCCACCTGATGCCCCAGGTCGGGCGCATGGCCCCCGGCGTCTGGCACTGCACCGCCTTCGGCGGCCACGGCCTCAACACGACGGCGATCGGCGGCAAGGTCATCGCGGAGGGCATTCTGGGAGAAAGCGAGCGCTACAGGCTCTTCCGGCCCTTCGGCCTCGTCTGGGCCGGCGGCCTTGCGGGGCTGGCGGTGGCGCAACTGACCTACTGGAAACTGCAGGCGCAGGACTGGTGGCGCGAGCGCGCGGGCTGAGACGAGCGGTGGGTGTCCGAACGGGGGTGTTGACTATCGCCGCCGCGGCCCCTCCTTCTTCGGGCAGCACATCGCATAGGGGGAAACCATGCCGGCATGGGCAGCTTGGCGCAGCCGGCGCTGCAGCGGGAGTTCGCGATGCTGGAGGAGGCGGACTGGGATCGCGGCATCTCCGTCACCCTTACAACGGCGTTCCTTTCGACCCGCCTCTACCTGCCGGACATGCTGGCGGACGGCTACGGCCGCATCGTCAACGAAGGCGAGCTATGTCAACGGCGCCGTGCTGGTGGTCGACGGCGGCAACATCCTCCAGGAACGAAAAGCCTGAGACCGATCGACATTCAGCCCATGCCGGCGCGCGGATTTCGGTTTCGCCGCGCCGCCATTTTGACCATAGTGACCGCACCCCAACGGGCGCCGCAGGCGCCAAGACCGGAAGGCTTTCCATGACTTATCCCTGGCCCGAGGCCGGCACGCGGCTCGAAGACGTCCCCACCCCCATGCCCGTCATCGACGAGGAGCGGCTTTCCGCCAACATCGCCCGCGCCCAGGCCTATTTCGACGGCCACGGCAAGGCCTTCCGCCCGCACATCAAGACCCACAAGATCGTTGCGGTCGCGAAGGCGCAACGTGCGGCCGGCGCCGTCGGCCTCAATTGCCAGAAGATCAGCGAGGCCGAGGTCTTCGCCGATGCCGGATTCGAGGACATCCTGATCACCTACAACATTCTCGGCGCGGCGAAGCTGAAGCGCCTACGCGCGCTGCACGAACGGGTGCCGCGCCTTGCCTTGGTCGCCGACAGCGCCGCGACCGTGGACGGGCTTGCCGGCGTCTTCGACGCCGCCCGCCCGCTGACCGTGCTCGTCGAATGCGATACGGGCGGACGTCGCTGCGGCGTGCAGACGCCGGAGGCGGCGGCGGAACTGGCGGCCCGGATATCCGCCGCGCCCGCCCTCCGCTTCGGCGGCATCCTCACCTATCCCGCGGCGGGCGGCGCCGAGGCCGTGGAGGCCTTCCTCGCCGGAACCATGGCCCTGCTGGCGGCAAGGGGCATCGATTGCCCGGTGCGCTCCAGCGGCGGTTCGCCGGACCTGTGGAAAGCCCACCTCGTGCCCTCCGCCACGGAGCACCGCGCGGGAACCTATGTCTACAACGACCGCAGCATGGTGCGCGCCGGCCATTGCACGCGGCAGGACCTCGCCATGCACATCCTTGCGACCGTCGTCTCGCGCCCGGCGGAGGACCGCGCCGTGCTGGATGCCGGCTCCAAGGCGCTGACCTCGGACCTCCTCGGCTTCAGCGATTACGGCGAGATCGAGGGCTACGAGGGCGCCCGCATCGTCTCGCTCTCGGAAGAGCACGCGGTGGTCGACCTCAAGGATTGCCGGGGCGCGTTTCCCGCCGTCGGCAGCGTGGTGCACATCGTGCCGAACCACACCTGCGTCGTCAGCAACCTGTTCGACCGCATGGTCTTCCATCGCGGCGGCATCGTCACGCGAGTGGAGCCGGTCGCCGCGCGCGGCACGGTCTGGTGAGGCCGTTGCGGGTGCCCCGCGATAGAAATTGATATTTTCTATAAAAATAGTCAAATAAAGAATGACGTGCCTGCCGGTCCCGCTTTCCGCTTGGTATCCCTATGACCATCGAGGATCACCAAGCGGAGCGGGAACGATGAACGCCCATGTCGAAAACACGCATTTCAACCTCCGCGGCGCCGCGGCGGTGGTGGACCACCCGGCCGATGCCGATGCGCTGAAGGCGGCGCTGCGCACGCTCGGCGGCGGCGTCAGCATCATCACGGCCGGAGAGGGCGAGGCCCGCACGGGCGCCACCGTCACCTCGGCGACGGCGCTCTCCGTCGAGCCGGCGCGCATGCTGGTCTCGCTCAACCGTACCTCCTCCACCTGGCCTGTCGTCGAGCGCTTCGGCCATCTCGGCATCAACATCGTCGGCGATGCCCATGAGGCGCTCGCCAACCAGTTCGCCGGCCGCGGTGGCCTGCGCGGCGCCGATCGCTATCGCGGCGCGGACTGGACCACCGCCGTCAGCGGCGCGCCGCTGCTTGCCGATGCCGTCGCGGCGATCGATTGCCTCGTCGAGGAGGCCATCGAGCGGCACAGCCACGTCATCGTCATCGGCAGGGTCCTGGCGATCCGCCTCGGCGCCGGCCGTTCGCTGCTCTACCAGGACGGCCGCTACCATGCCCTGTCCTGACGCCCGCTGAGCGGCGTCCCGCCGCTATCGCATCCAGACTCCATGCACTGCCATACCCCGCCGAGGGCGGGATCGAGACCCTGCGGCCGACGCGGCCCTTCCCACGCGATGAAAGGAAACACGATGACACGCAAGATCAGGCTCGGCGCCTTCCTTCCCGGTGGCGGCCAGCATGTCGCCTCCTGGCGGCATCCCGACCAGCCGGCGGACGGCGCCACCAGCTTCGAATTCCACAAGCAGCTTGCGCAGACCGCGGAGCGCGGCCTGTTCGACGCCTATTTCCTGGCGGACAACCTCGCCATCGGTTTCGGCGGGGCGCGCGAGGGCGGCAATGCCCGCGTGGCGGGCTTCGAGCCGGTGACGCTCTTTTCCGCGCTCGCACCCTTCACGACAAACCTCGGCTTCATCGCCACCGCCTCGACGACCTATGAGGAGCCCTACAACACGGCGCGCAAATTCGCCTCGCTCGACCTCATCTCCGGCGGCCGCGCCGGCTGGAACGTCGTTACCACGACGGGCGATCCGACCGCGCAGAACTTCAACCGCGAGACCCAGCTGCCGCATGCCGCCCGCTATCGCCGCGCCGCCGAGCATGTCGAGGTGGTCAAGAAACTCTGGGACAGTTTCGAGGACGACGCCTTCCTGCGCGACAAGGAGAGCGGCGTCTTCTACGACCCGGAAAAGCTGCACGAGAGCGAGCATCGCGGCGAGCATTTCCAGGTGCGCGGGCCGCTGAACGTCACCCGTTCGCCGCAGGGCCATCCCGTCATCGTGCAGGCCGGCCAGTCGGATGACGGCCGCGGGCTTGCTGCCGCCACGGCGGAAGTGATCTTCACCGCGCACCAGCACATCGGCACGGCGCAGGAATTCTACCGCGACATCAAGGCGCGCGCCCGCGGCCTCGGCCGCAACCCGGACCATATCCTCATCATGCCCGGCGTCTCGCCCTTCGTCGGCCGCACGCTGGAGGAGGCGCGGGAGAAATACGACCGGCTGACCGCGCTGATCGTCGAGGAGGACGGCGTCGGCCTGCTCAACGGGCTGACGGGCGGTACGCTCGACCTTCATGGCTACGATCTCGACGGCCCGCTGCCGCCCGCCCCGCCGACCGAGGGCATGAAGAGCCGTCAGGCGCTGATCCGCCAGATCGCCGACGAGAACAATTTCACCATCCGCCAGCTCTACCAGTGGATCGCCTCCGCCCGCGGCCACTACACGATCGTCGGCACGCCCGAGACGATCGTCGATACCCTGCAGGAATGGTTCGAGAACGAGGCCGCCGACGGCTTCAACATCCTGCCGCCCTGGCTGCCCACCGCGCTCGACGATTTTGTCGATCTCGTCATCCCCGAGCTCCAGCGCCGCGGCCTGTTCCGCACCCAATACGAGGGCACGACATTGCGCGAAAACCTCGGCCTGCCGTTCCCCGTCAACCGCTGGGCCGGCGCGCGCGCCGCCGTCCAGGCCGCCGAATAGGAGACGACCATGTCCTATGAGAACGTCAATTCCACCCTCGGCGCGGACTTCCGCCTCGGGAACCGGCCGTCCGCGCTCGCCGCGAAGCTGAAGGCGGTCGTCCCCGCCTTCCTCGCCCGCTACGGGCTGGTGGTCGCCTTCCTGGCCCTCTGGCAGATTTCCGCGAGCCGGGGCTGGGTCAACCCGGCTGTCTTCCCGCCGCTCGACGTCATCTTCTCGGCGCTGTGGGGCAGCATTTCCAGCGGAGCGCTGGTCGACGACGTCGCGATAAGCCTCCAGCGCGCCGGCATCGCCTTCGCCGCGGCCGTCGCCATCGGCATCCCGCTCGGCCTCGTCATGGGGCAGGCGCGCATCGTGGAGCAGGCGCTCGATCCGCTGTTCCAGTTCTTCCGCCAGACCTCGGCGCTGGCGCTCTATCCGGTCTTCATCCTGCTGCTCGGGCTCGGGGAGACCTCCAAGGTCTTCGTCATCTTCTGGGCCACCCTGTTCCCGCTGCTGCTTTCGACCATCGGCGGCGTGAAGGAAGTGGACACCAAGCTGATCGAGATGGCGCGGACCTACGGGGCGGGCCGGCTGGCCATCTTCCGCCGCGTGGTGCTGCCGGCCTCGGTCCCGGCCATCTTCGTGGGCCTGCGCCTTTCGGCCACCACGGCGCTGCTGCTGCTCATCGCCGCCGAGATGATCGGCGCCAACAAGGGCATCGGCTTCCAGGTCATGAACGCGCAGTACAATTTCCAGATCCCGCTGATGTTCGCGGCGATCCTGCTTCTGGCGCTGCTCGGCCTTGCCGCCAATGCCGTGCTCGTCCTTCTGCAGCGCAAGCTCTGCCGCTGGGCGCAGCCCGCCGCTTGATCCTCCCCTTCTTCTCTTCCCAAAGGAACACGGACATGACCTTCCATTCCCGCAAGCTGCTTCTTTCCGCCGCCCTCTTCCTCGGCCTTGCCGGCACCGCCGCGGCGGACGAGGTGACGCTGCGCTATCTCGCCAGCCAGGGCGACCTGTCCGCCCATGAGCTTGCCGCCGAACTCGGCTACTTCGAGGGCACCGGCATCACGCTCGAGAATATCGGCTATGCCGGCGGCGGCCCGGCTTCGCTGATCGCGCTTGCCTCCGGCGACGTGGAGCTCGGCAGCGCGGCCACCGCCGCCGTCCTCAACTCCATTGCCGTCGGCAACGATTTCGTCGCCGCCTATCCCTCGAACGGCGTCAACAAGGAGGTGCAGTCGGTCTTCTACGTGCTGGAGGACAGCCCGATCAGGGACATCAAGGACATTGCCGGCAAGAGCATCGCCGTCAACACGCTCGGCGCCCATCTCGACCATACGATCCGCGAGGCGCTGCATTCGGTCGGCCTGCCGACGGACGCGGCCAATCAGGTCGTCGTGCCGGGCCCGCAGCTCGAGCAGGTGCTGCGCTCCGGCCAGGTCGACATCTCGGCCTTCGGCTTCTGGCAGACGACCTTCGAGGGCGCGGCGCGCAAGAACGGCGGCTTGCGCGCGGTCTTCGACGACACCGAGGTGCTCGGCGAGATCGCCGGCGGCTTCGTCGTCCTGCGGCGCGACTTCGTCAAGGCGCATCCGGAGGCGGCGAAAACCTTCGTGGAACAGTCGGCCCGCGCGCTCGACTATGCCCGCGAGCATCCGGAGGAAACCCGCAAGATCCTCGCCAAGGCCCTGGAGGTGCGCGGCGAGAACCCGGACATCGCCCAGTATTTCCGCGGCTACGGCGTTCGCGCCGGCGGTCTTCCGGTCGAGCGGGACGTGCAGTTCTGGATCGACGTGCTGGTGCGCGAGGGCAAGCTGAAGGAAGGCCAGCTCGTTGCGAAGGATATCCTCTATTCGCCCGACGCGGCGACGAACTGAGGCGCGCACCATGAGCCTGTCCGCCGAAACGATCCGTGGAGAGGTGACGATCCGTCACCTCTCGAAGAACTACAGCCTGAACGGCCGGCCGCTGCCGGTCCTCAGCGATCTCAACCTCAAGATCCGCTCCGGCGAGAGCCTTGCCATCGTCGGCGCCAGCGGCTCGGGCAAGACGACGCTGCTGCGCATCCTCGCCGGGCTGGAGAATGCCGATGGCGGCGAGGTGCTGATCGACGGCAAGGCCGTCTCGGGCGTCGGCGCCGAGCGTGCCGTCATCTTCCAGGAGCCGCGCCTCTTGCCCTGGCTGACGGTGCTCGAAAACGTCGCCTTCGGCCTCGACACGCGCGGCGTCAGCCGTGCGGAGGCGCGAAACCGGGCGCGGCGCTATGTCCAGCTCGTGGGCCTGCAATCCTTCGAGAGCGCCTATCCGCGGCAGCTTTCCGGCGGCATGGCGCAGCGCGTCGGCATCGCCCGGGCGCTCGCCGTCCAGCCGGAGATCCTGCTGCTCGACGAACCGCTCGGCGCGCTCGATGCCATGACGAAGATCGGCATGCAGCAGGAGCTGACGCGCATCTGGCGCGACGAGGACGTGACGACCATCCTCGTGACGCACGACCTGGAGGAGGCGGTCTACCTTGCCGACCGCATCCTCATCCTGCCGCGCGAGAAGAACGCGGCGCCGCGGCTGATCGAGATCGACCTGCCGCGCCCGCGCGACCGCAGCGCGCCGGAATTCGTCCGCCACCGCGAGGAACTGCTGGACCTCTTCGGCCTGCACTGAGCGCGATCGCGCACGATTGCCTTTGACCCCGCCCGCTCCGGCCGATAGACGAACGTCTTGCGGCCGGGCAGGCGGGCTTTTTGCATGACGCCGCCGGGCCGGACGGGGCCGTTTGCGACCGGAGGACGCCATGACCGATCTTTTCGACGCCGCGCCGCGCACCGGCGCCATGCCGCTCGCCGCGGAGCTGCGTCCGGCAACGCTGGACGACGTGATCGGCCAGGAGAAGATCATCGGCGAGGGCACCATGCTGCGCCGGCGCATCGCGGCCGGAAGGCTCGGCAGCATCGTGCTCTACGGCCCGCCCGGCCTCGGCAAGACGTCGATCGCCCGCGCCATCGGCACCATGCTCGGCAAGAATTTCCGCCCGCTGCACGCCGCGCACAACAACGTGGCCGACATCCGCAAGATCGCCGACGAGGCGCGCATGCGCCCGACCCTGCTCTTCGCGGACGAGGTGCACCGCTTCAGCGCGACGCAGCAGGATCATCTCCTCGCGCTCTGCGAGGAGGGCGTCGCCGACTTCATCGGCGCGACGACCGGCAATCCCTACCACACGTTGACGCCCGCGCTCATCTCCCGCTCCACCATCCTGAAGCTGGAGCCGCTGACGCTGGAGGAGATGGAGGAGGTGGTGCGGCGGGGCCTTCGCCATCTTGCCGCGCGCGGCATCGCGGTGGAGCTGGAACCTGCGCAACTGCGCCGCATCGCCGGCCGCTCCGGCGGCGATGCGCGCCGCGCGCTGACGGTGCTCGAAAGCCTTGCTGTCGGGCACGCGCCGGGAAAACCCGTCGTCATCACCGAAGCGATGGTCGAGGAGGCCTATGCGGCTGCCCCCGTCAACCACGACCGGTCGGGCGATGCGCATTACGACGTGGTCTCGGCCTTCGTGAAGTCGATGCGCGGCTCCGACCCCGATGCGACGCTCTACTGGCTCGCGAGGCTGATCCACGGCGGCGAGGATCCGCGCTACATCGCGCGCCGCATCATGATCCATGCCTCGGAGGATGTCGGCCTTGCCGACAACACGGCGTTGCAGACGGCCGTGGCGGCGCTGCATGCGGTGGAGAAGATCGGCTATCCCGAGGCGCAGATCATCCTTGCCCATGCCGCCCTGCACGTCGCCCGGGCGCCGAAATCCAACTCCGCCTGCCGCGGCATCTCGCTGGCGCTCGCCCATGTGGCAAGGCAAGCGCCTTCTTCGGTGCCGATGCACCTGCGCGACGCGCATTACAAGGGCGCGGCGGCGCTCGGCCATGTCGGCTATGCCTTCCCGCATGATGACGGGCGGGGCTGGAGCGAGCAGGTCTATGCGCCGGACGTGCCGCGCGGCGCCTTCTACCAGAGCGATGCCCGCGAGGCGGGGACCTTCGAGCGGCGGGCCGACGAGCACTGGGACCAGATCACCGGCCGGCCGACGCCGCGCCGCTTCGGCGAGAAGCGCTGACCGCTACGATCCGGCAAGGCCTGCCCGCACCCGGTTGGCGACCGTCCAGGCGAGCAGCACGCAGGCGATCGGCTGGATATGCCATGTCCAGGCCGGCAGCGCGCCGAACCCGGCGACCAGCGCGCCGAGCGCGCCGAAAAGGAGCGCCCGGTCGCTCTTGCCCATCGGTCCCTCGTAGCTGCGGCCGTTGCCGTGGGCGACGCCGAGCACGCCGGCGAACTCCGTCAGCGCCGCAAGGAAGACGATGGCGGTGAACCACGGCAGGGAGAAGGGCGCCACCATCGCGAAGGGCAGGTAGAGCGCGGCATCGGAGACGACGTCGGCGATCTCGTTGAGATAGCCGCCGAGCGGGCTCTTCTGGCCGTGCTCGCGGGCAAGCATGCCGTCGATGGCATTCAGCCCCATGCGCAGCAGCATCCAGACTGGAACGAGCGCGAAGAGCGCCGGCGCGGGATTGGTGAGAAGGAGCGCGCCGATCCCCACCGAGACGAGGGCGGCGATCAGCGTCACCTGGTTGGCGGTGACGCCCATGGCCGCCAGCCGCCCCACCAGCGGGCGAAGCAGGCTCTGGAAGGACGACTTCAGTTTATAGATCGACATGTCAGCTCGAATCCGCTCGATTGCGTGCAACAAAAGAGGATGCAAACGATAGGAAATCAACTGCAAACATGCCTCCTCATCCGTATAGGTGCTGAGGTTCCCGCAGGAGAGAGGACAGCATGATCGAATCCGCATTCGCGAGCCATGACGGCGTGGAGCTTTTCTACCGCGCCTGGCCCGCCCGTTCGGGCACGGCGAAGGGGGCGGTCGTGCTCCTGCACCGCGGCCATGAGCACAGCGGGCGGGTGGCGCACATCGCCGAGGAACTCGGGCTCGACGACTTCGCCTTCTATGCCTGGGATGCGCGCGGCCACGGCCGCTCGCCCGGCGAGCGCGGCCATTCGCCGTCCTTCGCCCATTCGGTGCGCGATCTCGACTGCTTCGTCCGCCATGTCTGCGAGACCGGCGGCTTTTCCATGGACCAGGTCGCCGTCGTCGCCCAGAGCGTCGGCGCCGTGCTCGCCTCCACCTGGGTGCACGATTATGCCCCGAACATCCGCGCGCTGGTGCTGGCCTCGCCCGCCTTCGACGTGAAGCTCTACGTGCCCTTCGCGAAGGAGGGCATCGCGCTCTGGCAGAAGCTCAAGGGCACGTTCTTCGTCAATTCCTACGTCAAGGCCCGTTTCCTGACGCACGATCCCGCGCGCATCGCCTCCTTCGAGGCCGATCCGCTGATCACCCGCCCCATCGCCTCCAATATCCTCCTGGAACTCTACGAGGCGGCAGGCCGGGTGGTCGCCGATGCGCGCGCCATCACGGTGCCGACGCAGCTTCTCATCTCCGGCAGCGACTTCGTCGTGCGCCATGCGCCGCAGCACCGATTCTTCGAAAATCTCGGCAGCACGATCAAGGAGCGCCATGTGCTGCCCGGCTTCTACCATGACACGCTCGGCGAGCGGGACCGGGCGAAGGCGCTCGAAAAGGTGCGGACCTTCCTCCTCCAGCGTTTCGCCGGGCCGCCCGTGGTGGCCGACCTGCGGCGCGCGCATCTTTCCGGCCAGACCCGCGACGAGGCCGACCGGCTGGCGACGCCGCTCTCGCTTTTTTCGCTGCGCGGGTTCTACTGGGCGCTGACGCGCGCCTCGATCCGCCTCGGCGGCTTCTTCTCCAGGGGTATGGAGACGGGCGTGCGCACCGGCTTCGATTCCGGCTCGACGCTCGACTATGTCTACGAGGACCAGGCCCGCGGCCTCGGCCCCGGCGGACGGCTGATCGACCGGCAGTTCCTGAACGCCATCGGCTGGCGCGGCATCCGCCAGCGAAAAGTCCATCTGGAGGAGTTGATCGGCAAGGCGCTGACGCGCCTTCGGGCGGCGGGGCGGCCGCTGCGCGTGCTCGACATCGCCGCCGGCCACGGGCGCTACGTGCTCGATGCGGTCGCGGCGTCCGAGGCAAAGCCGGAGAGCATCCGCCTGCAGGACTATTCGCCGATCAATGTGGAGAAGGGCACGGCGCTGATCGCCGAACGCGGCCTTTCGGACGTGGCGGAATTCCACCGGGCCGACGCCTTCGACACGGAAGGGCTGGCCGCGATCGCCCCGCGGCCGACGCTCGCCATCGTCTCCGGCCTCTACGAACTCTTCCCGGACAATGCCCTGATCGAGGCCTCGCTGGCCGGCCTCGCGCGGGCGATGGAGCCGGGTTCGCTGCTCCTCTATACCGGCCAGCCCTGGCATCCGCAGCTCGAGATGATCGCGCGGGCGCTGACCTCGCATCGCGGCGGCGAGGCCTGGATCATGCGCCGGCGCAGCCAGCAGGAGATGGACCAGCTCGTGACCGCCGCCGGCTTCCGCAAGGTCGAGCAGCGCATCGACAAGTGGGGCATCTTCACCGTCTCGCTGGCCGAGCGCGGCTGAGGCGGCCATGGGGGAGGGCGTGGCATCCGTTCCAACCGTCGACCGCCGTGCGGTTTTTCGCGCGGCGGCGCTGTGGCTCGCCGTCCTGGCACCGTTCTTCTACCTGACCTACGGCTTTTCCAACGGACTGGCCGCACAGCGGGCGGCGGTGCCGAACCTTGCTTTCGGCTGGGAGCGGCACATTCCCTTCCTCGCCTGGACGATCCTGCCCTACTGGTCGATCAACGCTTTCTATGCGCTCTCGCTCTTCGTCAACGAGACGCCGGCGGCGGTCGGCCGACTGGCGCGGCGTTACCTCACGGCACAGGTCGTCGCCGTCCTCTGCTTCATCGCCTTTCCGTTGCAGGCGATCTTCGTGCGGCCGGAGACGCACGGCCTGCCGGGCTTCCTGTTCGACGTGCTCGGCGGCTTCGACAAGCCGTTCAACCAGGCCCCCTCGCTGCACATCGCCCTGCTGGTGATCATCTGGGATCACTGGCGCGGACGGCTGTGGGGGGCGGCACGTGCGATCTGGCATGTCTGGAGTTTCCTGATCGGCGCCTCCGTCCTCACGACATGGCAGCATCACGCCATCGATATCCCGACCGGCGCGCTGCTCGGCCTCTTCGCCCTCTGGCTGTTCCCGGCCGGCCGGACCGCGCCGCTGGCAGCGTTCCGCCCGGCGGCCGATACGAAGGCGCGGCGGCTCGCCGTCTCTTATGCCGCCGGCGCGCTCGTCTTCCTCATCCTCGTGGTGTGGACGACGTTTGCGACCGGGCTGGGGCTGCTGCTGCTCTGGCCGGCGCTCGCGCTTGCCCTCGTCGCGCTCGCCTATGCGGGCGCCGGGCCGGCCGTGTTCCAGAAGGAGGCCGACGGCCGCATCAGCCTTGCAAGCTTCTGGCTGCTGATGCCCTACAGGCTCGCGGCGCGGGTGAACGTCCGGTGCTGGACGCGGCGCCTGCCGCCCGCCGTCGAGATCGCCGACGGCGTCTTCCTCGGCCAGGTGCCCACGCGGCGCGCCCTTTCGACCTATGCCGCCGTCATCGACATGACGGCGGAGCTGCCGGGCCTTGCCGTTCCCGGCCTGTCCTGGCACGCCTTCCCGACGCTCGACCTGCTGCCGGTCCCCGCCGCCCGCATCCGCGAGGCGGCGCTGGCCGCCGAGGCGGCGGGGCGGCACGGTCCGGTCCTCGTCTGCTGCGCGCTCGGCTTCCAGCGCAGCGCGGTGGTCGCCGCCTGCGTGCTGATGCGAACGGGGCTTGCCAGCAGCGCCGCCGCGGCCGTCGCCCAGATCAGGGCGAAGGGACGGCCGGTGCATCTTGCGCTGGAGACCTATGCCGCCATCGAGGAGGCGGCGCGATGACGGAGTGGCAGAGGATCGTCATGGATGCCGCCCGGCGTCTCCGGCGCAACGGCCTTGCCGGCGGCGCGGCGGCGCTGCTGATCCTCGCCGTCGCGCCGCCGACGGCCGGCGCCCACGGTTTTTCCGGCCCGCTCGCCTGGGGCCTGCTGCTCGCCTTCTGCCTCTTGCCGCTGGCGCTTTCGGTGCATCTGCTGTTCGACGCCGCGCTTTTCCGGCTCGCCGCCTCTTATGACGGGGAAGCGGCGGGGCTTTCCGCCATCGACGACGGTCTCGCCCGCATGGGGCTGCGCGCCCGGGGAAGCGTGTCGGCAACGCTGCCGGAGCGCCTCCGGGGCTGCCGGCGGCTGCTCTGGTTGCAGCGGATCGCGCTGGCGATCGCCGCCATGCTCTACCTCGTCCTCCTGCTCGACGGGATGGAAGGAGGCGGCGCATGACCGCGAAGGGCGCATCCCTTTTGCAGACGGTCTCCGGCGCAGCGTTGGCCGGCCTAGCGCGCGCCGTCACCGGCGTGCGGCCGATCTGGGCCGGCTCGGCGCCCTATGGCCGCCAGCGCATCTATTTCGCCAACCATGCGAGCCACGGCGATTTCATCCTCATCTCCACCTGCCTGCCCTTTGCCGAACGCCGCCGCACGGCCGCCGTCGCAGGGGCGGACTACTGGAATGCCGGCCCGATCCGCCGCTTCATTTCCGGCAGGATGCTGCGCACGGTGCTCGTCGAGCGCAACTGGGTGGAGCGCAGCGCCGATCCGATGCGGGTCATGCTCGCCGCGCTCGATGCGGGCCAGTCGCTGATCTTCTTTCCGGAAGGCACGCGCAACATGACGGAGGAACCGCTCCTGCGCTTCCGCTCCGGCCTCTACAATCTTGCGACGCTTCGCCCGGATATCGAGCTTGTGCCCTGCTGGATCGAGAACATGTCGCGCGTCCTGCCGAAGGGCGCGCTCCTGCCCGTCCCGCTGCTCTGCCGCGTCATCTTCGGCGCCCCGCTGGTGCCTCGGGCGGGGGAGGAGCGCAAGGTTTTCCTCGACCGCGCCCGCCAGGCGCTTCTCGCCCTTGCGCCCCGAAAGGATGGAACCCGCTGATGAGCGACGACACGCGTCTTTTCCTCGGCCTCGTCTCGGTGCTCGTCATCGCGAGCCTCGTTGCCGCCGTGCTCTCCTGGCGCAGCGAGAAGCCGCTGCCGGCGACGCTGGAAAACCTCAATGCGCGCATAAAGGCCTGGTGGATCATGGTGGCGGGCATCAGCGTCGCCTTCCTGTTCGGCACGGGCGGCGTGATCCTGCTCTTCGCCTTCGTCTCCTTCGCGGCGCTGCGCGAATACGTCACCCTCACCAACACGCGCCGTGCCGACCGCTGGACGCTGCTCGGCATGTTCCTGATCATCGTGCCGGTGCAATATTACCTGATCTGGATCGACTGGTACGGGCTCTATTCGATCTTCATCCCCGTCTACTGCTTCCTCGCCATGCCGGCGCTGACGGCGATACGCGGCGACACGTCCCGTTTCCTCGAACGGGTCAGCGAGCAGCAATGGGGCATCATGCTGTCGGTCTACTGCATCAGCCATGTGCCGGCGCTGGTGACGCTGCCCATTCCGGGCAACGAGGAGCGGGGCCTGCTGCTCATCGCCTTCCTCATCGCCACAGTGCAGGGCAGCGACGTGCTGCAGTATATTTTCGGAAAGCTCTTCGGCAGGCACAAGGTGGCGCCCAGCATCTCGCCGTCGAAGACCTGGGAAGGGCTGATCGGCGGCATTGCCAGCGCCTCGCTGCTCGGGGCGGGGCTCTACTGGCTGACGCCCTTCTCGCCGTTCGAAGCCGGCGGTCTGGCCGCGCTCGCCTGCATCATGGGCTTCTTCGGCGGCCTCGTCGCCTCCGCCATCAAGCGCGACCGCGGCGTGAAGGACTGGGGCCACATGATCGAGGGCCATGGCGGCATGCTCGACCGCGCCGACAGCCTCGTCTTCGCCGCCCCGGTCTTCTTCCACATCGTGCGGTATGCGTGGACGTGAGGAGCGACGTTGCGCTCGCCCGGCCTTTCGGGCAAAACCGTTCCTAGAGTTTGTCAGGGAAAAGCGGGGACCGGTTTTTCCGAAGAGACAAGCGAAAACAAAGAAACCTGGAGTCCGTCAGATTCACAATGAACCTGGCAGACTCTGGATCAACATGATGGGAGATTTCCAATGATCAAGCGTATCAAGCCCGGCCAGCGCTTCTGCCAGGCCGTCGTCGTCAACGGCGTCGTCACGACCGCCGGCATCACCGCCGCCGGCGCCGATACCGCCGCCCAGACCCGCGACATCCTCGCCGCGATCGACGGCCTCCTGGCCGAAGCCGGCACCTCCAAGGCCAAGCTGATCAGCGCCAATATCTGGCTGCGCGACATCGCCCATTTCGCCGCGATGAACGAGGTCTGGGACCAGTGGGTAGACCAGGACAACCTGCCGGTCCGCGCCACGGTCGAGGCTCGCCTCGCGACGCCGGGCCTGCTGGTCGAGATCCAGGTGACCGCGCTCGCCTGAGACAGGGCGCCTGCGTTCCTTCAGGCGGAGTCCAGCACGTCGCCGAGGGCGTCGACCAGCATGTCGGCGTTCTCGCGGGAGAAGACGAGAGGCGGGCGGATCTTCAGGACGTTGGCCCTGGGGCCTGAGGCGCTGATCAGCACGCGGCGGGCGCGCAGGCCGTTGACGATGCGGCTCGTCAGCGCGGCGTCGGGCTGTTTCGTCGCGGGATCGGAAACGATCTCGGCGCCGATGAAGAGGCCTGAGCCGCGGACGTCGCCGAGGGCGGGATGGCGGGCGGCCAGGGCCTTCAGGCCCTCCGTCAGGTAACGGCCGACGTCCAGGGCGTTCTGCTGCAAACCCCCCTGCCGGATCGTGTCGAGCACCGCCTTGCCGGCGGCGGCGGCAACGGGATTGCCGCCGAAGGTGTTGAAGTAGCGGGCGCGGGGGCCGAACTCGGCGATCATGTCCGGGCGCAGCACGATGCCGGCCATCGGGTAGCCGTTGCCCATCGGCTTGCCGATCGTCACCATGTCCGGGGAAACGCCGTGGCGCTCGAAGCCCCACATCGTCTCGCCGGTGCGGCCGAAACCGGGCTGCACCTCGTCGGCGACGAAGAGGCCGCCGGCGTCATGGATCGCGTCCACCGCCGGCTTCAAAAAGCCCTTCGGACCGGCGAAGATGCCGTCGCTCGAAAAGATCGTGTCGGCGATCAGCATGGCCGGCCTGATGCCGTGGCGCTTCAGGTCGGCGATGGCCGCGCTGACGTCGCGGCCGAATTTCTCCATCATCTCGTCCGGCGCATGGCGGTAGCTGTCGGGCGCCGGCACGGTGCGCACATGGGCTCCGAGCGCCACCGCCTCGCCGAGCGAGGGGGAGAATTCGGCGACCGCGCCCGTCAGGCCGTGATAGGCGAGTTCCGTCGCGATGATGCCGGTGCCGCCGGTGACGAAGCGGGCGATGCGCACGGCAAGGTCGTTCGCCTCGCTGCCGGTGCAGGTGAACATCACCTGGCTGAGCGTGTCGGGGAAGGTCGCGGTCAGCGCCTCGGCATAGTCGACGATGCCTTCGTGCAGGTAGCGGGTATGGGTGTTGAGCAGGGCGGTCTGGCGGGTGATCGCCTCCACGACGCGCGGATGGCAATGGCCGACCGAGGCGACGTTGTTGTAGGCGTCGAGATATTTCTCGCCCGCCGCGTCATAAAGGAAAACGCCTTCGCCGCGCACGAGATGCAGCGGCTCCTCGTAGAACAGGCGGTAGGCGGGGCCGAGCACCTTTTCCCGGCGGGCGACAAGCGCCCGTTCGGCCTCGCCGAGCCGTTCGAGATCCGCGCGCGAAAATGCATTCACCATCGACATGGTCAGGCCTCGGAAAGGTTGGGCGCGAGCTTTTTCAGCCCGGCCGGGGTGAGATCGGCGATATTGTGCAGGCCGCGCCGGGCGGCGGCGTGGTTGCGCAGGATGTAGTCCCGGTTCTCCGGGAAGCGGGCGGAGCGCCATTCGGCGATGATGATCGACATGGCCAGCCGGCAGCGCGTCAGGAGCGGCAGGAGGTCGAGTTCGGCCGGCTCCAGGTTGCGCGCCGATTGGAAGCCGGCGAGGAAGGCGCCGGCGCGCGCCGCCCAGTCGTCCGTCGAAAGGTGATAGGAGAGCGCGACGGCAAGGTCGTTGACCAGCGGCGCATGGACCATGTCGCCGAAATCGATGATGCCGGCCACCTGCGCCGGTTCCGCGGGGTCGAGCAGGATGTTGTGCGGGTTGAAGTCGTTGTGGATGATCTGCCGGCGGGTGAGGCCTTTTATAGCGGGAAGCGCCCGCGCGAACTCGGCCAGCACCGTTTCCACCTGAGCCCGCCGCTCCGGCGCGACATGGCCGGTGAGCGCGTGAAGGTCGAGCATGTGGGAAATGTCCCACAGCAGCTTTCCCGCCGGCGGGCGGCCGTCATAGGTCGCAAGGCCGAGGCCGAGTTCGGCGAGCGCGCGGCCGACATTGCGGCTCTGTGCGGGCGATGCGGGCGTGCGATGTTGCAGTTCGCCGTCGAGGAAGGTGAGGAGGCGCATGATGCGCGGCCCGTCGGGGGTGGAAAGCGTGTGGCCCCGTCCGCCGTCCTTCGTCGGCACGATCCGCGGCACGGGCACGGCCGGGGCGGCCGCCGCGAGGTGCAGCAAGGCGCCGTCCTGGAATTCCAGCGCGGCGGGATCTTCCGCGGGATTGGCGATCTTCAGGACGAAGGCCCCGCCGTCGGCCCCTATGAAGAGGAATGTCTCGTCCCGCTCGCTGGAAAGCCGCCTGGCCGTGCCGGCAAGGCCGTAGACCGCCGCGACGGCGGCCTCGGCGTCGCCGGGCGCCGTCGCGCTCCAGGTCGCCGACAGGGAGTCCGTCTTTTCGGTGGCCGGCGCCCGCTGCGTCATGCCTGCTCCGTACGTTCCGCTTGAAACCTGTCAAAAAAGATGCATCAAATATTTTGTTACTCGATTTTGCGGACCGGTTCCATGGCGGAATTCACCACACTCGATCATGAGAACCTGAGCAGCGTCGTCTACGGCGCGCTGTGCGACGCGTTGATGCAGGGGCGGTTCCAGCCCGGCGACCGGCTGAAGATCCGGGACCTCGCCGAACAGTTCGGCACCAGCGTCACGCCGATCCGCGACGCCATCCTGCGGCTTGCCAATGACGAGGCGATCACCTTCCGCTCGCCGCGCGACATCCGCATCGCCGGCCTCAGCGAGAGCCGCTACCGGGAGATCCGGGCGATCCGCATCCGGCTGGAGGGGCTGGCGGCGGAGACCGCCGCGCAGGTGGCGACGAGCGCGGATATCCAGGCGCTGGAGCGGATCCTGCGGGAAAACGAGCAGGCGATCGCGGCGGGGGACCGGCTGAAGGGCACGCAGCTCAACCAGGCTTTTCACTTCCTCCTGCCGCAGATCGCCGGGCTTGCCGTGCTGACCAGCATCCTGCGGCGGCTCTGGCTGCAGATGGGGCCGCACATTTCCGACGTTTACATCGCGGGCGGCCGGGCGATGATCGACCATCACTATCCCGTCGTCGAGGCGCTCAAGCGCCACGATCCCGCTGCCGCCTCGATGGCCGTCGCCGACGATATCCTCATCGGCGGAAAGCCGATCCTCGACCGCATCGAAGCGGCCGGCGTGCCAGGCCCGGTGCATCCCCGGCGATAGCTTCCAATCCGGAAATGGCCTATTACGATGTATCAAGCATCAATGGAGACCGCAGATGACCGATGAACGCCGTTACATGTTGCTGACCGGGGCGAGCCGCGGCATCGGCCATGCGACGGTCAAGCTCTTCCAGGCGAAGGGCTGGCGCATCTTCACCGTTTCCCGCCAGCCCTTTTCCGAGGAATGCGCCTGGCCGTCGGCGCGGGAAAGCCATATCCAGGCGGATCTCGCGGACCTTGCGCAGATCGACAGGCTGGCCGCGACCGTGCGCGAGCGGCTGCCCAACGGCCGGCTGCATGCGCTGGTCAACAATGCCGGCATTTCACCGAAGGGGCCGGGCCGCAGCCGCCTCGGCGTGCTCGATACGGATGCCGACGTCTGGATGCAGGTGCTCAACGTCAACATCGTCTCGACGGCGCTGATCGCCCGCGCGCTGATGCCGGAGCTGGAAGCGGCGAAGGGGTCGATCGTCAACGTCACCTCCATCGCGGGCTCCCGCGTGCATCCCTTCGCGGGCGTCGCCTATGCGGCCTCCAAGGCGGCGCTTGCGGCGCTGACGCGCGAGATGGCGCATGAATTCGGCCCCCGCGGCGTGCGGGCCAATGCGATCGCGCCGGGCGAGATCGAGACCTCGATCCTTTCGCCGGGCACGGACGAACTGGTCGCGGAGGAGGTGCCGATGAGACGGCTGGGAGAGCCGCGCGAGGTCGCCGAAACCATCCATTTCCTCTGCACCGGGCAATCGTCCTATATCAACGGCGCCGAAATCCACATCAACGGCGGGCAGCACGTCTGACCCCGGGCGGGCGCCGGCATCGTCAGGCCCGTCGCTGCAAGGCGCCGGCCAGCACCTCGTAGACGTGGGGTTCCAGCATGTGCGCCACGTTGAAACGCATGAAGCCGGCGGCGCTCTGCGACACGCTGAAGACGTTGCCGGGGGCGAGCACGAGACCGTCGGCAAGGGCGGCCTGCGCGACCTCGCCGGAATCCAGCCCCTCCGGCAGCCGGCACCACAGATTGAAGCCGCCGCGCGGCAGCAGCCAGGGCGTGATGCCGAGCCGGGACAGCCGCTCGGCCGTCTCGCGCCGGGCGCGCACCAGCCGGCGCCGGAGGTCCTCCATGTGTTTGCGGTAGCCGCCGCCGGCGAGCATATGGGCGATGATCTCGCTGGAGATCGGGCTCGGGCCGCCGAAATTTGTGGCGATCTGCAGATCGACCAGCCCCTCGACCCAGTCCGGCCGCGCGGCGATATAGCCGCAGCGCGCCGAGGCCGAGAGCGTCTTGGAGAAGCTGCCGATGCGGATGACGCGGTCGAGCCCGTCGAGCGCGGCAAGCCGGGTGGAGGGCTCCGGTTCGAAATCGGCGAAGATGTCGTCCTCGACGATGATCGTCTCGCTGCCGGCCGCCGCATTCAGCAGGCGGTGCGCCACCTGCGGCGACAGGGTCGCGCCGGTCGGGTTGTGGATGGCGGAGGTGGTGACGTAGAGCCGCGGCCGCTCCGCGGCAAGCACCGCCTCGAAGGCCGCGATGTCGGGGCCTGACGGCGTATAGGGCACGCCGACGACGGTCACCTGGTGCGCCTTCAGCAGCGCCTGGAAATTGAAGTAGCAGGGATCGTCCACCAGCACCGTGTCACCCGGGCGCAGCAGGAAGCGGCCGATCAGGTCGAGCGCCTGCGTGCCCGTGCTCGTCAGCATCAGGTGCTCCGGCCCGGCTGAAATGCCTTCCTCCGCCAGCCGGCCGAGCAGCAGCCGGCGCAGCGCCGCCGAGCCGCGCGTGCTGCCGTAGTAGGACAAGAGGTCGCTATCGCCCTTCGCCAGGCTGCGGATCGCCCGGCGCAGCGCCGCGTCCGGCATCCAGTCCGCCGGCAGCCAGCCGCAGCCGGGTTTCGGCACGGCCGCGTCGGCATCGAGCGACTGGCGCGACACCCAGAACGGGTCCACCGCGCGCGCCTTCGGGGTCTCGGCCTCCGCCAGTTTCAGCGGGGGCAGGGCGCTGCCTGCGACATAGAAGCCGGAGCCGCGCTGCGCCCGGATCAGCCCCTCCGCGGCCAGCCGGTCATAGGCCTCCACGACGGTGGAGGGCGAAACGCCCATCGTGGCGGCGAACCGGCGGATCGAGGGCAGCCGGTCGCCCGGCGCGAGCGCGCGGCTGGCGATGCGGCCGTTGATCGCCGCCATGACCTTGGAAATCCGGCTGGTGCTTTCGGTCATGTTCTCGCCCTCTGCATCACGACATCCGCCGATGGAATTCGCGGCGCTGGCTTGCCATATGCGATTGTCCTGCTGTGTGTATGGGGTCTTTAACCGGTACAGTTCTTTTGAATTGTATTGCTCCTTGCCTGTCTTCGCCAGCCCTGCCGCCG
Organism: Shinella sp. S4-D37; assembly: GCF_040812195.1. Taxonomy (NCBI): domain Bacteria; kingdom Pseudomonadati; phylum Pseudomonadota; class Alphaproteobacteria; order Hyphomicrobiales; family Rhizobiaceae; genus Shinella; species Shinella sp. S4-D37. The sequence goes on along the minus strand of NZ_JBFNXL010000003.1, from coordinate 73,516 downwards.
TAGAAGGAGGATGAATGCGAGGAAAAATGAGAACATCCATGGAAGGCTGGGGCAGCGGGCTTGCCGGCGTCGTCATCTTCAGCGGCTCGTTGCCGGCGACACGTCTGGCGGTGGCGGATTTCTCGCCGCTGTTCCTGACGTCGGCCCGCGCGGTGATCGCGGCGCTGCTGGGCGCGGCGCTGCTTTTTCTCCTGCGCCAGGCAAGGCCGTCGCGCGAGGCGCTTTTCCCGCTGGCGATCGTCGCGCTCGGCGTCGTCGTCGGCTTTCCCCTGCTGACGGCGCTGGCGCTGCAATACATCACCTCCGCCCATTCCATCGTCTTCGTCGGGCTCCTGCCGCTGGCGACCGCCGTCTTCGCCGTGCTGCGCGGCGGGGAGCGGCCGAAGCCGCTGTTCTGGCTGTTTTCCGGCATCGGCAGCGCGACGGTGGTGGGCTTCGCGCTGAATGCGGGCGGGGAGACCTCGCTCGTCGGCGATCTCCTGATGGTCGCCGCCATCATCGCCTGCGGCCTTGGCTATGCGGAAGGCGCGAAGCTCTCGCGCACGCTCGGCGGCTGGCAGGTCATTTCCTGGGCGCTGATCCTCTCCCTGCCGCTGATGTCGGTCATCGCGCTCGCCTCGCTGCCCGGCACCTTCGCCGGCATCGACGGCGGTGCCTGGGCGGGGCTTGCCTATGTCTCGGTGTTCAGCATGCTGATCGGCTTCGTCTTCTGGTATCGGGGTCTTGCGCGCGGCGGCATCGCGGCGGTGGGGCAGTTGCAACTGCTCCAGCCCTTCTTCGGCCTGCTGCTCGCCGCCTTCCTGCTGCACGAGCGCGTGAGCCCGACGATGCTGGTCACGACGCTCGCCATCGTGCTTTGCGTGGCCGGTGCCCGTAGATTTGCCCGCTAGCGGCCCCTGAGTGCGTCCGGCGTCGTTCGAGCGATGGAGACGGCGCGCGAAATCTGCTATGGCTCTTGCCAGCGGTCCGCGCCTTCGGCGATAATGGGCAACGGGACGGCCTGGGAGAGCTGGATGGCGGCAGATGTTCGCACGTCGAAGGAGATGAACGGCGCCCTGGCGCCGAAGGCGCTGCGCGTCGGCTTCATCCTGTCGAAAAGTTTCACTCTGTCCGCCTTCGCGCTGTTCGTCGATACCTTGCGGCTGGCCAGCGACAGCGAGGACCGCTCGCGCCGCGTCCATTGCGACTGGGACGTCCTGAGCAGCACGCGCAACTTCATCACCTCGTCGAGCGGCATCCAGGTCGCCCCGACCGCGCCCTTCGCCGATCCCGCCTGTTTCGACTATATCGCCGTCGTCGGCGGCCTCCTGTCGGTGGAGGAGCCCATCGACAGCTATGCCCAGGCCTATCTGCGCAAGGCGGCCCAGGCCGGCGTCGGGCTGATCGGCCTGTGTACGGGCAGCTTCATCCTGGCCGAGGCGGGCCTCCTCAAGGGCCACACGGCCTGCGTGAGCTGGCTGCACCACCGCGATTTCCGCGGCCGTTTCCCCGATATCGAGGCGACGTCGGAACAGATCTTCCGTTTCGACGGCAAGGTCGCCACCTGTGCCGGCGGCAGCAGCGTCGCCGATCTCGCCGCGACGCTCGTGCGCCACCATGTCGGCGAGGCGGCCGAGCGCAACGCGCTGGAAATCCTGCAGATCCGCCACCGGCGCGATGCGACCGACGTGCAGCCGCGCAATCCGCTCGGCCTCGAAGCCCGCGACCGCCGCGTGCACCTCGCCATCCTGATGATGGAGCAGCACACCGAGGACCTCCTGTCGATCGACAGCATCGCCACCATGACGGGCGTCTCCCGCCGCCAGCTCGAGCGGCTGTTCGAGAGCGACATGGGCGCCTCGCCGAGCGCGATCTACATGAAGATTCGCATGGCCGCGGCGCTCACCATGGTGATGCGCACCAACAAGCCGCTGATCGAGATCGCGCTCGAAACCGGCTTCGAGAGCCTGTCGCACTTCACCCGCCGCTTCCGCGCCGCCTTCGGCGATACGCCCTCGCAGATCCGCCGCGACGGCCGCCGCCAGGCCGGCTGAGGGGCAAATCGCCCGGCGGCCGGGAACCAAGCCGTCCGAGAACCGTTCGGTCTCCATTGCTGACACGAGACTGTAACGGGAGACCGCAATGGCAAGCAACGACGTCCAATCCCAGATTTCCGCCCTGCGCGCAGAGATCGCCCAGCTCCAGAAGGATCTTGGCGAGCGCGGCAGCGAGGCCTATGAGGCGGTTCGCGATCGCGCGGGCAATGCCGTCGAGGCCGCCCGTCCCGCCGTCCGCTCGACAACCAGATATGTGCGCAACGAAGGCGCCGCCGTGGCGCAGGCCGCGCGCGAACACCCCGCGGCCCTTTCGACGGTCGTCCTGACGGCAGGCCTTGCCGGCGTCGTCATCGGCTACCTGCTCGGCTCGCTCGAAAACGAGCCGGCTCGCCGCGAGCGCTGGTTCTGAAAGACGAAAGCCCGGCAATGCCGGGCTTTTTCATGCCTTTACCGCATCGGTTCCCCGGGCCGGGCCCGGGGACGTCTCTCACCGGTGGCGAAGACCGAACAGGTAGCCGATGAAGGCGGCGCCGGCGAGAGCGGCGAGCGGGTTGGCCTGGATGGTCTGGCGCACCTCATCGCGCACGGATTCCGCCTTGGCGACGGCAAGCTGGCCGGTGCCTTCGGCGATCAGCCCGGCGGATTCCTTCAGCCGGCTGATTTCCGTCTTCAGCGCCTCGATCTGTTCGCTCACCGTTGCTTCCGCCGCAACGCTGGCATCTTCCGAAATGCTGTCGCGCCCCTCAACGACGCCGAGCGTGCGTTTGCCGGTGCTCTTTTCGTCAGCCATGGACATGTCTCCTGGATTTGATGGAATGGCGAAAGGAGAACTTTCGCCGCGCCACTTGGTTCCCGACGATGATTCAAACTGTGATCTTTCCGATGCGACCGGGCGATTGACTCTTGCGGATTTTGAGAACAAATAGAGAACATATTGTCTTCAGCCAGGAGCCCGCCAAGCCGATGTCCGCCTGCGCCCATGCCGTTGTCGCCGATCTGCGCGACCACATCCGGCAGTTCGACGGCCGTGCCCGGCGCGACCGGGCGGTGCTGCCCTTCGGCGTGCCGGAGATCGACGAGCGGCTGCCGGGCGGCGGGCTGGCGCTGGCCAGCCTGCACGAGATCTGCGGCGGCGGCAACGATGCCGTCGAGGCCGGCGCCGCCATGCTCTTTGCCGCGGGCATCGCCGCGCGCACGAAGGGGCAGGTGCTGTGGTGCCTGACGCGGCCCGATCTTTTCGCGCCGGCGCTGGCGCAGGCGGGCCTTGCGCCCGGCCGCGTCCTCTATGTGGAGGCGGGCGACGAGAAGAGCCTGCTGCTCTGTTTCGAGGAGGGGCTGCGCCATGGCGGGCTCGGCGCCGTCGTCGCGGAGGTGGCGCGCCTGTCGATGAGCGCCTCGCGCCGCCTGCAGCTTGCCGCGGAGGCGGGCGGCACGCTCGGCCTTGCCCTGCGCCGCTTCCGCCACCTCAAGGAGGCGGATGCCCTTGCGCAACCCTCCGCCGCCGTGACGCGCTGGCGGGTCCATGTGCGGTCCTCCGCCCCCCTTCCCGTGCCGGGCGTCGGCCGGGGGCAATGGCTGCTGGAACTGGCCCGCTGCCGGGCCGGCGAGGCGGCGGAATTTGACGTGGAGGCCACCGATGCCGCGGGTCGTATCGCTTTTTCTTCCCGGCTGGCCGATCGATCGGCTGCGGCGGGCGCTCGGCGCTTCGGCGCCGCCGCCCGATAGCCGGCTCGTTCTCGTCGGCCGCGACGGCGCGCGCCGCATCCTGACGGCGGTGAGCCGGCCGGCCGAGCAGGCGGGCCTGCGCGTCGGCATGCCGCTCACCAAGGCCCATGCGCTGCTGCCGGACGTTGCCACCATGCCCGCCGATGCCGCCGCCGATGCCGCCGCCTTGAGCCGTCTCGCGCTCTGGGCCCTGCAGCACTATGCGCCCATCGTCGCCCCCGACCCGCCGGACGGCCTCGTCATCGACACGACCGGCGCCGATCACCTGCACGGCGGCGAAGAACGCATGCTGAGCGGCCTCGTCAACCGACTTGCCGCCTCCGGCATCTTCGCCCGCGCCGCCGTCGCCGACAGCTGGGGCGCGGCCCACGCCGCCGCCCGCTTCCTTGCCGATCCCGTGCGCATCGTTCCGCCCGGCAAGGCGGGCGAGGCCGTGTCGCCCCTGCCGGTCCTCGGGCTGCGGATCGCGCCGGAAACCGTGACGGGCCTCCACATGCTCGGCCTCCAGGCGATCGGCGACGTGCTCGCCGTGCCGCGTGCGCCGCTCGTCCTGCGCTTCGGCCCGCTCCTCGGCCGCCGGCTCGACCAGCTCCAGGGCACGGTTTCCGAACCCGTCGATCCGCTGCGCGACCCGGAGCTCGTCACGATCCGCAAGGTTTTCGGCGAGCCGATCGGCGCCCCCGAGACCATCGCGCACTACACGACCGGCCTCGTGCACGATCTCTGCGCCGCGCTGGAAAAACGCGGCCTCGGCGCCCGCCGGCTCGATCTGCTCTTCCACCGCGTCGACAATTCCCTGCAGGCCATCCGCGTCGGCACGGCACGGGCCGTGCGCGACACAAAACAGCTCGTCCGCCTCCTGACGGACCGTATCGAGACGATCGACCCCGGCTTCGGCATCGAGATCATGGACCTGACCGCGACGCTCGCCGAACCGCTCGTCCTCCAGCAGGCCGTCTCCTCCCTGATCGAGGAGGAGGAGGCGGACCTTGCCGGCCTCGTCGACGTGATCGCCAACCGCATCGGCGCCGCGCGTCTCTACCGCATCGCCCCGGTCGAGAGCGACGTGCCGGAGCGCTCCTTCCGCCGCATTCCGCCGCTTTCGCCCGAAACGGGCATGACCTGGCCCAGCCGCTGGCCGCGTCCCGCGCGGCTCCTGGCGCGGCCGGAGCCCATCGAGGTCATGGCGCTCCTGCCCGACCATCCGCCCGCCTCCTTCACCTGGCGCGGCGTGCGGCGGCTGGTCAAGCGGGCCGACGGGCCGGAGCGCATCTTCGGCGAATGGTGGAAGCGCGATGCCGAACTGGCGGCCGTGCGGGATTACTTCCAGGTCGAGGACGCCGAAGGGGAGCGCTTCTGGCTCTTCCGCTCCGGCAACGAGGAGCAGGCGGCAAGCGGCGCCGGCCGCTGGTTCCTGCACGGGATTTTCGCATGAAACCGCGTTATGCCGAGCTTCAGGCCACATCGCATTTCTCGTTCCTGCGCGGGGCGAGCAGCTGTGCGGAGCTGTTTTCGCAGGCGAGCGCCCTCGGTATAGAAGCGCTGGCCGTCGTCGATCGCAACAGCCTTGCCGGCGTCGTCCAGGCCTTCAAGGCCTCGCGGGAGCTCCCGGCGGATGGCCCGAAGGTGCGGCTGGTGGTCGGCTGCCGGCTCGACCTTGTCGATGGCATGTCGCTGCTCGTCTACCCGACCGACCGCGCCGCCTATGGCCGCCTCTGCCGCCTGCTCACCATCGGCAAGAAGCGGGCCGGCAAGGGAAAATGCCATCTCGACTGGGCGGACGTCATAGAATGGAGCGAGGGCCTTCTCGCCGTGCTGGTGCCCGACGAGGCGGACGAGACCGCCGCCTTCCAGCTGCGCCGCCTGCACGAACATTTCAAGGACCGCTGCTACCTCGCCCTCACGCTGCGCCGCCGGCCGAACGACCAGGTGCGATTGTTCGATCTCTCCAACCTCGCCGCCCGCCATGGCGTGCCCGCCGTCGTCACCAACGACGTGCTCTACCACGCGCCCGCCCGGCGCATGCTGCAGGATATCGTCACCTGCATCCGTCACAACGTCACCATCGACCATGCCGGCTTCCTGCGCGAGCGCCACGCCGACCGCTACCTGAAGCCGCCGGAGGAGATGCACCGTCTCTTCGCGCGTTATCCGGAGGCGCTGCGGCGGACGCTGGAGATTACCGAGCGTTGCCGGTTCTCGCTGGACGAGCTGATGTACCAGTATCCGGACGAGAAGGAATATACGCATCTCACGCCACAGGAGGCGCTTGAGAAATATACGTGGGAGGGCGCGGCCAGGCGCTATCCCGGCGGCGTGCCCGAGGAGGTGCGCAGTAAGCTCGTTTACGAATTGCGGCTCATCGAGAAGATGAAATATGCGCCCTATTTCCTCACCGTGAATTCCATCGTCCACCATGCCCGCAACCTGCCTGTCCCGATCCTCTGCCAGGGCAGGGGATCGGCTGCAAACAGCGCCGTCTGCTTTGTCCTTGGGATCACGGCGATCGACCCGATGGAGAATGGCAGTCTTCTCTTCGAGCGCTTCGTCTCGGAGCAGCGCGGCGAGCCGCCCGATATCGACGTGGATTTCGAGCATGAGCGCCGGGAGGAGGTGATCCAGTGGATCTACGATACCTACGGCAAGGATCGCGCGGCACTCTGCGCCACCGTCATCCGCTACCGCTCGCGCGCGGCGATGCGGGATGTCGGCCGCGCGCTCGGCATGCCGGAGGACGTGTTGAAGGCTTTGTCCTCGCAGGTCTGGGGCTGGTCCAACGACATTCCGCAAAGCCACGCGAATGCGGCCGGGCTCAATGTGGACGACCGCCGCGTCCGGCTGCTGTTCGAGCTTGCGCGCCAATTGATCAATGCGCCGCGCCACCTCTCGCAGCATCCCGGTGGTTTCGTGCTGACACGCGACCGCCTGGACGATCTCGTGCCGATCGAGCCGGCGGCGATGGACAAGCGCCAGGTGATCGAGTGGGACAAGGACGACATCGAGTATCTGAACTTCATGAAGGTGGACGTGCTGGCGCTCGGCATGCTCACCTGCATGCGCCGCGCCTTCGATTTCCTGCGGGAGCACAAGGGAGAGAGCCGTACGCTTGCCACCATCCCCGCAGGCGATGCCCCGACCTACGAGATGATCTCCAAGGCCGACACGGTCGGCACCTTCCAGATCGAGAGCCGGGCGCAGATGTCCATGCTGCCGCGCCTCAAGCCGAAGGAATTTTACGATATCGTCATCCAGGTGGCGATCGTGCGGCCGGGGCCGATCCAGGGGGACATGGTGCACCCCTATCTGCGGCGGCGGCAGGGATTGGAGAGGGTGGAATATCCCAAGCCCGCCTTCGAGAAGGTCCTGAGAAGGACCCTTGGCGTGCCGCTGTTCCAGGAGCAGGCGATGCAGGTGGCGATCGAATGCGCCGGCTTCGAGCCGGGCCGGGCCGACCAGCTCCGCCGGGCAATGGCGACCTTCAAGCATACCGGCGGCGTAGACAAATTCCGCGATGAACTGACCGACGGCATGGTCGACAAAGGATATACGCGCGACTTCGCCGAACGCATCTGCCGCCAGCTCGAAGGGTTCGGCTCCTACGGTTTCCCGGAAAGCCACGCCTACAGCTTCGCCATCATCGCCTATGCCTCGGCCTGGATGAAGTGCCACCATCCGGAGATCTTCTGCGCGGCCCTGCTCAATTCCCAGCCGATGGGGTTCTACGCCCCGGCGCAGATCGTGCGCGATGCGCGCGAGCACGGGGTGGAGGTGCGCCCGGTCTGCGTCAATGCCAGCCGGTGGGATTGCGCGCTGGAGCCGGCGGAGGAGGCGGGGAAGCTTGCCGTGCGGCTCGGGCTGCGGCTGGTGAAGGGGCTCGACAACAAGGAGATGGCCCGCTTCGTCGCCGCACGGGGCGAGGCGCCCTTTGCCTCGGTCGACGATCTCTGGCGCCGCACGGACCTTGCCTCCGACACGCTGGTGCGGCTTGCCGAGGCGGACGCCTTCCGGCCCTCGCTCGGGCTTGCTCGTCGCGAGGCCTTGTGGGCGATCCGCGGCTTGCGGGACGAGCCGCTGCCGCTCTTTTCCGCGGCTGCGGCGCGGGAGGCAGCGGTGGTGCCGGAGCTTTCGGAGCCGGCGGTGGCGCTGCGGCCCATGACGGCCGGCGGCGAGGTGGTGGAGGATTACGGCGGCGTCGGTCTGACGCTCCGGGCCCATCCGGTCAGCTTCCTGCGCCAGAGCCTTTCGCGCCGCCGCCTGCTTTCCTGCGCCGAGGCGACGCGGCTTGGCGATCGCCGGAAGGTCGAGACGGCCGGCATCGTGCTGGTCCGCCAGCAGCCGGGCTCGGCCAACGGCGTCATCTTCGTGACCATCGAGGACGAGACGGGCATCGCCAACCTCGTCGTCTGGCGCAAGGTCTTCCTTGCCCATCGCCCCATCGTGATGGGCGCGCCGATGATCGGCGTCAAAGGCTATATCCAGCGGGAAGGCGAGGTGGTGCATATCGTCGTGCAGCACCTCACCGATCTTTCGGCCGACTTCTCCACCATCGGCCGGCGCGGCGCCGCCGCGCAGCCGGAAAGCCGCGAGGCGGTGCGGACCATCCGCGTCCAGTCTCGCGATTTTCATTAGGAAGATCGTACAAGCCGCTGGATATGCGCGGATTTTTCCGATTGGGACAGGCGCTTCCCGTTACATGAAGTCGCGCAGGATCGCCTTTTCGAACGTCTTCTCGAATATCTGTTTCCGGCCGGGTCTCCGGCGGCGCTACTGGCAGGCCGGCGGCCAGCCGGGCCATGCGGCGGGCTGGGAGGACGAAGTGGCCAATGCCGCGATGCTCGGCTTCTACCGCAACACACGCCGCGCCCGCGGCACGACGGCTACATGCTCTTCCAGGAGGCGGCGTCGCAGCGCATCAACCGGGCCGTGACGGGCCGCGAGCCGGCGGCGGAGGCCGTCGCCGATCTCAATGCGCTCTTCCTGAGGAATTTTGCGGAGGGCGGCTGAGCGCCCTCGGATAGGGCGCTTATTGCTCTTCGGCGCTGAAGCCGGCTCCGGCCATTTCCGAGAGCCGGCGCGTCGTCTCGCCGAGCATCTGGATGGTCGTCGAGATATCCGGCGCGACCGGCGTGTTGATCAGGGTGATATAGGGGATGGTCAGGGCGGCGATCGCCCTTTCGTCCGCGCCGAGCACCGGCGCCGAGAGGTTGATGACGCCCGCCGTCTGGGCGCTCGGCATCATTTCATAGCCGCGCGAGCGGATGAGATCGAGCCGCGCCAGGAATTCCGGCGTGACGCGCATATCCGTGCCGCCGTCGCCGACATGCTCGGCGATCATGCGCAGGCGCTCCTCCGGCGAACGGAAGGCGAGCAGCGCGTGGCCGGAACCGGTGTCGAACAGGCCGATGCGCGAGCCGACGCGGATGGAGATGCCCCAGTAGCCGGGCGCCTCCTGCTGGGCGATGACGGCGGGATTGCCGCGGTCGAAGACGACGAGCTGGTTGGCCTGGCACGAGGCCTCGGCCAGTTCGCGCATCAGCGGCACGGCGAAGGAGACGAGCCGGCGCACGGGCGCGTGCAGTTGCGCCAGGCCGAAAAGCTTGAGCGTCAGCGAGAAGCGGTCGCCGTCGATGCGGGTGACGTAGCCGCGTTTCACCAGCCGGTCGAGCATGCGGTAGAATTCATTCGGGCTGCGGTCGAGCCGCTTGGCGATTTCCGCCTGGGTGAGGCCGCCGTCGACAGCGGCGAGAAGTTCCAGGATATCGAGGCCCTTGTCGAGCGCCGGCGCCCTGTAGCGATCGTTTTCTTCGTCCGACACGCGGGCTCCTCCAGTGAATGAGTAAATTCATATACGCAGAAACAGGAGGAGACAACCCCGGGAACCCGACCTGTGCTTGACGATATGTGAATAATTAGTTTGTATATGAATGATATTCTTGTCGGTAAGGGTTGGCGAAAAGCCATTGGGAGGAGAAGATGACGAGATTTCTAGCCGGCGTTGCCGCCGGTGCCGTGATCTGCGCGTGGGCGGGCTCTGCGCTTGCGGCTTCATCGGCACGCCGCCGATGAACCTCCCTTCTGCTTCGATCTTTCGCAGGCGCATCTCTTCGACGGTGCGGCCGGCCGGACGTTGCGAGGCTGACAGGGCGAGGATCGAACGCATCGAACTGAAAATGGTCGACCTTCGCCCGCAGGTCGAGCGCACGGAGGTCGTCAACCAGAAAAGCGAGGTCGTCCTCGCGGCCGATCACATCTATGTTGTCGAGCGCCGCCCGGGCGTCTGACACTTTTTACCAGGAGCAACTATGTCCCCTTCCATCAAAGACAAGCGCGTCCTCCTCACCGCCGCCGGCCAGGGCATCGGCCGGGCGAGCGCCATCGCCTTCGCCCGCGCCGGCGCCAAGGTCGTCGCGACCGACATCAACGCCGAGGCGCTGAAGAGCCTTGCCGGCGAAACCAATATCGAGACCCATGTGCTGGACGTCCTCAGCGACGAGGCCGTGAACCGCGTCGTTTCTGCGACCGGCCCGTTCGACGTGCTCTTCAACTGCGCCGGCTTCGTGCATGCCGGCTCGATCCTCGACATGCCGGACAAGGACCTCGATTTCGCCTTCGATCTCAATGTCCGCGCCATGGTGCGCACCATCCGCGCCGTGCTGCCGGGAATGCTGGAGAGGAAGGACGGCGCGATCGTCAACATGGCCTCCGTCGCTTCCAGCGTGAAGGGCGTGCCGAACCGCGCCGCCTACACCATCACCAAGGCGGCGGTGGTCGGGCTCACCAAGTCGGTGGCGGCCGATTACGTGGCGCAGGGCATCCGCTGCAACTGCATCTGCCCCGGCACGGTCGAAAGCCCCTCGCTGCAGGACCGCCTGCGCGCGCAGGGCGATTACGAGGCGGCGCGTGCGGCCTTCATCGCCCGCCAGCCGATCGGCCGCATCGGTTCCCCGGAGGAGATCGCCGATCTCGCCGTCTACCTTGCCGGCGCCACCTACACGACCGGGCAGGCCTACGCCATCGACGGCGGCTGGACCATCTGAGACCTTCCATCACCCCAAGGGCCGCATCCATGACCAAGATCACCAGCCTTCGCGCGATCGACCTGCGTTTTCCCACCTCGCTGAGCCTCGACGGCTCGGACGCGATGAACCCGGACCCGGATTATTCGGCCGCCTATGTGGTGCTCGGCACGGATGCGCCCGGTCTTGAAGGCCACGGCCTGACCTTCACCATCGGTCGGGGCAACGACATCTGCTGCATGGCGATCGAGGCGATGAGGCATCTGGTGGTTGGCCTCGATCTCGCCTGGGTCAGGGAAAATCCCGGCCGCTTCTGGCGCCATGTGACGAGCGACAGCCAGCTTCGCTGGATCGGCCCGGACAAGGGCGCGATGCACCTGGCGACCGGCGCGGTGGTGAACGCCGTCTGGGACCTGCTGGCCAAGGAAGCGGGCAAGCCGGTCTGGCGGCTCGTCGCCGAGATGAGCCCGGAGGAGATCCTCTCCATCGTCGACTTCCGCTACCTGACGGACGCGCTGACGCCGGAGGAGGCGCTGGCCATCCTCACGAAGGCGGAGGCCGGCAAGGCGGAGCGCATCGCGGCGCTGGAGAAGGAAGGCTATTCCTGCTACACGACCTCGGCGGGCTGGCTCGGCTATGACGACGAGAAGCTGCGCCGTCTCTGCCAGGAGGCCGTCGACCAGGGCTTCACCCATATCAAGATGAAGGTCGGCCGCGACCTTGAGGACGACAAGCGACGCCTGCGCATCGCCCGCGAGGTGATCGGCGACGAGCGCACCATGATGATCGACGCCAACCAGATCTGGGAGGTGGGGCAGGCGATCGACTGGGTGTCGGAGCTGAAACCCTACAAGCCGTTCTTCATCGAGGAGCCGACGAGCCCTGACGACGTCGCCGGCCACAAGGCGATCCGGCAGGCCGTTTACCCGGTCAAGGTGGCGACGGGCGAGATGTGCCAGAACCGCATCATCTTCAAGCAGATGATCGCCGGCGGGGCGATCGATATCGTGCAGATCGACAGTTGTCGCATGGGGGGCCTCAACGAAGTGCTCGCCGTGCTGCTGATGGCGGCAAAATACGGCCTGCCGGTCTGGCCGCATGCCGGCGGCGTCGGCCTTTGCGAATATGTACAGCATCTGTCGATGATCGACTATGTCGCGATCTCGGGCACGAAGGACGGCCGGGTGATCGAATATGTCGACCACCTGCACGAGCACTTCATCGACCCCTGCCGCATCGAGAACGCCGCCTACATGCCGCCCTCGCTGCCGGGCTTCTCCATCGAGATGAAGCCGGAATCGATCGCGGCCTATACGTTCGGGTGAGGGCGCTTGTCGCGTAAGATGCCGTCCATCGCAAAACACGGCGTGTCGCCCGGGCGATCATGGACCTGCCAGCGGACGGCATCCGCGCTTATGTGGAAAACGGCGGTCGCCAGCGTGTTCTCGTGGTCCGGGTCGTCCGGCTGCGCGCGGTAGATCGGCAGCGGCGATACGCCCGTGTCCCAGAGGATGGCGCGTGGATCCCGCAGGCCTTCCCCGCCCTCGGCGATGATTTGGTCCCCGCGTTGCTGCCGGGATCGGGAGGAGCCGGTGACCACCTGCCGCTCGCCGGCCATGCCGGCGTGAACGAGGTGGTTGGAATGGCATTGCGGCCGGTCGAGCGTGACGGCGGAGCACTGCTTGTGGGTGAATTCCACGCCGACAAGCCGCCGATCGCCCTTCTGCCCGAGCGTCATGTGGAAGGCACCGGCGCGTTCCGCGGTTGCGAGCAGGCGGACGGCCGCGTCGATCGACGGGCAATCGAGCAGGGCGCGCCCGAGCACCATGCGCGGCAGGCCGATGCCGACACCGCGGGAGCGGATGTTGTTGACGGCCTGGACGAGGCCGGCCGCGGTCACGGCGAAGGTGTGGCCGGGGATCGAGGCCGGATAGACGAAGCTGGCGAAGGCCGTGCCGCCCTCGGGACGGACATGGGCGAGCGCGCAATGGCCGCGAAAGCCGGGATCGCCGTCCTCGTTATGGGCGAGGAGGGGGGCTTCACCCGGTATCTGCACCGTCGTGCAGCCGTCCGGCGCGAAGGCCCAGAGATCGCCCCGGCAGTTCCACAGGAAGACGTCGTCGAAGGGAAGGTCGAGGCCGAGGGCGAGGCCCTGCAATTCCGCCCAGTGGGCGGGGAAGCGGGCCTCGACCAGTTCGCGCATGGCGGCAACGCGCGGATCGGCGCGAAAGGCGAGGACCGAGGCCCAGGCGTGGCCGCGCACGAGGTGGCGATGGGCGATGTCGCGGCCGAAGCGGCCGAGCTGGAGACCGATCTCCCGCGGCGGGCCGGCGATCTCGATGAGGCCCAGCCGGTTGTCAGTGGACATGTTGCAAGAACTCCCGCAGGCGTGGGTTTTCCGGATTGGCGAGCAGGTCGGCCGGCTTGCCGTCGACGGCGATCTTGCCGTCCTCCATGAAGATCAGCCGCGTGCCGACCTGGCGGGCGAAGGCCATTTCGTGCGTGACGACGATCATCGTCATGCCCTCCTCGGCGAGCGCCTGCATGACGCGCAGCACCTCGTGGCGCAGTTCCGGGTCGAGCGCGGAGGTCGGCTCGTCGAAGAGCATCAGCTTCGGCTTGACGGCCAGCGCCCGGGCGATCGCCACGCGCTGCTGCTGGCCGCCGGAAAGCTCGGCCGGATAGTGATGGCCGCGCTCGGCAAGGCCGACCTTGGCGAGCAGCGCCCGTGCCTGGTCCTCCGCCTCGGCGCGGCTCGCCCCGCGCACGCGGCGCGGGCCGAAGGCGACGTTTTCCAGCGCCGTCATCTGCGGGAAGAGGTTGAACTGCTGGAAGACCATGCCGGCCTCCTGGCGGATGAGGCGCACCTGCGAGCGGCCGGCCTTGACGCTTATAGCATCGACGACGAGATCGCCGCCATTGATCTCCTCCAGCGCGTTGATGCAGCGCAGCAGCGTCGACTTGCCGGAGCCGGACGGGCCGATCAGCACGACCACCTCGCCCTTGTCGATGTTGAGGTCGACCTCGCGCAGCACCACGACGGGACCGAAGGTCTTGGTGACGTTTCGAAATTCCACGATGCTCATAGGATCCGCATCCTCTTTTCGGTGACGCGCAGGATCAGCGTCAGGGTTCCGGTCATCAGGAGGTAGAGGATCGCCACCGCGCTCCAGATCTCGACGGCGCGGAAGTTGGCGGCCATGATCTCCTGGCCCTGGCGGGTGAGTTCGCCGACGCCGATGACGATGAACAGCGAGGTGTCCTTGAGGCTGACGATGAACTGGTTGCCGAGCGGCGGGATCATGCGGCGGAAGGCGACGGGGCCGATGATGTAGACCAGCACCTTCCACAGCGGCAGGCCGAGCGCCAGGCCGGCCTCCTTCAGCCCCCGATGCACGGAAAGGAAGGAGCCGCGCACGATCTCCGCGATATAGGCGCCGGCATTGACGACGATCGCCGTGACGGCGGCGGTCATCGGGTTGACGCGGATATCGGCGAGCACCGGCAGCGCGAAATAGATGAACATCACCTGCACGACGATGGGCGTGCCGCGGATGAGCTCGACATAGGCGAAGGCGACGGCGTTCAGGAACGCGTTGCCATAGGCACGCATCAGGCCCGCGACGAAGCCGACGGCAAGGCCGCCGACGAGGCCGGCGAGCGTGATGAGGATGGTGAGGCGGGCGCCGCTGAGCAAAGCGGGCATGGCCTCGCCGATGACGGACCAGTCGAATTCCATGGATTGGCTCCCCGGCGTGAGGAGGACGCGCCCGCCGTGCCGGCGCGCCCGGGGCTAAGGCGTCAGAGTTTCGGCTCGGCGCCGAACCACTTCTTGTAGATTTCGGTGTAGCGGCCGTCCTTCTTCATGTTGGCGAGCGCGGCATTGACCTTGGCGACCAGCTCGCTGCCCTTCGGAAAGCCGATGCCGTATTGGTGCGCCATCATCTGCTCGCCGACCGCCTTCACCTTGCCCCCGCCGGCCGTCTTCACGTAGTAGAGCACGTTCGGCGTGTCGTGCATGGCGGCGTCCACGCGGCCGGTCTGGAGTTCCAGATAGGCGTTGTCGATGTTCGGGAACTGGCGCAGTTCCGTCTCCTTGAAGTGCTCCTTGGCATAGTCCGTCGCCGAGGTGCCGGTCTTCGTCGCGAGGATCTTGCCCTTCAGGTCCTCGGCGCTCGTGACCGTGCTGTCCGCCGGCACCATCAGCAGGAAGCCGCTGTCATAGTAGCCGTCGGAGAAGTCGATGGCCTTCTTGCGCTCGTCCTTGATGGTGATGCCGGCGAGCGCCACGTCCACCTGCTTGGTCTGGAGCGCGGGGATGATGCCGTTGAAGTCCATCGGCTGCAGCGTGTAGGTGACGCCGATCTCCTTGGCGATGGCGTCCCACATGTCGATGTCGAAGCCGACATACTTGTCGCCTTCCTTGAACTCGAAGGGCACGAAGGCCGTGTCGGTGGCGACCACCAGGTCCTCGGCCCGCGCGCTCTGGCTGAAGGCGAGGGCCGATGCGAAGGCGGCAAATAGAATGGTACGCAGTTTCATGGTCGTTCCCCTTTGCTTGGTTATGCGTGTGGAAGGGCGCTCGTTGCGGCGTCGATGGCGTCGCCAAGCCGCTCGACGATGCGCGTGATGTCCGCGCGCCCGGCGATGAAGGGCGGGGCGATGAGCACATGGTCGCCCTGCCGGCCGTCGATCGTGCCGCCCATCGGATAGACCATCAGGCCGCGCGCCATGGCTTCCTTCTTGATGAGGCCGTTGAGCTTGAGTTTCGGGTCGAAGGGCCGCTTGCTCGCGCGCTCGGCGACGAGCTCGACGCCGCGGAACAGGCCGCGCCCGCGGATGTCGCCGACATGGTGGTGGTTGCCGAGGCGCTCGACGAGCTGGCGCTCCAGCTCCGCGCCCATGGCGACGACGTTGGCGAGCAGGTTCTCGCGCCGGATGACCTGCTGCACGGCAAGGCCGGCGGCGGCCGCCATCGGATGGCCCATATAGGTGTGGCCGTGCTGGAAGAAGCCGGAGCCGCCGGCAAAAGCCTCGAAGATCTTTTCCGACAGCAGCACGGCGCCGACCGGCTGGTAGCCGCCGCCGAGCCCCTTGGCGATGGTCATCAGGTCCGGCGCCACGCCGTCCTGCTCGCAGGCATGCAGCGTGCCGGTGCGCCCCATGCCGCACATCACCTCGTCGAGGATAAGCAGCACGCCGTAGCGGTCGCAGATGGCGCGGATGCGCTTGAAATAATCGGCAACCGGCGGGACGGCGCCGGCCGTGGCGCCGACGACCGGCTCGGCGACGAAGGCGATGACCGTATCGGCGCCGAGTTCGAGGATCTTGTCTTCCAGCTGCTGCGCGGCGCGGGCCGCATAGGCCTCGTCGCTCTCGCCGGTTTCCTGCAGGCGGTAGGCGTAGCACGGGTCGATATGGTGGGTCTCGACGAGCAGCGGCTTGAACTGCTGCCGCCGCCACTCGTTGCCGCCCGCGGCAAGCGCCCCGAGCGTATTGCCGTGGTAGCTCT
The DNA here is from genome assembly GCF_040812195.1 of Shinella sp. S4-D37. Classification (NCBI taxonomy): domain Bacteria; kingdom Pseudomonadati; phylum Pseudomonadota; class Alphaproteobacteria; order Hyphomicrobiales; family Rhizobiaceae; genus Shinella; species Shinella sp. S4-D37. Next base: position 57,227 of record NZ_JBFNXL010000003.1, on the reverse strand, counting down.
GCCGGCGCGCGATGATGTGGCGGCGCTGCGGCTCGCCCTTCTCGACGAAATATTGCCGCGCCATCTTCAGCGCCGCCTCGACCGCTTCCGAGCCGCCGCTGACGAGATAGGCATGGCTGATGCCGGCGGGGGCATCCTCGACGAGGAGGGCGGCCAGCGCCTCGGCGGCCTCCGAGGTGAAGAAGCCGGTATGGGCATAGGCGAGCCGGTCGAGCTGTTCGTGCAGCGCGGCGATGACGGCCGGATGGGCATGGCCGAGGCAGGAGACGGCCGCACCGCCCGACGCGTCGATATAGGCCTTGCCCCCGGCATCGAACAGTTCGATGCCCCGGCCGCCCACGGCGACCGGCATGCGGGAATGGATGGCGCGATGCAGAAGGCGGGTCACGGACGCTTCATCCTTGTCTTGAGATGGGTGTCGAGGGCGGCGGACTGGCGGTCGACGGCGGCCAGCGCCGCGCCCGCCGCATCCCCCGCCTGGCCGGCGACCAGCGCGCCCAGCACTTCCGCGACGACGAAGGCCGGCGACATGGTGTGCAGGAACGAGGGACTTTCGGTGGGGATGACGACCGTGCAGGCGGCAAGCTGGGCGAGCGGCGAGACGAGACTGTCGGTGATGGCGACCAGCGGCACGCCGGCCGCGCCGGCATAATCGGCGATCTCGATCGTCTGGCGCGTATAGGGCAGCACGCTGACGGCGACCATCACGTCTTCCGGCGTCGCGCTGGCGAGCGCATCGGCGCCGATACCGCCGACGGCGTCGAGCATGACCGAGTGTTTTCCCGCGAGCGAGAGGATGTAGTGCAGGTGCCAGGCGGGCGAATGGCTGGAGCGCAGGCCGAGGCAATAGATGCGCCGCGCCGCGCCGAGCCGGCGGGCGGCCTCCACCAGCGTTTCCAGCGATTGCGGCTGCGAAAGCCGGCCGATCTGGGCCGCGATGCCGCCGAGCATGTCGGTCGCCAGCACCTGGTCGCCCTTGAGCTTCTGGCTTTTCGCCTGCGCGCCGACGCGGCCGGCAAAGCCCGTCACATCGCCGCGCATGGCGTCCGCATAGGCCTGGCGGATATCCTCGTAGCCGGCAAGGCCGAGATGCTTGGCAAGCCGCGTCATGGTCGCGGGCTGCACGCCCGCCTGCCGCGCCTGCTCGCGCATGGAGAGCAGCGCGACCTCGCGCGGCTGGTTCAGCACATAGCGTGCGGCGGCCTGGAGTTGCTCCGACAGGGTGTCGAAGGCCTGGACGATCTGATCTGCGAGAGGGCCGGTTTGCATGGCGATCGAATACACCCTTCCAAATGGGATTGCAACACTTGTTTCATTTATATAGAATTATGATCCAGATGAATCATTCTATGGACGCACGATGACAGATTCTCCCGAACCGCGCCGCGTGGCCATCGCCGTGGCGCCGAACGGCGGCCGGCGCGTGAGGGCCGATCACCCCGCCATTCCCCTGACGCCGGCCGAACTGGCGGTCACCGCCGCGCAATGCCTGGAGGCGGGCGCGGCGATGATCCACGCCCATGTGCGCCGGGCCGACGGCCGCCATCTTCTCGACGCCGAGGCCTACGGGGCGGCGATTGCGGCCATCCGCGCGGCGGTGGGCGATCGGCTGATCGTCCAGATCACCACGGAAGCGCTCGGCCTCTATGCGCCCGCCGAGCAGATCGCCGTGCTGAAGGCCGTGAGGCCGGAGGCGGCCTCGCTGGCGCTGCGCGAACTCGCGCCGGACGGGGCCGCCGAACCCGCCTTCGCCGCGGTGCTTTCCTGGATGAAGCGGGAAAACGTCCTGCCGCAGATCATCCTCTACGAACCTGCCGAGGCGATCCGCCTTGAAGGCATGATCCGCCGCGGCCTCGTGCCCTGGCCGGATATTCCGGTGCTCTACGTGCTCGGCCGCTATACCCTGTCCCAGACCTCGCAGCCTGCCGACCTCCTAGCCTTCCTCGCGCCGGAGGCGCCGCGCTTTTCCAACTGGAGCGTCTGCGCCTTCGGCCGCCATGAGGCGGCGTGCGTTGCCGCGGGCGCCCTCCTTGGCGGCCATGTCCGCGTCGGCTTCGAGAACAATCTCTTCAGGCCCGACGGCAGCCTCGCCGCCTCGAACGCCGACCTCGTCGAAACCGTCGCGACGGCGCTCGGCCGGCTCGGATATGCTCCGTGCAGCGCCACGGACATGCGCGAGGGTTTTCACGTCCGGTCGTGACCGGGCGGGCGATGGCGCACCGCCGCTTGCGAGGCCCGGAAAACTCCCTTACGGAAGAAAAGGGACGAGCGGGGAGGGCGCCATGCAGGATCGAAACACGGCTTTGCCGGAAGGCGCGCGGCTCGACGATCCCGAGCGGGCCTATCGCGTCCTGATCGCCGACCTGATCGGCCTGCGGTTCGACGGCGCGGGCCGGCCCGATTTCAGCGAGGTCGCGGCGCATATCGCGGAACGGGGCGGCACCTTCCACGATGCGGCCTACCAGGGCGAGGCCCTGCCGCCCGGCATTCATTTCTTCTACCAGCCGGATATCAGCACCGAGGCGGAGATCCTGGCGCAGACGTCACGCGGGCAGTATGACGCCCTCATCGCCGCCGCGACCTTCATTCCGCGGCAGGCGGTCTTTCCGCTCGGCGGCGTGCGCATCGGCGCCGGCACCGGCAATATGGGCTCTTCCTCCTGGGGCGGCGGCAACGGGGAGGGCGGCATCGCGCCCCTGATGAACACGCCCGGCATCAACAGCCGCGCCACGGCCCAGATGGTCATGAAGGCGCTTTTGAAGGTGACGCCGGACCTGCCGGTCGATCATCTGCACGAGCGCGTCGCGAGCGGCGATTTCGACACCGGCCGCGACCTCAAGTCCTATCCGACGGCCAAGCTGGAGGGGCGCCGCATGGCGGTCGTCGGCTACGGCAATATCGGCCGCGAGGTGGCGAAGCTCGCCCGCGCCTTCGGCATGCGCGTGGCGATCCACGCGCGCGCAAAGCATCGCCGGTGGATCGAGGCGGAAGGGTTCGACTATGCCGCCTCTCCGGTGGAGGCGGCGGCGGGCGCCGATGCGCTCAGCGTGCATGTCGGCCTCGGCCGGCTCGATCCGGTGACGCGCGCCTACGCCAATGCCGGCATCGTCGGCGACGGCGTGCTCGCGGCGATGAACCGCGGCGCCGTCGTCGTCAACTACGACCGCGGCGAGGTGGTGGATGCCGGCGCGCTCGACCGGGCGCTCGCCTCCGGCCAGGTGCGCCACGCCGCCATCGACGCCGATCTCTTCAAGGACGCGGCGAGCGGCGCGCTCAGCGGGCCCATGCTGCCCTATCTGACGCTCGCCGCCCGCCATCCCGGCAAGCTCGAACTCCTGCCGCATGCGGCGGCCGATACCGACCATCCCTCGCGCGTCGCCGGCGCCTGCCAGGCCGTCGACCAGATCATCGACGTCATCCGCCACCGCCGTGTCCGCAATCTCAAGGGCGACCTGCCGGAGGGCTATGTCGATGGCGGGGCCAAGGTGCCGCACGGCATCGGCCGCGTGACGGCCGCCACGCTCGCCGCCGCCGTCGCCGACCCGCGGTTCTCCGAACTGCACGGCATCGCGCGCGAAATCTTCGATACGCTGGAGGCGATCGTCGAGGCGGTGGACGAGGGCATGACGCACCAGCCGGCGGCCGGCGACGTGACCGCGCTCACCCAGCTTCTCCTAAGCCAGCAGCGGCTTCTCGAAGCGCTCGGGCTGGACGGTCCCGCCGAGGCCTGAGGCGGCTCCGGGAACTTTCCCCGTCACCATAAGTTCCCTCCCCGACACATTTTTCAGGGAGTGACCGCCATGACCCATCAGCAAGACGAACGCGGCGATCCGCTGACCCGCACGCACGAGCCCGCCCGCAAGGACTATGCCGCGCGGGAAACCCGCCAGGGCGGCCTGGGGCGGCCGGTGCTGAAAGTGCTCGGCATCAGCCTGGCGCTTGCCTTCCTCGTCTGGGGCGCCGTGGAGATCTGGGGCGAAAGCACCGATCCGACCGTCGACACGGACCAGTCGTCCTCCACCTCCGGCGGCACGCCGGCTGAGGGCACGATCGACGACACGGTTCCGGGCGGGGGCGAGACCGTTCCGACGGACCGCGATCCCAATGCGGATTCCGGCACCGGCGGGGAAAGCCAGCGCGTGACGCCGGACGGCACGGGCAACTGACCGCAACCGATCCATTTGGAGACCTTCAGCGCCTTGACGCCGCCGCGCGCGGCGGATTAAGGATGTCGAGACGGTTCCCCGAGGGATGACTCCCAGGGGATTAATAGGGAACACGGTGCGGACGACCCCAACAGGGGCCCATTCCGTGGCTGCCCCCGCAACTGTAGGCGGATTGCCGCCTGTCCTTGGACGCGTTTTGCGTCATGCCACTGCGGTTCTCCCGCGGGAAGGCAGACAGGCAGCAGATATCCGTGAGCCAGGAGACCTGCCGTCGTCGAACCACTTTCCAAGTCACGGGCGGGGATGCCCGGAACAGGAGACCCCATGACGACCCTGGCTGCCCGCAACGGCAGAGCTTCACTCGTTTTCTCCCGACCGCAATCGGCTCGCCACTCTCGGCGCACCGGCTGAGCCCGCACGCTTTCACTCATCCGGGAGAAATCCATGATCATTCTGCCTGCGGCCGCGCGCGCCGCATCCCTCCTTTCCGCGCTGGCCGGCGCGGCCGTGTTCGTCCTCTCGTCGGGTGCCGCCCGGGCGGCCGCGACGCAGTATCCGCTGACGCTGGAAAATTGCGGCCGTCCCGTTACCTTCGAGAAGGCGCCGACGCAGACCGTGTCGATCGGCCAGAGCTCGACCGAGATCCTCTACATGCTCGGCCTTGCCGACAAGGTGGTGGGCACCGCGCTGTGGGTCGGTCCGGTCCTGAAGGGCTACGAGGAGGTCAACGCCAAGATCGACCGCCTCGCCGACAATGACCCGAGCTTCGAGAGCGTGCTCGGCAAGAAGCCGGATATCGTCACCGTCCAGTTCCAGTGGCAGGTGGGTCCGGAAGGCGTGGTCGCCAAGCCCGAGCAATTCGAGGAACTCGGCATTCCCGTCTATACGTCGCCTTCCGATTGTGTCGGCAAGGACAACAGCGCGGCGAGCGACGGCGTGCGCCACCAGGTCTTCACCATGGAGCTCGTCTACCGGGAAATCCGCGAAATGGCGCAGATCTACGACATTCAGGACAAGGGCGAGGAGGTCGTCGCGGCGCTGAAGGCCCGCGAGGCGGCGGCCCGCGCCAAGGTCGCCGCCGCCGAAGGCAAGCTCTCGGCCGTCTTCTGGTTCTCCAGCGCCGCCGATGCCGACCCCTATGTCGCCGGAAAGAACGGCGCGCCGGGCTATATCATGTCGGCGCTCGGCATCGAGAACATCATCAAGACCGACGATGAATGGCCGACCGTGGGCTGGGAGACCATCGCGAAGGCCGCGCCGACGATGATCGTAGCCGGCTCCATGGAGCGCCGCCGCTATCCGCTCGACAGCCTCGAAGCCAAGCTGGACTTCCTGAAGACGGATCCTGTCGCTAGCCTGATGCCGGCGGTCAAGAACAACTATGTCTTCGACATGGACGCGCAGGCGATGAACCCGACGATCCGTACCATCGAGGGCATCGAACTGCTCGCCGACGCCATCGAAAAGGCTGGTCTGGCGAAGTGACGGCGGATCATCCTATCCTGCTTCGGACGGGCGCCGCTGTCGCGGCGCTCGTTCTCCTGCTTTTCGCCCTCGGCGTCGGGGCCGCCGTCGGCGAGACCGCCATTCCGCTCGACGTCGTGGCGAAGACGGCGGCCAATCGCCTCTGGAATGCCGGCTATCCGCTGGAACCCATCGACGAAGGCATCATCTGGAACTACCGGCTGAGCCGGGCGATGGTGGCGGCCTGCTGCGGTTCGGCCCTTGCGCTGTGCGGTGTCATCCTGCAGTCGTTGCTGCGCAATGCGCTTGCCGATCCCTATATCCTCGGCATTTCCGCCGGAGCCTCGACCGGCGCCGTCTCCGTCGCGATCCTCGGCATCGGCGCCGGCGCGCTGACCCTGCCTGCCGGTGCCTTCCTGGGCGCGCTCGTCGCCTTCGGCCTCGTCAGCGCGCTTGCCGTGCGGGCGGGCCGCGGCACGGGGGCGATCATCCTTGCGGGCATTGCCGGCTCGCAACTCTTCAACGCGCTCACCTCCTTCATCGTCACCAAGGCGGCGAGTGCGGAACAGGCGCGCGGCATCATGTTCTGGCTGCTCGGCAATCTTTCCGGCGTGCGCTGGCCGGATGTCTGGCTGGCGCTGCCGGTGGCGGTGCTCGGCCTTCTCGTGTGCCTCTGGCATGCCCGCGCGCTCGACGCCTTCACCTTCGGCACGGAATCGGCCGCCTCGCTCGGCATTCCGGTGCGCCGGGTCTATGTCGTGCTGATCGCCGTCTCGGCGCTGATGACGGCGGTCATGGTCTCCATCGTGGGATCGATCGGTTTCGTCGGCCTCGTCATTCCCCATGCCGCGCGCATGGTGGTCGGCGTGCGGCATGGGTTGCTGCTGCCGGCCTCGGCGCTGATCGGCGCGATCTTCATGATCGCGGCGGACGTGCTGTCGCGCGTCATCATCCCCGGCCAGGTGCTGCCCATCGGCGTCATCACCGCGCTGTTCGGCGCGCCGGCCTTCGCGTTCATCCTCAGCCAGAGGAGGTCGACCCCGTGACCCTTTCGGCACAAAACCTTTCTTGGTCGGTCGGCGGCGCGAGCATCCTGTCGGACGTCTCGCTCGACGTGCGCTCCGGCGAATTCCTCGGCATCATCGGCCCCAACGGCTCCGGCAAGACCAGCCTGATGTCGCTGATCGCCGGCATCCGCACGCCGCAGGCCGGCGCGGTGACGCTCGACGGAAAGCCGCTCGCGGACCACGGCCGGCAGGCGATCGCCCGGCGCATCGCCTTCGTCGAGCAGCAGGCCGAGACGACCGAGCGCATCACCGCGCGCCAGGCGGTCGAACTCGGCCGCACGCCGCATCTCGGCGCCCTGACGCCCTGGTCGCGCGCCGACGACGCCATCGTCGACCGGGCGCTGGAGGAGGTCGACATGGCGCATTTTTCCGGCCGGCTGTGGCACACGCTGTCCGGCGGCGAGCGCCAGCGGCTGCACATCGCCCGCGCGCTCGCCCAGCAGGCGCCGATCCTGCTCCTCGACGAGCCGACCAACCATCTCGATATCGGCCACCAGATCAGCCTGCTCCAGCTCGTGCGCGAGCAGGAGCTGACCGTCGTCGCCGCGCTGCACGATCTCAACCATGCCGCCATGTTCTGCGACCGCATCGCCGTGATGCAGGGCGGCCGCATCGTCGCGCTCGGCACGCCCGGCAAGGTCCTGGAGCCGCAGCGCCTCAACGACGTCTTCGGCGTCACCGTCGATGTCGAGCGCGACGGCGCCGGTAATTGCTTCATCCGCTATCGCCGGCCGGAGCCGCGGCCGCCGCGTCTGAAGCTGGTTGCGGGCGAGGGGACATGATGCACGGCCCGCGCCTCAACGACCACCTGAAGGAAGACATTCGCGATTACTGGTCGCGCCGCTCGGAAACCTTCGATCTCGCCTTCGGCCACCGTATTCCCGAAGGCCCCGAATTCGACGCCTGGGCGGCGGCGATCCGGGAGAACCTCGGCCCCGCGCCGCGCCGGGTGCTGGAGCTTGCCTGCGGCACGGGCGAGGTGACGCGCCTTCTCCTCTCGCTCGGCCACGAAGTGACGGCGCTCGATTTCTCCGAGGCGATGCTGGCGGTGGCGCGGAAGAAGCATGCCGGCGCGAAAGGCCTTCGCTTCCTGCTCGCCGATGCGGAAAACCCGATGGAGCCGGACGAGAGTTATGACGCGATCGTCTGCCGCCATCTCGTCTGGACGCTGACGACGCCGGATGCGGCCTTCGCCGAATGGCACCGCATGCTGAAGCCCGGCGGCATCCTGCTGTTCTTCGACGGCGACTGGTCCGCGCCGACCCGCCTTGGGCGGCTGGCGAGCCGGGCCATCGCCCTCATCGACAAGGTGATCGGCTCCGATCCGCACTATGACGGCGCGATGAGCGACCGGCACGCCGGCATCATGCAGCGTCTGCCCTTCGGCGACGGGCTCACCGTCGAGCGCGTGCTGCCGCTGCTGGCGGCGGCGGGTTTTCGCGATATGACGGTTCGCTCGCATGCGCCGATCGCCAAGGCCCAGCGTCGCACGGCGGACCTGCGCAACAGGCTGCGCACCCTGCTTTACCGCCGCTTCATCCTCTGCTGCCGGAAGTAGCCCCGTCCAGCTCCGGCTCCACCGTCAGTTTGACCCGGTCGGCGGCAAAGCGCGTGCGGGAGAACTGGATCGGAACGCCGTCGAGATCGGTATTGACGGCCGTCGCCACGAGGATGATGGCCCCCGGCGAGAGCTTGAGGTGGCGGATATCGTCGCCCTCGGCATGGATGGCGGAGATTTCCGTCGATCGGCGCACATAGTCGGACACGCCGAGTTCGCGAAACGACGCCGTGATCGAGCGCGTCCTCTCATAAGCCGTGTCGATCCCGCTGAACCGGTCGGCCGGGAAATAATGCGTGCCGCAGGAAACCGGGCGTCTGTCGGCGCTGTTGACGGTTTCGAGACGGAGGCAGGGCGTGCCGGGCGCAAGGCCGAGCGCCGCGGCGATCGCGGCGGGCGCCGCCTCCGTCGCGGCCGCCAGCAACCGCCCTTCCAGATCGCGCGTCTGGTCGCCGAGCCCTTGTGAAAAGCGCGTGCGGCGGGAGATGGGAAAGCGCAGGCGGTCGCGCCGCTCGATGCGCGTGCCGATGCCCTGGATCGGCCTGACGATGCCTTCCTCCGAAAGCGCCGCCATGGCGCTGCGCACCGTGTGCCGGTTCACGCCGAAGCGGCCGGCCAGCACCGTCTCCGGCGGCATCATGCCGGTTTCGTCGAAATCGCCGTTGTTGATCGCAAGGCGCATGCGGTCCGCGATCTGCCGCCAGAGCGCCACGCCCGATTGCCGTTCCACCATTTCCGCCCCCGCCGAACTGCATTGTCACACCCTTGTCATTCCGCCCGATTAAGACGAAACTCAAGATGTTCGGTTGTCTAGATTAATAGACATTTGGAGATGAGGCAATGGCATCCATTCAGAAATCCGCGGAGCCCACCGCGACCGGCGCCCGGCAGAGGGCGATGGGCCTGCTTGCGAAGGCGAGCCGGGCCGAACTTCATGCGGCGTTCGAAGCGCTCGCCGACAAGCCGGACGCCCGGCCGGTGCGCGGCCCGGAGACGGGCCTCGTCATGGTGCGCGGGCGCATAGGCGGCGGCGGGGCGCCGTTCAATCTCGGCGAGGCGACGGTGACCCGCGCGAGCATCCGTCTCGACGACGGCACGGTCGGCCACGGCCAGGCGCTCGGCACCGATGGCGCCAAGGCGCGGCTTGCGGCGATCTTCGACGCCCTCTTCCAGCAGCCGGCCCACCGGGCCGGGGTGGAGACGCTGCTTGATGGGATCGCCGCGCGCCTCGCCGGCGAGGATGCCGGGAAGGCACGCCAGACCGCCGCCACCCGCGTCGATTTCTTCACCATGGTTCGCGGAGAGGACTGATGACATTGGATACGCTCGCCTTTGCCGGCGGTTTCAAGGAACCGGTGTTCGAGGCCCAGGCCGTCTTTCGCACGCTGATGGACTGCATGGCCCGCCCGGGCACGATCGGCACGGTGGACGCGACGGTCGCGCCGCCCGCGCCGCTGAATGCTGCGGCCGGCGCGCTCGCGCTGACGCTTTGCGACCACGACACCGCCGTCTGGCTGACCCCTGCGCTTGCGGCTTCGGCGCTGCCGGCCTGGCTCGCCTTCAATGCCGGCGCGACCGTCACCGACGCGCGGCAGGATGCCCGCTTCGCCTTCGTCGAGGAGGGCGCGATGCTGCCGAACCTCTGCCTCTTCGCGCAGGGCACGCAGGAATATCCGGATCGCTCGACGACGCTGGTCGTCGAGATCGACGCCTTCGAGGGCGGCCGGCCGCTCGTGCTGCGGGGGCCTGGCATCCGCAGCGAGGCGGAGATCGCGCCCGTCGGCCTGCCGGACATGTTCGCGCATTTCTGGTCGGAGAACCGGCAGGGATTTCCGCGCGGCGTCGACGTGATCCTCGTTGCGGGCAAAAGCATCCTCTGCCTGCCGCGCACCACACTCATCAGCGTGAAGGAGGCGTAGACCCATGTATGTTGCCGTCAAGGGTGGCGAAGCCGCCATCTCCAACGCCCACCGCCTTCTCGCCGACCGCCGCCGCGGCGACCGTTCGCTGCCGGCCATCGGCATCGAGCAGATCGTCGCGCAACTCGGCCTTGCCGTCGACCGCGTGATGGCCGAAGCCTCGCTCTACGACCGCTCGCTCGCCGCGCTCGCCGTGCGCCAGGCCCGCGGCGACATGATCGAAGCGATCTTCATCCTGCGCGCCTATCGCACGACGCTGCCGCGTTTCGGTTATTCCAGGCCGGTCGAGACGGGCGACATGCTTGTCGAGCGCCGTGTCTCGGCGACCTACAAGGACCTGCCGGGCGGCCAGCTTCTCGGCCCGACCTTCGACTATACCCACCGCCTGCTCGATCCGTCGCTGCTCACCGACGAAGCGGTCGATGCGCCGCTGGAACGCGAGGAGGCCGGCGAGCCGGTCATGCGGGTCTCCGACATCCTCGCGGGTGAGGGCCTCGTCGAGGAGGACGGCAGCCTGCCGGACGGCCATGTCGCCGGCGACCTCACGCGCGAGCCGCTGGAATTCCCGATGGCGCGGGACCTGCGCCTGCAGGCGCTCGCCCGCGGCGACGAGGGCTTTCTGCTGGCGCTCGGCTATTCCACGCAGCGCGGCTATGCCCGCACCCATCCCTTCGTCGGCGAGGTGCGCATCGGCGAGGTCGAGGTGGAGCTGGACATGCCGGAACTCGGCTTTTCCGTCTCGCTCGGCCGCATCCAGGTGACGGAGTGCCAGATGATCGCCCAGTTCAAGGGATCGGCGAAGAACCCGCCCCAGTTCACCCGCGGCTATGGCCTCGTCTTCGGTCAGAGCGAGCGCAAGGCCATGGCCATGTCGCTGGTCGACCGGGCGCTGCGCGCGGAGGAATTCGGCGAGGACATCGTCGCCCCGGCGCAGGACGAGGAATTCGTCATCTCCCATTCCGACAACGTGCAGGCGACCGGCTTCGTCGAGCACCTGAAACTCCCGCACTACGTGGATTTCCAGGCCGAACTCGATCTCGTGCGCCGCATGCGGCGGGAATACGAGGCCGCGCAGAACACCGATCTTCCGGAGGCCGCAGAATGAGCACGGCACAACTGGCGACCTACAATTTCGCCTATCTCGACGAACAGACCAAGCGCATGATCCGCCGGGCGATCCTGAAGGCGATCGCCATCCCCGGCTACCAGGTGCCCTTCGCCTCGCGCGAAATGCCGATGCCCTACGGTTGGGGCACCGGCGGCGTGCAGGTGACGGCGGCGATCCTCGGCCCCGACGACGTCCTCAAGGTCATCGACCAGGGGGCGGACGACACCACCAACGCCGTCTCCATCCGCGCCTTCTTCCAGAAGGTCGCCAATGTGGCTGTGACGACGAAGACGCGGGAGGCGACGATCATCCAGACGCGCCACCGCATTCCCGAGGAGAGGCTGACGGCCGGCCAGACGCTCGTCTACCAGGTGCCGATCCCCGAACCGCTCCGCTTCCTCGAACCGCGCGAGACCGAGACGCGCAAGATGCATGCGCTGGAAGAATACGGCCTGATGCATGTCAAGCTCTATGAGGACATCGCCCGCAACGGCCATATCGCCACGACCTACGCCTATCCGGTGAAGGTGGAGGGCCGCTATGTGATGGACCCGTCGCCGACGCCGAAATTCGACAATCCGAAGATGCACATGTCCGAAGCGCTCCAGCTTTTCGGCGCGGGCCGCGAAAAGCGCATCTACGCCGTGCCGCCCTATACCGAGGTCGTCAGCCTCGATTTCGAGGACCATCCTTTCGAGATCCAGACCTTCGACAAGCCCTGCGCGCTGTGCGGCGCGGAGAATGTCTATCTCGACGAGGTGGTGCTCGACGACAAGGGCGGGCGGATGTTCGTCTGCTCGGACACCGACCATTGCGAGGAACGCTGCGCGAACGGCCATCGCGGCTCTCTCGCCTATGACAAGGAGGCCGCACGATGACCGACACCTCGCTTCTCAAGGTCCGCGACATCTCGAAATTCTACGGTGCGCGCATCGGCTGCAAGAACGTTTCCTTCGATCTCTGGCCAGGTGAAGTCCTGGCAATCGTCGGCGAATCCGGCTCCGGCAAGACGACGCTGCTCAATTGCCTCGCCACCCGCCTGATGCCCTCCTCGGGCTCGGTCGAATACCGCATGCGAGACGGCGGGATGCGCGATCTCTCGCGCATGAGCGAGGCGGAGCGCCGCTTCCTGATGCGCACGGACTGGGGCTTCGTGCACCAGAACCCGGCGGACGGCCTGCGCATGGCCGTGTCGGCCGGCGCCAATGTCGGCGAGCGGCTGATGGCCGTCGGCGAGCGCCACTACGGCAATATCCGCGCGACCGCCGGCAACTGGCTCGGCCGCGTCGAGATCAGCACCGACCGCATCGACGACCAGCCGCGCGCCTTTTCCGGCGGCATGCGCCAGCGCCTGCAGATCGCCCGCAACCTCGTCACATCGCCGCGCCTCGTCTTCATGGACGAGCCGACGGGCGGCCTTGACGTCTCGGTTCAGGCCCGCCTGCTCGATCTCCTGCGCGGCCTCGTGCAGGACCTCGACCTGTCCGTGATCATCGTCACGCACGACCTCGCCGTCGCCCGTCTCCTCTCGCACCGCATGATGGTGATGAAGGATGGCGTCGTCATCGAGCAGGGGCTGACCGACCGCGTGCTCGACGATCCGCGCGAAGCCTATACCCAGCTCCTCGTCTCCTCCATCCTTCAGGTGTGACCATGGCTACTCCCCTCGTTGTCTCCGAAGTCGCGAAGAGTTTTACCATGCATCTTCGCGACGGCATCCGCCTGCCCGTCATGTCGAATGTCGCCTTCTCGGTGAAGGCGGGCGAATGCGTCGTGCTGGGCGGCCCGTCCGGCATCGGCAAGAGTTCGCTGCTCAAGATGGTCTACGGCAACTATGCAGTCGACAGCGGCCAGATTCTCATCGAGCACGGCGACCGCCTGCTCGATCTCGCGGCCGCCGATCCGCGCACGATCCTGTCGGTGCGCCGCGCGACGCTCGGTTATGTCAGCCAGTTCCTGCGCACGGTGCCGCGCGTCGCGGCTGTCGACGTCGTCGCCGAGCCGTTGACGGCGCGCAGCGTCGAGGCCGCCGAGGCGAGGGCGCTGGCGGAAGCGATGCTGGCGCGCCTCAACCTGCCGCGCGAACTCTGGCAGCTGCCGCCGGCCACCTTCTCGGGCGGCGAGCAGCAGCGCGTCAACATCGCCCGCGGCTTCATCACCGATCACCGCATCCTGCTGCTCGACGAGCCGACCGCCTCGCTCGATGCGAAGAACCGCGCCGTGGTCGTCGAGATGATCGCGGAGAAGAAGGCCGCCGGTGTCGCGCTTCTCGGCATCTTCCACGACGAGGACGTGCGCGAGAAGGTTGCCGACCGCATCGTCGACGTCTCCGCCTTCTCGCCGCGAAAGGCCGTCGCATGACGAGGCTGTCCGAAACGCCGCTGATCCATCCGACCGCCGTCGTCTCCGACACGGTGCTCGGCCGCTACACGGAGATCGACGAGAACTGCCGCGTCAGCGAAGCGGAGGTCGGCGACTACTCCTACATCATGAACGGCGGCTCCGTCTGGTGCACGACGATCGGCAAGTTCGCCAACATCGCCGCCTCGGTGCGCATCAACGCGACGAACCATCCGATGTGGCGCGCGACCCTGCACCATTTCACCTATCGCGCCAACGACTATTGGCCGGACGCCGACCGGGAGGCCGGCTTCTTCGAATGGCGGCGCGATCATCGCGTGACCATCGGCCATGACGTCTGGATCGGCCACGGATCGACCATCCTGCCGGGTGTGACGATCGGCAACGGCGCCGTCATAGGCTCGGGCGCGGTCGTCACGAAGGACGTCGAGCCGTATATGGTCGTCGGCGGCGTCGCGGCTAAAGTCATCCGCGAACGCTTCCCCCGAACCATCGCCGAACGCATGGAAAAACTCGCCTGGTGGGACTGGGATCACGCCCGGCTGCGCACGGCTCTGGACGACTTTCGCAAACTTGACACAGTAGGCTTTCTCGCCCGTCACGAGGGGTAGGCGGCGCCTCGCGAAGCCGGAAATCCGGGTCTGTGGACTGTTATCTTCCCGACATGAAACTGACATTGCCCCTTCATCAACAGCGTTTAGAGCCAGTCCCGAAAACGACACGGCCCCCCGGGGTCGGCCACGGAAATCAAAGGGATTCGCCATGTTCCGACTGAAGAACGTCACCCGCCGTTTCGGCGAGCGCACCGCGGTCGCCGACGTGACCTTCGACATCCCGCAGGGCCAGATGGTCGGCGTCATCGGCCGCTCCGGCGCGGGCAAGTCCACCATGCTGCGCATGATCAACCGCCTTGCCGACCCGAGCGAGGGCACGATCCATTTCAACGAGGTCGAAGTGTCCTCGCTGCGCGGCGCGGCCCTTCGCAACTGGCAGCGCGACTGCGCGATGATCTTCCAGCAGTTCAACCTGGTGCCGCGCCTCGACGTGCTCACCAACGTGCTGCTCGGCCGCCTCAACCATCGTTCGACGGCCATGAGCATCCTCAATCTCTTCACCCGCGAGGAGCGCATCATGGCGATCGCCGCGCTCGAACGCCTCGGCATCGAGCAGACCGCGCTCCAGCCCGCCGGCACGCTGTCGGGCGGCCAGCAGCAGCGCGTGGCGATCGCCCGCGCGCTGATGCAGAACCCGAAGATGCTGCTTGCCGACGAGCCGATCGCCTCGCTCGACCCGCTCAACGCCAAGATCGTCATGGACGCGCTGCGCGACATCAACGAGCGCGAGGGCATCACCGTCATCACCAACCTGCACACGCTGGACACGGCGCGCGCCTATTGCGAGCGCATCATCGGCATGTCTGCCGGCCGCGTCGTCTTCGACGGCCCGGCGCGCGACCTCGATGCCGAAGCCGTGCGCATGATCTACGGCACCGGCGCTGACGGCGCCGGGATCGACGAAAGCATGACCTCCACGGCGATCCGCAACCCGGCCCGCCAGGACAACGCCAAGGAATCCGCCAGCCTGACACCGCTGGCACTGGCCGGCCTTTGAGCCGACCGGGATCGCAGGGCCCGCGTGAAGGGTCATCGTTTCAAAGAGCCCGGCAAAGCCGGTCAAACAGGAGAAAGACCATGCTGAAGAAAGCTCTTCTCGGCGCCGTCGCGCTCATCGCGCTCGCCGGCCATGTGCAGGCCGAAAACCTCAAGGAATTCCGCGTCGGCATCATCGGCGGCGAGAACGAAGCCGACCGCCTGCGCAACTACCAGTGCCTCGGCGATCACCTGAAGGCCGAACTCGGCTTCGAGAAGGTCTCGTTCTTCCCGGCCGCCGACTATGACGGCGTCATCCAGGGCCTGCTCGGCGGCACGCTCGACTATGCCGAACTCGGCGCTTCCGGCTTTGCCAAGATCTACCTCGCCAAGGCCGACGCCGTCGAGCCGATCCTGACGACCGTCCAGACCGACGGGTCGACCGGCTACCATTCGATCATGGTCGCCCGCAAGGATTCGGGCATCACCAAGCTGGAAGACCTGAAGGGCAAGAAGCTCGGCTTTGCCGATCCGGACTCCACCTCCGGCTACCTCGTCCCGCTTGTCACCCTGCCGGAAGCCGTCGGCGGCCCGGTCAAGGAATTCTTCGGTGAGACCGGCTTCGGCGGCGGTCACGAGAACCTCGTCCTCGAAGTCGTGAAGGGCACCTTCGACGCGGGCACGACCTTCGGTTCGGGCGTCGGCGAGTGGAAGGACGGCTACACGTCCGGCAACCTGCACAAGATGGTCGAGAAGGGCATTCTCGACATGAACGAACTCGTCGAACTGTGGAAGTCGCCGCTGATCCCGAACGGCCCGATCGTCGTTCGTACCTCGATGGCCGACGAGACCAAGGCGAAGTTCAAGCAGTTCATGCTGGACCTGCCGAAGAAGGACGCCGCCTGCTTTGCCGCCGTCATGGGCGGCGACTTCACGGCCTTCACCGAAGTCAATGTCGACTTCTACAAGCCGATCATCGACGCCCGCAAGGCGACGATCGGCGGTTGATCGGGACGATGCTTCCGGCGCCGGCTGGACAACCGGCTGGCGCTCTTGCTGACGTCGTCACCCCACTCTCTACGTCATCCTCGGGCTTGACCCGAGGATCCACGCGGCACCTGCGGCTCGTGGATGGTCGGGTCAAGCCCGACCATGACGGAGGAGAGGTTTACGGGCTCTATCGACGATCAGATGAGCACACACAGAACTCTGCCGAGGCGGACAGACCATGGCCATGAACACGCTTCACGACGGCTTCAGCGAGAAGGGCGCGCTCATCGAGCGGCATTTCCAGGAACTGACGGCCCGCCGCCGCCTTCATACCTGGCTCGGCCTTGCGATCCTGGCGGTCGCGCTTTCCGGCTCGCTCTGGTTCGCCAACGAGACGAATGCGGGAAAGTTCTTCGACCGGCTGCCGCATTTCTTCGACTTCGTCGGCGACATGGTGCCGCGCGACGGCCTGGAGGTCTTCCGCGCGCTGTTCGACCTGCCGTCGCCCTATGACGACGGCAGCTTCAAGTACAATTATCCGGAAGGCCGGCTCTACATCACCGAGAGCCTCTACGTGCCGGAATATTTCCACAAGATGCTGGAGACGCTGAACATCGCGATCTTCTCCACCGTCATCGGCATGGCCTTCGGCTTCCTGCTCTCGTTCCTCGCGGCGAAGAACCTTGTCGCCAACCGCCTGCTGCGCGGCGCGGTGCGGCGCTTCATGGAGATCCTGCGCGCCTTTCCCGAGGTCGTGCTCGCCGGCTTCTTCCTCGCGATCCTCTCGCTCGGCCCGCTGCCGGCCGTCATCGCCGTATCGATCCACACGGTCGGCGCGCTCGGCAAGCTCTTCTTCGAAGTGGTGGAGAATGCCGACATGAAGGCGGAGGAGGGGCTTCGCGCCGTCGGCGCCAGCTGGGTGGAGCGCGTCTGGTTCGGCATCGTGCCGCAGGTACTGCCCAACTTCATGAGCTACTTCCTGCTGCGCCTGGAGATCAACGTGCGCGCCTCGACCATCATCGGTGCGGTCGGCGGCGGCGGCATCGGCGAATTGCTGCGCCTGTCCATCGGCCAGGGGCACCAGGCCAAGACGCTCGCCATCGTGCTCCTGCTGCTCATCACCATCATCGCCGTCGACCAGTTTTCCGCCTGGCTGCGCCGCAAGCTCGTCGGCGACCAAGCCTTCCGGCCGGCCCAATAGGAGAGTGCCATGACGTCCCTCAATCCCGCCCGGATGGATGAGATCGCGGCACGCCATCCGGCCGTCTTCCATCGCTCGTTCTGGCAGCGCTTCCGCGTGCCCGTCATCGCCTGCGGCTTCGTGCTCTACGCGCTCTATTGCTGGTGGTTCTTCGCCATCGGCCATGTGCTCGGCACGGCCAACTGGAACATCGCCGGCACCTATCTCGCCGACTGGGTTTCGTATGAAGTGCGTCCGGAGGTGACGATCGACCCCGACGGCGCGATGACGCTGACCTATCCGCGCTTCTCGCCGCTCGGACCGGATGCCGAGCCCGACTGGGTGGCGATCGAGCGCGGCACGATGATACGCATCACGCCTGCCGCGGGGGCTGCCGCCGACACCGCCAGGAAGCCCGCCTCGATGGGTTTCATGGGATCGGGCGGCACGGTCGGCGGTGCGGCCGCCGCCGCCGATGCCGTCGCGACCGCCACGACGCGCGAGGAAGAAGTGGTCACGCGCGCGAAAATCACGCTCAATTCCTCGACGAGCGTCGAGGTCGTGCCGGACCGGGTGACCGTGCGGCATTCCGGCGAGACGCTGCTCGTCGAGATCGCCGGCGCCGACATGACGGTCGAGGGCGCGCTTCCCGCCTGGGCGACGCAGAAGACGCCCGGGGAGAAGATCACGCTCTCCTTCGGCATGGCCGGCTGGGGCGAGATCGAGGCCGACGACGTCTCGGTTCGCAGGCGCTTCTTCGGCTGGGCGAATTTTTTGTTCGACACCAATTCGCCCTTCCACGGCAAGTCCATGCCGGCGGTCGTCTCTCTGGTGACGTCGGGCGAGCGCATCGACCCGAAGCAGTCGAACCTGCAGCTTGCCTGGGACAACATCCTCTACAATGCGGAATGGCAGCATCTCGACGTCTGGACAAAACTGCTCCAGACCATCGTCATGGCCTTCGTCGGCACGCTGTTCGCCATGCTGCTCGCCTTCCCGCTCGCCTTCCTCGCCGCGCGCAACATCACGCGCAGCTGGTTCTCCAACCAGCTGACCAAGCGCCTCTTCGATTTCCTGCGCTCGGTCGACATGCTCATCTGGGCGCTGTTTTTCACCCGCGCTTTCGGCCCGGGGCCGCTCGCCGGCATGTCGGCGATCTTCTTCACGGATACGGGCACGCTGGGAAAACTCTATTCCGAGGCGCTGGAGAATATCGACGACAAGCAGCGCGAGGGGGTAAAGTCGGTCGGCGCGGCGCCAGTCGCGGTGCAGCGCTTCGGCGTGCTGCCGCAGGTCATGCCGCTCTTTGCCTCGCAGGCGCTTTACTTCTGGGAATCGAACACCCGTTCTGCCACGATCATCGGCGCGGTCGGCGCCGGCGGCATCGGCCTGAAACTCTGGGAAGCGATGCGCACGAATTCGGACTGGGAGAACGTCGCCTACATGGTGCTGCTGATCCTTGTCGTCGTCTTCGTCTTCGACGGCATCTCGAATGCGCTGCGCTCGCGCCTGATGGGCAGGCCGGCGCATTGAGTGGCGAAAGATCCGGCGTGGCGGCATGATGCTGCCACACGAATCCCTTCAAGTGCCGACGCCGCCGGACCGGCGGCGTCGAACGGTTTTCACAGGAATGAACCATTGCGTTACGCCCTCTACTTCACCCCGCCCGCAAGCGACCCGCTGACCCTTGCCGCCCAGCGCTGGCTGGGGCGCAATGCTTTTACGGGGGCGGCGCTGGAGCGGCCGGTCGCGGATGGGTTCGATGCGGCGGCGCTCGCCGGCCTGACGGCCGATCCGCGCCGCTACGGCTTCCACGCGACGCTGAAGGCGCCCTTTTCGCTTGCCGAGGGCCGCAGCGAGGCGGAGCTCCTGGCGGAAATCGGCCGCTTTGCCGGCGAGGTCGAGCCCTTCGAGATCCCGCGGGCCGTCATCGGCCGCCTCGGCTCGTTCTTCGCGCTGGTGCCCGGGGATGACTGCGCGCCGCTGCAGGCCTTCGCCGGCGAGGTGGTGCGCCGCTTCGAGCGCTTTCGCGCGCCGCTCGCCTCCGCCGACATCGCCCGCCGCAAGCCGGACGAACTCACCGCCGAAGAGCGCCGGAACCTCGTGCAGTGGGGCTATCCCTACGTGTTCGATGAATTCCGCTTCCATATGACGCTGACGGGGCGCGTTCCGGCGGAGCGGCAGGCGGCGGTCGAGGCGGCGCTTGTTGCCCATTTCGCCGATTTCCATGACCGCCCGCTTCTGATCGACGGCCTCGCGCTCTTCCGCGAGCCTTCGCGCGGCGCCGATTTTACCGTCCATTCGCTTTTTCCGCTCGCAGCGGCAGCCAACAGAAAGACCGCCTGACATGACCCGCGAAACCGTTCTTTCCAACGCCCGTATCGTGCTCGAGGACCGGGTCCTCGACGGCACGCTGGTGCTCCGCGATGGCCTGATCGCGGACATTTCCGAAGGTGCGTCCGCCACGGGCGAGGACATGGAGGGCGACTTCCTCCTGCCCGGCCTCGTCGAATTGCACACCGACCATCTCGAAGCCCACTATTCGCCGCGCCCCGGCGTGCGCTGGGGCCTGACGGCGGCCATCCAGGCGCATGACGCCCAGGTCGTCACCTCGGGCATCACCACCGTGTTCGACTGCCTGCGCATGGGCTCGGATTCGGACGGCGGCTTCGAGCAGGGCGAGATGCGCGCCATGGCCGACGCCATTGCCGAGGCCCAAGACGAGGACCGGCTGCGCGCCGAGCACCTCATCCACCTGCGCTGCGAGGTCTCGACGGACAACGTGCTCGACCACTATGCGGAGTTCGAGGACGACCCGCTGGTCCGCCTCGTCTCGCTGATGGACCATGCGCCCGGCCAGCGCCAGTTCCAGACGATGGACCAGTACATCCTCTACTACAAGAAGAAGCGCGGCCTGACGGACGACGAGTTCGCGGCCTTCTGCCAGCGCCAGCAGGATCTTTCGGCCCGCTATGCCAAGCCGCACCGCGATGCCATTGCCGCTTCCTGCGCCGCCCGCAACATCTCGGTCGCCAGCCACGACGACGCGACGCTGGACCATGTCGAGGAGGCGATCGGCTACGGCATCCGCCTTGCCGAATTCCCGACCAGCTTCGATGCGGCAAAGGCCTCGCACGGCGCCGGCATGAGCGTGCTGATGGGGGCGCCGAACATCGTGCGCGGCAAGTCGCATTCCGGCAACATCGCCGCGCGGGACCTTGCCACGATGGGCGTGCTCGACGTGCTCTCCTCCGATTACGTGCCCTTCAGCCTGATGCACGCCCCCTTCATCCTTGCCGACGAGGTCGAGGGCATCGACCTGCCGCGCGCCATCGCCATGGTGTCCACGACGCCGGCCCGCACCGTCGGCCTTGACGACCGCGGCACCATCGCCATCGGCCTGCGGGCCGACCTCGCGCGCGTGCGCCGGCCCTCCGGCGTGCCGGTGGTGCGCTCGGTCTGGCGGCAGGGCCGCCGGGTCGCATGAGGGCGGAGGAGGAAATCGCTTCGGCCCGGCCGCGGCCGGTCGCGGCCGGCACGATGGTCGTCGTCGTCGGCCCCAGCGGCGCCGGCAAGGACAGCGTCATGTCCTATGCCGCGCGGCATTTTGCCGATGAGCCGCGCCTCGGCTTCGTGCGCCGCGTCATCACCCGCCCGACGGATGCCGGCGGCGAGGCGCATGAGGCGATCGACGCGGCAGGCTTCCGCGCGCGGGCAGCGGCCGGAGATTTTGCGGTCTCCTGGGATGCGCACGGCCTCTCCTACGGCATTCCGCGCGAAACCTTCGACCGGCTCGCGGGCGGCATGACGCTGGTCGCCAATGGCAGCCGATCGGCGCTGCCCGCCTTTGCCGAGGCTTACGGGCGGCTGAAGGTCGTGCTGATCACCGCGCGCGCGGACATCCTGGCCGCGCGTCTTGCGGCCCGCGGCCGGGAAAGCGGCGAGGCCATCGCCCGCCGGCTCGACCGCGCCGTGCCGGAGATCGTCGTGGCCGCCGATACGGTCGTCATCGACAACAGCGGCGCACTGGAGGAGGCGGGCGATGCCCTCGTGCGCCTGCTTTCCTCCACCCTCGGGCCAGACAGCTAGAGCAATTTCAGCAAAAGTGCGCAGCGGTTTTGCGTCCGAAATTGCGTTAAAACAAAAAGATAGAGCGTTTTCGCGATTCGAAGAAAAGCGGAAACGCTCTAGGCCCCATCCGCCTTCAGCGATTTGTAGGCCGCGAGTGCCCGCTGCCGGGCGTGGCCATGGTCGACGAGGGGCTTGGGATAGGTCTTGCCGAGATCGACGCCGGCCCTTGCCAACGCGGCCTGCGGTGCGTCGAAGGGCTTGTGGATCCAGGCGGCATCCAGATTTTCGAGCTCCGGCACGAACCGGCGGACATAGGCGCCGTCCGGGTCGAATTTCTCGCCCTGCAGGATCGGGTTGAAGATGCGGAAGAAGGGCGAGGCGTCCGCGCCCGAGCCGGCCACCCATTGCCAGTTCGCCGCATTCGATGCCGCATCGGCATCCACCAGCGTGTCGCGGAACCATGTCTCGCCGTGCCGCCAGTCGATCATCAGGTGCTTGATGAGGAAGGAGGCCGTGATCATGCGCGCGCGGTTGTGCATCCAGCCGTGCCGCCAGAGTTGCCGCATACCGGCATCGACGATCGGATATCCCGTCAGGCCGCGTGTCCAGAGGGTGAAGACCTCGCCGAGTTCCTCCCAGGGAAAGGCGTCGAACCGCTCGTTCCAGTTCTTCTCCGCAAGAGCGGGAAAATGAAAATGCAGGTGGTAGCAGAATTCGCGCCAGGCCAGTTCCTTGCGGAAATGAACGAGATCGCCCGCCGGTGCGTCGAGGCCGCGGGTGGCATGCCAGATGCGGGCGGGGGAGATTTCGCCGAGCGCCAGATAGGGCGAGAGCATCGAGGTGGCGTGGAGGGCGGGGCGGTCGCGGTCAACGGCGTAACCGTCGAGCGCGCCGTCCACGAAGGTTTCGAGGCGCTCCCGCGCGGCGGCTTCGCCCGGTGTCCAGACCTCGTGGAACGGTGCCGCCCAATCGGGTCTTTCCGGCGCGAGGTGCCAGTCCTCCAGGCGGTCCGACGCGACGGACCCGGGAAAGCCGATCAGCCTTGCCGGCGGGTCGATCGGCTCATGGGGTTCGCCCGCCCGCTCCAGCGCCTTCCAGAACGGCGTATAGACGCGGAAGGGCTTCTTCTCTCCCGTCAGGAGGCGGGTCGGATCGTGCAGCAACTGGCCGGCAAAGCTGGTGGCAACGAGGCTGCGCGCTTTCAGCACGGCCTTGATCTTGCGGTCGATCGCCATGCCCGGCGGATCGTGCCGGCGGTTCCAGTGGATGGTGTCGGCGCCGCTCTCGGCGATCACGGTGTCAAGAGCGGCATCGGCCGGCCCCGCGCGCAGGACGAGCGGCGCGCCGAGACCGGAGAGGCTTTTGGCGAGCGCGGCGAGCGCATGGTGCAGCCACCACCGCTGGGCGGCGCCGAGCGGACCTGTCCCGGCCTCGACGGGCTCCAGGATGTAGAGCGGGAGGACGGGGCGCCCGGTTTGCGCCGCGGCCGCGAGGGCCGCATTGTCGTCGGTGCGCAGGTCCTTGCGGAACCACACGACGACCGGAGCAGGGTTGGTTGCCATGGGACGTTCAAGTCCTCCTCGGCAGCGGCCGGGTCAGGATGAAGAGCGCGCTTGCCGACAGGATGAGGCCGACGATAATGGCGAGGAGAGGCGAGGGCGCCGTGCGGTAATAGAAGAAGCCGTAACTTGCGGCGATGAGGCAGAGGGCGATCGTCTTGGCGCGCGCCGAAATCGCGCCCTCGCGGCGCCAGTTCGCCAGCGGCGGGCCGAGGGTGCGATGGGTCAGCAGCCATTGCTCGAGGCGCGGCGAGGAGCGGGAGAAGCACCAGACCGCGACGAGCAGGAACGGCGTCGTCGGCAACAGCGGCAGGAAGACGCCGACGATGCCGACCGCCGTCATCAGCATGCCTGCCGCCAGATAGATCGAACGCACCGGATATCCTCGCTTCAGCCCGCACCGGCCGTTCACATAGGGCCTCGCACCGCCATCTCCAAGAGGAACGATGCCGCAGGCCGGCGGGAAGCGGTCGCTTTGCCGGCAGGCGCGATCAGGCTTCCTTGCCGTTCCCCGGCGTCCTGGCGGATTTCGCCTTCACGGCGACCGGCTTTTCCGCCGCGGCTTCTGCCTTCTTGCGCGGCTTGGCCGCCTCGGATTTCTTCGCCGGCGGCTTGCCGGATATTTCGATCAGCGGCTTTGCAGCGCCGGCCTGCCGGGCCTCCGGGGCAAGCGCCACGCGCTCGAACTCGTCGCGCTCCTGCACGGCCTGTTCCCAGTGCTCTGCGTCATGGCCATGGGGGCGTCCCGCCTCTTCCCACAGCGTGTAGGCCCGCTTGCTGATCCATTCCCTTCGCGCATCCATCATCGCTAATCCCCGTTGACGTGTGAACTGACGTCGTGCCGCCGATGTGCTGCTGGAAGGGCAGGCGGAATCGGGACACGGAATTCGCCGGACGGCCGGGAGATCATCGACCGGCGGGTCCGGATATCGGGTGCATCTGCGCTCCGGGCGTCGCCCACGGGAGCCAAGTCTGCTTCATGCGATTCGCGAGGCTAGGATGCGCCCAAAGCGGCAGCGCATCAAGCAGACACGGGTGCGACAGGATGACCGTTTGCCGGCCGGAAAGGAAAAAACATGCTGTCGGCTGCGGCAAAACGGCGGAATTCCGGAAAAGTTTCACGCTTGCGGGTGGACAGCGCCAATCCCGCCAACGTATTGTCCGGATGAGAGAATATTCAACATGGGCGGCGGGTTCGAGAGGCAGGGCGTTTGGCAGTATCAAGGCAACAGCATCGACCTGTTCGTCGGGCCCTTTGCCTCTTCTGCACGGCGCTCACCTGTCTTTTGCTGCTGGTATCCACCCTCCCGGCTCCTTCCGCCGCCGGTGCCGGCTCGAAAATGCTTCGATACGGCGTCCAGAAGACCGCGGGCCACCCCTCGGCGCTTCCCGACATGGAATGCCGCAAGCGCGTCGTCGCCGGCAAGGCGACGTCCATCGAGAGGCCGGGGACCGATCTCGCCTGCCTGCCGGCCCGGGCGGCCTTCGGAGTCGAGGGTGCGGTTGCCGCGCTCGCCGTCGTTCTGGCGCCGGATCCCGGCGCCGGGCGCATGGACAAGCGCGGGGCGCGTGCCCCTCCGTTGAATTTTTCCTGACGACCGCCCGATCGTTCCTTCGGTCGCCGCGGTCTTCCCGATATCGCCGGCGCGCCGGCGCGTGAGAAGCTCTGACGTTCGAAAGCGATCGATCAAACGATGACAGGTGACATGATTCTGGTCCTGCTGGTCTGCCTTCCCTTCGCGGGAAGCCTTGCCGCGACCATCCTGCTGCGGACCGATTCGAGGGTGCTCGCCGCGCGCATGTCCGGCGCGGTCGCCTTCGTCTGCCTGGTGCTGACCGCCGCGCTCTATCCCGCGGTGCGCGAGGGCGGCAAGGTCCGGCTCGATCTCGAATGGCTGCCGCAGCTCGGGCTCAATGTCACGCTGCGCATGGATGGCTTCGCTTGGCTCTTTGCGATGCTGATCACCGGCATCGGCTGCCTCGTCGTGCTCTATGCGCGCTATTACATGTCGGAGGAGGACCCGGTTCCGCGCTTCTTCTCCTTCCTGCTCGCCTTCATGGGCTCGATGCTCGGCATCGTGCTGTCGGGCAACATCATCCTGCTCTCGGTGTTCTGGGAACTGACCAGCATCTTCTCCTTCCTCCTGATCAGCTACTGGCACCACAATGCCGCCGCCCGCGACGGCGCGCGCATGGCGCTGACCATCACCGGCATCGGCGGCTTCTGCCTGCTTGCCGGCCTGCTGGTGCTCGGCCATATCGTCGGCAGCTACGATCTCGACGTGGTGCTCTCGTCCGGCGACCTGATCAAGGCGCATCCGCTCTACCTGACCGCGCTGGTGCTGATCCTCATCGGCGCGCTGACGAAGAGCGCGCAGGTGCCGTTCCACTTCTGGCTGCCCAATGCCATGGCCGCCCCGACGCCCGTCTCGGCCTATCTGCATTCGGCGACCATGGTGAAGGCGGGCGTGTTCCTGCTCGTGCGGCTCTGGCCGGCGCTGTCTGGCACCTACGAATGGTTCATGCTGGTCGGCATCGCCGGCATCAGCACGCTTCTCCTCGGCGCCTATTTCGCCATGTTCCAGCAGGACCTGAAGGGCCTGCTCGCCTATTCGACGATCAGCCATCTCGGCCTCATCACCACGCTGCTCAGCCTCGGAAGCCCGGTCGCCGCCGTGGCGGCGATCTTCCACATGATGAACCACGCCACCTTCAAGGCCTCGCTCTTCATGGCCGCCGGCATCATCGACCACGAGACCGGCACGCGCGACATGCGACGATTGAGCGGGCTCCTCAAATACCTTCCGATAACCGGCACGCTCGCCATGGTGGCGAGCGCGGCCATGGCCGGCGTGCCGCTGCTCAACGGCTTCATCTCCAAGGAGATGTTCTTCGCCGAGGCGGTGGAAACGCATGCCGATTCCGTGCTCGACCGCATGCTGCCCTATATCGCGACGCTCGCCGGCGCCTTCTCCGTCGCCTATTCGCTCCGCTTCATCCACATGGTCTTCTTCGGCCCCGAGCCGGTCGACCTGCCAAAACCCAAGCCGCACGAGCCGCCGCACTGGATGCGCTTCCCGATCGAGTTCCTGGTGCTCGCCTGCCTCGTCGTCGGCATCATCCCGTCGCTGTCGATCGGCCCGTTCCTGCATTCGGCCGTCGTCTCGGTGCTCGGCACGCGCACGCCGGAATACAGCCTCGCCATCTGGCACGGCATCAACACGCCGCTCATCATGAGCATGATCGCGCTCGTCGGCGGCGTCGCGCTCTATGTGGTGCTGAAGGACTATCTCGCCAGATGCGACGACGGGCCGCCGCTCTTCCGCCATCTCGGCGGCCAGCGCATCTTCGAGCGCGTGCTCGTCACCGTGTCGTGGAAATGGGCGCGCTGGCTGGAAAGCCGGCTCGGCACGCGCAATCTCCAGCCGCAGCTCCGCCTCGTCACGGCGGCCGGGCTGCTGGCGGGCGTCGTGCCGCTCTACATGGCGGGCTTCACGCCGACGCCGCTGGTCTTCGAGGGGATCGATCCCATCTTTGCCGGCATCTGGAGCATCGGCGCCTTCTGTGCGCTGGGGGCGGCCTACCAGGCGAAATACCATCGCCTCGCCGCGCTCGTCCTGCTCGGCGGCGCGGGCATCACGACCTGCATCACCTTCGTCTGGCTTTCCGCGCCGGACCTCGCCATCACGCAGCTCGTCGTGGAAATCGTCACGACGGTCCTGCTGCTGCTCGGCCTGCGCTGGCTGCCCAAGCGCTCGGAGAAGGTCGACAATTCCGTCGCGCTGGCGGCCCGAGGCCGGCGCTTCCGCGATTTCCTGCTCGCGGTCTCCTGCGGCTTCGGCATGTTCATCCTGTCCTATGCCATCATGAAGCAGCCGGTGCCGGACGCCATCGCCAGCTATTTCCTCGAAAAGGCCTATACGGAAGGCGGCGGGCGCAACGTCGTCAACGTCATCCTCGTCGATTTCCGCGGCTTCGACACGATGGGCGAGATCGCGGTGCTGGCCATCGTGGCGCTGACGGTCTTCGCGCTGCTGCGCCGTTTCCGCCCGGCGCCCGACAGCATCGAGAAGCCGGAACAGCAGCGCATTCAGAATGCCTATGACGCCGAACGCCCCGAGCGCTCGGCCGGCGACACGGTGCGCGACTACCTGCTGGTGCCCTCGGTCATCATGCAGTGGATGTTCCCCGTCATCATCACCTTCTCGATCTACCTGCTCCTGCGCGGGCACGACCTGCCGGGCGGCGGCTTTGCCGGCGGCATCACCATGGCGATCGCCTTCCTGCTGCAATATCTCGGCAGCGGCGTGCGCTGGTCGGAGGACCGGCTGCGCATCCTGCCGCTGCGCTGGATGGGCATCGGCCTGCTGCTGGCAGCGGTGACGGGCATGGGCGCCTGGGCGCTCGGCTACCCGTTCCTGACGACCTATTCGCAATATGTCGAGATCCCCGTCATCGGCAAGGTGCCGGCGGCAACCGCGCTGTTCTTCGACCTCGGCGTCTTCTCGCTCGTCGTCGGCGCCACGGTGCTGATCCTCATCGCGCTCGCGCACCAGTCCATACGCATGCATCGGGTCCGCAATCTCGAAGCCCCCAAGGCGGAGGAGGCCTGATGGAACTCGTTCTTTCGATCGGTATCGGCATCATGACGGGCTCCGGCGTCTGGCTCATCCTGCGTCCGCGCACCTACCAGGTCATCATCGGCCTCTCGCTGCTCTCCTATGCGGTGAACCTCTTCATCTTCGCGGTCGGCGGCGTGAAATCCAATGCCGCGCCGCTGCTGGGGGACGGCGTCGACATCGGGGCGGTGACCGATCCGGTGCCGCACGCGCTGGTGCTCACCGCCATCGTCATCGGCTTTGCGACGACGGCGCTCTTCCTCGTGGTGCTGCTGGCGACGCGCGGCCTGACCGGCACGGACCATGTCGACGGCAGGGAGCAGCCGAAATGAGCGGCTGGCAGCAACATCTCATCATCGCGCCCATCGTCATCCCGCTCGTCGCGGGCGCGCTCCTCCTGCTCTTCGACGAGCGCGAACGCGTCCTCAAGGCGATGATCGGCGTCGTGTCGTGCCTGGCGCTCGCGGCGGTCGCCATCAGCCTGTTCCGCCTCGCGGGCAACGGTTCGGAGGGGTTCGAGGGCGTCTATCTGCTCGGCAACTGGCCGGCGCCCTTCGGCATCGTCCTCGTCGTCGACCGGCTGTCGGCGCTGATGCTCGTCCTCGCCTCGATCCTCGCCATTCCGACGCTGGTCTTCGCACTCGCCCGCTGGCACACGGCCGGCGCGCATTTCCACTCGCTGTTCCAGTTCCTGCTGATGGGCCTCAACGGCGCCTTCCTGACGGGCGACCTGTTCAACCTCTTCGTCTTCTTCGAGGTGATGCTCGCCGCGTCCTACGGCCTGCTGATGCACGGCTCCGGCTCCATGCGCGTCAAGGCCGGCATGCACTATATCGCCGTCAACCTCGCCGCCGCGCTCTGCTTCCTGATCGGCGTCAGCGCCATCTATGGCTCGGCCGGCACGCTCAACATGGCGGACCTTGCCGTGCGCATCGGCGAGATCGAGGGCGAGCGGCGCATGCTGCTGGAGGCGGGCGCCGGCATCCTCGGCATCGTCTTCCTCATCAAGGCCGGCATGTGGCCGCTGAACTTCTGGCTGCCGGGTGCCTACAGCGCGGCGACCGCGCCTGTCGCCGGCATCTTCGCCATCATGAGCAAGGTCGGCATCTACGTCATCCTGCGCCTGTCGCTGCTCGTCTTCGGGCAGGGGGATTCGGCCGGCCTCGGCCTCAACGTGCTGCTCTACGGCGGCATGGCGACCATCGCCTTCGGGACGATCGGGGTTCTCGCCTCGCAGGCGCTCGGTAGGCTCGCGAGCTATTCCGTGCTCGTCTCCTCCGGCACGCTGCTGGCGGTCCTCGGCCTCAACAACGGCACGGTGACCTCGGGCGCGCTGTTCTACATGGTCAGTTCCACGCTGACGATCGCCGCCTTCTTCATGCTGATCGAACTCGTCGAGCGCGGGCAGGATGCCGGCGCTTCGGTCCTTGCCGTGACCATGGAGGCCTACGGCGATGCGGACGAGGAGGACGAGGAGGTCGAGGTCGGCGTCACCATGCCCGGGACGATCGCCGTGCTCGGCATCTGCTTTGCCGCCTGCGGCATCCTGCTCTCCGGCCTGCCGCCGCTCTCCGGCTTCGTGGCGAAATTCGCCATGCTGTCGGGCATGATCGGCACGAGCGCCGACGCCACGGCGCCGGTCGCGGCCTCCGTCTGGTGGATCGTCGGCCTGCTCATCCTGTCGGGGCTTGCGGCGCTGATCTCGATGACGCGCGCCGGCATCCGCACCTTCTGGGCCTCGATGGAAGGCACTGTGCCGCGGGTCCTCGTCATGGAGATGGCGCCGGTCATGCTCTTGATCGCGCTGACGCTGGCGCTCACCGTCAAGGCGGGGCCGGCGATGGGCTACATGGAGGAGACCATCCGCAACCTGCAGCAGCCGGCCATCTATATCGACGCCGTGATCAACGCGCGCAGGGCGGGCGTCGCCGAACCCAGCGGGCCGGACGGCGGGGGAGGGATCTGACATGCTGCCCTATCCGCTGCTCAGCGCCTCGCTCGTCCTCATGTGGCTGGCCCTCAACGGCTTCACCCTCGGCCACCTCATCCTCGGCTGCATCGTCTCGGTCTTCGCTTCCTGGGGCATGGCCGCGCTTCGGCCGGTGAAGCCGCGCCTGCCGAAATGGTATCTGCTGCCGAAACTCGTCGGCATCGTGCTCTACGACATCCTGCGCTCGAACATCGCCGTCGCCTCGATCCTCGTCACCGGCGGCCGGAGCCGGCACAAGGCCGGCTTCATCACCGTGCCGCTGGCGCTGGAGAACCCGACGGCGCTCGCCGTGCTCGCCGTCATCATCACCAGCACGCCGGGCACGGCCTGGCTGGAATACAATTCGCTCAGCAAGACGGTGCTGATCCATGTCCTCGACCTCGTCGACGAGGCGGAATGGCAGGACCTGATCAAGACCCGCTACGAGGCGCTGCTGCTGGAGATCTTCGAATGAGCCATACGATCCTCGCCTGGTCCATCACCGTCGCGGAGGTGTTCCTCGCCATCGCCATGGCGCTCGCGGCCTTCCGCATGTTCCGCGGGCCCCGCGCGCAGGATCGCGTCCTGGCGCTCGACACGCTCTACGTGAACTCCATGCTGCTCCTGATGGTCTTCGGCATTCGCACCGGCCAGGTCATCTATTTCGAGGCGTCGCTGGTCATCGGCATGCTCGGCTTCGTCGCCACCGTCGCGCTCGCCAAGTTCCTGATGCGCGGGGAGGTGATCGAATGAGCGCGATCGAGCAAGCGAGCGCTGTGCCGGCCTGGGCGGCGCTTGCCGTGTCCTTTCTCCTCGTCGTCGGCGCCAGCCTGACGCTGATCGGCACGATCGGCTTTGTCCGCCTGTCGACCTTCTACGAGCGCATCCACGCTCCGACGCTCGGCACGAGTTGGGGCACCGGCGGCATCGTCATGGCCTCGATGATCTTCTTCACCGTGCTCGCCACCCGCCTCGTCGTGCACGAGATCCTGATCGGCATCTTCGTGACCGTGACGACCCCCGTCACGCTGATGCTGCTGGCGCGCGCGACGCTGCATCGCGACCGGGCGGAAGGCAATCCGGACGTTCCGGCGGAAGCGCCGATCACGGAGGATGCGGCCGAGGGCCGCCCCGCCGCCGGCGAATAGCCACCGATACCAGCGACATTGCGCAACGGGCCGATCCTGCGATCGGCCCGTTTTTCATTGGCGATCAGCCTGCTCACGGATGATCGGCGCTTGACAGACGGCGCGCGCCGCATAATGCTAAGATGTCAGACCAATTTGAGAAGCTGACGCAGAACAGGGGAATTGGCATCATGCCGGGCGAGCGGAACGACAGGCCGCAGATCGCGCCGCTGCCGCCCATCGACCGGGCGCGGCAGGTGACGGAGGCGCTGGCCTCCTATATCGACCGCGCCAACCTTGCGGCCGGCGAGCGGCTGCCGGCCGAACGCGAGCTGATGGCGGCGCTGGCCGTCGGCCGGTCGACGATCCGCGAGGCGATCCGCCATTTCCAGGCGCTCGGCGTCATCGAAAGCCGCAAGGGCAGCGGCACCTATCTCCTGAAGCCGGTGACGAGCGCGACGGTGCACATGCCGCTTTCCTTCGATGCGGTGCATCTGCGCGACGTGCTGCTGCAGACGCTGGAGGTTCGCCGGGGCATCGAATGCGAGGCCGGCATGGTGGCCGCGCGGCGGCGCACGCAAGAGGATGTCGCGACGATCGAGGCGAAGCTCGACGAGATGGAGCGGGTGCACCTGTCCAAGGGCACGTCCGGGCCGGAAGACCTCGCCTTCCACCTCGCCATCTACGACGCCACGCACAATCCGCTGTTCAAGCAGCTTCTGGAGCAGATGCGCGGCGCCTTCGAGCGCTTCTGGGAAAAGCCGTTCAACCGGCCGGACTTCGCCCGCCGCTCCTTCCCGTTCCACCGCACGCTCTTCGACGCCATCGCCGCCCGCGATCCCGAGGCGGCGCGGGCGGAAACCCTAAAGATCCTCGCCGTCGTCGAGGAAGACATCAAGGACATGTCCCGATGATCAACGGAGCCGATCCGTTCGACTTTGCCGCCCTCACCGTCGCCCATGACGAGGCGAACGCCTTCGACGCGGTGGTGCCGCCCATCGTGCAGACCTCGCTCTTCACCTTCGGCAGCTATGACGAGATGGTCGCCGCCTATCGCGGCGAGATCGTGCGGCCGATCTATACGCGCGGCCTCAACCCGACGGTGCGCGCCTTCGAGGAGATGCTGGCGAAGCTGGAAGGCGCCGAGGACGCTCTGGGCTTTGCCAGCGGCATGGCGGCGATCTCCTCCACCGTGCTCTCCTTCGTCGAGCCGGGCGACCGCATCGTCGCCGTGCGTCACTGCTACCCGGATGCCTTCCGCCTGTTCGGCACGCATCTGAAGCGCATGAAGGTCGAGGTGACCTATGTCGACGGCCGCGACGAGGAGGCGGTGGCGAAAGCCCTGCCGGGCGCCAGGCTGCTCTATCTCGAAAGCCCGACGAGCTGGGTGATGGAGGCGCACGACGTCGGCGCGCTCGCGGCGCTTGCCAAGCGGCACGGTGTCGTCAGCGTCATCGACAACAGCTGGGCGAGCCCCGTCTTCCAGCGGCCGCTGACGCTCGGCGTCGATCTCGTGCTGCATTCGGCCTCGAAATATCTCGGCGGCCACAGCGACGTCGTCGCCGGTGTCGTCGCCGGTTCGAAGGACCTCGTCGGCCGTATCCGCGCGGAAGCCTATCCCTATCTCGGCGGCAAGCTCTCGCCCTTCGACGCCTGGCTGCTGGTGCGGGGCCTGCGCACCCTGCCGATCCGCATGAAGGCGCACGAGGCCTCGGCGCTCGATATAGCCCGGCGCCTGCAGGCGCTCGACATCGTCGACAAGGTCTTCCACCCCGCGCTCGCCAACCGCCTGCCGCCGGGACTGACCGGCACCTCCGGCCTCTTCTCCTTCACCTTCCGCGAGGGCATCGACATCCGCGCCTTCGCCGACCGCCTGAAGCTCTTCAAGCTCGGCGTCTCCTGGGGCGGGCATGAGAGCCTGATCGTGCCGGGCGAGGTGGTTCTTCAGCAGAAAGCCCAACCGAATTCCGCGCATGCCTTCGGCATCGATGCGCGGTCCGTGCGTCTCCATGTCGGCCTGGAGGGAACCGAGGCCCTGTGGAGTGACCTGGACGCGGCAATAGCGGCCGCGACCGAAACCTGACGTCCAACTTCCAAGGAAAACCAGAAAAGAGGGAACGACCATGAAGAGACTTTTGACTGCGGCGTTCATCACCGCCCTGATGGCGTCGAGCGCGCTGGCCGACACGACGCTGAAGCTCGTCGAGGTGATCACCAGCCCCGAGCGCACCGAGACGCTGAAATCCATCGTCGGCACGTTCGAGGCGGCAAACCCCGGCACCAAGGTCGAGATCATCTCGCTGCCCTGGGGCGAGGCCTTCCAGAAATTCGCCACCATGGTCTCGGCCGGCGAAGTGCCGGACGTCATGGAAATGCCCGACACCTGGCTGTCGCTCTATGCCAACAACGGCATGCTGGAAAGCCTTGAGCCCTATCTCGCGAAGTGGGAGCATACCGCGGGCCTCACGCCGCGCGCGCTGGAACTCGGCCGCGACATCGACGACACGGCCTACATGCTGCCCTACGGCTTCTACCTGCGCGCCATGTTCTACAACAAGAAGCTGCTCGAAGAAGCCGGCGTCTCCGAGCCGCCGAAGACGCTGGACGAATTCGCCGAAGCCTCCAAGAAGGTCTCGGCGCTGCCCGGCAAATACGGCTATTGCCTGCGCGGCGGCCCGGGCGGGCTCAACGGCTGGGTGATGTTCGGCGCCTCCATGGCCGGCGACAACAAATTCTTCAACGAGGACGGCACCTCCACCTTCGACAGCGAGGGCTGGGTGAAGGGCCTGACCTTCCTGATCGACCTCTACAAGAACGGTTACGCCCCGAAGGACAGCGTCAACTGGGGCTTCAACGAGATCGTCGCGGGCTTTTATTCCGGCACCTGCGCCTTCCTCGATCAGGACCCGGACGCGCTCATCGCCATTGCCGAGCGCATGAAGGCCGAGGACTACGGCATCATGACCATGCCGAAGGGACCGGCCGGAAAAACCTTCCCGACGATCGGCTTTGCCGGCTGGTCGATGTTCTCCTCCAGCGCCAACAAGGACCTCTCCTGGAAGCTGATCGAAACGCTCGAAGGGCCGGAAGGCAACATCGAGTGGAACAAGCGCACGGGCGCGCTGCCGGTGCACACCTCGGCGGAGAAGGACCCCTTCTATGCCAGCGAGCAGTTCAAGGGCTGGTTCGCGGAACTGGAGGACAAGGATGCCGTGCCCACGGTGATGCCGACGCATCTGGAAGAATTCGCCTTCTTCAAGGATTCACTGGTCATCAAGACCTCGCAGGAGGCCCTTCTCGGCGACATCACGCCGGAAGACCTTGCCGGCCAGTGGGCGGACTACCTGACCAAGGCGCAGCAAAAGTTCCTCGCCAAGAAATAGGCTGAGGAACGCTCCGGGCGGAGATACGAGGCTCCGCCCGGAGATACCCGTTCAAAGACGCCCCGCCACCTTCAACGGAAGCGAGACGATGACCCCTGCCACCCATCCGCATGCCGCGCGGCCGCTCAGGAAGCGGATCGCCGACGCATCGGAACCCTATCTCTACAGCGCGCCGGCGCTGATCCTCATCGTGACCGTCATGCTGGTGCCGCTCGCGCTCGGCATTTCCTACGCGTTCCGCGATATCCAGCTTCTGAACCCGCTTTCCGGCGGCTTCATCGGGCTCGATCATTTTCGCGCGCTCGGCGAGGACCAGGCGTTCTTCCGGGCGCTGCGCAACACGCTGTGGTGGACGGGCGCCTCTGTCTTCCTGCAGTTCATCTTCGGCCTCATCCTCGCGCTGCTGCTCGACAAGCCCTTCGCCGGGCGCGGCCTCGCGCAGGCGCTGGTCTTCCTGCCCTGGGCGGTGCCGAGCTTCCTTGCCGGCCTCAACTGGGCCTGGCTGTTCAACCCGGTGATCGGCCCGCTGCCGCACTGGATGCACGCGCTCGGCATTCTCGACGCGCCGAACAACATCCTCTCCGATCCGCACCTTGCCATGTGGGGACCGATCGCCGCCAATGTCTGGTGGGGCATTCCGTTCTTCGCCATCACCCTGCTTGCCGCGCTCCAGGCGATCCCGCGCGATCTCTACGAGGCCGCCAGCATCGACGGGGCCGGGCCGGTGCAGCGCTTCCTCTCGATCACCCTGCCGTTCCTCGCGCCGACCATCGCCATCACCATCCTCCTGCGCACCGTCTGGATCTCCAATTTCGCCGACCTCATCGTCGTCATGACGAATGGCGGGCCGGCGGACCGCACGCAGATCGTCGCGAGCTATATCTTCACCCAGGCCTTCAAGCGGCTCGATTTCGGTTACGCCTCGGCCATCGCCCTGGTGCTGCTCGTGCTGCTGCTCGTCTATTCCATGCTGATCGTGCTGCTGCGCCAGACGTTGCTGAACAAGGGGTGAGACCATGAGAAGCAAGCCTTTCCTCACCGTGGCGCACCGGCTCGCGATCCTCGCCTATATCGTCGTGGCGCTCTTTCCGCTGTTCTGGCTGCTCAAGGTCTCGGTGACGCCGAACGATCTGCTCTACAGCGAGGGCGTGCGCATGTGGCCGTCCCGCTCGACCTTCGAGCATTACACCTTCGTCATCGCCCACAGCGCCTTCCCGACCTTCTTCAAGAACAGCCTGATCGTCGCCGGCGCGACGGCCGTCACCGTCACCATCCTCGCCTCGCTCGCCGGCTACGCCCTGTCGCGCTTCCGCTTCCGGGCGAAATACTGGATCGTCGCCCTGATGCTGATCACGCAGATGTTCCCGCTGGTCATGCTGGTCGCGCCGATCTTCAGGATGCTTTCGCCGCTCGGCCTCACCAACAGCCTCACCGGCCTTATCATCGTCTACACCGCCTTCAACGTGCCCTTTGCCACCTTCCTCATGCAGTCCTTCTTCGACGGCATCCCGAAGGACCTGGAGGAGGCGGCGATGATCGACGGGGCGACGCAGTTCGTCGCCTTCCGCCAGATCATCCTGCCGCTGACGCTACCCGGCATCGCCGCGACGCTCGGCTTCGTCTTCACCGCCGCCTGGAGCGAGCTGCTCTTCGCGCTGATGCTGATCTCCGGCAACGACGCGGCGACCTTCCCGGTGGGCCTGCTCACCTTCGTGTCTAAATTCTCCGTCGATTTCGGGCAGATGATGGCGGCGGGCATTCTCGCGCTCATCCCGGCCTGCCTCTTCTTCCTCCTCATCCAGCGCTATCTCGTGCAGGGCCTGACGGCCGGCGCGGTCAAAGGCTGAAAGGGTCTTCCATGGCTTCCATCGATATCCAGGGCATCGCCAAGAGCTTCGGCGCCTTTCCCGTGCTGCACGGCGTCGACCTCACCATCCGCGACGGCGAGTTCATCGTGCTGGTCGGCCCGTCCGGCTGCGGGAAATCCACGCTGCTGCGCATGATCGCCGGGCTGGAGGACGTGACCTCCGGCGATATCCGCATCGACGGCAAGCGGGTCAACAACCTCGCCCCGAAGGACCGGGACATCGCCATGGTGTTCCAGTCCTATGCGCTCTATCCGCATATGAGCGTCGCCGACAACATGAGCTACAGCCTGAAGCTTCGCCGCACGACGAAGGACAAGATCGCGAGCGCCGTCGGCAATGCCGCCGCCAAGCTCGGCCTCGATCCATTGCTGGAGCGCCGCCCGCGCGCGCTTTCCGGCGGCCAGCGCCAGCGCGTCGCCATGGGTCGCGCCATCGTGCGCCAGCCGAAGGCCTTCCTCTTCGACGAGCCGCTGTCCAATCTCGATGCGCGCCTGCGCGAGCAGATGCGCGCCGAAATCAAGAAGTTGCACGGCGATCTTCGTGCGACCTCCATCTACGTCACCCACGACCAGATCGAGGCGATGACGCTGGCGGACCGGATCGTCGCCATGCATGCCGGCGTCGTCCAGCAGGTCGGCACGCCGCTCGATCTCTACGACCGGCCGGCCAATCTCTTCGTCGCCGGCTTCATCGGTTCGCCCGGCATGAATTTCTTCGAGGGGCGCTATGTCGTTTCGGGCGAGCACGCGGACCTCAGGCTCGTAAACGGCGCGACGGTGCCCGTGCCGAAACGGGAGGGCATCGAATCAGGCGCGGCGGTGACGCTCGGCATCCGCCCCGAGCATGTCGTGCTCGATGCGCGCGGTGCGCTGGAGGCCAAAGTCGATCTCATCGAGCCGACGGGCTTCGGCATCATCATGCATGTCAGCATCCACGATGTCCCGATGAAGATTTTCACGCTCGACCGGGCGATGCTGGATCCCGGCCCGACCGTGCGCGTCGACCTGCCGCAGGAGCGGCTTCACCTCTTCGGAACGGACGGTCGGCGAGTGGACTGAAACGGGATCGTGAACACGATTTCGGTCCCGTCCAAAGACAATGTTAACCTTCATTTCCTAACCATCTACGCATCCCTATCGGCAATGATCGTCGAGTTTGCAGGTTCATGCGTATTTCCAGAACAAACTTCTACCCCATCCTTGAAACCGAAGAGGGAGCCGGCGAGCAAGCGCCGTATTATTCCCAGGAAAACAATGCTTTGCCGGAAGAGACCCCCGAGGTCGAGGATTGGCATGCGGCCGGCGAGCCGATCGCCAACGACGAGGACTATCGCCCGCGCTTCCGCTCGCCGGCGCTGAGGAGCTACGACCCGGGCCAGTATTCCGATGGAAGCTGGGAAAGCCATTTCTACATGGCGCCGAATGTCCGCTTCACGCGCACCCCCGACAAGGTCGCCGCCAGGATCGAGGAGGCGGCCGCCGAGGAGGTGCAGCAGGCCGAGCCGGTTGTCGAGCAGCCCGCCCAGCCCGCCGGAACGACGCAACTCTCCCAGGCGGAACTGCTGCAGCGCCTGCGCGAAGCGCTGGAAGACCGCCGCCGCCGCTCCGAAGCGCTGGCGGCCGAGGCCGCCGCGGTTCCCGCCGCCGAGCCGGTGCCACCGCTGGTCCAGGCGGTGGTCGCTGCCGGCACGACGGGAACGCCCGCCGAAGCCGCCGTCGTGTTCAAGCCGGCCGTCCCGTTGCCTGCCCCCCGTGCCGCCATGCCGGCCCTTTCCATTCCGAAGCCAGCCGAGAAGACCGACGTGCGTACCGCAATCAGCCGCTTTGCCAACCTTTCCGACCATGCCTTCTGGGAAACGCTGGTGCCGGACGAGGATGCGGCCGAGCGGCCGGTCCGGCCGGCCGTCACCGTCGTGCGCATGCCGCCGCCCGTCCCGGCGCCCGCCGCCATCGTCGTGCCGCGGCCCGTTGCGGTTCGTGAAACGCGCCAGGAAGTGCCTTCCATCGCCTCGCTCTTCCGCGTCGTCGAATGCCGTCCGCCCGCCGCCCGGACTGCGGTGGTCGAAGCTGCGCCCGTTGCCGTGATCGCGACGCCGGTCGTCGAGACGGTGGCCGAGGCCGTCCCGGTTGTCGCCGAGGTCAAGGCCGAGCCTGTCGCCGCCACGCCGGTCGCCGTCGTCGAGCCCGTGCGCGAAGCCCCGTCCTCGGTGCTGTCGCGCGCCCGGCCGTTCCAGGTCATGATGGCGACGCCGGCGGGCGAGGCCTACGAATACCCGCCGCGCGAACTCCTGCAGGAACCTCCTGGCACCGTCGGCTATGTCCTCACGCAGGAACAGCTCGAACAGAATGCCGGCCTCCTCGAAAGCGTGCTGGAAGATTTTGGCGTGCGCGGGGAGATCATCCATGTGCGCCCGGGTCCCGTCGTCACGCTCTACGAATTCGAGCCGGCGCCCGGCGTCAAATCCTCCCGCGTCATCGGCCTTGCCGACGATATCGCCCGCTCCATGTCGGCGCTGTCGGCCCGCGTCGCGGTCGTGCCCGGCCGCAACGTCATCGGCATCGAACTGCCGAACGCGACGCGCGAGACGGTCTATTTCCGCGAGATGATCGAGAGCCAGGATTTCGCCAGGACCGGCTTCAAGCTGCCGATCTGCCTCGGCAAGACCATCGGCGGCGAACCCGTCATCGCGGAACTCGCCAAGATGCCGCATCTGCTCGTCGCCGGCACCACCGGCTCGGGCAAGTCCGTCGCCATCAACACCATGATCCTGTCGCTGCTCTACCGCTTCCGCCCGGAAGAGTGCCGCCTGATCATGGTCGATCCGAAGATGTTGGAACTGTCGATCTACGACGGCATCCCGCACCTCCTCACCCCCGTCGTCACCGATCCCAAGAAGGCCGTCATGGCGCTGAAATGGGCGGTGCGCGAGATGGAGGACCGCTACAGGAAGATGTCGCGTCTCGGCGTGCGCAACATCGACGGCTACAACAACCGCGTGGCCACCGCGCGCGACAAGGGCGAGACGATCTCGATCAGCGTCCAGACCGGCTTCGACAAGGGCACCGGCGAGGCGATCCACGAGGAGCAGGAACTCGCCCTCGACCCGATGCCCTACATCGTCGTCATCGTCGACGAGATGGCCGACCTGATGATGGTCGCCGGCAAGGAGATCGAAGGCGCGATCCAGCGCCTCGCCCAGATGGCCCGCGCCGCCGGCATCCACCTGATCATGGCGACGCAGCGCCCGTCCGTCGACGTCATCACCGGCACGATCAAGGCCAATTTCCCGACGCGCATCTCCTTCCAGGTCACCTCGAAGATCGACAGCCGCACCATTCTGGGTGAGCAGGGCGCCGAACAGCTGCTCGGCCAGGGCGACATGCTGCACATGGCCGGCGGCGGGCGCATTTCCCGCGTGCACGGTCCCTTCGTCTCCGACGAGGAAGTGGAGAAGGTCGTGTTGCACCTGAAGGCGCAGGGTCGCCCGGAATACCTGGAGACCGTGACGGCCGGGGAAGAGGAAGAAGAGGACGAGAAGCCGGCGGCCGGCGGGGCGGTGTTCGACAAGGGCGACATCGCGGCGGAAGACGGCGACGATCTCTACGAGAAGGCCGTCAAGGTCGTCATGCGCGACCGCAAGTGCTCGACCTCCTATATCCAGCGGCGCCTTGCCGTCGGCTACAACCGCGCCGCCTCCCTCGTCGAGCGCATGGAGAAGGAAGGCCTCGTCGGCCCCGCCAACCATGTCGGCAAGCGCGAGATCGTTTCCGGCGAGCGCGGCAGCTTCCAGGCGCCGGAACCGGGCGACGACGACTGAGCTGTCTCCGGCGGCGATTGCCCAGTCGCCGGGCATTTGTCCTATTTGTTTGAATTGGAATGCATTTCTCGATCCGGCCCGCCATCGCGGGCCGGATTTTTGCCGTCTTCACGGGAAATTTGGTGGGCGTGTCACATTTAATCGATTTGGCCCGGAGTAGGGTCTTTCCGGCCTGTTGCATATGGCGGAACGATCTGTGAATAGTGCCGCCGGCCCGAAGAACCGGCATCCAAGGAGGATAGGAATGGCATTGATCACCATGCGGCAGTTGCTCGACCACGCCGCGGAGAACGATTACGCACTGCCCGCGTTCAACGTCAACAACCTGGAATATATCCAGGCGGTCATGCGCGCTGCCGATGCGACGGATTCTCCGGTGATCCTGCAGGCAAGCCGCGGCGCGCGCGCCTATGCGGGCGATGCCTTCCTGCGCCACCTGATCCTCGGCGCGGCCGAGGAATATCCGCACATCCCGGTCTGCCTGCATCTCGACCACGGCGACCAGCCCTCGACCTGCATCTCGGCCATCACCAACGGCTTCACCTCCGTCATGATGGACGGTTCGCTGCTCGCCGACGGCAAGACGGTCGCCAGCTACGACTACAATGTCGACGTCACCGCGGAAGTCGTGAAGATCGCGCATGCGGCCGGCGTTTCGGTCGAAGGCGAGCTCGGCTGTCTCGGCAACCTGGAAACGGGCGCCGGCGACAAGGAAGACGGCCACGGCTTCGAGGGCAGGCTTTCCCGCGAGGAACTGCTGACCGATCCGGACCAGGCGCTCGATTTCGTCTCCAGGACGGGCGTCGACGCGCTCGCCGTCGCCATCGGCACCAGCCACGGCGCCTACAAGTTCACCCGCGCGCCCGACGGCGACATCCTGTCGATCGAGACCATCGCCCAGATCCACGCGAAGCTGCCGAACACGCATCTCGTCATGCACGGCTCCTCCTCGGTTCCGCAGGCGCTGCAGGATCTCTTCACCACCTATGGCGGCGAGATGAAGCAGACCTGGGGCGTGCCGGTCGCCGAGATCCAGAAGGCGATCCCGCTCGGCGTGCGCAAGGTCAATATCGACACGGACCTGCGCCTCGCCATGACCGGCACGATCCGCAAGAACTTCAAGGAAAAGCCCGACAATTTCGATCCGCGCACCTACCTGAAGCCGGCGACCGCCCTGATGGCGGAGGTCTGCAAGGAGCGCTTCGAAGCCTTCCGCACCGCCGGCAAGGCGTCGAGCATCCGCGTGAAGCGCCTGCCCGACATGGCGAAGTTCTACGCGGTGAAGTAAGACTTTCGCCCTCCCGGTCCGTCGGGAGGGCGATTTTCTGCGTGGGCCGGTGTGCCGGCGCGATTGCGCATTGACAGCACCGCTGCATCATTCTTTATTGGTGAATATCTCATTCATGTGAGGATCGATGTTTCCCGCCGAAACCGGCAGGAAGCCGTTGCAGGCCTGTGCGACGCCTCGTAAAAGAATGCGATCCCGAAAAGCCGGATGATGCGAGGACAGACAGCATGAGCGTGGACCAGGCCCTGACGATCGCGGACCTCAAGGACCGGGCGCGCCGTCGCGTGCCGAAGATGTTCTTCGAATATGCGGATTCCGGCGCCTGGACCGAGGGCACCTACCGCGCCAATGAGGACGATTTCCACAAGGTCAAGCTGCGCCAGCGCGTGCTCGTCGACATGACGAACCGGTCGCTGGAAAGCGAGATGATCGGCGAGAAGGTGTCGATGCCCGTCGCGCTCGCGCCGACCGGCTTCACCGGCATGCAGCATGCCGACGGCGAGATGCTCGCCGCGCAGGCGGCCGAGGAGTTCGGCGTGCCCTTCACGCTGTCCACGATGAGCATCTGCTCGATCGAGGACGTGCGCTCCGTCACGTCGAAGCCCTTCTGGTTCCAGCTCTACGTGATGCAGGACAAGGAGTTCGTCCACAACCTCATCGACCGCGCAAAGGCCGCCGGCTGCTCGGCGCTCGTGCTGACGCTCGACCTGCAGATCCTCGGCCAGCGCCACAAGGACCTGCGCAACGGCCTCTCCGCCCCGCCGCGCTTCACGCCGAAACACCTCTGGCAGATGGCGACGCGACCCTTCTGGTGCCTCGACATGCTCGGCACCAAGCGCCGCACCTTCGGCAACATCGTCGGCCACGCCAAGGGCGTGAAGGACCTGTCCTCGCTCTCCTCCTGGACCTCGGAACAGTTCGATCCGCAGCTGTCCTGGAAGGACATCGAGTGGATCCGCGACCGCTGGGGCGGCAAGCTCATCCTCAAGGGCATCCTCGACGAGGAGGATGCGCGCATGTCGCTCGACAGCGGCGCCGACGCCATCATCGTCTCCAACCACGGCGGCCGCCAGCTCGACGGCGCCGCCTCCTCGATCAGCATGCTGCCGCGCATCGTCGACGCCGTCGGCGACAGGATGGAAGTGCATCTCGACGGCGGCATCCGCTCCGGCCAGGACGTGCTGAAGGCGCTGTGCTACGGCGCCAAGGGCACCCATATCGGCCGCCCCTTCCTCTACGGCCTCGGCGCCGGCGGCAAGGCGGGCGTGCGCCGCGCGCTGGAAATCATCCGCAAGGAACTCGACGTCACCATGGCGCTCTGCGGCGAGCGGGACGTGAAGAACCTGTCGCGGAAGAACTTGCATACCGACCTTTGAGCAGGGTGTCAGGCGCCCTCGAAACCCTGCAGCACGTTCACGGCGTTGACGCCGAGGGCGTCCACGGCGTAGCCGCCTTCCATGACGAAGAGCGTCGGCAGGGCGAGATCGGCGATGCGGCGGCCGATCGTCAGGAAATGCCCGCTCTCCAGCTTGAACTGCGAGATCGGATCGTCCTTGAAAGTATCGACGCCGAGCGAGACGACGAGAGCGGTCGGAGCGTAGGCGCCGATCCTTGCATGCGCATCCTCGAAGGCGGCCTGCCAGTCCGGCCAGGTCGTGCCGGCGGGGAGGGGATAGTTCAGGTTGAAGCCCTCGCCCCTGCCGGCGCCGCGTTCGCGGGCGTGGCCGAGATGGAAGGGGAACTCGAAATCCGGATCGCCGTGGAGGCTCGCGAGCAGCACGTCGTCGCGGTCGTAGAAGATCTCCTGCGTGCCGTTGCCGTGGTGGTAGTCGACATCGAGGATCGCGACGCGCGCATGGCCGTTGTCGAGGAAGCGCTGGGCGGCGATGGCGGCATTGTTGAGATAGCAGTAGCCGCCGAAGAAATCGCGGCCGGCGTGGTGGCCGGGCGGGCGGCAGAGCGAGAAGGCGGCGCGCTCGCCGGTGAGCACGGCGTCCGCCCCGGCAAGCGCCGTGTCGGCGGCGCGCCTGGCGGCCTGCCAGGTCGTCCCGGTGATCGAGCCGGCCATGTCGAAGGAATAGTAGGAAAGACGGGCGTCGAGGCCGGAGGGCGGGGCGTCGAGCATCGGCATGGAACGATGGCGCCAGCTATAGGGCCAGACCTCGCCGCCACGGCCGGCGGCGCGCCATTCGGCAAAGACGTTTTGCAGGAAATCGAGATAATCCGGCGTATGGATGCGCTCGATGGCGGCCCGCTCATAGGCGGCAGGTTCGATCACCGGGCCGAGGCCGGCCTCCCTGACGCGCTTCAGCACGATCTCGGCGCGTTCCGGCTTTTCGAAGGTCTCGACGATGCGGCCGAAGGACAGCTCCATGCCGCTGTGATGCAGGTGATGGTCGGCGGTGTAGAAGGTTTTCATGATCAGACGATTTCGCCATAGAGCGTGCGTTCGAGGGCGGTGACTTCGGCAGCGAAGCGGCAATATTCGGCGCGCTTGAGGGCGAGGAAGACGTGGTGCAGGCGCTCGCCGAGCGCGTCCTTCAGGAAGGCGGAGCGGCTTGCCGTCTCGATGGCGCTGCGCCAGTCCGGCGGCAGGTCGTCGCCGGCATTTTCCGCATAGGCCGTGGTTTGCGGGCCGGGATCGGCCTTTTCGAGAATGCCCCTGCGCATGCCGGCAAGTACCGTTGCGCCGACGAGATAGGGGTTGGAATCGATGCCGGCGGCGCGCTGTTCCAGATGGCGGCCGGCGGGGGAGCCGGCCGGCACGCGCACCGCGACGCTGCGGTTGTTGGTGCCCCAGGTCGGCGTCGTCGGCGCATAGCTCTGGGCGGAGAAGCGGCGCCACGAGTTGAAATGCGGGGCGAAGACGAGCATGGATTCGTGCATGGTCTGCAAGAGGCCGGCGATGGCCTGCCGCAGGAGCGGCGAAAGCGCTTCGCCCTCATCGGCGAAACGGTTCGCGCCCCCGGCATCGGCAAGGCTCGCATGGACATGCATGCCCGAGCCGGCACGGCCGGCGAAGGGCTTTGCCATGAAGCAGGCCATCATGCCGTGGCGCACGGCAAGCGCGCGCAGGAGGCGCTTCAGCATGGCGAGATCGTCGGCGGCCCGCAGCGCGGCGCCGTGGCGCAGCGTCAGCTCGAACTGGCCCTGGGCAT
Organism: Shinella sp. S4-D37; assembly: GCF_040812195.1. Lineage (NCBI taxonomy): Bacteria > Pseudomonadati > Pseudomonadota > Alphaproteobacteria > Hyphomicrobiales > Rhizobiaceae > Shinella > Shinella sp. S4-D37. The sequence goes on along the minus strand of NZ_JBFNXL010000003.1, from coordinate 12,966 downwards.
ATTCCGAGATCATCGTCTCGACCGGGAGGCCCTGCGCCTCCGCGCCGCGATAGACGGCGTCGATGAAGGGCTCCAGCCGGTCGAGCTCGGTGACGCCGTAGACCTGGATGCCTTCGGGCCGCTCGCCGGAAAGCGGCAGGCGGAGCGGCTGGAAGGTGCCGTCGGCGGCGCGCGCGCGGTCGAGCAGGTAGAATTCCAGCTCGTAGGCGAGCACGGGGTGGAATTGGTCGGCTTCCAGCAGCTTCACCTGGCGCGCCAGCGCATGGCGCGGGTCGGCGGCCATCGGCGCGCCGTCGAGTTCGAAGAGGGAAAGCCGCAGTTCGCCGCGCGGCGGCGAGGTCCACGGCAGGGGCACGAGCGAGCCGGGAACCGGCCATGCGCGCCGGTCCGCATCGCCGTCCGACCAGACGAGGCCGGTTTCCTCCACGTCCTCGCCCGTCACGTCGAGGCCGAGGATCGAGCCGGGCAGGTGCCGGCCGGCGCGGAAGATCGGCAAAAGCTCATGCCGCCGGATGATTTTTCCGCGGGCGATGCCGTTGAGGTCGACCAGGACGAGATCGAAGGCGGTGATGTCCGGATGGGCGGCGAGGAAGGCTTCGGCCTCGGCGATATCGGCGGCTTCCGGCGGCCGGGCGGCAAGGTCCCGGCTCACGCGGCGGCCCTCCGTTCCGCAAGGCGGCCGGTGACGGTCGCGAAGGCCGTGACGAGGCCGTCGGCCTGCCGTTCCGAAAGGGCGGGGCTGACGAGCACCATGTTGTGGAAGGGCGTCAGGAGATAGCCGAGGTTCAGCATGGAAAGATGCAGGGCGGCTTCGATCGTGTCCGATGCGGCGGCGCGCGCCTCGGCGGCATTGCGCACGGCAACCTTCGAAAAGACGACCTCCAGCCGCGCGCCGACGCGCGAGACCGTCCAGTCGAGCCCGGCGGCGGCGATGGCGGCCTTGAAGCCGGCTTCGATGCGGTCGGCGCGGGCCTGCATGACGCGGTAGGCCTCCTCGGTCATGACCTGTTCGAGGCAGGCGCGCAGGCAGGCGAGCTGCAACGCGCTGCCCGACAGCGTCGTGCCGATGCCGGAATGGCCGTGGCCGCTCTGCTCGCGGCGGATGACGTGCAGCCTGTCGGAGATCGCCTGCGTCATGCCCCAGACGCTGACGGGCACGCCGCCGCCGATCGGCTTGCCCATGACCATGAGGTCGGGGTCCAGCCCGTGCACCTTCGTATAGCCGCCGAGGCCGGTGGAGATCGTGTGCGTCTCGTCGATGAGCAGCAGCGTGCCGGCGTCGCGCGTCAGGCGGCGCAGCGCATCGTGGAAGCCGGGCGCGGGCGGGATCATGCCGCAGTTCGTCATGACGGGCTCTGCGAGCACGCAGGCGATGTCGTTTCCGGCGAGCGCCCGCTCCAGCGCGGCCTCGTCGTTGAACGGGATCGAGACGGTGAGTTCGCCGAGGTCGCGCACCTGGCCGAGCAGGTTGCGGCGCGAAACGGTCCTGCCGTCGACGAGGTCCACCAGCGTGTCGTCCACCGCGCCGTGGTAGCAGCCGTCGAAGACGAGGAGCTTGGCCCGGCCGGTGACGGCGCGGGCGACGCGGATGGCGAAGCGGTTGGCGTCGCTCGCCGTGGCGCCGAGCTGCCAGCGCGGCAGGCCGAAACGCTCGACCAGCAGGCGGCCGACAATCCCGGCATCGGAGGAGGGCAGCATGGTGGTGAGGCCGCGCGTGCCGGCCTTCTTCAGCGCCTCCAGCACCGGGGCGGGGCCGTGGCCGAACATGGCGCCGGTATCGCCGAGGCAGACGTCGACGATGCGGTTGCCGTCGAGATCGACGAGCTCCGCGCCGCTCGCCTCCTCGACGACGAGGGGGAAGGGCGTCGGCCAGTCGAGCATCCAGTGCTGCGGCACGCCGTCGAAGAAGCCGGAGGTCGCCTCGTCATGCGCCGCCGCCGACCGCGGTCGCTGCGCGCGGAAAACCGCCGCCTCCGCCTCGATGAGCGCGCGGGCGCGCGCCTCCAGCTCCGCCCTCTCCATTCCGTTCTCCAGCCTACTTCCGAGAAATGTGATCACATATTGGTTGATGTGATTTCAAGTGTCAAACGGCAAGATACCCGGCGGAGCGGCTAAAGGGCGCTGACGATGCGCAGCCAGTCGTGCACGGAGGCGGCGGCCTGCCTTTCGGCGGAACCGGGGGCGCGGGGGCCGCGGTCGCCCATCTCGCGCACCTCGCGCGGGCTGATGCCGAACTGGTGACGAAAGGCGCGGGAGAAGGCGGAAATATCGGAAAAGCCGCAGGCATAGGCGATCTCGCCGACGGCGCGCTTGCGCTTGTCCGCAAGCATGTCGAAGGCCGCGCGCAGGCGCCGGCTGCGGATATGGTCGGTGACGCCGCCGATCGGTTCGAACAGCCGGTAGAGCGAGGCGCGCGACAGGCCGAACATCTTGCACAGATGCTCCGGCCCGAGATCCGCCAAGGCGAGGTGCTGCTCGATATAGCGGCGGATTTCCATGATGACGGCGCCGCGCACCGTGGGGGAGGGGAGGCTGCGTTCGGCAAGCTGCGGGCCGACGAGATTGGTGACGAGGTTGGCCGTGGCGGTGACGATGGCCGGCGCCTCGTCCGGGGTGATGTCCGCAAGATCGGCGAAAAGGGCGCGCAGATGGCTGCCGATCAGGCGCGCCGTGCTGGTCGAGCGCTTCAGGAGAAGCCCGTGCAGTGCGTCGTTCTGCCCTTCCTTGCCGAACAGCAGGTGGCGCGGCAGCACGAGGGTGAGGTTGCGACAGCGCTGCGTTTCGGCCTGCAGGGGCCGCGACAGGTCGAAGAGCGATATGTCGCCCGCCTCCACCCGTATCGTCTGGCCGTTGACCGTGCGCAGGTCGCCGCCGTCCAGCGTCAGTTGCACGAAGATGAGGTCGAGCCCGCTGCGGGCGATGCGCCCGGGATCGCGCGAGAAACAGTAGGTCGTGCCGAGCATCTCGGCGGCGAAGAACAGGGCCGGCCCCATGAAATAGGTGGAGAGGCTCGCGCGAAAATCGGCGATCCGCTCCGGCGTCGCCATGCTCGTGCGGAAGACGGGGTCGAGCGTCTCGGCAAACAGCCGGCTTGCCCGACGGCAATCCGCGCCGGCTTCGGCCAGGATGGAGTTGGAGGGCAGCTTGGCAACGGGATTCATTCTCTCTCGCGACGGTTCGATGGCGGCCGGTCTTGCCTGCCAAGAGGCAGGGACGGACGAAGGTTCCCGGAAATTCGCCCCCGCGCCGGATTTCCCGGCTTGGCACGGTGTCTCATTCTTTTGGCGCCCCGTCTCATAATGCCGATTGGCCCCCGGAATACAATTGACAGTTTCAACGGCCTGCAACCCCATGGAAAATAATGGGTTCATCGGGGCCCGCGATGCCGTGGCAACCACACGAGGGGGCGCATCGTTCCGGATCGGGGAATGGATATGGATCAGGTTTCCTTTGCCGACAGCGCGCTGGTCTTCAAGGTGCCGCCGTTCGAGTTCCTCAATGCGCCGGGTTTTGCCGCCGCGCGCGACCGGCTCATCGCCGGCAAGCTCGCGCTCTACGAGGGCAACCATCTCTTCAACCGGCTCATCCTGGAGGAGGGGCGGTTCCTCTGTTATCTTGCCGCGCTCTCGCTGCATGCCGGGCAGGACATGGCGCGCGGATCCACCTGGCTGACGCTCGGGCGACTGCAGCGCGAGGTCACGGAACTCGGCGTGGCGAGCCGCAACCGCGTCGAGGCCCAGGTCTCCTGTCTGCGCAAATACGGCTTCCTCACGCAGCAGCCGCATGCCTCGGACCGGCGCGTGCGCCTGCTCGTTCCCGGCGCGGCCCTTCTGGCGCGCGATGCCGGCATTCTCGGCTACCTCATCGAGGGGCTGTCGGCGCTCGGGCTCTCGCCGACGGAGGGGTGCAGCGGGCCGCTCACGCCGGAACTGCACCGTGCCATGCGCCGGGCGACGCTGCCGCATTTGCCGGGCCTCAGCCGGATCATCCGCCGTCATCTGCCGCTGGCGCCGTTCTTCGCCCATGATTGCGGCTACATGATCCTGTTGCTTCTTCTGCGCGGCGCGCGCGCCGGCGATGACGGCGTCATCGCCTCGGGCTACCAGGGGCTTGCCATGCAGACCGGCGTCTCGCGCACCCATGTCCGGCGTATCGTCGAGGCGGCGCGCGATGCGAGCCTCGTGACCACCACGGCGCGCGGCGGCCACGACATCCGGCTGACGCCGGCCATGTGGCACGCGGCGGACCGCTGGTTTGCCGACAAGTTCGCCCTGACGGACCTGTTGTTGCGCGAGGCCCTGGCGTCAGGAGCCGCCGACAAGGCGGCGTGACGACAGACTATCCCGCGGAAGCGGCGGCGGCGAGAACGACCGCCAGGACGAGATGCGTCAGGTGATGCAGCGTCTGGTCCGCCCCGAGCAGCCACCAGAAACCCGTCTTGCTGGGCACGAGCGCCCGGCGCCGGCCGGCGATGCCCTTCATCCGGTCGATCGCGCCGTGGACGAGGGCGTCGGCGATACCGAGCCAGGCGAGCGGCGGGGCGACGAGGAGAAACAGAAGGGCGGTGAGGGCGCCGTGCAGGCCGGCATGGATCAGGAGCGGCAGCAGCCAGCCGTCCCGCCGCTCCTTGCCCAGGGCAATCCAGTCCGTCTGGAAAAGGAAATCGGCCAAAAAGTGCTTTACGAGGAACGCCGCCATGGCGGCGGCGATCCAAACGGTCGAAATCTGGTCCGGTATGTCGATCATTCCGCTCCCGTCTGCCCGCTGCCGTAAGGCAGGGCGCGACCCCTTCCCATGCAGCTTCCGGACGCAGGATGCCCTAGCGGCCGCCCGCCTCGATGATGCCCTTCGTCAGGCTGCCGGTCGCCGGAAAGAGCGGGATCAGGCAGGCCTGGAGCGCATGATAGATGTCCCCCTTGCCGGCGAACAGGGTATAGCTCGGCACGAGGTCCTCCGTCAGTTCTTCATGCCAGCCGCCGCGGTCCTGATCAAGGAAATGACGCGCGATGGCGTCCCAGATCCTGCGATACCACGTCTCGTGGAGATCGCTCGGCAGGTGTTCGGCGAGGAATGCCGCCGCGCCCGCGCCTTCGGCCATCGGCCACCACAGCTTGTTGCGGTTGACCGGCGTGTCGTCCCAGTCGAGCGTATAGAAGAAGCCGCCCTTCTCCTTGTCCCAGCCGAGCGCGACGGACTGGGCGAAAAGCGCCCTGGCGGCCTCCGGCATCCAGTCGTGCTTCCTGCCGCCGAGCGCGTAGAGCTGCAGGACGAGGCGCGCCCATTCCAGCCAGTGGCCGGGCGTGGTGCCGGAGGGGCGGAACATCTCGTTGCCGCGATAGGCCTTGTCCAGCACCCAGTTCTCGTCGAAATGCTCCGGCACGCGGAAGCCGTTTTCGCCGGCGCGGCGGCGGATGACGAGGTCGGCGATGCTTTCCGCCTTGTCGAGATAGGTCTTGTCGCCGGTCGCCTCGAAGGCGGCCATCAGGGCTTCGGTCAGGTGCATGTTGGAGTTCTGGCCGCGATAGCCGGGGATCGCCGTCCAGTCCGCCTCGAACTCTTCGGCGATCGCGCCGTGCTTTTTCTCCCAGAAGCGCTTTTCCAGCACATCGGTGACGTCGGCAATCATCCGGTCGGCATCCGGGTGGCCGGCGACCTTGGCGCTGGAGGCGGCCAGCAGCACGAAGGCGTGGCCGTATCCCTGCTTGCTGGCGTCGAGCAGGCCCGCATTGTCGAGCGACCAGTGGTAGCCGCCGCGCTCCGCGTCGCGGTGCTTTTCCCAGAGATATTTCATGCCGTGGTCGACGATGTCGTCGGAGCCGGGGCGCCCGAGCAGGCTGCCGATGGAAAAGCAGTGCACCATCCGCGCGGTGGAATGGATGCCGCGCACCGGATTGCCGGGATTGAGCGGCCGTCCCTCGACGTCGAGTTCGTGAAAGCCGCCGAGCGGGTTGAAGGCCCGGTTCTGGAAGAAGTCGAAGAGGCGGTTGGCTTCGCGCCAGAGCCACTGGCGATGGTACTCGCGCTTGCGCCAGGCCGTGCCTGGATGTCCCGTTGCGCCCATGATGCGTTCTCCTTTTCGATCGGTCGGCATTGTCGTTTCCCGTTCAGGGGCCTTGATGGGCGCGGGAGAAAACTCCCGTGGCGTGGCGTTCACGCACGGCCCGCAACGCTCGCAATGACGGTTGGCCTCCGGACAGATGGGAGGGGAGTTATGGCCCAGAACCTTGGGCACGGCAACCCGGCAAGGACGCCCGCGCCCGGGGCATGCATGCCCCGGAAAGGATGAAAGGCGAATTTACGATTGCGGCGGAAATGAGAAAATATACTCTATCAATCTTATAGGGATAATATATAACTCAGCCTGAAAAAACGGGGCGGAGATGATTGTCCGCACCCGAAGGCCGGTAAAGAGAGCCTTCAGAACAAGGGATGATGGATGACTAACGCCAAACTCGATGGTCGCACCGGTTCCGTAGCCTTCGGCAGCACCAGCGACCGAAGGGCCCGCCGCGCCAGACAGCAGGCCCTCGTCAATCAGGTCGTCATTACCGGCGCCTTCCTCTTCGTCGGCGCCGTGGTGTTCGGACTGGTCGGCTGATCCTCCGCCCGCTTCGCCGGGCCTATCTGACCTGCGCCGTCACGAAATCCTTCACGATCCGCACGATGCCGCGCGACAGGACCTCGTCCAGCGCGGCGATGAAATCGTCCACATGCGCGCGCTCGCAGATCAGCGGCGGCTCCAGGCGGATGACGTTGCGGTTGTATTCGGTGAAGGCGACGAGCACGCCGTGGTCGCGCAGGAGATGGCTGCCGATGAAGCCCGGCAGAGACCCCTTCAGCTTGTCGTCGAGCACCGAGAGCAGCGGGCGCAGCACGAGCGGCATCGTCTTCGAGAAGTCGTGGAACTCCAGGCCGATCATCATGCCCCTGCCGCGAACCTCCTTCAGAAGCGAGGGATAGCGCGCCTGCAACTCGTGCAGCCGCTCCGAAAGGTAATCCCCGACTTCTGCCGAATTGTCGATGAGCCGCTCGTCATAGAGCACGTTGAGCGCCTCGATCGAGGTGACGCAGGCCTCGCCGATGCCGCCGAACGTCGCCATGGCGTGGATCATCGCGGTCTTCGGCGTGCCGTAGGCCTTCATGTAGACGTCGCGCGTGGCGATCATGGCGCCCATGGCCGCCTTGCCGCCGCCCAGCGACTTGGCGAGCGCCGTCACGTCGGGGACGACGCCGTAGTGCTCGAAGGCGTAGAACTTGCCCGTGCGGCCGAGGCCGCACTGGACCTCGTCGGCGACCCACAGCACGCCGTACCGGTCGCAAAGCTGGCGCAGCTTCTTCCAGAACGCCTCGTCCGCCTGGATGATGCCGCCGCCGCCCTGCACGGTTTCAAGGACGATGACGCCGATCTGCGGATCGGCGCGGAAGGCGTTCTCGATCGCCTCTATGTCGCCGAACGGCACGCGGACGGTGTTGTCGACCAGCTTGAACTCGCCGCGATAAAGCTGTCCGTCGGTGATCGAGAGCACGCCCTTCGTCTTGCCGTGGAAGGAGTTTTCCGCATAGACGATCTTCGGCTTCTTGGGGCCTGCGGCGCGCTCGGCCACCTTGATCGCCGCTTCCATGGCTTCCGAGCCGGACGAGCCGAGGAACACCATGTCGAGATCGCCCGGCGAGCAGGCGGCGATGTTGTGCGCCAGCGCCGTCGCATATTGCGACATGAAGGCGATGGCGATCTCGTGCCGCTTCTCGTCCTGGAAGGCCTGGCGGGCGGCCAGGATGCGCGGATGGTTGTGGCCGAAGGCCAGCGAGCCGAAACCGCCGAAGAAATCGAGGATCTTCCTCCCGTTCTGGTCGTGGTAGTACATGCCCTCCGCGCGCTCGACCTTGATCTTGTGGAAGCCGAGCAGCTTCATGAAATGAAGCTGGCCGGGATTGAGATGGCTGGAGAAAAGCTCGGTCATGCGCGGCACGTCGAGGGCTTTCGCCTCCTCGACCGAAAGCAGCGCCGGCTTCGGCGTGACGGGCAGGGAAAGCTCGGTATGGCTCGGTCGGACTTGGCTGTTCATCTTCTTCTCCCTCAGGCGGCTTTGGACTGGCCGACATGGGCCTCGGCGCCGCCGCCGATCTTCTTGCGATATTCGGAATAGGCGGCGATCAACATGTCCTCGTCCCGGTGCTGGGGAACCCAGCCCAGCGCGCGCTCGCCCTTGGAGACGTCGAGGACGCACATCTCGTCGGCGATGAGATACTGCTCGGGATCCATCAGCGGCATGTTGATGAGGTCGAGCATGTCGAGCACGCGCTTGACCGCCCAGGCGGGCGTCGGCAGGAGGATCGACCTCGACCCGGCATGCTTGACGAGGTCGCCCAGGAGCTTGCGCACGGGCGGCGGGTTGAGCGAACCGAGATTGTAGACATCGTTCGGCACGCCGGCCTTGAAGGCGGCATGGGCGGCGGAGGCGCAGTCGAACACCGAGATGAACTGATAGGGGTTCCTGCCGGAGCCGATCATGGGAACGGGAAGGTTGCTGTCGATCAGCTTGAAGAGCTTCGACAGGATACCGAGGCGGCCCGGCCCGATGATCAGGCGCGGCCGGAAGAGCGAGATGTTCATGCCGCGCCGGCGCCATTCCACGGCCAGTTCCTCGGTACGCAGCTTGGACATGCCGTATTCGCCGAGCGGCGCGCAGGGGTGGTCCTCGGTCTGCGGCCAGGTATAGGTATGGCCGTAGACCATGTCCGTCGTGAAATGGACGAGCGATTTCGCGCCGGCCTCGTCCATCGCCTTCAGGATGTTCTCCGTGCCGTGGTAGTTGACGGGGAAGAAGAAGTCGTGCCGCTTGGCGCGTACCTGGATCGGCGACAGCATCTTGGCCGAAAGGTTGTAGACCATGTCCTCGGCGCCGATGCCGAGCGCGCGGATGGAGGCGGGGTCGGTGACGTCGGTGTGGACGAAACGGGCGTCGCGATAGTGCGGCAGGTCGCTCTTGACGATGTCGGCGACGACCACCTCGTGGCCGTCGGCCAGCAGTCGGGGGGCAAGATAGCGTCCGACGAACCCGTCGCCGCCGAAGATGATGTGTTTCATGGCTCTATCCCTGTCTTTCGTCCGGTCGGGTGTCGGTCTGGTCCCGGCTTATGTTTCGGTGAGTTTATAGGTCGCGGCCGTCGTCTCGGTTTCCGCCGGCTTGCCGCCGCTTTGCGCGATGAGGATCGTGCCGATGCAGATGAAGGCGATGCCCGCGATCTTCAGCGCGCCCAGTTCCTCCTTGAACAGCAGCCAGGCGCACAGGGCGACGGCGACATAGGCGAGGCTGAGGAACGGATAGGCGAACGACAGATCGACCTTGGACAACACGTAGAGATGCGAGGCCATCGAGATCACGAACATCGCGAGGCCCGCGAAGACCCAGGGGTTGAAGACGATCTGGAAGACCCGCTGGACGATCGAGTCCGACGAGAAGCTGATCGGCCCCAGCGTGATCATGCCGTATTTCAGCAGCAATTGCGCCGCCGCGTTGGTCATGACCGTGAAGAGGATGAACGGAATGAATTTCATGGCGTCCTCATGGTTTCTTTCGGCACGCCGTCGCCTGCCGGCCCGGCGAGCGCGGTCCGCCGCCAGAAGTCCGAGCAGAATGCCGTGTCGCGAATGCTTTCCAGCCGATGCCAGTCGGGAAAACCGGCCCGGAAGGTCGAGGCGCTCATCCGCCCGTCCTTGTACGGGTTGACGCGCCCGCCCGCCGCGACGGTCATCCGGTCGAGCGTTTCCAGGAGGGCGCGCGTGGTGGCGCCGCGGTTGGGAAAATCCATCGTCAGCGTGTAGCCGGGGCGGGGGAAGGACAGGAGGCCCGGCGAGGGCACGGCCCCGAACCGCTTCAGCACGGTGAGGAACGAGGCATGGCCGGCCCTGCGGCTGGCGTCCAGCATGGCCGGAATGGTCACGCGGGCCGCCTCGAAGGGAATGACGCTCTGGTGCTGGTGGAGCCCTGCCGGCCCGTAGAGCCTGTTCCAGTCGCCGATGCCGTCGAGCGGGTAGAAGAAGGCTCCATAGCCGCTGCGATGCGGAGCGTCCTTGCGCTTCTTGGCGTGGAAATAGGCGTTGTTGAAGAGTTTCAGGCTGAGCCGGTTCAGCAGGGAGAAGGGCAGGTCGAACGGCACGCCGAGCCTTGCGGCCGGCCCGCCCGTCCGGAAGTTTCCGTTCGCCGCATGGTTGCCGGTGATCAGGACGCCGCGGTTCGCGACGGCAAGCTGGTCCACCCAGGCGACCGCATATTCGTTTTGCGCGTCGGCTTCTCCGGCAAGGTCGAAATAGGCGTCGAGGCTGGAGAAGGGGGTGATCCGCTCGTCTATGTCGAGCGAGCCGACCCGCATGAGCCGCAGCCTTGCGCTCAGCATCAGGCCGGTCAGCCCCATGCCGCCGATCGTCGCGGCGAAGAGGTCCGGGTTCTCGCCGGCCGAGCAATCGCGGATCACGCCGTCCGAGCGCAGCAAGCGAAAGCTCTCGACATGGCAGCCGAACGTTCCCCGGGCATGGTGGTTCTTGCCGTGCACGTCGTTGGCGATCGCGCCGCCGAGCGTTACGAAGCGCGTGCCCGGTGTCACCGGCAGGAAATAGCCGTAGGGCGCGGTATGGACGAGGATCTCGTGCAGGCTGGCGCCCGCCTCCGCCTCGAGGATGCCGCTCGCCGGATCGAAATGGAGGATGGCGTTCTTCGTGCGCATTTCCACGAGCGCGCCCGCATCGTTGTGGCAGCTGTCGCCGTAGGAGCGGCCGCTTCCGTAGGCCAGAAGGCTCGGCAGTGCGCCCGCCGCGCGCTGCAGGCCGCGCAGCGCCTCGTCTGCGGCGACCGCCCGCCGTTCCCGGCGGTCGAGGCGGCCGAAACTGTCGAAGGCCGCCCGCATCACACCACGCTCGCCGCGAGCAGCAGGACGGCGCCGGCGCCGATGAACAGCTGGCTGCGCCAGTCCGTCGCGATGAACACCACCGGATCGTCGTGCATTTCGCGGCGGTGGGCGAGGATCCACACCCGCATGCAGATATAGAGCACGATCGGAACGAGCGGCCAGATCATCCAGGGCTGGCTGTAGAGCGCGACGATCTCCTTCGACTGGATGTAGAGGGAGAGCACGAGCACGGCGACGAAAGCCGAGGCCACGCCGCTCTGGCCGATGACGTCGATATCCTCGGACACATAGCCCCGGCCCGCCACGCGCGCCTGTTCGTCGGTAATCGCGCCCTGCAGTTCGACATAGCGTTTGACGAGGGCGAGCGAGAGGAAGAAGAACAGCGCGAACGCCACCAGCCAGAACGACAGCGGCAGTTCGGTGGCGACCTTTCCGCCGAGCAGGCGCATGCTGTAGAGGCCGGCAAGGCACAGGACGTCGATCAGCAGCATGCGCTTCAGCGTCAGCGAATAGGCCGTCGTCGCGACGAGGTAGAGCGCGATGACACCGGCGAAGGCGAGCGGCAGCAGGAGGCAGAGCGCGGCGGCGGTGAACAGCAGGCAGGCCGAGACGGTCAGGCCGTATGGAATGGAGACGGTGCCGCTGGCAAAGGGTCGGTTGCGCTTGGTCGCGTGCCGCCGGTCGAGCGGCAGGTCGAGGATGTCGTTGAGGATATAGACCGCGGAGGCGGAAAAGGAGAAGGCGAGGAAGGCGATGGACGAGGCGACCAGCGTTTCGGCGGAGGCGATCGTATGGGCCAGCACGGCGGGGGCGAAGACGAGAAGGTTCTTCAGCCACTGGTGCACGCGCAGCATCCTGGCATAGGTTTTCAGGGTCGCGGCGCGGGAATCGAAGCGTTGCGAGCCGTGCCGCTTCTGGTAGCGGTCGGCCGCAAGGTCCGGGGCGACGATGATGGCGTTGCAGGCGACGTCGAAGACCGGAATGTCGGCGCGGTCGTTGCCGGCGAAGTCGAAGCCCTTCTCGCCATAGGCCGCGCACAGTGCCGCGGCCTTGCGGCGGGAAGACAGATTATTCGACGGGCTCGTCGCATGGACCGCGCTGAAGATCTTCAGTTCCTCGGCGACCGCCCGGGCGACGGGCTCGGCTGCGGCCGTCGCAAGGACGAGCCGCCGTCCCGCGGCGTGCTCGCGGCGCAGGAAGGCGAGGAAGTCCTGGCGGTAGGGCAGGTGCGCCGCATCCACCGTGACCCGGCGGGCGACCTCCCATTTCAGGCGGGCCTTTCCGGAGGAAAGCCAGACGGGGAGAAGAAACAGATAGAGAGGGTTCTTCTTCAAAAGCAGAAAGACGGTTTCCCACAACATGTCCGTCGATACGAGCGTGCCGTCGAGATCGACGGCGAGCGGTATGTCCATTCTGTGTTGTACGGGCGCGTTCATCTCTGTGCCAATTTTCTCGCGATCCTGCATCCCCCGAAAAGCTCGGGTGAAGGACATGAAAGCCTGTCTGATTTCTCCAAAATTCGGGAGGAGCCTAGGGGGGAAATCCGCAACCCAAAGTTAATGGCGGCCCCGGCGGGCCGCCGATGTGCAAACACGGTTAAAAAAATGCCGTCCGCAGGCGGGCCGGGCCGTCATGCCGCGCCGCTCAGCGCGGGCGCGGCGGAACCGACGAGAACTGCGGTTTCCAGTTCGTGACGATGAGAAGGATCATGCCCGCGACGAGGGCGAAATAGTACCGGTCCTCGGGCAGCGGGAAGCTTGCGAACTTGCCGGCGACGGCGATGGCCAGCGCGAACATCAGCGCGTTGAACCGCGGCCCGGCCCCCCTGTCGGCCGTTGCCAGCAGCCTCCAGCCGAGGAGGCAGGCCGCGAGCAGTTCGATCCAGTGATTGCCGCTCAGCGCGTTCATCGCTCCGTTCACGTAACCCTTCAGCATGACCGCGAGCGAGAAGGGCGGCTTGAAGCCGGCCATGGAATTCTGAAGCTCGACGCATGAGAAATAGAAATGGGCCCACCAGCCGGGATGCCCGCCGATCCTGGCGATGACCATGGCCGTCAG
>NZ_JBFNXL010000002.1:0-410808 GCF_040812195.1 Shinella sp. S4-D37 | reverse complement strand
CGGCAAGGCACGCAGCGTCGGCAGGCTGAAGGCAAAGAGGAACTGCTTGGTCGCGACCTAGGTGTGAAGCACGCCCGGCGTCGAGCTGCGCGGAGTGTAGGTGCGGTTCAGGTACGGATATCGACAGAAAGCCCACGCCTTGTCCCGTACACTATAACAACGAATAAGTTTGCATTATCGTTCGTTTTGTTCATTATAGTGAAATGGCGCAAATCATCGACGAAAACAGCGGTTTTCAAGCTCCGGAGAGCTCTGCGCCGCCGTACAGCACGCCGGCGGCAGACGGTATTTCCACCGCCGTCACCGTAGTCTCGATGCCCCCTTCCCTTCCGGCCCAGTTGCAAGACCTCACTGAGCGCGCCCGCGGCTACGTCGAGGCCGCCAGTTCCGCAAACACACGAAAAGCCTACGCCGTAACGGCCCGATTGCTACCGCGAGGAATATGTCTTGACGCGTGCGGCGATCTCTTCATCGAGGACAAAGCAATCGAGGAACTCCTGCCATTTTTCGGCTGACCGACGCGCTTCAGTCAGCATCTGCCTGAGTTCGTCAATGCCATCGTCTGTCAGAGCGGGTGTGCTCTCGTCATCTCCGGTCACGACGCTGATGATATTCCCATAGGTCAGGTTGTCATCATTGGTGATGATCTCCCGGAGGAGGTCGACGTCCTCATCGAGGATTTCGGCGACATAGTTGATGGTGAAGACGAAGCTGACCGTTGCCATCAGGCGGCCTCGGCGCAGATGATTGCCGCTGTCGGTTTCCAGGACGCCTCCGGCTTCCCGGTAAGCCGCATAGCGGCCGACGCCTCGTTCGCGATCCGCGAAAATGGATGGTGCTGCACCAAAACGCGCATCCAGCGTACATCGACTGGGAAACCTATGAGCGGAATCAGGAACTAGTGGCGGCGAACCGTTCACGATATTCCGGCGCTCCACGTGGTGGCGCAGCACTGCTTAGCGGCTTGATCTCGTGTGGCGTGTGTGGCCGTAAAATGGTGACCGGTTACAATGAGGACGGACGGGAAGCACGCTATAGCTGCAGCTATGAAGCCACCACCTACGGCGGTCCGCGGTGTCAATCGATCAGCGCTCGGCCGGTGGATACATGCGTGACCTCGTTGATTCTTGAAGCCCTTTCTCCGGCCGCAATCGATGTCAGCATTCAAGTTGCCGAGGATATAGAGCTCGACCGACAGCAACTCCACGACGGTTGGAAGCAGCGACTGGAACGTGCGGATCATGAAACAGCCCTCGCACGCCGGCGTTACGAAGCTGTCGACCCTGACAATCGTCTGGTCGCGCGGACGCTTGAACGAGATTGGGAAGCAGCAATAGCGACGAAACAAGCGCTCGCGGAGCACCGCCAGCGGGCCATTGCGCGACAACCTGCGCGGCTAACGGCGCAGGAAAAGGACACGGTCCGCCGGCTGGCAGAAGATGTGCCTGCCCTGTGGAGGGCACAGTCCACCACATCACGCGACCGGCAAACCATCGCCCGCATGATGCTTGATCGCGTCGTCATCCGGGTGTTCGGAGAAACCGAGCGTGCCGAGGTAAAATGCCACTGGGCCGGAGAGGTCGTAACGTCGCATCCGATTGTCCGAACCGTAAGACGCTTTGAACAGGTGGAGCATCACGACAAAATACTGGATCGGATCGCAGCGCTCCGTGCTGAGGGCGCGACCGCTCGACAGATCGCCGACGATCTCAACGCGGAAGGCTGGACGCCTGCGAAGAAGCCAAGGTTCGACGCGTTAATCGTCCAGAAGCTTTTGGTACGAAAGGGACTTGGCAAGAAGCGACCTGTCTGGTCCGGCAACGTTCCCCGGCGCAATGACGACGAGGTGACCCTGCAGGAACTCGCCGAACAGATCGGCGTCCATCGTCAGACCGCCTACGGCTGGCTCCGGCGCGGAAAGCTCAAAGGGCGTGTCGCCAGGGTGGGGATACAACGTATCTAGCTCGTCAGCCTATCCCACGCCTCAACAGGAATCCGGACTGGAGAGTCATCATGACAACACGATCGAGCAAGTCCTTGCCAAGCTCAAACACCTCATCAGGAGAGAACAGCCGCGCACCGTCGAGGCGACATGGCGCAAGGCCGGTGAAATGCTCGACTGCTTCTCACCAGCCGAATGCGCAAACTACCTCGAAAACTCAGGGTAGGCTTCCGTATGAGAGCAGCATGCTCTAACTAGAGAAATTTCGCGGCGGTCACCAATCGTCGCTACAAAAACCAGATGTCGAGGACAAGTGAGAATGAAAAATCTTCCCGACGATGTCGTCGCCTATGGGCGCTCTCCGGAATTCGACCAGGACACGCTCCCTCATGCGCTGCAGCACCGACACATGACCAAGATTGGCACATGGGCGTTGATCACGGTCCTTGAGGGAAGGCTGCTCTATCGGGTATTGGACCCAATTTCGCAGACCATTCTAGAGCCGGGAAAGCCGGGCATCATTCTGCCACAGCAGCCGCACCAAGTCGAAGTCATCGGGCCGGTCCGCGTCTTCGTCGAATTTTATTGCAAGCCGGCTTAGCTGCGGCGCTGGCATCCAGATACCCTGTCCTGGGTGGGATCAGAGATCATTTTCGCGTGGACTATGGGACGCGGCCGGCATTCATCTTGACCAGACAGATGGATGCCCGCTCACCGAAGGTCGACAATCAGTGGAGGTAAAAAATGTCCGCTTCATCGGTCGATGCTCCAAAAGGCTCCTCCATCGATTGCGGATTATGACGTTCCATGGCCGAATCTTTGGTCAGTGCCCCTCTGCTTGAGCAAACAACTGCTCAAATACCTTCTTGGCTTTGGCTGGATGCTTCGGCGTCTTCGCCTCCTGGAGGTTCGTCGGTGCGCCAGCAACGATCAGGGCCACCATACCCATGCCGTAGTGCGGTGTGCACTTGACGCCATAGGCACCTTCCTTCTCCATCGTGACGGTGATTTGCTGATTGATCTTGCCCTTGAACGGCTCTGCTCCGTCCGGGATCATGCCTTTGATGCTTTCGGCATCATGTCCCTTATCGGTCGGCACGAAAGTGACGGTATCTCCGACCTCGGCTCTGACGAAGTCCGGTTCAAAGACCATCGCCCCCTTGGCGCCCTTGTTGAGCATCCGCACTTGATGGTCCGCGGCATATACGGGCAGTGCAAGTGACAGAAGTAAAACGGAAGAAACAGCAGTTGTGATCTTCACGCAGACTCTCCTTTATTGTCAAAAAGCCCCGCAAGAGGAGATAGCGGAGTAAGAAAGAATTCACCCATGCCGCCCGCGGAAAGTCTCCCGCGGGCCTTACCGACACATCCTATTGCACGCCCTGGTCGGCAGGACCGGCATGCATGATGGAGTCGTTCTCCGGCCCGTCGACGATCAGGTAGCCCGCAAGCCCCCGCTCGGCGCGCGACAGCGCGTGGTCGACCAGCACGTAATGGCCGCCGCGGTCAATCTTGAAGTCGACAATCGTGGCCCCGCCCGGCGGCACGCTGACAGTCTGCACGCCGGTCAGTGGCGGCGAGGTTACGCTTCCCAGCGTATAGACGTGGTCGAAGATCTCGCCGATGACATGAAAGGACGAGGTATAGTTCGGTCCGCCGACGCCGAAGAAGATGCGCACCGTCTCACCGGCATTGGCATAGAGCGGATGCGATTTCGTCAGCGCGCCGACAGCTCCGTTGAACAGGAAGTATTCCGGCCGCTCGGAGGTGAGCTTGTCGTAGTCCATCTCCAGGTCGCCCTTCGTGCCAAAAGTCTCGACCGTATAGAGCTCGCCCTGCATGACGTAGAACTCACGGTCGACCTGCGGCAGGCCGCCCTCGGGTTCGACCAGGATCAGGCCGTACATGCCGCTGGTGATGTGGTGCGCCACGCTGGGCGTCGCGCAATGGTAGACGTAGATGCCGGGCTTCAGCGCCTGGAAGGTGACGACGGTCTCGTCGCCCGGCGCGGTCTGGGTGAAGTCCGCTCCGCCGCCGGGCCCGGTCGCGCCGTGGAAGTCGACCGAATGCATCATCACGCTATCGGAGGCGTTCTTCAGGTGGACTTCGACGGTGTCGCCGACGCGCACGCGCACGAAGGGACCCGGCACCTTACCGTTGAAGGTCCAGTAGACATAGGTCGTGCCGTCGTCGAGTCTGCCCTTCAGCTCGATCGTTTCGAAGTCGACGCGTACGACCTGTGTGGGCCGCGAGCCGATCGGGCCGGGCAGGTCGGCGGGATCGCGCACGATGTCGGCCGCGTCCATGTCCATCGTCTCGCGCGCGCCGGGCATGACGCGCAGCAGGCCCTCCATGCCGGCGAGCCGGTGGCCGGCGATCGAGCAGAAATAGGCGAATTCGCCCACCTTGTTCGCCGTGAAAGAGAAGGTGGATGAGGCATTCTGGCCGACTACGACGGAGGAGCGCGCCGCATACTGCTCAATGACGACGTCGTGCTCGGCGCCCTCGCCGTTGATGAGGTTGATCTGGACGATCTCGCCCTCGTGCACCATCATTTCGGGATTGACCTCACCGTCGATGTCGCCGCCGACGCCGATATACACCATACGGCCGGCCGCAATTCCCGTCCGCAAGGTGAATGTGGTGGCGCTGTGATAGCTCGTGCCGAGCGCCGGATCGTTCCGCGTCGGGCTCACCTCCTCGCCGGAAGCTTCGCCGGACTGTTCGCTCGCCGGTTGCGCGCCGTGGTCGTGGGTCTGCGCCGCCGCGGGCAGCGCGACGAGGGTTATGGCCACCAGGCCGATTGCGGACGCGACCGCTAGTCGTACGCGCCAGACAGGAAACATGCAGATGAAAAGCGTCGCCGCAACGGCGGCAAGCGCCAGTGGAACCAAATTCGTCATCGACTTTTCCCTCTCCTTGCGAATTCTGCGCTCGGGAACATAGATCACCCAGCGTAATTCTCCAGAGGAGTAATTGCGAAAAGCAAGAAATGGGGGCCAGCTAAAGCGTGTCGCGTTTATTGAGACTCATATCCTGCAGCTCTGAAGAAATTTCTGCATTCTTCGACTGAGAAAAGGTTGATGATGTCACCGAGGGCGTGTGTGATGGCGTCGAAGCTGCGTGCGGCTCGCTTTTGTGGAAGCCGGACTCCTGGCTCGCAACGCGTTCTCCGACAAGGCGATGGCCACAATCTTTGTTCGAATTTATTCGATCGCGCAAAAACATGCGCGTCTGCTTCGCCACATCTTAACGCCGTCGGAAGAGCGAAATGGCAAAGGTCTCTACTGTTGTGCGGCTCGCTCTTCTGTCGTCGTTCCGTGTTGTTCAGAATTGCCGGACAGCGGTCTCACCGTGTGCCACCACTGCTCGATTGACGGGTTGTCCGGCTGGAGCCACTCCGCCTGCGGCGCAAACGCCCTCCAGGCCTCGGCGTGTCTCGATGATACCGTCGTCAGGAGAGGCTTGCCGGCGGCGACGGCAGCCGAGAATGCCCTCCAGAAACCCTGCTGCATCGCTTCGAGTTTGCCGAACTTGCTGAGAACAACGACGTCCGCCGTGGCTATCCCGGGAAGCAACTCCGCACAGGCATCTTCCACGCCCCGGCTATCGAGGTGGCACGTCGTACCGGCCGGCGCGGCGTCGAGCTGGATGGAGAAGCTTCTGCCTGAAACGATGTCACGCAGCAGACCCGCGCTGCACGCCCCTGCGACATCGTTGTTTTCGGCGATCACGCCGACGATCCGCATACCCGTCCCGCGCCAGGCAGTCACAGTCCGGGAGAGAAGTGCCTGGACATCCAGCGCATCGCGGTTGGCCAGAACGGCTATGTTGCTTGATCGGGTCATCTCGATGGATCGATAGCACAAACGGAGAAGCGGCGCTGCCCAAATATGATGGCAGAGCTGGCTTCCCACGATCCTCAAGGGCTGCAAGAGAGCACAAATCCGCCGGGAACCTTGCGGAACATCCGGCATCCAATACTCTTGCGAAAGGAGTATGCCGATGCCCGCCGTCCAGAACATTTCCATTCCCACCCTCGCCGAAGACGAGGCCGCCCTGATCCGCCGCGCGGTTGCGGGCGAGGCGGAGGCCGTCCGCAAGATCATCAAGGCCCACAACCAGCGCCTCTACCGTCTCGTTCGGGCCGTCGTCCGCAGCAATGCGGATGCCGAGGACGTGTTGCAGGAAGCCTATCTCCGCGCCTTCGCCAGTCTCAACAGTTTCCAAGGCGAATGCTCGTTGTCGACCTGGCTATCGCGCATCGCGCTCAACGCCGCGCTGATGCGGCTTCGGGCACACAAGCGCCTGAAGCGCGCCGTGCCTGCACGCGGTCCGGCGGAGGCGGAGATCATCCCCTTCCCGATCTCCTCCTCCATTGCCGATCCGGAGCGTGTCATGGCGCAGCGACAGATTCTTCACCTCGTCGAGGAGGCGACCGACGCACTTCCCGAAACCTTCCGCCTCGTCTTCGTCGCCCGCGTCATCGAGGGGCTCAGCGTCGAGGAGACGGCGGCGCTGCTCGATCTGCCCGCTGCCACGGTCAAGACGCGGCTCCACCGTGCCCGCAAGCTCATCCGGACCCGGCTTGAAGCACAGATCGGCCCGGTGCTGATCGACGCCTTCCCCTTCGCCGGCACGCGCTGCGACCGGCTGACGGAAGCCGTCATCGCGAAACTCGGGCTCGCAGAATAACGGGAACCTCTTCGGTCCGCCGGCATCCAATGCTTCGTTAACCGAAACAAGCGCCAGTCATTCGCCGGCGCCAAGGAGACCCCGATGAAGACCTTGATTTCCACGCTCAGTGCCGCATGCTTCGCCCTGGCCGCCACCATCGCAACGGCCGCCGACAAGCCGACCGACCCTGAGATCGCCCACATCGCCTATAGCGCCGGCGTCATCGACGTCGAGGCCGCCAAGCTTGCCCTGACAAAGACGACGAACGCCGACGTCAAGGCCTTCGCCGAGTCGATGCAGAAGGACCACGAGGCCGTCAACGACATGGCGCTGGCGCTTGTCAAGAAACTCAACGTGACGCCCGAGGACAACGCCACCAGCCAGGCGCTCGCCAAGGCGGCTGAGGAGAAGCGTGCCGAACTCGGCAAGCTCGACGGTGCGGCCTTCGACAAGGCCTATATCGACAACGAGGTCGCCTACCACCAACAGGTCAACGGCGCGCTTGAAACGTTGCTGATCCCTTCGGCCCAGAATGCCGAACTGAAGGACCTGCTGGAAACCGGCCTGAAACTCTTCCAGGGCCATGAACAGCATGCCAAGCATGTCGCCGCAGGCCTGAAATGACCGCGTGCCTTCTCAAGCGGCGGCAAGTGCTCGTGGCCGGCGCAGCGGTGCTGGCCGGTACCACCCTCGCCCGCGCGCATAACGGCACGGTCCATGTGAAAATCGAGAAACTCGCCTTCCAGCCGGCCGAGATCGAGGCCAGGGTCGGCGAGACGATCGAGTGGACGAACGGCGACCCCTTTGCCCACACCGCCACCGTCAAGGGCGGCTGGGAGGTGACGATCCCGCCGGGCAAAACTGCAACTCATGTTGTTACTGCCGACGACACCGTGGATTACTACTGCCGTTTCCACCCCAACATGAAGGGGCGGATCAGGGTCGCGGCCTGAAGAATGCCGGAGTCGGGCAAAGGTACCAGCAAAATCAGTCGGCGCGCCGGTGAGCGGCGCGCCGCCACGCACGCACAACTGCGGAGGGATGCTCGCGTCCGGTTACAGGCTCGCGGTTCAGACCGCGTTTACGAGATTTACGCGGAGATCGTTGATGACCGCGGCAAGGCCCGGCGCTCCAATCAGAGGTGGCTCGGTTTGTCTGCCCGATGATCTTCCGCACGCCCTCGCTCGACGCATTCGTTGCGCGCCGGCTTGGCGACGAAGTGCGGCAGTTGATCGCCGAAGTGCCGGCGGACCTGCTTGCACGCACCGCAGCATTCCTACTGCTCAGGGATTCGCGCTCGAGTTTCCAGATCGAGGGAGAAGACCCCCCGCAAGATCGCATCCAGCGCTGGGGCAAGGCGATCGGAGAGGCCGGCCGCCGGCCGATAGACCGCGGCGAACTGGAGCGGTTGCAGCGCATCGTCATCGGCGACGCGCGCTTCGTCCATCTCGGCCTGCGTGTCGAGGGTGACTTCATCGGCGAGCATGATCGACTGTCAGGGGCACCGATCCCCGATCATATCAGCGCCCGACACGAAGATCTGCCCGCGCTGATAGATGGCCTGGCTTCCTTCGACCTCAGTGCGGCACAGCATCTCGATCCCGTTCTCGCCGCCGCGGCTCTCGCCTTCGGCTTCGTCTACATCCACCCTTTCGAGGACGGAAACGGCCGGCTGCACCGCTATCTGATCCATCATGTTCTCGCCGAGCGCGGGTTCAACCCTCCCGGTCTCGTCTTTCCGGTCTCGTCAGTCATCCTGGACCGCATAGATGCCTATCGAGCCGTATTGGAAAGCTACTCACGCCGCCTTTTGCCGCTTGTTCGTTGGCAATCAACAGATCGTGGCAATGTCGCGGTGCTAAATGACACTGAACCGCACCGGGTTTGCCGGAGACCCCAACTCGTGAGAAGTAGGGTCTATGACAAGCAAGACGACGAACAAGTTTTCTCCTGAAGTCCGCGCCCGCGCCGTTCGAATGGTGGTCGAGCATGAAGCCGAGCATCCTTCGCGATGGGCGGCAATATCTTCCATAGCCGCCAAGATCGGCTGCTCGGCGCATACGCTCAATGAGTGGGTGAAGAAGGCCGAGGTGGATAGCGGCAAGCGTGCTGGCCTGCCGAGTGACGTCGCCGAGAAGATGAAGGCTCTGGAACGGGAGAACCGCGAGCTTCGTCAGGCCAACGAGATTTTGCGTAAAGCCTCTGCGTATTTTGCGATGGCGGAGCTCGACCGCCCACTGAAGCGATGATTTCCTTCATCGATGCACACCGCTCGGTGCTCGGGGTCGAGCCGATCTGCAGATTGCTGCCGATTGCCCCGTCCACCTATTATGAGGTCATCGCCAAGCGCACGGACGTGGACCGTCTATCGGCCCGCGCCCGACGCGACATTGCCATGAAGGTCGAGATACTACGGGTGTTCAATGAGAACTTCCAGGTCTACGGCGTGCGGAAAGTCTGGCGACAGTTGCTGCGGGAGGGTTACGACATCGCCCGCTGCACTGTCGCTCGGCTTATGAGGGCAATGGGGCTGCAAGGCATCATTCGCGGCAAACCGATCCGCACGACGATCAGCGACAAGACCGCGCCGTGTCCGCTCGACCGTGTGAACAGGTACTTCTTCGCGCCCGCGCCGAATATGCTCTGGCTTTCGGATTTCACGTACGTGGCCACTTGGCAGGGCTTCGTTTACGTCGCGTTCGTGATCGACGCCTTCGCTCGCCGCATCGTCGGTTGGCGGGCAAGCCGGACTGCCCATGCGGGCTTTGTGCTCGATGCCCTCGATCAGGCACTTCATGATCGACGGCCCGTCCACCGTGGCGGGCTGGTTCACCATTCCGACCGCGGCTCGCAATATGTGTCCATTCGCTATTCTGAGCGACTGGCGGAGGCTGGCATCGAGCCGTCTGTCGGCAGTGTCGGCGACAGTTATGACAACGCTCTCGCCGAAACGATCAACGGTCTTTACAAGGCCGAGGTCATCCATCGACGTGGGCCGTGGCGAAACTTCGAAGCCGTAGAGTTCGCCACTTTGGAATGGGTCGACTGGTTCAACCACCGACGCCTTCTGGAGCCCATTGGCAACATCCCGCCAGCCGAGGCCGAAGAACGATATTACGCCATGCTGGACGCGCCAGCCATGGCCGCATAACTTAAACCAAACGGTCTCCGGTAAAGCCGGGGCGGTTCACACTGCGGACTTCTACCGCTACTTCGACGCGACGCCGCACGCCGAATTCCTTTTCGAATGCGTCGCCCGAACGATCGATGTGGAACTGCCGGCCGAGACGACATTCCTCCGCATCTATGACGCGTTCAAGATCGAAGTGCAGCAGATGATCGATATGCCCGATCGCTTGCTGGACCTCTTGTTCCGCTTCCTGCGCCAGAACCAAGGGCGACTGTCAAAGCGGGCTCGCGAGAAGGAGTTTTCGGCGCTCAGCGACGCAGAGGCCGCTCGGATTGAGACAATTTTCGCCGAAATCCGGCGAGACGCAGGGTGATGCCACCACATTTGCAGGCGGCGGCTGTTGAAGCTGAAATACCGATCTTTCAGGAGACAGTAACGTCGGACAATCTGTATTGGAGACGTTTACAAGCGATCGGTTATCCTCGTCCGCTACGTTTGAACAAAGACCTTGCCGACGGTGCCATATGTCGATAGATTTCGATTCCATCGACATATTCCGGCGACATGTCGTCGCCATCGACATATCCGGCACCAAGATCAGCCGGAAAGGGCTGTTTCCGCATGGCGTTTCAACCTGATCGCGCTTTCAACGATCTGCCGGCACTCCCGCCGGCGCAGGATATCGAAACCAAGGCTGTCCTGAAAGCCTGCATCGAGGCACGCGCGGCGCTGGCCGAATTGAAAGCCTCCGGGCGGCTTATTCCGAACCAATCGGTGCTGATCAACTCGATCCCGCTCCTCGAGGCGCAGGCGAGCTCGGAGATCGAGAACATCGTCACGACGACCGATCGTCTGTTCCGGTTCGCCAACGAGGCCGGGAATTCTCCGGACTCAGCGACGAAGGAAGCGCTGCGCTATCGAACCGCCCTCCACCAGGGTTTCGCAATGCTGAATGAGCGGCCGGTGTCGACCGCGATGGCCGTGGCAATCTGCCGGACCATCAAGGGCGTCGATCTCGACATCAGGGCAACGCCTGGGACCGCCCTGCTCAACGACGCGACCGGAGAGGTCATCTACACGCCGCCGGAAGGCCGCGCTGTGCTCCTGGACAAGCTTTCCAACTGGGAGCGATACATTCACGAGGCCGAGGACATCGATCCGCTCGTCCGGCTCGCCGTCATGCATTACCAGTTCGAGGCGATCTATCCGTTCACCGATGGCAACGGCCGCACCGGCAGAGTGCTCAACCTGCTCTATCTCGTCGACAAGGGGCTCCTCGACATTCCGGTACTCTACCTGAGCCGATACATCATCGGCAACAAGCGCGCCTACTACGACCGGCTGCTGCGGGTTACGACCAGCGCCGCGTGGGAGGAATGGATCCTC
This sequence comes from Shinella sp. S4-D37, assembly GCF_040812195.1. Classification (NCBI taxonomy): domain Bacteria; kingdom Pseudomonadati; phylum Pseudomonadota; class Alphaproteobacteria; order Hyphomicrobiales; family Rhizobiaceae; genus Shinella; species Shinella sp. S4-D37. The sequence continues at coordinate 399,673 of NZ_JBFNXL010000002.1, read as the reverse complement.
TATATGCTTGAGGGCATCCGCGAGACCGCCTTGTGGTCGAGCGCGAAGATCCACGCTATCCGTGACCTTCTCGATGAAACCGGGGCCCGTATCCGGCGCGATCTCCCCAAGATCTATTCACGCGAACTCGCAGAGGTGATTTTCGTTAACCCCTACTGCCGGATTGGCGACCTCGTTTCGGCCGGCATCGCAAAGCGCCAGGCTGCGTCTGTCTATCTCAAGGCTCTTGTCGATGACGGTCTCCTGAGAGAAGTGAAGGCCGGGCGGGAAAATCTCTACATGAATCCCGCGTTGATAGAGCTACTCACCAGCGATCAACGGCAATGAGCAGCAGGCCCTCCAGTTGCCTGATAGGATATGCCCGCGTTGCTACGGGTGAACAGGCGAGCGATGCCCAAGAGATGGAGTTGCGTTCAGCCGGCTGCCATCCGATCATTCAGGAACACGGTTCCGGCGCTTCGCGCGCCCGGCCGGCACTCGTGGAACTGCTACGCGAAAGAGCCCCCCAGCGACACGCTTGTGGCCGTCCGTCTGATCGCCCTGGCGCGTTCGGGTAAGCAATCACGCAGCGCAGCGCAAATATTCGGAGAAGAAATTCCGAATGAATTCAGTCGATAGATGCTGAAGTTGGTTCCCGCGATACCCGCCCGGCGATATGGCTGGATTTCGCGAAGAGGGAAACTGACAGCGGGTTATGCTGCGCCGACGGAGAGTAAACGCCATGGATGAGACCAACGAAACGATGACGATCTCCAACCGGAGCGATTTTGCCCTTTGGGCCATCGAGCGAGCGAAGGCGATTGTCGCCGAGGAGGGCGGCAACCTTGCCATCGCCACCCGAGATCAGGGCGACGATGAGATCGCCGCCTCGGCCAATGCGCTGGGCCAGGCCATCGTCAACGCACTGCTGGAAGTCTTCGATGGCCTGATGCAGGAATAGGAAGGCGCCTAACGCTCCGCTCCGTCGCGATCGTTGCCGCGCTGGCGCTCCTGTTCCGCTTGCCGGAGGATTTGCTGTCGCTGCTCGTCCTGGGCAACCTTCGACGCACCGGCCTGTTCTCGTGCCGCGCGGGAAGCGCGACCGGCGGCAATCGCCTGCTGCTGGGCGGCAATCGCGGGATCGACGGTTGCCGGCGCCGGCCGGTCCTGGGCGCGAGCCTCGTCGCGCGCTGTCGGCGGCGTGCCCCCTGCCCCCGCTGTGTCGTTGACCGATCGCACCTGCTGCATCTGGATGTCACGGCGCTGCTCTTCGAACAGTGCGGAGATCTCCTTGCGCATCTCCTCGACAGCCTGACGCTCTGCGCTGCTGTCGACCATCGTTTCCAGGCGATCCATGGATTTGTTCGCCCGCGAAACGCGCTCGTCAAACTGCTCCAACGATAGGGGCATGGCCTTTTCCTTCTGCTGTTGAATGGCTGCGATCAGGGTCTTGAATTCCGTCAAAGGCTCGTCCGGCGGCGCAGCGGACCGCTCGGCCAAGGCATCGAATTTCTTCTGCAGCCAGGGCGACGGCGCACCATCCTTCGCGGAGCCGGCTGCCTCGACGACGACGGCGGCGCGCAATCCATGCGCCCGCAACCGCGTCTGGAAATCTCGGGCAACGGATCGCGTCTCGGAACCAGGGCCAAACTCGTCGTTCTGCTTGGCCAGCTCGCGCTCGATCTTGCTGACGCTCGCGGTCGTGGGCGCCAGAATCTGGATGGACTTCCCCTCGGCGGAAATCAACTTGGCTTCGACGCCAACGGCCCCCTCGATAATGACAGCCACCGTCTCACGTTCCATGGTATGTTCGACTTTCAACCGGAGCAGAACGAAGCCGCTGGCCCGAGCAGCAGCATGCGGTGCCTGAGCACTCGCCGCGGCTGCGAACCGGTCGGCCGCCGCAATCACGGACGACTCCGCGCCGGCCCGTTTCAAGGCGCTCGCCGTCGCCTGCCATTTTGGTGCAAGCGCAAGGTTGCCGTTCGAGAGCGAGACACGGTCGACGACGCCGGCGCGCTTGCGCTCGACGCGATTGGCGACACCCGCCGTCTTGAGATAGCGAGGATCTTGTCTACCGCGCTCGTAGGCACCGGCCTGGGCCTGGCTGTAGGGCCGCGTGGCCGCCACATCCGCGCGCCGGGTGGCGACCATGGCGATGCCCTGCTCCCGCGCCTTGGCCGCAAAGCGCTCGCGCCATTCATAAAGCTCCGGCTTGGTCAGCCGTAGCGCGTTGCCGACATCGTCGCGCGCCGAGATCATCGCATGGACGTGAACATGACCGGTATCGGGATGATGGGCGGTGATCCAGCGATGCCCGGCGACCTGTTCGCTGAGAAAATCCCGAACCGCGCGGGTCATTGCCTGCGGATCCGTCCCGGCCCGCGCCGAGAAGATGATATGGAAAGCATTGCGCGGCTCGACGGTACGAATGTGCGAGGACCAAGCCCGCCAAATGCCATCGGCCTTTTCCTTGACGCTGGAACCGCGCTTGATCGGATCGCCTTCGCTGGTGGTGACGGCCTTCTCGGTGCGCAGGAACTTTTCCAGGAAGTAGCGGCCGGATTTCTCCGAGACGGCTGCACCGACAGTGCGGACCTCGGCCGACACGCCGGCGTCGGCCAGCCGGCGCGCGAAATCGGACTCTGCATTCTCCACGGCGCGCGCCGGCCCCTCGCCTTTCTCGCGTGCCTTCAGCGCGCCGGCGATCCGCTTCGCCGGCAGATCGGTCACAGCAAACACCGCGACCTGTCCATCGGGATGCCGGGAATAGAGAAAGGGTTTAGAACTGAAGGCGGCGTTCAAGGCGTCATGAAGGGCCGTGTCATCGACCTCATCGGCAAGCTTGATGGAGAAGGTGGCGAGGGCGTTGACCGCATAGGCGTCGCGGAAATCCGCGCCCCACACCGCAAGCGCGGCGGCGCGCTCTTCGCGGCTGGTGATGGCAATGCCATCCTGATCGTAGATCGGGATATCGGCCTTGCCCTTTTCGCCGTTTTCGTTCTCGACTTCCCGCGTGCCGAGATAGTTCATCAGGCCAGCAGCCGACGCCCGGCTCGATACGGTCGACGTCACCTTGATTACCACCGGCTGCGCACCGGCGGCGATCGCCGCGCGGCTCGCCGTCTCCACTTTGGACCTGTCCTTCGCTGCGCCTGGCGCGCTCAGAGGACGGGTGACACGCGGCTCGGCTGCAAAGGACGCCCCGCCACCTCCCCCGCCGGCCGACTTCTTCACCTCGTCATCATCCCCCCGCTTGCCGTCGGCACCCAAAGCTCCGACCAGCGCAATGACGCCCTGTTGCGATGGCTGCGGCGCCCTCAGGATCGATGCGATTGTCGGCTCGCTTGTCGACACGGCGCCAGGGTGCGCCTTGCTCGCGATGCCCTTGGTAACAAATCGGCGCGGCGGCTCCCCGCCCGACAGGGCGACCCTGATCACGCGCCGGCGACGCAGCTCCTCTTCCTCGTCGATCAACGAGGTGGCGCGGCGGCCGGAAAAAGCCTCGATCTCACCAAGCAGTCCGGACCAGTCATGCGCCACGGCCAGCCCCTCTCCGCTCCTTGCGGCTGATCCGCAGCATCAGATCGACGTCGGCGCGTAGCCGGAACACGCCATCGAGGAGGGCGCGCAGCGCCGCATCCAGATGCGGTTCGTAATCGACCCGCCCCTCGTTCATTGCCCGGACCGCCTGGTTGAGGTTGATGCCGATGCGCCGCAGCTCCTCGTTCGTACCCCGCAGCGCGTCCGCCTCGGCCGGCCCGACTGGGAGCGGGAGGCCGGCTCGGTCGCGAAACAGTTGCCGGATGACGTCGCTGGCGGTGCGCCCCTCCTCGCACAGCGAGGCGAGCGCATCGCGTTCCTGCGGCTGCAGTCGGACCCTCACCACCTCGCTCCGCATGTCTTCCTTCCCGCTTGCCAGAGGCGACCCAGAGCGCCAGAGGCGCGAACCACTGCCCTGCCGGAGGTGGGGCGACGTCGAGTTTGTACCACAAACTTGACTATCCTGCCACAGGAAACAAAACTATATTTTATTCGGCAGAAACTACACCATACAGGCAGACGCTCTCGACCCCACCTCCACCTCCGGCGCCCGTCCCCAGGCATCTCGCAATGAACAATTGCCCGTTGCTCGTGCTCTAGTTAACAGCGGCATCGCGGTTAATTGGCAATTACCCACTAATAACGGTTAGTTACCAACGGGCAATTCCTCATTACCAACGGCCAATTGATGATTGCCCGTTTACCGTTGCCCTTTGTCATTGGGCAGTCATCATTCGTCAATCATCATTGGGCAATGAATAACGGGCAATGATTTCATTGCGGAAAGAGGACGAAGAAATTAACTATAGTTAATCCTCACGAAGGAACCACCATGATTGTCACAATCGCCAACCCGAAGGGCGGGACCGGAAAGACCACGCTCGTCCGGGCGCTGTCGGGCACCGCCGCCCATGCCGGCAACGACGTTTTTCTCATCGATGCCGACAGCCGGGCCAACACCATGCGCTGGGTCACGATGTCGAAGCAGATGAACGTCTGGCCGGACCGGCTGGAAGCGGAAAGCTGCCTCGACCCGAACCGGATCTACAAGATGGCGCTGGAGCGCCAATTCGAAGGAAAAATCGTCTTCATCGATATCGAGGGAACCACGAACGAAAACCTGTTCGCCGGTCTCTACTGCGCGGACGTCGTTCTGATCCCCCTGCAAACAACCCAGGACGATGTGGTCGCCGGCATGCAGCTTGCGCTGAACCATATCCCGGTGGTCGAGGAAGACCAGAAGCGCAAGCTGCCGGCGCTGATCGTCATCAACCAGCACGATCTCGTGACCGGCCGGGCCAAGGCCCACGAGCCGCTGCGAGAAATCCTGCGGGAGAGCAGTGTCGCCCTTGCGTCGCAGCCGATCGCCCGGCGCGCCTCCTATCAGTCGATCGGCGCCGCCGGCACGCTCCAGACCGTCGCGAAATCCGACCCGAAGGCAATTGCCGAGATGGAAACCCTACTCGGCGAGCTCCTCATCCTCTACAGGTCGACGGCGAAAGAGGCTCTGCTATGAGCGAAGGATCAGAAAGCAAGAACCTCGTCCTCGGGCTGATCTCGACCGGGCGCGACCGGCCATCCGTCCGCGAAAAGCCCATGGCCTCCCCTCCCCCGACGACTGGTGATGGTGGCCGCGCATCGCCAATAGCGGCGGGCGGCCGGACTCAGTTCCGAGACCTGGTCGCCAAGGGGGAAAGCCGCGATCCCATCGCCGGCAAGCGTTTCCGGGACATCGAGAAGGTCACGACCGGCATCCATATCCGCGCAGAGGTCCACAAGAAGCTGAAGATCCTCGCTGCCATCGAGCGACGCAAGTTCAACAGCTACATCGAGGAGGCGATCGACGACTATCTCGTGAAGATCGCGGACCGGATTCCCGACATTTCCTAACGCCGGCAAGAAGCGGACGATCATGCGCTTTGCTTCTCGCCTCCGCCGGTCGCCCTGAGCGCGGCCATCAGCATCGGCCCAAGGCCGAATTCGCCGCGCGCTGCCTTACGCGTGAGGTCGCGGAGATATCCGCCGGCCGAATTGATGTGCTCGGCGCGCTCCAGGATGCAGGCGATCGCAACTGCGGCGTTTTCCGGCCCCATCACCTCGCACGCCTCCTGATAGGCCGACGGACTGACACCCAGCATCGACCGGACCACCACAGCGGCCGCCATCAGGTCGCGCCAGCTCTCAACTCGGCCGCCCGACCTGTAATCGGCGATCTGTGGGCACGCCTTCAGCACCATCGCTAACGGGAATGCCTTCAGCGGCTCTGCGATCCGTTTCGGTTTCTGGCTCGGCATCTCGCCCTGCCCGTTTTCGGTGCGAGGTTCAAGTTCATGGAAGGATTTGGGTTTTGAATTCTGTATGTGACGCCCGTCCTGGCGGTCATTGACGTCCATTTTTTCTGCTTTTACCTGAATTTCCAAGCGGTTGATGATTTCCTCACGCAAAAGCTCCATTTCTTCGAGCACAGCATCGACGTCTTCGCGGCGAGGAGAGCGCGGAAGGCGTGCCATCAGGCCGATAAACATGACTTCGATCGTCGCCCAGTCGCCATCTGCGCCCTCTTCCATTGCCGAGGAGATCAGCTTGCGGATGTCACGGCGGCACAGGGACAGAGCTTCCTTGGCGCGCTTGAAGCGAAGGCGCTCCGCGGCAACCTGTTGCGCGAGGTTCGCAAGCTCGGCGGCGCGAGCAAGCAGGGGCGCCAGGCTGAAGCCATAGGCGGCCTCGATCTCCCCTCCCCTGCCTCGATGTGCGTAGCGCTTGCCGTTCGGGCTGTCGCGTCGCTCGATCAACCCTACGTCCACCAGCACGGCGAGATGCCGTCGCAAGGTCGTGCCGGCGATGCCGTGGGCGCGAAGGGACAACTGGTTGTTCGACGGGAAGACGACCAGGCCGCCGTTCTCGTCGGAAAGCTCGTCGCTCGGATAGAAGCTCAGCAACGCCTGCAGAATAGTGATCGAACGGTCTTGCAGGCCCAAGACATCCTTCGCCTCGCCGATGTCATTGAAGACTTTCCACTTGCTGACCGCCTTGGTCGGCCCGCGATCAGCCGTTTCGAGCTGGCCCCTCACCAGGGCGAGCGTCATCGGCCGCCGCCCATGGGGCGTCGTTACGCGTCCTATCTGCATTTTCCTTCACCTTTCAAAAGGCAAAAGAAATCCACCCACCCAAACGGTGCCAAAAACTCTTGACTGTGATTCGTGGAAATGCGATTCTCTGGGTGCTTAGATCAGAGGAAGACTTCCACGGCGGTGACGCTTTGGGGGTCTTTTTCTTTTGCGGCGGTCTCTCCTTCCGACCAATTGATCCTCTCAGCCGAAATCCCGCTTACTGCGAGGGATCGGCCGCGTTGAACTCACGCATCAGCTCCGGCATTCGTTCTGCCAGCCACCGCGCAAAGACCTGCTCCTTTTTCGGGATCGTCACGGTCGTTCCCGACAAGGTAGATTTCATGCGACCGAAAACGCGGCCGCCAATAGCGAAATCAAGAATTTCTTCCTGAACGTGTTCTTCCACCTGAGACAGCGGCGACGTGGTCGCACGCATTGCCTGGGAAATACGCTCGGCACCATCTGCCTGTTGAAACTCCGCCGTGGGGACAATTTTTCGGACGGCGTCAACCTTACTCGCGTCTTTGAGCAGCTCTGCAAGCGCAGTCCATTTCGGGCGACCCACGGCCTGTCCTCGGCCTATTGCAAAGATGATGTCTTCCGGAATGACGGACGTTACGCGGAACATTTGTGAGACCGTGACTTCGGATAGCCCCATGATGGAAGCTGTCTCACGCTGAGAGATGCCACTACTTTTCAGCTGCACGGCCCACATAGCTTTTTCGATCCAGCTGAGATCCTCTCGTGGACCATTCTCAAGCGTCTGCTCCTCGATCAACTGGCGATCAGTCAGGTCTCGTACATAGGCCTTGATCTTGATGTTTTCAGGACGATCAGCTTCCGCCATGATTGCCAGAATGGCGTCGCGCCTACGACGCCCATAAGCCAGTTGATAGTGATCGCTCTTGGTTGGATGAGGCCGGACAAGGACTGGGATTCTCTGGCCTTCCGTGGCTATTGAGAACTTCAAGGCACCGAACTTTTCATCGGCTTCCGCATCGTACTCAAACCTGTCCTTGAAGGGCGAAACCTCCACTTTCGACGGATCGAGAGAAACAATGACGTCTTCGCTGAGATGGGAAAGCGCCCTTCCGACGTTGGAAATGACTGGCGATGAGTGGCGACGAGTAAGACCAATCCTGTCGGCCCCATCGCTCGCAGGAGCCGCATCACCACGATTTTCGGCATCCGCCGCCATGCGTTGGAGTATGCTCTTCTTCATGTGCTACGCCCCCAAACCTTGCGAACGAGTTCAAGAATTTCGAAGTTAACGCGGTCGGCGCTTTCGATGGCACGCTTGAGCGCTTCTCGACCGACCTCGCCCGCTTCAAGCTCGTAGAGGGTCTTCTTAGCGACCGCGGCACCGGCAATGGCAGTCGATTCCAAGGCATCGGCAACCAGAACGTCGCTTCCGAAAAGACGGCGCATAACGCCCGACATATATTTCTGCGGCCCATCGTTCGGGTTTACGCGGGTCAGTAGGAAACGGAAGAAGTCGTGCTCGAACCGGGCACCGAATTGCGCCAAGGTTTCACTGAGATCGGAAATCATAATGAGAAACTGATTGCACGACGCGACATCCAGCATGGCGGGATGCACCGTGATGATCAGGGACGTAGCCGCATAGAGTGCTGCAAGGGTGGAGTAGCCGAGCGACGGCGGCGTATCAAGAATTACGATATCGTATCGATCTTCGACGCCAGCGATCGCATTGTTGAGCCGTTCAAAGAACAGTCCGAGATCGTCACGATTTTTCTGCGAGAGGTAGGAAGGGGTGTCGAACTCAAAGTCCATGAGTTCCAGGTTTCCAGGGACGAGATCGACACCCGGAAAATACGTGGTCCGGATAACGTCTGCCAGCGGCCGTCGGTCGTTATCGTACCGGATTGCGGCGTAGGCCGTTTCATTCTCCCCGAGATCGAATTCCGGCTGGAGACCGAACAATGCCGTCATTGATGCTTGGGGATCCAGATCAATGCAGAGAACGCGATAGCCTTGAAGACCAAGAAAATGGGCAAGATGGATGGAGGTCGTCGTTTTGGAACTGCCGCCCTTGAAATTCGCTGTCGCGACTATCTGCAGTTTCTCCCCCGCACGACGATGAGGCAACAGGGTTTGGGCTTCGTCCGGACGAAGCCCCGCGAGAAACGCGCGAAGCTCCTTCACCTGTTCAATAGTATAGGTGCGTCGATTGTTGTCGGCCCGCTCAGGTACTGGCCCCTTCCCTGCGATGGTGAGCTGCCGCAACGTGCTTTCAGGAACGTTCAGCAGCCGAACGAGGTCGTTTGTCGAGAATGTGCGCGCGAACGTCTTCTTCGCGGTCGGCGGATAAAATCCTTCGCGCATCTCGTGCAGTTCCGCCGACAGCTTCGACGTATAATTGCCGATCTTCGATGCGGTATCGGTGACGCTTCGAGAAGCCGGTTGAAGCATGTGTTCCTCTTGACGGTTTTGGACGCGATACGCGATCGTTTCCGTCATGGTTGCCAGACAGACTCCGATTCTTCAAGGTGTTTTTCGTTAACGAAAGATTAAGGCAGGCAGCGTGTGGAAGCACACATATTTCTGATATGGAATTCGAGCGATCAAAATCGTGCGACTTAACAGCTGTTAAGTTCACATGAGACGGCACAGTTTTCTCGGCGATATGTATTGGCCGCATAGATCGCAACTTAACAGCTGTTAAGCTGCAAAACCTCGTGCTGAACCACGAATCTAGCCCGCCCAATATACTATAGATACCAGGCCCACCCCAGGGAGAGGGATAGGGGTTTGGGGAAAGAAAGGAGGGAACCGTTCCCGTTCCCAGGGGTGGGTTCACGCGAGGGGCTTGCCCTTCCCTTCGGGAGGCGGTTTGAAGGAGGGGGCTTACCCTTTCCTCCATTGGGGTGACTGTTGAGAGAGGGCTTGCCCTCTTTCAGTCGGCGTCCGGTCCCCAGAGCGGATTGCGTCCCGGATCCTCGACGCCGTCATAATCGGGCGCCATCGCATTGATCACTGCCGTAATCTCGCAGCCGCCTATATTGGTACGACCCTACGCCACAAAGATGCTCACCGCAGTCTCGTTTGCCTCGATCGCCCGGATCGCATCCTCCATATCATCATGAGGGCGGAGATTTTCGATGGCGATCACGTCGCCGTCCTCGTCGTAGCCGCCGTGAAGATACATCGGTGCATCGGCCAGTCGCTTCGCAGCCCGCTCCGCTTCGTGGATCAGGCGGAAACCCTCCTTCCGCTGCCTCCAGTATTCTGCGCTGCTGCCGTCGATAACGGTGATTTTCCGTTCTGTCATAGAAGCCTCCTTTTCGCTTTGACGAAAAGGAGCCCGCATTGGCGCCCCAAGCCGTCAAGGGCGCGCAGCGACCGCCGAAGGCGGCGGGTGGGGGAACCGAAATGCGTCAACATTTTGGGGGGCGCCCGTCCTTTACGGCGCAGGGCCGAATGCTACACTAGGAAGTCAGAGAGATGAGCCCGCGGCCCCGATCAGGGGCCGCGACCGCACGGGCCGGGGAGGCTTGGAGGGGGTGGACCACCCCCTTCATGGGTGGGGGTTTGAAGGGGCGGGGCTCTGCCCTGCCCACTCATGGGGGCGAGTTTGAGAGGGGCCGGACAGCCCTCCTCTCAAAGATGCCCCGGCCGGTCAATCCGGCGGGGGCTTCTAGCCTGTGCCCTGCAATTTAAAACAGGCGCAGTTGCCCATTTCGTTCAATGGCTGGAGCGTCTGGCCCTTGATTCGGTGCGGCGGGGCCGCCGGCTACCACCGCAGCCCGGCGCGGTACGGCAACAGAAATAGCCCTCTTCTCCTCCCCTGCCCCGGCGTTATCCCTTGCGTGCCGCAGTTTGGCCGACCACCCGCCTATGACATGGGCCATCGTGTGCCATTCCTCCCGAAATCGCATTGCCAGGCTGTCGCCCACGATCACTGTCGCCGGGATATGAAGAAGCGAGAATTGAATATAGGCCATATGGACGGCGCGCGGGTCGATGTCCACCGCGGTCACATGGAGGAGCTGCTGGTAATTGAAGCCCGATTCAAGGATAGCCTCGGCCAGAGCAATGATCATCGCCCCGCTTCCTGCGGCGGGTTCCTACGCCAGCATCAAACCGCGTTCCGGCAATCACCTTCTGCATGTCCTCGGCACTCCCGGCGGTGATGCGGGCCATCAGCTAGCAGACTGGATAGGGGGTATAGAATTGCCCCTCGCCTTGTCGTGTAATCCGAGCGCATGGAACGTAGCACCCAAGATATCCTGCGGCCCCTCTTCCAGCGCCATGACCACCTCGCCCATGATATGCGAGAACGTGGTCATGGTTTCCCGCCCATATTTCCGGGCGATTTCGAGAAAGCGCGCCTCACGCTTCTCGAAATTCACCAGATCGACGGCATTGCTCATGGTGATGGCGGTGCTCTCGCACCAGTCGCTAAAGACGGTATAGAAGTCATGCTTGTAGCGGCAGGTTTCAAACAGCTTGACGATGGAATTGAGACGGGGGGAGGTCATGGGATCACCTGTCCGGGCCGGGCCGCAGGGCGCGCTTCGCCAATCGCCGGGGCGTGGCCCGGCGTTTCGTCGCGGGTGGTTCTTGGGAGATTCAGCGAAGGGTGCAGGCCGCGCCGGAGACTGGCGCGACCTTGCGCAACCGATTACTCGGCTGCTTCGGGGAACATCTCGCCGTTCGTTACCGGCTTTTCATCAATGTCGAACGGGCATTCGCCGTCATCGTCGGCATTGGCTTCTGCCAGCCGTTCGCGCTCCTGCTCTGCGGAGAGGGCAATCCGCACCAACTCGGGAAGCCATCCGGTTCCGGCAATCCTGCGCGAGGCAAGGTCCACCGCGTCGGCCTTCGACATGCCGGTAACGCCGAGTGCGTCGTCCTCGCCTTTGTTCGGTGATCGCCTGCTTGATGCCGGTCTTGCTGATCCGGCTGAAGTAGTTTTCGCCGGTCGGCTCGTACCATTGCGTCACGTCGATCTTGAGGGCTTGTGCCAGCCGATCGGCATGGGCGCGCTGCAACTTCCGTTCAAGGTAGCCCGACTTCACCGCGTTCACCGACTTCGCCGCTGCATAGGCCAGCAAGTCGAGAAGCGCTGACGTCGGCTGTTCGAGGCACCAATCCATGAGATCGCCGGGATTGCCGGGAATGGTGTGGCCGTAGTTTTCCTTGAGTTTGTCCAGCGCCACAATGCCCTTGCATGCCGCCGGATCGGCAATGCTAGTTTTGAGCGGTTCGCGCTTCACCGTCATTTCAAGGCATGTATGCTCGTTGCTGCCGTAGCTGCCGAACAGGTTCACCAGCATTGCATGCACCACCGCCGCAAGGGCGACGTTCGGATTATGTGCAAGCTCGGCCCGGATGGCGGCGGTCTTCTACGCGGTCAGTTCCTTGACCATCGGCTCGGGAAGCTTGAAGGGCCGCTCATAGCTCGGTTCAGGGTGAGGGGTAACCGTGCTGCCGCCCTCCTCACTCTCATCGGTATCGCTTTCGTCCTTTTCGTCGCCTTCCTCTTCTTCCTTAGCCTTTCACGACGTGGTCCTCCTTTGCGATCATCAACCGGTTTGCCGGCGAACGACTATTCGCTCGCAACCTGCGCTTCGATCGCCGCTTTGTCGATCACGGAAAATACATCGGCAATCCTGCCGTCCTTGATTTCGTAGAAGACGTTTTCCGTGAAGGAAATGCGTCGGCCGTCGACCTTCAACCCGAGAAAGCTGCCTTTTGGAGAGCAGTTGAACATCAATCTGGCGGCGATCAGCGGCGGTTCGCAGGCCAGACGGTCAATGACGAAGCGCAGATCGGGAATGACCTCGAAATCCTTGATCAGCATCGAACAATAGCCCGCAAGCCCAAACGGCCGCCCGTTGTGCCGGGCGTCGTCGGCCACAAACCGGCCGAGTTCATCCCAAGCCTGCCGGTTCAGGCAGTCGATATAGGCATGATAGAATTCGCGTAGCATCCTGTTTCTCCCTCATGGGGCGTCTTTGACAGGCACGTCTTTCACCGCGTCAGCGAACTTGCGCATGAGACGAACGAGTTCATCGACGTCGGGCGCATCCCACGATGCGAAGATCGCACGAACATTCCGCTCACGCGCGGCGTCGATCTTGTCGGTCATCGCCTTTCCCTTCGGTGTGACCACGGCTTCCGTGACGCGTCGATCGACGGCACCCTGTCTGCGCTCGGCCAATCCAAGGCTTTCGAGCTTGGCAACCTGCCGGCTGACAGTCGTGTAGTCGCGACCGGTCCGCTCGGCGAGATCGACAATGCCGATCGGGCCACGGCGCTCGATCCCCACAAGCAGCGGAAACAAGGCGCCATCGAGCGAAATCCCGGCTTCACGCACCATTTGCTCGTCGCGCTGTGGCTGGTTCATGATGCTGACGATATCGATCAGCGCCCCGTGCAGCTCGCGGATCTGGCGGCCGATATGTGCATCTTGCACATTTTTTCTTGACGACATTACGCTTCTCCTATTATGTGCAATATACACACAAGGAGATAGGAATGACAAATGATTTTGCAGCAGATGTGCTCATCTGCGGCGCGGGCGCGGCTGGTCTGACGCTTGGGATCGAGCTGGCACGGCGCGGCGTGTCCTTCCGGCTGATCGAAAAGATGGCGCAACCTTTCCCCGGCTCGCGCGGCAAAGGCATTCAGCCGAGAACGCAGGAGATTTTTGAGGATCTTGGCATTTTGGACAAGGTCGTCGCAGCCGGCGGCATCTATCCACCTTCGCGTGAATATCACCGCGATGGTAGCTATACGGAAAAGGACACCATCGAGCGCCACGAGCCGACGCCGGCTGAGCCCTATCATATCCCGCTGATGATCCCGCAGTTCCTGACCGAACGGATCATGCGCGACCGTCTGGCCGAGCTCGGGAACCGCGTCGAGTTCGGATGTGAGCTGGTCGGGTTCGAACAGGATGCCGACGGTGTGACGGCACGCACCGTCGGGCCGAACGGTGAGGAAACAGTCGCCGTTCGCTATCTCATCGGCGCCGACGGCGGACGGAGCTTCGTACGAGGTGCGCTTGGTGTGAATTTTCCCGGCAAGACGCTGGGTGTGCGAGCGATCGTCGCCGATGCTGCGTTGACCGGGCTCGACCGCGAGGCGTGGCACCAGTTCAACGATGGCGACATGCAGCGCATGGCCGCCGTCTGCCCGCTTGCCGGAACCGACCTTTTTCAGATCCAGGCCCCAGTTCCGCTGGAGGGGGAGGTTGACCTTTCGGGCGAAGGACTTGTCCGGATGATCGCGGAGCGGACAGGCCGCAGCGACATTCAGGTCCAGGCGGTAAGCTGGGCCTCTGCCTATGCGATGAATGCCCGGCTTGCGGATCGCTATCGCGTCGGCCGGGTGTTTCTGGTCGGCGATGCGGCCCATATCCATCCACCGACCGGCGGCCAGGGCCTGAACACCAGCGTGCAGGACGCCTATAACCTTGGCTGGAAACTTGCTGCCGTACTCCACGGCGCCGAGGATCGCCTGCTCGATAGCTACGAGCAGGAGCGGCGTCCGGTGGCGGAAGCCGTTCTCGGACTTTCGACCCGGCTGCTCGATGCGCAGAAGCAGGGCGGGATGCGCCGCGGGCGTGAGGTGCACCAGCTCGATATCGGCTACCCGGACTCGCCACTCTCCAAGGAATTGCCGAAACGGGTCGATGGTCTGCGGGCCGGCGATCGTGCGCCGGACGCGCCAGTCAGGGGCGCGGCAGGCCAGCCGCTGCGACTGTTCGAACTCTTTCGCGGACCGCATTGGACACTTCTGGTCAATGAAGCCCCGCACGCGAATGTCTCGCCACGTCCAGGACTATATGTCCACCACGTCGGCCGGGGAGGGGACGTCGTCGATGCCTGGGACCATATTCGCAATGCCTACGCCTTGGCAGCGGGGGAGTGCGTGCTGATCCGCCCCGACGGATATCTCGGCGCGATGGTTGATGTGGGCGAGACCGTGAAGCTCGAAATCTACCTCGCTCGCATGGGCCTGGCTCAGCTTGAGAGAGTATCCGAATGACCGGCAAGGAGTCGTCAGAAGATCAGGTCGATGCGCCGCGGAAGCTCGACTGGCGGCTGATGCTGCCGCCATTTGCCGTGATCGGCCTCTATGCGGCCGGCATCGGCGCGGTTCTCCCCGTGCTGCCGTTCTATTTGCGTGAGATGGGAGCAAGCCCGCTTGTCTTCGGCATCGTTCTCGGCACGGAAGCGCTGAGCCAGTTCGCATCCGCGCCTCTGTTGGGCCAGCTTTCCGACCGTTTTGGCCGCAAGCGGGTTCTTCTGGCCAGCCAAAGTCTGGCGATCGTCAGCCTGCTGCTGCTCGCCCTTGCGCAAAGCGTGTTCGTCGTGTTGCTGGCGCGCTTCCTGTTCGGGCTTACAGCCGGCAACTTCTCGGCCGCCGCTGCCTATGCGGCAGATAACAGTTCGCCGTCCACCAGGCGGCAGGCTATCGGGATCGTGAGTGCCGGCGGTGGCCTCGGCGCTATCGTCGGCGCGGGCCTCTCCAGCGTTCTGGCCGATATCTCGCTGACCGCTCCGATCTACATGGCGCTTGCCTTGTCAGCCGCCGGAATCGCCGTAACAGTCCTCGGCCTCAAGCAGGGTCATCTAACGAGGCCTGCGGCCAAGCAGGCGGACCGGGAGAGGATCTCGTTTCGGGCGATAGCCGGCTTGCCGGTGATCCGCGTCCTCATCATCGTCATGCTCTGCCACTTCTTTGCTTACGGGATGTATACTTCGCAGCTTCCGAATTTTCTGCCCGAGCGAGTCGTCTGGAACGGCCAGGCTTTGGGGCCGCGCGAGTTCAGCTATATCATCGCGGCAGACGGCGCCATCAACATCCTCGTCCAGCTGTTCCTGGTCAGATGGCTTGGCCGGTTCTTCTCCGAACGGGGCCTGATCCTACTGATCTTCGCCCTCATGGCGATAGGGTTCACCAGCACTGGCATGGCGGGCACGATTCCAGCGCTTGCCTTTGCTGTCTTCTGCATCAGCACCGGCGATGCCCTTGCCAAGCCGACCTATCTTGCCGCGTTGTCAGTCCACGTACCATCCGATCGACAAGGCGTCGTCATCGGAACGGGACAAGCTCTCGGCGCGATGACAGATGTCGTTTCTCCAGTACTGGCGGGGTTCATTCTCGGAACGGGCTTTCACAGCGTCTGGATCGGAACGGTGGTGGCAATCGCGATCACCGGGGCTGGCGTCGCGGCCACGCGCCTGCCGCGCAACGGCAATCCAGAGACGCCATGGCGTCATCGCTAAAGGCCGGTTTACCGATACATACGTGCAGCGGACAATCTCCATCCAGGCGTGGCGGTAGGAGACCCGGGCCGAAAGCCAAGCCCAGGAAACCGGTGGGGCGGGAAGGGAGTTTGATGGTGTGGAACGGCCCTCCTCAGGCAACTGAGTTTGCCGCATACTCTCGCGAGAGTTCACACAGGGAGCAGTTTCATGGTTGCGATTGCTACGATTGGTCTCGATTTGGCAAAATCGGTATTTCAGGTCCACGCCGTCGATGCCGCAGGAAATATTGTGACGCGTCGAGCAATCCGCCGATCTCAACTTTTAGACTTCTTTGAACGAACTCCTCCTTGCCTGGTCGGGATGGAGGCCTGCGCCAGCGCTCACTACTGGACGCGCGAGTTCGGCAAACTCGGCCACCGGGTCCGCATCATGCCCGCCTCCTACGTCAAGGCTTACGTGAAGAGGAACAAAACCGATGCCGCGGACGCCGAAGCCATCTGCGAGGCTGTCACACGACCGACGATGCGGTTTGTGCCGGTGAAGTCGGATGTCGAGCAATCCGTCAACATGATGCTCAAGGCTCGTGATCTCCTTACCAGGCAGCGTACTCAGACGGTCAATGCGCTACGCTCTCATCTCGTCGAGATGGGTATCGTGGCTGGTGCAAGATTTAAAGCAAGCGCCAAGCTCATCGAGATAGTGCGCGACGATACCGATCATCGACTGCCACCGATCGCCCGCTTTGCATTGATTGAGATCGCGGACCAGATCGAGCGCCTGACAGAGAAAATCATGAAGCTGGAAAACGTGATCGTTTCGTCCGTTCGAGAGGATGACGTCTCTCGACGCCTGACCAGCATTCCAGGCGTCGGCCCGATTACTGCAGCAGCGGTGAGGGCGCTCGTACCGGATCCAGCTGGGTTCGATATCGAAGCGGGGCAATCCTCAACTGCGAAGTCTCTTCATGGTGGGCGCCATGGCGATCCTCAGAATGTCAAAATACGGAGCGACTATGCAGCCTTGGGTCGCCAGCCTTCTGAAGCGGAGGCCCTTCAAGGTCGTCGCTGTGGCCATGGCCAACAAGACAGCCCGTATCATCTGGGCTTTGATGACCAAAGACGGATGTTACGAACCGACATCGAGAGTGTCGCACGCGTGATATTTTTACGGAACTCCGGGGCGATAGCGCCGGAATGAGAGGCAAGGTGCAGCTGAAGTGATGAACCAAGGGGCGAATTCCAATGCAGATCAGACCATTCCCCTCTTTGCGCGTTCGAGCGCGTGTGTTTGATTGGGCGATCCAGCATTACGGAAATCATCATGGCCAGCGGTCGCATGCCCGCGCTGATAGGCCGGACATACGACCGCACCGCCCGACTTGGAAAATTACAGCAGCAGCGTCTTGCTAAACGGGCCGTTCCACATACGAGGGGTGGGGCTTTGGGGCACCCCTCGTCCTGTTCAGCGCCGCTCGACGCGGCGAGGAACAGGCACCCGACCAAGCGCCTCGCCGGCCCGCACTATCGCGGGGTCTCAGTGTCCCAACCGTCATGGGGAGACGGCCGGAGCCGCCTCCAGGTCTCCCATCAATCGTCGTCGTCGCCGTAAAACGGCTCATGGCCGATGCGCCAGCTCCCGTCGGACCACATGGACGGGACATAGGGGTCATTCCCGAATTCGTAGGCGATAACGACCTTGCCGCCCTCATAGAAGATTCCGAATTCGATCTTGTTCTCAATCAAATGCAACAGCGCTGCGGAGATGAATTCAGGCGTGGCTCTGGTCGGGAGGTGGACTTCGGCGTCCCACGCGGCGCGTTTCGGGTCGCGATCGTCGATGAATTCGGCGGAGTCGTTGTTTTCGACCTGCGCCATGAAAAATCTCCTTGCTGCTCGGTGTGGTCGATGCGGCGCCGGATAGCGTCTTTGTAGGCCTTGCTATAGCCTTGGGCCTTAAAACGGGCGACCTCTGCGGCAACCGCCTTCGTAAAATCCGTGTCGTCCATTGCAGTGAGGCCACCGCGTTCCATTTCAGCCCTTTCCATAAGCCTTCCCTCCGGGGGTTTTATATCGATCTGGCATTTGCCTGAAGGGGAAGCCCCCTCGGGCGAAGCCTCCCCGATCAGAGGGGGGAGGGCGAAAGCCCGCCCCATGGCGGCGGTCGTTCGGGTCAAGGGGTCGTGACGGGGAAAAAACGGAAGGTTCGGCGCGCAGCGGTGAAAGCCGTTTTTTTTTGCCGACGCGACAAGCGGCTTGCCGCGCCTGCCCCTTGATACGAACGCCCGACGATGTCAGGGGCGAAACAAACGATGCGGCCCAACAACGGGCCTCATTGCCGGGGGCTAGCCGCCGCCCGGACAAGCGATCGTTACCGGGATCGGCGGAGACGGCCGCAGGCTGGCTCCGTGCTCGCATAGAGCGCGGCCGACCGGAACGGGCGGTGGTCCCACCAACTATGTCATTGCATATTCCGCATGAAATACGTATATTAGGTACATTCAGAATCGAGGCCGACAATGAAGCAGTTCACCTTTTCCGACATGAATCGGGCATCCGGGGAAATCCTCGAAGCCGCCCTTATCGAGCCCGTCGCGCTCACCAAGCGCGGCAAGCAGAAGCTGGTGATCCTGACGGCCGACGCCTATCAGCGCCTGAAGGGCGAGACACATGCCAAGGCGTATCGCTTGGAAGACGCGCCCGACGAGATCCACAATGAGCTGATGACTGGCATCGACGCAATCCTCGACGATGCAGGCCGCGATGTTTGAGCGGGGGCAGGTCGTCCGTTTCCATTATCTGTGGGCGCGGCAAGCAAGCGCGGGCGAGGAATCCGGCCGCAAAGCGCGTCCGGTCTGCATTGTCGTGCGCTCGCCCGGAAATCCGGGTGCGGTCTATCTCTTCCCGATCACGTCGCAGGAGCCGCAGAGCGAGCGCATCTCCCTTTCTCTTTCCGAAATGGAATGCCGCCGTGTGGGCTTGTCCTTTCCCTGTTGGATTATCCTCGATGAGTACAATCGTGTGGAGCTCGACAAGGCGTTCGACTTCGACGCGACCAAGCCTATCGGGAGCGTAAGCGCGGCTTTCCTGGAAAAGATCGCGGCCGTCATCAAGCAAGCTTCCGCCAGCCGCCGGGTCAAGGGCGTCAACCGATCACAGGGGGAATGACATGGCAATGACCGATCACGAACGCGCCGCGTTCGAACGTCTGCTGAAAATCGCGCGAACGTCTTCTTCGCGGTCGGCGGATTCGATCTGGCGGACCTGTTCGGCGTCGATCAGGCGATTGCCGCCGATATGGGAACGGTGTTCATCTGCCTCGGCCGCCAATCCCAGGCGTTCTACCCCAAAGACTATCGAACGGAGATCGAAGCCCTTATCGAGTCTTGGCGGCCCGAGATCTGGGCCGCAAGCCAAGTCTGACCGGCATGACGGGCGGGAAGGGTGTTTGATGGGGTGGGGCTTCGGGGTACCCCTCGTCCTGGCCCGCGCCGCTCGATGCGGCAATGGCCAGGCTCGTGGGAGAGGTAGCCGCCGATTACAGCCTTGCAACCATGCACGTGAGGGGCGCTTTACGCGCCCCCGGCTCCGTCCTGAAGCTGCTTGACGACGCGCTGCCGCCCATCGGCCGTTTTCGTTCAAATGACGCTGCCAAGCGCCGTGCGTGGGCGACCAACGGAAGCCGTTGGATTTCAGGAGCCGGCGCGTCTCGTCATCGGGCTTACCGGGAAAGACAAGCTCAATGCGCGCCGCGTCGGTGTTCTCGATGATCTCGATTTCGCCGAGGCTGGTTTCCACCGTCGTTTCGACATCCCCGCGCTCCTGCAACCGCTCCAGCGAAGCGAGGCGGTCTTGCAGGCGGCGAATTTCAGCGCGATCAAGCGTCGTGTCGAATTTCAGGGGCGAGCCGTAGGCTTCCGCGTGCTGCAAGGCACGGCCGATGACATGGGCTTCAATATCGGTCTGCTCCACCACGGCGCGAACGATCTCCGCCATTTCGGCTTTCCTTGTGCGCATCGTACGGATGATCCGGTTCGCGGTCTTCGCCTGCTCGCAGTCGTTTTCCAACCCGGCGATCTTTTTCCTGATCTTCTCCAGCGCCTCCGGATCATTCGAGCGGATTGCCTCGCCCTCGGCGCCGTAGGGAAAGGCACGCCGCTTTGCAGCTTTACGGGCCTTCCTGTCGTGTTCGCGGATTTCGGCGCTGCGCGCATCGGCCGACCGCTGGCGCTTTTCGTTTCTCGCGACCGGGAAGTTTGCCGCGCCGGTGACGAACCAGCTCATGCAACGGCTCTCGGCCGCCCAGAATGCGCGGGTGATTGCCACATGCTGCATGGCGAAAGCCTGCTTTTCCTCCGTGACATTGAAGCCGACGTCGACGCTCTCCTGCGCGGCGAGCTGGTCGACATAATCCCCGAAGCGATTGATGCGGATGGCCAGATCGGACAGTTCGAGCGCGGCCCGCCGCTCCGGGAAATGGCTCAAGGCATCAAAGCTGCTGATAATGCTGCCGGCGGTGATGCTGGCTGCATAGCTGCCGACCGTCACGACAAGGGTATTGTTTTCAACGACTGCAATAGTCATGCCCGTTTTCCTTTTCGGTTTCGCCGGGGGCGAAGCCTTCTTCCTTCGCGCCGAAGGACGTGCCCACACGTCCTCGGGACGAAGGGAGGGGGCGAAGACCGCTCCCGGCAGGGCGGCGAT
Organism: Shinella sp. S4-D37; assembly: GCF_040812195.1. NCBI lineage: Bacteria > Pseudomonadati > Pseudomonadota > Alphaproteobacteria > Hyphomicrobiales > Rhizobiaceae > Shinella > Shinella sp. S4-D37. Next base: position 379,096 of record NZ_JBFNXL010000002.1, on the reverse strand, counting down.
CCGGTCATGGGTCGGCCGGGGGGGAAATCGGAAGGTTCGGCGCGCAGCGGTGAAAGCCGATTTTTTCGCCGGGCGACAGCGCCTTTGGCGCGCCAGCCCATTGGCCAGATCGGCGGCATGTCGTACGAGCGGCAGGGAACGAGCGGCCCGTCACCGGGCCTCAATGCTGGGGGCGCAGCTCCCTCCCGGACAAGCGATCCGTCACCGGGATCGGCGGAGACGGCCGCAGGCTGGCTCCGTGCTGGCATAGAGCGCGGCCGACCGGGACGGGCGGTGGCCCCACCAGGCTATCGAAGAAGATCACCATCATGAAAAAACGCCCGTTCCCCACGAGGCTCCGGGAAACCCTACGGCGCTCCTATGACGATCACGACTGAATGTGCACATGGTTATTCTGGCACCAAAAGCGATGCCGTTACAAGATAGGGACTTGGCGGGTGTGCTGCGCGGCCGTTGCCTGACGACGATTGATCAGGCACCTATTCGGTCGTTTCCTCGTAGGTGCCTTGCTCTTTCAGAAAATCCTCGAAGGGGTCGCCGAGAGAACTGCGTTCGATTTCCGTGCTCAAGTCACGCCGCTCATCCGTTATTCTTCCAGCTTTAATGCGGGCAGAGGTGAAGCCTTGTCGGCAACATATTCCAAGGATCGATCATTGCCGTACATGTACCAAACTTGGTACGTCTACACAAAGGGTCTCAAGAGAGACGCATATCGCTGGCGGGGCAGGGGCCACCGGCCGGAGCGGTCGATGGCCCTCGATCCGATCAAACGTGTCTAGGAATGATCGTGCACCCGGCTTTTTGAAACCAGGTTGAAGAGCTGCGCGATGACGTCGGTCGTGTAAACCTGCTCCCCGTCGCGCTCGTAGCTGGAATTCGATATCCGGGATTCGACATAGACAAGGTCGCCTTGCCCGACGTTGCGTTCGATCCACTCGGCCTGCTTCTTGTCGAGGATCGTCACCTGGACCCAGTCGGTCGCGTTTTTCCGATCCCCATCCGCCAGCCATTCGCGATTGGTCGCGATGTTCACTTTCAGCACATTTTTGAGCGGTATCATATTGCCAACATGGCCAAGAAGAGTGTGACGATTGACAGTTCGCATGGATTTAAACCTTCCTTAAGTGCTCGAAACCGTTTATTTGTGCAACTCGAACCAATGCCGCTCGGTTTGGCCAGAGGTGTCATTCTTGATGTCGAAATAGTAAGGCTCTGACCTGAGCGGTCGGGACATGGAGACCGTTTGTATGCAGCTTCGCTGCCGATCAGAGTTATAGAGACCGTGCGTATTGCCCTGGCAAACGTTGACTGTCTTAACGCACAAGTCGCCGTTCCTGGCGAAGCCGCTGCGGTCCCTGCTGCTCCCGACCTGATAGCCCTCCGGGCATTGCGCATACCTCTCGTAGCCCGGCGCTCCCGTGCCACCTTCGGGGCAGGTCGGCCAGTCGAAGCCCGGCTTCTTCATCGCGGAGATCAGCCGGTTCATCGGCGGATGGCAGGCGGGCACGCCCCTCCAGGATGGGTTGGAAGACGAAGCGCAAAGCAGGACTTCGCAGCCCCACTCGCTTGCGAAAGCCGGAGAGGGAAACACGGCGGACGTCAGAAGCATTCCGACGATGATGTTGACGGGTGTGGCTTTGGCAGACATCGGCAACTTTCTCATCCAACACACTAATTCGTAAATTATAGTTTATCCGACGATGGCGAGCAAGCGTAAGAAGCCTGACACTGATCTTGGCACGATGATCCTGCGAAACATGGCGATGGTCATGGAGCGCGAGCGGGAGAAGCGTGAGTTGACGAAAAAAGAGATGGCGCGTCTCTGCGAGATCACCAGTCCCTTTTATTTCGCTATTCTCAATGCGACAGCCAATCCGTCTCTCCAGGTCATCACGCGGATCAGCACGAATTTGAAGGTTCCGCTGCAAGAGCTGATGATGGGCATTAAATCCAGCGACGGCTGAGTTTCACGGCCGCGCGGCTAAACCGATCCGACACTGCTGTTGCGGATTCCATAAATTATAATTTATCATTATCCCATGCGCTTCGCACCGGACATGGCGTTCGGGCCAAAAGGGATGACAATCTTGAAATACCCGCTGATTTCGGCGCTGCTCCTGACGGCGTCCGCGGCATGGGCTGCGGACAATCCGATGTGGCGTAGCGGCTTCACCTGGTCCTGCACGTTTTCGACGGTCATTCGATGCGAGCGGGCGACCGATTGCGCATCGAGCGGGGAGGCGGGCACGATCGCGGTGACCTATCGAGAGAACCAGCTGGTCGACGCGGAAGGGAAGGCCCATTCGATCAAGCGTCATTATGTTCAGACCGTCGCCGGCAGTCCCATCGGGAGCGAGGTGAAGATCGAGCTCGACACGAACGAGATGATCTGGCTTTCACCGGCTGATGCGGCCGGAACATTTTCGGACAACTGGATCGGAGCGATGCTTTCGCCGAAAGCCGGCGTGATCGTGCAGGAGCTTCGTCCGCTGATCTGCAAGCCGATGAAATAGATCGCGGTGGCCTCCAATGGCTATCGTCTGAAGTAACGCCTATTGTCCTTGAGCCACCACGGATACCGTGGTCGCGCAACGCATGATCCTCGCCCGCTTTGGCGGCCGCCTTCCGGCAGGCCGCCACTTTGGTCCTGTTCCCGCTACGAAAGAGTTCGGGAAATTTGCGACAAGCGAAGGCCGCAGTGGGTGGGAAACGGACTGACAGGTTTCGGGCGGCTACTTGGGGAAAGCTGCCATTCATATGGCCAAAGAACTTCGGCTGAAAGCCACTCCGCCAAAGCCAAGCTGACGAGGTAGGTTTCCACCGGCGGCTATCCCTCGTTCCAGCGCAGAAGTTCGTCTCAAATATCTCGCCCTACGGAAACAGTCAGGCAATCGAGCGCAATACACCGCCGTCCACACGCAAGGCTGCGCCGGTCGTCGCCGAAGCTTGTTCTGAAGCGACATAGACCACCATGTTCGCCACTTCTTCTGTAGTTGCGAAACGCTGGATCAGCGTGGTCGGGCGCATCGTTTTCAGAAAGCCCTGCTCGGCCTGCGCGGGCGTGATGCCTTGGCCGTGCGCAACCGATTTCATCCAGTTGGACAGGATTTCCGAATCGGTCGGACCGGGTAACACCGCATTGACGGTGACGCCGCTTCCGGCAACGAGTTCGGCCAACCCGCGCGATACGGCGAGCACCGCGGTCTTGGTCACTCCGTAGTCGATCATTTCCTTCGGGATGTTCAACGCCGATTCGCTACTGATGAACACCACGCGTCCCCAGCCGCGTGCCGTCATCTTCGGTAGGTAGTGACGCGCCAGGCGCACGCCGCTGAGCACGTTGAGGTGGAACAGGTCGAGCCATTCCTCATCGGTTTGATCGAAGAAGTTGTTCGGGCGCGCGGTGCCGGCGTTGTTGATCAGGACGTCGGCATCGGGCGCTTGCGCTATCAGCGCGGCGCAGCCTTCCGGCATGGCGACATCGGCAGCAACGCCATGCAGTTCTGCCTGCGGCAACAGCGCGCGCAATTCGCGCAGCGCCATGTCCACGCGTTCCTGCGTGCGGCCATTGACTACGACCGACGCACCAGCGCGTGCCAGTCCTTCGGCAATCGCTCGGCCAATCCCGGCGGTAGAGCCGGTCACGATGGCTTTGCGGCCTTTGAGTTGGATGTGCATGTGATTCTACTCCGGTGGATGGCGGCCCAAGTGGCTGCGTTCGCGGCTTCGGCTCCCGCTAGGCGGGCGAGGTGTTCGACCCAGTCTTTGTGATCGGCGCCCCGCGCGATGTGTATCGTCGACTCAGCCGATATCGACGTTCATGGCGAAGTCCCAGGTGCCGGCGCCGTTTTTGGCAAGGCCGATCATCATCAGGCCGAGCGCCTCGAGCGTCTGGGCCATGTGCAGGCCGCCGACATCCAACAGACGCAGCCCGAGACTTTCTAGGAAAGTCGAGACGCGCGCCTTCGCTGCTGCATCGTCAGCTGCGATGAACGCGTCGAAGGGGCCACCCTTGGCAAGTACGTGACCGAAGATCGTGTTGAACGCCTTCACGACATGCGCGCCAGCGGGGAGGCCCTTGGCAGTCTCCTGTGCGCCGGAACTGCCGGAGGGAGTGACAAGGCCTGAAAGGTCGGGGGCAACCGGATTGGCGATGTCGATAACAACCTTGCCGTCGAGCGCGTCCCCAAAGTCGGCCACCGCGGCTGCCGCGCCGGAGTAAGGCACAGCGAGGATCACGATGTCACCTTTCGGCGCGGCGCCGTATGTCCCTGTGGTCGCGCCGGACCCGAGCTTGTCGGCCAGCGCCTGCGCCTTGGCGGGGTCGCGGGTGATCACCTCGACGGTATGCCCGGCCTTGGCGATACGGCCGGCGATCGCCGTGGCCATGTTCCCTGCGCCGATGATGCTGATAGTGCTCATGTTCAGTCTCCTAAAAATTGCAATGCTGTTCACGATTTCTACGCAGGGTCAGCCGGTCGGGAAGTAATGGCCGTTGTCGAGATCCGCGATCAGACCCGGCTGAGACGGCTCCCAACCAAGGGTGTGGCGGGTGATGAGATTGGATGCCGGGAGGTCCAGCGTGACCAAATTCGCGAGGAACCCGAAGTATCCCGGCAGCATCAGGACGTCTGCGGGAATGGGCACCGCGGGTAGCTTGAGACGACTGCCAATGGCCTCGGCGATCTCGCGGAACGGGATGCCTTCGTCGCCGACCGCGTGCCAATTTCTGCCGGCCGTGCTCTTCTCCAGAGCCAGACGGAATAAAGAGGCAAGATCGCGGGCGTGCACGGCTGGCCACAGGTTTGCGCCGGCTCCGGGGAAGCCGACGACACCCTTCTCCTTCGCGAGCCCGATCAGCAGCGGGAGGAAGCCGGTATTGTCGGTCGTGCTGTGCATGATGGGGGGAATTCGCACAATCGAGGACCGTACGCCCTTCTCGGCCAGGCCGATTGCCGCAGTCTCGACGATATTACGAACCCGCAACTTGCCCTTGTATCCGCCGCCGGGAAGAGCCGGGTCGGCCTCAGTCGCCGGTCGGCCCAGGCCTTCCCAACCGGGCGAGCCAATGCTCCCCGACACGACCAGCGGCTTTCCGGTTCCTGCCAAGGCCTCGCCGTAGGCGAGCATGATCTGGACCTCTGCGGCAGCCACGGCATCGATGCCGCCGGAGGGAAGCAGATCCTGCCGGTGCGCGACGTGAATGACACCGTCGGAGTCTGCGGCCGCCACCTTGAGCCCGTCGAGGTCGGAAATATCCCCGCGACGCACCTTTGCGCCGAGCGCGGACACCGCCGCCTCAGACGCTTCTGACCGGGCCAAGCCGGTGACCTCGTGTCCGGCGACGATGAGATCTCGGATGATGTACGGACCGATATGGCCGGTCCCGCCAGTAACTAAAACGCGCATGTTTCTGCTCCTTAAAAGTGTTTCGATGCGAGAGGTGGACGCAGCGGTGGCTCAGCCGAGAAGGCTGACGCCGATTGAGAAGTTGGTGTGCTTGACGGAGTGGGTCATGAGGCCTAGCCACAACATGCAGGCGTGCTCCAGCGTCCGCGCCATGGTCAGCTGCCCGGCATCCATCGGGCGCAGTCCGAGGCTCTCGATGAACGCCGAGACGCGTGCTTTCGCCCGTGCCCCGTCCCCGGCAATGAACACGTCCAATGGGCGGCCCCCGACTGGGCCGGCAGCCAGGATGTGGGAGGGCAGGGCGTTGAACGCCTTGACGATATCCGCATTGGCAGGGGCGGCATTGGCGATCTCCTGCGCCCCGAAACTGTCCTCAGGGGTCAAGAACTCCGTGAAGTCGGAGTTGATGGGGTTGGTGATGTCGATGAGGAGCTTGCCTGCCAGTCCTTCGCCGTACTGCTTCACCACGTCGAGAACGGCTGAGTAGGGAACCGCCAGGATGACGATGTCCCCGGCCGGGGCGACACCGAATGTTCCTGTCGTTGCGCCGGCTCCGACTTGCTCGGCCAGCGCCCGCGCCTTCGCGGGGTTGCGACTCATCACCTCGACGGTGTGTCCGACCTTGGCGGCAAGGCCGCCGATCGCTGCGGCCATGCCGCCTGATCCGATGATGCTGATAGTGCTCATGACGATTCATCCGTCGAACTTGACCAGATCCTTAAAGATCAGTTGACCCCAGCTATTTCCGCGCGCCTGGACTAGCAGCCCACCTTCCGAAAGCCCGCCAAGCCTGATCGGCGCGAAACCGAGATTTTCCGCGAGCGCACCAATCTCCGCTGCGGCGCCGTCATCGTCGCTCGCCAGGAACACGACTCTCCTGCCACCATGTACGGCCGGGTCCTGGTCAAGGACCGCGGCGACCAAATGGTTGAAGCCCTTGACCAGACTTGCACCAGAGAAGGCCTGCGCGACGAACTTGGAAGAAGGCTGTCCTCCCAGATCCTCAGGGGGCACGCCGTAGGCATTGGTCACATCGATGATGGTCTTCCCCTGCCAGGTGGGCAGCGCCTTCGCGACATCCGGGTGCGACTCGAAACGAACAGCCAAAAAGATGATGTCCGCCTTGACCGCTTCCGCCAATTTTTTGGGAATGATCGTGGGTCCGATCGCGGCCGCTGCGGATGCAAAGCTTTCCGGGTCGCGCGTGGTTGCAACGGATACTTCGATGCCGTTGCGGGCAAATGCCTTGGCCAGAGCCTGGCCGATATTGCCGAAGCCGATAATTGCATAGCTCATATATATTCTCCTTGGGTTTATCACGCCCTACGGCGCTCCGAACAATCGAATGGAGCGCCCGGCCGTGCGTAGCGCGTTAGATTTGCGCTAGGCCGCCGTCGACGGCGACCTCGCTGGCGGTCATGAAGCTGCTGTCCGACGACGCGAGGAAGGCGGCCACCGCTCCGATCTCCGCCGGATCGGCCATGCGCTGGAGCGGAGTCATCGAGGCGAAGGCTTTCTGGCCCTCCTCGCCCAGCGCTTCCTTCGCGAGTTCGGTCGCCGTCGCCCCCGGCGACAGCACGTTTACCCGGATGCCGGTGCCCTTCAGGTCCTCCGCCCAGGTCCGCGCGAGGTTGCGCACTGCCGCCTTGCTCGCGCTGTAGGCGCTGAACGCCGGGGCACCCGTGGTGCCGGCGCTCGATCCGGTCAGGATGATCGAACCGCCTTGGCCCATCAGCGGCAGGGCCTTCTGGACCGTGAAGATCGTACCCTTCACATTGGTGTCGAAGGTTTCGTCAATGTGCTCGGCGGTGATCTTACCGAGCGCAAGCGGGCTTCCCGCCCCGGCATTGGCGAAGACGATGTCGAGGGTTCCGCGCTCAGCCTTCACCGCCGCGTAGAGTCGGTCGAGGTCGGCCAGATCGGAGACCGAGCCCTTCACCGCGCGGGTATTGGGCCCGAGGTCGGCCACAGCAGCGTCAAGCGCTTCCTGCCGGCGACCGAAGATGAAGACGAAGGCGCCCTCCTCGATGAAGCGCTTTGCAGCGGCGAGCCCGATTCCGGTAGCCCCACCCGTGATGACTGCAACCTTACCCTCAAGCTTTCCCATGACTTCTCCTTTCGTGGTGTCGGGACAGCATCTGCCCCCGAGAACCTCGAAATGGGTCCGCCGGCGTCAGTTGTTGAGTGCGGAAACATGCATATCGGTGGTGCGAAATCGATCCGGCTAGACGACTGACGTCCGGCCGCGACGATCGGTGTCCGCCGTTCTTGATTGGACCACGTTCGTCTACGTGGGCTATGATGACCGCCCATATTGCTGTTCGATGTGTTAGACAGGGGCTTTGGAAGGCGCACCCCGCGGTGCGGGATTGCACCATGATCGACTGGGATGACGTTCGCTACTTTCTTGCCGTCGCGCGCGGAGGCTCGGTGCGGGCTGCTGCCAAGCGCCTCGGGGTGAACCACTCGACCGTGCTGCGACGCGTCGCTCAGCTCGAGGAACGCCTCGGGGCGCACATGTTCGAAAAGCTGCCTTCGGGCTACCGCCTGACGGCTGCGGGCGAGGAGGTCCTCGATCTCGCGAACCAGATGGAAGTGTCGACGCATTTGCTGGAGACGCGCGTCTTCGGTCGCGACCAGAGCGCGCGCGGGCTTTTGCGGGTGACGCTTCCACCGTTCCTCGCCACACACCTGCTCATGCCAGATCTCGCCGACTTCGCGCGTCTGCATCCGGACATCGAGATGGAAATCCTGTCGACCGGCGAGGTGGCGAATCTGACCAACCGAGAGGCCGACGTCGCGATCCGCATTGTCACCGACCGCAAGACCCTGCCGCTCAATCTTCACGGCCTGAAGGGACCGGAGCTGTTCAGCGGCGTCTACATGTCTCGCGATCGACTAGCCGCCTGGCGTGCGGGCGCGCCTGATCCCATCCGGTGGATCGTCATAGACAATCATGGAATTCCGAACTGGGCGCGCGAGGGAGAGGTTCGTACCACGGGGGTTCCGTTCAGGACCCCGGACGCCGAGACGCAGATCGTAGCGGCGCAGCAAGGGATCGGGATGACGAAGCTGCCGTGCTTCATCGGAGATACCGACCCCCTGCTGGTGAGAGTGCCGGGCACCGACCTGCCCATGCATGGGACGCTCTGGCTTCTCACGCAGGGGGAGACACGCAAGACGAAGCGCGTGCGGCTCTTCACCGAGTTCGTATCCCGCAGGCTCGCCGCGTACGCGCCGCTTCTCGCGGGGCTGTCCGTATCGGGCGGCTGATGCGCGGCAGGCAGCCGGCGACGCTGGGGTGGAAAACGAAATAGCGGCTTTCGGGCAGACAGAGGGCGGAAGCGGCCTTCCAGTATCGCAAAAACCTGTCGCGCAAGCCGGGCTTTTGCACTTGACCGCTGCGACAGGAATTACCCCGAAAAATCAGCGTCGGCAATTTTGGCGCGAAACTTAGGAATTCTGCGCCTCTGCGCATTATAGAACCGCACGACTTGCGGGGATTTTGGGCGCGCCCCGCTCAGCGGGAGGTCGCAGAGCGCGAACGGGCCGAGCGCCAGAGAAAGACCGATACGGATACGATGATCCACGCAAGCGCTATGCCGACAAGGTTGGGATCCGCGCGGCCGGGATCGAGCCGACCTTGGTCGAATATCTCCAGGAGCCGCCGACGCGCGAGCAGCTAGTAACGATGATCGCAGATGCTGGCCTGACGGTCCGGGAAGCCATCCGCGAGAAGGGCACGCCCTATGTGGATCTCGGTCTCGACAACCCAGACCTTACCGACGAGCAGTTGCTCGATGCGATGGTCGCGACACCGATCCTGATCAACCGCCCCTTCGTCGTGACTCCATTCGGTACGAGGCTGGCCCGCCCGTCCGAGGCCGTGCTCGACATCCTGCCCGACACCTTCAAGGGACCGTTCTTCAAGGAGGATGGCGAACAGGTTCTCGACCAGGAAGGAAAGCGCATTGCCTGACACGTTCCCCGCTTTGCAGGATCAGCACCTGCGCACGACCCACATCGATGCCCTGCGCCCTTCGTTCTCGACGCACAAGCCCCGTATCCTGATCCTCTACGGCTCGCTTCGCGAGGTCTCCTATAGCCGCCTGCTGGCATTTGAGGCCGGCCGGCTGCTCGAACGGCTTGGATGTGAGGTTCGTGTCTTTGACCCGAAGGGTCTGCCGCTCCCTGACGAGACGCCGGGGACCCATCCGAAGGTGCAGGAACTGCGCGAGCTTTCGCAATGGTCGGAAGGCCAAGTCTGGGTGAGCCCGGAACGCCATGGCGCGATGACTGGCATCATGAAGTCGCAGATCGACTGGATTCCGCTCTCGGTCGGATCGGTCCGGCCGACGCAGGGCAAGACGCTCGCCGTCATGGAGGTCTCGGGCGGCAGCCAGTCCTTCAATGCCGTGAACCAGATGCGCATTCTCGGCCGCTGGATGCGGATGATCACCATCCCCAACCAGTCCTCCGTCGCCAAAGCCTATCAGGAGTTCGATACCGATGGCCGGATGAAGCCCTCGTCCTATTACGATCGGGTCGTGGACGTCTGCGAAGAACTGGTGAAGTTCACCATCCTCACGCGCGACGCCTCCGCCTACCTCACCGACCGCTACAGCGAGCGCAAGGAACAGGCGGCCGAGCTTGAGAAGCGTGTATCGTTGCGGTCAATTTGACGGGCTCGGCGCGGCGACGAGGTTCCGCTTCGTCGCCATCGCCACCGCGACAAACGCCGCAATACCGATCGAGCCAAGCGCGGCGCTCAAGATGAGCGACGCGCCTATGCCGAACTGCTCCATCGTCGCCGCAAAGGCGAAGGGAGCCGCAGCGCCGGCAGCTAGCCGTGAGGCGGCCATCTTGCCGGTGAGTGCGCCGTATCCATCCGAGCCGAACAGGTAGAGCGGCAAGCTGCCCTGTGCGATGCTGTTGATGCCCGATCCGAGGCCGAGGCAGATCGAAAAGGCGACCGCGCCGGGGAGCCAGTTGCCGGACAGCGCCAGAATGACAACGCTCAACACCATGAAGACCGCGGAGAGAACCGCAAGGCCCGGCGGTGCGAGCCGCGTGCCGAAGACCATGTTGATCAGGCGGCTGAGAACCTGCGCCGGGCCGAACAACGAACCGATGACGACGGCGGCGCCTCCGAAGCCGAGCGACCAGAGCACCGGCACCATATGCGCCAGCATCGCTCCAAGGGTGAAGCCGAGGAGCGCGAATGCTGCGGAGACGGCAAGGACAGCGCCGCGCCGACGCTCGCGCGGAATGGCCCCGATGATAGGATCGCGCATCGGTCTTTGCCCACCGGCCGCGGCCACCTTGCCTTTCCGCATGATCCAGGCGTGGCACGGCATACAGAGGACGAGGTTGAGCCCGGCATAGAGAACGTAGATCTCGCGCCAGGTGAGATAGCCGAGCAGCGCAGTGGCGATCGGCCAGAAGATCGTGGAGGCGAAGCCGGCGATCAGCGTGAGGTAGGTGATGCTCCGCGATGCGGACCGAGGATCGGCTTCCACCAGTGCCGCGAACGCGGCCTGGTACTGGACCATGCCCGACGATATCTCCAACAGGACAATGGCCAGCGCGAAGATCTCGACCGACGGCGACCAGGCGCACAAGATCAAGGTCAGCGCGGACAACGCCGACCCGATCGCCATAACCGTCGCCGCACCGATGCGATCCATCTGCCGGCCGATGTATGGCGCTGACAGACCGCCAACGAACAGCGAGGCCGAGAAGACGGCGAAGACCTGCGCAACCGTGATGCCGAGATCCGCCGCCATTCCGGGCGCTAGGATGCTGAAGCTATAATAGAGCGTGCCGTAGCCGATGATCTGGGTCAGGCCGAGTGCGCCGACGATGCCGACGGGAACATTCGCGCTACGCAATGACGTCGCCCCTGATCCCGGCGGTATCCGTCTTGCAGCAGCCATCGGACCGCTCGACACCCTCTCGGATAGCAGGGTGGCCGGCGCAGCAGTCCTCCATTAGGAACTTCACGAGATCGGCCAGCGCATCGTAGCTGGCGCTATAGACGATCGAGCGGGATTCGCGCCGCTGCGCGATGAGGCCCGACCGTTCCAGTTCCTTCAGATGAAAGGACACATTGGAAGGCGAGACGCCCATGCGCTCGGCGATCAGCCCGGCGGCCAGTCCATCCGGTCCGGCGACGACGAGCGTTCGGACGATGGCAAGGCGGGTTTCCTGCGACAGGGCTGCGAATGACGTGAGGGCTTGACGCTCATCCATATTTCAATAATCCTTGAATCATTGAAAAATAGGAGTAGCGCACATGAATGCGATCGACAAGGCTGTTTCGTCCGACATCACGCTTGGCCAGCTTCTCGACGGCCTTGCGGCTGCGCCCGAGGCGCCGCTGGTGTTTGTCTACGAGGGTCAGCCGGTTAAGGCAGGCTATCATGTCACCGAGGTCAAGGCGGGTGCATTCTCGGCGCTCGATTGCGGCGCCAATCCGGAAGCCTGGTCGGAGATGTTCGTCCAGCTCTGGGATATAGACCAGGACGGCAGGAACCACATGCCGGCGGGGAAGTTCTCCGCGATCATCCGCAAGGTTTCCGATCACGTTCGGCTTGATCCGGCCGCTAAGCTCACCTTCGAGGTCAGCGACGGAAGTCGGCCGATGGCGCTGTATTGCGCATCGTCGCCGCGATTGGCTGGGGATCGGTTCGAGGTAGCGCTGGCTGCTCGGCCGTCGAGCTGCAAACCGCGTGATCGCCGGCTGGCTGACCAAGCAACGGAAGCACGTTCCTGCTGCGGGCCGGCGACGGCCACTCCGAGGTGTTGCGCCTGACCTTCCCCGAGACTTGCATCTATGCCGGGCCTCTTACTCCGAGCTACTTAAAATCTCGGGCCTTGGAGACGGGTTCGGCATAGCCTCCGGCTCGGGATACCTGATTTTCCCGCGGAAACTACCGCCGTCGGGCCAGCGGGTCTGGAATTCCAACAGGTGTTGGTTTCCGCGCAGAACTGAGCCGGTTAGGCGCATAATTTCCATTGAGAATTGAGCCATGTGAACCTTCCCCCAACGCGGTGAGCGACGGGGGCAACGGAGTGATCCACATGGGACTTTTAAACATCATCCGTCGGATGGCGCTGCGCGAGAAGCTGTCGATCCGCGAGATCAGCCGGCGCACCGGGCTGTCACGCAATACGATCGCGAAGTATTTGAGTGCTGGTACAATCGAGCCGACGTTCACGGTACCGGAACGACCGAGCAAGCTTGATCCGTTCGCCGACAAACTCGCTAGCTGGCTGAAGACCGAAGCCGGGAGGGCGCGCAAGCAGCGCCGAACGCTGAAGCAGGAATTTAAAACGACGATGTCGGTGTTCAATGCATCGATGTGGTAGATCGAGCAGAAGGGATTGGTGTAGACCGCTCGATCTCCCGAAATCGCGTTTTGGAGCTTGAGGAAATTGGCAAACTTCGCGTCGTGCGCGGCGCTGAATTTGCGCTTGTCGAAGGCGTCGTTAATCACGCTGAGTTCGTTGGAGTGTGCTTGCCATTCGACGTGTTCGGCTTTGAAGTCGCTGACGGCAGCCTGTTCGACATCGTGGTTTCCCGGAACGATGAAGAGGCGCTCGTTCGTCGTGTTTGTAAGTTTCAGGATCGGATCAAGAAGCAGATCGTAGGCTGCGTCATGGGTGTCGACGGGCGGACCGTTGGTCAAATCACCGCTGAATAAAATGATATCGGGGCGTCTTCGGCCAACGCACTGCGTCTTGATGTCCGCCAAGAGTGCGTCAACGACCATCTTTTGATCGCGTAGCTTACGAGCGCTGTAATGGAAGTCGCTGACATGCAGTATAGTGATACGGTCTGGGAATGTCATCGAAGTGGGGTCTCTGCTATGCAATTCGGAAGCGCTATGCCGTCGGATTTTGTCGTCGAATTACAGGATGGATCGGCTATTTACCTTCCGCAATACCCTGACGCGTAATTTGTTTTGGATACTCCCGAATAGCTGGTGGCATTCGGATTTTTCGTGCGAGATCGAGGCGTGTTGTTCAAGCTTGTCGTTTGGCAAGCGCCGTTGGACCCAGTCTGTTGGCGCATGAAACCATCCTTAACGCGGGCCGCGTTTTGTGCCTGTCGCCTTCGACTGGACGGAGCGGCTATCGGGATCGTGCATGATCGTCGACAGCAGTATTCGTCTCATGAAGGTGTGATACGTAGTCATAGACGCCGCCGAGCACGTCGAGTGAGAGCCGCTATAGGGTTTCCATCTCCGCCGCCACTTAACACCATCGATCGCCGCACAATGGTCCGTGGCCCCAGGATCGTGTTTCGGGTATTTAGAAGGTACCCCCTCATTTTCATAGACGGCCTCCGACCAGGACATCTGATGGCAATGTATTGCGTTCCCTCAATTATCGCGGTGGTTGACTCACTACCCAACCTTTCCACAACCGAGTATGTATGGCGCTACCACGGGTGAGGCGGGTGCCAAAGGAATGCGTAGGAATGGAACTTTAGGCCGCGCTCGTTTGCGCGGGGGAATGACCGGGTTTTCCAGGTGCGCGATGATCGCGATCACGCTTGCGTTGACACCGCTGTCTGATATTCGAGCTCAATCACTTTCGGGCGTCGGCATTGGTAGTGATAAATCGGCCTTAAACCAGCTCGGTGTTTCGCCGACTTCATCACAGGCCCTCGGTCCCCACACGGCTATCAAGTTCGCGCTTCCGGGCGGAAACTCGCTTTCGGCAACCTTCCTGCGTGCGAACGGGAAAATCGTCTACGTGGAGACCGACTGGGGCGGCCAAGGCGCGGGAGCCTATTCCGATTTCGAGGGTTTCAAGTTTGGCGAAACGACACTCGATGACGTGCGCGCCAGGTTCGGACACAATGGCTTGATGTTCGGTGAGCGGCCAGCCGTTATCATCATGGATGATGGTACGCTGGCATTGCTCAATTCTTACGAAATCGCCGGCCGCAGCGAGATAGCCACGTTCGTCACCAGTATCTCGCCAGCGGAAATGGAAGCTCTGCAGGCCATGAACGGCAGTTCGAAGCTTGCCGATCTCGTAGGCCCGCGGGCCAAGCTCACGTCGCTCATACTCGCCGAGCGCGAGTATGCTGACACGATCTGGGGAGCGAACAAGACACTCGACGCTGGATACACGCCGATCTCATGGGGAGCAGCTTCCGAGAAAACGATGGAGGCGAGCGCAAAGGTCGATAACGGCTACGACGTCTCTGACATCTACACAGGCGGCACCAAGCACCCCGACTTCGGAGGAAGGGACGCCGCGTTCAAGACCTTCAGGACAAGGATTAGAAACGGAATGAAGGCCGGACCGAGTTTTGCGGGAGAGTATTCTGTAATCCAGGTCGGCTGCGGCTCGGGGTGTTCGTTCGTCGTCGTCGCGAGCAATCGCACGGGGCAGGCCTTCAATTTTCCCCGTGGCGGGGAGGAGAACATGTATCTCGCGTTGAAATATCGCCTGTCGAGTAGGCTCCTTATCGCGCAGTGGGCATCGCTCGATGACGACAAATGCTACGTTGAGCGCTTTGAGTTTTCCGGGGCCGATTGGACCCCCCTATCCAAGGATGACGTTGGTAATCTGGAAGCCTGCTACAAGCCAATCGAGGAAAACCTGTGAAGACGGAAGCGGGCGGCGCGACGGCAGGAGATGCACGTGGGGGTCCTGGTGCATTGCTCGCCCGGGAGGTTCACGTTGACGACGAGTTCATGCCTTACCTCGAAGCAGCGCTCGCGAGGTTCGCCTATCTTTATCCGGGGTCGTCGGTCGAGCGCGGACCGCCACTCTCTGTCGCGGTCGCTGAGGGGGGCGACATCGACGCCGCCGTCCGCGACTTCCGCTTTGTCCTCTATCGCCAGAAAATCTATGCCGACACATTCGCGGTTCGCGAAGCCATCGTCAAAGGGGTGATGGGCCGATGAATGTCTTCCCGCTCAAGTTCCGGCAACGGGATGACGGCACCTTGTTATTCGCAGACGACGCGGGTGGTTTCTTTCGGGCCGACGAGGATTTCCTGACGCGCTACGCGAAAGACAGGCTCACCGACGACGACTTTTCCTTCCTAGAGGAAAACGGTCACGCCTACCGTCAGGTCGCCGATCACTCGTTCAATGCATTCATGTATCGCTGGGCGAAGCGGCTCTACGCACCCGGAGGGCTGGACTACATTATCCTGGTGCCGACGCTACGCTGCAACCTGTCGTGCGGATATTGCCAGGTGTCGAGAGTGAACGAGAACACGCCGGGGTTCGACTGGGACGAGAGGACGCTCGAGGCGACCTTGAAGTTCCTCGACAGCCTTACGACGACGAGACTGAAGGTCGAGTTTCAAGGCGGCGAACCGCTTCTCCGGATCGATTTGCTGGAAAGGGTGAGGGAGTTTTGCCGCGAGCGCTTCGAAGAGGTAGAGTTCGTCGTCTGCACGAATCTCCACCTGTTGGGTGCCCGTGAGTGGGCTTTCGTTTCGGCCGACGACACTTTTGTCAGTACCTCTCTGGATGCGAACGCATCAGTGCACCAACGGCAACGAACGATAACGGCCGAGCGCACCACGGAGTTCTTCGGCAACCTGCGCCGCGCCATGGACGCCCTCGGCCCCTCGAAAGTGTCAGCATTGCCGACAATAGACGTAAGGAACCTTCCAGACCCGCATTCGGTAATCGAAAGCTTCACGGGCTTCGGAATGCGTTCGATCTACCTGCGACCCGTCAATTATCAGGGGTTTGCCCGCAAGCAGTTCCAGGCGTTGGACAGCGCGGCAAGATGGAATACCTACCATTCGGAATTCATCGATGCGTTGATCGACTACAACTGGACCACTGACGAGCCCGTGGAAGAATATTATTTCGTCCACTGTCTGAGGCGAGTGCTTAGATCGGGCCACAATGGGCATACTGATCTCAGAAATCCGAATGTCCTTGGCCAGAGTTACCTCGTTATCGACCACGACGGCGCGTTCTATCCGACTGACGAAGCCCGTATGGTCACGCGCATCGGTCGCATCGATCTATCAATGGGAAACGTTCGTACGGGTCTTTCTCCCGAGACGGTTGACGGGCTGAATGCCGAGGCAACGAACAACGTCCACCCGGATTGCGTCCACTGTAGCTATCAGGCGTTCTGCGGCGTCGATCTGGTTGACGACTTGTCCCGTTATGGTCGCATTGACATGCCAAAGCACGCTACGGACTTCTGCCAGCGGCATATGCACCTCTTCGACAAGGTCTTCGAGCTGATCTATTCCCAAGACCCCAAGGTTCAAAAATCCGTCGCCATCTGGGCCGGAATGCCGGAGTACGACCCCGCTATCGCGAAAGTGCACTCATGATCGATCTCCGGCTCAAGATCGAACCGTTTCCAGCCGTGGAACCCTTAGTCGTACGGCTCCGCTATGATGCCGCCTCGGGTGAGGACGATGCCGCCTCGGGTGAGGACGATGCCGTCCTCGTAGACCGTGACGCCGGGCGCTGCGAGTTTGACTACAATGGGTTTTCGTTGGTCGTCCATGCGCCGGATGGCATCGACCTTGACGGTGATGTCATCATGGTTCTACCGGGACAGGGCAGCGCGCATCGTCTCGTCAGGGCTGCCTCGCCACACAATACCTTCCTGGTTACCGAGCAGTGCGACCAGCTCTGTGTCATGTGTTCGCAGCCGCCGAAGAAGCATCATGCCGATCTCTTCCCTCAGTTTCTCAAAGCGGTCGAACTAGCGCCCAATCGTGCTTACATCGGTCTATCCGGTGGTGAGCCGATGCTGCATAGGGAAAAGATGTTCGCGTTCTTGGAGGCGGCGGCGGTCGTACGGCCGGATGTCCGCTTTCATATCCTCACCAACGGACAGCACTTCGAGGAGGCCGACGCGGAACGTCTAACTGGCATTGGCGTCGAGCGCGTGCTCTGGGGAATCCCTCTTTACGCCAGATCGCCAGAACTCCACGACCAGATTGTCGGGAAACCGGGCGCTTTTGAGCGCTTGCAGCGTTCGCTCTCAAACCTCATGTTGGCCGGGGCTTCCGTTGAACTTCGCACCGTGGTCATGCGGCAGAATTTCGCGGAGCTACCAGCGTTGTCCAATTACATCTGCAATCGCCTACCATTCATCTCGGTGTGGGCGTTGATGCAAATGGAACGCATCGGGTTCGGCCGAATGAATTGGGCGTCCAGCTTCATGGACACGTCGTCCGACTTCAGCGCGCTCAGGTCTGCCATCAACATGGTTTGCGCAAGCGGTATCGAAGCTGCCCTCTATAATTTTCCGCTTTGTTCTGTGCCGCAGCCGTATCGCCATCTCGCGCCTTCCACGATTTCCGATTGGAAACGGAAATATCTAGGGTCTTGCGAAGGCTGTAGTTCGCGCGAAGCTTGTGGCGGCTTCTTCGAATGGTATAAGCACGATGAGGGATTTCGGGGGATTTCACCATTATGAAAACAAGGATATTCGCGATTCCGTCGCTGCTTGCGGCGGGCTTCTTACCCGCCAAGGCGGACGCTATGCCGCTCGCGGGCGTTGTCGAAAAGAAGAGCCTGTCGGTTTCCATCTTCGAACGGTTGAAGCTTGAACACATCTATACGCTCGCGGGCCATCGTTCTCATTCCAGCCACCGCTCGCACTCAAGTCATCGGTCTTCCAGTGGCGGCGGCTACGTCTACCGAACGCCGAAATTCTATGAACCTCAGCAGGTGCTTCCGGTCCTGCCCAAGACCCGTACATATCAGGCCCAGCCTGATTACACGCCGGATAGTTCGGCGACTGCTTCGGGCGATTTGTCGGCCGTACCACTAAAGCAAGACCTGAAAGTCCTTCCGGGGAACTCGGACAAGTTCAAGCAGATCGTGATCCAGGTGCAGAACGCGCTTAGCCTGTACGGTTATTACGAGGGCGTGATCGATGGGAAGATCGGCCCGCAGTCCAAGGTCGCGTTGGCGAAAATGCAGGAGGACTACGGTCTGAAGGTTACGGGAACCATCACGCCAGAGGTGCTCAATGCTCTCAACATTAGGGCGTATTGAGACTGCCCGGAGCTTTCGCGCCGTAGGCGCGACGACCCTCGACCATCCCACCTGCGTCAACTATCCGACGGCTGCGTACTATTCCGACATCGTGTGACTGACGCTGCCGTCGTATCGCAATCCGGGGTATCGTTGCTGATATGAGATAAGGACCATCATGCATGACAACTGATACGCTCGCGCTTTTAGTCGACGGCGACAATGCCTCGCCGAAGATGATCTCGGGCCTTCTGGCTGAAATCGCCACCTACGGGACCGCTAGCGTCAAGCGCATTTACGGTGACTGGACGAAGCCGAACCTCAATGGCTGGAAGGAGTGCCTTCTCGAGCATTCGATCCAGCCCGTCCAACAGTTCGCTTACACCTCTGGGAAGAACGCTACAGACGGCGCGATGATCATCGATGCCATGGACCTGCTCTACACAGGCCGCTTCTCTGGCTTCTGCATCGTGTCCAGTGATAGCGACTTCGCGAGACTGGCCGCACGTATCCGGGAGCAGGGAGTGACAGTCTACGGCTTCGGAGAGCGCAAAACGCCGAGACCGTTCATCACTGCGTGCGACAAGTTCGTCTATGTCGATGTGCTTGGGGGAGGGGTTGCCGAACCATCCCCGGAAAAGGCAACATCCACGCCGAAGACGGTAAAGCCGGAGGCGGACAAGGGCGCGGCATCGCAGGGCGTAGCCGCAAGCGGCAAGCTGGACAAGGCTGCCCTGGCGATGCTCCGCAAGGCGGTGGAAGCGTCGGCGGATGACGATGGCCGAGCCCACCTCGCGCGGGTCGGTGCGCACCTGTCGAAGCAGTCAGCCGATTTCGATGCCAGAAATTACGGATACGCGAGGCTTAGCGATCTGGCGGAGGCTTCCGGCATACTCGAGGTGGAACGTGTAGGCGGACAGAACAAGGTCGTGACCGTGAAGCTGAAGAACGGCTGAAAGCACGCGATCGATTCAGACGAGACTAGGCTGCGACAACTCTCGGAAATCATTAGACAACCCGGAAGCAATCCGGCATGAAAATGCGGGTGCTTGAGGGGGAAAGAATTGTACGTGCCGCCATGGACGATTTTCGCGGGTCTCGGGGCGCTTGATCGCCGCGAACTGTGTAATCTCATCGCAAGCTTCGAGGCCATAACGCTGTTGTCCATGTCCATGGACCGCGTCAGCGATATGTTGTCCCGCTTTCAGAAGAATGCCGAGTCATCAGATGCCACGGCTTTCGCTCGCCGTCTAAAGCTCGCCGCCGACGAACTGTTTGCGTCCGATATCTCAGACCGCGCGCTGCGGATTCGCCTGTGGGTCAGGATCGCGGAAGCCCTCGACCTCGACACCACCCTTCCGTTGTCGTCGAGACGGGCCAACTCGGTTGGCGCGGGTGTGGCGTACAAAGCATCGTCGGTGATGTCCGTGCCTGTCGCCGACGACAGCGAGAACGTGCCGCAGACGGGCATCCAGAAAGCCTGGCAGGCGGTGAAGGCGCTACGCGGTCGTTCCCACCAAGATTTCGCCTCCCTGGTCGCCGATCAGGCGCAACTCGTCGCCAAGGCAGTGGCCGAGGCGTCGACATCCGGTGAGATGCCGGAAGAACTGGCGAGCGCACTTGGCCAGCGCGTCCGTGACCATATTCGAAGCTTGCCACCCGAACTGCGGGATGACGCTATGCGGGACGCCCTGACGGCAGGAGATCGGGCAGCATTTACCGTACTCGCGACAGGTACCGCTGCGTTCTCCATCGGTATGGGCGTGAACCTGGCCGGGTTCAGCGCCTACATTCTCGCTGCCCAGGCCTCGGCGTTTATCCCGTTCATGAGTGGGCCAGCCGTGGTGTCGACGCTTTTCATGCTCGCGAACCCGCTTTTCAGTATCCCGGCCGTCCTCGGTATCGGATACCTGGCAAACAACTACGTAAACGGCGGGCAGGCTGCCAAGCTCGCCGCTATCGTTTCGGTCCAGTTATCCCTTCGTGGGCTGTCGGCAGAACGGGACGGTCTGGCGGTCGTACTGAACGATTTCCGAACCGCGGCCAGAGCTGACCTGGCTTCGCTGTCCACGGCGACCATGGCCGAAAACATGCTTCGCAACGCGGCCATCGCAAACGCGACAGGCGGGCGTTTGCCAAACGCGGTCGGCGATCTGAATACTGGAGCGTTCGTCTCCGAGCGGCGTAGCGACCTGCTTACGGGCGTACTCTCGAAGAACCGCAGCGATGCATTGGAAATGGCCGCTGTGACGGCTCTGTCGGCGGGCGACATGCTCTACAATGCGGTATCCATCGATCCGATGGTTCTCGCCGCGGCCGATTTCTCTAGATCGGAAGACCTCGGAGACATCTTCAAGTTTGGTGTGTTTGCCGAGCGCATCGGATCGATGAGCGAGGCCGCTGCGGCGGGAGCAGGCAATAACCTGCGTGGTTATGTCTCCGAACAGCTAGTGGCAGTCCGCCTTTCGGAAGTCGGCCACGTGGTCAGCTTTCCAGAGACCTCTAACAATGCGGGTTTCGATCTCCTCGTAGACGGTGTCTCGTTTCAGGTGAAATGCCTGCAGGGCCTTGAAGGTCTGCGAACGCATTTCGCCAAGTATCCCGACATGCCTGTGTACGCCAATGCCGAATTGGCGGAGGCCGTTATCAGCAGCGGGGAGGAATGGGCGAAACTCGTCTTCTATGTCGATGGCTTTGATCGCGAGATCGCCGACCTCGTCATGACAACCTCCCTCGAAGCCGCCGAGGCGTTGGGCGACCTGAACGTGCCGTTCTTTGCCATGGCGGTTGCCTCGGCGCGAAACCTCCACAGTGTCTGGCGCGGCCGTATGCCCCTGTCCGACCTGCCGTTTTCGGTCGTGATGGATGCCAGCGTCAAAGGTGGACTTTCGGCCATTGGCGCGCTGTCGGGCAAGGCTATCGGCCTGATGGCTTTCGGCCCGGCCGGAGCGCTGGTCCTGAGCGGTGTCGGTGGTGTCAGTGCACTGGTCGGCGCGGGCTGGACGAGAGAGCAGGCAACGCGATTGCTGTCTTCCGACTGGCTTGCCGACCTTGACGCGTCCACCGAGCTGTTCCGTACCTCGCTTCTGGCGGTTGTTAAGGCCAAGATCGCGATGCTCGAGGCGAAGAAATCCGCCGTTCCAGGTACGCTTCCCGAGATCAACGACTGGATCGACGCGCGCTTCGCGGACGACATCGTATCTCTCGGTGAAGTCACGTACGATATCGAGACGGCAATTCCGACGCTCAGTCAGCCCGCGAAGGCACGAGCCTGCTTGGCTGCCATGGATGCGGCCAAGGTTCATCCCCTTGCCGTCGAGGCGGAGTTGGCGGACCTTTTGAAGGTGCTTGGGTCCGAGCCATCGAAAGCAGCATCTGCTGGCAGGAAGGTCTCGGACGCATGGTCCGCGTTGAAATCGAAGCTGCCCAGTGCGGGCTAATGGAGGTATTGCATGCAGGCGTTAATCGGGATGGCGAGGTCCAGGGTGATGTTGTTGATCGCCGCAGCAGGCGCAGCGGGAAAGTTGTCTATCATTCCTGCGCGGGCGCAGGACGATCACTCGATCTACTACGGCTCGCGTGCCGGCATGCACGTGACGACCGTCTCCAAATCCGGGATCGGTACGTCAAAGGCCGTTATCATGATCAAGCATACGCCCAAGTAGCAGATCAATTTGTTGAAGCGAACGACGAGTTCGAGGCGTAGACTGCGGAAAATCAGTTGTTCCGGGGTTTGGGAAAAACCAGACTTCATTTTGCGGCACGAAATGTTGCCTTGGGCAAAACTGCGGTGCTTTCAGCAAGAATCAGGACACTTCAACTTTGCGGCTGGAGAAGCTAATCCAAGTGCATCATACCCATTTTGCAGGGTAGGGGATCACGCCTCATCCTGCAAATGCGCCATGAACGTGAGCGCGACGAACACCCCACCTTTCCTTTTGCGATCGCGGCCGCGAGAACAGCTCCTTCACCGATAGGAGCGGAACGGGATGGTCGAAGATCGCGCTGATGCCATGCTTGAAGCCATGGATGAAGGCATGCATGAAGCCAGGCATGAGGGAAAGTATCGTCGGATCGAGGTGATCACGGGTCGACGCCAGCGGCGGAATTGGACCGACGAGGAGAAGGCGCGGATCCTTGCCGAAAGTGCAGAACCTGACGTGAACATCTCGGCGATCGCCCGGCGCTGGGGCGTCAATCGCGGCCTGCTGAACGTCTGGCGGCGCGAAGCCGGGCTGACCTCTCGACGATCCGCGCAAGCCGGCGCACAGCAGGCCATGTTCGTGCCGGTGACGGTGGTTGGCGATAGAACGTCTTGCGAGAACTCGCCGTCGGATGTCGCCCATGACGCCGCGGGGCGTATTGAGATCGAGATTGCTGGCGCGCGTATGACCGTGATCGGCTCGGTGGCGCCCGAATTGGCGCAGGCGATCGTGGCAACGTTGCGAGCACGCCGGTGATTGGACTTTCGCCTGGTGGAGTGAAGATCATGGTGGCGACGCAGCCGGTCGACTTCCGGCGCGGCATGAATGGGCTTGTTGCGCTGGTGGCGTCAGCGCTTGCAGCTGATCCCTACTGTGGTGACGTGTTCGTGTTCCGCGCCAAGCGTCTCGATCGCCTGCGCTGCATTTATTGGGACGGATCAGGCATGATCCTGGCGACGAAATGGCTGGAGGCTGGCACGTTCGTTTGGCCACCGATCCGTGATGGCGCGATGCAGATGAGTAGCCAGGAGTTCTCCCTTTTGCTGGCCGGTATCGACTGGACGCGGGTCAGGCGAAACACCGTAAAGCGGCCAACGAAAGCAGGCTGATCCTATTGGATTTGCTTGAAGATTCAGGGTCATGTGCTAGGGTCTGCCATGCCGCTTCGACCCGACCCTTTACCTCAGGATGCCGCGCAATTGAGCCGAATCATTCTCTCGCTCGATGCAGAGAATGCCGACCTCAAGGCGCGCGTTGCCTTCCTGGAGCGGCAGCTCTTTGGGCCGAAATCGGAGAAGATGACGGCGATCGACCCGAAGCAGGCGACGCTTGAGCTTGGCGATCTCAGCGACATTCCCGCGGCGGCCAATGACGATGTTGCACCCGTGGCTGACGGCCGAAAGCAGGAGCGGCGATCGCCGGCGCGCAACATCGGCCGGTTACCCAGGCATCTCCCACGGTATGAAGAGCTCATCGAGCCGGAGAGCAAGATTTGCCCGTGCTGCTCGTTCGAGCTGCATTGCATCGGCACGGACGTCAGTGAGGCGCTCGACATCGTGCCGGCGGTTGTCCGGGTGAAGCGGACGATCCGGCCGCGCTACGCATGCCGGGCCTGCGAGAGTGCCATTGTGCAAGCGCCAGCGCCGGCGCGTGTGATGGACGGCGGCATGGTGACCACGGCGTTTGCCGCCCATGTCGCCGTTTCGAAGTTCGCCTGGCATTTGCCGCTTCATCGCCAGGCGCAGATGCTTGCCTCCTGCGGCGTGATCATCGATCGCGGCACGCTCGGGGCCTGGGTGACGCGGGTCGCCTGGTGGCTTGAGCTTCTCTATGACGCGCTGCTTGCCTTCATCCGCTCCCAGCCAAGGGTGTTCTGTGATGAGACGCCGCTCCCGCGGCTTGATCCGGGGCGTAAGCGAACCAAGGTCTGCCAACTTTGGGCGCAGGCGGTCGACGATCGGCCATGGAATGGTCCGGCGCCGCCGGCGGTGGCCTATACTTTTGCCGAAAGCCGCAGCGCGCGCGAGGTCGAGGGGCAATTGTCGTCGTTTGCCGGCGTGCTCCAGGTCGATGGGTACCAAGCCTATAAAACCTTGGCCAAGCGCCGGGGGAGGAGCAATGTCGCTCCCATGCGGCTGGCCTTCTGCCTTGCCCATGCCCGACGCAAGTTCGTCGAAATCGTCAAGATGACCGGGTCTGCTGAGGCCCTGTCGATCCTTGCCAGGATTGCCGAGCTCTATCGGATCGAAGCGAAACTGCGCGGCGAAAATGCCGATACCCGGCTCACGGTGCGGCGTCGCGAGGCAGCGCCCATCATGAGCGAACTGAAGGCCCAGCTCACCGAACTGAGCGACGAGGTGTCGTCGAAATCGGCGCTTGGCAAGGCCGTCACCTACACGCTCAACCACTGGAACGGACTGGCAGCCTTCCTGGAGGATGGCCGGATCGAAGTGGACTCCAATGTGGTCGAGCGTTCGATGAAATCGGTGGCTCTGACGAGGAAGAACTCGTTGTTCGTGGGCAGCGAACGCGGTGGCAAGACGTTCGCGGTCCTCGCATCGCTCGTCAACACGGCAAAGCTCAATAGTGTAGACCCCGAAGCTTGGCTTGCCGACGTGCTCGAGCGCATCATCTCCGGCAAGGTGACCGCGAACCAGATGGATACGCTCTTTCCATGGACCTGGAAGGCCAACCGCGAGAGCATTGCAGATCAGGAGCGACGGGCGGCATGACACAGAACAGCCAAGGGGCTACGGCACGACCGAAGCTCGATGACGAGGCGTTCGAGGCGTTTATCAGGGCACGCCGTCCAGTCTCGCCGATCTGGTCGATGAGCGGCCTCGACGGCTATCTCACGGCTCTCATCATCGGCCCGAGGTTTATCGACCCGCGTCAGTGGATCCCGGAGCTGACTGGCCCGGATGCCCTGAACCTGCCAATGGAAACAACCGAGCATCGAGCCGTCCAGACCATCGTTGCGGAATACAACCGGATATCGGCAAGCCTCGCCGAAACGCCGAAAGATCATCGGCCCAGGTTCACCAAGATCGATGATCAAACCTTTGATCCCTTCGCTTGGGACCTCTGCTTTCTATTGGGAACAAGGTACGCGCCCAAGCTTTGGCAGCCCGTCCTTGGAGGTCATGCCGTCACTGGGGATATCGTCGCGCCCATCCGCAAGCTCGGCGAGGCAAAACGGAACGCGACCCGTCAGGATGCCGTTGCCGTCGCCGAAGCGCTCGTCAAGATCCGAGCCTATTTTATGCCGAAGCGGGCAAAGCAAAAGTTCTGACCGACAGCCGGAAGCCTATTCAGTCAATCACGGAAGCCGTGGGCTCTTCGTTGCGCTCACCCATGAACACCTCGGCTGGTGTCTTGTAGCCGAGGCATTTACGGGGTTGGTCGTTGAGATGACGTGTGAGTTGGATCAGGTCGTGTTGTGACACGGCTGCCAGATCTGTAGCGCCTGGCATGAAACGGCGAATGCGCTTGTTGGTATTCTCGACTGTCCCTTTTTGCCACGGTGCACTCGGGTCGCAGAACCAGCTACGCGCACCGATCCCTTCTTCCAAAGCCCTGAATCCGGCAAACTCGGTACCGCGATCAAATGTGAAGCTTTGACGCGCGAACGCCGGTAAAGGAGAAAACGCTCTGATGATCTTGTCCATGATCGGGCGTGAGTGCCGGCTCGGATTCTTGATGAGAACTGTATAGCGGCTTCGGCGCTCCACAAGGGACGTGACATTGGCATGTCCGAGTGGGCGTTCAAAGATGAGGAGGTCGCCCTCCCAATGCCCAAACTGCGATCTATCTCCAATAAAATCAGGACGTTGGGATATGCGATGCGTGGCTGGGAACGCACCGTCGCGCGGCTTCCTGGAGCGCAGTGGACGACGTTTGCGGCGCGCTTCCGGTAAATACTGATAGAGGCCTAGCCCATAATCTTCCTTGCTGTAGATGAAGCGATAGATTGTCTCTTTGCAAACGCGAACAAGACTGAGCCTCTCCAACAACAGCCGCCCGGCGATCTGCTCTGGAGACCAGCGTGCCTCCAACTGGTTGATGATCTCCGAGCGTAAATTCGGGTGGCGCCGAAGCTTTCTCAGCCGGCGTCGCCGCTCCTTGGAGATATCGTGAGCAACCGTGCTGTAGTAGCCGTCGTAGTCCGGCAGTTCGCGATCACGAAACGTATTGCGCTTGATCTCGCGGTAAATCGTCGAGCGGTGACGGCCAAGCTGACGGGCCATCTCGTTGACGGGAACTTTTGCCGCCACCAGCTGATGTAGGCGTCGCCGGTCAGCGAGGGTGATTTGTGTATAGCATCTGGACATGCCAAAATCTCCGAAGTGAAGCCATTGAAATTAATGGCATGTCGCACTTGGAAATAGAATGTACCCGACTACAAAACATGTGTGGCGTAATCAACATTATGGAACTTTCCTTGCCTGATCAGCCGACGTGATAACCGCCATCGACCGGCAGCGTGATGCCGGTAACGAATTCAGCCGCCGGCGATGACAGAAACAGTGCCGGGCCGACGAGATCCGTGGTCGTGCCCCAGCGCTTGAGCGCCGAGCGCTGGCTGATAACCGCCTCGCTCTCCGGCACCGACCACAGGCCCCTGGTCATGTCGGTGCGGTGATACCCGGGCGCGATGGCATTCACCCGCACGCCATCGCGACCGTATTTGTGGGCAAGCGCACGCGTCAGTCCCACGATGCCGGTCTTGCTGGCGGTGTAGGCCGGCACGGTTTCGTCGGCGAGATAGCTCAGCATCGAGGCAATGTTGATGATCGCGCCTTTGGACGCCTTGAGCAGCGGATAGGCGGCGCGAGAGAGACGCATGGCGCTGGACAGGTTGATGTCCATGACGTCGAGAAACGTCTCTTCGTCCCATTCGGCATCCGGCCGCGCGACGCCTTGGCAATTGACCAGAACGTCAAGTTGATCGAGGCCACCGAAGAACGCGGTGACCGCCGCATTGTCGCGGACATCAAGCAGGCCGAACGTGAGCCGTTCGGATGCCGACGCCTTCGCCGCCGTTAGCCGCGCCTCAGAGCTGCCGGTCGCGATCACGCTTGCACCCGCTTCGGCGAAACCCCGCGCTATGGCATTGCCGATCCCGCTGGTCCCCCCCGATACGACGACCTTGCGGCCTTCGTGAAGACCGCTCTTGAACGCTTCGACTTCCTTCATGACAATTCCTCCCTGCCCAATCGTGTCAGGCCAACGTTTCGAGCGCGGCGATCACCATGGCTTCGGTGACCGGCAACGGCTCGTTGTGAATGATCTCGCCGGCGCGGCAGGCGCGTCTTGCGACGATCGCCAGCTTTTCCGGCGTCACCTCTGCAATCCCGATATCGGCAAGTTTCGTCGGCAGCCGCACGGAGAGACAGAACCGGCGAACCTTGTCGTATTCGTCCTCAAGCCCATGCAGTTTGAGACCGGCCAGAACGCCGATTGCGACCTTTTCGCCATGTAGGTGGTGGTGGACGTCGTCAAGCTCACAAAGTCCGTGATGGATGGCATGAGCAGCCGCGACGCCGCCGGATTCGAAGCCGATGCCGGAGAGCAGAATGTTCGCCTCGACCACACGCTCAAGCGCGAGACCCGCTTTCTTCGCATCACATTCCGCGAGAGCCGCCGCACCGAATTCGAAAATCGTGTCGCGGCAGAAGCGCGCGACCTCGTAGGCCAGTGGTACGCCGGGCATTTTCATGCAGTTGAAGGCGCCGCTGGCGCGGCAGGAATCGGCCTCGTGCCAGGTGGCGAGGGCATCGCCGATCCCGGCGGCAAGAAAGCGGGCGGGCGCCTTGGCGATCAGCGCCGTATCGACCAGAACCAAGGCCGGATTGCTCGGCAGGAACGTATCATAGGCGACCGTGCCGTCCTCGTTATAGACCACGGCCAGCGCGCTGCAGGGTGCATCCGATGCGGCAATCGTCGGGAACACCAGCGCCGGCAGATTCAGGTCGCGCGCGGCGGCCTTGGCCGTATCCAGCGCCTTTCCACCCCCTGCCCCGACGACGACGGCCGCTCCGGCATTGCGCGCGGCGGCCACCAGTTCGGCGATCGCCCGTTGCGAGCATTCGCCGCCATGGCGGACGATCTCGACTGCGGGACCCTTGGCAAAGGACGCAACAACATCGTCCTTCAGCAGGTCAAAAATGCCGTTGTCTAGCAGCACGATGGCCTTGTCGCCGAAGGATGCGGCTTCCTGGCCGAGGCGGGCGATCGTGCCGGCACCCTGGATATAGCGGCCAGGAAAGCGTGCGCCCCTTACGACACCCGCCGTTTCCGCTTTTACCAGCATACATATCCTCCATCGGCCAGAACGATCGAGCCGGTCATCAGGCTGGCGGCGTCGCTGGTCAGGAACAGGATGACGGAGGCGACCTCATCCGTCTTGCCGAGCCGGTTCATCGGCGTGCCGCCCACCCAGTGGCGATACATTTCCGCGTTCTCGTAGACATACTTGTTCATTTCCGTGTCGATATAGGTCGGCGCCACGGCGTTGACGCGTACCCCGCGCGCGCCCCATTCGGCGGCCAGCGACTTGGTGAGGTGATGCACCGCAGCCTTCGAGGCGTTGTAGTTTGCCTGCTCCTGCGGGCGGTTGACGATGAAGCCCGACATCGAGCCCACATTGACGATGGAGCCCGCGCCCTGCTTGAGCATCGTGCTGCCGAATGCGCGGCAGCACCAGAACACGCCGTTGAGATTGACGTCGATCACTTTGTTCCAGACATCGTCGGCCATGGTTTCCGCCGGGTGGTTGGAAATGGCGATGCCGGCATTGTTGACGAGAACATCGACCCTGCCATGGCGGGCAAGGATGGCATCGTGCACCTTCTGCACCGAAGCGACGTCGGTCACATCGAGCAACTCGCTGTCGACGGAATAGCCCTTGGCCTTCATCTCCGCCGTGGCGGAGGAAAGCAGGCCCGGGTTCATGTCGGTCAGCACCACGGTGGCGCCGGCTTCAGCCAGCGCTTCGACGGTGGCGAGGCCGATGCCGCGGGCGGCACCGGTGACGACGGCGACCTTGCCGGTCAGCTTGAACTTGTCGAGATACATCTAGGCAATCCTTGAAACGGGAACGGTTGAGCCGGGGCCACCAAGGTGCGGCCCGAGCGTAGAGACGAGATCTTCAGGGTCGGCGACGATGACATCGGCCGGAAAGACGATGTCGGGCCGATGCGGCTCGGGCCAGCCGATCACCGTCATGCCGGCGGCGAGACCGGCGCGCGCGCCCGGCACGCTGTCCTCGACCACGAGGCATTCGGACGGATCGACCCTGAGAAGCCAGGCAGCCCGGAGATAAGGCTCGGGGCGCGGCTTGCCGAAGCGGACGTCGTTGCGCGTCACGGTGATCAGGCCAGGAGCGGCAATTCCGGTAGCGGCGAGATTGGCCTCGGCGATCATACGGTCGGAGTTCGAAACCACGGCCATGGGCAAGGCGGTGACGCGGAGAAGGTCGAACACATCAGGGATGCCGGCGCGCAGCTTCAGGCCGGACGCCTGCGCGACATAGAGTTCGTATTTGGCGTCGATCAATTCCTCCAGCGACCGGTCGAAGCCGATCGTCTCCACCAGCAGCGCATGGCAGTCGCCGATGGTCATGCCGGTGATGCGGGCGGCGAAATCGTCCGGCACCGCATGGCCGAAGGACTTAACCGCCGTCACCATCGTGTCGAAATGCAGGACTTCGCTGTCGACCAGCGTACCGTCCATGTCGAAGAGGACTGCCTTGATACTCATGCCGGCAACCTGTCGAGGTCATCGTAAAGCGACTGGCTATGGAAATAGAGCTTTTCAAAGAAGGCCTGCATCGGCCGATAGATCTCCGACCATGCCGGCTCCGGCTTGATTTCCTTGCTGTAGCGGACATAGGCGTCTGCCGCCGCCTCGACATTCGCATGGAGGCCGGTCGCCGCAGCCGCCATCACCGCGCAGCCGACAATGCCGCATTCAGCCTCTTCCGGCACCAGGATCGGCAGGTCGTAGACGCTGGCCTTGATCTTGAGCCAGAGCTCGGTCTTGGCGCCGCCGCCAGACGCGATGACACGCTCGATCGGCTTGCCGGAAATACCGTCGAGAATGTTGATGTGGCGCTTGACCGCGAAGGCGACGCCTTCCAGCACGGCGCGGTGCATATGCGGCAGGCGATGCGCGGCGCCGATGCCGAAATACTGCGCGCGCGCGTTGCGGTGGTCGCCTAGGCGCTCGCCGGCGAGATAGGGCATGAAGAATAGGCGTTCGGAGCCTGCCGGCGCCTCGGCGGCCTTGGCGACGATCTCCTCATAGGAGACCTGCTTTTCGTGAAACGCCCGACGCGCCCAGCGCATGGCGTCGCCACCGGATTCGAGCAGCATGAAGGCGGCCCAATTGCCTTCGACCGTGCCGCAGTTGGACACCGACGCATTGAGCAGCGGCCGGTCGGCGATGGCGGTGATGATGGCGGACGTGCCCATCACCTCGGCGCCGACGCCCGGCCGGCAGACGCCGGAGCCGAGCAGCGCCACCGGATAATCCGCGCCGCCGACGATGACCGGCGTGCCTTCGCGCAGGCCGGTTTCGCGGGCGGCCTCGGCGGTCACTGCCCCGAGAATTTCGGTCGGATTGCGCAAGGGTGCGAGCTTTGCGCGATCGAGACCGAGCAGGCCGATCATGCGCTCGGACCATTCGCCGGTGCGCGGGTCCATCAGGAAGCTGGCTCCGCCGTCGTTGCGATCCATGGCGATTTCGCCGGTAAGCTTCAGGTTGATGAAATCCTTCGGCATCAGCACGGCGGCGGTGCGTGCCCAGGCCTGAGGATCCATGTCGCGCAGCCATTGCAGCTTGAAGCCGGGCCAGGCGGGGGTGGCCGGATTGGCGCTGTCGGCAAGATAGGTTTCAGGACGGTGCTGCCTTTCGAAGGCTTCGACATAGGCAACGGTGCGCTTGTCGTTCCAGAGCGGCGCGGTCTCGCGAGCGAGATTGCCCTTGTCGTCGACCAGCACGGTGCCGTGCATCTGGCCGCAGGCAGAGACGACGGATACATGACCTTTCCCAGGCAGCTTTGGACCAAGCTCCACTCGACAAATCCTATCGAACGCCTCAACGGCGAGATCAAGAAACGAACAGACGTCGTCGGCATCTTCCCAAACGACGATGCCATCGTCAGGCTCGTGGGCGCGCTGTTGCTCGAACACAACGATGAGTGGACTGTCCAAAGGTCCCGCTACATGATACTTGAGACCATGGCCGCTATGAGCGATGATCCGCTCACCAGCCTGCCAGCAGCGGCAAGCTGATCCAGTCCCGGCCCTAGCCGGAAGACACGGCAATCGCCGAAGCTACACCATTCCCTGGGACACGATCGATGCTTTTCCGTGCGGCTTCGGCATCGAAGGCCCCCGCCAGGGTCCCGGCGGCGATTTCACCGCGATGCTTGAGCGCACCCTGCGCCAGCACGACCTGCTTGCCGCCGACAAACCAGCGACAGGGAAATATGCCCGCCCGTA
This sequence comes from Shinella sp. S4-D37, assembly GCF_040812195.1. NCBI lineage: Bacteria > Pseudomonadati > Pseudomonadota > Alphaproteobacteria > Hyphomicrobiales > Rhizobiaceae > Shinella > Shinella sp. S4-D37. The sequence goes on along the minus strand of NZ_JBFNXL010000002.1, from coordinate 347,479 downwards.
TGCCCCGGCGCGTGAAGCACGCAGGAACTCGGCTTGCGGGAAGCATTCGGCATTCGCCACATGATCGAAGTGCAGGTGCGAAAGAACGATCGTCCGGATATCGCTGTTGCGAATTCCTCTCGCCTCCAGCCGTGCCCGTGTCGAAGAGCGCATATCCGGCGGTCGTGCGCACGAGGACCGCCGAGCTCCATCCAAGGAAGCTGCGGTCCGTGCGGCCGGGAAAACCGTTCAGCAGGGACTCGTAGCTGACTTCCATCGACGTCTGTAATTTCATCTTGCGTTTCTGTCGTTGTCTATGGCCGCGGGTAGCCGGCATCGCTGTTCATATCATATCTTCGGCGCCTGCCTTCGCCGAATGGCGGCGAAAGTGACGAAGTGAAGCAAAGCGAGGCCGGCTATGACCGCGATGGCAGCGCCGTAGCCCCCTGCCCAGTCGTGGAGGGAGCCGGCGAGGACCGGCCCTGCCGCCATGCCCGCGCCGGAGGCGAGCCGGCAGACGCCGAGAACCGCAGAGAGGGCGGAAAGCGTGACGACGAGGCGCGCGCGGTCGGCGAGCAGGACCTGCTGGCCACCGAAGGCGACACCGAGCACGAGGGGATAGACGAGAAGCGCGGCGACGTTCGCCGTCACGAGGATCACCACGAGCATGCCGAAGGTCAGCACGCCCCCCAGCGCGGCAAGCGCCATGACCGGCCCGGAGCCCCACAGATCGCAGAGCCAGCCGGACAGCAGGCGCCAGACGAAGATGATCAGGCCGGCGACGGCCGCGATCCAGACCGCCGTCTGGCCATTGACGCTGTTGTCCTCGAACAGCGCGATCTGCTGGGTCATCAGGCCGTGATAGGCCGCCGAGCCGCAGAAATAGCTGATGACGAGCGCCAGTATGGTGACCCTGCCGAGCCCCGCCATGCCATACCTGCCGCCCGCGCGGGACGCGGACTTCACCCGGTCGATCACGAACAGATGAAGCGGCACGGCGATGCCCATCAGGACGATGCCGAGGGCGGAATATGTGAAGCGCCAGCCAAGATCCTCGATCATCCAGCTCATCACCGGCAGGCCCAGGAAGGCGGCGAGGCCCGACCCGGCATCGGCAATGGCCATCGCCGTTGCCGGCCGCTTGCGGAAGCGGCCGGCAAGCACGGCGAAGATCGCATAGGAACTGGTGCAATGCGTCCCCAGGCCGCCGACGAGGCCGAAGGCGAGCCAGAACTGCCCGATCGTCGACACATGCGCGGTCAGGAGAAAGGCCGTGCCGAGCAGCATCGCCGCGCCGGCCAGCAGGACGCGGCTGTTGTACCGGCCGAGCAGGTAGCCGAAGAGGGGCGCGCTCACCGCATTGATGAGCGCGAAGGCGCCGTAGGCGCCGGAGATCGAGGCGCGGGACCAGTGGAACTCCCCCTCCAGCGCGACGAGGAACAGGGCGAAGGAATTCCACACCAGCCCCGAGACCATCATGAGCAGGAAGGCGGCCGCCAGCCGCACCTGTTTGGCAAGGCGCACGCTGCGGCGTCGCCCCTCCGCGTGAAGCGCTCTGCTGTCGGCGACGGCCATCGCTCAGTTCACGCGGTAGCGCTTGACCATGTCCCAATCCAGCTCGACACCGAAGCCCGGCCCCTGCGGGACCTGGATGATGCCGTCCTTCGGGTTGGGGCGGTTGGCGATCAGGCCGGCCCAGATCGGATCGCGCGCCGGCTCGAAGCACTCGACGCACAGGCCGTTGGGGATGGCGGCGATCATGTGCATGGCGATCTGCGCCTCCTCGTGATGGCCGACGCGGATATCGTTGAGGGCGCACAGGGCGGCGGCGCGGCGCCATTCGGTGATGCCGCCGGCTTCCGACGCGTCGAAATTGACGATATCGACGGCTTCCGCGGCGACGAGGCGCCGCACGCCCGCGGCATTCATCTCGCTCTGGCCGGCATCGACGGGGATCGAGGTCGCACGGCGGACCTGCGCCATCATGCGCGCGTCGTCGTACCAGTGGCAGGGTTCCTCAAACCAGGCGATGTCGTATTTCTCGATCAGGCGGGTGAATTTCACGGCTTCGGCCACCGGCCAGCCGCGATTGGCGTCGACCGCGATCCAGAAGCCGTCGCCGCCGCCCTTGCGGGCCGCCTCGACGCGCTTGGCGTCCTCCTCGGCCGAAAGGCCGCCGACCTTCACCTTGCAGCCGGCAAGGCCGGCCTCGCGCAGCCGCTCCATTTCCCGGCCGAGGTCGGCCAGCGTCTTGTCCTTCTCGTAATAGCCGCCGATGCAGATGATCGGAAGCTCCTGGCGGTAGCCGCCGAGCAGCCGGCAGACATTGACGCCCGCGGCCTTGCCGATCAGGTCCCAGAGCGCGCTGTCCATGCAGGCGATCGCCTCCATGACGAGCTTGCGGTCGCGGTTCCACTCGGCCGCCTTGAACATCTTCTGCCAAAGCCGCTCAATCGCGAAGATCTCCTCGCCGATCAGCATCGGCGCCAGTTCCTTCTCGATGATCTCAACGACCTCGCGCATATGGTCGCGGTTGTCGCCGTTGTAGATCTCGCTGACGAGGCCGCTGTTCGTCTCCATCCGCGTGATGATGGTGCAGCGCTTGGTGACATTGTACCGGCTGCCGCCGAAATTGCGGGCAAGCGGGATCTCGACGGCGATGACCGTCACGTTCTTGATCTTCATGATTTCCTCCGTTCGAAAGATTATTCGCCCTTGGCGCCGCCGTCGGCGAGACCGACGACGAGCTTGCGCTGGACGAGCAGGTAGAAAAGGATTACCGGAACCGTCACCAGCACGGCGCCCGCAAGCAGCATGCCCCAGGAATAGATGTTGTCCTGACCGATCCAGGTGGCGAGCCCCAGCGGCAGGGTCTTGTTCATCTCGGACGACACGAAGACCAGCGCGAAGAGGAACTCGTTCCAGGCATGGTTGAAGCTGAAGACGCCGACCGAGATGATGCCCGGCAGGGCGAGCGGCACGGTGACGCGCATCATCGCGCCGAGCCGCGTGCATCCGTCGATCATGGCGCTTTCCTCGAGGCTCACGGGTATCGCGTTGAAATACGAGCGCATGAACCACAGGGCCAGCGGAAGCGTGAACGCCGTGTTGGCGATGATCAGCGAGATCAGCGTGTCGGCCATGCCAAGCTTGACCACGTAGATGTAGAGCGGCAGCACGATCAGCACTTCCGGCAGCATGTAGCAGACGAGCGTCGCATTGGAGAACGCGGCAATGCCGAAGAAGCGGAACCGGCTGAGGCTGTAGGCGCCGAGCCCGCCGATGACGAGCGACAGGAAGGTCGCGCCGCAGGCGACGATCAGGCTGTTGGCGAAATAGGTGAGGAAGTTCGTCTGGACGAAGAGATCGCGGTAGTTCTGCAGCGTCCATTCGTTCGGCAGGAAGGTCGGCGGCGTGGCGTAGAGTTCGCCGCCCGGCTTGAACGAGCAGAGCAGCATCCAGAAGAGCGGGAAGCCGATGACGCTGACGGCGGCGAAGGCCAGGAGATAGAGCATGACCCGCGAGGCGAGGTAATGCACGTCGGCGATTTCCCGGTTGCGCGGCAGCGACGCGGGGGCGCTGTTGGTGATGGCTGTCATTGGCGTGCCTCCGCTCTCTTGATGAAGAAGAAATAGACGGCGAGCAGGCCGCACAGGATGGCCAGCGTGACGATGGCGATCGCTGCGGCACGGCCGAACTCGAAATCCGAGAACGCCTTGAGATAGACGAGGATCGGCAGGGTCGTAGTCGCATCCAGCGGGCCGCCGCCGGTCATCAGGTAGATGATCTCGAACTTGTTGAAGGACCAGATGGTGCGCAGGAGCGCCGTCAGCAGGAAGACCGGCAGCACATAGGGCAGCGTGATGCGCCAGAACTGCTGGGAGTCCGAAGCCCCGTCGATCCTCGCCGCCTCGTACTGTTCCTGGGGGATGGATTGCAGGATGCCGAGAATGGCGATGACGACGAAGGGGAAGAACTTCCAGACGCCGACCATGATGACCGAGGCCATCGCCAGGCCCTGGCTGTTCAGCCAGAGCAGCGGCTGGTCGGTGATGCCGAGATTGGTGAGGACGGCGTTCACGACACCGACGATGTCATGCAGCATGTAGCGCCATGTCATCACGGCCACGACCGTCGGCACGAGATAGGGCGCAAGGATGATGGCGCGGGCGGCGCCGCGGAAGGCGAAGCTCTTGTTGAGCAGCAGCGCGAGGCCGAGCCCCAGGAGCATTTCCAGTGTGACGCTGCCGAAGACCCAGATGAAGGTGTTCCAGAGCGCGGTGTAGAAGGCCGGTTCCGCGAAGACCCAGGCGAAGTTCTCGAACCCGATGAACGGGCCGTCGGTATCGCCCATGCCGACATCCTGCATGGCGGTGACGAAGACGGTGATGGTCGGCACGCCGGCAAGCAGCAGCAGCAGGAAGGCGCTCGGGGCAAGGGCGGCATAGGCGAGCAGGCGGTCGCCCGAGAGCGCGGCGCGATTGTCAGCCATTGGCCACCCTCCTCTTCTCCGTCGAGGCTTCGCAGGCGATCGCCTTGCCGCTCGCGGTATCGAAGCGGCGCAATTCGCGATCGGGGACGGCGAAGGTGACGTTGGTGTTGAGAAGCGGGCTGTAGGAGACGCTGGAAGGGATGCGGGCGATGACCTGGGTTTCCGGCAGGTCGCCGGAAACCGCCCCGTAGAGCAGCCGGTCGCCGCCGAGATATTCGACCCGGTGCACGTTGAAGGTGATCGGCGTGACGGCGACGTCGGCGGAAAAGCTTGCCTTGGGCAGGAAGTTCTCGGGCCGGAAGCCGAGCGTGACGTCACCGGTCGCGACCAGGTTCATCGGCGGCGAGCCCATGAAGGTGGCGACGAACGTATCGGCGGGATGGAGGTAGATCTCCTCCGGCGTGCCGACCTGGCGGACGGAGCCGCCCTGCATAACGACGATGCGGTCGCCGAGGCCCATGGCCTCGACCTGGTCGTGCGTGACGTAGATCGACGTGACGCCGACACGGTCCTGGAACTGGCGCAGCTCCTCGCGGGAGGAATGGCGCAGCTTGGCGTCGAGGTTCGAGAGCGGCTCGTCGAGCAGGAAGACGTCGGGATCACGCACCAGCGAACGGGCAAGCGCCGTGCGCTGGCGCTCGCCGCCGGACATCTGCCGCGGCTTGCGCTTCAGCATGCGGGTGAGGCCGACCAGCTCGGCGGCCCAGCGCACCTTGTCGTCGACGAGCTTCCTGTCCGCCCCGCGCACCCGAAGCGGGAAGGCGATGTTCTCGTAGACCGTCAGATGCGGATAGAGGGCGTAGTTCTGGAACACCATCGCGATGTTCCGGTCCTTCGGCTGCAGGCGCGTGGCGCGCCGGTCGCCGATGAAGATATCGCCGTAAGTCGGCAGTTCCAGGCCCGCGATCATGCGAAGCAGCGTGCTCTTGCCACAGCCGGAGGGACCGAGCAGCACGAGGAACTCGCCATCGTTGACGGTCAGGCTGACGTCGGAAACCGCGGTATGATCGGCGAAGATCTTGCTGATCTGATTGATTTCAACTCGTGCCATGGCTCTCTCTCGCAATCTGTGACGGGGTCTGCAAACCGGCATCATCCATGATCCGGCGCGCCTGCTCCATGAGGGTGTTGTCGGCCTCGGCCACCCGCCGCCGGATATCAACGACGCCGGCGAGATCGCTTTCGAGCCCCGCCTTGCGGCGGTCGAGCATCTCGGCCATGCGGATCGGGGCCGGGCCGCCGGTGACGGCGCGGGTCTTCAGGTTTTCGCTCGGGTCCAGCGCCTTCCTCACCTCGTCCGCGGAAATGCCGAGCGGATGGCCGAACAGGGCCTGCGACGCTGCGTCGAGATCGGCGGATGTGATGTCCATCGCCGTATGATGCGCCTCGATCGCCTCGCGGACAACGCGCCCGACGATGTTGTGCGCCATGCGGAAGGACATGCCCGCCTCGCGCACGATGATGTCGGCAAGCTCCGTCGCCGTGCCGAAACCGATCTCGGCGAGATGGCGCATCACATCCGGCTTGACGGTGAGCGTGCGCAGCGCGCCCTCGAAGACGGTGAGCGCCCTCGCCGTCCGCTCCAGCATGTCCATCGTCGGCGCGTTGCCGGCGGTGACGCCGTCGTTGACATCAGCAAGGGCGGTGTTCTTGGAGGCAGCGAGCACCGTGTTCAGCGTGCCGACCGCCATCGCGGCGACCGCCTTCACATGCTCCATCGCCTGCGGGTTCTTCTTCTGCGGCATGATGCTGGAGACGCTTGAATAGGCGTCGTCCAGTTCGAGCATGCCGAATTCCATCGTGTTCCAGGTCTGGACGTCGGTGGCGATCCGGGAGACGCCGGTCATCAGTACGGCAAGGGCTGCGGCCGTCTCCTGGAGGTCGTCGCGGATCGAGACGCCGTCATAGCCGACCTCGACCAGCCGCGAGAAGCCCAAGAGGTTCGCCGTCATCTCGCGATCGATGGGAAAGCCCGTCGTCGACAGGGCACCCGAGCCCAGCGGGCTGCGGTCGCAGCAGGCAAGGGCGTGCAGGAGGCGGCCGTAGTCGCGCTCCATCAGGTCGGCGGCCGCAAGCAGGTAGTAACCGAACGAGATCGGCTGGGCATGCTGCGAATGCGTGTAGCCCGGCATGACCGTCTCGACATGCCGCCCAGACATGTCCAACAGGGTCCGCCGGAGGGTGCCGACGATGTCGAGCAGGTCGAGCAGCAGGCCGCGCAGCACCAGCCGCCAGGAGGTCGTGTGCAGGTCGTTGCGGCTGCGGCCGGTATGCAGGCGCCCGCCGGTCTCCGGGCCGAGCGTCTCGACGATGTAGCGCTCGATATAGGAATAGAGGTCTTCCTGCTGGTAATCGATGGTCAGCGCCTTGACGCCGGTCGCCTTGAGGTCGACCAGGACGGCGAGGATGCGGGCGATGTCCGCCTTGCCGACGATGCCACGTTCGGCGAGCATGACGGCATGGGCGAGGTGGACGCGCATTTCCGGCTCGAACTGGAAGCGGATCCCCGCGGCGACCGCGGGGCCGAAATAGGATTCCACCATGGCCGGTGCAGGCGGCGACTTGACGCGTTCGCGCAATGAGACGACCGGCGCCACCGGTTGTTCCTCTGACATATGCTTCTCCTGAAAAATGCGGTCCGCGTGTCCTTCACGCGGACCTTGTCTGGACGTTATTTCTTCTTCAGATCGTCCACGATGGCCTGCATGCGCTGCTGGCCCCATGCGGCGGCGGCTGCCGGGTCCTCACCCTGCAGGACGACGCGCTGCACGACCTGGGCGGGGATATCCCGTGCGACGATCGAGCCGATATAGGGATTGACCACGCCGGAGCGGATGACCGCGCCATCCTTGAACTGCGCACCGGCCTCCGATTCGAAATCGAGCGCGTTGGAGGTGTCGAAGGCGATGCGGGAAATCTCCTCGCGGCCGCCGAGGGTCTGCGCCGCCCCCTGCGTGATGACCTCTTCCTGGACGCCCTTGAGCGGCGGAATGAGATGGGGATGGACGGTGAGCGAGAAGTCCCGCAGGCGTTCGCCGGTGACGATGAACTTCAGGAACTTGCGCGCGGCCTCGACATTCTTCGAGCCGACCGCCTCCGAGGAAAGCGCGAAGCTGTTCGCATTCACGAACTTGACCCCGACGCCGCTCGGGCCGACCGGCATGTTGCCGGCGACGGTGTTCTTCAGAAGATCGGGCGTGTTGGCGGCCGCAGTGGCGATGAGCCGCGGCGCATAGATGTCGAGCCCGATCTTGCCCGTCAGGTAGACGTTGATCATGTCGCCGTAGGAATAGGAGCCGATGCCGCGCGGCGAGAATTTCGCGATGTCGCGCAGGAAGGTCAGCGCCTTGACCGTACCGGGATTGTCGAAGGTGACGTTGAGGTCCTTGTCGAAATAGGTGCCGCCCGCGCTCCAGATCATCTGCGACAGGAATATCCCCGTCATGCGGTTCTTGCCGGCGGGGAACAGGAAGCCGAAATTGCCGTCCCCTCCCGTCAGCGTCTCGGCGCTCGCCAGCAGCTCGTCCCAGGTCTTCGGGGTCGAGATGTTCCCGGCCTTCAGGAAATCCTCGCGCTGCCAGAGCACGCCGTAATTGCCGAGCGTATAGGGAACGTCATAGATCTTGCCTTCGACGGGCACGAGCGAGCCTGCAACGTAGTCGTCGCGGCCGATCTCGTCGATCATGTCGTCAAGGGGGACGAGATAGCCCTTGCGGGCGAACTCGAAGCGCTCTTCCGGCAGGACCTTAAAGATCTCCGGCATCGTCTTCGTGTTGATCGAAGCGAGAACCTTCTGAAGCCGGCCATCGGTGCTGACGGCCTCCATCTCGATATGGATGCCGGGGTTCTCCGCCTCGAAGGCCTTGATCGCGTTGTTGAAGAACTCGATACTCGGCGGGTCGGTCTCGTTGTGCAGAAAGCGGACGACCTGTTGTTGCGCCCAGGCGGTGCTGGACATCAACAGGGCCGCCAGGCTGCCTCCAACGGTCAGATACATGCGTGTTCGGGCCATCATGCCATTCTCCTCCCAATGTTCCCAAGTGCACAACCTGCTTGATGCAGGTCTCCTCTGTGCATGAAAGGCAAGGTATCGCGCTCCCTTGTCATCCGTCCACTACATGCTACCAATATCGGATATTCATTTTCCGTATAGGTGGGAAAGATGGAACTCGGCAGCCTCAGGATTTTCGTACGCGCGGCGGAACTCGGGAGCTTCAGTAAGGCCGCCGTTTCCATGGGGCTGGCGCAGCCCTCGGTGAGCCGGACGATCGGCGACCTGGAAAGGGAATGGGACGGTCCCCTCTTCTACCGGACCGGCAGGGGCGTGGCGCTGTCGGAACTGGGCGAGGAAGCCCTGAGGAAGGCACGCTTCCTGCTGCGCGAGGCGGACCAGGCGGCGGAAGACCTGAAGGCGTTCAGCCGCCTTCCGAGCGGCATCGTGTCGCTCGGCCTGCCAACCTCGCTCGTCGAGCCCACCATTCCCGAGCTCGTCAACCAGCTACGCGCCCACACGCCCGGCATACGGCTGCAGGTCTACGAGGGTTTCAGCGATCAGGTCGAACGCTGGCTGTCGGAAGGGTTGATCGACATCGGCGCCTACAGCAAGTATCGCGAAGGCAGGATGGAGAACGGGCCGCTCCTCCTGGAATCCCGCCTGGTGCTTGCCGGGCCCAGAGAAGGCTGGACCCTGCCCGAGGAGATCGCCTTCGAACGGCTCGCAGACTTTGCCCTGGTCCTGCCGGCTCCGACGAACGGGCTGCGGATCATGGTGGATTCCGTTGCCCGTCGACTGAAGGTCTCCCTCAACGTCATGGCCGACATCGATTCAACCGGCGGCCAGAAAGCCATGACCGCCCGGTGCGGCTGCTACATGGTGAAGGCACCCCATACGATTGCCGACGAGACGTCGAGGGGCCAGTTCGCCAGCAGCGTCATCCGCGAGCCCTATATCAACCGCCACGTCGTCCTCGTGACCGGACAACAACGTCCCCTCAGCCGGGCAAGCCGCGAGGTCGCGACGCGCCTGACGGGCATCCTGCGGGGACTGTCCGGAAACCACGATACGGCCAACTGACCCTTTGCTGCGGGCAGTCGCGGCAAAGGGAACCAGACGTACGAGAGAGTGGTCAGGCCGCGGCTTTCATCGCCGAGTCAGACCTCGTCGGCTCCGAGCGCCTTCAGCGCGGCGCGTAGAGGAATCTTCCACAACCGCAACAACCAGACAAGCCGCTCACCTGTTGACCTTGTCTAGGGCGATGAGCGCAATGCCGAGATCGGGCCGGTGCGTGCGCTTTAATTCGGCGGACATTTCCCGCAGAATCACTTCGAGCGTGGGGCGGACATGGCCCTCCAGGAAATGCCCTCCTTTGGCACTTCCGTCGGAGAACCCGAGGACCACATGCAGATGCAAGCTTGCCTTGCCGCTGTTGTCCACCGCGATATCCCCCAGCATGCTGAGGACTTCCGACTGAACCTCAATAGGTAGGCGATCCCACGTAGCGCGTTTGTGCTCGGAAGCTCATTTTCTGCATGAATCATGCGGAGAGCCATATGAGCGACAAGGTGAATCAGGTTCGGACATTCGAAAGTTTGACGGCGACGCCGTCGCAACGTTCGCCGCGCCATTGGTCTGATGACGAGATAGCGCGGCTTGTGGCGGAAGCGTTTTCGCCAGGAGGGACGGTGGCGGAGGTTGCGCGCGCCTATGAACTGTGACCACTTGGCCGCGAGACAGTTTCCTGCGCAAGACCACACTTCCATCGCTTCTGGCGGCATGAACCTGAAACACCCTCTTTGCTAGGTCCAGGCCGACGATGCAAACTTCCTTCATGGATGCCCTCTCCTCTAAGTGGCGCTCTGGCGAACATCACTCTGGCACATTGCGATGCCGTCGGTAGGGGGCATCCACATGGGGTAATCGCGGGAGCGGTACCGCTCTCAAGCCGATCATGATCTTGGATGGCGGCTGTTCCCCGATAAGATGAAGTACGGGCCCTCGACTGGACGCCAGGCCCAAGCATCAATGGAGAACAGCCATGGAAGAATATATCGGCCTCGACGTGTCAATGAAAAGAGACTGCAGTGGCAATCCGTCGGGATGGCGTGCGTGTTTGGCGCGGGAAATGCGCGTCCGATCCTCACGTCACCTTAAAGCCCTTCACGCCGGACATAGTCCGCGACGGTCAGGGGCTGGATGTGGGGTAACGCGTATTGACCAACGGCCCCAGCTTGCCCTTTCCGCTGAGCATGCCGCGCCAGTACATAAGCGGCAGGTATATGTTCTCACCTTCACCCAGCCCGAACAGGTTCATCGAGTAATCCGAGGGGATGAAGCGGGGGACTCCGGATTTGCGCGCGGCCTCCAGGAGCCGATACGCATGGGCGAACTCGAGCCCTCGCATATGATCGCCCGGCCTCTAGCTCAGCTGCGATCCCGTCTCTATGCCTCACCTCGCTACATCGAGCGGCATGGCGAGCCCGGCAACCCATCGGCGCTGACGGAACACGAATGCTTATGCCTGCCCACATCCAGCACATGGACGTTGAGCGACGGGCCATGCACCATCGAGGTTGCCGTCGGCGGAAGGTTCCGGCTCAACAGCGTCGGCATGATCCGCCGGTTGGCCACGCTCGACCTGGGTATCGCATTCATCTCCGAAGAGTTGGTGACCGACGAACCCGCTAACGGCCAATTGCGTCGCATTCTGCCTCGCTGGCAGGGGTCGCCTGCCACTGTCTACGCCGTCACCGAAACCCGCCTCGTGCCGGCTAAGACCCAACGCTTCATCGAGTTCCTACGAGAACGGCTGAAGGGCCACTAACAAAGTGACGGTCGGGGTTATCTTCGCCGGCGCGGCAATCGGTGGCGCCGCGCTATCCTCGCCAGGATTGAGCATCCTGCTTTGGATCGTCGTCATAGCGATGGTGATCTCATTCATGTCGGTATTTGCCGGGTGCAAGTTCGCTTTTCCGCGCACAACCTGACAGCGCTGAAGTGCTTCGGCACCCGGCTTCGCATTGGGATCGAGCTGACAGACCAGCATGGCTTCAATTATAAGAGGGCGTATCACGCAGGGGGCAACGCTCTAACCCGCCAAGCCTACCCCTAGTGGGGTGGCCGCCGGAGAGGATGAAGCTGATAACTCTTATATCATTGTTTCTTCGATATAATTTTTAAATTTTGGGAGTGCGCGGACGCCCTCGTTGATCACCTCTTCGGTGAGTTTGTGGATCTTTCGGTCCTGAACGTACTCCAGCACGACTTTCGCCATGTCGATTGCGCCCTGAGGTGCGGGATCATGCCACGCATAAGGTCCACGTCAGCGTTGCCGGTGAATTCCACAGCCAGCGCGATGGTGCCGCTGTGTATGAATCGGGTCCGCCGCTGGATTGATTATGGCCAGTTGCTCCGGGCATCAGCTATAATTGATGCTGTATGAGATGGTGGGGAGACCGAGCACGGTATTTGGCAGCGACCGGCCGAGATGAAGTCAACATGCCCAAGTGAGGCGACAGGTTAGAGAATGCACGAACACAGCAACCATCCCCACAATTCCCATAATCATGGCCATTCGGGCGATGCGCATCGGGTCAAGGACCCTGTGTGCGGCATGGAGGTCGATACGCAGACGGCTGAATATCGCCTGACACACGAGGGGCACACGCACTATTTCTGCTCGGCTTCATGCAAGGCAAAATTCGAGGCCGATCCCGCACGATATCTTGGCGGACGCACCGATGCGGACACGCCGCAAGCGGCCGAAGGTACGATCTGGACCTGCCCGATGCACCCCGAGATTCGGCAGGACGGACCGGGAAGCTGCCCGATCTGCGGCATGGCGCTTGAACCGCTGATCGTGACAGCCGACAGCGGCCCCAGTCCTGAACTCGCCGACATGACGAAGCGCTTCTGGATCGGGCTGGTTCTCGCGGTTCCCGTGTTCGTGCTCGAAATGGGCGGCCATCTCTTTCCGGTGCTACATCATCTTGTGCCAACCCAAGTTTCCATCTGGTCACAACTCGTTCTGGCGACGCCAGTGGTCCTGTGGTGCGGCTGGCCGTTCTTCGAGCGAGCCTGGGCGTCCCTGGTCAACCGCAGCCTCAACATGTTCACCCTGATCGCCATGGGAACCGGCGTTGCCTGGGCCTACAGCATCATCGCTGCCATTGCGCCGGGCATTTTCCCGACAGCGTTCCGCGCGACGGACGGCACGGTCGCGGTCTATTTCGAGGCGGCGGCGGTCATCACCGTTCTGGTGCTGCTCGGTCAGGTGCTCGAACTGCGCGCCCGTGAGCAAACCTCGGGCGCGATCAAGGCCCTTCTCAATCTGGCGCCAAAGACAGCGCGGCGCGTCGGTGATGACGGCGTGGAGGAAGACGTGCCGGTGGAATACGTCGCGCTTGGCGACAGGCTGCGCGTTCGTCCCGGCGAAACGGTGCCGGTCGATGGCCTCGTGGAAGATGGGCGCTCGTCGCTCGATGAGGCGATGGTCACAGGCGAATCCATGCCCGTCACCCGCACTGTGGGCGATCATGTCATCGGCGGCACGCTGAACCAGACCGGCGCGCTGGTGATCCGCGCCGAAAAGGTAGGCCGAGATACCATGCTGGCACGCATCGTTCAGATGGTCGCTGATGCGCAACGCTCGCGCGCCCCGATCCAGCGCATGGCCGACCAGGTTTCCGGCTGGTTCGTGCCATTGGTTATCGTTATTGCGATTCTCGCTTTCGTCGCCTGGGGCATCTGGGGGCCGGAACCACGCTTAGCCTATGGGCTGGTCGTGGCAGTCTCCGTGCTGATCATCGCCTGTCCTTGTGCGTTGGGGCTGGCCACGCCGATGTCGATCATGGTCGGCGTAGGCAAGGGCGCAGGCGCCGGCGTGCTGATCAAGAATGCCGAAGCGCTCGAACACATGGAAAAGGTCGACACGCTCATTGTCGACAAGACGGGAACGCTCACCGAGGGCAAGCCGTCCGTGACAGCGATCGTAGCGGCGATCGGTTTTGATGAGGCGGAAATCCTGCGGTTGGCCGCTGCCGTCGAAAAGGTCTCGGAGCATCCGCTTGCGCTCGCAATCGTGGCGGCAGCCGACGCGAAGGGTATCATTGTTCCGGCAGTGACCGGCTTCGACTCTCCGCTCGGCAAGGGCGCGCTCGGCAGCGTCGAGGGTAAGGCGATCGTACTGGGCAATGCCTCGTTCATGAAAGAGCATGGCATTGATCCATCGATTCTCGCCACGCAGGCGGACGCATTGCGCCATGATGGCGCGACGGCGATCTATATCGGCATCGATGGTGCGATCGGCGGCGTCTTCGCCATCGCCGATCCGGTCAAGGCGACGACGGCCGAAGCGATCAACGCGTTGCATGCGGAAGGCATTCGCATCGTGATGCTGACCGGCGACAACAAGACCACGGCGGAAGCGGTCGCCCGCAAGCTTGGCATAGACGAGGTCGAGGCGGACGTTCTGCCGGATCAAAAGAGTGCGGTGGTGAACCGTCTCAAGGCGGAAGGCCGCGTGGTGGCAATGGCGGGTGACGGCGTAAATGACGCCCCCGCGCTTGCGGCGGCCGATGTTGGCATCGCGATGGGTTCGGGGACCGATGTCGCAATCGAGAGCGCCGGTATCACCCTGCTGCAGGGCGATCTTTTGGGGATCGTCAAGGCGCGGCGGTTGTCGCAGGTAACGATGGCAAATATCCGCCAGAACCTGTTCTTCGCCTTCATCTACAATGCCGCCGGCATCCCCCTGGCAGCCGGTGTCCTCTACCCCGCGTTCGGCCTGCTGCTCTCACCCGTCCTCGCAGCTGCCGCCATGGCGCTTTCCTCGGTCAGCGTCATCGGAAATGCACTGCGGTTGCGCGGATTGAAGCTCGGCTGACGCCACTGGGCAGGGGCGGCATCGCCGCGATCGAGACCAGTTCTGGTCGCTAAAGGACATCGATTTGCATAGGGACGTATACGACCGGCCCGAGGGCGGCACCGGTTGCCCGAGTGCCCAGCTTTGTTCCGGAATGGTGAAAATTTGGCGGGCCACAGAGGATGAAACTGGGAACTCGTATGTCATTACAATTGCTCTATGAATTTTCATCGACCCCTGACGTCGCGGCCCTCTTTGCTTCGTCCTGCGCCGCCTTTATAGGCTTCAGCCGGGCAATGTGAGGTTCCATTCGCTTGAGGACACGTTGCAATGGTTCGCCGTCTAGCCAGAATGCGCCCAGTTCGATTCCCGCATTCTTCTGCTGCGTTTCGAACCATGTGATCAGCTCCTCTGTCGGCTCCTGATCGAACATCATGCGGATGAGCGTGTCACGGTCACTGGAGTAACCGCCAAGAGCGTGTACGCTGGCGCGGTCAAGATTTTCGATGCTGAGGACGACTTCGGCCTGCATGTTGCCGTATCGACCGGCCCCATCCCAGAATCCGTCGATTGCGCTGCTTTCGCGTTCCATCGCAGCGCGAAAATCGGGAGCCTGATAGAGGGCGTGAAGATTGACGATTACGCTGCTTGGCTCCGGCATGATCTCAAAGATCGCGCCCTGCCAGCCTTCAGGAGGAACGCCGCCCTTAAACGTCTTCGCTATAGACGGCGCGAGCGTCCAGGCGGAGATTTTTTCAGGCAGACTTCGCTCGGCAATGAGCTTCCAGACACTGCCCTTATCTAGTTTTAAAAGTACAGACGCCGGGCCTTCGGCACCATGACGAGGACGGCAAGGGCGAAAGCTGCGGCAGCCAGCCCGATCAGGGCCTGCAGGTCGATCCATTGCGCCAGAATGCCGATGACAAAGGCTCCAAGCGCCGGCGCGGCGCGGAAGATCAGCGTGTAGAGCGCGACAACGCGGCCGCGCATCGCCGGCGCGCTCATCAATTGCGCCATGGACTGCATGGCGATGTTGCAGGCGACATGGAAGAGGCCCGCCACGGCAATGGCCGGAAGGGCGACCAGAGGACCTGCCGCAAGCGCAAAGACGACCAGCGAGGCGGCAATGCCGAGCGCTGAAGCATAGCTGATGCGCGCCAGAACCTGAAGGCTTCGCCGCTTCAGCATCCAGGAGGCGCCGATGAGGGCACCGATGCCCTGCGCGCTCATCAGCATCGCCAGCAGTTCGGGGCCGCCTGCGAAACTTCCACCTGCAATTGCCGGAAACAACTCGGTGAACGGGCGTGCGAGCAACGCAAAGGACAGGGTCAGGAGGAACAGCATGGCGATGGGGCCGGTGTTGCGGATATAGGCAAAACCCGAACGCACGTCGCCGATGAGCCGTGTCGAACGGGGCGCCGACGCGGGCCTGTCGATCCAGCGCCGGACGTGGAGAAGCACGGCGAACACGGCGACGAAGGAGCAGGCATTCAGCAGGAAGACGCTGGAAATGCCCGAATAAAGCATGAGCAGCCCGGCAATCGCCGGCCCGATAGTTCGCGCCAGGTTGAAGGCGATGGAGTTGGCGGCTATCGCCTGGGACAAACGGCCTTCCGGTGCCAGAGATCCTGTCACGAGCATGCGTACCGGCTGGTTGAAGCCCTGAAAGGTGGCATCGATGACAGCCCAGGCAAGCAGCAGCAGCGGGGAGGCAAGCCCCGCGACGACCAGCCCCCAGACGACGCCGGTATTGGCCATGGCGAAAAGCTGCGTCAGCCGGATCAGGCGGTAGGGATTGGACCGGTCGGCGATCGCTCCCGCGAAAGGCGCCACCCATATGGCGGCGATCAGGTCGCTGAGCGCGATCGCGCCGACCCAGGCCGGCGAATGCGTCAGGTCCCAGACCAGCCAGCCGACGGCCGTCTTCTGCGCCCAGATGCCGGTGGCGCCCGCGCATTGGGCCGCGGCGAAGAGCACGAAATTCCGGATGCGCGGTTCTGGTGATGAGTCGAGAGCGGCGGCTTCAGGTATGGCGGTCATGGTACGGCTATGGCTTCCGTCTAAAAAATGTCTGGCTGCCGGACGGATTCTTGCCGTCGGACCACATGCGCCACGATTATCGGCACTGATACAAGAAAAACCTATTCCTCAACGCCGAGTGCCGCCAGCAGTTCGCCGCGCAGCTTTGCGAAAGCATCGTCCGTCTTCACGCGCGGCCTTGCGAAACCGACAGGCCGGTCGAAGACGATCTCGCCGTCATCCATCACCATGACGCGGTCCGCGAGCACCAGCGCCTCGTCGACATCGTGGGTGACGAGCAGGACGGTCGGGCGGTAGACGGAAACAAGCCTCGTCAGAAGGCCGTGCATCCGGATGCGCGTCAGCGCGTCGAGTGCACCAAAAGGCTCGTCCGCGAGGATGAGATCCGGGCGGCGCACGAGCGACCGGGCAAGCGCGACGCGCTGCTGCTCGCCGCCCGACAGCATGTTGGGCCAAGCGTCCTGCCGCCCGCCCAGACCCACATCGTTCAGCACGCCGAGCGACAGATCCTTCGCATCGCCTCGACGCAGCCCGAGCGCGATATTGTCGAGAACCGAATGCCAGGGCAGCAGGCGCGAATCCTGAAACAGCACCGAGAGATTTTCCGGCGCGTCGATCGTGCCGTCACCCTCGGCATCGTCGTCGAGCTTGGCGAGCGCTCGAAGCAGCGTGCTCTTGCCGGAGCCGCTCTTGCCGATCAGCGCCACGAACTCTCCGGCGGGAATGTCCAGCGACACATCCTTGAGCACGGCCCGGCCGGAAAAGCCCCGCGTCAGGTTGCGGATATGCACCGGCTGGGTATGGGCGACATGCTTCTGGAGGGCGTCTGCATTCATGTTCCGATGACCTTTCGGTAGGAAAGCGCCCGGTTTTCCAAGACGCGAACGATGGCATCTGATGCAAGGCCGAGCACCGCATAGATGACGAGGCCGACGACGATGATCTCGGTCTGCCCGTAGTCGCGCGCCCGGCTCATCAGGTAGCCGATGCCGCGCGTCGTGTTGATCTGCTCCAGCACGACAAGGGCCGTCCAGCAGGTGGTGACCGAGAGCCTGAGGCCGGTGAAGAAGCCCGGAAGCGCACCCGGGATCGCCACCTGGCGGATGAATTCCCAATGCGTCAGCCCCGTCGTGCGGGCGAGCTCGACATAACGGATATCGATGCCGCGCAACGCCGCGTGGGTGTTGATGTAGACGGGCACGAGTACGCTGGTGACGATGATGGTGATTTTCATCACCTCGCCGATGCCCAGCCATAGAATCGCGAGCGGAATGAGGGCGAGCGTCGGGATGGCGCGCTTGATCTGGACGAGCCCGTCGATAGAGGCCTCACCGATCCGCGTCAGGCCGGACAGGAGAGCCAGCACCAGGCCGAGGACCACACCCAGCACAAGCGCCAGATAGGCGCGCGCGGCGGAGGCGAGGAAGTGTTTGCCGAGCGTGCCGTCCGCGGCGAGATCGATGCCGACTGAAAGCACCGTCGAGGGGGCTGCCAGGATATTGGCGGGCAGCCAGCCGGCCGATGACGAGATCTGCCAGATTGCGAGAACGGCGAAAGGTCCGAAGAGCAGGGCTACCGGCGGAAGCTTGCGCGGCACGAGCACGCGCTGCTGTCTTGCCGCCGGTCGCGATGCCGCCTCAGGGGAACCGAAGAGGCGAGGCGCCGGATAGCGGGCGCCGAGAAAGCCGGTCGGGTCGATATTGGCCTGGTCAGTCATGGGACACTCCTCGGAAATCGGGATCGGACATCAGCTTGCGGAAACGGGTTTCGGCGTTGCCAATCCGATCCCGGCCCCGATACCGGCGGAAAGGGAGCCCGGATCGGCCAGCCCGCGAAGCGCCGGAAACCGCCAGGCGCAGAGCGCTGCGACCAGCACTGTGCAGAGGCCGCCCACGGCCGCTGCCGGCACCACGCCCAGCCAGCCGGCAACGGCGCCCGCACGGAAGTCGCCGACTTCGTTGGAGGCGCTGATGAATATCTGCGACGCGGCATTCACCCGGCCGCGCACGGCATCGGGCGTGCCGAGCTGCAGCACGGTGTGCCGCATCACGACGCTGACCGTATCGGCCGCACCGCCGATGCCGAGCGCCACGAGCGACAGCGTGAAATCGCGCGAGATCGCGAAGACGAAGGCCGACAGGCCGAAAAGCGCGGTGAAGCCCAGCATCGCCGTTCCGGCCTTCCGGCGCGGCATGGCGCGGGCGAGAACGAAGGCCGCGAAGACGGCGCCGACGGCGGGCGCGGCCCTGAGCAGGCCAAGCCCAGCCGGCCCAACCTCCAGGATGTCCTTCGCGAAGGCCGGTAGCAGCACGACCACGCTGCCGAAAAGCACGGCGAACAGATCGAGCAGCACCATGCCGAGCAGGATGGGCGTGGCCCAGATATAGGAAAGGCCGGCCAGCAGGCGCTGGGCCGTCGTTTCACCTGTTTCGCGCTGTGGGGGTACGGTTGCCAACGGAGCAAGGCGCAGGGAAAGGACAGCGCCCGCAAGCGCGGCAAGGCCGACCCCGGCATAGCCGCTGGCGGGACCTGCAAGCAGCAGAAGGCCTGCAAAAGCCGGCCCGGCGATCGTCGCCGACTGCCCGCCGATGGTGGAGATGTTCACGGCGGAGGCGAGCATTTCCGCCGGGACGACCTGCGGCAGCAAGGCCCAGAGCGCAGGCTTCGCCAGCGCGACGGCCGCACCGAACAGGAGCGCCGCGACGTAGACGAGCAGGAGATCCGGCGACGACTGGAAGGAGAGCAGGAAGAGACCGGCGATCGATACGGCGGCGGCGAGGAAGCCGATGGCGACCAGCCAGGCGCGGTTGAAACGGTCGGCCCAATCCCCCGCAAAGACCCCGATCACGAGGATCGGCAGGAACATGGCCAGACCGACGAACCCGAGATGAAGCGGATCGCCCGTCAGCTCGTAGACGTGCCAGCCGATGACCACCACCAGCATCCGGATGAGCAGATGAAAGGCGAAGCGGGACGCGAAATAGATCGCGTATCCCGGCACCTTCCAAAGATCGCGGAACGGCGTGGTCGACTTGGCGGTCACGAGGCGAGCCGGCTGTTGGCAAAGCGGTTGGCAGGCCGGTTCAGGCCGTAATGGTCGCGCAGCGTCCGGCCTTCGTATTCGGTGCGGAAGCGGCCCTTCTGCTGAAGGATGGGAACGACTTCGTTGACGAAATCTTCCAGCGACCCGGGCAGGTAGGGCGGCATGATGTTGAAGCCGTCCGAGGCACCCTGATCGACCCAGCCGAGGATACGGTCGGCGACCTGTTCGGCGGTGCCGACAACGGTTCCGTGGCCGCGCGCACCCGCGAGCCGCCAGAGAAGCTGGCGGAGCGTCAGGCTTTTCTCACGCTCGATCAGGTCGTAGATGAGCTGCGAGCGGCTTTTGGCGCCCTGAACGTCCTCGGGCTTCGGAAGCGCATGCAGAGGAACCGGACCGTCGAGAGGGTAGGAGGAAAGATCGACGCCATCGAAACGCGCGGCGATATGGCGAAGGCCGACCTGCGGGATCGTCGCCTCGTTCAGTTCCCGTTCTATCTCCCGCGCTTCCGCCTCCGTGCGGCCGACGATCGGGCCGAGCCCCGGCAGGATGACGATGGAATCGGCGGTGCGGCCATAGCTTTTCGCCTGGTTCTTGACATCGACGTAGAAGGCCTGCGCCTCGCCCAGATCCTGCTGCGCGGTGAAGATCGCTTCCGCGTAACGCGCGGCGAAGGCCCGGCCCGTGACGGAAGAGCCGGCCTGGAGCAGGACGGGATAACCCTGCGGGCTGCGCGCCACGTCAAGCGCGCCGTTCACCTTGAAGTATTTTCCCGTATGTTCGACGTTGTGGATCTTGTGGCGGTCGGCGAAGAGGCCGCTTTCACGGTCGGCGACGACGGCGTCATCTTCCCAGCTGTCCCAGAGCTTCGAGACGACCTCGACGAATTCGGTGGCGCGCGCATAGCGTTCCGTGTGGGAGGCACGCTCGGTGCGGCCGAAGTTGCCGGATGCGGCGTCCGACCAGGAGGTGACGATGTTCCACCCCGCCCGTCCCTCGCTGATGTGATCGAGCGAGGCGAAGAGACGGGCGAGATTGTAGGGTTCGGTGTAGCTGGTGGAGGCCGTGGCGATCAGGCCGATGCGCGACGTCGTGGCTGCCAGCGCCGAAAGCAGGGTGAGAGGCTCCAGGTGGGCGCCCGGCCCGAATTCGTAGTTGCGGCCAAGCGCGAGGTGATCGCTGAGGAAGAGGGAATCGAACTTGCCGCGCTCGGCGATGCCGGCGATTTCCTTGTAGTAGGCCAGCGAGAAGATTTCGCCCGGCCGGGACCCCGGATGCCGCCAGGAGGCTTCATGATGACCGGTGGTGGGCAGGAATAGGTTGAGATGGATTTGTCTTGCTGTGCCGGTCATGGGGCTCTTCCTCGCTCGGGCAATTCTCTGTTATGAAACGAAACGGGCGCGGTCCACCGGACGACGCCCGCCGCGAGGGCTCAGTTGGTGTCGCGGGCCGTCTGGTCGTCGGCCGAGAGCTTTGCAAAGCGGAAGTCGAACTCGTCCTTTGCCTTCAGCTCCTTGTCGGCAAACGAGCCGGCTTTCTGAAGGAGGTCGATCGTCGCCTGCTGGATCCCGAGGATTTCATCGGTGAAGCCCGGCGTGGAGGCATTGCCGTCCGCCTTGAGGATCGCGTCGGCGTCTTCGGCGGGAATGCCCTGCCCCTTGACCAGATATTCGCTCAGCCAGACATTCTGGTTTTCGTTGCGCCAGCGCTCGGCGCGATACCAGTGAACCACGTAGTCGCGGATCGCGGCGGAAAGTGCCGGGTCGGCAAGCGCCGCCTTGCTGGCGTAGAGATAGTGCAGGCCGGTATAGGCGCCTGCCGCACTCGGAATGGAGATCGCGCCGTCCTTGCCTGCTCTTGCGAGATAGCGTGCGCCGGCGGGCTGCTTCAGCGGCGCCGCGTCCACTTCGCCGCTGATCAGGGCGTCGGAGTAGTAGCTCGGCGCAAGGATGACGGGTTCGATGTCGGCGAGCGTTAGGCCGACGGACTGAAGATTGCGGATGACGGTCGCCTGTGCCGCCGTTGCCTCGCCGAAGGCGACGCGCTTGCCCTTGAGGTCGGCCAGAGACTTGATATTGGAGTTCGGTGCCGTGCCGATGCTGAGGCCGCTGCCGTCGCGGCGCACGGCGGCGACGATCAGCACATCCGCACCCGAGTAGTGCGCCAGGATCGGCGGCACGTCGGCGACCTCGCCGACATGCACCTCACCGGCACGGATCGCCTCGAGGCCGATCGGGCCGCTGCTGAAATTGACGAAGGTCACTTCCGAGGCGAGCTTGTCGCGCTCGCCGGAAAGCGTGAACAGCGTCTCGAAACGGTTCGCGTCATCGGTCACGACGAGCTTGGTTCCGGCCGGGACGGCAAGCGGCAGCTCGTCGGCGTTTGCCTCCGCGGGAAGGAGGCCCGTTGCGACGGTCAGCGACAGCGCGACGGCGGCGCCTTGCAGCAGGCTGCGGCGATTGAAGGTCCATGTGGTGGTCATTGTCTCTCTCCAGTTGGCTGTGCCGGCCCGAGCGTTTCGGAAGCGCGGAAGTTGGATGACGGCCGTCTATTCGGCGGCAGCTGCGACTGTGTATCGATCGAAGAAGGTGAGGCCGACGCTGCGGTGCAGACCGGCACGCTGCGCGGCCAGCGTACCGACGTCGCGCAGATCGAGGTTTTCGATGTTGACCTCCGGCCCGAAGGCGCGGAACAGCCATGCGGCGACCTTGGCGCCGCCGGCCGGGCCGATCTCGAAGACGAGCTTTTCGAGCGGAATACGCTCCGCCAACCGGTGCAGCTCGTCGCTGTCGCGCTCGACGATCTGCACGATATCGCTGTTTTCGACGACGATCTTGCTGGCGCCGGCATCGAGGTCCCGAGCCGCAAGGCTCGCGATGGCATCGACGTCGAGCGGTGCGTCCGGGAATTTCCGGCCCACCTCCGTGAAGACGAAGAGACCGGAAGACGCGGCAAGGCGAATATGCGCCGAGCGGGTTTCCGCCGACTGCGGGTCGATCACGTCTTCGCTTACCTCGACACCGGAAAGACCGAGATCGGCTGCCCTTTCGAAGAACTGCGCAACCTTGTTCTGCACCACCGCTACTTCATAGATCACGCCACCGAGCGTCGTGCGAATACGGGCCGCGCGCTTGAAACCATCGTTGCCGAGGTGCAGGAGATCAACCGCCACGTCAACGCGATCGTGGACGCGGCGCAGGAGCAGGAGCAGTCCTCCGGACGCCAGCAGATCAACACCGCCGTCAACCAGATGGACCAGGACACCCAGAAGAACGCGGCCATGGTGGAGGAAACGACCGCAGCAACGCATAGCCTCTCGCGGGAAGTCGTGTCGCTCAACGAACTTCTGAGGCTGTTCAAGCTCTCCGGATCGCACCAGGCATCGGCTCCTGTTCGCCGTACGACGGGTGCGGAAGCCCTGGCCGCCTCGCCAGTCCGCGCCCTCGGCCGCAAGCTTGCCGCCGCCTTTGTCGGCAATGCCGCCGTCAAGCAGGACACATGGGAGGAATTCTGACGACCGCTTAACACGGCGCCACGAGCGATGATTTCCAAACGACCGTCCATCCGCGCGTTTCGCGGATGGACAACCAGGTTGGCGGAGCCCGAAGCCAGGACGCAGAGCCTTTGCATCCTCGAAAAGGAGAACGGTTCCGCCATGTCGGCGGAGGGGAGAACAGACTCCTGCAGGCGCTTATTCTAGAAGCGCTGGACGAGCTCGACGGCATGGTGAGTAGGATCGAAGCGGAGTCGAGTCCATCGACGAGCGCCTGTCCATATTGCGATCAGGCCTGGAACAAGGCTCCAAAATCAAAAACAGAAAGCTGGCTCCGTACGATCGGGCAAAGCGTGCCATCCCCTAGTCACCCGAATCTGAAGTTCGTGTCATCGTTTTCTGGCAGAAGCGTTTGACGGCTGCGAGGATCTCATCTGCGGATTTGACCCATCGGTAGGGCCTGGGGTTTTCGTTGTGTGCCTCGATGAAGGCGTTGATGTCGGCCTCCAGTTCGGCGGTAGAACGGTGGACGCCGCGCAGCAACTGCTTGCGGGTCAGTTCCGCAAACCAGCGCTCGACCTGATTGATCCACGATGCTGAGGTGGGTGTGAAGTGGACATGCCAGTGTGGGCGGCGCGCGAGCCATGCCTTGATCTTCGGGGTCTTGTGGGTGGCATAGTTGTCCATCACCAGATGCACGTCTCGCTCTGGCGGCATGGCCGTGTCAATCCGTTTGAGGAAATCGAGGAACTCGGTAGCGCGATGGCGCTTGTAGCATTTGCCGATCACCGCCCCGGTCGCGATGTCGAGCGCGGCAAAGAGCGATGTCGTGCCGTGGCGGATGTAGGTATGGGTCCTGCGTTCGGCCACGCCGGGGGCCATCGGCAGGACGGGCTGTTCCCGATCAAGCGCCTGGATCTGGGATTTTTCGTCCACGCACAAGACGATGGCCCGGTTCGGCGGTGCCATGTAGAGGCCGACGATATCCTGCACCTTGTCCACGAACAGCGGGTCGGTCGAGAGC
Source organism: Shinella sp. S4-D37 (assembly GCF_040812195.1). Classification (NCBI taxonomy): domain Bacteria; kingdom Pseudomonadati; phylum Pseudomonadota; class Alphaproteobacteria; order Hyphomicrobiales; family Rhizobiaceae; genus Shinella; species Shinella sp. S4-D37. The sequence goes on along the minus strand of NZ_JBFNXL010000002.1, from coordinate 323,551 downwards.
TTGAAGGTCTCGCTCCGATGCGGCTGCAAGCCGAAGGCGGTCCAGATCCGGCGAATTGTAGTGTGCGACAACCCCGTGACGGAGGCCATAGAACGGATCGACCAATGGGTGGCATCCTTCGGCGTGGTCTCCAATGTGCGGGTGATGACAGCCGCCACCTGCGCATCGGACACCGTGCGTGGCCGGCCCGCGCGATATTCGTCCGAAAGCCCTTCGATCCGGTGTTCGGCAAAGCGCCGCCGCCACTTGCCGACCGTGTGCTCAGAATGGCCGAGTTCGGCCGCAACTTCCTTGCTGTTCAGGCCATCCGCGCATCGAAGCACGATCCGGCATCTGTCCGAAAGCGACCGCGCTGCCTTGTGCCTGCGCAACTGGGCTTCAAGAAAACCGCGCTCATCAACACTGAGATCAATTGCAACAGACCCCCGACCACGCATCATCAACTCCCCGAAGCCACATCACATCAATGATGCCTAATTCGGTTCCGGGTGACTAGGCTGAGGCTTCAGGGAAAAGCGTAGGGAAGTTATGCTAGGGATCCCACGGATTGGTGAGCGCAACTCCCATTCCCTCGAAATCCTTGATGTTGCGCGTTACCAGTGTCATACGCCGATTAAGGGCGGTCGCCGCAATATAGGCGTCATTGATTGGTTTGGGATTGGGCACATGCCATTGTGCCGCCTGAACAGCCGCTGCCTCGTCAAGAGGCAGGATACGACCTGAAAAAGCCGTGAGGACCGTATTTTCCAGCCAGCTACGCAGTACCTTCCCGGCGATGGCATCATTATGTTCCACCAGCCGCACACCAATCTCCAGCTCGTGCAGGACCACAGACGAAATGAAGGTTTCGGCTGGATCGACGGTTTCGTTCCATGCCGCGACATTAGGATGTGCCCTGCCGCTCGCGACCTTGCGCAGCTCGGACACGACATTGGTATCGAGTAACAGCATCAGGACAGATCGACCGGCCGGGAACGCTCCGTGCGCGGCGGGATCGGCAAGTCAATGCTTTCTGCTCCCGGCGCAGCCAGCATGTCACCGAGCGTCCGCATTTTACCGGTCAGCCGTTTGTACTCGTCGAACGACAAGAGGACATGCGCAGGCCGTCCCCTGTCGGTGATGATCACCGGCCCCTCCTTGGCAGCGCGTTTTGCACGGCCAAGGTCCTCATTGAGTTCTCGGCCTGAAAGCGTGGTAACGGTCATAACAAGCCTCCAAGGTCGTGGTTACGTAACCACATCTAATCCACATGATTCCGAATTGCAAGATGTACCCCCACTGCGAGGCACCAATCGCAAGCCCACGATTCAGCTTGTCGCCGGCAGACATCATCCTGCAAAGCACAAAGAGTTTCGGAGAAATTAGCATCGCAACGAACGGAGTCCGAGCCGGCGCCAGCCAAGCAATCGTGGGATGGCTGACGGGCTCGATAGGGGCGACGGAATACGCATATCCTTGGCGAGTAGCCTACACGGTCACAAAACCGGGCCGAGAATGGCGAGAATATTGTTCCAAAAGCGCCGCCCGACGGCCCAGGATTGGACTTCTTCTGGCAGGATCCGCCGGCATTGCATGAGATAGATCGATTACCAGGCGTGTAGCGTATCGGTCAATTCCACATCCTCAACGAGAATGTTGTTCTCGTCGTTGAGATCGAATCTGCGCCAGTCCATGCTCACCGAGCCGATCAGCGTGATTTCCCCGTCCATTGTCACCGTCTTGGCGTGAAGCAGCCCGGTCATCATTGCGGGCGGAGAAGACAATGGCCGTCTCGACGCCTCGGTTTGCGCAGGCGCAGAGCGCGGCCTGAATGGCCGCGTCCGGAACGTAATAGGGTGTCGTGATGAAGAGCGAGTGCTTCGCCACATAGATGAGGGTCTCGAACATTTCCGGCATGGCCGAATTGCGGAAGGTGGGGCCGGTGGCGATGACCTGCGCGGTGAAGCCGGACTTCGTCCCCGCCATCGGCCGGCGCAGGAGATCTCCGATGTCACCGCCGCCATTGCCCATCCAGTCGCTGGCGAAGAGATGCTGGTTCTGCCGCACCACCGGCCCCTCGAAACGCATCAATACGTCGACCCAGAGGGCGAACTTCGCCTTGGACAGGAATTCGGGATCAGCGCAGTTCTGGCTGCCGCAATAGATGATGCGGTTGTCGATGACGGCGATATCCATACGCCGGGAACCGCGGAACTGGGTCGCGTGCGCGGATCATTGCTGATGTATGATGCGGATAAGATTCAGGCAGTGATCTGAGCAGAGGCTTTTTCGGCCTGGCGCAGGCTTTTCCACTCCCATGGGAGCAGTTCGTGCAAGCGGGAGACGGGCAGATCGGCGATGCGGGCGAAGACATCGGCAAGCCATGCCTTTGGGTCGACATCGTTGAGGCGGCATGTGGTGATGACGGTCAGCATGACGGCGGCACGATCGGCTCCACGCTGGGAACCGGCGAACGTCCAGTTCCGCCTTCCTAACGCGATACCTCTCAGCGCCCGTTCCGCGGCGTTATTCGTGAGACAAACCCTTCCGTCTTGGAGGAAAAGGGCAAAGCCCTCCCAGCGCTTGAGCATGTAATCGATCGGCTCGATGACCTCGGACGATCTGCTGAGCGTGGCGCGTTCCTTCGTCAACCACTGACGCATCTCATCGAACAGCGGCTTGCTCTTCTGTTGCCGCACGACCAGTCGTTCTTCGGCGCTCAAACCGTTGATCTGGCGCTCGATTTCGAACAACTCGTCATAGCGCTTGACGGCTTCCAATGCGATCGGTGAGATCGGCTTACCTTTACGCTTGTGATCGCGGGCATTTTTCTGGATATCGGCCAGCGCAAAGAATTTCCGACGCGAGTGGGCATGGCAAAAGGCAAAGGTGATCGGCGCCGTCTTTGTCTCGGCGACAGCGAGCGGCTCGAAGCCATTGTAGCAGTCGCTCTGTAGAATACCGCCATACTCGGCCAGGTGCTTCTGTGGATGTTCGCCGCGCCGGTCACTCGACGCATAATAGATCGCCGCCGGCGCAGCAGTTCCCCCGAACGGCTGGTCGTCCCGGATGTAGGTCCATATTCGCCCGGTTACGCATTTGCCCTTGGCCTGGATCGGGATGGTCGTGTCGTCACCATGCAATCGCTCGGCCGCGAAGACATGCTTCTCGATCAGGTCGTAGACCGGCATGAGGGCCGCCGTTCCAAATCCGACCTGATCGGCCAGCGTCGAGGTCGACAGGTCTATGCCCTCACATTTGAATCTTGTGCTCTGGCGGTTCAGCGGACTGTGCATCCCAAATTTGTCGAAGACGATCGTCGCCAGCAGATGCGGACCGATGAAGCCGCGCGGCGTGGCATGGAACGGTGCTGGCGCCTGGCTGATCGCCTCGCAATCGCGGCAGGTAAATTTCTCCCGAACCGTCTCGATCACCTTGAAGCGGCGCGGTATCTCCTCCAGCGTTTCGTTGACATCCTCGCCCAGCTTCGACAGGCGCGACCCGCCGCAGCAAGCACAGACGGTCGGAGGATCGATCACCACGCGCTCGCGCTCGGCATCCTCCGGCCAGGGTTTGCGAACCGGCCGTTTGCGTGTGAACGAACGCACACTCGAAGCTCTGGCGGCAGCAGCCTGGGCCGCCACTTCAGCCTCCGTCGCGGCCATCACGAGTTCTTCGAGCTGTAATTCCATCTGGTCGATCACACGCGCCGTACGCTCGGATCTCTGACCGCGCAGTTCGCGCCGGAGCTTTTCGATCGCCAGTTCCAGACTGACGATCAGCGCCTCACTGTCCGACAGCATGGCCTGCGCATTGGCGGCTTGCGCTACCGCGATGTCGCGCTCGGCGATGACGGTGTCGCGCTCGGCGGCAACGACATCGCGTTCAGCCTGAAGGATCGCACGCTCGGAAAGCAGCGCCAGATAGGCGTTTGCAAGGTCCGCAGGGAGATCGGAAGGCTTCGATACCATGAAACCATACCATCATATTCTATCAATATTTTCAATGAAGTAATACTATCCGACCTTCGTCGGACGAAAGGTTTCCTGCGGATGGCGCCAATCAATTCCGGACAACAAATAAGAAAGCTGCGCAGGCGATATAGCGATCGCGCCGCCCTCCGCAGACGGCCAGACGAACCGGCCGCGGTCCAACTTCTTTGTAAAAAGGCAGCTCCCCTGGCCGTCACTCCAGATCACTTTTATCAGCGTTCCGCTGCGACCGCGGAACACAAAAAGATTACCGTCCAAAGGGTTCAGTTTCAGCACCTCCTGCACCCGCAACGCAAGGGATGGAAACCCACACCGCATGTCGGTATGGCCCGTTGCAATCCACACCCGCACATTTTGACCGGAAGGAAGCGTGATCACCGCAACGTCTCCAGCCCCCGCATGATCCGCAATAGCGCATCAACGTCGACGCTGCCGTCCACGACCACACGGCGGCCGTTCGCTGCAACAATCTCCATGCGACCGGAAGCAGACGCCACCGGATGCTCCATCGCAGCAGGCACAGTAACCTGCTTCACCGGTACAAAAGTTTCCGGCATGACGAGCGCCGGCACAAAACCATCGGTTTGTTTCTGGCCGTGCAAACCCTGGCGAACCGATTTGCGCCAACGGTTCAACAGGGAGCGGCTGATGCCGTACTGACGGGCCGTGGCCGACGCACGGCCTCTCCCCGCAAAGCTTTCTGCGACAATCCGCAGCTTCTCATCTTCCGTAAATCGACGCCGCCGTCCGGTGTGGATCACCTCGAGACGGCTCACCCGTGACCCGATGTCTCCTTCCAAAATCTCCATCCGTCAAACTGTCCTTATGCATGGGAATAAGGACAGGGTCTGAACAGTTTTACGCAATATTCAAAGGCGGTCGCGCTCGGACGGATACGGCGTCCCCGATGCCCATATCGATCATCCCTACGCACGCGCCATGCTGCCCGGCACCAAGGTTGGCGGCTGTTATCTCAAGGTCACCAATAATGGCGCCGAAGACGGGCTGGTGAGTGCAACGGCCGAACGCGCGGGAACTGTCCAGCTTTACGAAATGCAAATGGACGGCGGTAACATGGTGATGCGAAAGATCAAGACGGCATCGCCCTTCCCGCCCGTTCGATCGTGGAGCTGAAGCCCGCCAGTATCGCGTCATGTTCATGAACGAACGGACGAAGACGTTGATGTTCTCCACCGAGGTCACATGACTGACACAACCGGTCGTTGGAGCCGAGATGCATCTCCTTCGCATTCGCTCCGTGGTGTAGACAAACGGTTGCGAGAATGGTGGGCGATCAAGAAGCCTGACTCCGCCAATGGCAGCGCGCTCAGGCGGCGACAACCTTCTTCGCTGCTTCGTTCAACCTCTCAACGATCGGGGCGTCCCGTCCGTTTGGAGCCGGTCTGCCACAGAGATAGCCTTGAACCTCCGTGCATCCCTCCTCGCGAATGCGATCGAACTGCGCCTGCGTCTCGACACCTTCGGCAACGGTGGTGACGCCGAGACGCTTGCCGAGATCGGCAACAGCCTTGACCACGGCCGCGCTTTCCGGCCGATCGACAGCCTCCTTCACGAACGAACCGTCGATCTTGATCTTGTCGAAGGGGAAGATGCGCAGATGAGCAAGCGAGGAGTAACCGGTCCCGAAATCATCGAGCGCGACCCGCACGCCCATGTCCCGCAGCCGGCGAAGGTCATCCATCGCAAATGCTTCCGTTCCGAGCAGTGCGGTTTCCGTGACTTCAATTTCCAACCGGTCGGGGGACAGGCCGGAAGTGACCAGGGCAGAAAGCACGGTTTGGGCAAGCGTGCCCTTGCCGAGCTGGCTGGCCGAGATGTTGACGGCCACGCGCGCCCCGTCCTTACGTCCCACGGCATCCCGGCACGCCTGATCGAGCACGAAATCACCGATCTGGTCGATCAGGCTGCTTTGCTCAGCGATTGGGATGAACTCGCCGGGCGAAACCCACCCCCGTTGCGGATGGTGCCAGCGGATCAGCGCCTCGCGGGCCGTCACCTTGCCCGTCTCGATATTGACGATGGGCTGATAGAAGACGAACAGGCCGCTTTTCGTGTCGAGGGCCTTGCGCAGCTTTGCCTCCAGCCGCACACGCTCCTGGACGCGGGTCTCCATGGCCGGCAAGAAGATATGCGCCTGTGCCTTGCCGGCGGCCTTGGCCGCGTAGAGCGCCAGGTCGGCGCGGGCAAACAGCGCGTCGGCACTCTCCCCATGCTCCGGCGCAAGCGCGATACCTATGGACGCGCCGAGCTGGATGCTCCTGTCATGGTCGAGGTCGTAGGGCTCGCTCAGGGCCTCGATAATCTTGCCGGCGAGGGTCATCGCGGATTCGGCGCTGTTATGCGGGACGAGCACCGCGAACTCATCTCCGCCGAGGCGGCCGACCGTCATGGCCGGACCGTTGCAGATCGCGCGCAGGCGGCTGGCGACCTGGCCGAGCAGGATGTCACCGACAGGATGACCTCTCGTGTCATTGATGAGCTTGAAGCCGTCGAGGTCGAGATAGAGCAGGCCGATGCGATTGCCGGGCGTGGCGAGGCCCTTGGCCAGCTCCTCGCGGAAGGTGACGCGATTGGGAAGCCCGGTCAGCGCGTCGTAGTGGGCGAGCTGGCGGATGCGGCTTTCGGCCTCGACTTCCCTGGTGACCAGCGCCCAGGTGAGCATCGGACCGATATAGCTGCCGTCATCGGCCATGACCGGCGAAACCTTCAGGTCCAGCACTTCCGGCCCAACCTTTATGCGGACGCTATGCGGCAGATTCTTTGGATCGGCCAGGAGGCGGCGTTGATGATGCGGGTTTTTATGGAAGACGTCGATGCAGGTGCCGACTAACTTGTCGGCTTCGATCGGTAACAGGTGCTCGATCTTGCGGATCAGTTCCTTCGAGGTCTCGTTGGCATAGGTGATGTTGAGCGTTTCCGGATCGGCCGTCATCACGGCGACCGGCATGTCGTCGATCATCCTCAGCAGCCGGCTTTGTTCTTCGTTCTTGCGGCGGGCTTCGGTCTGGGCGTTCACCATGGACGCGAAGTCACGCTGGTTGATGCTCAGGATCACCAACATACCGATGGAGACGAGCGCTATGTTGACGGATGCCGCAATGAAGGTCGGCTGGCCTGTCGCGGCGAAAAAGAAGATGAAGGCGCCATTGACGATGGTGGTCACGATCAGCGCAGCCGAGCGCAGGTGCATCAGGCTGAAGATGCAGGAGATTACCGTAATGGCCATATAGAAGGCCAGGTGCGATCGCGTGTAAGCGCCGCCATAGGGGAACAGCAGGAACGACCAGCCCGTGAAGGCGAAGGCGATGCCGAACGCGAGATAGTTCACACGCTTGAGGGCGTGCAGGGCCGTTTCTGGCGTTGGCTCGACATGGCGCGATTTCCACCAATGCAGCACGCGCACGGCGCAGACGAGCGTCAGCACGGCCGGTATCCCGACCGTGAGCCAAAGCGGTGCGATCGCCATATGCGTGGTAGAGACGGCCCAGGTGCTCGACAGCAGGATGAGATACATCAGCGGCATTTGTCGGGAGAAGGCGCGATACTGCGCCTTGAGCAGATCCGGATTGTCGGCAGGAACCGCTCTAGTTCTAACGATCCGGTCGAACATGTCTTGCACTGTCATCTGCCGCCTCTAACAGCAATGGGGCCGGGATCGGCGGGCGTCCCGGACTCCCGGGAGCCATTCCTGCCTTGATCGGCGTTCAGCGTGATCTGCCCGCTGCCGACGATCTCGGAAAGAACGGCCGGGTGACCGAGCAGGAAGCCTTGTGCTTCCTCGCAGCCTTCGGCGTTCAGCATGGAAAGCTGGTCGTAGGTTTCGATGCCTTCCGCCAGAACCGGGATGCCGAAGGTCTTTCCAAGCGCGAGTACAGCGCGAATGATGGCGGTCGTCTGCGGATTGGCGGACGTCGACGAGAAGAAGGAACGGTCGATCTTGATCTTATCGAAGGGGAAGGCGCGCAGCGTATCGAGCGAGGAATAGCCGGTCCCGAAGTCATCGAGCGCGATGGAAACGCCGAGGCCCTTGATCTGGCGTAGCATGTGCAACGACCGTTCCCGGTCCGCGAAGATCGTTGATTCCGTCAACTCGAGCTCCAGCCGTTCGGGCGGCAGGCCAGTTTGAACCAGAACCTCCATGACGATGCGGGGCAAGTCGGCATGGACGAATTGCACGGCCGACAGGTTCACCGCGACCTTGTAGGGCTGTTCCCACGTCGCCGCTTCCGCGCAGGCCGTTCGCAGCACCCACTCCCCGATCGGCAGGATGAGGCCGTTTTCTTCGGCCAGGGGAATGAACTCGGTCGGGCCGATCGGGCCAAGCTGCGGATGCTCCCAACGCAACAGCGCCTCGTAACCGCGTATCTCCCCCGTCGAGACCGCCGTCTGCACCTGGTAGCGCAGTGAGAGTTCATGCCGGGTGAGCGCCTGGCGCAGATCGGCGGCCAGTGATCGGCGCGCCTTGATCTTCTCATCCATGCCTGCCTCATAGAAGCAGACGTTGCGCAGCGGATCGGCCTTCGCCCGATACATGGCGAGATCGGCATTGTTGATGAGGCTTTCTTTGTCGGAGGCATCGGTGGGGAAGACCGCCACGCCGAAGCTCGCCCCTGGTATGATCTCCGCGCCATCGAACAGGATCGGCTTGAACAGAGCCTCTCCAAGACGGACGAGCAAATCGGAGATGCCATGCGCATCGTCCATGCGATAAAGGGCCGAGAACTCATCGCCGCCTGTCCTGGCGACGAACTCTCGCTCATCCTCGCTCAGAAGGCTTTTAATGCGCCGGCCAAGGACGCGCAACACCTCGTCGCCAGCATTGTGGCCGCGCAGGTCGTTGATCTCCTTGAAGCGGTTGAGGTCGATGCCGACCAAAGCAAGCCTGCCCCTGCGTTCCAGGGCCAGCGACAGTTCGAGATCGAGGCGTTCATTGAAGTTGGCGCGGTTCGGCAGGCCGGTGAGCGTGTCGTTCAGCGCCAGGCGTCGCAGCCGTTCCATCGAGTCCGCCTGCGAGCTGTCATCGATCAAGTAGCTGACCAGTCCTGTCCCGACGATGACGAAAGACATGGCCGCGATGGCGATGGCGAGCGTCTGCAATGCCTCGGGGTTCGAGAACGAGCCATCCACCATCAACGGTTCGACGCGCAACGCGGTCATGCCGGTGAAATGCAGCGTGACGATAGCCAGGGCCAGCACGCCGGCCATGTAGGTGGGTGTGTGCCGGCCGGGGCGCATGGCAAGATGGAGCGCCAGCGCCGACAGGCCGACCGAAAGCACGATCGAAGCGACCAGATGGGGCATATCCCATGACACGATGCCCTGCACGCGATAGGCCATCATGCCGGTGTAGTGCATGGCCGCGATCGCCAGGCCGACGATGGCGCCGCCGAGGGCGGGTATGAAACCTGTCCAGCGGCTACCGGCAAGCACGAAGCCGATCGTGCTGCCGACAACGGCGATAAGCAGGGAAGCGACTGTCATAGCCGGATCAAATCCGACCGGCGCTCCGACGTCGAAGCTGAGCATGGCGACGAAATGGGTGCACCAGATCGCAACCCCGGCCGCGAGCGCCGTCATGAACAGCCAGCCATACCGTTGGCCGCCGGAGGTGCTGGTTGTCCGCTGGAACAGCCGAGCCGTCACCCATGAACCGACGACGCACAATAGCGCAGCCAGCAACACCAGCCACAGGTTGTGGTATTCGGCAATACATTCTATCACTGTCATCATTCGAAGATGCTTCCCAAGGCATCCGCCTCATTTAGAACACTGGTATTTCCACTTAGCTGGAATGTAGTTGAAACGGTATTAAGCATCGCAGCTGTTCTGTTTGTTCTCAATGTGCTGCGCGCGCGGACGGCGAGCCGCAAATTTGTCGTTAGCGCCGATATCTTCACGCTGCGCGCGCGGGCGACGTCCTCTCTAACCGCCGATGAAGACCTTCCCGGCCGGGTTCGAGGCGGAAATTGGCAAGCAGAGCCTTCAACTGTTCGGCCTGAGACGCGAGACTGCCACTCGCCGCAGACGTTTCCTCAACGATTGCCGCATTCTGTTGTGTGCCCTGGTCGATCGAGCTGACGGCCGTGTTGATTTCCCCGATCGCGGTCGATTGCTCGCGCGACGCCTCGACGATTGCGAGAACGTGTCCGCTGATCTCCTGCACATCCGCAATGATGGTCTGCAGGGCCTCGCCGGTCTCGGCAACGAGCGTCACGCCGGATTTGACCTCCTGGTCCGATTTGGCAATGAGTGCCTTGATTTCCTTTGCAGCACTGGCGGACCGTTGCGCCAGTTCGCGCACTTCCTGCGCAACGACGGCGAAGCCCTTCCCCGCCTCGCCGGCGCGCGCGGCTTCGACGCCGGCGTTGAGCGCCAGCAGGTTCGTTTGAAAGGCGATCTCATCCATCATGTCGGTGATGGAACCGATCGCGCGAGATGAGCGCTCGATCTCGCCCATCGTCGTCACCGCCTGTTGGACGATCGCTCCGGACTTCTCGGCGCTGGCCCTGGTCCGCGTGACGACGCTACCGGCTTCCTCGGCCCGCTTGGCGGAATTCGACACCGTTGTCGTGATCTGATTGAGCGCCGCGGCGGTTTCCTCGACCGAGGCGGCCTGATGTTCCGTGCGTTTCGCCAGGTCGTTGGCGGCCGAACTGACCTCGCCGGCCGCGCCATCGATGGACGATGCGTTTTGCGCCACTGTCTGCAAGGCGCTGCGCAGGGTCTCGACGGAATTGTTGAAGTCGCGCCGCAGCGTGTCGAGAGCCGGGATGAAGGGCTCCGTGATCTCGCATGTTAGGTTGCCGGCCGCAACCTGTCCGAGACCCGCACCGATCTCGTTCACGGCATGGACCCGTCCTGTAATATCGGTGGCGAACTTCACCACCTTGATGACGTTCCTGTCTTTATCGAAGATCGGGTTGTAGGATGCCTGGATCCAGACATCGCGCCCGCCCTTGCCGATGCGCTTGAACTCTTCCGCGACGAACTCGCCGCTGCGCAGCCGGTGCCAGAATTCGGCATAGTCCGGGCTCTGCTGGTATGCGGGCTCAACGAACATGCGATGATGGCGGCCGGCAATCTCGGCCAGCTGATAGCCGAGCGTGGACAGGAAATTCTCGTTGGCGTTCAGGATCTCGCCCTCCGGCGTGAACTCGATGACCGCCTGGGCGCGCGAGATTGCGGCAATCTTGCCCTGCGCATCGAGCGCGGTCGCCACCAGGCCGGTCGCCTTGTCGGCTTCTGTGCGCGCCTGCTCCTCATTGTCACGGGCAACGGAAAGAAGCTTGTGGGTCTGCTCGATCATCCAGACGAGAGCCACGGTTTCGAGCACGAGGATCACGGCGTGCAGGACCACCCGGCCGAGGCTTCCGCCGCCATAGAAAACCAGGGTGTCGAGGCTCATGCCGAGGCCCAGGTGATGCACCGCGACGAGCGCTGCCCCGAGCAGGATGACACGGATATCGTACATCAGGGCGCTGATCGCCAGGGCCGCGAAAAACGCCATGTGAATGTCGGTTTGCCAGGGATGACCCCGCGCGGCGATTAGCAGCGCCACGATCTCTGCCATCAGGACCGTCACGACCATGAGCCGCAGGGCGTCGCCCTGGCGCATCGCGGCGTAGGTCGCCCCGACCCCCAGGAGCCCGGCGACGGCGAGCGCGGAAGCCAGGCCGAAGGAACCCTGCACCGCCCAGTCGGTCGTGAGTGTGCCGAAGGCAAGAATGGCAACGATTGCGCAGAGGGCTATGGTAGAGAGCCTGCGGACGTGGTCGAGTGTCATGGGATCACCTTGAAACTGGTTGAGCTTGTGATGTCAGCGGCTCACAGAGACCCCTTGCCGCAAGGGTAAAAAGTGCACCTCCCGAACGGACGCGCGAGGCGAATTCCGGGTCGGGCGCGTAGGCGACGACGATGTTTGAGAATCGGGAAGGTGCGACGATCGAGCCGCCGGAGGCTACGACGATCTGCCACGCGGTCATTTCGTCGGTGAGGATGGGAAACACGACCGCCATTTGTCCGGTCGATGGCGGCGCATAGTCCGCAGCGAGAAGGCCGGCCGCCGTCAGCAGCGCCATAACCATGGCGGGCATGGAAGGCGGTAAAAAACGCGCCACCCCCTGTGTTGCCTCACGATGATTTCTGCCCTGCAGAACCCCCATGGCCCCCGGCCCTCCTCAGATGATCCGTGTCGTCATGCGTCCGTTGAACGCACGTGCCGTTCTCATTCGGCGACATTCGCGGCATCATGCCGAGGTATTAGCAGTGGGGAGATTGAGGTGGGCGCCAAATCAGGCCCATCCACTGGAAGGAAAATGCGATGCGCGCCTGTCTTCCATTCCTCACCCCTGGCAATCAGGAGCCTAGTAATCCGACAATGCTCGGCCCCATCGAGCTTTGATTGGAATCGGGCGTTAAACGGTGGGCGCCGAACCTGTATGCCGGGGATTACTAAACCCTGGGTCCGCGCGCACGGTCCCAAACATCATTCAACACTAAAGTAGTTAACGATTTGACGCTTCGCGCTTCAGGACGCCGCCTACGCGCTGCAAAGCTTATGAACAAGCGATGGTGCTCACGAAATCAGTTGCACTTCTTGCTGCATCTAGAGTGACGTGAGGATTTCGAGCATGAATTACTTCTTCCTGAGCTGACACCCATGATTTCTTCCCTCCAAGGCAATGTAACCTCACCCACCTCCACGATTATCTCTCAGTCGATATGATCGACTATCTCACCAAGGCAAAAGCTATTTATCCCACGCAGTAATATATCAGTTTGGACCATGCCTAGTGAGCTTAGGTCGGCTCGGTTCGTCTGTAACCGCAATCAGCTAGCCTGTTTATCCAAACTTATAGAGCGTAACGTCTAAGTGCGCTTCATCTACGTTACATTGGAAATCAGATCATGAGCGTGTCCGCTGAACGGAGGAACCATGTGCAACGATTTGTTTGATTGCGAATGGCCCCTCGCAACTAGGCATCTTCCACATGCACGTTCAGTTTTTTCCTGTTCATTTCCACATCCTCCAATGCTCCTGAGCGAATCGTTATGTCGTCCCTCCTTCCCTATAAGACGATGGCGCTTTCAGGAGGGTTGTACGGCGCATATAGCCCGTGCTAGCTCCGCATTCTGCACCATGCCCGCCGCCTCCTCCGGATCGAACCAGGCCCGCATCCGCTGAGCGCGTTCGGGCCAGTTCGTCAGCGTGCCGCGCACGCGCAGGCCGAACAGGGTCACATGACAACGCTGCTGTGTCCCGTCGGCTACCTCCCTGGCATAGCGATAGCCCGCCAGAGGGTGCGTCAGGATATCGCCGATCACGCCGGCCTCTGCGAAAGCGTCCATCGCCGCCGAAAGATAGGGCGGCCTATCCTTCCGGGGCAGTCCTTTCGGCACGACCCAGCGCCCGCGCCCCCGCGACGTCACGAGCAACACGCGCATGCGGCCACGCCGGTCCTTCCGCCAGGGTATCACTCCATATTGTTGCAACACCCCGGCGGGCACGCCACCAGCCTGCTCCCTCACCGCGCCCATCATGGCCGTCCTCCCGCAGAGCCGGCCCGGCGTACGGCTCGGTCATCCCCGCACAGGAGCGGCAAGCCGGCGTGAACAACACTCAGCCGCTTGCACCACGGGCAGCGACGGGCAGCGCGCGGCAGGGGACGGTTGCAGGAAATGCAGAATCGCAAGGAAAGGGGATGTCTCATGGATACGCTCCATCTGCGCGACGCAATGGCATCGCTGAAATGAACCGCAATCTTCAAAATTCCCGGAGCAGGCTATGTGCGGCATTCAAGAAATGGGAAAACGCCGCTCCGGGTCGAAACACGTGCTTCGCCGGCAAGCCTCGACACCTTGATGAACGTTTCCATGCACATGCCAGTGATGTGGGGTCGTCGGCCAGACAAAGCAAGACACGCCGGATTTTTCTTTTTTTTCAGTTATTTGACTTTCCCATCTCTGTGGCCGATAGTCGCTCAATGAACACGCATCGCGCCGGCCACGAAACTAGGCCACGTCTGCTCATGTGCTCCTGACCCTGGCCGGCCCGTCCCAATATGTCCATGTAAGCCGGCTGCGGCCCGCCTCTTCCAAGGCGCGGGCGACCGCGCGCAGGACCGGATCGGCTCGCATCGGATGCCTATTGGAGATCGCAATGGACAATCACACACCGTTTCTCGCCATGGACATATCACTGGCCGCCATCGAGCCGCACAAGGAAGCGGCGATCGCCCTTGCGGCCGACCGGCTCACGAAGAAAGCCGGTATCGCATACGGGGACGTCAAAGCCGCGCTCATGGGCAGGGAAGCACTCGGCTCCACCGCCCTCGGCCGGGGCATTGCCATGCCCCATGCGATGGTGCAGGCTTGCTCTCGCCCCCCCCTGTGCACTCATCGACCTGGCAACGCCGGTCGATTTCGACGCGCCGGACAGCGTCGACGTGATGCTGGCGCTGATCTGGCCTCAGAGCGGGATCAAAGTTACGGCACTCCGACAACGAGAAAGTGAAGAAGCTTGGAAAAACAGGCCTTCGTCTGGATAACGATCTTCGGCGACGACCCGGTTAACCGAGATAGCGAGAGCAACGTTCGTGTTTTTGCACTATCCAGGCTCAGAACTCTTTCCAGTCGTCCTGGGTAAGTTCGCGGTCGCCGGCGAGTTACACAATCGCGCGCGCCGGCCGCACCGAGACTCGGTTTGTCCGTTTCGGCTCGTGCGTCGCCGTAGATGATTTCGGTCCTGTACGGAAGCGGGAGATGAGCGACTGCAATGCTTTGGCTTCTTCATTCAGCGAGACACTGGCCGCCGTGGCTTCCTCCACCATCGCAGCGTTCTGCTGCGTAACCTGGTCCATTTGATTAACGGCGGAGTTGATCTCCTTGAGGCCTACTGCCTGCTCCGACGCCGACGACGAGATTTGATTGATCAGATCGTTTATCTGGACGACCTGTTCGGCGATACGCTCCAGTGCATTGCCGGCTCGGCCGACAAGGTCGACGCCATCGCGAACCTGCGTTTCGGAGCCATTAATCAGGTTCTTAATCTCCTTGGCGGCTTGTGCCGAGCGCTGTGCGAGTTCTCGGACCTCCTGGGCGACCACAGCAAAGCCCTTTCCGGCTTCGCCTGCACGAGCAGCCTCCACACCAGCGTTCAGCGCCAGCAGATTGGTCTGGAAGGCGATCTCATCGATGACACCGATGATGTTGGAGATTTCGCCGGACGACTCCTCGATACTCTTCATTGCGGCGATCGCCTTCTTCACCACCGCGCCTGATCTGGCAGCATCGTTACTTGCGGTTGCGACCGACTGCGCAGCCGTGCGGGCATTTTCGGCACTGGAGTTGACCTGGGACGTCAGCTCATCGAGCGCAGCCGCCGTCTCCTCGAGACTTGCGGCCTGTTTTTCAGTGCGATGCGAGAGGTCGGCCGCGCCGGTGGAGATCTCGTTGGTGCCGTTACCGATGTTGGAGACCGACGCGTTGATCGTCTGGATCGTCTCCTCGAGGCTCGTCATGGCGGAGTTGAAATCGGTCTTGATCTTGGCGTACTCGCCAGGGAACTCGCCGGACAGGCGGTAGGACAGTTCGCCGGAAGACAGGCGGGCAAGCCCCTCGGCCAGCCGTGCGACGATGTTGCGCTGCAGCGTGCTGGAGGCTTGGCGCTCCGCCTCGGAGCGCCCACGCTCCTCTTCTGTCATAGACCGCTGGCTTTCGGCCTCGACTTCGAGGCGTTTCGCGTCAGTGAGTTGGTGGCGGAATCCTTCCAATGCCTTGGCGACCGCGCCCGTCTCATCGGTGCGCTCCTGGCCACGGACGGGCTCGGCATAGTTACCAGAGCTCAGCGTCTGGACGTCGTTTACAAGGATCGCGAGCGGCCTCTGAACGAAACGGCGGATGGCGACCCAGAGGCCGGCGAGCACGACGGCGAGCACGACCAGTCCGCCGACGGCCATCATGAAGGTCTGCTCCTTCACCGGCGCGTTGAATATCGAGTGCGGGATGTCCACCAGCACCACCCAGGTTGCGTTTACGTCCGGCAGAGCGATCGGATAGACGACGCGATCGAACGGCTCGTTGTTGTCGGAGGTGAGGTTCGGGATGAAACCCGCTTCCCGCGATGTGAGCGCTGCCTTGATAGCGTCGCTACCGGCTCCTTCGTAATCCTTCATCTCCATATCCGATCGCGGGGCAACCAGCCATTTGCCGGACTGGGTCAGGACCAGCACACGGCCCGAACCAAATGGTTTGAGTTCGGAGACCCGCTCGGCGAGCGTCGACAGGGAAACATCGATACCGCTGACGCCGATCAATTTGCCATTCGAATGGACGGGATAGGCGATTGACGAAATGGGAACGTTATCACCCGTGCCCGTCTCCAGGTAGGGCGCGGTCATGGCGCCCTTGCCGCTCCTGGCGGCGAGGGCGTACCAGGCACCCTCCGGATCGGATTCGAAGGTGGTCAAGGCGATGCCGTCCTTGCCCTTTGTCCAGTTGGGATTGAACATGCCGCTTTTGCTGCCGCCGAACTGCTTGTTGCCGATGTAGTCTGCGGCCTTGCCGTCAAAGGCGTCCTTGTCGGACGCAAACCAGCTTCCGAAGGCAAAGTCGTTTCGCTCCACATTGACCTTCAGGAGGTCTATGACGGTCTTGCGATCGAGGTATTCGCCTTGATGACCACTCCCGATGATGCCGGCGGTAGAGCGCGCAGCGCTTGCCAGCTCGCCGACCGCTCCTGCGATATCCGCGGCGATCGCGCGCGCCTCGATGTTCGCCTCATTGCGGATCAGCTATTGGATCCGCTCTCCGGATTGGGAAATCAGGACGAGGTTTGATGCCAGCAGAACGGCCGCGATCGTGCTGCCGGTCACTGCGATCAGCTTCGTCGCAAGCGACTTTGACTGTATGTTGAACATGAAATTCTCACAAGTTGAGACGTTCGCCGCGGAACCGCGGCGAGACATGATGCTATCGAGATGTGGGTGAGAGCTCCGTCATGGAGAATTGAACGCCGCAACCGGCCTTCGAGAGCAGTCCCTGCTCCCGCGAAGTTTGCATATGTCGTCTACTCAAGCATCGCCAATGCCGCTATTCTCGCCTATGGATTGGCTGTGCGCGGCTGATTTCCCACTCCGCTTTGTCTTCGGACCTAGAGCTGTTCCCAAGTAGCGCCAGATACGAAGCCAGATGGGCCGAAGCCCAAGGTGAGACGGAGATTCGGAATCCGCCGTTCTCCTGATTTCCGCCTGCCCCGAAAAACAAATGAATAACGGCATCAGCGTTCCTCCATGCCGTTTTGTTGAGACGCAGGTCAGCGGTCCCTGTCACTGTCCAGCTTGTAGGACTGCCCCTGAAAGAACGTCAGTGGGATACTGTCTTTCAATGGGTGCGCGTATACTCCCCTACCTATGCCGCAGATGAACATCCCCACAGACGCATCGTCCCAGCATATGTCCGGCTGCACGTCGCGCGGCGAGGCTTGAGACGACCGCCGCCCTTGGAAAAAAGCAGGCAGCGTCTTCCGGCTGCGGCTGTACAACATATCGATCGCATTGCGGATCATCGACGTCCTCCCACCTTGTCGGCAGAGTACGACCTATTGGAACTAGAAGGAAATTTGCATCTCAAATTCCTGTATTTCCAATACTTTGCTTAGGCGTCTCTTCCGAGCAGCCAACCGTACAAAGAGCCAAGGAAATAAACTTCCCAAATGCCCTCATCATATGAATAAATTTTTGTGATGGCGGAGAGACCTATAACGTCCCGATCATTCGATGTCCCGCAGATGGAGGAGCACAATGACGGACGACATGCTGCATGTGATGAAATGGCATAATGGCGAGAAGGAATATTCGCCCTTTTCCGACGAAGAGATGCGCCGCCGTCAGAGTGACGTGCGGCGCTGGATGGCGGAGAACGACGTCGATGCGGCGCTGTTCACCTCCTACCACTGCATCAACTACTATTCCGGTTGGCTCTACTGCTATTTCGGCCGCAAATACGGGATGGTCATCGACCAGGACAATGCCACAACCATCTCGGCCGGCATCGACGGCGGTCAACCGTGGCGTCGCAGCTTCGGCGACAACGTCACCTATACGGACTGGCGACGCGACAACTTCTATCAGGCCGTCCGGCAACTCACTCCGGGCGCCAGGCGCATCGGCATCGAGTTCGACCACGTCACGCTCGATTTCCGCCGCCACCTGGAGGAGGCGTTGCCGGGAGTGGAGTTTGTCGATGTCGGGCAGCCGTCGATGTGGATGCGCACGATCAAGTCGCTGGAGGAACAGAAGCTGATCCGCGAGGGTGCGCGCGTCTGCGATGTCGGCGGTGCGGCATGCGCGGCGGCCATCAAGGCAGGCGTGCCGGAACATGAGGTCGCGATCGCCACGACCAATGCGATGATCCGCGAGATCGCCAAGTCGCATCCCTTCGTCGAATTGATGGACACGTGGACGTGGTTCCAATCGGGCATCAACACGGACGGTGCGCACAATCCGGTGACCAACCGCGTCGTCCAGTCGGGCGACATCCTCTCACTCAACACGTTCCCGATGATCTTCGGCTACTATACGGCACTCGAGCGAACGCTGTTCTGCGATCATGTCGACGATGCGAGTCTCGACATCTGGGAAAAGAACGTCGCCGTTCATCGCCGCGGACTGAATCTCATCAGGCCCGGCGCGCGCTGCAAGGACATCGCCATCGAGCTGAACGAGATGTACCGGGAGTGGGATCTGCTTAAATACCGTTCCTTCGGCTACGGCCACTCCTTCGGCGTGCTCTGCCATTACTATGGCCGCGAGGCGGGTGTGGAATTGCGCGAGGACATCGACACGGTGCTGCAGCCGGGCATGGTGGTTTCCATGGAGCCGATGGTCATGCTGCCCGAGGGCGTCCCGGGCGCCGGCGGTTACCGCGAGCACGATATCCTGATCGTCACGGAGGACGGGGCGGAGAACATCACCGGATTCCCCTTCGGACCGGAGCACAACGTCATTCGCAACTGAACGACGCCGCATCGTGAGAAAGCAAGAAGGGGACCGGCAGTTACCTCTGCCGGTCCCCTTCGTTTTCATCGCCGCCGGAGGCGGCGACCGTCGGCCTTAAAACTCTGATTTCAGGGCGGTGACGATGCCGTTCACGCAGACATCGAGAAGGATCCGACCCTTGTCTTCCGAAGCGTCCCTGGGTGAGGACAGCGTGCCGCTCGGCGGCGTCCATTCCGGCTTCGGTGGATAGACGTCGTAGGGCGGGAAGCTCGCCGGTGCATGGTCGATGGCCCGGTCGAGTTCGACGAGATGCGGATAGAGGGCGAGCATCAGCGATGTCTCCAGCACGCCACCGTGCTCCAGGTCCCAGCCCGTGAAGCCATCGGGGTAGAGCTTGGCGATCGTCGCCTTGTCGACGAAATCCCAGTAGGACAGCACGACGATCTTCATCGTGTCGATACCGCTCCATTTCAGCTCGCGCAGTGCGAGGTCGATGGCCTCGACGATGAACCAGGAATTCTCGAAATGGCCGTTGACCAGGCATAGCTTCCGGACGCCATGGCGGGCGAATTCCTTGATGACGTCGCGTAGCGCCGCAACCAGGGTGGCGCCGTCGAGGCTGGTCGTGCCGGGCAGGTGGTTGCCGCCGCCGGATTTCTGGTGGGACTTGTAGCCGTAGGTGAAAGGAGGTGCGACCAGTGCACCGATTTCACCTGCCACGCGCCGGGCGAATTCGACCGGCAGCAGGACGTCGACATGCATCGGCATGTGGTGGCCATGCTGTTCCATCGAGCCGATCGGAATGAGGATCGGGACGGAGCCATCCCGCACCTTGGCGTCATAATCGGGCCACGGCAGCTCGGCTGCAAACAGGGAATTGGCGGGCATGAAAATCTCCTCCTGACTGTTGGAGGTAAATAATTGCTACCGGCTCCAAAATATGAGAAATTTATAATCATCATCACTGCATGAGAAATCTAAATCCGTGCGAAACATCGTCAACTTCCAGACCGACCTGCTGCGGACCTTCGTCTCCGTGATCGATCTTGGCGCTTTCACCAAGGCGGGCGAAGCGCTTGGGCGCACGCAACCAGCCATTTCCCTGCAGGTCCGGCGACTTGAGGAGCTTGTCGGCGCTCCGCTCATCAAGCAGGTCGGCCGCACGCTGCTGCTCACCAGCGAGGGCGAGATGCTGTTGAGCTACGCCCGTGAAATCCTGCGGCTGAACGACGAGGCGGCCTCCTATTTCAACCGGGCGACGATTTCCGGTGTCATCCGCGTCGGGCTTCCCAATGATTATGCGGTGGCCTTCCTGCAAGGGGTGATTACGGAATACACCCGTCAGAACCCGGAGATTTCACTCGAGCTGCATTGCGGATGGAGCGCCGAAATCCTCGACCGGCTGCGCGCCGATGAACTCGATGTCGCGATTGCCATGGTCAATAGCGAGAGCACGCAATATCTCTCGCGGTCCTGGATCGAGCGGCCGGTCTGGGCGGCGGTGGAGGGTGCGAGGTTCGATCCGGTCGCGGGCATTCCGCTCGCCGCCCATCCCGAAGGCTGCGCCTACCGGTCGCGCATGATCCAGGCGCTCGATGCTGCGCATATCCGCTGGCGCGTCGCCTATACCGGTTCGGGCATCGCCGGGTTGCAGAACGCCGTTGTCAACGGTCTCGGCGTCAGCGCGCTGACCGGCTACACCATGCTGCCCGGCATGCGGGTTCTGGACAAGTCCGACGGATTTCCGCCGCTGGCAGAAATCCGGGTGGGGCTGTTCTACAAGCACCCGCGCCTGTCGGATGCGGGCATCCGTCTGGTCAATCACGTTATCGGTCGATTGGATGAGGCCGGCGTCTCCGGCGATCCGGCACGGGCCCGCGTGGAGCTCGACCGGCAATAAGCATGGCAAATGAGAAAATTATAAGAATTAATTTTGCAAATGCATGAGCGCTGCATACCCTCATCGCAATAACAAAGCGAAGGGGAATACAATGACCATCAAGGACATATCGACGGAGCGTCGTACCCGGCGCGAAATTCTGAAGAGTGCCGCCCTCGCCGGCGGCGGGGTTCTGGCAACGCCGTATCTGAGCCGCCTCGCCTTCGCCGCACCGGTCGAACTGACCATGCTGGCCTGGTACGGACATGCCGAACCGGACGTCGTCGCCGAATTCGAGGCGGAGAACAACGTCAAGTTCAAGCCGAAATACTATACCGGCGGCGACAACATGCTCGGGCTGATCGCCCAGTCGCCTCCCGGCACGTTCGACATCATTCTTTCCGATGCCGAATACGTCCAGCAGCTCAATGCTGCCGGCTACATCGAGGAACTCGACCCGAAGGACTATGCCTTCGACGACTATTTCCCTGAATTCCAGCAGTTCTCCGGTCACTGGCAGGACGGCAAGCTCTATTCGGTGCTCGCCCGTTTCGGCTTCCTGGGCGTTGCATACAACACGGAGGCGCTGACCGAGCAGGAGGCCTCGACCTATAACGTCTTTTGGGCCGAGAAGCTGAAAGGCAAGGTCGGACACTTCGACTGGCATCTGCCCAATCTCGGCCAGGTCAGCCTCCTGGAAGGCAACGCGTCTCCCTACGACATCGATGAGAGCGCTTGGGGCAAGTTGCAGGAGAAGATGATGACGCTGCGCCCACAGGTCGGCGGCTTTTTCGACTATGGCGGCACCTTCTCTTCGTTGCAGAACGGCCAGATGCTGGCGATGGCCGGGATCGGCGACTGGATTACCGGAACGCTGGAGCGGAGCGGCGCCAAGGTGCGCAGTGTCATCCCCGAGGAAGGCGGCCTGCAATGGACGGAATCCTTCTCCATCGGCAAGGGTTCGGCCAAGGCCGACCTCGCCAGGAAATGGATACAGTATTCCACCTCGGCCAAGGGCCAAGTGAAGTCGGCCAACATGGCGGCTTATCCGGCTCTCATCCCCAACCAGAAGGGCTGGGAATTGCTGGCAAAGGAAACGCCGGATGAAGCCAGGCGCCAGGGAATGCTGCTGAATGAAAGCAACGTCATGGACATGATCCGCAATGGGCGCATCAAGTACCGGCAGCTCCCCGTCCAGCAAAGCCTCGAGGACTGGAACGACTTCTGGTCCGAATACAAGAGCGCGTAGCCAGAGGCCGCTGGGTCTGCAATTTTGCCGATACTCGTCGGGGCGGGCATTAGTGCCCGCCCGTTCATTCCGGTTATCCTGCACGGCTGCCGGCCGGGCAGCCGCACTTTGAGCGTGGAGCCGATGCGATGCGCAAACCGATTACCCTGTATGGCTTGACCTTCTCGCTGCCGATGCTGGTCTGGCAGTTAATGTTCTTCCTGGCGCCGCTGGTGTTCCTGATCGCGCTCAGCTTCTGGACGGTCCGCAATTTCCGGATGGAGCCGGATTTCGATACCGTCAACTGGGTGAGAATGCTCGGGCGCGGCGTCTTCTGGGATGCCTACCTGCGCACATGCGCGCTCGCCGCGGCCTCCGCCGTCATCACCAGTGCTCTTGCCTTTCCCTGCGCCTATGCGATTGCCTTCAAGCTTTCGGACTTGGTGCGGCGCTGGGCGATCTTCCTGATGATCATTCCCTTCTTCACCAGCTACCTCGTGCGCGTCTATTCCTGGCAGATATTCCTCTCCGACAACGGCATCATCAACGCGCTGTTCGCGACGGTCGGGTTCGGACCGTTCGGAATGCTCAACTCGATCTTCGGAATGATGGTCGGCTACCTGACGCTGAGCTTCCCGCTGGTCGTGCTCTTGCAGCTTTTCAGCCTGATCTTCGTCGACAGGACGTTGATCGAGGCGGCGCACAACCTCGGCTGTGGCCGGCTGCGCACAGTCTTCGAGGTCATCGTGCCGTCCGCCCGCGTTGGCCTCGTCATCGCCGCCCTGTTCTGCTTCATCCTGACCTTCGGCGATTTCGTGAGCCCCCTCTATCTCGGTGGCGGTGACCCGCCCACGCTGTCCATCCTGATAACGGACACGACGAAGTCGGGCCAGCAGTGGCCGCGGGCGGCCGTGATTGCGCTCACCATGATCGCGACGCTGCTGGCGGTCGCCTTCGCCTCGGTCACTTATGCCTACAGGGAGCGCGGACGATGAACGACTTCAACCGCAACCGGCTGATCGACTGGTCGCTGAAACTCTATCTCGTGCTGGCCTTCGCCTTCATCTTCGCCCCGATCGGCGCAAGCTTCGTCTTCTCGTTCACTGTCGACCGGTTCCCCTCGCTGCCACTCGGCGCCTTCTCGACCGTCTGGTACGAAACGGTAGCCGCCGATCCGCTAGTCTGGGAGGGCTTGCGCAACACGCTGGTCGCGGGCGTCACGGTGTCTTTTCTCGCCACGGCCATCGGCTTCGGGGCCGCCTATACCGACTTCCGCTACAAGTTCTTCGGAAAACCCCTCTATGTCGCGCTGGCGCTGCTGCCGCCCACCATTCCGGTGGTCATCCTCGGCCTCGCAATGCTTGCCTTCCTGTCGAACATCAGCCTCTCCGGCGCCATCCATTCGGTCATCATCGCCCATGTGGTGATGTGCGCGCCCTTCGCCATGGCAATTGTGCGGCTGCGGCTGTCCCAGATGGACGAATCGCTGGAAGCCGCCGCGTGGAACCTCGGCGCGTCGGAGTGGATGGCGATGCGCTACGTCATCATCCCATTCTGCAAACCGGCGATCTTTGCCGCACTGTTCATCACCATGGCGGTGTCCTTCGACGAGTTTGCCGTCGCCTGGTTCGTCTCCGGCCTCAACGAGACGCTGCCGGTCAAGGTGCTCGGCTTCCTCCAAGGCCAGGTAAGTCCCCGCATCAACGTTATCGGCACGTTCGTCTTCATCGTCTCCATGACGCTGGTCATCCTCGCCCAGGTCCTTCTCATGAAACGCAGCGGCGCGACCAAGGCGACCGCGTAAATCGCTGGAGTACAGGTATCATGACCGATAGGCCTCTTGTCGTCTTCGATGGCGTCGTCAAACGGTTCGGCACATTCGTCGGGGTCGATAAAATCGATCTCGAAATTCGCAAGGGCGAGTTCCTCGCCATCATGGGGTCCAGCGGGTCCGGCAAGACGACGACGCTACGCATGCTGGCTGGACTCGAGGCCCCGACCGAAGGTGAAATCCGCCTTGCCGGAAAACGCATCAACGACCTGCCGACATGGCGGCGCGACACACCGATGGTGTGGCAGAGCCTCGCCCTGTTCCCCTTCCTGACGGTGCGCGAGAATATCGAGTTCAGCCTGCGCATGCGGGGCGTGGAGAAGGCCGCGCGCCGCAAGCGTGTCGACACCTGGCTGGAGCGCATGCAGATCGGCGAGTTCGCCGAGCGCAACGTCGCGCATCTCTCGGGTGGCCAGCGCCAGCGCGTCGCGCTCGCCCGTTCACTGGTGACGGAGCCGGAGATCCTCTTGCTGGACGAGCCGCTATCGGCGCTCGATGCCCATCTCAAGGTACGCATGCAGACGGTGCTGTCCAACCTGCAGCGCGAACTCGGAATCACCTTCGTCTATGTGACGCACAGCCAGTCCGAGGCATTCTCGATGGCCGATCGCGTCGTGATCATGAGCCGCGGGCGAATTGAGCAGATCGGCAACCCGCAGGAAATCTACCGGGCGCCGCGCACCCGCTTCGTCGCCGAGTTCCTCGGCTCGTCCAACATATTCGCCGGCAGCGTGACGGGCGTCGACGGCGCGTCGGTGACGATCGCGACGCCCGCCGGGGAATTCGTCGCCGCATCCAATGCGGCCAGGCCGGTCAGCAAGGGCGACAGGGCGACCTTCGTGGTGTCTGACGACCGGGTGCATCTCAGCAACGAGCCGCCGGCCGCGGGCCATAATGGCGTGCAAGTCTCGGTGGTGGGCGAAGAATTCGTCGGCGCCACGGCGGTTGTCCATCTGGAGAATGCAGCAGGCGCGCTGGAGCTGAAGGCGCAGAAGAGCCACGACGAACTGGAAAAGCTCGATCTTACGCCGGGCGCCATGGTGTGGCTCTCCTGGCGGCCTGAAGCCGGGCATATCCTGCCCGGAGAACAAGGCTGATCCGGATCGGGACGGAAAATGGCGTGCATCGCGCGCGGAAAGAGTTAGGGATGTTCGAACGCAACAGTGGAACCGTCACCGCCAATCGAGGCGAGCCGCCGGAAAAGCGCGGCGCAAAGACATCTCGACGCGTTGCGCTCAAGGTCGGGTTCGTGCTTGCCCGGCATTTCACGCTAAGCGCCTTCGCGCTGTTCGTCGATACGCTGCGGCTTGCAAGCGACGTCGATGATCGTTCGGGCCGGGTGCTCTGCGATTGGGAGGTCGTCGGCGCGACACCGCACATGATCAAGTCGAGCAGCGGCATTCAGGTGTCGCCGACCGCGAGGCTCGGCGATCCGGAGCGCTTCGACTACATCGCCGTCGTCGGCGGGCTTCTCGATGTCGAGGAGCCGCTTGATCGCCAAACCGTAGCCTTCCTGCATGAGGCGTCACGAAAAAAGGTCAAGATCCTCGGCGTCTGCACCGGCAGTTTCATCCTTGCCAACTCCGGTCTTCTGCGTAACAGACAGGCCTGTGTCAGCTGGTTGCACCATTCCGAGTTCAGGGCTCGTTTTCCGGAAGTCCGACTAACCTCACAGCGGCTTTTCATTGAGGATGGCGGCATCATCACCTGCGCCGGCGGTAGCGTGGTTGCTGACCTCGCGGCCCTTCTGGTGCGAAGGCATGTGGGGGAGAGTGCGGAAAAAAACGCCCTTGAAATCCTTCAATTGGAACGCAGGCGAGAAGGCAGCGAAGTGCAAAGCCGCGCACCGATCTCGCTTCCGGTCCATTTCGATGAACGTATCAAGGCCGCGCTGCTGTGTATGGAGCAGAATATCGACGAGAAGGTCGGCATCGAAGCGATCGCGGAGAATGTCGGCCTGTCGCGCCGCCAGCTTGAGCGCGTCTTCCACGCCAAGACCGGCATCTCCCCCGCCGTGGCTTATGAGAAAGTCCGGATGAACAAGGCGATGCTTCTGGTGGAGCGTACGTCGAAGCCGCTGATCGAGATTGCGCTCGACATCGGCTTTGAAAACAGCTCGCACTTCTGCAGGCGGTTTCGCGCGAACTTCGGCATGACGCCAACCGCACTGCGCATGAAGGCGCGACGGTCCAGGGCCTCCCACGATCGACGGGAATGCAGCCCATAGCCTGGCCCAGCGGGAACAGGCGCTGACGGCGCTCATCGCGCGCCTGTCGATCGAACACGCTACCGCCGCGAGCAGCGCCGCGGAGCGCAGATGCAGAAGGCAGAAGATGCATGTGTAACGGTGATCGCCGTATACAAGTCGATGTACGACTGTGTGTAGTCGTTACCGCCTTGATGGGAATCGGACCGACCAATCGCGCCTTTCAACGAAATCTACACGAAGGTGCGTCTCGTACGATAGCCGCACCACAATAAGCGCCGTTCATGTCCACATGAAACCTACTTATTTGCTGTGCAGCATGGTGCGGCATAGGTTTTCCTCCTAGCCCGCGAACAAGACGGGCAGCGCGACGGGTACACGAATCTGTCTCCAGAGAGGAATTTCCATGTTCAGCAAACGCATGTTTCTGGCAGCGACGACGCTCGCCTACGGCCTGGCTCTCGGTGCGGCAACCGCCGCCGAGCCGCTTTCCGTCATGAGCTTCGGCGGTGCCTATCAGGACGCCCAGCGCAAGGCCGTCTTCACTGCCTATGCGCAAGAAACAGGCCGCCCGGTTTCCGAGCAGGAATACGGCGGTGAGATCGCCAAGATCAAGGCGATGATCGACAGCGGCAACACCACGATCGATGTTGTCGATGTCGATGCCCCCACGCTGCTTCAGGGCTGCGACGAGGGCATTTTCGAGCAGATCGCCTGGGACAAGGTCGGCCCGAAATCGGAATGGCTGGCCGGCACCACGTCGGATTGCGGCGTCGGCACGATCGTCTATGCGACGATCCTCTCCTATGACGAGGAGAAGCTTGCGAAAAAGCCGACGAAGCTTGCCGACCTCTTCGACCTCGCCAGCTTCCCCGGCAAACGTGGCCTCTGGAAGAACCCAGCGACCAATCTCGAATTCGCGCTGCTCGCCGACGGCGTGGCAGCCGAGGCCGTCTACGAGACGCTTTCGACACCGCAAGGCGTCGACCGCGCCTTCGCCAAGCTCGACACGATCAAGAGCGAGATCGTCTGGTGGGAGGCGGGCGCGCAGGCGCCGCAGTTGCTCGCCTCCGGCGAAGTGACGATGACGACGGCCTGGAACGGCCGCATCTTCAACGCCAACAAGGAAGGCCGCAATTTCGGCATCGTCTGGGACAACCAGATCCTCGACTCGAACTACTGGGTCATTCCCAAGGGTGCCAGGGACATCGAAGGCTCGCTCGACTTCATCCGCTTCGCCGTCGAACCCAAGGTGCTCGCCGGCATCGCGAAATACATTCCCTACGGCCCGGTCCGCACGACGGCAGCGGCCGAAGTGGCGCCGGAAGACGCCCGGAACCTGCCCACCAGTACCGACAACCTGACGACCTCCCTCACCCTCGACAACGCCTTCTGGGCGGATCACGGCGACGAGATCAGAAAGCGCTTCACCACCTGGCTTTCCAACTGAGGGGCGGCATGATGAACACGATGACGCTGGAAAGGAGGCGGCTCGGCGACGAGCCGCCGATCCGCACCGCTGCCGGGACCATGGTTGTCTTCGAAGGCGTGCAAAAGACCTATGACGGGCGCACGCTCGTCGTCGAGGACCTGAACCTTGCCGTGCGGCGCGGCGAATTCCTGACCATGCTCGGCCCCTCCGGCTCCGGCAAGACGACGACGCTGATGATGCTCGGCGGTTTCGAGCAACCGACGAACGGCCGCATCCTGCTCGAAGGTCAGGCCGTCGAACGCCTGCCGCCGGAGCGGCGCGACATCGGCTTCGTCTTCCAGAACTACGCCCTCTTCCCGCACATGACGGTCAGCGAGAATGTCGGCTTTCCGCTGCGCTATCGCGGCGTGAAGGGGGCGGCGGCCGGCCGGCGCATCGAGGAGGCGCTTGCCATGGTCAAGCTCGGCGGTCTCGGCGAGCGCCGCCCGGCACAGCTTTCCGGCGGCCAGCAGCAGCGCGTGGCGCTTGCCCGGGCCATGGTGTTCAACCCCAAGCTTATTCTCATGGACGAGCCGCTCGGCGCGCTCGACAAGCAGTTGCGCGAGCACATGCAGATCGAGATCAAGCAGATCCAGCAGCGGCTCGGCATCACCATGGTCTATGTGACGCACGACCAGTCGGAAGCGCTCACCATGTCCGACCGCATCGCCGTGTTCCACGAGGGCCGCATCCAGCAGCTCTCCGATCCGGTGACGCTCTACGACCAGCCGGAAAACCGCTTCGTCGCGGGTTTCATCGGCGACAACAACACGCTCGCCTGCGAATTCATCGGCACCGAGAACGGGTTTGGCGTCGTGCGCATGAAGGACGGCACCCGGCTCCTGACGACGGGGCCGGCGGGCCAGTCGAATACCAGCCTCACGGTCTCGCTGCGCCCGGAGCGGCTCGGCCTTGATACCGGCAACAGGCAGGGTGCGGAAAACCGTCTCCAGGCCCGCGTCGTCGAAACGACCTTTCTGGGCGACCGGATACGGCTCACGCTCGAGGCCTTCGGCGGCGAATATGTCGTGGCCTCCGTGCCGGCAGCTGAAGGGGCCTCGATTGTGCCGGGCAGCAGCATCGACATGGTCTGTTTTGCGGCCGATTGCAGAACGTTGACGAGGTAACCATGGCGCAAACGATGTCCCTCACCACGCTGTCGTCGCGCGCCAAGCTCGGGGCCGCGCTGCGGCGGGCCGAACGGCCGAATCGCCTCCGGGCACTGGCGCTGGCGCTGCCGGCACTCCTCTTCCTGCTCGTCACCTTCGGCGCGCCGATCGGCGTCTTCCTCACCACGGCCGTCAGCAACCCGGAGGTCAGCGAAATCCTGCCCGAGACCGTGCGCGCGCTCGACGGATGGGATGGGCAATCGGTGCCTTCCGAAGAGGCCTTCGCAGCGCTCGTCGCGGATCTCGGCCGCGCGAAGGAAAACAACACGGCCGCAACGCTCGGCAAGCGGCTGAACTACGAGAGCGCCGGCATGCGCAGCCGTGTCATGTCGGTCGCGCGCAACCTCGGCAGCCTCAAGCCGGGGCCGCTGGCGCCGCAATTTGCTACCCTCGACCCCGCATGGGCGGATCCGGCCCTGTGGGCCATCATCAAACGCAACGCCGCGACCGTTACGCCCTATTACCTGCTGACGGCCGTCGACCTCGGGCAGGACGCCACCGGCAGCATCGTCGGGGTGGCGGGGAACCAGGCGGTGTTCCTCGACATTCTCGGGCGGACGCTCTGGATCGCCGGCCTCGTGACCGTCGCAACGCTGCTGCTCGGCTTTCCGACAGCTTATGTGATTTCGCTGGCGCCGGGGCGCGTCGCCGCCTTCATGCTGCTGCTAGTGCTTCTGCCTCTGTGGACCTCGCTTCTGGTGCGCACCACCGCCTGGGTCGTGCTGTTG
Organism: Shinella sp. S4-D37; assembly: GCF_040812195.1. Lineage (NCBI taxonomy): Bacteria > Pseudomonadati > Pseudomonadota > Alphaproteobacteria > Hyphomicrobiales > Rhizobiaceae > Shinella > Shinella sp. S4-D37. Next base: position 294,051 of record NZ_JBFNXL010000002.1, on the reverse strand, counting down.
CAGACGGACGGGGTCATCAACCAGATCCTGCTCGCGCTCAACCTCACGACCGAGAAGCTGCAGCTCATGCTGACCCGGTTCGGCACCGTGACGGCGATGACCCACATCCAGCTTCCGTTCACGATCCTGCCGATCCTGAGCGTCATGAAGTCCATCCCGGAGGGGCAGATGCGGGCGGCGCGTTCGCTCGGCGCCCCGCCGCTATCGGCCTTCTGGCGGGTCTATGCGCCGCAGACGCTGCCGGGGGTGGCGGCCGGTTGTCTCATGACCTTCATCCTGTCGCTTGGCTACTACATCACGCCGGCACTCGTTGGCGGGCCGCGTGATCAGATGCTGTCGAATTTCATTGCCACCTACATCAACCGCGACCTGAACTGGGGCATGGCCGCAGCGCTTGCCTGCGTGCTCCTCGTCATGACGCTTTCCATCTACCTCGTGTTCCTGCGCCTCGTCGGAGCGGAACGCATCAAGCTCGGATAGACCCCATGTTGTGGCTTCCCGCCTATGCGACCCGGAGCGAACGGTTTTGCCGCCTTCTCGTCGTCACCTTCGCCGTCGCCGTGCTCGTCTTCCTGATCGGGCCGCTCTTCGTCGTCTTCCCGCTGTCGGTGTCGAAGGACCCGTTCTTCACCTTCCCGATCAAGGACTATTCGCTGCGATGGTATCTCGATTTCTTCGAGAACAGCCGCTGGACGCAAAGCCTTTTGAACAGCGTCGTTGCCGCCACCTTCAGCACCGCGATCGCGACCCTGCTCGGCACGCTCGCAGCCCTTGGCATCAGCCGGCCGGGCTTCCCCTTCCGCAAGGCCGTCATGGCGTTGATGATCTCGCCGATGATCATGCCCGTCGTCATCGTCGCCGTCGGTGCCTACATGTTCTTCGGCGCGCTCGGACTCACCAACACGCGCACCGGCCTTGTGCTGGCGCATGCCGCCCTCGCCATCCCCTTCGTCGTCGTCACCGTGCTCTCGGCGCTCTCGACCTATGACAGCAACCTCACGCGGGCGGGCACCAGCCTGGGTGCTGGACCGGTCAACGTGTTCTTCGCCGTCACCCTGCCGCTCATCCTGCCCGGCATCGTCTCAGGCGCGCTTCTCGCCTTCGCCGTCTCCTTCGACGAGGTGATCGTGGCACTCTTCCTGACCGGCGCCGACCAGCGCACCCTGCCGGTGCAGATGTTCTCCGGCATCCGCGACCAGATCAACCCGACGATCATGGCGGCGGCGAGCCTGCTGACAACCGCCTCCATCTCGCTCTTCATATTGCTTAACCTGATCCGCCGGATGCGGAAGGCCTGATCAGGCCTCCCGGTTGCCGGCGAGAAACGCGTCGGCAAAATGCGCCGCAAAACTTTCGGCGACAGGCGAGCGCTTGCGATCCGAACTCAGATAGATGCCGACGACGACATCGGCGAGCCGCGGCAGGCCGATTGTGTCGTCGAGCGTCGCAAGCTTCCCCGGCACGATGCGGCGGGCGAGAACCGTGTTGCCGAAGCCGGACCCGACCGCGGCTTCCAGGCCGGCAAGGCTGGGGCTCGTATAGACGAGATCATAGCCGCGCCCATCCCGCTGCAAGGCGGTCAGCATGGCGCGGCGGTACAGGCAGCCCTCCGGGTAGCAGACGATGCGCAGGTTGGCATTGACGTCGGTAACCACCGACGTCGTCGTTTCGCCGACCCAGGTCAGCGGTTCCTTCCACGTCATGAAGGCACCCTCCGCCGGGCCGTCCGGCGTCATCGCCACGACGATGTCGTAGAGCCCGTTGCGCAGGCCCTGTAGCAGAACATGCGAGAGGTCGCAGACGACCTCGAAGCGGAAGTCGTGGCCGCTGCGGGCGAGTTGCGGCATAAGCTTCGGCAGGAAATGATCGGCATAGTCGTTGGGGATGCCGAGGCGGATTTTGCCGTGCTGGTCGCGCTTGGAGAGCCTCAGCACCATTTCGTCGTTAAGCGTCAGTATCTGGCGCGCATAGCTTGCGACGAGCTCGCCCGCCTCGGTCGGCTGGGCGCCGGCATCCTTGGCGAAGAGCGGCACGTTGAGCAGCTCCTGCAACTTCTTCATCTGAAAGCTGATGGCCGGCTGCGTGCGGCCGAGCTGCTCGGCGGCGCGCGTGTGGCTGCGCAGGTCGATGACCGCGAGGAAGGTGCGCAGGAGATCGGTTGGGATGTTTCTCACGACGGCGGCACCCACGTCAAAAAAGGAAACGGGCCGTACGGACGGCCCGTTCCAAGGTACCCGCGGACGGGTCAGGCGGGGAGGATATTATGCTCTGGGCCGAAGGGGAAGCCCGTGATGTTCTCGCTGCCGCTTTCCGTCATCACGAGGATGTCGTGCTCGCGGTAGCCGCCGGCGCCCGGCATGCCGTCCGGAATGGTCAGCATCGGCTCCATGGACACCACCATGCCCGGCTGAAGCACCGTGTTGATGTCCTCGCGCAACTCGACGCCCGCCTCGCGGCCGTAATAGTGCGACAGCACGCCGAAGGAGTGGCCGTAGCCAAAGGAGCGATAACCAAGAAGACCCTGGCTGCGGTAGATCTCGTTCAACTCCGTTGCGACGTCGCCGCAGCGCGCGCCGGGCTTCAGGAGTTCGAGACCACGGCGGTGGACGGCGCAATTGACCTCCCAGATGCGCAGGTGCTCGTCGCTGGCATGGTCGAGGAAGAGCGTGCGTTCCAGCGCCGTATAGTAGCCGGCAATCATCGGAAAGCAGTTAAGCGAGAGGATGTCGCCCTTCTGCACCCGGCGCGAGGTTACCGGATTGTGGGCGCCGTCGGTGTTGATGCCGGACTGGAACCAGACCCAGGTGTCCATCAGCTCGGCATGAGGGAAGCGCCCGGCAATGTGGCGGACCATTGCCTGCGTGCCGGCCAGCGCCACCTCGTATTCCGGCACGCCTTCGCGGATGGCGGCCGCCACCGCGGCACCGCCGATATCGGCCGTTGCGGCACCCTCCTTGATGAGCGCTATTTCCTCTGCGGACTTGATCGTCCTCAGCCACATTGTCGGCGAGCCGATATCGACGAATTCAACGGCCGGGAACGCCTCTTCGAGCAGGCGGCGGAGATCCAAGGTTACCTGGTCGAACTCGATGCCGAGGCGCGTTGTACCCGGAAGCAGCGTTTGCAGCGCGTGGAAGAAATTGTCGCGCTGCCAATCGGTGTACGTGATGTTGTCGCCGAAGGTGCGGCGATAGGGCTGGCCCGCATCGATGCCGGCGGTGACCGACGTCGCCTTTCCCGGCGTGATGACGAAGGCATAGCGGCGGCCGAAGGAGCAATAGAGGAAATCGGAGAAATAGCAGATGTTGTGGTAGGAGGTCAGGATCGCCGCGTCGAGCTTCAGCTCCTCCAGGATGCCGCGCATCGCGTTCTGCCGCCGCTCCATCTCACCCGCGGAGAACGTTGGCCGGTCCTTTTCGCCGTTGTGCATCTCCTGTAACCGCAGAAGCTGGTTCGGCATCCCTCTCGCAAACATGTTCATTCGAAAACTCCTTCTCCCGCGGCCAACCGCGCCGTTTTGACGAGGCCCAAGGTAGAAATCTTCGCTGCCGGTGGAAAATTAGAAGTTTCAATGAGGGCATAAGAGAGAGCGGACTGTTCGCTCCTTCTACGGTTTCGTCCGGGCGGATCTCCTCCAACTGGTCATCGTCGTGTTCCTGGAACAGGATATATTCATCGTCCGTCTCAGATTCGAGGAAATCTTCCTATGAACGACGCAATCATGAGAATGCGTGCTGGGTTACCGTGAAAGAAGGATCGGGATCTCGGAACTAGAAAGCAGCGTCTTTGTCGCGCTTCCGAAGACAAATTCGCTGACCTTCGGCTGACCGTAGGCGCCCATGACGATAAGCTCGGCGCCGATCTCCCTTGCACGGTCCATCATAAGCCGGCCGGCATCCCTTCCTTCGATGCGATCGAGTGTGACGGACACGCCACTGCGGGCGAGGTGAAGGGAGATGTCCGCACCTGGATCCTGCCCGAGCAGACGGATGATCTTCGGCTCCGGCACGACCACCAGATGCACGGCCTTGGCGCGGGATAGGAAGGGCATTGCATCGGCGATCGCGCGTGCTGCTTCGCGGCTGGCATTCCAGCCGACGACGATTTTCTCCGGCAACCTGTGGGTCTGCCAACCGGCAGGAAGAAGGACTGTCGGGCGACCGGAGGCGAAGATCACGTCCTGCGAAAGATCCAGAACGCCGGTTCTGCGCTCAAAATGCCGGCCGACGCCGAGGACCGAAAGGGATGTGTGACGGGCATGCAGCATCAGCGACTCGCCGAGTTCGCCTTCGCAGATCCTCAGTTCGCAGGTAATCTCGAACTCTTCGTTCGTCCGGGCGATGAGGTCGCGCAGGGTTTCCTCGCTTTTCACTTTCCATTCGTTGCGCGCGTCGAGAAAGCTGCGGATTGCCGCTCCACGGACATAGCCGGCATAGAGATCGAGCGCGATATCCTGAGGACAATAGGCGACCACAAGGTGCGCGCTCCACAATTTCGCGAAGGTTGCGGCATAGGACAGCCTCTCGGAATGCTGCTCGCTGTCCATCGCGTCGAGATACACAGTCAGATCTTTTGGTTCAAACACTTCCGGCTTCCTCCGTTTTCTTTAGTGATATTGTCGCGCCGAATTCGCGTACTACGATTTTTTCCGGATGCTAGGTGCCACGAGGATGTCGCAAGGGGCCTCGTCGAGGATGGCGGACACGACACTGCCCACCAGCAGGTGGGCTATGCCCGATTTTCCATGGGTTCCCGTCACGATAAGATCGACGCCGTGCGCTGCTGCATGGTTCGCGATGAGACGGCCGACATCGCCTTCCAGCACAACAATCTCGATTTGGTCGGGGATTCCTGCTTCCTCGAGAAAGTCTTGGGCTTTCCGGATAGCCAGCCGCGCACATTCCCGGCTGTAGGCTTCCGGCTCTTCGGTCAACGGGCGATAAGGCGCATCATAGGCATGAAAGAGCGACAGTTGATCGACTTCGAACAATTCGAGCGCCAGGTCGAGCGCTGATCCGGACGCTGGTGAGAAGTCGGTTGCAACCGTCACCTGTCGATAGCTGGTCCGCGCGCGTTGCTTGACCACGAGGACAGGGGCCGAAGCGTGCCGAGTGACCTTGGTTACTGTGCTCCCAAGAAGGGACTGCCCCATGGGGGCGTTTCCGGCAATTCCGGTCACGACGAAATCGCAGCCGAGTTGCTTTGCGGCCTCCAGGATCACATCGCCGGGATGACCGCTCTTCACCAGCAGATCGATGCGGATTCCATCGGCATCGGCAAGGTCGTCTCTCAGGATGCGCATGGCTCTCTGCTGCGCGCCCGCGAGGGCCGGCCGCGATGGCTGATCATTCTGCACGTTGAGTTCGTCCAGAACATGGAGAACGGTCAGGCGCGCATGCCAAGCACGAGCAAGAGCAATAGCGCGATCGATCGCGCGGTCGCTGCGGGCGCTGAGGTCTGTGGCCAGAAGGAGATGGCTCGGGCTCCGTTTTAGTGCTGACATTGAGCTCTCCTTTGATCGTGCATGGCAATGTCGCGCTGGGCGATAAGCGTGAGAGGGCCGGCGACAGAGGCGCCTGTCCTACGTGCGGCGGCGCCGTGACTATCGGACCAATCCGAGAGCGCTGAAATCGACAGCGAGCGGGCTGGCGAGATCATCCATCGAATCGTAGAGCAACTCCAGTGCGTAGTGGGGATTGTGCACGTGGATACCCTTGTCGGAACCGACGAACTTCCAGTTGTAGGCAGCTTTCAAAAGGCGCGGCGTCCAAGCGGCATACGGCACCGGTTTGCCATCGGCGTGGTCCGCGACGCCGTCGCCGTTGGCATCCGAGAAAAAGTAGGGGTGGCGGCTGCCATCGTAGAGCAGCGGCGTGCCTGCCACCTTGGCCGCATAGTCCTCTAGCATGCTCATCAGTTGGCGGGCGTTTTGTGTGATGTCCTGGCGGATGCCCTTTTTCAGGTCACCGCTGCCATCGAAGCTCACGCGCGAAATGCGGATATCGGCCGCATTGCCGGACGTATGGCAGGTCAGGCAGGTCTGCTCCGCCACCTGAAGACTGTGCGGATCGTGGCACGAGACGCAGGTCTCCACCGGTCTGGCGTGTAGAAAGCGGCCGGAATAGGTTTTGCCAGCGTAATGATAGCCGCTGCCGCCGTAGCCGCCGAGCATGGCAGCCGCGGCCGTGGCATAGTGCGGGTTGATGAAGGTGAGGGCAGGATCGGGCATGTCATCGGGTTTGCCTTCGGCGGCCCTGCCGACGACGATACCGGCCGATCGTCCCTGATGACAGGTCATGCATGACACTTCGCCGCCGGTGACCGGATGGCTGATGCCGCTGGGAAAGGCGAGCTTGGTGATTGCTGCTAGGCCCGTGTTGTGACAGGTCTCGCAATCGACCACGCCGCCGACCGGCACGGGATGGGCCGGAAGGCCGGGCTCGCTGCCGTCGAGCCCATGGAACGAGCGGAACCCGGCACCGGAATGGCACACGGAACAAACCGGAGGGATGCCGCCGGCCTCGTTCCAGTAGGAAAACGACACCGACCCTGCATCCGAATGGCCCGAGCGCGCCCATGCAGCGATGTACTCGCTTTGCGGGATCGCAATCCGTTCCGGTACGAACGGCCCCGATTTGGGCATGATGAAGATCGGGGTGCCGGCCGCATTGTCGTTCACCGACTGCGCCTGTACCGTTGCCGTATATTGGACAAACGCACCCACGACGGGCGAGAGCGAACACAATACGGCAGTTGGTATCAGGAATCGGCGCATCGTACCTTACAACTTGCTGGGGATGTGCGGCCTCGTCAGTCTGAGGCTGCCAACCTATACGCGTTCGAACAACGTTGCTGCCTTGATCGAAGTCAAGGACGGAGGACGAAACATTGGATTTCGTTGCATCCAGACCAATGAATCAGAAGGCGGGCGTAACCATAGAGACCCAGATCACGGATCAGTGTGCGCTTTTCGCGCAGCTCGAGGACGATTTCCGCGTGGAGGTCGTCGTCGCCCGCGGCGACAGGGTGCCGCAGGGCGCGCCCGTCTTGCGCTCGCGCAAGCATCCCGAACTGACCCTCGTTGCCCCCGTCTCCGGCGAGGTCGCCGCCATCGATCTCGGACCCGGCCGGCGGCTCTCCCGGATGCTGTTCTTCCATGCGTCGGACGCCGGGCGTCACAAGCACGACGTTACGGCCGCCTCGGGCGGCGATGACGCGGCGGCAACGCGGGCGTTGCTCCTTGCCGCCGGCCTGTGGCCGTCGTTCCGCTCCCGCCCCTTCGGCCGCATTCCCGCGCCGGGCGAGACGCCGTCCGCTATCTTCGTGATGGCGCTCGACACCCGGCCAGACGCGCCCCCGCCGCGGCTTGCCCTCGACGGGCGCGAGGAAGAGCTCGCGGTCGGGCTGCGGTCGCTCGCAGGGCTGACGGCGGGGCCGATCGTCTTCTGTCAGGATCGCGGCCCCGACATCGGCGGCACGGCCGGCCTCGGCGCGCGATACCGCATCAGAAAGGTGGCGCCGGTCCATCCGCACGGGCTTGCCGGATTCCAGCTTGCCGCATGCCACCCGGTCGAGCCGGGCCGTATCGTCTGGGATATCCATGCCGAGGATGTGGCTGCCATCGGCGCGCTGCTTCTCACCGGACTGGTTGCCGAGACCAGGCTGGTTTCGGTTGCGGGGACGGCCTTGCGGGAGCAGCGGCTGGTCCGTTGCCAGCCGGGAGCGGATCTGCGCGCGCTGAGCTACGACATCATCAGGCCCGGACCCCATCGCCTGCTCTCGGGCTCGATGCTCGACGGCACCGAAAGCCGCTGGCTCGGCCGGTGGCATCGGCAGGTGACGGGCATCGCGGAGGCGTCGCGCGATAACCGCCCGCACTGGTTCTCGGCCGCGTTGCGCGGCGCACGGCGTCCGCTGCCGATCATCCCCACCGCCGCGCTCGAGCAGGCTTTCGGCGGCGTGCTGCCGGCAGCAGCGCTCGTGCGCGCCATCGCGTCCAACGACGTCGAGACCGCCACGCGGCTCGGCGCGCTGTCCCTCACCGAGGAAGATGTGGCGCTCGCCGACTACGTGACCGGCGCCGCACCGCGCCTGTCGGCGATGCTGCGCGGCATGCTCGACCGTATCGCGGCGGAGGAGGCAGCCTAATGGTTTCGTCAAGCTGCATTTTTGAAGTTAGCGGTGAATGGGTTTCTTGTTTGGAGGATTGCCCATACGACGTTTACGCGTCGTCTCGCGAGGGCGATGACGGCTTGATTGTGACGTTTCCCCTCGGCGCGTTTTCGGTCGTAAAAGGCTCGGCTTTCCGGATCTGCGAGCGCGTTGAAGGCGGACTGGAAGAAGACGCGCTTGAGGTTCTTGTTACCGCCTGTGGAGCGTCGGATGGCTCTGGATTTGCCGGACTGACGCAGGACGGGCGTGAGACCGGCTGCGGCGGCCAACGCATCGGCCGATTGGAAGCGGTGGCCAGAACCGACACAAGCGATGAAGTCTGCCGTCAGCACGGCCCCCATCCCCGGCAGGCTGCGGATGAGGGCCGCATCAGGGTGGCTTTCGAGAAGGGTTTCGAGATCGGCGTCGATGCGGTCGCGCTGGGCCCGGGCAGCCAGAGCTTCGGCGGCGAGATCCTTGACCAGCCTGGCTCGGGTTTGCGCGCCGGGCACGTCGATGGCTTGAGCCTTGGCCAGAGCAACGACATCCTGGGACATGGTCTGGGCATCCCGCATGCGGGGATAGACCTTCGTCAGCGAGCGGACGAGATGATGAGGCTTGGCGCTGCGCAGCTCGTGCGGAGCGGCGAACAAGCTCAGGAAGACGAGGCCGGCCTTGGTCTTCACGTCGATGCGCCTTTCCAGCGCCGGAAAGAGCGAGGACAACAGATCGCGCAGGCGCGCAAGGCGTCGGGTCTGATCGACGACGACTTCGCGGCGCCGGCCGACGAGCAGGCGGATGTCTACATCGATCTCGGTCTCAGTCTCGACCGGCCGCAGATCGGCGCGGGTTCGTGCGAGATCGGCGATTGTCGCGGCATCGCGAGGATCGGACTTGTTCTCACCGCCGCGCATACCCTGCCGCGCACGGTTGACCGCAAGGCCAGGCGTGTGAACGATACGCATGCTGTCTTCGGCCAGCATCGCGCAGAGCAGCGTGGCACAACCGCCCAGCAAGTCGAGGGCGACGGTTATGCTTTCGGCTTCCAGCGCCGACAGTTCGCCGATCAGTGCTGCGATCCCTTCCGGATCGTTTCTGACGGCATGGCTGAAGATGGGCTTTGCGTCCGCGCTGATCACGCAGGCCCAATGAATGTCCTTGGCGGCATCGATGCCGACGTAGAAGTGCATGGCTTCCTCCCTGAAGTGTCCTCCTTTAAGCGGCAACCTTCCCACGTCCTCGCCCTACACAGCGATGATCCGCAGAGCCTAATCAGCGGTCGGGTCAGGTGTGGAGACCGGGCGGATCTGCCTCCCGAACCATGGAGGGCGGCCAGCATGATAGCCATACCCGGTCTCCTGCCTTCCAACATACTCGGCCTTAAAAGCCGTGCCGGAAAGGCAGATGTTGAAACGCACTTCATTGGTAGGGCGGCGTGACGCGCGGCCTATGGGATCGGGAGACGGTTGCGCTGATGCTGCTTGCGGCAGCCATGCCGCTCGTCGTCACCTGGCTGCTTGCGACCGGCACGGCCGGGCTCATGCGCCTCATCTTCGTGCTCGTCGCGGCGGGGCTCTGGCATCTCGCGTTCATGCTGGCACGCGCCCAGCCGCCTTCGTTCTCGGGGGCCCTCACGGCGCTGGCGATCGCGGTGCTGGCGCCGCTCGATCTCGGCCTTGTCCCGATGCTGCTCGGCATCAGTTTCGGGGTCGTCGCGGGCGAGCTCGCCTTCGGCGGCTGGGGCCGCAACGTGGTCAATCCGGCAACGGTCGCCGTCACCTTTCTCGGCTTCGGCTTTCCGGCGGCACCCTGGCCGGACCTGCCGGTGCAGCTTAGCTGGTCGGTCGCGGCCGTCGTCGTGATCGGCGTCGTCACGGGCGTGATGTCGGGGCGTATCGTCGCCGCGGCCGCGGTCGTGCTGGCGGCCGGTTTCTGGGGCCTCGCGCTCGAAACGCCGGTTGTGACGGCGGCGGCGGTGACGCTCGTCCTTCTGGTCTGCGATCCGGTGGCCAGCGCCGGCACGGCGCTCGGGCGCTGGCTCTACGGGCTGCTCTACGGCGCGCTGGTGCTCCTGCTCACCCTCGGCTGGGGGGGCGTGGCGCCGGTCCAGGCCACGGTCTCTGCCGCGCTGCTCGCTTCGCTTGCCGCGCCGCTTCTCGATGAAATCGCCATAAGCCTTTGGCTCGCGCGGAGGAAACGCCTTGGCTGACCTTAATCCTCTTTCCCTCTGGCGCCGCTTCCTGACGCTGCCGAACGAAAGCCGGGCGAAGACGCTGGCCGTCGCCTTCCTCGTCTCAGTCGTGTGCGCGGTGCTGGTCACCGCCGCCACCGTCGTGCTGAGGCCGATCCAGGCGCAGAACCGCGCTGCCGAGCAGCAGGCGCGCCTGGAGGCGCTGATCGCGGCTGTTCCGGGCATCTCGGACCTTATCGAGCAATCGGGCGGCGACGCACTCTCGACCGTCGTCATCAATCTCGATGCCGGCACTGCTGCAAAGGAGGTCACGTCCGAGACGCTTCAGGCCGCGCTCGCCGATCCCGCCAACTGGACGACACTGTCGGCAGCCGAGGACATTGCCGGCATCGGCAGCCGACCGGACTATGCGCAGATCTATCTGCTGCGCGACGGCGACGCGGTTTCGCTCGCCATCCTGCCGGTGGTCGGGACGGGCTACAACGGGCGCATCCAGGCGCTCATCGCGCTTCGGGGCGACATGCGCACGCTCGCCGGCGTCGCCGTTACCGAGCAGGCCGAGACGCCGGGCCTCGGCGCGCGTATCGCCGAACCGCTCTGGCAGCAGAGCTTCGCCGGCAAGCGGATCTTCGACGACACCGGCGCCGTCCGCTTCGCGGTCGCGCGCGGGCAGACGAACAGCGACCATGAGGTGGACGGCATCACCGGGGCGACGCGCACCGGCAACGCGATCACCCAGATGGTGCAGTTCTGGGCCGGCCCGAAGGGCTATGGCCCTCTCATGACGGCGATCCGCCGCGGGGAGTTCTAGCCGATGGCGGCAACCGAAGGCCTCTGGAACACGCTGACCGCGCCGCTGATCCGGCAGAACCCGGTGACGCAGCAGATTCTTGGCATCTGCTCCGCGCTCGCCGTCACCACCTCGCTTGACACCGCGCTCACCATGTCGATCTCGCTGACGGTCGTCGTGGTCCTTGCCGCCGGCATCATCAGCGTGATCCGCCGGCACATTCCCGCCTCGATCCGCCTGATCGTGCAGATCATCATCATCGCCTCGATGGTGATCGTCATAGATCAGGTGCTCGGAGCCTGGTTCTTCGAGCTGAGCCAGCGCCTGTCGGTCTTTGTCAGCCTGATCGCGACGAACTGCATCGTACTCGGCCGGACTGAATCCTTTTCGCGCAGCAACCCGCCTCTGCCCTCGATGGTCGATGCGCTCGGCAGCGGGCTTGGCTATTCGCTCGTGCTGGTGGCGATCGGCAGCTGCCGTGAGCTGTTCGGCAGCGGAACGCTGCTCGGCCTTCAGGTCTTCCCGCTTGCCGAGCAGGGCGGCTGGTTCACGCCGCTCTCCCTGATGCTGCTGGCGCCCAGCGCCTTCTTCCTGCTCGGCGGGCTGGTGTGGGCGATCCGCAGCCTCTGGCCGGAGCAGGCCGAGGCCCCGGAGTTCCCGGCCCATGACCTTGGGGAGGAACGCTGATGGCCGATCTCGGCGCGCTCTTCCTCAAGGCCGTGTTCGTCGAGAACATGCCGCTCACCTATTTCCTCGGCCTCTGTACCTTCCTCGCCCTGTCGCGACGGACGGAAGTCGCCTTCGGCCTCGGCGTGGCGGTCGTCGCCGTCATGGGGGTGACGGTGCCCGTCAACCAGCTCATCTACACGGCGATGCTGGCGCCCGGCGCCTGGGCTTGGCTCGGTATGCCGGATCTCGACCTTTCCTATCTCTCGCTGCTCACCTTCATTGGCGTGGTCGCCGCGAGCGTCCAACTGCTCGAGATGGTGCTCGAGCGCCACCTGCCGCGCGTGCAGGCGTCCTTTGGCGCCTTCCTGCCGCTCCTCACCATCCACTGCGCTATCCTCGGCGGCGGCCTCTTCATGGTCGAGCGGCGCTACGACCTGGCGGAGGCGGCGGTCTACGGCGTGGGCAGCGGGGCGGGCTTCGCGCTCGCCGTCGTCATGCTCGGCGCGATCCGCACGCGTCTCGCCTATGCCGACCTTCCCGCAGGCCTTCGCGGTCTCGGCATCACCTTCGTGCTGGCGGGCATGATGTCGCTCGGCTTCTCCTCCTTCGCGCAGATGGCGGCGCCATGACGGAGATCGCGCTCGGTTCCATCTTCATAACGCTCCTCGTCGTCGGCCTCACGCTGGCGCTGATCACCGCGCGCAACCGGCTGCTGCCGCAAGGCACCGTCGGCGTCACCGTGAACGGCGGGAAGCGCATCGACGCGGCCCGGGGCGACCAGCTTCTCTCGGTGCTGCACGAGGCCGGGATCGGCATTCCCGCCGCCTGCGGCGGCAGCGGTACCTGCGGCCTGTGCCGAGTGACCGTCGAGGGGGAAGGTGCCGGCGAACTGCAGGCGACCGAGCGCGGTATCCTCTCGCCCGCCGAGCGCCGCCAGCATGTCCGCCTCGCCTGCCAGGCGCGGTTGCGCGGCCCGGTCGAGGTGACGGTGGCGGCGGAGGTGCTGGCGGCGGAATCCTTCCCCTGCCGGGTCCTTTCCAACCGCATGCTGGCGCCGCTGATCCGCGAGCTGGTGCTGGAGCTTCCGCAAGGCCGCGACTTCCCGTTCCGCGCCGGCGGCTTCGCGCAGCTCACCGCCCCCGCCTACAGCCTCGATTTCGCATCGCTCGACATCGACCCCGCCCATGCGCGCGCATGGGAGATCGCCGGCTGGCCGGCGCTGAAATCCATGTCGGCCGGACCGGTGGTGCGTGCCTACTCCATCGCGAGCCGGCCGGAGGATGCCGGGCGCATCGTCTTTAACATCCGGCTTGCCGTGCCGCCCGCCGGCCACGAGCATAACATCCCGCCCGGCATCGTCTCGTCCTACCTGTTCTCGCTGAAGCCGGGCGATACGGTCGAGGCCGGTGGCCCCTTCGGCGAGTTCCACGTGCAGCCGACCGAGCGGGAAATGGTCTTCATCGGCGGCGGTGTCGGAATGGCCCCGCTCAGGGCCATGATCCACGAACAGATCGGGCTCGGCACCAAGCGCCGTATGTCCTACTTCTACGGTGCACGCACGGCGGCCGACCTGTTCTACGTGGAGGAGTTCCGGGAGATCGCGGAGAAACATCGAAACTTCACATGGACGCCAGCGCTTTCCGATCCCGCGCCGGGCGACCGGTGGACGGGCGCCACCGGCTTCATCCACGAGACGGTTCGCGCCGCGCTCGCCGCGCATCCCGCACCCGACGAATGCGAATACTATCTCTGCGGTCCGCCCGTCATGATCTCCGCCGTGCTCGCCATGCTCGATCGGCTGGGCGTCGAGCCGCATTCCATCCATAACGACGACTTCGGAGGCTGATCCCATGCATGTCAAATCGGAGCCGCTCGGCCGGCGCAGGTTCCTCGCCCTTGGCGGCGCAGCACTTCTCCTCGGAACGGCGCCGGCCCAGGCCCGCGAAGCCGCACCGGTGAAGGTGCTTTCCGGCGCCGCGTTCGCCACGGGGTGGCGCGTCGCGCTCCGGGACGATGCCAACATATCTGGCTTGCAGGCGCGGTTGGCCAATACGCTTCATACCATCGATCTCGCCTTCTCGCCCTGGCGCAGCGACAGCATGATCGGCCGCTTCAACCGGAGCCACGCCGACGAGGCGGTGGTGTCCGACGCGGTCGTCGGCGTTGCCCGCTCGGCATTGGGCATCGCCGAGGCGAGCGGCGGACGTTTCGATCCGACCGTCGGGCCGATGGTCGCGCGCTGGGGGTTCGGCCCGATCGAGAAGGGCGAAACGCTTCCCGACGGCTGGCGGAAGATCCGGGCCGGAAACGGCCATGTGGCGCGGACGGCGCGTGGCCTCACGCTTGACTTCTGCGGCATCGCGAAGGGATACGCGCTCGACAGGATGGCGGCGGACCTGCTCGACGCCGGCCATGAGGATTTCCTCGTCGATCTCGGCGGCGAGCTGGCCGCGCGCGGGCGGCATCCTTCGGGCCGCGCCTGGCATGTCGGCATAGAGAACCCGCTGCCGGACGCAGAAGGCCTGAACGGCGTGTTGCAGCTTGACGGCATGGCCGTGGCAACGTCCGGCGACCGCAGGAACGGATACGATGTCGGAGGCCGCCGCTACAGCCACATCATCGACCCTTCGACCCTTGAACCCGTCGCGGGCGCCCCCGCCTCTGTCTCCGTCCTCATGCCGGCCGCGCTCGACGCCGACGGCTGGGCAACCGCGCTGATGGCCGCAGGTAGCGCGGGACCGGACCTTGCCCGGGCCAGGGATATCGCCGCACTTTTCCTGTTCCGCCACCGTGACGCGCTCAGAAGCGTCGCGACAGGCGCATTCACCCGATATCTCGTCTAAGGGAAGCCTGATGGAAGCGCTCTTCGCAATCGTCATCGTCTGCCTTTCCACGGGAGGGCTTGCCGTCGGCCTTCTGCTGGGTCGCAAGCCGCTCGCCAGAAGCTGCGACGGGCTCGCCTGTATCGGAGGCACGCGCTGCGACGGCTGCCCGTATGATCCGTGTGAGGAAAAACGATGAACCACAACACCGTCGTCGCGCATATCATGCAGGCCGACTTCCCGCGGCTTTTGCCGACCATGCCGATCCGCGAGGCGGTCGCCACGCTGGCGCGCCGCCTGGTGCCCGCCGCGCCGGTGATCGACGACAGGGCCGGCCTCGTCGGCATCCTCACGGAAAAGGACTGCTTCCGCCCGATGCTCAATGCGAGCTACTACCAGCAGTGGAGCGGCAGCGTTGCCGACTACATGAGCCGTGAGGTGCAAACCCTGCCGCACGACCTCGATTTCGTCTCGGCGGCCGAGGCGTTCCTCGCCCGCTCGCATCGCGTCTACCCGGTCATGCGCGACAGCGAGGTCGTCGGCCTGCTCAACCGCTCCGACCTGCTGGTGGCTATCCTGTCGATGTCCGAACACGTGTCGGCCATGCCGCGATCCGGCAGGCCCGATAGGTGAGTGTCGTCGTCTACCGCAGGAACCGGCGGAAGCGCTGAAGCGCGAACCAGAACAGCATCGAGCCGATCGCCAGCAGGGCCAGCAGTTGCGGCCAGATGATCGCGAAGCCCGCGCCGCGGAAGAGGATCGCCTGGGACAGGATCACGAAATGCGTGTTCGGGGCCGCCAGCATAATGGTCTGGATGATCTCCGGCATGGATTCGCGCGGGGTCATCGCGCCGGACAGAACCTGCAGGGGAAGCAGGACGAGCATCAGCAGAAGCCCGAACTGCGGCATCGTTCCGGCCATCGTGGCAAGGAAGATGCCGAGCGATGTCGTCGCAAAGAGCATCAGCGCCGTCGCCATCATGAACAGAGCGACTGAACCATGGACAGGCACGCCGAGTATCATCTGCACCACGACCGTGAGCGCGAAACCGGAGGCAAGGAGAACCACCAGCCCCATCGACCAGATCTTGGAGATCATGATTTCAGAGGCGGTCACGGGCATGACGAGCAAGTGCTCGACCGTGCCATGCTCCTTCTCCCGGATCAGGGCGGCGCCCGTGAGCACGATCGAAAGCATGGTGATGATCTGGGTCACCTCGGTCAAGGCCCCGAACCACCCGGAATCGAGATCGGGATTGTATCTTGCCCGAAGCGCCAGTTCCGCCTGGGGGCGGCTTTGCGAGCGGTACCCCTCGATATATTCGGACACCTCGCTGTTGACGATCTGCTGCACGTAACCGGTGCCCGTGAAGGCCTGCGTCATGCGGGTGGCATCGACATTGAGCTGGATCGCCGGCGACCGGCCCGCCAGCACGTCGTGCTCGAAATCAGGCGGAATATTCAGAGCGAATGTATCTAGGCCCTCGTCCATGCGCCGATCCATCTCGGTGAGCGAGATCATCTTCGGCGCGACGAAGTAGGGCGGATAAAATGCCGATACTATCCGGGTCGACAACGTCGACTGATCCTCGTCGACAATGGCGATTGCGGCATTCGAAAGCGAATCCGGCATCGCTTTCGAGCTCGTATAGATCGACACCGAGAACGAATAGACGATCAGCGTCAGGAGAATGGGATCGCGCAGCAGGCCGCGCAACTCCTTTATGCCAAGATTGAAAACGGTCTTCAGGTTCATTGCGCTCTCACCTTGCCTGCTTCCTCAGGAACATTGCGGCAAGCGCAAGCAGGATCGGCGTCGCCAGCGCCAGCATGAGGAAAGCCGTGCCAAGATCCTGGAAGCCGAGCCCCTTGGAGAAGGTGCCGCGGGAGGCGATGATGAACCATGTCGTCGGATAAATCTCGCCGACCATCCGGCCAATACCCTGAAGAGACGAAACCGGGTCGATCATGCCCGAATACTGCGCGCCCGGGATGATTGTCAGCAGCGCCGTCGCAAACAGGGCGGCGACCTGACTGGAAATGAAGACGGAGATCAGCAAGCCCATCGCCGTGGTCGCCATCACATAAAGCAGCGCCGCGAGCGAGAAAGCCGGGAGACTGCCGGTCAGGGGAACCTGGAAGATGAAGACCGCGAAGGCGAGCAGCATGAAGAAGTTGAGCAAAGCCAAAGCGACGTAGGGCAACTGCTTGCCGACCAGGAATTCCAACTGCGTCACCGGCGTGACCCAGAAGTTGACGATCGAGCCCAGCTCCTTCTCCCGCACGACACTTAGCGTTGTCAGGATTGCCGGTATCAGCAGCAAGAGCAGCGGGATCACAGCCGGAACCATGGCAACGATGCTCTTCACGTCGGGATTATAGCGATAACGCGTAACGACATCGAAGCTGCCCTTTGTCGCCGCATCGCCATGGAGCATGCGGGCCTGCCGCATAAGCCAGTCTGCATGCATGCCCTGGACGTAGCCCCGCACGGATTCGGCGCGGCTCGGGTTTGCACCGTCGATCCAGGCGCCGATCTCCACCGTCTGGCCGCGCGCAAGGTCGCGAGCAAATCCCGACGGTATCTCGATTGCCAGATTGATCTCGCCGCGCCGCATGCGCTCGTCGATTTCCTCGTAGCTCGCAAGAGGCGCCATCTCTGTGAAGCAGCGCGATCCGGCAATATCCTGCACATAGTCGCGACTGGTCGCCGTCTGATCCCGATCCAGCACCGCGAAGGACAGGTCTTCGATGTCCATGCTCACGCCGTAGCCGATCACGAACATCAGGATGAGGCTGCCAAGCAGCGCCATCGTCAGCCGGATCGGATCCCGCCGCAGCTGCAGGCTTTCCAGCCGCGAATAGCTGAGAAGGCGACGCAGGCTGAAAGCAGCGACCGGTCCAGATGCCTCGTTCGCCGTCATTTCAGCCATGGCAAGGGTCTCGGTGGGCTTGCCGGTATCACCGATGGCCTCTTCCAGATAAGCGATGAAAGCGTCCTCAAGGGTATTTGCGCCCTTCGACTGAATGATCGCCTCGCTCGTGTCACTGACGAGAACCTTGCCGGCATGCATCAGCGAAATGCGGTCGCACAGTTCCGCCTCGTTCATGAAATGGGTCGAGATGAAGATGGTTACGCCATCCTTTCGCGACAAATCAGCGAGAATGCGCCAGAAGGCGTCACGGGCGACGGGATCGACGCCGGATGTCGGTTCGTCGAGGATCAGGATTTCCGGGTCGTGGATCAGCGCTACGGCAAGCGACAGTCTCTGCCGGATACCGAGCGGCAATGCTTCGGGAAGCGCGTCGGGAACGGATGCCAGGTCGAAATGCGCAATCATTTCCGCGACGCGCGCAGCGATCCTGTCCTGCGCCATGCCGAAGAGGCGGGCGTGCAGTTCTAGGTTCTGCCGCACCGTGAGTTCCGAATAGAGCGAGAAGGACTGGCTCATGAAACCGACGCGGCGGCGAACGGCCATGTCCTTGGGATCGACCTTGGCGCCGAACAGGCGCGCGTGCCCTTCGGTGGGCTCGAGGAGTCCCGTCAGCATCTTCATCGTCGTGGTCTTGCCGCAACCATTGGAACCGAGAAAGCCGAAGATCTCCCCCTTCGGAATGCGGAAGCTGACATGATCCACGGCGGTGAAGTCACCGAAGCGCTGCGTCAGTCCCTCGGCCTCAATGGCAATCTCACCATCGGCTCCGACCGTGCGTTTGGGGATGACCACCTTTTTGTGGTTGCGCCGCTCGTCTTCCGGCAGGAGCGCGATGAAGGCTTCGTCAAGGCTGGCTGTTCCGGTGCGCTCCAGCAGTTCGGCAGGCGTACCGGTTGCCAGCACCTCACCGGCATTCATGGCGACGAGCCAGTCAAAGCCGGCGGCCTCCTCCATATATGCCGTGGCCGTGATGACGCTCATCGCAGGGCGCGACCGGCGGATAAGGCCAATCAATTCCCAGAACTGGCGGCGCGACAGTGGATCGACACCCGTCGTCGGCTCGTCGAGAATGAGCAGGTCCGGATCATGGATCAGGGCGCAGCAGAGGCCGAGCTTCTGCTTCATGCCGCCCGAGAGCTTTGCCGCGGGCCGGTCGCGAAAAGCGGACATGCCCGTCGCTGCCAGAAGCATGCCTATCCTGCGTTCCCGCTCGGCCTTTTCGTGGCCGAACAGACGCCCGAAGAAATCGACGTTCTCGAAGACGGAGAGCGTGGGATAGAGGTTCTTGCCCAATCCCTGCGGCATATAGGCAATCCGCGGGCAGGTGCGTCGGCGGTGACCTGCATTACGCATGTCTCCTCCGAGAACCTCGACCTCCCCTTGCTGGATCAAGCGCGCGCCGGCGACAAGCGAGAGCAGGCTCGACTTGCCAACGCCATCAGGCCCGATCAGCCCGACCATCCGGCCCGCCGGAAAGTCCAGCGTCGTATCCTTCAGCGCAACTGTCGCGCCATAGGCCTGCGTCAGGTGAGCAACCCTCGCGACGATGGACGGAGGCTGCGTCATTGCACCAGATTGCCCAGTGTAGCGGGCCAATCAGCAGAGGAATCCGTCTTCACATAGGCGATGCCCGGCAGGCCGGTTTTGACGTATTCGATATATTTCTGCAGGATTTGCGGGTTGACGCGCGCCCGGACGCGAAACATCAGCTTTTCCCGCTCGTCCGCTGTTTCCACCGTCTTCGGCGTGAACTGCGCGACATCGGCGACATAGGACACCGAGGCAGGAATGACGACGTCAGGCGCCGCGTCCATCACGAGGCGGACTTCGGAGCCGGTGGCGATGCGGCCAACCTGCGAGGTCGGCAGGAAGAAGGTCATGTAGACGTCGGTCAGATCAACCATCTTGAGGATGCGCCCGCCGGCGGCAACGATCTCGCCCTCCTGAGCCACCCGGTACTGCACCCGCCCGTCCCGCGGAGCGGTAAGGACGGCGTCATCTATCAGGGCGGTGATGGAGTCGATCGCGGCTTTTGCCGCGTCGACCGCCGCTTCGGCGTCAACTACTTGTGCCTTTGCCGAACCTACACCGGCCTCGGCGGCTGCCTTGCCCGCCTCCGCGGATGCGAGCCCGGCACGGGCCTGCCGATCGCTGGCGCGATCCGTTTCGAGGGATTGCTGTGCGACAGCATTGGCTCGCGCCAATTGTTCGGAGCGGGCAAGCCTTGTCGCCGCAGCATCGGCCACGGCTGCGGCCTGCTCGATCTGGGCTATCGCGGCTGCCAGTTGCGCATCGGCCTGCTTGACCAGACTGCCGGCCGTCTCGACCCCGATCGTCGCGCGGCGCAGCTGCGCTTCCGCCTGGCGTTTCTGGGCTTCGAGCTGCACGGTATCCATCCGGACCAGAACATCTCCCTTTCGCACGCTATCACCCTCGGAGGCGGTGATTTCAGCGATGCGGCCACTGGAAAGGGCTGCAATATCCGTTTCCGTCGCCTCAATGCGGCCATTGCCCGTGGCGATACCGGCGGGAAGAGCCGGAGACGCTATCCGGTTCCACACAAGGTATGCACCGAGAGCGGCAACGGCAAGCGCCCCGACCAGTACGAATTTTCTGGATGTCTGTGCCATGCGTTGTTTGCCCCTCGGAACATCATCCAGTTGCGGCATCCGGATCATGGGCAGGCCGTTGGATGCCATATTGGTCCAAGCTCTTCCGATGACTTCGGATGGACCTGTCCTTTATCGAAAGCCATACGGCTCAGGCGTTTTTCAGGGCTGCGGCGATCCGGTCCTTTATCGAAAGACGTTGCTTGCGGAGCTTGGTCTCGTGATCCTCGCCCACGGGGGCGACGCTCGTTTCAGCGAGATGGATCGTATCGTTCACCTCGTCGTATTCCTGCAGCAGGGTGGCAAAGGCCGGGTCCACTGCCTTCAAGGCATGAATCTGGTCGAGTTGGCCAGGAAACTCTTCGCCAAGAGTGTGAGGGGTGTTCGACATGTATGTCTCCATCGTTGATTGCACGGGCAGAATACGGGGCGTCAGCCCGCAAACCTTGATCTCGGTCAATTGCAGACGTGAAGATGGCAGGCCCTCACAGGGGTGGAAAAATGGAAAACACGATCCCGCCGGCTGCGACCGACATCACGGTGGCAAGAAGCAAAGGAACCCAGAAGCGCATGGGGCCGGAGGCGACGGCAAGGACGACGCGGAAAAGCGCGTTGGACGTCATCGCGGCCAGAACGGCCTGACCGACAATCTCCGCTGTCGCTGCTGAACCCACAAGGCGCAGTGCGCCCAGTACCGCAACATCGACATCGACCGCGCCCGAAACGGCAGCCGCTGCAACGATCCCCTGCGAGCCACTATAACGCACAAGTGCCGCGTTCGCGGTCGCGGCGATCGCAAACAGGAGCGCAAACAGCAGGAGCGGACCAAGCTCGAAGGGGCTTCGTATCGTCGAAGCGACACCACCGGACCCGTGACCTCGCATCAGCAAAAGCGCGCCGCAGAGGCCGAAGACAAGCATGGCGGAAAAGGCCGCCGGTCCGATCACGAGGAGCACCTGGGGCTTGATCAGGCCGATGACGACACAGACGCGGCCAATCGAGACGATTGCAGCAAAGGTCGCCGCTCCGGCCAGGGGATATGGCGCCGCTCCGGAACTCGCGTTCCGCCCGAGCGCAAGCGTAACGGCGGTGGATGAAACAAGCGCGCCGCTCACCGCACTTACGATCAGGCCGCGTGTCGCCCCAAGCAGGCGCACCGCGATATAGCCAAGATACGAAATTGCCGCCGTCAGAACGGTGAAGAACCAGACCTCGTGCGGGTTCAGCCCGCCCCACGGATCGATGGTGCGACTTGGCAGGACCGGGAGGATAATCGCAGTCATCACCGCAAGTATAAGAGCCGACCGTACTTCCTCCCAGGTCAGCCGCTTCAAAAGCTCGTGCAAGACCTCGCGGCTTGCCAGGATGGCGGCAAGTGCGGCCCCTCCCCCCGCAGCAGCCTGTGTCTCTCCTGCCGCCGCCAGAGCCCCCAAAGCAAAGACACAGAGGCCGGCGACGACGCTTGTGACGCTGAAATCCTCATCATGCGCTGCCTCCCGCGCCTTATAGAACGCAAAGACCACAGCAAAACCGAGAAAACCGGCGACCATCAGGGAGGCAGCCTCCATAGACTGGGAAAGCGCCGAGAAAATACCTCCAAGGAGACCCGAAATGCCGTAGGTGCGGATGCCCGCCGTCCGGCTGCGTGCCGGTGCACCGCGTTCGCGCCATCCGCGTTCCAAGCCGACCAGCAGCCCGATCGCCAAGGCAAGACCTAGTCGGGCGAGCGTCGTCTCCATGTCATGTGCCAAGCGCCGGGCGAGGCCGATGCGCGCTGCATCCCCGTGCCAGCCGAAATGAGGCTCGTTGAACCCTGTCTATGGAACTCACTCCTTGTAAATCTCGCCACCGGCCCGAAACCGTTCCCATTCGTTCCACCCAAACTGCGCAGTTTTCAAACCGCATTTCGGATGGCGGCCTGACTTCATGCGGCGCGAGGCTGCTTATCGTACGACAAGTACGGGTACCGGGCTATGAGTCAGCACACTGTTGGTCTGGCTGCCCAGCAGCAGGCGGCCTACGCCCCGACGGCCATGCGACGACATGACAATCAAACTGCAGCCATTGGCGACGGCCGCTTCCACAATTGCATCTGCCGGATTGGCATTCTCAACGTGCAGTAGGTCTGCTGCAACGCCGATCTTGTCCGCGGCATCCTTCACCCGCTTCAAATGCCGATCCGCGAATTCCTTCTGCGTCGCGTCGTAACTTTCCACATCGATTGGCAGAGCAACCCATCCGAAGCCGCCACTCACATAGTAGGGAAAACGTTCGGTAACGACGATAATCGTTACCTTGGCCTGCAACGCTTTGGCGAGCGAAGAGCATGGTCGACGCCTTTTTGAGCGACATCTGATCCATCGGTTGGGACGAGGATGTGATTATACAATGTGGTGCTCCTGAAAACGACTTTGCGCGGTTGGGTTGGAGGTTGCAATGGGACACAGGAAGGCTGTTTGCCTACGATAACGGTCGCCTCAGTCAACATCTTGATCTACGTCAAAAAGCACGCACTCACGCTGATTTCTTGCTCCGGATTTCCAAGGCACCTTGTCATCGTTCGCGAACGCCAGTCAGGCGGCGCGGGCACCGAGCTTCTGCATTTTTCCAAGCCACTTTTTCCGCGTGGCGTCGCTCGCACCTTCCACCATGCCGAACAGCGTTTCTCGCACCGGGCTGATGCCGACGAAGTTCAGGATATTGCGGCGTATGCCGGCGATGCCGTGGCTGAGATACCAGAGCCGGTAGAAAAATGCGGGCATTCCCATGGTGACGACCACGCGGGCGGACCGGCCTTCGAGCAAGGTCCGGGCAAAGCCGCCCCTGCCCTGCTCGGGATATGCAAAAGCCACGCCCGGGCGCATCACCTGTTCGAAAAAAGCCTTCAGCAGCGCAGGCATGGTGCCCAGCCACAGCGGAAAGACAAACACGATATGCTCAGCATCCCTGATCGCCTGCGCCGCCTCTTCCAGCATCACCGGGACAGGTCGCCTTTTGAACTCCTCCGTCGTCTGCAGCAATGGGAAGTCGAGGGTCGCGATATCGATGAGCCACACCTCGTGGCCGGCAGAGCGGGCGCCATCTGCATAGCTGGCGGCAAGCGCCCTGCAGAACCGTTCAGGCCCCGGGTCGGGATGACCGACGATGATAAGGATACGACGCGGCATGACTATCTCCCTGGTCAAAAGCCATCAAACGCCTTTACCGCGCAGGTGCCTTGATGCCGATCAAACGACCCGCCCGTTCCTTGCATGTCGGCCTTCGCGGGCGAAGGACCAGCGTCAGCCAGAAAGTCAGGGCGCTCGGGTGACTCAGCCAGAAGGCTTTGGGGGTCCGCACGATGAGAACGATGGCGCGTACCGTGAGGAAGGTTTCGCGGCCGGCGCCGCCCGCTCGCGAAGATGTCCTCAGCTCGACATGAAGCGGTTGAGCCGGGTCTCGTCGAGCAGCGAACGGGTCATGCCACCGAAGGCCCATTCCCTCAGGCGGCTGTGCCCATAGGCGCCGGATACGACGAGATCCGCATCATGTCTGTCGATGAGTTCGATCAAGCTGGCGGTTTCGCGGCTACTTTCTACGGTTTCGCTGCGCGCCGTCACACCATGACGCGCCAGGAAGGAGACGACGTCGCCTATGCTCTCGCGCGCCCACTCGTCGATGACGGAAGCGACGGTAGCAACGATGACGTCACCTGCCGCCTGCAATAGCGGCATGGCGTCTGCGACCGCACGCCGCGCCTCGCGCGTGTCCTTCCAGGCAACGACGATCTTCCGGCCGACACGGTGCTCCGTATCGCTGCCGACGACCAGGATCGGCCGCCCCAGTTGCAGCACCGCGCTGCCCGGATCGACCCGGCGAGCCGTATCCTTCGTCGCCGCACCGTCGGTCGCCTGTGTGACGACGATGTCGGCGATCCTCGCCGCCTGCACGAGGGCGTATGTGGGCCTTTCCTGCGCAGCGCGCCAATCGGTCTCGACCGCGCCGGCGACCAGCGCCTCGAATTCCTTTCGCAGTTCCTTGAAACGGCGCTCGTCGTCGTCGCGCATCTGCCGCCACACCTGGGCAGCAAGCGTTGCGCCCTGCGGTCCGGTGACCGGCAAATACGTGTCTGCCGCGCAGAAGCCGATCAGCCTGGCATTCCAGCGCTGGGCCAGTTCGCTCGCGGTCTTCACGACCGGGACGATCGACCCTTCGATATTCAGGTTCACGAGAATGGATTTATAGCTCACTGGACTGTCCTCCGCCCGACCTGTCTACTCGTTGAAGGATAGCGCTTGGAACGAACGACACCTTGACGCGGATCAAGCCCGGTTGTGCTCGACGTTTCAGGCATCTACCGGCTCTATCCATGTTCCGCGAATGCCCGCAATGATCTCCACGGCGTCCTCAAGCCGACCGATTGCCGCCGGTTTGCCGACGGTACGGGCAAAGTCGATGCCCGCCTCGACCTTCGGCCGCATGGAGCCAGCGGGAAAATCGCCCGGTGTCAGATCCGATGCCCGCATGATGCCGAGCGGAATGGCAGCGTCCGTGCCCCAACCACTATAAACGGCGTCAACATCGGTCAACATGAGGAGAAAGTCCGCATGGAGTTGGCGCGCGAGAAGCGAGGAGGCGTAATCCTTGTCGATGACGGCTTCTATGCCACTGAGGCTGCCATCCTCCAGCTCCACGACAGGGATGCCACCACCGCCGGCGCAGATCACGATGACGCCGCGTTCGACGAGAAAACCCAGCACCTCGGCCTCCAGGATCGCGAGCGGCTTCGGCGAGGCGACGACGCGACGCCATTTGTCGTTGTCGGGGGCGACCTGCCAGCCCCGCTCCACCGCCAGGCGGCGGGCCGTCGCCTCGTTGTAGACAGGACCGATGGGCTTGGTGGGCGCCGCGAAGGCTGGATCGTGCGGATCGACCTTCACCTGCGTCAGAAGGGCGGCGAACAGCCTGTCCCTGATCGCGTTACCCAGTTCCTGCTGGAGGACATAGCCGATCATGCCGGCGCTTTCGGCATCGAGCACATCGAGCGGAAACGGCGAGCCGGGCGTCGCGGCCGCCTGGAGGGCGAGCAGGCCCACCTGCGGGCCGTTGCCATGGGTGATCACCAGCGAATGGCCGGCGGAGACAAGCGCGGCGAGCACCGCCGCCGCGCGCCGAATGTTGGCGCGCTGGTTCTCGGCGGTCATGGCCTCGCCGCGCCGCAAGAGGGCATTGCCACCAAGGGCGATAACGATCTTCATGTCAGCCACCGAGCGTGGCGACGAGGATTGCCTTGATCGTGTGCATGCGGTTCTCTGCCTGGTCGAACACGACGGAGGCTGCGGATTCGAAAACCTCGTCCGTGACTTCCATGCAGTCGATGCCGTAATTGCGCGCGATATCTTGTCCGACCTCGGTTTCCGCATCGTGGAAGGCCGGCAGGCAGTGCATGAACTTGGTATGGGGATTTCCCGTGGCGGCCATGAGCTGACGGGTCACGCGATAGGGCGTCAGCCACTCGATGCGCTCGCCCCAGGCGCTCTCGTTCTCGCCCATGGACAGCCAGACGTCGGTGTAGAGAAAGTCGGCGCCCTCCACGCAGGCACCCACATCCTCGTCCAGCCTGAAGCTGCCGCCGCTCGTCTCGGCCATCGCCCGGACATGATCGCAGAACGCATCGTCGGGCCAGAGGGACCGGGGCGAGGCAATGCGCATGTCCATGCCGACCTTCGCCGCGCCGACTGCAAGCGACGTCGCCACATTGTCCCGCCCCTCGCCGACGAAGACGAGCGTCATGTCCGACAGGTGCTTGTGCGAGAATTCGCGCATCGTCATGAAATCGGCGAGCACCTGGGTCGGATGGGCCTCGTCCGTCAGTCCGTTATAGACCGGCACCCCGGCATGGGCGGCCAATTCGTCCGCCTGATGCTGGCTGAAGCCGCGATATTCGATGGCGTCGTACATGCGTCCGAGCACACGCGCCGTATCCTTCATCGACTCCTTGTGCCCGATGTGGCTACCCGAAGGGCCGATATAGGTGACATGGGCGCCCTGATCATAGGCCGCGACCTCAAAACCAGATCGCGTGCGGGTAGAGTCCTTTTCGAAGATCAGGGCGATGTTCTTGCGGGCAAGGCGCGGCACCTCCGTGCCGGCCTGCTTGGCGGCCTTTAACTCGACGGCAAGACGCAGCAGGTAGCGGATCTCCGTGCCGGAGAAATCGTCCAGTGTCAGCACGTTGCGGCCATGCAGGTTGACGGGCATGTCGGTTCTCCTCGCTCGGTTTTGGTCAGATCGGATCGCGCGCGATCGGGCAGGTCATGCAATGACCGCCGCCGCGGCCGCGGCTGAGCTCGGCGCCTTCCACCGTGATGACCTCGATGCCGGCCCGGCGCAGCAGCGTGTTGGTGTAGACGTTGCGGTCGTAACCGATGACCACGCCGGGTTCCACGGCGACGACATTGTTGCCGTCGTCCCATTGCTCGCGCTCAGACTCGTAAGTATCGCCGCCCGTCGAGACGATGCGCAAGGTCTTCAGTCCCATCGCTTCCTTCACCACCTCGACGAAGGATTTGGTCTCCTCGACCACATCGACGGCGGCCTCGTCCTCGCCCGGCCGCAGCGAGAAGGTGCGCAGCCGCTCGACCACCGGTGGATACATCGTCGCCAGATCCCGGTCGCAGAAGGTGAAGATCGTATCGAGATGCATGAAGGAGCGGTCGCGCGGCATCAGGGCGGCGACGACACGCGTCGCCTCGCCAGCCGCAAACAGACTGCGCGCCAACCCGCCGACCGCCTGCGGCGTGGTGCGCTCGCCCATGCCGACCAGCACGACGCCGCCGCCGACCGGCATCACGTCGCCGCCCTCCAGGCTGATGCCGGGGCCGGGATTGTCGGGCGAGACGAAGGGAAGACCGGCATCACGGAAGCGTGGATGGAACCGATAGACGGCCTCCACATTCGCCGCCTCGGGCTTGCGCGCCGCCCAGTACATGGCGTTGACGGAGACCGAGCGGTAGATCCAGCAGGAACTGTCGCGCATGAAGAGCTGGTTCGGCAGCGGCGGCAGCACGAAATCCTGCGGCAGCAGCGTCCTGCCCGTCAGCCCGGCCGGCTGAAAAGGCAGTTCGGCGCGGGCGATGCCGCCCACCAGCAACGACGCCAATTGGTCGGCCGGCATCTCGTCCAGCCAGCCGCGCAACTCGCCCACCATGTCGTAGCCGACGACAGAGGCATCGACCCGCCGGTCGAGCAGCCAGTCGCGCCCCTCCGGCAGGGCCATGGTTTCCTCCAGCAACTCGCCGAACAGATGCACGGTGACGCTCCGCTCGCGCAGCGCATCGACGAAGACGTCATGCTCCTGCCGGGCGCGTTTGACCCACAGCACGTCGTCGAACAGCAGGGCCTTGCAGTTGTCCGGGGTGAGGCGGCGGAGGCTGAGGTCGGGCCGGTGCACGATTACCTCGTGCAGCCGGCCGACTTCGGAATGGGCGCCAAGAGCGGCCATGACGGATCCTTTCGACGAGCGGTTCAAAGGGCGCTGACGGCGCCGGTCCACATGGCGTAGGCGGCGTAGAATCCCACCGCGACCAGAGCGGCGGCCAGGACCGCTTCCACCGGGTGGAAGATACGCTGGCCGGTCTCGCGCCGTGCCCAGATGAAGAAAACGATGCCAGGCGCATAGAGGATGGCGCACATGAAAAGGTAAGAAAGGCCGGCCGCATAGACGAGCCAGAGGCCGTAGACCGTCGCCAGAAGGCCGATCAGCATGGGACCGTTGCGCCTCTCCCCGGCACCGTAGCCCTCACCGGTGATCGCAAGCTTGGCCGCGTAGGCTCCGGAGAAGATGTAGGGCACCAGGATAGCGGCGGACGCGATGGTGAACAGCGCCTGATAGGTGCTTTGCGCGAACAGCGTGATGACGAGGAACGCCTGCACCAGCAGATTGGTGATGAGAAGCGAGGTGGACGGCACGCCTCGCGCGTTCTCGTGTCCGAAGAACTTCGGCATGGTGCCGTCCCGGCCGGCGACGTGCGGGACCTCCGCGGCAAGCAGCGTCCAGCTCAGGAAGGCGCCGATGACGGAGACGACGAGCGCCAGGTTGATGAGCACAGCGCCCCACGACCCGACCACGGCTTCGAGCACGCCTGCCATGGACGGGTTCTTGAGTGCGGCAAGCTCCGGCTGGCTCAGGATCCCCACCGACAGCAGCGAGACCAGCGCGTAGAGCGCAAGGCAGGTGAAGAAGCCGAGTACGGTGGCCGTGGCGATATCCTTGCGCCGCTCGGCGCGGGCCGAAAAGACGCTTGCGCCCTCGATGCCGATGAACACCCAGAGCGTCACAAGCATCGTGCTCCTCACCTGGTCCATGATCGAACCAAGGCTGGCATTGCCAAGCCCGGTGAAGTCGAGTGACCAGACATCGATCTTGAAGGCGACCGTGACGATGCCGATAAACAGCACGATGGGCGCGATCTTGGCCACGGTGACGATCAGGTTGACGACCGCCGCCTGTCGCACGCCGGCCATGACGAGGAAGTGAATCACCCAGAGAAGCACGGAGGCGCCTAACACGGCCTGCCATGTGTTTCCATCACCGAAGGCGGGGACGAAATAGGACAGCGCGCTGAAGACGACCACCGCGTAGGAGACATTGCCGACCCAGGCGCTGATCCAGTACCCCCAGGCGCTGTTGAAGCCGATGAACGGCCCGAATCCCGCCTTGGCATAAGCGTAGGGACCGGCATCGAGGTCCGGCTTTCGCGTCGCCAATGACTGGTAGACGAAGACCAGTGCCAGCATGCCGACGGCGGTGATGACCCAGCCGATCATGATGGCGAGTGGCCCCGCGCCCGCGGCCATGTTCTGCGGCAGGCTGAAGACGCCCGACCCGATCATCGAACCGATAACGAGCGCGGTCAGCGCTCCCAAGCGCAGCTTGGTCTCTCTTGTCGTCGAAACGGACGTGACGGATGCGGAAGGAATATCTGTAGCAGCCATGGTTAGATCTCCCAGAGGTCAGGCCAGTGTGAAAAGAATGCGCCCTGCCCGCGGGTATTGCTTTGACCCGTGTCAAATGCCGCCCGGCAGAAACTCCCTGAAACGGCTCGGTGTTGACCGGCATCAAAGCCCAGCCGGGACGACTGGCGCACATTTCTCCGCATCCGCAACAAGGCGCGAACTGTGCGAAGGAGAAAACTGATGAAGGCTCTTGTGTATGAAGGACCGGGACGCAAATCCCTCACGGAACGACCGATGCCCACGATTGCCACCGCGACCGACGCCATCGTGAAGGTCACGAGGACCACGATCTGCGGCACCGACCTGCACATTCTCAAAGGCGATGTGCCAACCTGCACGCCGGGCCGCATCCTCGGCCACGAAGGCGTCGGCATCGTCGAGGAGGCAGGCGCCGGCGTGACCCGGTTCGCCAGGGGCGACCGGGTCCTGATTTCCTGCATATCCTCCTGCGGCAAGTGCGAATATTGCCGGTGCGGCATGTATTCCCACTGCACGACCGGCGGCTGGATCCTCGGCAACACGATCGACGGCACCCAAGCCGAATATGTCCGCATCCCGCATGCCGACACCAGCCTCTATCCAATCCCGCAAGGTTCGGACGAGGAGGCACTGGTCATGCTGAGCGATATCCTGCCCACAGGCTTCGAATGCGGCGTTTTGAACGGCAAGGTGCAGCCGGGCGGGACGGTCGCCATCGTCGGCTCCGGCCCGATCGGGCTGGCGGCGTTGCTGACGGCGCAGTTTTACTCCCCGGCCGAAATCATCATGATCGATCTCGACGAAAACCGGCTTGCCGTCGCCAAACACTTCGGCGCCACGAAAGCCGTTCAGGCAAGCGGTGCGGAGGCTGCACGCCAGGTTCTGGCTCTCACCGGGGGAAAGGGCGTCGATACCGCGATCGAGGCAGTTGGACTGCGCGTCACCTTCGAACTCTGCCAGGAAATCGTCGCACCCGGCGGGGTCATCGCCAATATCGGCGTACACGAGGTCAAGGCCGACCTTCATCTGGAAAAGCTGTGGTCGCAGAATATCGCCATCACGATACGACTGGTGGATACCGCCTCGACCCCGATGCTCCTGAAGATCGTGCAGGCGGGCAAGATCGATCCGAAGAAGCTGATCACACACCGTTTCGGCCTCGACCGGATCGTCGATGCCTACGAGACCTTCTCCCACGCGGCCGACACGAAAGCGCTCAAGGTGATTATCGAGACCGACGCCGTGCGGGCGATCTCCGCCGGGGCGATGGACGACGATCTGAGCACCGCCCTCGTGACCCATACGGGGCTCATGCTCCATGTGCGCACGGTCAAACCTGAGGACGAGCCGCTGCTGGCGGAATTCTTCCGGCATGTGACGCCGGAAGACCTGCGCTTCCGGTTCCTTGGTGGTGTCCGGGAGGTGAGCCACGAACGCCTGCTGGCCATGACGAAGGTCGATCATGTCGCGACCGAGCACTTCCTGGCCTTCGCCGGCGGCAGCGACGCCATTGTCGCGGCGGCGATGATTGCTTGCGACCCATCGATGACGAAGGCCGAGGTCGCGATCTCCGTACGCGCCGACGACAGGCACAAGGGTGTCGGCTGGGAGATGCTGCGCCACGCAGCCCATTATGCGCAAAGTCGCGACGTCAGCACTCTGGAATCGCTGGAAAGCCGGGAAAACCATGAGGCCATCGAACTCGAACGGGAACAGGGTTTCGTCGCCGTCCCCTACCCCGACGATCCGACGCTTGTCCTCATCCGCAAGGATCTTCGGTCCGCCTGAGCCCCGAGTTTCTACTTACAACGAGAATTCCTGGTCGAGGCGCGGTACGACGCTCTCCCAACCCAGCTCGCGTCCTATGCGCACGCGCAAGGCTTCCGAGGCTTCGGGTTCCCCATGCACGATGAAGACCTTGCGCGCCGTCCTGAAGCGAACGGCCTCTCGTTCCGGCGGCCTGGAAGCCGGCGAGCAGGATCGTGTTGCGTGGATCCGGCGCGAAGGCTTTCAGATGATGCAGGACACGGCCGCCCGTCGCCATGCCGGATGCGGAAATGACGATCTTCGGAACGCGGCTTGAACTGATCGCCTTCGAGGCCTCGACGTCGTCGGTGTAGCGCGCGATGCCGAACACCGTCTTGCAGCTTTCGAGATCGAGCCGGTGATCCCCGGGATGCCGGCCCATGAGCCCGGTCGCATCGATGGCCATGGGGCTGTCGAGGAACACGGGAACGTCTCCAAGCCCCCCTGCCTGTTTCAGCTTCCAGAAATAATAGAGCAGTTCCTGCGCGCGCCCGACAGCGAAGGCCGGGACGACGAGCGTCCCGCCACGCTTGATCGTGCGCTCCGCGACCGCCCTCAGGGCGTCTTCGGGGTCGGTCTTGTCGTGAATGCGGTTGCCGTAGGTGGATTCGATCACGACATAGTCCGCCTCGACCGGCCGGGCCGGGTCCGGCATCAGCGGATCGCCGTAGCGGCCGATATCGCCGGAAAAGACGATCCTCTGCCCACCCCAGGGCAACTCCACCCATGCCGCACCGAGAATATGACCCGCGCGGTGGAACCGGAACCATGCTCCATTGGAAAGCCGCACGGTCTGGTCGAATTCAACGGTCGAGAAGTGCTCCACGGCGTTCTGTGCGTCATGGACGGTGTAGAGGGGAAGAGCCGGCTGGTGGCGCGACAGCGTGTGCCGGTTGAGGAATTCCGCGTCCTTTTCCTGCAAATGGCCGCTGTCCATGAGGATCAGCTCGGCGACATCGCGGGTAGCGGGTGTCGCATAGATCTTGCCACGGTAGCCCTCGCGCACCAGGCGCGGCAGATATGGTAGTTATTGCGCAGATCACCTGGTGACAGTAGCCAATTGCTTTTCCAGCGCCAGCAGCATGGGGCGTTGCCCATGCTGCATCTTGACTTTCGCAACCGGTAGTTTGAGCCAAGCCGCCCGATCGACCTCAGGATAATACTGGCGACAACCGGATCTCGGCGGCCACTCCAGTTCGAAGTGATTGCTCTGAATATTGGAGATATCAAAAGAAGGATCGGCGTTTACTGACCAAACGACAATCGTTTTGCCACTTGGCTGCCGGAATTCACCCAGACGGCAGAAGTTGCCTTGGACATAAATACCGAGTTCTTCTTTTGCCTCTCGAAGCGCAGCGGCAAACTCATCCTCACCGTCGTCGAGGAGCCCTTTGGGGATCGACCAGGCCGCGTCATCTTTCCTCGCCCAGAACGGCCCTCCGGGATGCACGAGAAGAACCTCAAGTTCATCCGCAGTCCACCGGTAGATTAGGAGGCCAGCGCTACGGGCGGGCATGGTGGCATCCCTTTGTTCGAAATCAGCTCCGCTCGCGTGCCCTGCCGGTCGCCGTCGCCCGCGTTGGGCTCTGTGCCGCGTGCTAAGAACCAGCCATCCTGACTTTCGGTTTCAGTAAGGGGCGGCGCTTTTGGGACGTTCGTATGCTTCTCCATCAAGGCCAACATAGATCAACGTATCTGCTACAACCCGGCTTCTGGCATTGAAGGCTGCCCCGATTTTTCAGGGATTTCCGTCATTGTGGCCTCGGTCAACAACAGGGTGCTAGCCACAGAAACCGCGTTCTCCAACGCCACGCGAACGACCTTGGTCGGATCGATGATGCCGGCCTCGACAAGATCGACATATTGCTTGCTTCCAGCGTCGAAACCGAAGTTCTTCTTGCCCTCAAGCATTTTCGCAACGACGACGCCGCCATCGACCGCGGAATTCTCCGCGATCTGACGAACGGGTGTTTCGAGCGCCCGTTTCAGGATCTGAATTCCGGTGCGCTCGTCGCCTTCGGCGAACTTCTCCTCGTCCTCGATGGTCGGGACGCAGCGCAGGAGCGCCAACCCTCCTCCAGGCACGATCCCTTCCGAAATGGCCGCCTTTGTAGCGCTGATCGCATCGTCCAGCGCATCCTTGCGGGACTTCATCTCTGACTCGGTCGGCGCCCCCACCTTTATGACCGCCACACCTCCGGCCAGCTTGGCCAGCCGCTCTTGCAGCTTTTCGCGATCGTAGTCGCTGGTCGTGTTGTCGATCTCCCGCCGTATCTGCTCGATCCTTGCCCTTATCGCCTTGCTTTCTCCGCTGCCACCGACGATGGTCGTGGTCTCCTTGTCGCAGACGACACGTCGGGCGCGCCCGACTTGCGCAATCGTCACGTTCTCCAATTTGAGACCCAAATCCTCGGAAATCACCTGGCCGCCCGTCAAGATAGCGATATCCTGGAGCATGGCCTTGCGTCGGTCACCAAAGCCTGGGGCCTTGACCGCGCAACTCTTCAAAGTACCCCTTATATGATTGAGGATCAGCGTGGCGAGCGCATCTCCCTCCACCTCCTCCGCGACAACGAGCAGCGCGGAAGCAGACTTGGCAACCTCTTCTAGGAGCTTGACCAGATCGTTCAGTGAACCGATCTTGCGGTCGACGACCAGCACGAGCACATCCTCCAGCACCGCCTCCATCTTATCGGGATCGCTGGCGAAATAGGGCGACAAGAAGCCCCGATCGAACTGCATGCCTTCGACGACATCCAGCACCGTCTCCGTGGTCTTGGACTCCTCAACCGTAATGACGCCCTCATCACCGACTTTTTCAAGCGCCGCACCGATCAACTCGCCGATCGCCGCATCGTTGTGCACTGAGATCGCCGCAACCTGCTCCCTTTCCCGCCGTGTGCGAACGGGCTTGGAAACCGCCTTCAACGCTTCGATTGCGCGGCGCGTCGCCCGGTCGAGGCCTCGCTTTATGTCAATCGCGCTGGCGCCCGCTACGACATTGCGGATACCGTCGGCAAGGATCGCGTGGGCGAGGATGGTTGATGTGCTGGTGCCGTCGCCAACCATTTCCCCGGTTTTTTCCGCGGCCTGCCGCAACATGCGCGCGCCGAGATTTTCTTCGGCATCCTTCAGGTCGAACTCCTTTGCAATGGTGACGCCGTCATTGCAGACGACGGGCGCACCCCACTTCTTCTCGATGAGGACGGATTTGGAGCGTGGCCCGAGCGTAACCCGCACGGCGTCGGCAAGTTGCGTAGCGCCTCGTAAGATTTTGTCGCGAGCCTCAGAGCGAAAAAGCACCTGTTTGTGAGCCATCATCTTGACCCTCTCGAATGTCGTCAGCTTCCAGTTCCGGCAAAGGCCAGATGATCCATATGTGCCATCATCATGAAGGCTTCGGGTTGATACGGATCAAGATCAGCGTCCGGCGGACGAAAATCTTTGCCTCCAGATGATGTCACGCGCGGTTCGTTTGACATGCGTCAAAGCCGTGGATCGCATTCTCTCAGATGCTTCAAAGGCTCGGGCTGTCGAGCAGGCCGAGCCCAGATGGGGGACCCCGCAAATCTACGAATGGAGGATTAGACCCATGGCGTTCAAAACAGTACTTGTGGTGACTGGCTCGGATCTCGGCAACGGAGATTTGCGGATGGGGGCGGATCTTTGCGAGGCGATCGACGCACATCTGGCGGTGCTTGCAGTCGAAATCGCGCCTCCACCGCCGATCGGAGACTATGCGATCGCATGGTACGACGAAAGGCAAGCGGGTATGGAAAAGCTGTACCAGCGTTGCGCAGCAGTTAAAGACTTTCTCTCTTCTCGGAGAGCTTCTGTGGACATAGCGAGCGAGTACCAAGAAGAGGCATGGACAGACGATATGATCGGCCGCCGAGCGCGATACACCGACATCGTCTTGGTTGGACCGGATTTGCTTTCCCACCCGTTGCTCAAGCGCAAGGCTCTCGAGGGGGCGTTGTTTTCTTCCGGCAAGCCCGTCCTAGTCGTACCGCAGGGCTACAAGGCGGACCTGAAGCCTAAGCACGTGATGATAGCGTGGGATTCTCGCCTGGAGGCATCTAACGCGGTTTCGCGTGCCATGGACGTGTTGATAGCGGCAAAGGATGTTCATGTGGTGCTGATCGATCCCTTGGAAGGCGACGGCGGGCAAGGCGCTGAGCCGGGCGCGGATTTGGCCACCTATCTTACCCGACATGGCGTCAAGATCACGGTCGATCGTCTGCCAAGCCAAGGCGGAACTGTTGCGGAAACTTTGCGACGCCACGCGGTGGACACCGCGACGGATATGCTGGTGATGGGCGGCTATGGCCATTCCCGTCTCCGCGAACGGATTTTTGGCGGCGTGACGAGGTCGATCCTAGAAGAGCCGCCGTTGCCCGTCTTGATGGCGCATTGACCACCGGCGCGGCCGTTGCCCGGCCATGGTCTGTCTTGTGTGAAGCCGCCGGGAAAGTGCCAGTTCCTCTTACGTCCGGTGTCCTGATGAACGAACAGACGCAACCTCGAACGTGAACTCAGGAGACGTGTCGATGCTCCCTTGCGGCCAAGCAGATGCCATCGCATTTCTGGCGCGCGGCGGCGTTTCTGCCGCGCAGACAGAGATCCTCGAAACGCATATTTCTAGGATATTCCTCACCGGCGACCGTGCATTCAAGATGAAACGCGCGGTGAAGCTGCCCTATCTCGATTTCTCGACACCCGAACTGCGGCTCGCCGCCTGCCGGAAGGAGGTCGAATTCAACGAGCCGACCGCTCCGGGACTCTACATCGGCGTGCGGCGCATCACGCGCGGTACTGACGGTCAGATTGTCTTTGACGGTAGCGGGATGCTGGTCGATGCTGTCGTGGAGATGAAGTGTTTCGACCAGTCGCTTCTGCTCGATCGCATGGCGGAGGCGGGCGCGCTGACGTCCGAACTAATGGCGCGAACCGCGTGCATGATCGCCCATTTCCACAATCAGGCGCCCGTCGTACATGCCGGCGAGGGCGCGGCAAACCTCGCCGCCGTCCTGGACATCAACAAGGCCGGTTTCGCGACGAGCCATGTTTTCAGGCAGGAGGAGGTGAGTTCACTCGACGCTTCCTTCCGCCGGGCGCTGGCACGCCATGCCGAGACGTTGAACGAGCGCGAGACCATCGGCAAGATACGCCGCTGTCATGGCGACCTGCACTTGCGCAACATCTGCCTCTTCGACGGCCAGCCGCGGCTGTTCGACTGCATCGAGTTCAACGACCGGATCGCGACCGTGGACATGCTGTACGATCTGTCCTTCCTACTCATGGACTTATGGCATCGCGGCCTCCCGCACCTCGCCAATCTGGCGGCGAACCGGTATCTGGACGAGACGGAAAATGAGGATGGCTTCGTTCTGCTATCTTTCCTGATGGCCGTAAGGGCGGCTGTCCGGGCGCATGTGACCGCGACGCAAATCGAAGAAGACGGGGATCCGTCCGGCGACCTGTCGGCACAAGCCCGGTCTTATTTCGACCTCGCCAAGCAGTTGCTTCGCGAGCATCCTGCGCAGTTGATTGCCATCGGCGGGCTAAGTGGATCGGGCAAGACCACGATCGCGGAGGCACTCGCCGCCGGCATCGGCGGCGCGCCGGGCGCCCGCATCGTCGAAAGCGACCGCATTCGCAAGGCCATGCATGGTGTACCGGTCGAGACACGCCTGTGTGAGAAAGCCTATCGACCGGAAATTTCCGAGCTTGTCTACCGGGAGATCGCCTGGCGGAGCGGTCTCATTCTGGCCGAAGGCGGAGCGGTCATCGCCGATGCCGTG
Organism: Shinella sp. S4-D37; assembly: GCF_040812195.1. Classification (NCBI taxonomy): domain Bacteria; kingdom Pseudomonadati; phylum Pseudomonadota; class Alphaproteobacteria; order Hyphomicrobiales; family Rhizobiaceae; genus Shinella; species Shinella sp. S4-D37. The sequence goes on along the minus strand of NZ_JBFNXL010000002.1, from coordinate 257,297 downwards.
TTCGACCGTCCGGCGGATCGCCAACGCATCGAACAGGTTGCACACGAGCGCCACCGTCCCTTCCTCGGCATCTGGCTTGACGTCTCTCCCGATGTGCTGTGGCGACGTGTCGAACAACGCCATGGCGGTCCATCCGACGCCACCGTCGACATCCTGTCACGACAATTGCACAAGGATTTAGGCAAGATCGAGTGGCGCCGGATCGATGCCGCGCGCAAGCCGACGACAATTGTATCCGACATTCTCTCGTTGGCGGTCGACCGCGTCCGCACCGGGACGGGCGTATCGCCCATTCCAGGCTGAAGCGCCGGATGAACCGGGAAACGGCGGGGAATGCTCAGGCGGCACCGTGCCGACCGACATCGGCCTCGAGCGCTCGATACAAATCTTGAGGCGGCAGTTTCGTCAGATCCTTGGCGATCTCCTTGACGACAGCCCGACGGAGCGTCGGCGTAAGCCTGAGACGGATGGCGCCGAGCATGCGTGGCTCGGCCACGACAACGATACGATCGAATTCCTGCGCGGTATAGGCCCGTATCAACGTATCACCTATGGCGATCTCGGCCTGTGGGACGATCTGACCGAAGCGGCTCTGGCTAGGGTCATCCGCGCGGCGCGGATCCATTCCGGCATGCCGATCGGCATCCAGCTGTCACATGCCGGGCGCAAGGCGTCCGGCGGCTTCGGCAAAGGCGATCCCATCGCGCCGGATGACGTCAGAGGCTGGCGTACCGTCGCCCCCTCGGCCCTGCCACTGGTCGAGGGCGGGCCAATGCCCGAAGTTCTCGATCTCGCCGGCATCGATCGCATCGTGGCCGCCTTTGGCGACGCCGCAGCACGGGCGGCGGCGATGGGGCTGAACCTGATCGAGCTTCACGGCGCGCATGGCTTCCTGATTCACCAGTTCCTGTCGCCGATCACCAATCGCCGCACCGACGACTATGGCGGCAACCTGGAAAACCGGATGCGCCTGTCTCTGCGGGTTTTCGACGCGGTCAAGGCAGCAGTGCCCGCGAGCGTCGCCGTCGGTATCCGCATCTCCGCAACCGACTGGGTCGAGGGCGGCTGGGATCTCGACGACAGCATCGCACTGGCCAAGGCGCTCGATGCGCGCGATTGCACCTATATCCACGTATCGGCCGGTGGCCTCGATCCCGAACGCCAGCAACTGCCGCAACTGGTTCCCGGCTATCAGCTGCCCTTCGCGGAAGCGATCCGGCAACGCGTCAAGATGCCGGTCGTCGGCGTCGGGTTGATCACCGAACCGCGACAGGCCGAGGAGGCGCTGGCCACGGGCAAGGCGGATCTCATCGCGCTGGGCCGCGGAATGCTCTACAATCCCCGCTGGCCCTGGCATGCAGCAGTCGAACTGGGCGCAAGCGTGACCGCGCCCTGGCAATATCATGCCGCTGCCCCGCGGGCCAGCAAGGCGTTGTTCACACAGACTGGCTGAGTTCACGAAACCCTTCGTCTCTTCCGCCCAACCACCGGGTGATGGGACGAACCGATCCCGCCAAGCGACGTATGAATGGACAAAAAGGAAACGAGCCCATAACCCTCAGGGACAAGTCAGTGATCGTGATCGGCGCAACCTCCGGCTTCTGTCACAAGAACGCGCGTGTGACGTCCTAAGCCAAGAGGCGATGGCGTTTTCAATTGTCTCATCAGACCGCTTGAGAGACTGGCGGACAATTTTTTCCGCAGCGTGGAACCAGAATCGGACGGTGTCGTTACGGTTGCGTATTGCAACGGAGGAACTGCACCTGTGGAAAAAGAGCCTGAAGCTCATAAGCCTAGGTGTTCCTGGACGATGGCCACATCGATATCGACTCCAACCTCGTGGAAAACGCGATCCGCCGACCGGGCAGACCTGAGTCATTGTGCACTCCCTCTCTAAGTGTCTGTAAACATTGGGAGCGTCTCCGTGTCAGTGGTGCGACACGGGCGACCCTTTCGGGCTATCGCGGCCTGAACCGTCGCAGAGTAACGGCCCGATTGCTACCACGAGGAATATGTCTTGACGCGTGCGGCGATCTCTTCATCGAGGACAAAGCAATCGAGGAACTCCTGCCATTTTTCGGCTGACCGACGCGCTTCAGTCAGCATCTGCCTGAGTTCGTCAATGCCATCGTCTGTCAGAGCGGGTGTGCTCTCGTCATCTCCGGTCACGACGCTGATGATATTCCCATAGGTCAGGTTGTCATCATTGCTGATGATCTCCCGGAGGAGGTCGACGTCCTCATCGAGGATTTCGGCGACATAGTTGATGGTGAAGACGAAGCTGACCGTTGCCATCAGGCGGCCTCGGCGCAGATGATTGCCGCTGTCTGTTGGCTTCCAGTCCTTCAAAACGGCGCGCCGGACGATCGCCGGGTTCGAAGCGATGCTGTGGCTAAGGAAAGGCTTCGGCTTCACCGGCGACGGGACCGTCAACGATCAGAACGATCTGCTCGCGCGCCTCTTCGGACTTCAAAAGGTTAACAAAGCGTAAATACGCTGAAGATCACGGGGCAGCTTTGACCTTCTCAACGGTTTGCGACAAGCTCCCGATCGTGGTAACCACCTCCTTAATGCGATCCGGCTGCGTTGATTCAAAGTGAAACAACCGTAAAGATACCCGCGTTCTCAGAGTGTTGCGCGGAAAGAGCAAGAACGTTATAAGGGACTGCATATTTCCTTATAACTGCCTATTATAAGATATTGGACATTTCCTTATAACACGGATGGCTCGATGAAGCCTGAGGCCGAAATAGCAAGGGAACGCTTGGAGAAGGCGACGGCTGACATGGCCGCCGAACATCGCTTTGGCGGGCCGACGGCATGAACATCGGAGATCGAGATGATGGAAGAGGCGACGGCGCTAACCAAGGCCGCCCGGAGATCGCGACAGATGAAGCAAATCGACCTAGTGTATCGCACGGCTTTCGCGGAACTCGCGCAGCGGACATTCGACGCCCAATTCGAAGCGGACTTCCCGCTGGATGGTCGGTTCGTCTCCGTCCCCGTCAAGGCGCGCAATTACTGGTATTTCGAATACCCAACGGATGACGGCGACAAGCGGCGCTATGTCGGGCCGGAATCCGACGAAGAGATCACGGCGCGCGTAAAGCGGCATAAGGAAATCAAGGATGACATCCGGGAGCGTCGTCGTCTCGTCGGCATGCTCCAGCGCAGCGGCGGCATGGCCTCCCCTGATCGCTTCGCGGGCGAGGTGACGAAAGCCCTCGCGGACGCTGGCCTCTTCCGTCTCCGTGCGGTTCTGATCGGCTCCGTGGCCTTTGGCTGCTATTCGGGCCTTCTCGGCGTCCGTCTCCCTAATACCGCCATCCAGACTGGTGACGCGGACTTCGCGCAGGATTTCGCGATCTCTGCCGGGGTCGAGGACAGCCTGCCGCCGATCCTCGAAATCCTGCAATCCGTCGATCCGACATTCCGGGCGGTCCCGCATCAAGCCGACAAGACGAAGGTTGTGGCCTTCACGAACTCGGTGAATTACCGCGTCGAATTCCTTACGGGCAACCGGGGATCGGACGAATATACGGGCAAGCCCTCCCCCATGCCCGCCCTCGGCGGCGCGTCGGCCGAGAACCTACGGTTTCTCGATTACCTGATCTACGAGCCTGTGAGGACCGTGCTGCTGCACCGGGAGGGCGTGAGCGTGAACGTCCCCACCCCCGAGCGGTATGCCATCCATAAGCTGATCGTGTCGTCCAAGCGGCTCACGGATGCGCTCGGACGTGCGAAGCGGGACAAGGACCTCCTGCAAGCCTCGTTGCTGTCCGAGGCGCTCGTGGAGACGAAACAGGGCTATGTTCTGGCCGACGCGTATAGGGAGGCATGGGATCGCGGGCCGTCGTGGCAGGAGGGGATCGTGGCAGGCCTCGCCATGATGCCTGACGATGGCAAAACAGCTCTGGCAGCCGCCCTCGGGGTGAAGCCCGACGAACTCGGCAAGGCGTAGGGGATGATGGAGGGGGCAGCGGCTGTGGACGCAAGGAACAAGACGACATCTGACAAAATCCGAGCGCTCTCCTCGGAAGGGATGGAGACGGCTGAGCCTGCGCTATAGCGGCCCCGCGGGGAACTATCCCGTCTATACATGTCGCGCTGACCGCGGCCACGACGCAGGTCCTTTATGCCAGGAAATACGTGCATTGCCGGTTGACGCGCGTATTGACCGCATCCTGCTTGAGGCCCTGACGCCGGACAGGATCGCCATTGCCATTGCCGCGCTGGGCGAGATCGAAGAAGAAACCCGCCAGCTTGAGCGACAGTGGGCTCTACGGCGCGAACGGGCGCGCTATGAGGCTGAGCGGGCACGACGGCAATATGATGCGGTCGAACCGGAAAACCGTCTGGTGGCCCGCTCGCTGGAACGTGGATGGGAAGAGAAGCTGCGTGCGGCCGAGGCCATCGAGCAGGATTATGAACGGTGGCGACAAGACGAACCCCTGGTCCTCAGCGAGGCCGATCGCGAGAGTTTGCAGGCGCTCGGGGAAGATTTGCCCGGCCTCTGGCATGCCCTGTCGACTACGCCGGCCGAGCGGAAGAGCATCCTGCGTCTCATCATCTGTGAAGTCGTCCTCGACCAGAAGCGCCTGCACGGACAGGTCTGGTTCAAAATCCTGTGGCAAACGGGTGCGACAAGCGAACACTCGGTCCAGAGGCGCGTTCACACCTATGGCGAATACATCGATATCGACAAATTACGGGCACGCGTGAGGGAGCTGAACGCCGCGGGCAAAATGGACAAGGAAATCGCCTCGGCGTTCAACGCGGAAGGCTTCCTTGCGGCACGAAATTGCGCCTTCAAGGGTGAGAATGTCTGGCTCTTGCGCAAACGCTGGGGCATTCCAACCGTTAAGATCAACGGGAAAAGCTCCAATCCCCTCCAGTGGCCGGACGGAACCTACTCCGTTGTCTAATCGCATGCTCAGGGTCAAGCGGATTTTGAACGCGCTGCGTGGTTACCGTGTTGCAAGTGGTGTATTGCGGCATCTTTCTTACTTCTGTGGATTCTGCATCGCTATTTCGTCCGGTGCTGGGAGCAGTGTTGTCTCCGCGGTCGACACGTGGTCGCCGCACGATGGGTTTTCGCAGGGTGGGTCTTCCTATGTTCAAGACGCAGTCTCGAGCGAGCTGCGACGGAATCGACGGAATGACCCAACCAACGTCCACAGCAGGGACGCCCAGTTCTCAATCGGGTTGAGGCACTGAGGTAGGCAGGCCGGCTCTCGCTTATGCGGGATCGCCAGCCAATGGATTGAACACTTCCCCGGTTTTGAGCATGCTATGCATGATAACAGCAAGCTTTCGCGCGACAGCAACCGCGGCACGCTTGAAGCCCAGCCGCTCACGCAGCTTCAGTCCCCAGGTTTTGAGTCTGCATTCGGTTCTGGCAGTGGTTCTTGTTAACAGAACGGTTGCCGCCTCGTAGAGTAATCCCCGTAGCCGGCCGTCACCGCGTCGCGAGATGTGGCCATCATAGTCGATCTCGCCTGACTGATAACGTCGCGTCGTCAGCCCGAGCCAAGCGCCAACAGAGCGCGAGGTGGCGAAGTTTTCAGGATCTTCGATCGCGGCAATGTAAGAGACGGCCGTGACGGCACCAACACCCGGGATCGTCATCAGCAGCTTCGTAGACTGGCTCTGTCTGGAGACTGCAAGCAACTGATGATCAAGATTGGCCACGTGCTTACGTATGTCGCGCCACGCCTCGAGCAGGGGCTTCCCCTCTTTGCGCGTTCGAGCGCGTGTGTTTGATTGGGCGATCCAGCATTACGGAAATCATCATGGCCAGCGGTCGCGTGACCGCGCTGATAGGCCGGACATACGACCGCACCGCCCGACTTGGAAAATTACAGCAGCAGCGTCTTGCTAAACGGGCCGTTCCACATATGAGGGGGGCCGTGAGTTCGCAGCCTGGCTGGGCCTCGTCCCCAGACAGCACTCGACCGGCGGCAAACCAAGGCTGGGGCCATCTCGAAAATGGGCAATAGGCATCTGCGCAAGCTTCTCGTGGAAGGGGAGCAGTGACACACCCTTGGCGAATTGGGCGCGAGGCTTGCTGGCGAAGAAGCCGTTGAAGCTTGTAGCTGTCGCGCTCCCCAACAAGATCGCCCGCATCGCCTGGGTGATCATGGCGAGGAACATGGACTTCCAGCCGGGCAACTTCGCCGGCGGCAGCGCTGAGGTCGCAGCCTCGACCTGATCACGACAGTGCCCTTCGGGCAAAACAGTTGGCGGAGTGACGATGACATGATGTGACAGCGAAAGCGGAATGGACCGCACGAACCGAAGAACCCGTGGTGATGTCTTGCGCGTCAACGTGATAGGGATCGGTTCAGGCGGACAACATCAGGGCCAGCGGTCCATTGTGCAGCGCAAACAGGCCGGAGACATGACTGCACCCGACCCGCAAAGCTCAATCATCATCCAAAGCCACATTGCCAAACGGGCGCCATCCAGACATGACATCACCGCATTAACGGCCTTGAACGCCGTCGCGCCAAGTCATGCGGGCAGTTTTCTGATAGGTTGGATATCGCGGCCCTGCCAAAGGGCCGCCGCGTGATCTCTTGCAGCTTCCAGTGTCGGGTAGCGGCGGCCGCGGATTGTCAAGAGGGCTGCGGCCGCCGTATCGATGACAATGGCCTCGGCAACCTCGTCCCGTGCCGCACCGGTCCAGACGGCATGCCAGTATTCGCGGCTTGTGTAAGCGGCAGGCGGGGGCGTCGCGACGATGCGCTTGCGCGCGGCGACACGCGCATCCAGCGCCTCGCCATCGACAAGCCGGTAAAGCGGCGTCGCCCGCAACGGGGTGGATTCCGCAAAATCCCGGTTTCCCCCAAGGATCGACAAATCGCGCAAGCCGAGCAGCATTGCGGTGTCGCGAAGGAGGTCGCGGCGCGACGGCATCGCGACCCCCAGTAGGGTTGCCGAAGCGCCCAGCGGATTGAGGAGATGTACGACGGCGTTGAGCGGCAGGCGCATCTCCAAGAGGTTGTAGAGACCGAACAGGCGCTGGATCTGCGTTGAGGCCCCGCCGATGGGCAGATAGGCAATGGACCCGGTCGCAAGAGCCGCTCTCGCCTCGACAAGCGAAGCGCAGACGGGAATGCCGGCGGTCTTGGCGGCAAGCTCGAGCTTACCCGCTTCCGGCCCCTGCCCGTAATGGCCGTGCAGCATCACGCGGTAGCCGGCCTGCGCAACGAGCCGCGCCGCATGCAGGAACCAGGGCGGGCTTTTCAGTTTCGGCGAGACATAGGCCGGCCAGTCGAGATCGGCGAGCCCGTCCGGCACGTCATAGGCGCCGATATGCCGACGCAATGCCTTGATGAAGCCCGCCATTTCCGCCGCCGTGACGCCGCGATACTGCATGGTCGCCAGCAGCGCCCCGACCTGCACGGGATCGGCCTCACCGTCGAGAATGATGGCTAGCGCGTCATGGGCTTCTTCCAGCGCGAGTGGCCGGCAGCGGCCGATGCCGCTGCCTGACGTCGCTATATACTTTGCCAGCCGCTTCTGCGGTTCGGCGTTGTGACCGATACGGGCGAGCTTGCGGGCGAAATCATCGGGAGTCGGCTGGCCCTGCAAGAGCACGCTTGGACGAACGGCAAGCGGCGGGGCGGAGATCAGCGGCGGATGGGACCAGTCCGAGGGCGCCGCCGGGCTGGGCGGTGTCACAGGCTCCACCGGCGCCGCGATGATCTGCTCGGTCTCCGCCGCAAGCGCTCTCAGCCGCAGGCGCAAACCTTCGGCGAACGGTGTCGGCACGAGGCCCTTGGCGGTTCGGGTGAAAAGCGGGTCGAGATAGATCTCGCGCAACTGGCCGAGCATCCGGCTGACGGCCGAGCTTTGGAGACCGAGGCCGGCGGCGGCTTTGGCGACGCTCGCCTCGCGCAATAGGGCATCGAAAACAACAAGCAGACGCAACTGCCCAGGACGATCCAGTTTGACGACGGGATCGCTTGCGCCTTTGACCTCTGTTTTTGTCTGTCGGAGGCTACCGCCCATCTCAGTCAGTCCAGCAAATTGCGATAATTCGAATTTAGAATCATTCAAAATCACCGCCGTTGACCCTCCCCCTTCCGACTACATAAGTTGACCTGTCTCCTCAAGTTAATGCGGCGAGGGGTAACACAGATGTGAATGCAAGGGGGCATGCATGGCGAACGGTGCGGACAGGATGATGGATCGGAACAAGCGGCGGGCGCAGCGCTGGAGCGCAGCCCTTCTGGCCGGTACGGCGCTGATGGTGCCCGGCGCAGCCCTGGCACAGGAAGAGCAGGCGGAAGCGACGGTTCTCGACCAGGTGGTGGTGACGGCCACCGGTTTCGAGCAGAGCGTCAAGGACGCGCCGGCGAGCATCACCGTCGTGACGCGCGAAGAGCTGGAGAAAGGCTCGTTCCAAGATCTGACCGACGCCCTGCGCGAAGTTCAGGGCGTCTCGGTTACGGGCGTCGCGAACGAGAAGGACATCTTCATCCGCGGCCTTCCCGGCACCTACACGCTCATTCTCGTGGACGGCAAGCGCCAGAGCACGCGCGACGCGCGCCCCAACGGCAGCTCCGGCTACGAACAGAACTTCATTCCGCCGCTTTCGGCCATCGAGCGCATCGAAGTCGTGAAGGGGCCGATGTCGTCGCTTTATGGCTCGGATGCCATAGGCGGCGTGATCAACATCATCACCCGCAAGGTGGCCAACGTCTGGTCCGGCTCCGTCACGACGGAAGGCACGCTCCAGCAGCATTCGCGCTTCGGCAACAGCGGCAAGGCGTCCTGGTATCTCAACGGACCGCTGTTCGAGGAAACGCTCGGCATGCAGCTCTGGGGCAGCGGCTATCGCCGGGGCGAGGACGCGGTCACGGGCGGCACGCTCGGCGCCAAGGACATCGACCTCACGGCACGCCTCACCTTCACGCCGAACGAAGACCACGACATCATGCTGGAAGCCGGCCGTCAGCGGCTGAAGCGCGACGCGACGATTGGCGACACGCTCGTTGCCGGCGACAGCGAATCCTTCCGCCTGAACACGCGCGAACACTGGTCACTGTCGCATACCGGCCGCTGGGGACCGACAACGTCGGACTTCTCCATCCAGCAGGAATGGGGCCAGCGCAGCATCTACACCTATGATGCCGTCACGGAGCGCTATGCGCTCAATCCGCGCGAGCCGGAAATCCGCAACACCGTCATCAACGGCAAGTTCACGACCCCATTCGAGCTTCTGGGCCAGCATATGCTCGTCACGGGCGGCCAGTATTTCGAAGCGCGCCTCGCCGACCAGAATCCCGGCCGCCGCACGGGTCTCACCGAGACCTTCTCGGCCACGCAATGGGCGCTGTTCGCCGAAGACGAATGGCGCATGGTCGAAGACTTCGCGCTGACCAGCGGCCTGCGCATGGACCACCACGAGCAATACGGCGCGCATTTCAGCCCGCGCGTGTACGGCGTCTGGAAGGCGACGAGCGACCTGACCGTGAAAGGCGGCATCTCGACCGGTTTCCGCGCGCCTGAAATCCGCCAGATCGCGCCCGGTTATGCCATGACCACGGGCGGCGGCGGCTGCACCAACGGACCGGAGGGCACCTGCGGCGTCATCATCGGCGATCCCAATCTCAAGGCCGAAAGCAGCACGAGCTATGAATTCGGCGCGGTCTGGGACAATGGCGACGTCATCCTGAGCGGCACCTATTTCTACACCGACTTCAAGGACAAGATTTCCAACGCGCTCGTGCTCAATCCCGACGGCACGATCGCCCGCTGGGACGAGGATCCGAATTACCGCCTCTGGTACAACTACAATGTCGATGACGCGGTCATGCAGGGTGTCGAACTCGCCGCGACATGGCATGCCACGCCGGACCTGTCGCTGCGTGCGAGCTACACCTACACCAAGTCGGAACAGAAGACCGGCACCTTCGTCGGCTTCCCGCTCGCCCGCACGCCGGAGCACACGGGCAACATCCGCGCCGACTGGACGACCAGCGTGGAAGGCCTGACGACTTGGGCGAGCGCGAACTATCACGGTTCGGAAATCGCCGCCGGCGCCCGTATCGGCACCAACGGCTCGCCGGTCATGATCAACGGCCAGGAGGGACGCAAATACGATCCCTACGCCACGCTCGACCTAGGCCTGCAATATGTCGTCAACGACAATGTCACGCTGAACGCGGCCGTCTACAACGTCTTCGACAAGAAGGTGGAGCCCACCGATTTCAATGCGCTGGGCGAAGGCCGCCGGTTCTGGGCCAGCATGAAATCGCAATTCTGATCATTGCGCGGGGAGCAATCCCCGCGCCTTTCTCGATGGGCAGGGCCCGTTCGAAACTGCAGGAGCTGAAAACATGAAACTCTCCCGGTCCGCGTCGCTCTTCGCCGCGCTCGCCTTCATCGCAACGGCGCTCTTTGGCAGCGCCGCCTCGGCAGCCGACATCGTGATCAGGCACAAGCAGGGCGAGGCGACATTCGCGGCCAAGCCGGAAAAGGTGCTGGTCTTCGATCTTGCCTCGCTCGATACACTCACCGCCCTCGGCGTCGAAGTGGCCGGCGTCCCCGGCGGCGGCAAGCCCGATTATCTCAAGAGCTACAACGACGAGAAATATCTGAAGATCGGCACGCTGTTCGAGCCGGATTACGAGGCCGTCAATGCGGCCGAGCCGGACCTGATCATCGTCGCGGGCCGCTCGGCCGCCAAATACCCCGAGCTTGCCAAGATCGCCCCCACCATCGACCTCACCGTCGATGCCAAGAACTATATCGAGGAAGCGAAGAACAACGTCGCCACACTGGCCGGCCTGTTCGACAAAAAGGCCGAGGGCGACGCGCTTCTCGCCAGGCTTGACAGCGCCGTTGCCGACCTGAAGACGCTAGCGGCCGGCAAGGGCAAGGGCCTGCTGATCCTGACCACCGGAGGCAAGATGAGCGCCTACGGTCCCGGTTCGCGCTTCGGTATGCTGCACAGCGCCTACGGCGTTTTGCCAGCTGCAGAAACGCAAAATGTCGGCAACCACGGCCAGGCCATATCGTTCGAATATATCCTTGAAACCAATCCCGACTGGCTCTTCGTGATCGACCGCGATACCGCGATCGGCCGCGAGGGCACGGCTGCTGCCCAGTTCCTCGACAATGAGGTCGTCAGGCAGACGAAGGCCTGGCAGGGCGGAAACGTTGTCTATCTCGATGCGGCGGCCTGGTATCTCGTCGGCGGCGGTATTTCCTCGATGCAGCGGACGGTCGACCAGCTCGCCGCAGCCCTAGGAAAATCTTGAAACGACAGGCGGGGCACATAGCGACCCCGCCTGGCATGACCGGTGAATGCCTGACTTGAAGTATGTCCTTGCCCTTTCAGCCCTGCTGCTGCTTTCGGTCGTGAGCGTCCTCATCGGCGTGAGCGACCTTTCGCTTTCCGCCCTTCTTGCAGGCGAAAACGCAACGGCGCGGCTCGTGCTCATCGAGGTGCGCATTCCGCGCACGCTGGCGCTGCTCTTTGCCGGCGCCGGCATGGCCGTCTGCGGCACGATCATGCAGATGCTGGCACGCAACCGCTTCGTCGAGCCCTCGACTGCCGGAACCGTCGAATCCGCCGGCCTCGGCATTCTTGTGGTTCTGCTTCTGGCGCCGGACCTGTCGGTCTATCTGAAAATGCTCGTCGCGACGGCCTTCGCGCTTGCCGGCACCGGCCTCTTCCTACTGATCCTGACGCGCATTCCGCTGCGCTCGCCGCTGATGGTGCCGCTCGTCGGCATCATGCTCGGCGGCATCATCAGCGCGGTCACCACCTTCTTCGCCTATCGCTACGACATGCTGCAATCGCTCGGCGCTTGGACGACCGGAGACTTCTCCGCCGTGCTGCGCGGACGTTATGAATTGCTTTGGCTGTCGCTTGGCCTGACCGCCCTTGCCTATGCTGCCGCCGACCGGTTTACCGTGATCGGCATGGGCGAGGCCTTCGCCACCAATCTCGGCGTCCACTATGGCCGCGTCGTCACGCTCGGCCTCGTCATCGTCTCGATGGTCACGGCCGCCGTCGTCGTCACGGTCGGCATGATGCCGTTTCTCGGCCTCATCGTGCCCAACCTCGTCGCCATGGCGATGGGCGACCGGCTGCGCCGCTCCCTGCCCTGGGTCGCGATCATCGGTGCCGGCCTCGTCGTCGTCTGCGACATGATCGGCCGCCTCGTCATCGCGCCGTTCGAGGTACCCGTCGGCACAGTGCTCGGCATGCTCGGCAGCGCCTTCTTCCTCTATCTTGTCCTGAGGAGACGTTTGCGTGCAGCCTAGAGCCGTTCTCCTTGCGCGCTCCCGGCGCACGCTCATCCTGCTCGGCATTGCCGCTGCCGCCGTCTGTCTTCTCTTCATGACGCTCGGCGCCAAGGGAAGCTGGTCCTTCGTCTTGCCCTTCCGCGGCGTCAAGCTTGCCGGCATGCTGCTCGTCGCCTATGCGATCGCCCTGTCGACCGTGCTGTTCCAGACCATTACCAACAACCGCATCCTCACCCCGTCGATCATGGGTTTCGATGCGTTGTATGCGCTGATCCAGACGGTGATGATGTTCTTCCTCGGCGCACAGGTGACGAGCACCATCGATCCACGTCTGCTCTTCGTCGTCGAGTGCGGCGCCATGATGCTCTTCTCCTGCCTGCTCTATCGCTGGCTCTTTTCGGGCGCCGTGCGTAGCCTTCATGTGCTGATGCTGGTCGGCATCATCTTCGGCATCCTGTTCCGCAGCGTCTCAGGGTTTCTCCAGCGTGTGATCGACCCGAACGAATTCATCGTGCTGCAGGACCGGCTCTTTGCGAGCTTCAACAGCTTCGATACGGGTCTGCTCGCGCTCTCCGCGCTCATGATCGCCGGGGCGGGCATCGCGGCTTGGCATCTCTTCCCCACCTTCGACATCCTCGCCCTCGGCAGGGAGAGCGCCATCACGCTCGGCGTCGCGCATCGCCGTTTGACCACGCAGATCCTCGTGCTGATCGCCGTTCTAGTCTCGGTATCGACGGCGCTTGTCGGCCCGGTCACCTTTTTCGGTCTCTTAGTGGCGAGCCTCGCCTATCAGATAATGCCGCTTAACCTGCACCGCTTCACGCTGCCAGCCGCCGTGCTTGCTGCCGTCATCAGCCTTGTCGGTGGCCAGCTCGTGCTGGAGCGTATGCTGGCCTTCGACACCGCCGTCGGCATCGTTATCGAATTCGTCGGCGGGCTTGTCTTCCTAATCCTGCTCGTAAGGGGAAAAACCCGATGATCCGCGTGGAAAACGCTATAAAGCGCTATGGCGAAACCATCGTCGTGGATGGCGTGAGCCTTGAATTCGCTGGCGGCGGCGTGACGGCGATCATAGGCCCGAACGGTGCAGGAAAATCCACGCTCCTGTCAATGGTTAGCCGCCTCATAGCCCTTGATGCGGGAACGGTCAGCATTGATGGCCTGGATGTCACGAAGACCGCGAGCGACGTGCTAGCGCGGCGCCTGTCCATTCTCCGGCAGGACAACCAGATGGCCTCACGCCTGACCGTCGGTGATCTTGTCGCCTTCGGCCGCTATCCCTATTCGCGCGGCCGGCTGACTGTGGAGGACGCGCGCCATATTGAAGACGCGCTCGGCTATGTGGATCTTTCCGACCTGAGAGACCGCTTCCTCGACCAACTCTCGGGCGGTCAGCGGCAGCGCGCCTTCGTCGCCATGGTGCTCTGCCAGGATACCGACTACGTGCTCTTCGACGAGCCGCTCAACAATCTCGACATCCGCCATGCCGTCTCGATGATGCGCATGATCCGCCGCGCGGCCGACGAACTCGGGAAGACCGTCGTCGTCGTGCTGCACGATATCAACTTCGCCTCCTGCCATGCCGACCACATCATCGCTATGCGCGAGGGCCGGATTCTCAGGCAGGGGCCACCGGAGGAGATCATCGATCCAGTTGTGCTCGAAGCACTCTATGGAACTACATTCGAGGTGAAGGTATCAGCCGGTAAACGGCTCGCCAACTACTATTTTTGAATGGCTGGCCCCAAAAGACCCCCGGCGCAACGCACATAAGGAACATCTAAAACCAACAAAAGCAGCATCATTAAGCTCTTGAAGGGATGTGAACCTGAGACCTGCTATTTCGTTTTTTGCTCTGTGCCGGATTATCTAATAGCTGCGGGATCTTGATCCCTCCTAAGTTGGGGTCAGCGCCTTTATTTGGTGATGCCTGTTACGTGTCGTGAACTGACACATGGCTTCACTCCACGCACGTGCCAAGGATCGGCGTCATCAGCCTTACATGCGTATCGATACGCTCGAGAACCTTCGCCCGAGCGACACTACGTTCCGGCAGCGACCACCAAACTTCGTTGACGCGCTCGACCGTATCGACCACCGCTTTAAGCACGGCCGCTTCCGGCAAGCGCGCGCGATTGGCGAAGGCTTTCCATCGTTGCGCATTCAACGCCTTGAAGGGGCGCTCGCCGGCGAGCGACAGAGCCATGGCATCTGCAGGGATGTAAGGGATTATCGAGAGCACGTCGTAGACAGGCGCAAACTCCGGTTTATCGCCCGCTCCGCGATAGATCAGCGACCAGTTTTTCAGGTGCATGTCACCATTGCCGGTTATGGCAGCCAGAGCCAGTCGGCGGACGAACTCGAGCGCAGCGTCGGACGAAACGGCAACGTTCAAGGCTGCGGCAATATCATGATATGCAGCTCCTTCGTATTTCCGCGAAGGATAGACGCCGAATACCTGCGCGAAATCCTCGATATGGATCCGCTCGCCGTTTGCGCCACGATCGAAACGTTTGACGAGCAGGACTCTACCGTCCGACAGCGTCTCGAACTCCTTCGGGATACCTTCGAACTCTGATTGCTCGACGAGTTCACGCTCCGGAACCTCCATGCCGATCGCTTCAGCCAGTGCAAGATTGGCATATTCGTTTTCCGACACGCCGGGAAACGAGGTCGATGGAAACTTGGCAATGTAGGCCCCCTGCTCGTCGCCGATCGGCAACGTCAGTCCACCGCCCTTCCCCGTGTTCTTGATGACCGAAAGCTTCATCTGAACGCCGGCGAGCGAAAACCGGGCTTTCGGCTTGGTAGCGGGCAGATTGTCGAGACGGGCAATCGTCCCGTCGCTCGGCACGACGCGGACGGCGCCTGGCAGATCCGAACCCAGTGCGGCGAGCAGGTCGAAATCGTTTCCGGCGCGGACACTCCCCGCGTGGTGTTTTTCCATCGCTTCCCGCAGCTTGTCTTCGGGGAGCAGATTGGCGAAGAACGCCGGCAACGCTCTGGCAACGGGTTTCGGGTCCTTACGCAAGCCGCCACTGGCTGCGCGAAAAGACAGGCTGAGCACTGGGAAGCCGCCCGATGCGCGATAGCTGTCCTCGAAGCTGAAGGCGTTGAAATCGCCGGGCGTCCTGACGATCGTGCCGACCTTCATATCGTTCAGCAGCACGTCGAGCGACGAGATGGATCTCGGATCGGATGAAGCTTCAGGCATTCTCATCCCCGTCTGCATGAGCCATGAATGCCGGGAGATCGTCGAGATCGTCATGCGGTCGCAGCAGCGCGTCGACGGCCGGAACCATCGCCTGCGGTATAAGCATCAACTCAAGTCCGAGAGCACGGGCGATGTTGATCAGGGTCGTCGTGCGCGCAGCACTGCTTCCGGCTTCTATCTCGCGATAGCGGGGACGCGATATGCCCGCCATGTCGGCAACCTGCTCCTGGGTCAGTTGCCGGCCTTTGCGGGTAGCCTTTAGCAACCGCCCGACTTCCAGCAAGGCATCTGACTCAGACCGTGCCATCCGACCTACCCAACCGTTCTCCGTGGATTAGACAAGCTATCTCAAACATTCTAAGATCGGTCAACAAAAAAGATATAAATACGGATCATCCATTCAGAATTGATCTGTTTATATATCATTCACATTCTTTTCTGACTGGTGGTGCCAGAGTCAGCCAGTCGTGCCCACCTTACATGCTTTGCCTTTGCCTTTCTGAGCAACGTGGAGGCTTTGATACCGCCCGTTCTTGCGGGCGATGAGCCCGGCATGATTGCCGCTTTCGACGATGCGGCCGTCATCGACGACGAGGATTCGGTCGGCGTTCGCGATGGTCGCGAGACGGTGGGCGATGACGAGCGTCGTGCGGCCGGCCGAAAGTTCGGCAAGGGATTGCTGGATGGCGCGCTCCGTCTCCGTGTCGAGCGCCGAGGTCGCCTCGTCGAGGATGAGGATCGGCGGGTTCCTCAGGAAGATGCGGGCGATGGCGAGGCGCTGCTTCTGGCCACCGGAGAGTTTCACCCCGCGCTCGCCGATCAGGGTATCGAGGCCGTCGGGCAGGCCGGCGATCACGTCGTCGAGACGCGCGCGGCGGGCGGCCTCGACGATCTCCGCCTCGCTCGCCTCCAGCCGGCCATAGGCGATGTTCTCGCGGATCGTGCCGGCGAACAGGAAGACGTCCTGCTGGACGATGCCGATATTGGAGCGCAGCGATTTCAGCGTCATGTCGCGGATGTCGATGCCGTCGATGCTGATCGCCCCGCCCGTCACCTCGTAGAAGCGCGGCAGCAGCGAGCAGATCGTCGTCTTGCCGGCGCCCGACGGGCCGACGAAGGCGATCGTCTCGCCCGCCCGCACGGCAAGGTCCAGCCCGTCGAAGACCGACCGGTCGGAACGATAGCCGAAGCCGACGCCGCGGTATTCGATATCGCCGGCGAGCCGTCCGACCTCCCGGGCATCCTCGCGGTCCCTGATGTCGGGTTCGGTGTCGAGGAACTGCGTGTAGCGCGTGAAGCCGGCGATGCCCTTGGGATAGGTCTCGATGATCGAGTTGATCTTGTCGATCGGCCGGAAGAACACCCCGACCAGGAGCAGGAAGCCGACGAAGCCGCCGGCCGAAAGCTCGCCGCGCGTGACGAACCAGGCGCCCGCCAGCATCACCACCACCTGCACGAAGCGCATGGAAAGGTAGGAGAGCGACATGGAGGCGGCCATCACCTTGTAGGCCTGAAGCTTGGTGACGAGGTAGTTGCGGTTGCTCTCGGCAAAGAGCCGGCGTTCGTGATCCTCGTTGGCGAAGGCCTGCACGACGCGGATGCCGCCGACATTCTCCTCGATGCGGGCGTTGAAATCGGCGACGCGGCCGTAGATCGCGTGCCAGGTCGTGGTCATGCGCACGCCGTAATGGGTGGTGACGAAGGCCGTCAGCGGGACGATGATGGCGGTGATCAGCGCCAGCGGCACATGCACCCAGAGCATGAGGAGGAAGGCGCCGATCAGCGTCATGATGGCGATGAAGAGATCCTCCGGCCCGTGATGGGCCACCTCGCCGATCTCTTCCAGATCCTTGGTCAGGCGCGCCACGAGATGGCCCGTCTTCTGGTTGTCGAAGAAGCCGAAGGAGAGCTTCTGCAGATGGTCGAAGGCCTTGCGGCGCATCTCGGCCTCGATGCGGATGCCCAGCATGTGGCCCCAATAGGTGACGATGACCTGCAGGCCGGCATTGACGACATAGATCAGGAACAGGCCGACGGCGGCGAGCGCGATGAGATCGAGCCGGCCGGTCGGCAGCAGGCGGTCGATGAACAGCGTCACCGCCACGGGAAACGCCAGTTCCAAGAGGCCCGCGATCACCGCGGAGGAGAAATCCAGCGCGAAAAGCCCACAGTGCGGACGGTAATAGGACGCAAAACGCTTCAGAACACTAATCATCGGGCAGGCTTTCTTCGGTATCGGCAATGTCGGCCAAGGTGATCGAAGGCGTCGGTCCTCCCACCTCCGTTTGGTCTTTCTCCCAGCACACGCCTTTTCGTCGCCCTTTTGGCACGACCATGGGGGTTCCAGAGACGGGATCGTCCATGATGATAGAGGAGAGGCCAAAGACAGTTTGAACAAGGCGTTCCGTTACAATGTCGGTTGGTCGCCCTTGCGCAATAACGTTACCGTCCTTCATGGCGATGAGATGGGAGGCATAGCGGCAGGCATGATTGAGATCATGCAGGACCGCAACGACGGTGCGGCCTTCGGCATTGAGGTCGGAAAGGAGATCGAGCATTTCGATCTGGTGGGCGATGTCGAGGAAGGTCGTGGGCTCGTCGAGCAGCAGGATTGGCGTTTCCTGGGCGAGCACCATGGCGATCCACACGCGTTGGCGCTGGCCTCCAGAAAGTTCATCGACAAGACGACCGGAGAGATCGGCGACATGTGTCGCTTCCATCGCCGCAATGACGGCCGCCTCATCCGTCCGGGACCATTGCCGGAGGAAGGGTTGGTGCGGATAGCGTCCACGCGCCACGAGATCAGCGACGGTGATGCCCTCGGGGGCGACTGCGCTCTGCGGCAACAGGCCCAGCCGGCGGGCCACGTCCTTTGACGACAGCGCACCGATGGGTTTGCCATCGAGGATCACACTCCCGCTTGCGGGAGCGAGCAGCCGCGACAGGGCACGCAGCAAAGTTGACTTGCCGCAGGCATTCGACCCGACGACGACTGTGAAGGATCCGTCGGGGATGGTGACGGAGAGATCCTGCGAGATCGTGCGCTCCTCATAGCGGAGCGTGAGGTTTCGGGCGTGGAGACGGTCTGCCGTCATGTACGGCCCTCCCGGATGATGAGCCAGAGGAAATAGAGCCCGCCGATGCTGACGGTCATGACGCCGACGGGAAGCTGGGTAGTAAAGGCATGCTGGGCGACCCAGTCGGCGACGGCCAGCAACAGGCTGCCCATCAGCGCCGATGGCAAAAGCGCCACGCCCGCTGACCGCGTCAACCGTCGTGCAATCTGCGGAGCGGCGAGGGCAATGAAAGCGATGGGGCCAGCAGCGGCCGTGACAGTGGCCGTCAGCGCGACGCCGAGCACCATCAGGCAAAGACGGACCCGATTGGCATTCACGCCGGAGGCCATGGCCGCGTCGTCACCCATTTCGAGTTGGCGCATTGGCCGCGCAAGGAACAGCGTCGGTGGCACGATAAGACACAGGACCACCATGACAGGCATGAGCTGGTCGACACCGAGACCGTTCAGCGACCCCGCGCCCCAGACGGCGGCGCCGAGTGCCACCTTGAGGTCCGCCTGCCGGATCATCCAGGCATTGAACGCGCCGAGCATGGCCGAGACACCGATGCCGACGATGATCAGCCGGAACCCCTTCACGCCGCGACGCCAGGCAAGGAGATAGACCGTAAGCGCCGTGACGATACCGCCGACTAGCGCGCCTGCCGCCGTTTCGTAGTAGCCGCCCGACAGGAGGAGGATAACCACCAGCGCTCCGGAATAGGAACCGGCGGCAAAGCCGATGATATCCGGGCTACCGAGCGGATTGCGCGTCAGCGACTGGAAGATCGCGCCACTCATGCCGAGTGCCCCGCCAAGCAGCAGCGCAAGCAGCGCGCGCGGCAGGCGCCACTCGACAACGATCATGCGGGCCATCTCCTCGCCCTCTCCGAGGAGCGCCCGCGCCACGTCGGCGGGCGTGACGACATAGGTACCGCTCGCCAGCGTGATCGCGGCGACGGCAAGCGCCAGAAGGAAAAGCGTAAGGCCGATGGAAAGTGTGCGCACATCCAGGAGAAACGACAGCCGGTCGCCGAACGCCCTGGCGGCGAGCACGCGGCGACCGAAGACGCTGGAGGAGGAACGATCCCGCCTCATAGGCCGCGCGCCTCGGCGCGCCGTGCGAGCAGGATGAGGATCGGGGCACCGAGGAAAGCGGTGACGATGCCTGCCTCGATCTCGTCGGGATGGAGAACGAGACGACCGGTCATATCGGCGATAAGAAGCAGGACCGGCCCGAAGACCATGGTGAGCGGAAGGATACGCCGCTGGTCTGGCCCCGTGAACCAGCGCACGGCGTGCGGCACCATCAGCCCGATGAAGCCGATCGGACCTGCCGCGGCCGTGCCCGCGCCAGCAAGAAGCGTGACGGCGATCACGACGAGGATGCGGGCGCGTAGCACATCGGCGCCAAGAGCACGGGCGAGGCTATCGCCGAGCGCTACCGCATTGAGCGGGCGTGCGGCGGCAACCGCGATAACGAGCCCCAGCACAATGAAGGGCGCGACGGCGACAGCGACATGCATGTCGCGCCCGGCGACCGAGCCGATCGACCACATGCGCAGCGCATCGAAAGCCTGCGGGTCGAGCAGCGTCACCGCCGAACCGATACCGCCAAGCACCGCCGACAGCGCCACGCCGGAAAGCACCAGCCGCACGGGCGTCGCGCCATCGCGCCCGGCCGCGCCCAACGCGTAGACGGTGAGCGTCACGACAACAGCTCCAAGGAAGCCAGCCCACAAATAGGCATCAATCGACTGCCATCCGAGCAAGCCGACGGCAACGGTCACGAAGAAGGCCGCACCCGCATTGACACCCAGAATGCCAGGATCGGCCAGAGGGTTGCGCGTCGCCGCCTGGATCAACGCCCCGGATACGGCGAAAGCTGCACCGCAGAGGACCGCAAGCAGCGTGCGCGGAAGGCGGTAGTCCCTGACGATGATATGAAGCGGAGAAGATGCGTCATAGGAAAAGAACGCATCCAGTGCGACGGACGGAGCGATGGGACGCGCACCCACAAGGAGGCTTGCCAGAGCAAGGGCGGTAACGAACAGGAGGCCTATTCCAAGCCACAGACCGCAAGACGCAATGCATGGGTCCCTGCGCAAGGGCCTTTCCTCTACCAGCGTATGCAAGGCCCTCATATCCGAGCCTGCCCCTGGATCCAGTAACCGATGGCGTCGATGCGACCCTTCTCGAAACCGAGGCCGTCGCGAAAATGCGTACGGCACGCGGCGGCAGCCTTGGCCTCGCCGGCGATGTAGATATAGCCCGGTCCGTCCGGAAGGCTGCCGATCCCTGCAGCGATGCCCGGCAGGTCCGTATATCCGGGGCGATCCGCGCGCGGCCCGTGGCTGGCATGCCAGATGATCGTAACATCCGCCTGTGTGTCGATTTCCTGTCTGTCCGCTTCCGAGGGCACCTCGACATGCACGATCGCCCGGAAACCCGCCGGCAGGTCCTCCAGCACACGGCCGACGGCCGGGAGACCGGTAATGTCGGTGAGCATCATCAGCCAGCGGCTGCCCTTCGGCAGCCAGAATCGGCCCTCCGGGTTGCAGAGGCCGACGACATCGCCGACCTTCGCCGCCATCGCCCAGCCAGCGGCAACACCGCCCTCATGCACGACGATATCGATGACCATCTCACAGGTCGCAGAATCCCAGCGGCGGATCGTATAGGGCCGGTTCGGGCAGTGCTTAGAGCCATCCGGCCGGCCCCACTTGCCGTTCTCCATCAGGACCGGCAGCGTCACCGGCGTATCCGCATCGGGCGGGAGCGCCAGTCGCAGCCATTCGTCCGGGTGGCCACTCGGCACCAGCCGCTCGCCTCCCTCCACCTTCAGCACCACGCGGATCATAGAGGGCGTCAGGCGCTCCACCGACGCCGCCGTCGCCAGGAAGTAGTCTTCGACATAATGGTCGTGATCGTGATGATCAGCGCCCGAAAGGGCTTTGGCATTCACCGTCATGTCACTTCTCCCCTGCCCGCGCTGCCGCTCCCGCCAGCCTGGGCACGAAACGGGGAAAGCCATAGGGGACCGACAGAACGCTGAGCGCCGAGGTCGACCAAACATCGATCGGATCCTCCAGCGCGACATAGCTGCCGTGTCTGACAGCGCCGAGCGTGTTGAACAGCGGCTGCGCTTCCGCCGCCGCCCGTGCACCGGGACCGTACCACATGACCAGGATGTCCGCGTCGATCGTCGATATCTCCTCAAGGCTCACGGAGACGGAGAAATCACCGGGCGCGGATTTGCCGAGTGCTTCGATGCCGGGCGGCACCTTGAGACCCAGCTCCACCAGCGCTTCCACCCGCGGATCATCCGGCAGATAGACCACAATGCCGCTGCTGCCGGCGAAATAGGTGCCGAAGGCGAAGGTTTTACCCTTGAGATCGGGATGCTTCGACCCGAGATAGCGCAGGAACGTATTGGTCCCGTCGATCAGCCGGCGCACTTCCTCCGGGCGACCGAGCGCCGCCCCCGTCATCTCCGTCTGCTCGCGCCAGTTCGCCAGCCACGGCCCGGACCGGTACACCACCGTCGGTGCAATAGACGAAAGGCGCTTCCAGGCGACGTCGTCGACCCCTGAATAGACGCCGAGAATAAGGTCCGGTTTGAGCGCGGCGATCTGTTCCAAGTCCACTTCCCCCTGCGCCAGAAGTACCGGCTTTTGATCGCCGAGCTTCGGCTCGTTCCAGGGAAACACGCCGCGCTCGAAGAGGCTGTAGTTCGTCATAGCGACCGGCACCTTGCCGAAGGCGAGGACGGCATCCTCCCCACTCCAGCCGAGTGTCACGATCCTCTGGGGATCGGCGGGTACAACCGTGGTTCCCAGCGCGTGTTCCACCGTCGCCGGAAACGAGCCGCCTTCTGCCATGGCCGGGGCGGAGGAGGACAGGACGAGCACGGCAAGAACGTGAATGAAGGTTTTCAGGCGTCTCATGACGATCAGAACCGTTTCGTCAGCGTGAACGTCGCATTCAGTGGTTTCCCGTAGGGCGCGTTGTCGCCGCTGCGCAGGATGTAGTACTTTTCGTTGAAGACGTTGTTGACGTTCACCTGGCCGACAAGCGTCTCGGTGAAATCGTACTTCGCCATAAGGTCGACCGTTACGAACGCGTCCTGCTTGAAGCGTGTCGTGCCGCTTGCCGTGGTGACGCCGTCGATATCGACATAGGACGAACTGTTCCACTTGAGACCACCGCCGATGGTGAGCTTTTCCCATTCACCGGGCAGCTGGTAGGTGGTGAAGACCTTCACGCTGCTGCGCGGCAGGAAGCCATTGTGGTCGCTGCGGTCAGGCTGCTTACTGCGGAAGGTCGAGGCACCGAAGAACAGTTGCCAATCCGGAGCGATCTCACCGGAAAGTTCGAGTTCCACGCCTTCGGTCTTCACACCCTTGACGGGCCTGAACGCCATTTCGCCATCAGGCGTGAAGACGCCGGAAATCTCCTCGGCCACGTTATCCTTCTGCGTACGGTAGACGGAGAGCGAAGCATTCAGGCGATCATCAAAGAAGGATCCCTTGATCCCCGCTTCGTAGCCGGCACCCACCTCGGGGTCGAGATAATTCCCGGACGGATCCTTGTAGTCCTGCGGGTTGAAGATTTCCGTATAGCTTGCATAGGCCGAGAAGCTGTCGGTGAAATCATAGACGACGCCGGCATAGGGCGTCAGATTGTTGAATTCACGCGGCTCCTGCTCCCATCGATTGAAGCGCGCTCCGAGGATGAGATTGAGTTGGTCCGTGATGGAGAGCCGAGACGCCGTGTAAGCGGAATATTGGCGCACCACCTCGCTTTCAACAACGTTCGCTGCGCCCCAGGTCGGTTCTGGATAAGACCCATCCCAATTGAAAAGATCGATCGGAGCGAGCCCACTTCCATAAGCATTGGTGCCGTCAAAATGGGAGCGGCTTGCGGATACACCGAAACTCAGATCATGCGTCCGACCCATCGCTTCAATCTCGCCCGACACATCGACATTGCCGGCAGTGGCAACGCGTGTACGATCGAATTTTCCAGCGTAAGGCTGGACTCCGAGCCCCGTAACCGGATCTGGCAGATCATAAGTGTACAAGAGTTGTGAATCGTAGTGCTGGATCGTATGCGACAGGGCTGCCTGCGCCTTCCAGCCATTTTCGAACTCATGCTCTACACGACCAAAGACGGTTGTGCTGTCGGAATTCCAATAGGTCCAGTCCAACCCCGTCGAGAAGCCGCGGCGGAAATCGGTCGGCGTGCCGTCGCTGAAGACGAGCGGCCAACTTCCCCAGGTCGAGCCCTCCGGTGCGTGCCGGCTATGTTCGATGCCACCGATAACGGTGGTTGTGTCGGAAACATCCGCTTCCAACGTCCCGTAGTAGGCCTGGTTGAGATTGCTGTAGCGATCAAGGAACGAGTTTCCGCCGCTTACGTCAGCGACAAAACGCCCTCTCAGCGTTCCCGCCTCGTTCAGCGAGCCCTGGACGTCAGCCTCACCGCCGAAGTTTTCCCACGAGCCGGCGCGACCGCTTACATAACCTGTCAAGTCGGTGCTAGTGGCGCGCTTTCGCACCAGATTGACGGAGGCGGAAGGTTGACCGCTCGACTTCATGAGGCCGGCAGCGCCTCGTACGATTTCGATCCGGTCATAGATTGCGGAAGATTCGTATGTGCCACCGAACTCGTTCGTATCAGGCCGGGCCACACCATCAACGGTGTATTCCCCGATCGTAAATCCGCGCGCATAAACGGAGGTGCGGTCGGTTTCGCCGGGATCGAACATCACGCCAGTGGCATTGTCGAGAACGTCTGGTACTCGATCAAGCTTCTGGTCGCTGATGATCTGCCGGGTGACCACCGAGGTCGATTGCGGCGTTCCCTTTAAGGTCAATGGCAGGCGGGTTGCCGCGCTGGTTTCGCCGGTGGTGTAAGATCCGGTGCCTTCAGTTATGGCCGAACGTCCATCGACGGT
The DNA here is from genome assembly GCF_040812195.1 of Shinella sp. S4-D37. Classification (NCBI taxonomy): domain Bacteria; kingdom Pseudomonadati; phylum Pseudomonadota; class Alphaproteobacteria; order Hyphomicrobiales; family Rhizobiaceae; genus Shinella; species Shinella sp. S4-D37. The sequence goes on along the minus strand of NZ_JBFNXL010000002.1, from coordinate 232,802 downwards.
GATCGTTTCCAGAACGGTACCATCACCTGCGGCTCCTGACGTGACGCCCGCCGCCGGATCGGTAATCGTCACCGTGCTGCCATTGGTAAAGCGCCAGGAAAGCCCACTTCCCGAAAGAGCACGACTGATCGCCTCGGATGTCGTCATCGAGCCCTGGACGGCTTTTCCACCGACCGATGCTGCTGCAGTCTCATCGAACACCACCGAGATGCCGGCGACGCGCGCGATATCATGCAGCGTCTGGCGGATGGGTTTTGCCGGGACGTTGAAGGCATGAACGGCATCGGATGCCGATTGCGCATAGGCGGGGCCAGCTACCAACACAGCCCCTCCCGGCGCCATGAGGACCGTCGTCGCTAGGAGCAGCGCCAGATTGCGTATCCTGTTGCCATTCATGAGGAAAGCCTTTCCATTTCACCGATCGCCGGTGCGCTCAGCGCACCCTCTCAATGGCCTAACGATCCCCGTGGAGAAGCACCCTCACAAAAAGTGGAATATTTTTGTCATCTTCTTTTAGAAACTATGAGCCTGCTACCGGATGATGACGAGGTGGCTACCGAGCTTCTGCATCCGGAAGCCGGCAATCGACTGCACTGCATCCAGCGCGGCATCGGTATCGGCAAGCAGAAGGCTGCCGCTGACCCGTCTTTCTGCGAGTGCATCGCCAATCACGACGATACGGCCGTCACGATTTCGCTCGATCTGCGCGAGGACGTCGGAAAGACGCATATTGTTGAACACCAGACGTCCCTCTCGCCATGCCATCGCCTCGGAGATTTCGACCGAGCCCGCCGCGCCAAGCCCTTTGTGGCCATAAGCGACGCTCTCGCCCGGCTTCAGGACCACATGTGTTGACGCATCGTCCAGCGAGACCTGCAGGCTGCCCCGTGCCAGCGTTACTTTGGCCCCTTCTTGCGTGATGGAGATGTCGAATGCTGTTCCGAGAACCCGTGAATGGCCGTTTGCGGCGTCAACGATGAAAGGAACCGACGACGGCTGCACTTCAAAGTAAGCCGTTCCGCGCAGAAGACCAATGCGTCGCTCTCTATCCGTCATGTCGACGGTTACAGCGCTATCGGCGTCAAGAAGCACGGTTGAACCGTCAGACAGGGTGATCGAACGTTGTTCACCGCGTTCGGCGACATAGTCGGCGCGGATATCCTGAAGAAAATGCGGCCTTTCCAGCCAGAGCCAACCAAAAGCGCCGAGCGCAAGCAGCACTGAGACCATGGAGGCCCCAGCCTTCTTCCCGCTTCGACGCCGGCGAAGCTCCTCGATACGTGTCAGATGGCCCCCGATCGCGCCCCTGTCCGCTTGCCCGAGGGAAGCTCCGAGGCCACCGGCCGACGACCACAGCGAAGACACGCGCTCATAGGCTGCCGCATGAACCGGTGTCTTGCGCCATTCCTCGAAATTCCGCCGATCAACGCGCGAAGGCCTCCCTTTCATACGCGTGAACCAGGCAATCGCCTCTCGTTCGGTTTGCTGGTATGGGATTTTGATCATTTAAAATTGGGGTTCGCGCCATCAGGACGTTCCGCGCACCTCCAGGCACTGTGCTCGCCCTGCGTCGGAATGCTGCACCGCTTCCCCTTCCCGGCTCCTGAAGCACTCCCTCCTTTTCGTAAATCGCAACTAACAATGAACCATGCAGTGCCCAGCGCGTCTGCGTTCATCGAAATCGCCACAGATAGGTTCATCACGTCGCTCTGGGGTCGAACAAGCACCAGACAGCCAAGAACGGAGAATGACCGGAGGAAGCCATCGCATGCACAATTCCGGGTTTGTTATGGAATGTGCCGCCGATCCCCGGTGTTTCCCAGTCATCATCCCCGTGGCGAAAGCGCCCATCGGTGAGAACGAGGTAAATCTCCTCAGGTGAATGATTGTGATCCGGATACCGCACATCCGGTGCCAGAAGCGAGAGACCCACCCAGACATCGCGACGATCCTCAATTCCCTCAGGACCGACAATCATGGTATTGGCGTGCCCGTCTCTGAAGGACTCGCTTGCCGTTGGCGCGGCACCTTCCCGCCTGTCCCATGACAGGAGAGGCGCCAGGCCAGCTATTCCAAGAGCTACTTGCTTTAGCGGGCCTCCTCGGCGAATTGCCGGCTCCAACGCGGCATCGAGAAAGTCGCACGCCGGCAGGCGGGCGCCATCGCCAATTGTTTCCGGTTTTGGCGTCGCAAGCGCTGCAAATATGCGCCTCAGGCAAGCTTGCGTCTCCGGACGCGGCGCACCCGTTTCAACGGCGTGTTTCACCGCGTCGAGAAAGCCTTGCAGTGCGGGGGATCGTTCGATTGTGCTCATGACGATGCTCCGGATCGGCGCTGCCGGGAATGTCGAAATCGTTCATAGTCCATCAGCGCTCCCTCCCCGCCTGCCACTGTTCGAAGGCTATCTGCAAGGTCGCCCCGATGCGTCTGAGCGGTTCCGGAGGAAGCCAGGTTGGCGTTCCGAGCTCAAGACGATCACTCAGGAGAGAAGAGCGCAAACCGCTGGCTTGTTCGGCCAGGAGCTTGCCTTGAATGGTCCCCTTGAGAACCCCCGCCCCTCCGCATCCGACGGATGCATACATCCCCGGTTTGACCTGTCCGAAGAAATAGTTGTCATTGTGGGTGATCGCCGTGACGCCGCCCCACACATGCTCGAATTCATGGCTGCGCATTCGCGGGAATCTGCGACGGTAGAGTTTCGCCAGCATCCTGCGAGCGTCTGCAGTGCCGAGCTCCTTCTCATAGGAATCACCACTTCGAATGAGGAGGCGCCGCTTCGTCTTCCGCATTGTGGTTCCCATGCGATGCCCCGGAAGGACACCCCATGAGTCCTCGGCGCCCAGCAATGCGAGTTGATCATCACCGAGTTGGGGCGTGAGTGCGCCGTAGGTGTAGATCCCGATCATCCGATTACGGGCGATTCCGAGAGATCTCGCATGCAGATTGTTGGTTACGAAAACCCGGTCTGCGACAAACTCGCCACGGTTCGTTTGGATACGAAAGGGAGCGTTGTCGCTTAAAGATTGGACGGTGGTGTTTTCTCTCAGCTTTACGGCCGCAGGCAACGCGTCCGCGAGGCCGCGATGCAGGGCCGCCGGCTGGACCAGGGCCCGGGTCAGGGACCGTATCGCGTATCTGTAATACTCGGTCCCAAGCATCCGGGAAAGCTCAGGCCGGGAGTACTCCTCGGGGTTCAGATCCCATGCGCGATAGGTCTCGCGCGTCTGGCGAACCGATTTTTCGACCGACGGCGTGGCCGCAGCGGTTATAGCGGGCGTGATTTCATCCCAGTCGCAATCTATGGAATGTTCGCTCACCAGCGAACGGAGCCAATCCAGGCCCGCTTGCGCCAGCCCCATCTGCCGCGTCGCCCACTCCTTTGCAAATCCGGCGGCATTGGCACTTGGTTCACCCGGATTGACAAGAAGAAATCCGGAGTTCCGTCCTGAAGCACCTTCACCTATAGTCGACGAATCCAGAAGGAGCACTTCCTCCCCGGGCGCAAGTTCGGCGAGACGACGTGCGGCCGCCAATCCGGTGTAACCCGCGCCGACGACGGCGGTGCGAAAACGTCGGGTTGTCGTCTCGTCCTCCCGGTTGCGACGCTGCGGCAGCAGCGCATTCCAGCCGGACTGTGACTTGTAAGAAGGGGCGTTTTGCATTTCATGTACTCGACGTTGATCGACAATCAGTCGCCCTGATCAGGCAGATATTTCCCGGAAATATTCGACGCCTCCCAGTTTCGGCGTCAAACCCTTGCCGGGGTTCGCCGCGGGAGCACGAACAGCTTGAAGCGGCGATGCCGCATTGTTGCGGGAGAGTTGGGGAAGCCACGTTTTCGCGGCGCATTTCGAGAGGATGTCCCAAGGCCGGATGGTACCGGCCTTGGGACGAACGTCCTCTTCATTCCCCATAGATATCAAACGGGAAATACTTGTCGTTTATCGTCTTGTATTCACCGCTCGCGCGCACCTTGTGAATGCCGGCGCTGATAGTGTCGCGCAAGAGGTTCTCACCCTTGCGAATGCCCATTCCGACACCGGGGCCGAAATATCTCGGATCGTCATATTCCGGACCTTTGAATTCGTAGTCCTTGCCCCGATTGGAGTTGAGGAAATCGAAAAGAAGGATCGTGTCGGAGAAAACCAGATCGACCCGGCCGGCCTCCATATCCAAATAGCCCTGTTCGAGCGTCTGGTAGGTTCTCATGACGGATTCCGGCAGTTCCCCCTTGACGTAGGCTTCCTGCCAGGCGCCCCCCTGAAGCCCGATCACGACATCCTTCAGCCCTTCGGGGGTATAGTCCCATTGCTTGCCTTTCCTGCCGACAAAACGGTTTTCTGTCGCCCAATACTTGTCGGTGAAATCGACGGCCTTCTTTCGCTCCTCCGTGATCCCGAGGCCGATGATGACGTCGTATTTTCCGACCTGGAGGCCCGGAATGATCCCGTCCCAGTCCTGTATCACGAATTCGCACCGGATCTTTTCCGCCGCGCAGATCGCATTCATGATATCGACGTCGAAGCCTTGGACCTTGCCGTTCGTATCGACGAAATTGAACGGCGGGTAAGCGCCTTCGATGCCGATCCGCACCGGGTCCGGCAACGTTTCCTGAGCCACAGCAGGAGTCAGGCCAAGCAGCGGCCCTATCAACGCCAGTGAAATAATCCAAGATCTTGCCATTTCTTTTATTCCCCTTCTTGTGCTGAGTTAAAGTTCGGTGTCCTGACTACGTCTCTTGTGCCGAGGACGCGCCGAATGCGCCGGGCATGGCGTTCGATGGTCGCCTCCGTTCAGGATGCAGCCATGCGTCGGCAAGATGCACAGCAACCACCGCGACCACGTTGATGAACAGGTAGATCACCCCCGCCGCGATAAAGACTTCGAAGACGGCATAGGTGCGGGAAATGATCTGCCTGGCGATCCCGGTTACCTCGATAAGCGTGACCGTGCTCGCGAGCGACGTCGCCTTGATCATGAGGATCAGCTCGTTCCCGTAGGCAGGCAGCGCCTGCCGCGCCGCCACCGGGATCACCACGCGTCGCATGATCGCCAGCCGCGACATTCCGATGGCGTGGGCAGCCTCGATGTGCCCCGACGGCACGGAAAGGACGCCGCCTCTCATTATTTCGCTCACATAGGCAGCCGTGTTGAGGGCCAGCGCTATCGTCGAGCACCAGAATGGATCCCGCAATACGACCCAGAAGATGCTTGTCCGGACCGCATCGAACTGGGAAAGCCCGTAATAGACCAGGAAGAGCTGCACCAGCAGCGGCGTGCCGCGGAAGACGAAGACATACCCCTTTGCCAGCAGTTGGAGTGCAACGAAGCGCGACTGGCGTGCGGCGGTCAGCCCGATTGCCAGCACCAGGCCGGTGGAGACGCTCAGCAACGCCAGTTCCAGCGTGAGCCGCACGCCTTCCAGAAGCGTCGGGAAGCTTTCCAGGATCATCTGGAAGTTCATGGCCGCGCCTCCTTCAGACCCCGTCCGGAGAAGATTTCGGCACGGGCGAAGAGACGCGCGGAGCCCCACGTGAATAGAAGATAAATCAGGGCTGCAGCAAAATAGAACGTGAATGGCTCATGCGTCACGCCCGCGGCCATGTTCGCGCTTCTCATGATTTCGGCCAGTCCTGTGACCGATATCAGAGAGGTATCCTTTAGCGTCGTCTGCCAGACGTTGTTCAGGCCAGGCAAAGCAACCCTTAGCGCCTGTGGAAACAGGATCCGTGAAACGATGACCCATCTCTTGAGTCCCAAAGCCATCGCCGCCTCTATCTGACCCTTTGGGACGCTCGCGATCGCGCCTCGGATCACCTCCGCGGAGTAAGCTCCTGAAATAAGGCCGACGGATAGAACGCCGATGGCGAACGCGTTGACCTCGATATAACCGCCATAGCCAAACGTCCGCCTGACGACCGCCATGATCATGGAACTGGTGCCGAAGAAGAAAAGGTAGATCACAAGCAGTTCCGGGATGCCGCGAACGAGCGTGGTGTAGACGAGAGCGAGTGCCCGCAGCGAAACGTGCCGCGATCTCGAAGCCATGGCGGTAAGCGCACCCGGGACGAGACCGAACGCAAATGAGCTCACAGCCACAGCGATGGTCATCAGCGCGCCGATCAGAAGCGTGCTGCCCCATCCTTCCGAGCCAAACGAGAGGAGTGTGAGCGTCATGGGGCTCGCTCCCCGCCACCGCTGAGGAAGTCCCGGAGACGTTGAGGCGCGCCGCCGCCGAACAGATCGTGCGGCGCACCTTGCGCGGCTATCCTCCCGCCCTGCAAAAAGACAAGCTGGCTGGCGACGTCCCTCGCGAAGGCCATCTCGTGCGTAACGATCACCATGGTGGTGCCTTCAGCCGCCAGCTGGCGCATCACCCTGAGAACCTCACCGACGAGCTCCGGATCAAGCGCCGATGTCGGCTCGTCAAACAGGATGGCATGCGGGTCCATCGCGAGCGCGCGAGCGATCGCGACACGCTGTTGCTGGCCGCCCGACAAATGCGCCGGATAGGCGTTCTCCTTTCCGGAAAGGCCGACCTTTGCGAGATATGCGCGCGCCCGATCGGCGGCCTCGCGCTTGGGCAGGCCGAGAACGAAACGGGGGCCTTCCATGAGGTTTTCGAGAACCGTCCGGTGATCCCAGAGATTGAACGCCTGGAAGACCATTCCGACCTGTGACCGCAGGCGCTCGACCTGCTTACGTCCGGCGCGTTCGTGCGGCGCGCCGTCGAAGGCTATCTGCTCTCCACGAAACCTGAGCGATCCGGCATCGGGCGTTTCGAGAAGGTTCATGCATCGCAGCAGCGTCGATTTTCCCGAGCCGCTTGATCCAACGATGGCAATGACATCCCCACGGCTTGCTGCGAGTGAGACGCCGTCGAGAACCTTGTGCTCGCCAAACCACTTTTCCAGATTGTCTGCTTCAATGATCGTCTCGCGACCGGCGGTCGCACCGGAAAGTCGATCTCCGGCCGTCATTTTGCAATCGATACGAGCAAGATCGAGACCTGATGTCGTCTCATCATCTGCGGCGGAGTAGCATCCGTCCATCACCATTGCGCAGCTTCTTCTCGCATGGTGGCGCGATCGCATTGCGGATGGGAAGGGCTACCGTCTTGGGCCTCGCCGTCTCCATGCTCGTAAGAAGCCATTACCCACCTCCCTCGACGGATTTTCCGCCTCGATAAGGGAAGCTATCTCTTATTGAAAATTCTTTCAACAAGAATTAAATTTCGGCGAGTGCATGAAAGAGGCCGCGCCTGTCGGCGGCGGCCGTTTCTGGAAACGTGCCGATGATTTGGAGATCGGGTCATGTCAAACGACGACGCCCGGATTCCTGGAAGTGAGTGACGATTTCGAGCGTTATCCTATCGACGAAACCAACAACTGCCGTCGCGATTATAGACCCTGCATCGATTGCCTTTTGACCAACGACTCTTGAGCGCCCGATGGCTTACTGGCCATGTCAGGGGAGTTGTGACTGCCGTTCGGTTGACGGACCGTAAGGAGTCCCGAGGATTTCGCCGTTCTGAGACCTTGAGCCGGCCGATTGCGGCGACCACCGATCCCGATTGAGTTCGAGACGGCTCAAGGGACCCAGTTGCACTTCCAAAAGCGCATAACATCCATCAACCGCGTCAGACTGAGATACCGCGGTCGGGTCGAGACACCACTCCAGCCACAGTCCGTCAAAAAGGGCGATGAAGTTCATCGCAAGCTGCCCTGAGTTGACGCCGCGCCCACGTTCATCTGCAAGCGCTGCTATTTCTAGCTGAAGCGCCTCGCGATATTCGCGCCAAAGCTGGCTGTGCTGAATTCTAAGGGCCTCGTTCTTGGCGATCTCGCCCCAGAGCGAAAGCCAGATATGGAGATTGGCCTTGGAGAAATGCTTTTCCGAGAACTGGGCCTGGATAAGGGCGCACAGCCGCTGTTCCGGAGTGCTTTCGTCAGCATTGGCGCGGTTCATGCGAGCCTCGACAATCTGTTGATGAATGTCATCGTAAAGGGAAGCCCGATAAACCTCGGCCAGTATTTCATCCTTGCCGGAGAAATGATGCGCAACGAGACCGATGGAGACCTTCGCCTCCTTGCGGATGTTGTCGGTCGTCAACGCCGTAATCCCGCCTCGCGAAAGGCATCGCGTTGCGGCTTCGATCAGCATCCGGCGGCGTACCGCCGGCAATTCGCGGCTGAATCTCGGTCGTCGCGGTTTGGTCTCCGTCATTTCTCAGGCCTTTGGTGACACGACAACTGCTGGCTGTGGCGCTCGGAAGAGAGCAGCTCGATCTGCTTATGTCAGATTGAGGAGTCCTCGTCATCCTTTTCAGAGTCATGCAACGCCCGGCACTTCGGAGCCATCGCAGCCGTGCTGACGGGCGCCAGCTACATCGACCGATGCGCGAACCTATATCGAGGGATTCCTGTAGACCCCGGTGCAGCCGCCCAAGGTGGCGGCCTGTCTTCCGCATACTCCGGCCGGACCGGCCGTGCTATCCAAACGACGCTCCGCGAACGGACCACGCAGGTCAGTCTGTAACTATAAGCACCGAAAGCACCAAGCGGAATGTCGATCACTGGCAGCAGCGAATTCATCGCGAGTACGAAGGCAATGATGAATACGATCTTCGCAGGCGCGTCTACTGAGAATACATGAATCGTTTTTAGGTGGAACCAAGCAGGCACAAAAATGAATTGATAGGCTCCATGAGCTTGTCCGCCATATCTTGGGCATCTCGGATACTCGCGTCGAAAGAGATCGACGCCAGCTCGGCATTCGGCATTACGCGGGCTAGATCCTCCGCAACCCGCCGCGGATGATGGAAGTCGGTGCCAGGAATGATGAGATCGGTGTCAGAACGTCGCGCAGTTCCTCCACGCGCTAAAACGACCGATCGTAGCCGATCGCGGCTGCGGCCGCGATGCTCTCGGGATCTGCTCTTGAATATGCCGTCGATTATCGCCGCAATAGCCAATCATTCTATCTACCCGATGGCGACAGCATGGTACTTGAGATGCAGCCCTCCGCCGGGAAGGTCCTTCCCGCTTTCGATGCAGGCGAGATCGAGCGTCTGGTATGGTGGGCACAGGGCAATCCCTTCGACTACAGTTATGTCGCCTTCTCGGAGAAGGTGAAGGCTGCTGGCTGCGCCGGCTATCTCGTGTCCTTTCTGAGCCGCCGGTCGTCTATTTCGGCCGCACCGCTGAAACTCATGTCGAGCACTTTCCGAGCTGACCGGCCGGGATACTTTTCGGCTCCTGGTCCGGCGTATTCATCCGAGGCGGCGGCATTCGGAACGCCTGCTTTCGGAGCCGTCGCTTCATACCATGAACGACCGCAATGAGGTCGAATCCTGACGGTTCACCGCCCGCGCCCGCCGCGCCCCGGAACGACTCGACATGGGGTGGGAGAACGAACCCGCTCGCGCGGGATGGGCGGCGGCTTGGCCGTCTGCGGAATGAGGTGATCGTCGTGTGCTGATGGAGCGTCGTCTGTCCTTGGCGGACGATCCTGGCCCCTTCACCTGAATGGAGCCTCCCCATGAGCACCCTTCCTGTTCCCGCCGCGTCGGTCACCCTATGCCACCGTTTCTATCCATGAGAAGGTACGATTCGGCCGACCACGACGGCAGACCGTCACCGAACAGAATTCCAGGGTCGGCACGCTTATTCAATCCTACCGCATTCGCACCAGCTCGATTTCCGCGCGAATGGCGCTGCTGAAGTAACGGCCAAGCCAGGCGCGTGGCATGTTGCGCATCACGAAATTGCGCAGGTGAAAGGCGAAGGGGCTTTGCGGAATGAAGATCGCCGCCATCTTGCGACTTCTCGCCTGAAGCCGGCCGATGATAGGCCGCAGACGTGCCTCGTGCCGCCCAAGCGCCGTCACCGGATCATCACTAACCCTCAATGCCTCGCCCAACATTTCCGCCGAGGCGAGCGCCATGCCGGCGCCTTGTCCCGATACAAGTGTGAGACAATGGGCGGCATCGCCCAGAAGCAGCACCCTGCCCTTCGACCATCGTGGCAGGTCGATCATGGTGAGGCTGTCCACGATGATGGGATCGCCCGCGCCATCGGCCTGATCAAGCAGCGCACGGACCTGCGGATGGCTGCCGACACTGATGCTTTTGAGAAGCGTCGCCTTGTCGTCAGACCGCTCCAGCCCGCTGCGTGGATCCCGCCAGACATGCATGGCGGCGAGACGCCCGTCATGCAGCGCATAATATTCCGCGAGATGCCCCGGCTCGGCATAGGATACGAAATCAGTCTCGAATTGCTTCGGGGCATCGACGTCATAGACCGAGAAATAGTAGCCCAGCGGCTGAAGACAATCGCCATCCGGCCCGAACAGCGTCTGCCTTGTGTACGAACGAAAGCCATCGGCACCGATCAGCAGATCGGCCTTCACCGTCTCACCGCATTCCAGGGCGACATCGACATGGGTGCCCTTGTCCTCGAAACCCGTGACCGTTTCGCCGAAACGGATTTCGGCGGTGTCGGACAGGCTTTCGGCCAGCGCCTGCACGAGGTCGTTCCTGCGAATGGCGAGATAGGGAAGATCGCGAATAAAATCGCGATAGCGCAGCCGCAGCAACTCGCGGCCGCTACTGTCCCTGTAGACGTTCTCGTCGATCCGATAGGAAGCGGCCTCAAGCTTGTCGAGCAGGCCCATCCGGCCGACAGTCTCGAAACCAGGGCCGGAAAGGCCGAGCATGTAGCCGTTCTGCCTGAGCCCTGGAGCGCGCTCGACAACCAGTGAGCGCCAGCCGACCTTGTCCAGCCACCAGGCAGCGGCAAGGCCGGCGACACCCGCGCCGACGATCACGGCAAGCGGTCTGGTCATGATGAAATCCCTTTCTTCAGGCGATGTTCGAACAGGAAAAGCAATGGCGGCACGAGGACGGTCAGCAATGCAGCCAGAGCGAAGGTCGCGGCATAGCCGGCCCGCGACGCCAGCATTGCGCCGCCCATGCCGCAGATCGCGGCGGCGATGGCGCTGGCGCACTGGAATAGCGTGAAATCGACACCCGGTTGCGATGGCGAGGCAAGGGCCATCAACCGTGCGTAGCTGGTGACGAACCCGGCTGCCATGACGGCACTTTCGATGACGAACAGGCCGACGAGAAGGGAAAGGTGATCGGACGCCAGCACAACCGCACTGGCCAGCGCGACGAGCGAAAGGACATGAAGGCAGGAGACGGCAAACATCGCGCGTTCCGCACCGAACCGATGGGCAAGCGCGCCGCCGAACGCGGTACCGGCAAGCCCGGCAGCCACGCCGCCGGCGCCGTTCAACAGGCCGAGCGTGGCGAGCGGCAGGCCGGCGTCGACGAGAAACGGCCCGGCCAGCGCCTGCGCCAGACGCCCGCCTAGTTCGAACGCAATCGTCATGGCGATACCGATGCGGATTTCGCGCCGGCGCAATCCGTTCAGCAGTCCGGGTGTAGGGGACGACGGTGCGAGCGGCATGACGTCAGCTTCACGGACCGTCGCCATGGGCACCGAAAACAGAAGAACGAGCACGGCGAGAAGGAAGGATGCAACCATCCAGCCAAACGCCGCATAGGCTGCAACGAACAGGCCGCTGCCGAAGATCATGCCGAGATAGCCGCCGCCCACCTGCGCAACATTGGCAAGCCCGCGCTTTTCGTCAGGAAACCGTTCGATCAGGAAGGCATCGCAGGCGATGTCCACCGTAGCCGATGCCAGCGCCATAAGGACCAGAAGGCCAAGGAGGATCGAAAAATCCATACCCACGGCCAAGCCGAAGGCGACAAGGGCCAGCACGACAACGGCCTCACCGGCAAGGATCAAGGCCCGCGAACGGCGCCTGCCGTCAATGCCCAGGCGCCAGCGTTCGACGGGCGCCGCCCAGAGAAATTTCAGGGCCCAGACCAGCATGGCGAGCGATACGAGACCGATCCGGTCGAGCGAGACGTTTTCGGCTCGCAACACGGCGGGAACGCCGAGGAACGTCAATCCGCCGACGAGGCTTTGCGCGGTGTAGATGCCGCCTGCCGCGAGCAGGAGGCGCGGCAGGGACGGGGCGTGAGGCGCGCTCATTTGGGTCAGAATTCCTTGCGCAGCGTCAGACCGAAGGTGCGGCCCTTGCCCAGCGTGCCGAGTTCATATGCACCGTTCACGTAGCCAGACGTCTTGTAGGACTTGTCGGCAATATTCTGGACGTAGAGCCTGGCAGAAAACCCGTCCGCCTTCGCAAAGTCGAGGCTGGCATCGAAGGTCGCGTAACCCGGCTGACCCGTGGTATTGGCCTCGTCGAACCACGTCTTCGAATAGACGTTGGCCGCCGCATTCGCCGTCAGCGTGCCGTCGAACAGGTTGTCGGTCAGCACATAGGCAACGTTCACATGCGCGGTGATGTCTGGCGCGTAGGGAATGCGGTTTCCGTCAAAGGAAGTGCCGGTATAGGGATCGGTAAAATCGGTGAACTTCGAGCGCCCGAAGGCGGCGTTGCCGGTCAGCGTCAGCTTTTCAGTGGCGCGCCATGCCGCCTCCAGTTCGATGCCGGTGCTGGTGGACTCGCCGACATTACGGATGAACTGCTGGCCGATCATACCGACATAAATCTGCTTGTCGGAAGAACGGATGTGATAGACGCTTGCCGAAAGATCCAGATCGCCGTCGAGAAGCGTGGACTTGAAGCCTGCCTCGAAGTTCCAGTTCGATTCCGGATCGTAGGATGCCGCATCGATGGACGAGGAAATGCTGTGGTTGAAGCCACCAGGCTTGTAGCCGCGCGAGATCACACCGAACACCCGCACATCGGGCGTCAACTGATAGCCGGCCGCGAATTTCGGCTGAAGGCTGGTGAAATCGGCATCGCGCTCGAAATCGAATCCCATCCCCATGCCATATGTGTCGGCGCGGAACGCATCGATACTCGAACGGTCGTAGGTGGCGCGCAATCCGCCGGTCAGGTCCAGCCGGTCGGTCGCGTGCCAGATAACCTCGCCGAACGCCGCTGCACTGTCAGTCGTGACATTGTTGGTCGACGCTCCGTAGTACGGCGCGATGGCGCTTTTCCAGCCCATGAAATCGTTGTGGCTGTACCACAGGCCAGCAACGCCGCTGAACAGGTCGCCTTCATAGCTCAGACGCAATTCCTGCGAGACCGTCTCATCATCCTGTGGCCACTGATAGCGGCTGCCGGCACCGGCGGAAAAGTCACGTTCCACATCGCTTTTCTGATAGCCGGTGATGCCGGACAGCGTGAAATCGCCGAAACGGTAATTCCACTGGCCGGAAAGGGTGGTCACATCGCGGCGAAGGTCGGGAATATCGCCATAGAGACCGCTGCGATAAATCCGGTCGTCCACATCGGCTTGGAAGGAATAGAGTTCCTCATGGGAGAGCAGCCTTTCCTTCGCATAGCTGATCGCCGCGTCGAAATCTCCGCCGGCCGGCGCATAGCGCAGCGTGGCTCTGCCATAACCGTTGTTGGACGTATTGATGTCACTCTTGCCGGTCGTCGCATTATCGATATCGCCGGAGAAGTGGCGGAAACTGCCGGCATAATCGAAATAGAGCGTTTCCGGCACGAGCACCGCCGTTCCGCCGATTTCAACCGATGGTTCGTCCAGCGAGACATTGGTTTCGACGTAGAAACGGTTGGCATCCTTCTTTCTGGTGATGATGTTGATCACACCGCCATAGGCATTTGCGCCGTAAAGCGTGCCCTGCGGCCCGCGCAGCAATTCGACGCGTTCCACATCGGTCAGCATCTGCGCGAAGGTCGAGGGCAATTGCGGCACACCATCGACATAGACCTGCACGGTCGGATTGAAATAGTCCGGCGAGGAAATACCGCGCACCGTCACGTTGGAATAGACGCGGTTGCCGCGATTGCCCATGCTGACGCCGGGAAAGACCTTCTGGAGATCATCGACCGTGCGGATGCCTCGCTCGGCAAGCTCGTCACCCGTGACGACCGTGATGGAGGCATCGACCTTGCCGATCTCCTGCTCGCGCTTGGTGGCCGTGACGGTGATCGTCTCCAGAACCGTCTCACCGCCTGCCTCCTGTGCAGGTGAATCCGTACAGGAAAACACCAGCAGGCATACCGACGCCGTCAAAGCCATTTTTCTGCCGCGCAACATATTGAATCCCCGATGCCTGCGAAATAAACTTGACTTCCCTATTCCAGTTAACAAATGCAAAGGCTAACGTTTTCCGGACGCGAATTGACGGAATCCGGACTAAAAAGCCTGCCCAAGGACGGGACCGATGAATCTCACGAAGACCTCGATGAACGGAACGGGAGAGATCGCCGCGGCAGAGAACCTGATCAACTGGAAGAATTGTGTTGATGCGGAAATCGACCAGCTCGGCTGGCGCGAGGCGACGCGGGTCGAGCAGCCCGGCGATGACGTGACCATCTACACGATCGACGTGACGCCGCCGGAAGATCTGGTTTTTCGGCCCGAAGGTCCGGCCACGTTCTCACTTTCCGTATTTCTCGATGGCGAGGGTACGCTGTCCGTCGATGGTGCCAAGCCCTTCCGTGTTCAGCCCGGGGCCGCCGTCTTCTTCGCCTGCGACCGCGTCACCCGTGGCGAGAACCATGTCGAAGGCGGCCGCCGCCTGAGCGTTGTGGACATCCGCTTGGAAAAACCCCTGCTCGAAAAGCTCGGCGGCATCTCGCTCGCTCGCCTCGGCGGTGCCGTGATCACTGAAAACAGCCTTCCTGACGAGGACATCTTTCTGATCGGCTTCAAGGCGCCGCCCGAACTCCTGAACGTAGCCGCAAGCGTGCTGCAATGCCGCTTCGGAGAAGGCTTGGCTCGCCGCGCCTATCTTTACAGCAAGGCGATCGAGGCCGTCGGCATCGGCCTCGATGCGGTGACACGCTGGACCGGCGACACCCCGCTCAAACCTCTCGGCGAAGAGGAACTGAAACGGCTTCATGCCGCCATCGCCCTAATCGAGCACCACTATAACGCCAACTGGACGATCGCGCGCCTTTCCCGCGAGGTGGGGTTGAACGAACGCCGCCTCAAGGAAGGCTTCCGCCTTGCGATCGGCACCTCAGTTCACGCCTACCTGCGAACGACGCGGCTTGACGCAGCCGCAACCCTGCTCTCGTCTGGTTCAAGCGTCACCGAAGCCGCCTATGCCGTCGGCTTCGACAATCTCAGCCATTTCAGCAAGGCCTTCCGCGAAGTGAAGGGCGTATTGCCGAGCCGTTACAAGGGCTGAGCATTTTGGCGATGGTTTAGCACGCTTTCGCGTGGATAGCGGGGCTAACATGTTGATTTTCGGCAGGGCTTGATCCGTGTTTCCACTTGGCGCCGCTCCATCTTATACCTCCTAAACGGTTGTACAGTATGCGTAATTTTAGCCCGATGGCGGATTAGGTGAATTGAAAATTTGGCTCAAACCATGCCGAAAATCAACACCGTACCCACGGCAAGGGCCTGATCGCCACGACCATGCAATATGACTATGAGGTCCGCTCCTCTGAAAAGGCGTTCGACGAGATACCGAAGCTGCGCATCAAGGGCGAAATGCTCAATCTTGCCAAGCATATCATCGCCACCAAGAAGGGGACCTTCGACCCGGCCGCGTTCGACGATCGCTATGAGACGGCGGTCGCTGAACTGGTGAAGGCGAAAATCGAAGGCAAGGCCCTGCCGAAGCGCAAGGAGGTCAAGGTCTCCAAACCAGACGATCTGCTGGCCGCGCTGCGCAAGAGCCTCGCCGACGGAAAAGGCAAGCGCGCCTCCTGATTTTTTCATGCCCACGTATGATGGACCTCATGGAGGTGAAGCGCCATCGGCCATCCCTTGCTCGACTCCGGCACGGCGCTGGTTCGGCGTGCCTTCGTCGCCCGCGCTTGGAGTAACCGCAGACGAGAGGCAGAGCAGCGAACAATAGGCTCCTTCTGGGGAGGCGCACGGGAACAACCGGCCTGCTGCGAGGTTCAGCACCAAAGGAGACCCGCCATGAAAACGATACCTGCTACTCTCGCCTTGTTCCTGATCTCGTCCGCCGCCTTCGCCCAGTCGACCGCCGAAACGACAGGCGTCAACTCCGCCTTGAGCATTCCTCCCAAAACAGAGGATTTCGTAAAGGAAGTCTCGATGAGCGATATCTTCGAGATCGAGTCGAGCAAGCTCGCGCTGCAGAAGGGTAACGCCGCGACGAAGGCCTTCGCGCAACAAATGATTGACGCTCATGAGAAGACGACGAGCGAACTGAAGGGCCTGATCGACGGCGGCAAGGTGACGGCGCCTGCTGCCACAGGAATGTCCGACGCGCAGAAGAAATCGTTTGACGAGCTCAAGGATGTCTCGGGCAAGGAGTTCGACGATGCTTATCAGGACGATCAGGAAGATGCCCATGAGGACGCCGGCGATGTCTTCAAGCGTTATGCTTCGGAAGGTGAAAACGCCGACCTGAAGGCATGGGCGGCAAAGACGCTTCCGGCCCTCGAACACCACCTGAAGATGGCCGAAGACCTGGACGACTAGCCAGCGCCATTCCCCGCTTGTTCATGGAGGAAATTCCAATGAAGTCGCACAGATCCGCAAAAGGGTCGACAGGCCCCAGGCGCGACGCCGCCGGCCAGTTCGCCCCTTCGCAAGCCGACCGGTCCGCAGATGGCGTCGCAAGCGCGAAGCCGACGGTCGTCACCGGCTCCGAGGATGCCACCGCGCACCCCGATCCCCCTGGCAAGAAGCACGAGAAGGACTGGGACGTCGGTTTCGACGAACGCCAACCCGACCGGTCGTGAAGGGAGACAACCATGACCAAGACGAGTAAAAATCCGGAGGTCGAACACCCAGGCCGTGAGCGGCCACGCCGAACAGGCGGCGAGGAGGTCTCAGACCCACATCCCGGCAACGTGTCGGACGGCACCCACCCGGAAGCCTCCGAGAAGAAGCTACCGCGCGGCACAGATGACCGCCACACAGATAGGCAACCGAAATGACGCTCCTCACTGGATCGTGTCTTTGCGGACAGGTACGGATAACAGTGTGGGGCGCTCCCGACCGGGTCGGCATCTGCCATTGCACCGATTGCCGGCAGGAGAGTGGCTCGGCCTTCACGTTTTTCGGGATCTGGCCTGCTGGAAAGTTCGAATATAAGGGAAAGACCGCCAGCTTTTCCGGCCGGTGCTTTTGCGCTCATTGCGGGGCGCGTGTCTTCTCCCTCGACACGCGCGAAGCAGAGGTCAAGCTCGGCATCCTGTCCGATGCGCCGACGCTCCTCACTCCCACGTACGAACTGTGGATCAAGCGCCGCGAACCCTGGCTTCGGCCTGTCGAAGGCGCCGAGCAATATCAAGAAGACAGGCCGTAGCCGCGGCCGGTTCTTTCAATTAGCCGGAGCCCATCCAACCCTCCCGGTCATTGTGGCGTTACCGATAGATTAGCATCGCCGCCGCCGCGACCGCCATCACAGCCGTCGCCATCCATCCCGTAAAGACAAGTACCGGGCGGGCGATGAACTGCCCCATGCGCGCGTGGCGGCTGACGACCATCATCATGCCGACCATGATCGGGACCGCGACGAAGCCATTGATGACAGCACTCCAGAAGAGTGCACGGATGGGATCAATGGGAAGGAACTCGATCGCTAGCCCGAGCACCGTGGCTATGGCGATCACGCCGTAGAAGCCGAATGCCTCTTTGGGCCGGCTTTCGAGGCTGCAGGCCCAGCCGAAGCACTCCGCGGCATAGGCGGCCGAGCCCGCGAGCACCGGAAAGGAAAGCAGCCGGTTCCGATGATTCCGATGCTGAACAGCGCGAAGGCGAAATTTCCGGCAACGGGCTTCAGGGCCTCAGCCACATCGGCAGCAGTCCCGATATGTGTCTTTCCGCTCGCGTGTAGGGTCGCCGCCGTGCTCATAATGATGGCAATGGCGACCAGGTTGGAAATCGCCATGCCGGCGAAGGTATCGATGCGGACGCGTTTCAACTCCCGCTTTGCCTGGCGCGGCGCCTGCCGCAGCGGCTGCGCCTCATACTTGCCGTCGATCTCCTCCACCTCCTGGCTGGTCTGCCAGAAAAACAGTTAGGGACTGATTGTCGTGCCGAGGATCGCGACGATAACCGTGAATGTCTCGCCGTTCAGCTCAAGCGAAGGCAAGACGAAGCCCTTGGCTGCCTCCAGCCAGTCTATCTCCACGACGAAGAGCACGGCGACATAGGAAAGCAGCACCATAGTGAGCCACTTCAGGTAGGAAGGACACGAACATCTGCAAAACGAGCGACACGATCGCAAAGAGGATCGTTACCGGCATGCTCGGAAGCCCCTCTCGAGTTCCGCCGACGCGCCCATCGCGGAAAGGTTGGCGCCGATATTGATCGCGTTGGCGACGAACAGCAGGCCGACAAGGAGGAGCAACATTGAGCGTGGCAAGATCGTCCGCAGGTTGGCGGCGAGCCCACAGCCGGTGACCCGGCCGATACGGCCGCTGATCATCTGGGTCGCCGACATCAGCGGATAGGTCAGCAGCATCAACCAGAACAGATTGAAGCCAAACTGCGCGCCAGCCTGCGAATAGGTCGCGATCCCCGAGGGATCGTCGTCCGCTGCGCCGGTGATAAGCCCCGGCCCGAGCTGTTTCAGGACGGTGGGTTCTGATCCGCCTTCGAACGGCGTCAATATCGAACTTCTGACCGGCCTCCAGGACGCCATCGCGGCGGAGAAGGCGGAGGTCGCCCTGATCGCTCCGAAAGTCGGCGGCGTGACGGCGTCCGACGGTTCATGGGTGCCGGTGCAGTTCATGATCGACGGCGGACCCTCCGTGCTTTTCGACGCGGTCGCGCTCCTGCCGGCCAAGGCGGCGATGGATGATCTTCTTCAAGAAGCGACCGCGCGGGACTTCGTCGCCGATGCCTTCCAGCACTGCAAGTTCATTGGCCACGTCGCCGATGCCCTCCCGCTCCTGCAGGTGGCCGGGATTGCTGACAGGCTCGATGAAGGCGTGATCGAACTGCCTGGCGAAAACGGCCTCTCGACCTTCGTCGCGGAACTCGGCGAGCTGCGCCTTTGGGCACGTGAGCCCGCCGTCAAGCTCGGCAAGGTATCCATTCCGCCCGCTTAGTCGGCGGCATTCTTTGCCGTATGCGCGGGGAACAAAGGTCAGAAAGGCTGGTTGAATCCCCGCGCGATCGCGCCCGCCACTCTGGCAAACATTCACGACAACAGGAGAGACCCATGCCAACCAAGACAATGGAAGACCTTTTCCTCGACGGTATCAAGGATATCTATTATGCCGAGCGCAAGATCATTGCCGGCCTCAAGAAGATGATCCGCGGCGCCGAGGCACAGGACCTGAAGGCCGCCTTCGACAAGCACCTCCAGGAAACCGAGGGCCAGGTCGAACGGCTCGTGCAGGTGTTCGAGCTTCTCGGCAAGCCGGCGCGCGGCAAGACCTGCCCGGCCATCGACAGCATTCTTGAAGAAGGCCAGGAAATCCTCGAGGAATTCAAGGATTCGCCCGCGCTCGATGCAGGCCTTCTCGCCGCCGCTCAGGCCGTCGAGCACTACGAAATCGCCCGCTACGGCACCTTGAAGTCGTGGGCCATGCAGCTTGGCAAGAACGACGTCGCCAAGCTTCTCGACCAGACGCTCGCCGAGGAAACCAAGACCGATCAGGCCCTGACGCAGCTTGCGGAGGCGAAGGTCAACCGCGAAGGCAAGACCCAAGGCCGCATGAGCCGGAACGGGCGGAGAACGGTTCTCCGCCCGTCTGCTGCGCGGCGAAAGACGCCCGGTGCGATGGGATGGGAGTGGAGATGTACGGCGAGTGGCGACATATCTGCGTGGACATGCAGCGCATGTTCGCCGAAGACACGCCATGGAGGGTATCGTGGATGGAGCGGGTCTCGTCGCAGGTGCAGGAGGTTTCAGGCCAGCATCCGGAGCGCACGATCTTCTCGCGTTTCCTGCCGCCGGCAAAACCCGCCGATGCGTCGGGGATGTGGCGCGCCTATTACGACAAGTGGTGGATGATGACGGCCGAGCACCTGCCGGCCGAGATGTATGGCCTGCTCCCGGAGCTCGCCGCATTCACGCCGCCCGCGATCGTCTTCGACAAGCGGACATATTCTCCCTGGATCGACGGACGGCTCAACGCATTTCTGAGGGGACAGGACGTCGAAACGCTGGTCGTCACCGGTGGTGAGACCGATGTCTGTGTTCTCGCCACGGCGCTGGGCGCCATCGATCTCGGCTACCGTACGATCATTCTGACCGATGCCGTCTGCAGCGGTACGGATGAAACCTACGACGCGTCAATGAAGCTGCTCGAAAGCCGGTTTACCGCCCAAATGGACTCCATGACGACGGAGGCATTTTTGTCGTCAGTTTCCGGGTAGCCGTCAGCACAACAAGGCTTTTACAGTTCCGCAACAATACGAAGGGCATTCAGGTATTTCTCACCATCCTCGCCGATCGTCTGCACCTGCGAAAGATTGTCCTCCAGATCCGCCCGTTTCACAGGGTTGGCGACAGGATTTGAAGCGGCCCGGCGAACAAATGTCTCCCACTCTTCGTCCCTTCTTCGGGTCATCGCGTCCACCGCGCCGACAATGTCGGGAGGAAAGCCCTCCTCCCGCAGCCGATCCAATGTCCATCCCTTACCCTTCTCGACCACGTCATGCAGATAGGCGACGACTTTACCAGTTTCGTCTGCAACGGCCGCGGCAACGCGACGGCAGTGCTCAAAATAGGATCGTCCGGTCTTATCGGACTGGCCTTCGTGTGCCGAATGGGCGATCAGGATCGCGTGATCGAGGTGGTTCACGGCTTCACGGTCCTTCAGTGCGTTTGACGTTCTTGCGCACTGGCTCAGTTCCGGTCGAAATCTCCACGATCGGTGTCTCCGCAGCGCCGTTCGCTCCGCCAGATTCCTCATTCGAGGCATCGAACTCCGCTTCCGCCATTGTCCAGTGGCGCAAGTCCTCACCTACGGGAGATCCCTCCTCTTCCCAGATCCAGTAGGCGCGCCGACGAATTTCTTCCTGTCGATCTATATCTGTCATCGGTCTTCTCCTCGCTTTGTTTTCGGCTGCTCGTCGCGTACTCGGCTCTACGGCTTGAGCACGACCTTGATGCAGCCATCCTTTTTGTCTCGGAATGTCTTATAGAGCTCGGGCCCATCCTCGAGACCGGCCCGGTGGGTGATAACGAAAGAAGGATCGATATCCCCACGCTCGATGCGTTCCAGAAGGATGGGAAGATAGTGCTGGACCGGGGTCTGAGCCATGCGGAACGTCAAGCCGCGGTTGATGGCCGAGCCCATCGGGATCTTGTCGACGAAACCGCCATAGACGCCGACGATCGAGACGATGCCGAAGTTGCGGCAACAATGAATGGCTTGGCGCAGCACATGCGGCCGGTCCGTCCCCATGAAGGTGGCGACTTTCACCCGGTCGACAATTGCGTCGAAGCCAGACATGGTGTCTGGCTCCGTGCCGACCGCATCGATACAGGCATCGGCTCCGCGGCCGGCGGTCAGGTCCATTATGCGGTCGTAGATGTCTTCATCGCGGAAATCGAGCACGAGCGCACCGCTCGCCTCGGCCAGTGCCTTGCGTTCCGGCACGGTGTCGATGGCGATTACCCGCTCGGCGCCTAGAAGTAAGGCGCTTTTGATCGCCATCTGTCCGACAGGGCCGCAGCCCCAGACCGCAATCGTATCGCCCGGTTTGATATCGCAAAATTCAGCGGCCATGTATCCGGTGGGAAAGATGTCGGAGAGGAAGAGAACCTGTTCGTCGGTCAGGCTGTCCGGCACCCTGATGGGACCGACGTCCGCATAGGGCACGCGCATATACTCCGCCTGTCCGCCGCTGAACCCGCCAAGAAGGTGAGAGTAGCCAAAAAGCCCCGCTGGGGAGTTGCCCCAGAGCTTCGCCGCCTTCTTGCGGTTTGGGTTCGAGCGCTCACAGCCGGAGAAATGTCCGCGCTTGCAGAAGAAGCATTCGCCGCAGGCGATGGTGAAAGGCACAACGACACGGTCGCCGACTTTGAGGGCCTTGTTGTCCGATCCGACTTCAACGACTTCGCCCATCGTTTCATGACCGACGATGTCGCCATGTTCCATGCCGGGGATGACGCCATCGAAGATGTGGAGATCAGACCCGCAGATCGCGCATGCCGTCACCTTTATGATGGCGTCACGCCCGTTCTCGATCTTCGGATCGGGAACGCTTTCACAGCGAACATCGCTTTTGCCGTGCCAGGTAAGTGCTTTCATCGCTCTATCCTTCCTAGTTCGCTGCTGCTTTGCGCTCGAAGGTACCGACGATCTCTCCTTTCGAGAGAACATGGCCACTCATTGCCTTGAGGACGTCCTCGCGCGCCGCGCCCGGGTCGATACCGAGCGTGTCGACATCGAGAGCGAATATCTGGAAATGGTAGTGATGCGCGGGATCGCCGGTCGGCGGCTTCGGGCCGGTATAACCAATCGACCCCATGCTGTTTGCGCCCTGCTTCATGCCTTTGGGGTACTGAAGGATAGGTGTCCCGGGCAGGCCTTCGTGAAGCTTCGTGGTGTCAGCAGGAATGTCATAGGCTAGCCAATGAGTGAACGGTTTTGGCTTGTCGGCATCGGGATCGTCGACGACGACGACGTAAGATTTCGTTTCCTTGGACCCCTCCCAGTCCAGCGCTGGCGAGGCATTGTCGCCGTCGGCTGCATACTGGAGCGGTATGGACTGGTTCGCTGGAAAGGCGCTCCGAACCGCAAGAACCTTCGAGGCCTTTGCCTCAACTAGCTCGATCGCTATTTTCGACGCCGGTTTTTCCGCAACGACGTTGGGAATGGCCTTGGTATCGTTTGCCGAGCCCTGCGGCTTGCCTTCGTAGCGCACGCGATAGACAATACCGTTGCTGTCATCGGCAACGAAAAGGGCTCCGTCCTTACTCACGGCGACGCCTGTCAAGCGGCCGAGATAACCGTATTTCCCACTTTCCTGCTGAAGGAGAAAGCCTTCGAGGAAGCGCTCGAAGGCGACAGGCTTGCCATTCTCGAAATTGATGCGGACCACCTCGTACCCACTCGGCGGTCGGCGGTTCCAGGAGCCGCGCATGGCCACAAAGGCATCACCACGATAATCGTCAGGGAAGGCATTGCCGTCGTAAAATGCCATCTGCATCGGCGCGCTGTGCGGCGTGTATCCGAGCAAGGGCTCGGTCGACTGCCTCGCCCAGTCTTCCAGAGAAATTCCTTCCGGCGGATCGATATGTGGATTGAGGCCGCTCTTGCCATAGACATAGGGCCACCCGTACTTTTTTCCCTGCTCGAGACCGTTGAGTTCCTCGATCTGCACCTCGTCGCCAAGCCAATCGATGCCATGGTCGACGCCATAAAGCGCGCCGGTGGTCGGCTCCCAGTCGAAGCCGATGGTGTTTCTCAGGCCGCTGGCGAAGATCGTGCGGCTCTTGCCGTCCTTGCTGGCGCGCAAGAGCGCGGCGTTCTCCGGGTTGTCCTCCTGGCATTCGTTGCAGGTGCTGCCCGAGGAGATGTAGAGCATGTCGTCCGGTCCGATGCCGAGCGTGCGGTTCGCATGTTGGCCGGCATCCGGGAGATCGTTGATGATGCGCGTAAGAGGGCCGAACGTGCCGTCGTCGTTGACATCGGCCGTATAGACATCGTGGATGGTGACGAGGAAGACCTTGTCTCCGTCGAAGGCGATACCGTGCATTCCCGGCCGACTGGAGACCGTTACAGCGCCGTCGGCTACGCCATCGCCATCGCCGTCTTTCAGCATGACGACATCGCCGACAGAGCGGCGGGTGGCGTAGAGCACACCGGCATCCGAAACGGCAAGCATACGCGGATTGATAAGGTCGCGCGCAAAAACCTCGACCTTGAAACCTTCCGGTGCCTTGATAAGGCCCGTAAGCTTGTCATCGTCTGTCATTTGAATTTTTTCAGGCTCAAGGATCGAGCCTTCGATGACGACGTCCGATGCGCGGCCAACCTCACCCTTGACCTGCGCAAGCGCGCCCGCCGGTGGAGTCAACAACAGAGCGCAGGCAGACAGGCGTAGTCCCGGGAAGGATTTCATGTGCAGGCTCCAGTTAGGTGGCGAGACGATGCGTATTCAGAGGTGGCAAGCCGGCTCAGATCATGATCTCGCCGCCCGTGACGGGGATCACCGCGCCCGTCATGTAGCTGCCGAGGTCGGAGGCGAGCAGGACGAAGGCCCCGGCGAGTTCGGCCGGCTGGCCGGCGCGACCAATGAGGGATTGCTTGCCGAAATCCTTCGTTTTCTCGGGCGACATGGTCGAGGGAATGAGCGGCGTCCAGATCGGTCCCGGCGCGACGGCGTTCACACGAATTCCCTTGTCGGCGACCATTTCGGCGAGCCCTGCCGTGAAGTTCGAGATTGCCCCTTTCGTCGCTGCGTAGGCGAGAAGATGGGACGAGGGCTGGCGAGACTGGATAGAGGTCGTGTTGATGATGGCGCTGCCGGGCTTCATGTGCGGAATGGCCGCGCGGGCCAGGAAGAACGGCGCATAGATATTGGTCCGGAACGTCCGGTCCCATTCCTCGGTGCTGATATCACCGATGTCCGCATAAGTCCGCTGAAAAGCGGCATTGTTCACGAGGATATCGAGCTGGCCGAAGGCTTCCAGACACTGACGCACGAGGTGACGGCAATGTTCCTCGCTTGTGATGTCCCCTGGAAGGACCATGGCTTTGCGTCCCGCGTCCTCGACCCAGCGCGCGGTCTCATTGGCGTCCTGCTCCTCGCTCAAATAGGAAATCACGATATCGGCGCCCTCGCGGGCGAAGGCGATGGCGACTGCCCGGCCGATACCAGAATCCGCGCCCGTGATCAGCGCCACTTTCCCAGTGAGGCGCCCTGCCCCGGCGTAACTCTTCTCGCCGTGGTCAGGAATCGGCTTCATCTCATGCGTCAGACCCGGCGGAGACTGCTGCTGCTCCGGTTGGGGAGGAAAGGGCCGGTGGTCATCGTCCGTCATGGTCATCTCCAGCCTATAAATCTAATGGGCGAACTCTCATGGAGATTAGATGTTCCGTACGCGTCAGGCCGACGGCCGTTTGGCAAGAGCCATACCGGCGCGCAATGGCCGACGGCGTCTTGCAGCCAGGAAACGGGCCAGCGCAACGGCGGTCGGCGCGACCAAGATTGTTCCGCTCGTTCGGTGACGCGAGCGACGTCCCCATCGATGCGCGCTCCGTCTGATGGCGAGCGATAAGAGTCGCCGTCGCTCTGGTCGACGCGCGGCGCCCAGCTTCTACGACCGCTGTGTCTATTCAAGAGAAGCAGGAACGCGAACGGCCGCGACGCGCAGGGACGCCCGATGCGGGGTGGGCAAATATTGGCGGGGGCTGCAATCCCTGCCCAGCGCCTTTTGACGGTGACAGCGTTGGAACATTGCCACTTGCTGATTGTTGTTGCCGCGCATCTATATTGCTCGGAGTTGCAACGTGAAACTTCTTAGAGACAACGGCTTAACGATCTTTCTGACGGTTGCGACCATAGGAACTATGCTGGGAATGGTGGCGTCAGGACTCTCCGTCTACAACGACGAACTGCTGCATCATCATCAGCCCACCGTATCGCTGGCCGCGTACCTGATCAGCGGACATTTCCTGTCCGCGCTCTTTGAGAACTGGGAGAGCGAATTTCTGCAGATGTCGGCCTATGTCGTGCTGACGGCCTTCCTTTTTCAGCGCGGTTCGGCCGAATCGAAGGATCCGGACGACGGCGCAGAGCAGGACGAGGACCCCGCAAGACATGCTGGAGACCCAAATGCGCCGCTGCCCGTCCGGCTTGGCGGCCTGTCCGCCAGCCTTTATGCCTATTCGCTGGGAATCGCGCTTTTTGCCCTTTTCCTCCTGAGCTTTGCGCTCCACCTTCAGCACAGCGCCGCCGCCGAGGCGGTCGAGGCGCTGAGCCACGGCGAGCCTCCGCGGACGATCTGGCAGCATGCCGGTAGTGCGCAATTCTGGTTCGAGTCCTTCCAGAACTGGCAATCGGAGTTCCTGTCCACAGCCGTTCTCGTTGTCCTCTCGATTTTTCTACGCTTTCGCGGCTCGCCGGAGTCGAAGCCGGTTGCCGCGCCTCATTCCAAAACGGGAGCATAGGCGTGTCCGCACAGGCTCCACGGAGCGGTAGGAAGTGATAGAGCAGTTAGCCATCATCAAGCCGCTCGGGGTTCGACGCGATTGTACTTCTTCATTCTTCCTATGTGGCCCTAGCGCTCGGCCCTTCAAAGGTCATGCCGCAGCCTTGTTTTTGCCGAGCCGCTTGATCGCCTGCTCCAGCGGGCGCTGGCCATCGCAGTAGTCCTCCCATGCGCTCGTCTTCGCCAGGAGCGCCGGCACGGTGCGGATCGTGAACCGCTTCGGATCGAGATCGGATTTGACCTGTGTCCAGGTGAGCGGCATCGACACGGTGGCGCCAGGCCTTGCCCGCGGTGACAAGGGGGCGACTGCGGTCGCCATGCGGTCGTTGCGCAGATAGTCCAGGAAGATTCGTCCTCCCCGCAGGCTCTTGGTCATCTTGATGAGGTAGGCGTCGGGATTGTCGCGCGCCATTTCCTGGCAAACGTCGTGGGCGAAACCCTTGGCCTCAGCCCACGAGAGCGGCTTGCGGGCATTGACGGCAAGCGGTGTCACGACGTGCAGCCCCTTGCCGCCGGTCGTCTTGCAGAAACTGATGAGCCCGAGATCATCCAGCCGGTCTCGCATCTCGCGGGCGGCCGCAACCAAAGCTGAGAACGGAACATCCGGCCCGGGGTCGAGGTCGAAGACCAGCCGGCCCGGTACTTCGGGTTTTCCCGGTTCGCAGTTCCACGGATGCAGTTCGACACCACCAATCTGCGCGATGGCGATGAGGCCTTCGATTCGATCGACCTGAAGATACGCCTTCTTGTCACCGAAGACCTTGACCAGTTCCAGAAGGTTCGACGTACCGGGCATGGCGTGGCGCTGGAAGAATTGTTCACCGCCGATCCCATCCGGCGCCCGGATGATCGAACAGGGTCGGCCCTTCACATGCTCGATGAGCCAGGAACCAACGGCTTCGTGATATCGGGCTAGCTCTTCCTTGGTCACGGGCTTGCCGTCACCGGCGTCCGGCCACAGCGGCTTGTCCGGATTGGAGACGAAAACGCCCATGACCTCGGCCTTCACGCCTTTGCGGCGCGGCGTGCTAGGCACGGTCGGAGCGGGCTCGGGCGTCTCCGTCTTCGCTGGCGGGGCAGGCTTCTCGGCTTCGACTTCCGCGGCCGGCTTGTCTTCCCGCAGGCCTTTGAAGGCGGCCTGGCGAACCAGACCGTCGGCGGTCCAGCCAGCGAATTCGATCTCGGCCACCAGCTCGGGCTTCAGCCAGAAGACTTCCTTCTCTTTTTTCGGCGCCCCGATCCCGGTGAAGGGCGATTTTGTGGTTTCGAGCGCCTTCAATTTGGGGAGAAGCGTTTCGACCTTCTTGGCGCCATAGCCCGTGCCGACCCGGCCGACATAGACGAAGTGGTCGCCACGATTGACGCCGACCAGCAGCGATCGGAACTTTCCGTTCGTCCTGGCATAGGCGCCGATGACAACCTCATGCCCGGCCCGGCATTTCGACTTCGCCCACGTGTCGGCGCGGCCGGATTGATAGGGCGCATCCGCCTGTTTCGAGACGATGCCTTCGAGCGAGAGCTTGCAAGCCGAGCGTAGAACCGCATCGCCGCCCGTCTCGAAATGCTCGACGAAACGCAGATGCGAATCCTTGGGAGCGTCCACAAGCAGCTCCTGCAGCCGAGCTTTCCGGTCGACCAGGTGCTTTTCGCGAAGGTCTTCCCCCCCCCATCGAAGAGGAGGTCGAATGCAAAATAGACGAGATTGCCGGTGTTGCGCTCCGACAGCGCTGCCTGCAATGCTGCGAAATCCGGGGCGCCGTTATCGTCGAGCGCGGAGATCTCGCCGTCGATGATGCAATCCGGAAGTGATGCGGCGGCGTCGGCGATCTCCGGATACTTGGCGGTCCAATCCAAGCCCTTACGGGTTTTGAGCGTCACATCGCCATTCGCGACCCGCATCTGAATTCGATAGCCGTCGAACTTGATCTCATGCAGCCACTTATCGCCGGCGGGCGGGCGTTCGAGCGTTTCGCAGAGCTGCGGAGGAATGAAGTCCGGCAGATCGGCCGCCGTAGATGTCGCGATTTCCTTGCGCGTCTTCTTTTTGCGCTCGTCGGCCGCGAGGCCGTGCTTGCTGTCCCAGACCGCGTCCGCCTCGACGTCGCCGCTGGCCGTCATGAACGGTTTCGGCTTCCGCCCCTTGCCGCCGACGATCTGCTCCATCGTCCGGCCGGACGCGACCGACGTCATGTTCTCGTCCAGGATGGCTGCGCCCTTCTCTTCGACGGAATGCTCGTCGTGGTGCTTGATCAGCAACCAGTTTGTCCGTTTGCCGCCATCGCGATCGTTGCGCATCCTGACGAGCACGAAGCTACCATGCAGGCGCTTGCCATGAAGCACGAACTTGAAGTCACCCTTCTTCAAGGCCTCTTCCGGCGACTTATTGCCTTCGGGTTCCCAATAGCCACGATCCCAGAGCATGACCGTACCACCGCCATATTGCCCCTTCGGGATTGTGCCTTCGAAGTCGCCATAGTCGAGCGGGTGATCCTCGACTTCGACGGCTAGCCGCTTGTCATGCGGATCGAGCGACGGCCCCCTGGTCACGGCCCAGGATTTGAACACGCCGCCAAGCTCGAGGCGCAGATCGTAGTGAAGGCGCGTGGCATTGTGTTTCTGGATGATAAAGCGCATCCGGCTCGAGGATTTGACGGCCGTCGAGCCACTCGGTTCCTGGGTCTGCTTGAAATCCCGCTTCTTCTTGTAGGTTGGGAGCTTGTCATCCGACATGTCGACCTCGATCCGTTTCGCCTCGCCGCGCAACCTCGCCCACTCACCAGATGTTTCGGTCGAGCTGCGACGCGATCATCGGCACGGCAGCCGCGCCCGGGGCGCCGAGGCGCCGAGGCGCCGAGGCGCAGCCGTTGCACGAGCCGGCCGAGAAGGTACGTCGTTGCAGCGGTCGCCGCGACCCGGAGCCAGGGGTGGATCTCGCCGCGGGACGGCGGCGCATCCATCCCGTTCGTCTGCTCGCGGATGGTGGCAAGCCGGGCACGAAGATCGGCGACCTCCCGGCGAAGGGCTGCAAGCTGCTGGTGGGCTGAAGGTACGTCCACCCCGCCCGGATCCTCAGCCGGGCTCTCCTCTTCAAGCTCGGCGAGGTGCTCCCGCAGTTGAGCCGGGCTATCGAATCCCTTTGTGCGGATATCCGTCATCGGTATGTCTCCTAACGCAGGGTCGACGCTTGTGGTGCCGGTGAGATCTCGCGTCCGTTCTGCTCGAGCCACTCGGCGACGAAGGTCGCGACCTCTTCCCAGCCGGGTTCGCCGCAGATGAAGTGGCTTCGCCCCACGAACCTCCTGAAGTCGGTGATGCTGTCGGCATCTTCGTACGCGTTAAAATTCTTCTCGCAGAGGTCGGCCGGGATGATCTCGTCCTCCTCGGCCGCGATCAAGAGAAGCGGGGCGTGTGGCCGCTCGAGATCGATCCGGCCGGATGCTCCCATGCAGTCGCGCAGGACGTTGCGGCTGTCATGCGTCGCGGTCTGCTCGAAGGCCGCGGCAGCTGCTTCTTCCGACAGCGTGTTGGCGAAGGCGCCATGAAAGGTTTTGGCGTCCATATAGACCGGTTCGTCGCCCTTGAACGGATTGGTGATGATCGCGCTGTTCTTGATGAAGCCCCAGTCGAAGTCGAGCATGGCGTTCGGCGCGACCGACGCGATCCCGACAGCGCCGGATACGACACCGGGCGCTAGCAGCTTCTGGGCGATAAGGCCCCCGACCGAATGGCCGATGACGATCGGCCGGTCGAGCGTGGTGACAGCCGCTTCGATGCTGTTGTAGATCTCGTCGAGGCTGAGTTCGCCGAGGCCGGCCGGTGGGTTATGCCGCAGCCCCTCCGGCGCGCCATCATGGAGCGGCCAGGCAGGCGCTTTGCAATCGTAGCCGCGCTCCGCGAAAAAGCGGACCCAGTTTTCCCAGCTCTTCGGGTTCTGGAACATGCCATGCACGAATACGATCGTCTTCATCGGGAAATCCTTTGTTGGAGTCGGGATGAAGAACCCGTGCGCACGACGCTTGTTCCCTTGCGGCCGCGCCGGCGCGGACAAATGGTTGCGAGAAGGCCAGACGATCAATAAGGTCTGCCGGCGGCGCCTGTGCCGTGGAGTTTACGAGGTTCACATGGCAACCGGTACGGTCAAGTTTTTCAATCAGGACAAGGGCTTCGGGTTCATCACGCCTGACGATGGCGGACAGGATGTGTTTGTCCACGTCTCAGGAGTTCTGTCGGGCGGGCCGCTGCGAGACGGCGCGAAGGTTAGCTACGACCTCGGCCAGGACCGCAAGACCGGAAAGTCGAAAGCGGAAGACGTTCGCGCGACCTAATCCGGGCAGCATCAGGCCGTCTCAGCTTAGCAAGCGCCGGATTTCTCCAATCATCCGGGGCATGTCGGTCGGCTTGCCGAGATTGGTAACGCCTTGGAAGAAGCCGGATTCGGTAAGCTCGCGTCCCTCGGCGGACGCCAGCACAAACGGAACTCCCTGCGATCTGAGCAGCACGGCCACGGGCGTCACCTTTCCGTCCCTCAAAGTCACGTCGAGAACCGCGGCGTGCGGCTGCTCCCGGTGGAGGAGCCGCAAGGCATCCTCGATGCTTCCGACCGGTCCCAGAACCTCGAAACCGCTGCTCATGAGCGCTCGCTCGATCTCCATGGCGATGAAGATTTCATCCTCGACAACAAGGATGCGCACTGCGGTCTGATCGTGGCCATCGTCGGGAGGCATGCGTGTCCCTATATCGGAAGTTTGACTGTAGCGATCAAACCGTGCGGATCGAACCTTTGTTCCGCCGAACCGCCGAGATGTTTGGCAGTCGCAGTTATCAGCTCCGTTCCATATCCACGTCTCGTCGGCGGTCGAACCGTCGGCCCGTTTTCCTCCCGCCACTCACTGATCAACATGGGTTGCCCACCATCGGCCTCTTCGATCCGCCAGGACAGCCGCACACGCCCATCGGGGACCGAAAGCGCGCCGTATTTGAGCGCGTTCGTTGTCAGTTCGTGAAAAATCATGCTAACCGGGACTACTTTCATCGACGACAGAGTAGCAGGCGGGCCTTCTTCGATGAGAATGCGATTGCCACCGGTGGCGGTGATGGCAGCGTCGAGAAGCGCGCCGAACTCGGCGCTCGTGTCTCCCGGCGCGATCTCCTGCGCTCGCGCTGCGACATCGATACGCCCCAGAAAGGCGTCGCGATATTCCCGCGCCGTGCTGCCTTCCGTTTGCGTCTGCATGGCAAGTGCACGGATGACGGAAAACAGGTTCTTTATGCGATGGCGGGTTTCGGCAAGGATGATATCGCTCTCCGCCCGCTCCCGATTGCTGTCTGTGACGTCCTGAAACACGACGAGGATGCTGGTGCTGTTGTTGTCGGGATGGACAAGACGCCTGGCATCGACAAGGAATGTGCGCTCTCCGATGATTGGAAAATCGTGCGTGACCTCGTAGCCGACGACGGCAGCCGTCTTCGGAATGATTTCCGCGATCAGCTTGCGCAGGTCGACGATGTCCCACTGGCCGTTGCCGAGAGAAAACAGGCTGTGACCCAGGATATCGTCTCGCTCCACTTTGAACGCATCGATAAAAGCGTTGTTGACGTTGGTGACGCAAAAGCCCTGGTCGAGCACGACGAGGGGCTGTGTCAGCGTGTCAACAATCCCTTGCGCCTGGACGTGACCAGCGCGGAGCAGGCGGTATAAATCTTCAAGGACCATCTTTCGCCTTCCTGCGACCGGTTCATGGGACCGCCGACTGCACCAGCCGTCCGACGGAAACATCGAGTTCTACAGTTCCGTATTCTCCCAGCCGAGCGCGGTCGCGAGATAGCCCAGGGCGAAGGCAGCGCCTATGCTATAACTGAACAGCAAGGCTTCCAAGGGACTGAGCGCCGCACCGAATGCCGGTGGTTCGACTTGGAGGATGGCGACGGCGCTGCCGACGCCAAGCACAAAGCCGATCAAAAGGCGGCTCAGCATGTAGCGGACGAGCGCTGGCATTGGTCGGGCTCCGGGTTGAGAATGCTGAACGGCTCCAACCCCGGCGAAGTTCCGCCATAGCCGCACTTCCCCTCGGTTTATCTCGGATATCGGGAACTCCGTAGAGTGCAGCAACCTCGTGCCCGGTGAAGGCAAGGGCGGTCTATGCCTGGACAGACTACATCGACCGCATCGGTAACCTCGATCAAGTGCAGTCGGTGAGTTCTCTGTCATGCCGCCTGCAAGATCAGGAACACCTTTACCCGTCACGTTCCCAGTAGCATCGCATACGCATGAAGCGCCCGCCCGAGCGTCGTCACATCGGAATGGACCTCCATCCAGAAGCCCGCAACCTTCCCCACAACCACCTGGATCAACGCGTCAAGAACAGCCGCGCCGAGCGCTTTGCTATGTCCGCTCTTTGTTGAGCGCGTCCTTGAGGGATTTCGCCGGTGTGAACGTCACCTTCTTCGCCGCCGCGACGTTGATCATAGCGCCGGTTGCCGGATTGCGCGCCTCGCGTGCCGGTGTATCCTTCACCTTGAATTTGCCGAAGCCCGGAAGCGACATTTCCACGCCGGTGACGGCCGCTGCGGTAATCTGCGCGAACACCGCCTCCACGATCACCTTGCTCTGTGCCTTGCTCAATCCATGATCGCCAGCGATCTTGTCGGCAATCTCGTTGGTCGTTGTCATCGTCACTCTCCTCGTTGAATGATCGATAGTCTCTCCGCTTCTCACGGCTGTCATCTGGTGAGTGCGCCGGAAATACAAGCAGCGGCGCTTGTCCACAGAGTAGAGCGACCAAACCGCCATAGGGACCGGCGAGGACATCGAAATGATTGACTTCGGCCCTTGCCGCCCCAGATCAACTGCGTTCTTCCGACTCAAGCGGATGAACCGGGGAGACCTTTGCAGCCCCCGCTGTTTTGGGTCTCCCCATAGAATTCAGGCAGGAAACGAAATGCCCCTCATCAGCAAATCAGGTGCCTCGGCGCCGAGGGAACTCGGACTGTTCTGGCCGATGGAGACACCCGAGGGAATGACGCTCGACGTCTATATCTATGCCAGTACATTGCAAACGTTCGATACCGAACCCATTGGTCCTGTTGGATTGCTCAAGCGTCATCGTTCCCTACTGGAAGCCATCGCAAGCGATAAATACGATAGGGAGGGCACGACCAGCGATGGCACGCTCCATATCACCGCCGCTGACCTGACGACCCATCACGAAAGTCTCGAGATGACAACCAATCAGACGTAAGAACGGCCCCGCGCCGTTCATCTGACGTCATCCATCGACCCTTCGTCGCTGGCGCAGTCCTCGGCTTGCCAGGTCCATGGCAGCTTCGCCCTATCCAGTCTGCTAGATCAGCATTTTCGCAAGGCTCCGCCCAAAGCACCGCGCCAGGAACGATACAACGCTCAGTAGAACGTCTTCTTTACCATCGAAGGCTAATGTTTCGCAGTTGTGTCCCGCGAAAGACTGTCTGGTTTGGAGCAAGAATGCTTGGTGCAGAGTTAAGAGCATCTCTTGAAGCATGTCCGACCACGGCCTTTGTCGTCGATGCCACCGGAACGATTGTGTTCGCCAATGCCGCAGCCTATCGGCTGTTTCACCCCCAGCGCGATTTTCAGGGTCTGACGATCAAGCGATTTCTCCCTGACTGGCCTCTGCCGCCCCATGGGTCGCCATCGCGCATTGCCGATGGCCTCGGCAACGAAAAGCTGGCGCATGTGAATGTCGCAAGTTGGCCTGCAGTTTCGGGCACGATGACGACGGTCTTCGTCTACGTAGAACCGGAGCAGAACCGGCCGGATACCAACGAAGCCGAGAACCGCCTGCGCCATATCATCGAGATATTGCCGCAAGCCGTATGCGTCTTCGACGCCGAGGACCGGTTCGTGCTTTGGAACCGGAAGTATGCTGAGCTTTATAGCGACATCGCCGATCACCTCCAGCCAGGGATTCCGTTCGAAGAGATCTTGAGGATCAGCCTGGCCGGCGACGACATGCAGGAGCTCATCGAGGACAAGGAGACATGGCTTCGCGAACGAATGGAGAAATTTCGGCAGCCTGTCTCGCAGGAGGAGCAGCAGCTTCGCGACGGGCGATGGCTTCGGCATGACGACCGCCGTACGCCGGACGGTGACGCCATCGGCATGCGCATCGATATCACCGGATTGAAGCAGCGCGAGGAATGGCTTCGCCAACTGTTCGACGCCAACCCGATGCCGATGATGCTGTGCGACGGCGAAAGCCTCGCTATCCTGCAGGCCAATCAAGCCGCTTGCGATTTCTATGGGTATGATGAAGGGGAGCTGCTTTCAAAGGAAGCCGGCGAAATGCATGCGCAAGAGGAGGGGAAACGGTTCACCGCGACGCTTCATGATCTCAGCAAGGACTGCGATGCGTGCACCGTCTGGCGCCAATACGCGGCCAACGGCAGCGAGCGCCATGTTCTGATCTATGTCCGGCTTCTGCACGAAGGCTCCAGGCGCCGACTTCTCCTGACCATCGCGGATGTCAGCGATCGAGTTGTTGCGGAGGCTGAAGCCAATCGTCTTGCCCACCACGATGTTCTGACGGGCCTGCCCAACCGGATGCAGTTCTACAAGGCACTGAGCACAGCCCTCAAATCAAATGACGGGAAAAGTCTTTTCGTTCTTTGCCTTGATCTCGATGGGTTCAAGCCGGTCAACGACACCTTCGGCCACGCGGCAGGTGATGCTGTCCTCAAGATGACGTCCGATCGGCTGCGAGCCGAAGCACAAGGTCACATAATCGCACGACTGGGTGGCGACGAATTCGCCATTCTGATGATCGGGGACCATGCACAGGCTGTCGATCTGGCGAGACGCTGTGTTGCGGCCTTCGACGCTCCCTTCCCTGTTCGGGGCATGGCCATCAGGATTGGCGTGAGCATCGGTCTCGCGGAAACCGCTGCCGGCGGCATGGACGCCGACAAGCTTGTTCAAAAAGCCGACCGAGCGCTCTATCGCGCCAAGGCGAATGGCCGGAACACATGGACGATCGCCACGACACGACGTTCGCGGAAGGCTGGCTAAGATTCTTGGTGTCTTTTGCACCTCTGCTTTGTGCACTTCCAACTGCATCATGACGCGGTCGCTGCCTCCAGATGGGCGCGCCGCGCAGGTAGCGAGAAATAGACCATGGACTCTCGGCGGCGCGAATGCTTCATTCCTCGTCCCGGAGGATAAAGTATGGCGTATGAATGGGATGCGGGCCGTGCCCGGCGGACGCAATTGATCAAGATGGCATCAATGCTGGCATTAACCGCATCGGCGGTCAGCCTGCCGATCGCGCTGTTGCTCACGGCATCGCCGCTCTGAAAATCTGAAACCGCGGCCTAGCGCGGCTCGTCAACTTTGGATGTTAGCGCTGTCCCCGCCAGTAATCGAATATGTGCCGCCGGACGCCATGCGCGCTTCGTCGGAGGCGAGGAACACCACCATTGGCGCGACGTCGCGCGGGTGGATCATCGGCGTGCCAAGCGGCGATTTTTTGGCCAGCCCCTCCATTGCGGTCCTCTCGTCCTTCGCCTCATCGCCGGTCGGTTCACCGCCGGCGACATCGATCGCCTGGGCGTAGCGATCTTCATGGCGGGTCAGCACGGTGTCGATCAGGCCGGGAATGAGGGCATTGACGGTGATTCCATATTCGCCGAGCTCCATGGCGGCCGACTTCATCAGGCCGATAATTCCCCATTTCGATGCCGAATAGGCAGCGCCGTTCTTGGTGCCATGCTGGCCTTGCGTCGAGGACGTCACGATGATCGACCCGCCGCCGCGCCGTGCCATTGCCGGTGCGAAAGCCCGGATCGCATTCGCCGTGCCCGTCAGGTTGACGTCGATCTGGTCGTGCCAGTCGGCATCTTCCATGTCGAGGATCGGCTTGAACGCCTGGATGCCAGCATTGGCGAACAAAATGTCGATGCGGCCGAATTCCTGCTCGCTGTCCGCGGCGGCATCGCGCAACCCGGCGAGATCGCGCTGATCCAAGCGGTAGGCCGTCCATCGACTGCCGAGCGCAATGACCTCCCGACCGGTCTGCTCAAGGTCGGCCTCGCTCGCCGGCGCATAGTCCAGCGTCGCGCTCACCGGTCCGGTAATGTCGATGCCGACGATATCTGCGCCGGCAGCAGCCAGCGCTGTGGCAGCGGCACGCCCGATGCCCCGCGCCGCGCCTGTCACAACCGCCACCTTGCCCGTCAAATCGAAGGGTCGCTTTCTGTCGGTCATCCGAAGTTCTCCTCTGCTGCCTGCCTTCGCCCGTCATGCATCCTTGCGCTTCACCGCTGGTGAACGCGGGTGCGGACGTCACGCATCTGCACCGATCGTGTCGGCCATGTAGGCTCCCCTGCGGCCTATCTTTTCCGGTGGCCCGGTCGTGCTGTCGCGCGCTGTCTGATGTTCGAGTTCAGCGTTCAGTTCCGCGCCGAGGATGACGATGATGACAGAGACCCAGACCCACACCATGAAGCCGATCGATGCGCCGAGCGCGCCGTAGGTCGCGTTGTAGTCCGCGATGTGACCGAGATAGAAGGTGATCGCCAGCGCCGCGACAAGCCACGCGCCGGTTGAGAAGACCGCACCCCAGCTGAGCCAGCGTAGCTTCGCCGGTTCCCGGCTTGGCCCTAACCGGTAGAGCGACATGATCGCCACAGCGATCAGCGCCAGCAGCAGTGGCCAGCGCGCCAGGCGGATGATCAGCTCCGTCCACCGGCCGAGCCAGAGATAATCGAGGATTGCCGGAACGATCCCTGCTAGCGTGATGATCAGCACCACCAGCACCAGACCGGCGAAGGTGAACGAGAGGGACGTCAGGTTCAGCCGGATAAAGCCGCGTTTCTCGGTCTCGCCATAGGCGACGTTCATCGCCTCGAACAGCGCCTTCATGCCGGCATTGGCCGACCAGAGCGCGATCGCCAGACTGCCGAGCAAAGTCAGAGAAAGATTTGCTTGCGGCGCGGATATGAGGCTGCGCAACTGGCCAAGGATCAGTTCGAATGCCTGCTCCGGCATCGCCGCACCGAAGAAGGAGAGACGGTCGACGACCGAGGTCGGATCGGCGACAAGTCCGTAGAGCGACACGAATACGCTGATCGCCGGGAAAATCGACAGGAGCAGATAGAAGGTGACGCCCGCCGCGATGAGCAGTATCCGATCGGACGTCAGGCTGTCATAGAGGCGCCACGCCACATCCCGTAGCCCGAGAGCCGGGATTTCGCCTGGCGAGTCCGCGCGGCGGCCTTTTGGATCCGAAGTCGCAGCAAATCCCCCCATGCCTTTTGCCTCTCCTTGTCGCCACGCAGCAACAATGCACGGGAGCGAAAGGAGTTCAGCCTGTTTCGCGAAAGATGCCGCGCCAGCCGTTTCGCGCACAGGTGACCACCGCGGCCTATGCGCCCCGCCTAAGGTGCTTGAACCAAGACCCACGGATGGCGATGGACGTCATAGACGCTTTGCGTGGGCTCAAGCCCCACCTTGTCCTCGAGGCATTCTAAGGCGATTGCCGTCATACCCGGCCGGAACGCAGGCTTCCAGAAGACTGTCGATCCGCGGGCCGGGCAGAAGTGGAATTCGACGGATTGCCCGCTGTCGCCTATTCGGAGAACAGGGCCGAGGGCCCGGCGATCTCGGTCACCTCCGATGCAAAGAAGACCGCGATGCCGAAAGCGGAGCCGGTGCGCCGCTGGCATTGCTGGCAGTGGCAGACGGAAATCTTTCCGGGCTCGCCGCGCGCGACGATGATCAGCGCGCCGCAGGAACACATGGCTTTGCGTTCCATCATGATCTTCTCCAGATGTTCATCGTGATTGAATGATCGCAGTTGCAAAGGCCTTGGAAAACCCCATGTTATCGAATGCTTGTTGAAGAAGATTGCCGTAGCACGGAGTGGCATCAATATCCGTGAATACACAAAGGGGTGTCGAATTGCTTGAGTCCGTGCATTTCCTCGATGGCGGGGGAAGGATGGCCGACGCCATCCAGGCATACGACTGGTCTTCGACCGCCCTTGGCCCCCTCGAACACTGGCCTTCCTCACTCAAGATCGCGGTCGGCATGATGCTGAGTTCGAAGTTTCCCAAGTGCATCGTTTGGGGACCGGACCTCATTACTATCCAAAACGACGCGTTCCTTCCCATCCTTGGCGAGAAACCGCCCGCGCTCGGCAGGCCGTTCAGCGAGGTGTGGCATGAGGCTTGGGACGAAATCGGATCGATTGCCGAGCGAGCGTTCGCTGGCGAGGCGACGTTCGTCGAGGACTTCCCACTCGTGATCAATAGGCACGGCTATCCCGAGAAGGCCCATTTTACCTTTTGCTATAGCCCGATCCGCGACGAAACTGGCGTCGTGCGCGGGATGATCGACACAGTAATCGAGACGACGGGCACGGTCGAAGCTCGACGGCAGGCGAGCCTGCTCAACGGCGAGCTCGAACATCGTATCAAAAACACGCTCGCGGTGGTCGCAGCGATCATCAGCCAGACCCTGCGAGGAGGCGAGACCGATCCGGCGGCACGCTCGATTCTCCTTGAACGGATTCAGGCGCTGGCCCAGGCGCAATCCTTGCTCACCCGCGCCAGCGCCACCGAAGCCAGTGTTGTCGATATCGTGCTAGAGGCCACCGCGCCATTCCGGACGTCGGAGGGGCGGTTTCACATCGGCGGACCTCCGATCATGCTATCGTCCAAACAGTCGTTGAGCCTCAGCCTGGCGCTGCACGAACTGGCGACGAACGCAGTGAAGTATGGGGCCCTTTCGAACGCGGCGGGAAAAGTGCGCATCGAATGGGTGGCGGGCCGGCCGGACACCGAAGATGCGTTCGTGTTTCGCTGGATCGAAGAGGATGGACCGGAGGTTCGAAGCCCTGCCCATACTGGGTTCGGTTCACGGATAATTCAGACGGTTACGCCGCACGAATTCGGTGGTGAGGCTGTGCTTTCACACGATCCGCTGGGCATTGGGTTCGAGTTGCGAACCTCGATGCGGCAAATCGGTGGGAGTTTGTCGAGCGATCTGCCTGCGCATTCAGCGGCTGAGCACTAGACGAGGCGTGCGTATCCTTTCTGCCCGGCATTCGTGGCCGTTTGGATTGGCCGGGCAGTAGGGTCGAACTCGTCGGAGCGGCACCAAGCCGCTCGGTAGCTTGATCCGGTTCCACTATATCGCCGCGCCAACGGGAACATTCTCGATATCGACCTCAATCATCGTCTGATCGGTTAGCATCCGAAATCTTGAAAGTGAGGGACCGGAAGTTCGAGCAAGTCATCCATGAGATCGAATTCGGGCAGAACGGTCTCTTCGTAGCGGCTCCTTTGGAAGCAGTTTCTGGTGCCACGACCGGACTTGCCAGCCCGAACGAGCGGACCGTCCAATCGGAAAGTTGAGTTCGGCAGATGCCTTTGATCGTGATAGCCGAGGATGAACTTCTGCTCGCCGACATGCTCGCGGCGATGTTGGAAGACGCGGGCTATGAAGTTGCGGCAGCCGCACATGGGAGAGGAGCCCTTACTCTCGTGCGAGAAAGACGGCCGCAATTGGTGATCACCGACTTCATGATGCCGCTCATGACGGTCTTGAACTTGCCCAAGCGATGCGATCCGAGAACGAGCTTTCGACGATACCAATCATGTTAGTAAGCGGCGCCCAAGGCAGCATCGGACGTGCCAACCCAGGTATGTTCGATCTCGTTTTAGACAAGCCCTATACTGAGAAAAATCTCATTGCCGCTGTCCAAAATTTGATACCTCCTAATTCTGTTTAGCCGGTGTGGCGGAGTTTAGCGGCTCCGAACCCATCTTTTTTTTGAGCTTTTGCTTCATAGAGCTACGTGTCTGCTGCAGATATCAAACGGTCCAGATCTGCATGTTGGTTGCACCAAATGCCGCCAGCGCTGGCGCGAACCTCGGCGTAGCCGCGTTCCAATACGATGGGAGCACGCATCTTTTCAATCACCCGTTGCGCGACCGCTCTTCCGGTGCCTTCTGTGCCTGCAACCACGAGGACGAATTCGTCTCGCGCAAATTTACCGTGTATCAAGTTCGTCGATCGTTTAGCGCCTGGTCGAGATTTTTTGCTGCTTTCACCCTTGAATTTGGAACATCGCGCGCAAGTTCCCAGACAGGAGACTGAGCCAGGCGCTGGTGCATGGGGAGAAACCAACAATGGGGCAACTTACGACGGGGGAACGGGATTTCGCTGCGATCATCCTGATCGTCCTGGCGATCGTCGGCATCGCGATGGCGGCTCTCGGACGATACGACGTCCTCGGCATTCACGGCGCGATGGTGCTTCTCTACAGCCTCGCCTTGCTCTTCGTGCTCTTCTCCGGCGCGTTCGGCGCGCCGCCGTCACCGGCCCGCCTCATCCGCTACTATGACGATCCCATCAAGGTGGGGGTGGGACTGACGCTGTTCTGGGCGATCTTCGGCATGTTCATCGGCGTGTGGG
The DNA here is from genome assembly GCF_040812195.1 of Shinella sp. S4-D37. Taxonomy (NCBI): domain Bacteria; kingdom Pseudomonadati; phylum Pseudomonadota; class Alphaproteobacteria; order Hyphomicrobiales; family Rhizobiaceae; genus Shinella; species Shinella sp. S4-D37. The sequence goes on along the minus strand of NZ_JBFNXL010000002.1, from coordinate 192,209 downwards.
CTGCCGCGCAGCTCGCCTGGCCAAGCCTCAACTTCGATACGTCCTGGGCGAGCTTCGGCCGAATCCGCCCGGCGCACACGTCAGGCGTCATTTTCGGGTTCGGCGGCAATGCGCTGATCACCACCTCGTTCCATGTCGTGCAGCGCACCTCTCGCGCCCGCCTTGCCGACCAGCTTTCGCCCTGGATCGTGCTGTTCGGCTTCAACCTTTTCTGTCTCATCGCGATTTCCGGCTATTTCCTCGGCGTCACCCAGTCCAAGGAATATGCCGAGGCCGAATGGTATGCCGATATCTGGCTGGTCATCGTCTGGGTGACCTATTTCGTGCTCTACGTGCGCACGCTTGCCCGGCGCAAAGAGCCGCACATCTATGTGGCCAATTGGTACTACTTGGCCTTCATCCTCGTCGTGGCCATCCTGCACATCGTCAACAACCTCGCAGTTCCCCTCTCCTTCGCCCACGCCAAAAGTTACACGGTCTGGGCGGGCGTGCAGGATTCAATGGTGCAATGGTGGTACGGGCATAACGCCGTCGCCTTCTTCCTCACCGCCGGCTTCCTGGCCATGCTCTACTACTACCTGCCCAAGCGTGCGGAGCGGCCGATCTTCTCCTACCGGCTGTCGATCCTTAGCTTCTGGGGCATTACCTTCTTCTATATGTGGGCAGGCTCTCACCACCTGCACTACACCGCCCTGCCCCACTGGGTGCAGAATCTCGGCATGACCTTTTCCGTGATGTTGCTCGTGCCCTCCTGGGCATCTGCCGGCAACGCGCTGCTGACCCTCAACGGGGCCTGGCACAAGGTGCGCGACGACGCGACATTGCGCTTCATCATGATGGCGGCGTTCTTCTATGGGCTGTCGACCTTCGAAGGCTCGTTCCTCGCGATCCGCCCGGTCAACGCGCTCTCTCATTATACGGATTGGACTGTGGGCCACGTCCATGCCGGCGCGCTCGGTTGGGTCGCGATGATCACCTTCGGCTCGCTCTATACGCTGGTGCCGGCAATCTGGAAGCGCGAGCGGATGTATTCGGCGGTTTTGGTCGAGGTGCACTTCTGGCTCGCACTTGCCGGAACGCTCATCTACGTCTTCGCGATGTGGAATTCCGGCATCATCCAGGGCCTCATGTGGCGGACCTACTCCCCTGACAACACGCTCGTCTATTCCTTTGTGGATACGCTGCTGGCAATGTATCCCTACTATATCGCGCGCGCCTTCGGCGGCCTTCTCTTCCTCATCGGAGCGATCGTCGCGGCCTATAACATCTGGATGACCGTGCGTAGCTCCGCCACCGCGACGCTTCCCCTCGATGAGGATCTGCCTGTCGACGAGAAGCCGATCGGTGGTCCAACCCCCACGCCTGCGGAGTAGCCTATGCCGGAACTGATGCACAGGAAACTGGAACGCTCCGCAACGGGCTTTATGCTGGCCATCATCGCCGCCGCCAGCGTCGGCGGCATCGTCGAGATCGCTCCGCTCTTCACCATCGACGATACGGTCGAGACCGTTTCCGACATGCGGCTCTATACGCCGCTGGAACTGGCCGGGCGGGACATCTACGTGCGCGAGGGCTGTTACGCCTGCCATTCTCAGATGATCCGCACCCTGCGCGACGAGGTGGAGCGTTACGGCCCCTATTCGCTGGCCGTCGAATCCCAATACGACCATCCGATGCTGTGGGGATCGAAGCGCACTGGCCCTGACCTTGCCCGCATCGGCGGCAAATATTCGGATTTCTGGCACGTCGCCCATCTGAACAATCCGCGCGACGTGGTGCCGGAATCCAACATGCCCTCCTATCGCTGGCTGGGGACGACCCGGCTAAAGCTTGCCGATTTGCCGCTCGCGCTTCGCGCACAGCGGTCCGTCGGCGTGCCCTATACCGACGAGATGATCGAGAACGCCGCACGCGACGCCTATGGCCAGGCCATACCTGACAGCGAACAGGCCTCGGGCGTGACGGAGCGATATGGCGAGGCGACACAGGTCTCGGCGTTCGATGGCGTGACGACCAACGTGACGGAGATGGACGCGCTCGTCGCCTATCTCCAGGTGCTCGGCCAACTCACCCGCGCGGCGTACGAGAACACCGCCGCACCCGAACAGATGCCCGATCCGGACAATTGAGGTGACGAGATGGCGTTGACCCATGAGACACTGCTCGAAGGCTCGAAGATGTGGGGCCTGTTCTACCTGATCGGCTTTTCGATCTGCGTGCTGATCTACACCTTCCTGCCCTCCAACCGGGAGCGCTTCGAGCGGGCGGAGCGGGATATCTTCGACGAGGACGATGCTCCATGGAAGTAAAAGAGGTCGATCCCGTCAGCGGCCGCAAGACGACGGGCCATATCTGGAACGGCATTCGCGAACTCGACACGCCCATTCCGCGCGGCGTGCTGCTCTTCCTGATCGTCACGCACATCTTCGCTGTGCTCTGGTGGGTACTGATGCCCACCTGGCCGCTCGGCAGAACCTACACCAAGGGCGTGCTCGGCGAGAACCAGAAGACCACCGTTGAAGCGTCGATCAAGGAAGGTGTAGGCGCGCGGGCGTCCTGGACCTCGCGCATTGAGACCCTGTCCTACGATGAGATTCGCGCCGACGAACGGCTGATGGAGACGGTGCGCGCCAACGGCCACCAGCTCTTCGGCGACAACTGCGCCGCCTGCCACGGTCGCGACGGCAAGGGCCGCGAGAACTATCCCGACCTCACCGACGACGACTGGATCTGGGGCGGCGGGCCGGAAGCGATTGCACAGACGCTGACCGTGGGCGTCAATTCCCGCCATGCGGAAAGCCGTGTCGGGCAGATGCCGGCCTTCGGGCGCGACGAGATGCTCGATGCCACGCAGGTGTTGGACGTCGCCACCTATGTCAGTTCGCTGAGCGACCCTACCGTTTCCACCGCCGGGAACGTCGAGCAGATCGACCGCGGACGCGAGGTCTTCCAGACGACGTGCATCGCCTGCCACGGCGAGGATGCCAAGGGCAATCCGGAACTGGGGGCACCCAACCTCGCGGACAACAGGTGGATCTATGGCGGCAGCCTGCAACGAATAATCGCGACCATCCACGGCGGCCGGCAGGGCCATATGCCGACCTGGGACGAGCGGCTGGCGTCGGTCGAGATCAAGGTTCTGGCGCTCTATGTCGACGATCTCGGAAAGAGGAAACCCTAGATGACGCGCACCGCGCCCGCCCGCTCGCAATGGGTTCACCGCCTCTGGGTCCTGGCGGCGGTGGCGATGGTCGTGTTCGTGGGCGCCAACGCCCATCTCGTCTACGTCGCCGTCTCCAGCGAGCCGGGCTGCGTGGCGCATCTGAAGGACAAGAGCGGAACGCCCGGCGGATATCGCGCGGCCAAGTCCGCATGCTGACGGGGAGACGGTGATGGTCGCCAAGCAACAGACGCCCGAACTCGTATCCGAGGTCTCGGATATCGAGGAGACGCGCAACGAGCGATGGAAGCGCCACCTCTCTTCGCGGGCGCCCGCCCGGTGGCTTGCGAGCGGCTGGCGAGACCTCTGGACCGATCCGGTGCCCAGTCTCCTCTACGGGGTGGCGGTCTTTATCGCCTCAATCGTCTTCATCGTCTACATGGTTGATACGGGACGCGACTACTTCCTGTTCCCGGCCCTGGCGGGATTTCTGATCGTCGGTCCGCTGGTCGCCGCCGGCCTCTATCTCAAGAGCCGCGACCTGGAGGCCGGGGTGCGGCCGACGCTGCGCTCCATGCTCGCCGTGCAGCCGATGGCGGGCGCGCAGGTGTTTTTTACCGGCATGCTGCTGGCCATGCTGATGCTCCTGTGGATGCGCGCGGCCGTTCTGGTCTATGCGCTGTTCTTCGGCGTGCGCCCCTTCCCCGGGCTCGACCACATCGCCGGCATGCTCTTTACCACGCCGACCGGCTGGGCCATGCTGGTGGTCGGCAGCCTAGTCGGAGCGCTCTTTGCCGGTTTTGCCTTCGCCGTCAGCGTCTTTTCCATTCCCATGCTGCTCGACCGGCGCGTCGACGCCTTCACGGCCATGGGTGTCAGCACGGCGCTGGTGTGGAACAATCTCACCCCGATGTTGACCTGGGGCGCGATCGTGCTCGGCCTGTTTCTCCTTTCCGTCACCACCGGGCTTCTCGGCCTGATCGTGGTCTTCCCTTGGCTCGGGCATGCGACCTGGCACGCCTATAAAGAGATGCGGTAGCGGCGATGTCCTGCTGTTCGTCCGAGATCGGACCCTGTGTCCTGTCCCTAAGGGGCGGCCCCTCGGTCGGGGAATTGTCGGCGGCCAGCGAGGTTAGCTTCCGCCCCATGGCCATCTTAAAGGCGAGCGCATGACCGCCCTCACCGTCCTCGTCCCACTTTCGATCATTATGGGGACCGCCGGGCTTGCCGCGTTTTTATGGTCCCTGCGCACTCGACAATACGAGGATCTCGACGGCGCCGCGGTAAGAATTCTGCTTGAAAATGACGATGACGACGCACCCGTCGACGACAGGCGCCAGCACGTATCCAAGAATGGAGGATGAGATGATCGATGACGATCCGCATACGGTCGAAGAGAACAACCGGCAGGTTGTTGTCGATCCCTCGGACGCCGTGACCGGTCTCAGCTTCGTGCTCGGCCTGATAGGTGCGGCAGTCGGCGTCGTGGCCGCAGTCGTGTTGGCTCCGCAGTTCGCGGCCTCGACGATCTTCTATTGCCTGATCGGCGGCCTTGCCGGCGGTTCGGCCGGAGTGGTCACGGGCGGCATGATCGGGGCGATCTTCTCTGTCGCCCGCGGCACGCCACGATGAGAGCCTTTTTGAGCTTCTACCTCGATCGTCTCATCACCGTTTGAATCGGCTGCCGACAATCGGCGCAGGACATCCGAGCAGCGCCAAGCAGCCGCTTAACGATGGTCGAAGGGTCGATTGACTGAGGCTCAGCTTCTTATATAACGCCCCTATTCACCCCGGACCCGGTGAAACTCCGGGTGGCTCTTCTGGCCGCCGATCCGCCAGACAACGCAAAGCATCAGACCTGTTCATAAGGCTGGATGCCGTCCGGTCTGGATGCGCTTCTTTGCGGACTTTTCCATATTCAATCTGACGACCTACAAGCGCGAGGGGTTTTCGAACATTCGTGCCGATATTCTCTCCGGCATAGTTGTCGCGCTCGCCCTCATTCCCGAAGCCATCGGCTTTTCCGTCATTGCCGGCATCGATCCGAAGGTCGGACTTTTCGCCTCCTTCGCCATTGCCTGCGTCTCCGCCTTCGTCGGCGGCCGGCCCGGCATGATCTCGGCCGCAACGGCGGCAACCGCCGTGCTGGTGGTCACGCTCGTGAAGGAGCATGGCCTCGAATACCTCTTCGCCGCCACGCTGCTGATGGGCCTGATCCAGATCTGTGCCGGCTTCCTGAAGCTCGGCCGCGTCATGCGCTTCGTCTCGCGCTCGGTCATCACCGGCTTCGTCAACGCGCTGGCGATCCTGATCTTCATGGCGCAGCTGCCCGAGCTCATCGGCGTGCCGGGATTGACCTATGCCATAATCGCAGCCGGCCTCGCGATCATCTATCTCTTCCCCTATGTCACCAGGGCCATCCCCTCGCCGCTGGTCGCCATCCTCGTTCTGACCGGCATCGCCTGGTGGGGCGGTCTGGACCTGCGCACGGTCGGCGATCTCGGCGAACTGCCGTCGGCGCTGCCGATCTTCGCGCTGCCGCAGGTGCCGGTAACCTTCGAGACGCTGCAGATCATTTTCCCCTATTCCATGGCGCTTGCCGCGGTCGGCCTGCTGGAATCATTGCTGACGGCGCAGATCGTCGACGACATGACGGACACGCCGAGTTCGAAGAGCCAGGAATGCATCGGTCAGGGCGCCAGCAGGCATCGTAAACTTAACGGCAAAGGAGTCACAGACCATGACGCCGGCTTATTTTGTCGGTCATGCCTGAGCGATTTTCTTCCACAGGTCCATCGCTGCTGCACGCAGTTCGCGATGATGGTTGGAGGTGATGTCGTGGCGAGGGATGTGGAACAGGTTGGCAATCGGAGCATGGATCGAGACAAAGCGTTGTAGATGTCGCTGTGACTTGAACCGCTTCATGATGCGCTCTCGCCGCCGCACTGGCTGGTGGGAATTCTCCGCCCGATTGTTCAGGCCTTTGTGGGAGCGATGCTCGACACCGGGCATAACCTCACGTTTTGCAGCATCGTAGGACCGAAGCTTGTCGGTGATCATCACCCTGGGCACCCGGCCCTGACGCTTCAAAAGCTTGCGCATGAGGCGCTTGGCCGCCTTAGCATTGCGGCGGCTTTGCACGAGAACGTCCAGAACAAACCCGTCCTGGTCGACGGCACGCCAGAGCCAATGCTTCTTGCCACGGATCGAAATGACTACCTCGTCGAGATACCATTTGTCGCCGAGTTGACTGGATGAGCGACGACGGATGTCGCTGGCGAAGGTTCGCCCGAATTTCTCCGCCCACAGCCGGACTGTCTGATGCGAGACAATGATCCCACGCGAAGCCAGCATGTCCCCAACCATCCGCAGGCTGAGAGGGAAGCGGAAATAAAGCCAAACGGCGTGGGAAATGACTTCAGCGGGAAAGCGATGGCGGCGATAAAGTGGATCACGGTTCGTCATGGCCCGTCATCGCACATCGAATTCCACGTTTCGTTAAGTTGACGATTCCCTTACAACCCATGTTTCGAGCGCATGATGCGGAGTTAGTTCGTCGTCGAGATCCACCAAATCAAGAATAGTCAAACATTTAGCGGCTATTGGCAGACAACCATGCGCTTTGCCGGCGCCAAGGCGCTCAAGGACGCCAAACATCGGAATGTCTTCGATGGCCTTAATATCACCAGGCTATTTCAGAAGAGGTTGTAAGCCAGATCGCTATTGCAGGAGGTCAACGCTAACCAAGCGGTCAGAGGATTCCTAATGATTGGAGACATCTACGGCCTAGTACGGCCCGGCCAAAGGCGACGACCCGGATGCAAGACGCTCTCGGTACGCCTCGCCGCACGCTAGGCAAAGCCGGAGTACATCCAAGCCAACCGTCAGCTGGGTGTCCTTCTCCCAGCGGATGGAAAACTGATCATCGGCTCAACAGCGACGTTGCAAATCGTCTAGGAAAGCACAAAATGTACACGAATGGCCTGGATCTTTTGTTGGGGTTGGAGATGGGCAGTTTTTCCTCCAAAGGGGCATTCGAGCCCGCTGAGCTTGAAGCTCTGAAAGACATCTTCGATGAACTAACGACGCAGCCATGGTTCGATCCGTCAGATGAGGCAAAAGAGAGTTTTGCGAAATATCTCTTTGAAACCTTTCCGGCCGTAACGTTCGATCCCCGCAAACATAGGTCGGTGATCGAAACCTCAGCACGTATGTTTTACACGCGCGACGATGCACGATGAGGTTTACTGGCTTTCTTCGCGATAATGGGAGAACAGCGACTGGCAAGACTGGCTACCCAGTCTGCATGAGGCCGAGGGAAGCCATTGCGAATTCGCCAATGATTCGTCTACTGCATCCATCTCGGCATAAATGGGTGGCGTTATAGGCCCGTGAACGCCGTTTCATAAGCTAAAAGCAGCCGCCGGATGAGCCTTCCGTGTTGAGGAATGCGTTTGCCACCGGTCACGTCGTAGATTTCGCCATTGATGAAGCTCGCATCGGTGGATGATAGAACTACGTAGGCAGGCACAAGCTCCACCGGTTGCCCGGTCATCCGACGTCGCGGTCCTTGCCGCGGATTCCCTTCTCGATAAGTTGGCTCGCGAGTGCATCGATATAACCGAAACCGCTTGCACTGGTCCACGGCGCTCGGGGTAGTGATCAGGACGATGACCGCTCAAGAAGGTGACGCTGAAATGCCGCGCGCATTTCCTTGAACCCGAGAAATCCGGCTTTCTTTGCCAAGTGCACAATAGTCGTTTGGGAGACGCCGCAACGGCTTGCCACGGATGACAGTCGTCCGAAGGCGGCTATGTCAGGGTGATCGAACAAATGCCGAAGCGCTCGTTGCTGCTCGACGCCGAACGAGCGCTCTCCACGGGCAATCTGTTCCTTCAGCTTTTGAATGGTCGTCAAGCAAGGCCTTCCCAGCGGGAGTGATTTCGGGATTTTAGGGATGTGCAGCCGTGCGGCGGTAGAGCCGCACCGCTGCACATCATCAGGCCTGGCGGGCCGATATGTGCCTGCGTCAGACCTTGCGCTTCTTCTGCCGGTAAACGTCGGTCACGACGGCCGCCACGATGATCGCACCCTTGATGATCTCCTGGTAGTACGCGTCAACACGCAGGAAGGTGAAACCCGATGTCATGACGCCGAGGATGACGGTGCCGATGACCGTGCCGGTGATCCGGCCGACGCCGCCCGCCAGAGACGTTCCGCCGATCACCGCGGCGGCGATCGCGTCGAGTTCGTACATGACGCCCATGCCGGCCTGCGCCGTTTGTGCACGCGCCGCGGTGACGATACCCGCCAACCCCGCAAGCATGCCGGCGACGACGTAGACCTTGACGAGGTGTCTTTCGACATTGATGCCGGAGACGCGTGCCGCCTGGACATTCGCACCGATCGCATACGTGAACTTGCCGTAGCGCGTGTAGCGCAGCGCGACGTGGAACACCGCCGCCACGGCCAGGAAGACGACGACGGGCCAAATACCCGAACCGATGAAGCTGAACTGGTCCGTCAGGCCCGAAACCGGCTGTCCCTTCGTGTACCATTTGGAAACGCCGCGCGCCGAGACCATCATGCCGAGCGTCGCGATGAATGGAGGAATCCGCGTGTACGCGATCAACGCTCCATTGATCAATCCGGCCAGAATGCCGATGAGAAGGCCCACACCGATGGGAACAATTGCCGGCAGGTCGGTCAGGGAGGGGTACATGACCCGGCCCCAGGTCGATGATTGCGCAAAGCCGGCGGCAATCATCGCGGTCATCCCGACCACGGAACCGGACGAGAGGTCGATGCCGCCGGTGATGATCACCTGGGTCACGCCGATGGCAATGATGCCGATGACCGAGACCTGAAGGATCATGATCGTGAGGCGCTGCTTGTTCATCAGAAAGCTTTGGCCGGCGAAAATCCAGCCGAGTACCTCGAAGACAAGGGCGATTCCGATCAGGACGAGAAAGATGTTCAGCTCCGGCGGCAACCGCCGGCGCGTATTGCTCATCCCTGCCGGCGTGTCACCGGCCGTCACATTGGTGTTCATTCTTCTTCTCCCTTTGTCGAGTGTCGCGCCTAGCGTGCCGCCAGTTCCATGACCTTCACCTGCGTCGCCTCGGCACGATCGAGGAAGCCAGTGGCGCGCCCTTCGTGCATGACCATGATCCTGTCGCTCATGCCGAGCACCTCGGGCAGTTCCGACGAGATCATGATGACAGCGACACCGTCGCGGGCGAGCTCGGTGACGAACCGATGAATTTCCGCCTTGGCGCCGACGTCGATGCCGCGCGTCGGCTCATCGAGGATCAGGATACGGGGGTTGGTCAGCAGCCAGCGGCCGATCAGGACCTTCTGCTGGTTGCCGCCGGAAAGATTTTCGATGCGTTCGTACATGTTGGGCGTCTTGACCCGCAGCTTGCGGCTCATTTCCTCGCAGACGCGGCTCAATTCCCGTTCCTGGACGAAACCCGACTTCACGAACTTGTCCTGGAGAACGGCGATCTGCATGTTTTCCAGCACGTCGAGGATCAGCAGGCAGCCGGTGTCCTTGCGGTCTTCCGTGAGGAACGCCATGCGGTTGCGGATCGCGGTGTTGGGGCTGTCGATATTGACCGGCTTGCCGTTGATCTCGATCGTCCCGGAGCTTGCCGGCGTCACGCCGAAGATCGTTTCGGCGACATTGGAGCGGCCCGAGCCGACGAGGCCGGCGAGGCCGAGGATTTCGCCGGCGCGCACGTCGAAGGACACGTCGTGAAAGACGCCCTTGAGGGTGAGGTTCTTCACCGACAGCACGACATCGCCGATCGGCACCTCTTCCTTCGGGAACATCTGGGTGATCTCGCGGCCGACCATCATGCGGATGATGTCGTCGCGCGTCACGTCGGTGGAGGCATGCGTGCCGATATACTTGCCGTCGCGGAACACCGAGAACTCGTCGGCGATCTCGAACAGCTCGTTCATCTTGTGGGTAATGTAGACGATGCCGATGCCGTGATTGCGCAAGTCCCGGATGATCTCGAACAGATGCGAGACCTCGCGCTCCGTCAGCGTCGACGTCGGCTCGTCCATGATCAGGACGTCGGATTCATAGGAGACGGCCTTGGCGATCTCGACCATCTGCCGGCTGGCGACCGAGAGGTGGCGCACTTCCGTTTCCGGGTCGATGTCGATCTTCAGCCGTTTGAACAGTTCAGCGGTCATCCGCCTCATCTTGCCGTGATCGACGAAGCCGAACCTGTTCTTCGGCTCGCGGCGGATCCAGATGTTTTCCGCAACGGTCATGAAGGGCATCAGGTTGAGTTCCTGATGGATCATGGCGATGCCGTTCTCTAAGGCATCGAGCGGCGACTTGAGCTCGATGTCGTGTCCACGCAGCCGGATTTCACCGTGGTCGGGCGTGTAGATGCCGGCAAGGATCTTCATCAACGTCGATTTGCCGGCGCCGTTTTCGCCCATCAGGGCATGCACGGTGCCGCGCTTCAGCTTGAACTGCACATCGTCGAGCGCCACGACTCCGGGGAATGCCTTGCGGACCCCCTCTGCCTCCAAGAGAAACTCCGAATTCGGAACGGCCCCGCTGGCACGAACCGCCGCCATTGTACCCGGACTTATCATCACTTCCTCCTCCCATCCTGCCGCCTTGAGCGGGAGCGCCGTGAACGGCGCCCCCGAGGATCGGATCAGTTCTTCGTCGCGTAGTCGGCGACGTTCTCCGGCGTGACGAGTTCGAAGGGAATGTAGGTCTTCTTTTCGACCGTCTCGCCCTTGGCGATCTTCAGCGCTGCATCGATGGCGCCCTTCCCCTGCCCGACGGCGTTCTGGAAGACGGTGACGTCGAGATCGCCCGCCTGCATGGCGGTCAGCGCGTCCTGGGTCGCATCAACGCCCGCCACGACGACGCTGTCCATCGACTTGCCGGAGGCCTTCAACGCCTGCACGGCGCCGAGTGCCATTTCGTCGTTGTTTGCAATCACAGCATCGAACTCTAGACCGGCGGAAAGCCAGTTGCTGACCAGATCGAGGGCCGGTGTGCGCATCCAGTTGGCCGTCTGCTCGTCGAGGACCTTGATATCCTTGCATTCGGGCCGGGCAAGCACGTCGTGCGTCGCCTTTGTGCGGCCACGCTGGCCGGTCGTGCCGAGCTGGCCCTGGAGAATGACCACGCTGCCCTTGCCGCCGAGGAGCTTGCAGACGGTTTCCGTTTCGAGCGTGCCGGCCTGCTCTTCATCCGAGCCGACGAATGCCTGCTTCTCCGGCAGGTCATCGATATTGCCCGGCGCATTGTTGACGAAGATCAGCGGAACGCCGGCCGCCGCGGCCGTCTTGGAAATGGCAACGCCGGCATCGGCGTCAACAAGCATGATGACGATGGCATCGACGCCGGATGCGATGAAGTTCTCCACCTGGCTCTGCTGCTTGGCGATATCGCCCTGCCCGTCTTCCATCTGGATTTCCACGCCGTCGAGCGTCTTGCCGTAGTCCTCCATGCCGTGCCGGAGAACGGTCAGCCAGTTGTCGTCAAACAGGGACATCGCGACGCCGATGGTTTCGGCACGCGCCGTGCCGGACATCAGCGCGAGAGCCGCGACGGCACCCATAAGATATTTCTTCATTGCACTTCCTCCTCTTGGATAGGTCGACCCCTTGCCGCCCTTGTTAAAGATCAAAGCTCCGCCGGTGCCGGGAGAGGCTGTCTCCCGGATCAAACGGCCTTTCGGCCCGATCCATCTCTCGTGTTCCGTGACACTCCCAGGGAGTGCCGAATGTCAGCTGCGCGCTACCTCAGGCAAAGCGCGGTGCAAGCCATCCTCCATTGTGCTTTTCATGGCTGTCGACGACGGCGTCGACGAAAGCCACACCCTTGAGACCGTCATACGAAGCCGGGACGCCCTCCCCCATCGGTCCTGCCGCTCTTCCCTCGGCATTGGCGCGAATGATGGCGGCGAAGCCGGAATAGAGGTTGGTGAAAGCCTCGATGTAGCCTTCAGGATGGCCCGGCGGGGTGCGCGTGCGGGCACGCGCGTCTTCCGAAAGGTCGTCGCGGCCCCGCTTGATCGTCTCGGGCGCGCCGAAAAGCTTCGTGAAGACCAGCTCGTTCGGGTGCTCCTGATGCCAGACGAGGCTGCCCGTTTCGCCGAAGACGCGCAGGCGAAGTCCGTTCGACTGGCCGATCGCCACCTGCGAGGACCAGAGCAGCCCCCGCGCGCCGCTCTCGTAGCGGATCATTACATGGGCGTTGTCGTCCAGCGCCCGGCCCTCGACGAAGGTGGCAAGGTCCGCGGCGATGGCTTCGGCCTTCAAGCCGGTGACGAAGCCGGCGAGATGATAGGCGTGGGTGCCGATGTCGCCGATGGAGCCGCCGCGGCCGTTCTTCTGCGGATCGGTGCGCCAGGCCGCCTGCTGGTTGCCCTGAAGCTCGATGCCGGTCGCCATCCATTCCAGCGGATATTCGACCTGCACGACCCGTACCTTGCCGATATCGCCGCGCGCCACCATGGCGCGCGCCTCGTGCACCATCGGATAGCCGCTATAGGTATAGGTGACGCCGAGGAAGCGGCCGGTCTGCTGCGCCAGCTCGTGCAGCGCGATCGCATCTTCCAGCGTCGTCGTCATCGGCTTTTCGCAGATCACGTCGATGCCGGCTTCGAGAAAGGCCTTGGCGATGGGATAGTGCGTGTGGTTCGGCGTGCAGATCGCGACGACGTCGATCCGGTCGTCCCGGCCGCGTTCCCCCTCGACCATCGCGGCATAGTCGCCGTGGGAGCGATCCGGCGCGATGAAGTTCTTGGCCGCAAAGGCGTGGCCGCGCGCCGCGTCGACGTCGAACGCGCCTGCGACGAGGTCGAAATGGTTGTCGAGGCGGGCGGCGAAGCGGTGGATGCCGCCGATATAGGCGCCTTCACCGCCGCCCACCATGCCGAGGCGCAATCTACGATTGGACAGGTTTGAATTCGACACGTCCGATGTTCCTCAGATACCCAGGATTTCATGATTGACGGAGCGGTCGGCGCCGGACTTGACGAAGTCGTCGAAGGCGCGTTCCGACACGCGGATGATGTGGTCGCTGATGAAGCGCGCCCCCTCGGCGGCGCCGTCTTCCGAGTTCTTCAGGCAGCATTCCCATTCGAGCACGGCCCAGCCGTCGAAATCGTAGCCGGTCAGCTTGGCGAAGATCGCGCCGAAATCCACCTGGCCGTCGCCCGGCGAACGGAAGCGCCCGGCCCGGCTCACCCAGGGCTGGTAACCGCCATAGGCACCCGTCTTGCCCGTCGGGCGGAACTCGGCGTCCTTGACGTGGAAGGTTTTGATCCGCTCGTGATAGTGGTCGATATAGGTGAGGTAATCGATCGACTGCAGCACGAGATGGCTCGGGTCGTACATGATGTTGCAGCGGGAATGGTTGCCGACCCGCTCCAGGAACATCTCGAAGGTCAGCCCGTCGTGCAGGTCCTCGGTCGGATGGATCTCGTAGCAGACGTCGACACCCTCGGCGTCGAAGGCATCGAGGATCGGCCGCCAGCGGCGGGCGAGTTCGTCGAAACCGTCGGAGATCAGGCCATCCGGCCATTGCGGATAGGGATAGAGATACGGCCAGAGCAGCGTGCCGCTGAAGGTAGTGTGGCGGTCGAGGCCGAACCGGCGGGAAGCCTTGGCGGCCGCAAGGAGCTGGCGAACCGCCCATTCCTGCCGCGCCTTCGCATTGCGGTGAACGGCCTTCGGCGCGAAGGAATCGGCCGGCAGGTCGAAGGAGGGATGAAGCGCGACGAGTTGGCCCTGGAGGTGCGAGGCAAGGTCGGTGACGACCAGACCGTGCTCGGCGAGGGTTCCCTTGAACTCATCGACATAATCCTGGCTTTCAGCCGCGCGCTCGAGATCGATGATGCGGGTATCCCACGTCGGGATCTGCACGCCCTTGAACCCTTTGTCGGCGGCCCAGCCGGCAAGCCCCTTGAGCGTGTTGAAGGGCGCTTCGTCCGCAGCGAACTGTGCGAGAAAGACACCTGGCCCCTTGATGGTTTTCATGTCCGTTTCCAATCGAAATTCAAAGCGGTGCAGCGGGATGGGGCACGCCGTCGTAGGCGCCCCAGATGCCCTGGTCGAAATTGACGATCGCGCCGGTCATCAGCCCGGATTCCGCCGAGGCGAGGAAGGCGATGGCGCGGGCGACCTCGTCGGGATCGATGAGGCGGCCGTTCGGCTGGGCGCTAGCGGCCTTCTCCAGCCAGTCGTCCGGCTGGCCGTCCAGCAGGCGCTGCGTCTTGTCCTCGCCTTCCGAGGCCATCCAGCCGATATTGAGGCTGTTGACGCGGATGCGATTGCGCAGCACGGCATAGGCGGTGTTGCGCGTCAGCGTGTCGAGGGCGCCCTTGGAGGCGCAATAGGCGGCGAGGAACGGCTGGCCGCCCATCGACGACATGGAGGAGATATTGACGATCGTGCCGGCCACATCCTCGCGACGGAAGAGGCGGATCGCCTCCTGCATGAGGAAGAAGGGCGCGCGCGTATTGACCGCAAACAGCATGTCGAACAGTTCGGGCGTCGTTTCGAGGATGTTGCCCCGGTTGGTGGCGCCGGCGACATTGACGAGGATATCGAGCCGGCCGAACGCCCGGTCGGCGGCAGCGATGACGGCCCGGCAATCCTCGACCTTGCCGAGATCGGCGGCGACGAACACAGCCTTGGCCCCAAGCTTTTCCAGCGCGGCCACCTGTGCCGCGCCCTTTTCGGCCGAACGGCCGCAGATGACGATGCCTTCGGCACCCCGCTCGGCGAAGAGCCCTGCGGTGGCCGCACCCAGACCCTGGGTGCCTCCGGTGATGACGGCGATTTTTCCTGCAAGTTGCGCTGTCATGGACCCGCTCCCCCTCAGACGCCGACGCGCTGCTTCTTGCGACCGGCCTGTTGATCGGCCGCCGCAGCGTTGACTTCGCTGCGCGCACTCACCTGCGGCACGCCGACATCCCACCAGGCGTCGCCCGGCGTCCAGGTGAAGGCGTCGGAGACGATGGTGAGGACCGTGGTGCGGTCGGTGGTCTGCGCCCATTCGACGGCGTCGCCGAGGTCGGCGAGGCTTTCGACGCGGCGGGTGAGAGCACCCATTGCCTCGGCATGCTTGATGAAATCGACGGGGAACGGCTCCTTGACCCGGCAATCCCTCAGCAGGTTGTTGAAGCCGGGTGTGCCTTTGGCGTTCTGCAGGCGGTTGATGACGGCATAGCCGCCGTTGTCGCAGACGATGAGGATCATCTTGTGACCGGAAAGCACGGTCGAATAGATGTCCGAGTTCATCATCATGTAGGTGCCGTCGCCGATCATGACGATCGGCGTGCGGCTGGGATCGGCCATGGCCGCGCCCCAGCCGGCGGCGATCTCGTAGCCCATGCAGGAGAAGCCGAATTCGCAGTCGAAAGTGTGCGGAGCCTTCACGCGCCAGTTCTTCATCACCTCGCCCGGCAGGCCGCCGGCGGCGGTGATGAGGAGATCGCGATCCCCGGCCTTCGCATTGACGATGCCGACGACCTGGGCATAGGTCGGCACGGGCGCATTGGTCGGCTTCTGGTAGCCGTCGAGCGCCTCGTTCCACTTGGCGAATTCCAGTTCGCCCTTCTTCGTCCAGGCGCTGTCTGCCTTGTAGTCGCCGATGGCGGCTTCCAGTTCGTTCACCGTTTCCAGTGCATCGCCGACGACGGCAACTGCGCGGTGCTTGTTGGCATCCCAGCGCGCCGCGTTGATCGAGACGAAGCGGGCATCCGGCGAGAAGGCCGTCCAGGAGCCGGTGGTGAAGTCCATGAGGCGCGTGCCAACCGCCAGGATCACGTCAGCCTCGCCGGCCAGCGCATTGGCGGAGGTCGAGCCGACGATGCCGATGGGGCCGACATGGGCCGGGTGGTCATGGGTGACAGTGCCCTTGCCGGCGATGGTCTCGCAGAGCGGGATGCCGTGCTTCTCGGCGAAATCGGCAAGAGCCGCCTCCGCGCCGGAATAACGCACGCCGCCGCCGGAAATGATCAGCGGACGCTTCGCCGCCTTCAGCTCGCGGACGGCTTCCGCGAGGCTGTCGCGGTCCGGGCGCGGGCGCGGGATCTTGTGGACGGTCGGGGCGAAGAAGCTTTCCGGATAGTCCCAGGCGATCTCCTGCACATCCTGCGGCAGGCCGATGAAAGCCGGGCCGCAATCGGCCGGGTCCAGCATGACGGCGACGGCCTGCGGCAGCGAGGCGATGATCTGTTCGGGATGGGTGATGCGGTCCCAGTAGCGCGTCACGGCCTTGAAGGCGTCGTTGACGGTGATCGTCGGATTGCCGAAATGCTCGACCTGCTGCATCACCGGGTCGGGACGGCGGTTGACGAAGCTGTCGCCGGCAAGCAGCAGGATAGGCAGGCGGTTGGTGTGCGCCACGCCCGCGGCCGTCACCATGTTGAGCGCACCAGGGCCGATGGAGCTGGTCGCCACCATGATCTGGCGACGGCGCGTCGCCTTGGCGAAACCGATGGCGGCGAGCGCCATGGACTGCTCGTTCTGGCCGCGCCAGGTCGGCAGCGTATCTTGGACCGCCTCCAGCGCCTCCGACAGGCAGGTCACGTTGCCATGGCCGAAAATGGCGAAGACGCCAGGGAAAAGCGGCTCGCGCTTGCCGTCGATCTCGGTGAACTGATTGCACAGATAGCGCACCAGGGCTTGCGCCATGGTCAGGCGGATGGTGGACATAATGAACCTCCCTTGATCAGCGCAACGGGTGCCGATCGAACTGCGGAACTTTTATTGCATGAATTCGATTATTGCAAGAGTGCTTGTGAAATGAGTCACGCAAGCCTGCAATCCGTCCACGCCCCGCCCGCGCTGCTGGACGCCGCCGCAGCCTCCACGAACCGCACGCCCAAGGCACCGTCGAGCACGGTCGGATATTCCAGAAGCCCCTCCTGAACAGCGCGGCCCGCCCGACGCGCCTCGACGGCGATGGCGAACTCCTCGTAGAGATTGCCCCAGGCATCGCTCAGCGCTTCGGGGTGACCGCGCGGCATGTGGACGAAGCGGGCGGCATGCATGCCGATGTCGGCGCCCTCGCCGCGCGTCAGGATGCGCGCGGGCTCGGCGAAGGGGCGGAAATGCAGAAGTTCCGGTTCCTCCTGGTTCCATTCGAGGCTTGCCTTTTCCCCGAACACCCGGAGCCGGATGCCGCAATGCGTTCCCGCCGCCACCTGCGAGATCATGATGGTGCCGGGAATGTCGCCCTCGTAGCGGACATGCATGAAGGCAGTGTCCTCCAGCGGCTTTTCCGGGCCAAGTGTGTGGAATTCCGCTCTCAGGCGCGTCACGGGGCGGCCGCAAACGAAGGCGCCCAGATGATGGCAATGGGTGCCGATGTCCCCGGTCGTGAAGGCCGGGCCGACGACGGCCGGATCGATGCGCCATTGCGCACCGGCGCTCGCATCCCTCGGCGGCGTCAGCGCCCATTCCTGGAAATATTCGACATGCACCTGCTGCAGTGCGCCGAGCGCGCCGCTACGCACCATCTCCCGCGCCTGCCGTACCATGGCATAAGCGGCATAGGCATAGGTCACGCCAAAGACGAGGCCCGTCTCCTGCTGCCGGCGCACGAGGTCGAGCGCATCCGGAAGGTTGGTTGTCAGCGGCTTGTCGCTGATGATGTCGATACCCTTTTCCATGAAGGCGACGGCGATGGCGTGGTGCGAGTTGTTGGGCGTCGTGATCGCGACGGCGTCGATACCGTCGGGACGCGCCGCCTCGCGCTCCGCCATCTCGCGATAATCCGAGTAGATGCGATCCTCCGCAAGCAACCATTCGCGCCCCGAGGCGCGGGCCACATCGGGACGCGACGACAGGGCTCCGGCAACCACATCCCAGCGGTTCGAAAGGCGTGCGCCGCGCGCATGCACCTTGCCGATGAAACTGCCCTGCCCGCCCCCGACGACACCGAGGCGGAGCCTTCTTTCCGGCTGCGGAAAATGCTCGTCCTGACCTTGCTGCGTCATGTTCGTCTCCTCCTTCAATCTTGCGACAGATCGCTCTTGCAGAATTATTATTGACGGATTATCACAAGCGCAACAAATTTTGCAAAACCTTTAACCGGCCTTCTGGAGGAACCCGATGATCAAGATCGCACTGCTCGGCTGCGGGCGAATTGGAAAAATGCATGCTGCCACCGTTGCTCGCGCACCGAATGCTGAACTCGCCGTCGTATATGATCCGATCGGCGCCGCGGCGGATGAGGTCGGACGTCACTACGGCTGCGCGGTGGCTGCGAGTGCCGAGGATGCCATTGCCCAGGCAGACGCCGTTCTGATCGCGACGTCCACCCCCACCCATGCGGATCTCATCGAAGCCTCTGCGAGGGCCGGAAAGGCGATCTTCTGTGAAAAGCCGATCGACCTGTCGCTGTCCCGGGTGGCCGCCTGCCGCAAAGCCATCAGCGGTTTCGACAGGCCGATCCAGATCGGCTTCAACCGCCGCTTCGATCCGGGGCATCGAGCGGCACGCGATGCGGCCCGCGCCGGCGAGATCGGCGAATTGCAGCAGGTCGTCATCACCTCCCGCGATCCCGGCCTCGCGTCCCGCGACTACCTCAAGGCGTCGGGCGGCATCTTCAAGGACATGACCATCCACGACTTCGACCTTGCCCGCTTCATGCTGGACGAGGAGCCGGTGGAAGTGTTCGCCACGGGCAGCACTCTCATCGACCCGACGCTTC
This sequence comes from Shinella sp. S4-D37, assembly GCF_040812195.1. Taxonomy (NCBI): domain Bacteria; kingdom Pseudomonadati; phylum Pseudomonadota; class Alphaproteobacteria; order Hyphomicrobiales; family Rhizobiaceae; genus Shinella; species Shinella sp. S4-D37. The sequence goes on along the minus strand of NZ_JBFNXL010000002.1, from coordinate 173,334 downwards.
GCGAGCTGAACGACGTGGATTCCACCATGGTGATCATGCGCACCGCAAGCGGCAAGCTGTGCCACATCAACAATTCGCGCGCCGCCGTCTACGGCTACGACCAGCGCGTCGAGCTCTTCGGCTCGAAGGGAATGGTCATCTCCGGGAACCGCAAGGCGCACGAACTGGAGCGGTTCACCGCCACGACGACCAATGTCGGCGAGCCCTATCTCAACTTCTTCATCGAACGGTACGAGGAAGCCTTTGCGCTCGGCCTCAACTCCTTCCTGAAATGCGTCGCGGAAAACGCGACACCGGACGCGACCTTCGAGGACGGCGAAAAGTCGCTCGCCCTCGCGGAAGCCGCTAACCTCTCACTCGCCGAGGGTCGCTTCGTGAACGTCGCGGAAGTGAACGCCTGACCTCGATGACCGCCGGCTCGGTTGACCCGGCGGTCGCCCATTCTTACGGTTTGCGGCGCTGGTTGCCCGTAACCGTCGGGATCTTCGGCAACCCCTTCTTGTCGTCCTGAAGCAGCGCGGCAAGCGCCACCGCGATCGCCTGCGTCAGGCACATCGGCGCCGCAAGCGAACGCGAGAACGAATACTCATCCTCCGGAATGGTGAAAAGCACGCTGGCATTCTTGGCGAGCGGCGAAAGCTGGCTGTCGGTGATCGCCACCATGGGGGTCCCGTTCTGCGCGGCGACGTCGGCGATCGCCACCACCTCCTTGGCGTAGTGCCTGAATGCGATGGCAACGAGCACGTCCTTCTTGTTCATGACCTGCGCCATTTCCGGCGCAAGGCCGCCGGCGGGGTCGAGAAGAATGACCCGACATTGCAGCATCGACAGAACGTAGCGCAGGAATTTCGCGATCGGCTCCGAACGCAACTGGCCTGCGATGAAGATCGTGTTGGCGTTCTTGAGCGCCCGGGCGGCCTGTGCGAGGCTTTCCTCCGTCGTTACGTTCAGCAGCTCCTGCAAGGTCGCAATGTCCCGCACGACCAGATCGTGAAGGAAGCCGAGATTACCCTTGCGCTTGTTCTTTTCCAGGTCGACGTCAAGCGCGCTGATCCGCTCCCGGTAACCTGGTGCAGCCGTCGACAGACGGCTCTGGAAAACCGTCTGAAGCTGCTTGAAACCCGAAAAACCAAAATGCTGGGCAAATCGCACAAGGATCGAAGGGTGCGCACCGCACTCATCCGCAATGAAGTTGATCGATTGCATCGCCACGACATTCGGATTCTGCGTGATATAGCGAGCGACCTGCTGGAATCGATCACTCAACTCCGGATAGGCTTCCGTTACGATATTCACGAATGTTTCGTAGTTTGCTGTTCGCGGCGGCGGCTGATCCGATCGCTTCACTCGTGGCATCAGTCACAACTCCCAGGGATTGATTTACGCAAGGGCGGCGCGTAACCAGCACGGTCCGACTTCACAGGCAATCGCAGTATTGCAAAAACACGAAACCTGCAATGGCTCTTGAGGAGACGCGGAATCCTCCGATAGGCTGCGCGGGATCCAAGACTGTTCAAGCTGCAGACACAGTGACGTCATCACTTGCCTCAGGCAAGTTGAACTGCGCCACCAACGACATCAATGCCTTGGTTTGCATGGCAAGGTGGCTTGTTGCAGTGTTCGTTTCCTCCACCATGGCCGCATTTTGCTGCGTCATCTGATCCATGGTGTTGATCGACGCATTCACCTCATCAAGCGCCGTCGATTGCTCTCGGCTGGCTCGGGCGATTACCGCCATCTGCTGGGAAACGGTCACGACTTTCGACGAGATCTCACCGAGTACCGAACTGGTTTCCTGGACGACGCGCGCTCCGGAGACGATTTCCGCATTTGATCTCGCAATCAGTTCCTTGATTTCCTGCGCGGCATCCGCGGATCGCTGGGCAAGCTCGCGCACTTCCTGCGCGACGACAGCAAAGCCCTTGCCCGCCTCGCCGGCGCGCGCAGCCTCGATACCGGCATTCAGCGCGAGTAGATTCGTTTGGAAAGCGATTTCATCGATCGCAGCGATGATCTGAACGATCTGCGTCGATGCTTCCTCGATTTTCGCCATCGCGTCGATCGCGCTGACGACGACTTCCGAGGAGGCATCCGCCGTGCGTTTCGTTTCCGAGATGATCTGGTTGGCTTCCTCCGCCTGCACGGCGGACGCCCTGACCGTCGCGGTGATTTGCTCGACGGCGGCGGCGACCTCCTCCAGCGCGACGGCCTGCTGTTCGGTCCGCCTTGCGAGATCGACGGCCGACAGGCTCATTTCGCCGGCATTGCCTTCGATCATCTGCGTGTTCGAGCGGATCTGGGTCACTGTGTCCTGAAGCCGAAGCAGGGACGAATTGAAGTCGGTTCGCAACTGTTCGAGGCGGCCGAAGAACGGTGTTTCGATAGTATGGGAAATATCGCCATGCGCCAGGCGCTCCAGTCCCGCCGCAAGTGCACTGACCGCAAAATCGATCTGACGTTCCACTTCTTGCTTGTCGGCATCGTTCCGGAGACGCTCCTCTTCGGCCTGCGCCCTCTCGGCCTTGCTTCGTTCCTCGATCTCCACCTTTGCAAGCGCATTGTTCTTGAAGACGCCCAGCGCGCGGGCCATGTCGCCGATCTCATCGACGCGGTTGTCGCCGACGATTGCGGTTTCGAGCTTGCCCTCCGCCAGACGGCGCATGGCTCCGGTGATCTGGCTGATCGGCCCCTTGAACGTCAGGGTCAATCCGATACCGGCGAGAACCGAGATGGCTATACCAAGGCTTATCGCCCCCGCGGAGATGGAATTCGCACCGCGCCGCTCGGCCGCCGCGGTCTGCCGCTGAAGCTCCGCATATGCGGTCAATTGCTGCCATGTCTGATCCAGGTCGACGGCGGAGGCTGTGAACTCATTGAGACGCAGTTCATTCGCCTTGACGAGGCCGGCGCCGGCCTTTTCGATGGCCTCAAGTGCCGGCAGCATCTTGCTTTTCAGGCCACCGAATTGCTGAAGCTCGCCCCCCGTCGTCTCCAGGGTATCGAGATCGCGACGGACGCCGGCGAACTCCTGAAGGAGCCGCTGCAGATTATGCTCGCTCGGCGCCAGGGTAAAACGCGCCATCAGGATCTGGATGGCGTAGGCGGAATTGATCAGCTTCTGTCCATCCCGTTGAGCCGTTCGCGCTTTTTCGACCGGCTCGACGCTCTCTGCGAATTTCTTCGTCGCCTGCTTGATTTTCTGGTCTTCCGCGGAGTCGAGTGCGCCCCTGATGGCAATCAGGGACCCCAGAGCGTCCTCCAGGCCGGCAGCGCGTTCCATCGATATGTCGTTTGCCTCCACGGTCGATTTCAACCTCGTGGCAGCATCGGCGACCACCTGTCGAATCGTCGTTTCGTCGGAGGGCAGCGACATGCCGAGCATTCGCTGGTGGCGGATCAGTTCCTTCATGCTGGCCGACACGGCGGCGAATTTGGCTTCAGGATCAGCGGCTTTGGTCACCTGTTCGCGCAAGTGCGTCGCGAAAGCTGCAATTTCAGTGATACGGTCGGCATCGCGGAGAAGATTGCGCGCGACCGTCTCCTCCTCGTCCGCCATGCGCTGAACGACCTTCATTCCCTCAGCAATATCGACCTGAGCCGAAACGATTGCGCTCTGGGCTCGTTGGAGATCGTTCGCCAGGGCAGTTGTTTTGACATGCAGATCCCAAAGCGATCCCATCCGCGCCGAGATCCCGTCGATGGACGTCACGGCGCGTTCAAGATCGTCACGCCCCTCGGCGGTCGGATCGAGCTGCTGAAGCCCTTCCCGCAACAGGGATTGCTGCGACGCCAGCTTCTCCGCGACCTGATCGCGGCTTTCCTCTGACGCTACTTCCAGGAACTTTGTCATTGCCGCCGAGAGGTCACGAAAGCCGCTCAACGCCTGGAGAACGGAGTTGGATATCTCCATGCGCGCTTGCAGCAGGCCGGACGTGTAGAAGCCCGTGATGCCGACGGCGGCAATGCTCAGGATGAAAGGTATGACGAAGATGAAGACCTTCGTCTGGATGCGAACCCGCGACAACAGCTTTTCGAACATGAGCTCCCCCGTCTTTGCTCAATTTATCTGCGCAAACAACGGGCGTGATGACCGTTGTCGTCGTTACCGCAAGAAGGGTGCGCCCTTTCGGGCGCACCAAGGCGGACACCCTCAATACGGAGCGTCAGGGAAGTAGTATTCCGCGGCGTTGTCCTTGGTGATCAGCGGGCTGCCGAGCACGTAGCGGCCATTGATCGGGGCTTGCGTGGCGAACTTCATGGTGACGAGCTCGATGGCCGGGATGATCAGTGTCGGCGGATAGAAGATGTCGGCATCGACCATGTCATGGCCGTCCATGACAAGCTTGATGACCTTGTTCATGCCCGAGCCACCGAGAACAGTCACGTTCTTGCGGTCGGCCTGCTTGATCGCCTCGATGGCGCCGAGCGCCGCATCGTCGTCGCCGGCCCACACGCCGTCGATCTGCGGGAAGCGCTGCAGGTAATCCTGCATGACCTCGAAGCCCTTGTCCGGGTTCCAGTTGGCATATTGCATGTCGAGGACTTCGATCTTGGTATCCTTCAGCGCCGCATTGAAGGCGTCGATGCGGATATTGTCGATGGCCGTCGGGATGCCGCGCATGACGACGATCTTGCCGCCGTCCGGGAACTTCTTCTTGAAGTATTCGGCGGCCGCCGTGCCGTATTGCGGGTTGTCGCCGCCGACATAGAGGTCCTCGATGCCCTCTTCCGCAAGGCCGCGGTCGACGGTGGCGATAAACACGCCCTTGGCCTTCGCCGCCTTGACCGGCTCGGTCAGCGGGTCGGATTCGAAGGGCAGCACGACGAGCGCGTTGATGTTGCGCGCCATCAGGTCCTCGATGTCGTTGACCTGCTGCGTGGCGCTTGACGAGGTCGCCAGCACGAAGTCGATGTTCGGGAAGGCTTCCTTCATCCGGTCGATCGTGCGCTTGGTGTGGTAGTTGAGACCACCCGTCCAGCCGTGCGTCGCCGCCGGGATCGAGACGCCGATGACAGCATCGGCCGCGAGCGAGGGCGCTGCCCAGACACTGGCGGCGACGACGCCAGCCACTATGATCGATTTCAGTTTGTAGAACAATTCATTACCTCCCTGTTGAAATGAAGAACGGAATTCGCGCTCAGCCCTGCGAGCGGTCACGTTGCAGGAGCACGGCGATGATGATGATCGCGCCCTGGAAGGCGCCGTTGAGATAGGGGCTGACGAAGCCCGTGAGGTTGAGGATGTTGCTGATGAAGCCGAGGATCAGCACGCCGACGATGGTGCCCCAGATGCGCCCGAAGCCGCCGCTGAGCGCCGTGCCGCCGATGATGACGGCGGCGATCGCCTCCAGTTCCCACATGAGGCCCGTCGAGGGCGTGGCCGCGCCGAGCCGCGGCACATAGATGACCGTGGCGACGGCAACACAGAGACCCTGGATGACATAGGTGAGGATGCGCACGCGGCTGACCGGGATCGCCGAATAGAAGGCGACATGCCGGTTCGAGCCGGTGGCGGCGACATGCCGGCCGAAACGCATGCGCCGCAACGTCAGTTCGCCGATGACGGCGATGACGGCAAGCACGATGATCGGCACGGCGATGCCGAGGACCTGGCCGTAGTAGATCGGGCGGGCTGCGTCGCGCAACGAGAAGTCGAGCGAAATGGAGCCGCCGTCCGCAAGCCAGGTGATGGCCGAGCGGAAGATCCCCATGGCGCCGAGCGTCACGATGAAGGCCTCGACCCGGCCCTTGACGATCATGAACCCGTTTATGAAACCTGCCAGAGCGCCGATGACGAGCGCAAAGACGATGCCCGCGACAACGAGCGGCCAGCCGGGGCCAAGCGTGGCGGCAGCCGCATTCATGAACATGATCGTCATACCGGCGACGAGCGCCGAGAGCGAGCCGACGGAGAGGTCGAGCCCGCCCGCCGTGATGACGAAAGTAGCGCCGACCGCGATGATGCCGATGATGGCGCTGCGCGTGAAGACGTTCGAGAGGTTTTCCGCGCCGAGAAAGCTGTCGCTCATCAGCGAGCCGATGAGCATCAATAGAATAAGGGCGATGAGCGGGCCGGCGGCCTCGAAAATACCCGCGAGGGTACGGCCCGGCGACGCGACGGCGTTGCTTGCGGACGTAGCGGTGATGTCAGTCAATGGCTTGCCTCCTCCTGCGGGATCCTGTCTTCAAGACCCATGGCAAATCGTATGATGTCGGTCTCGCTGATCGCGTCGCCGGAAAGCTCGCCAGTAATGCGGCCGCGGCGCATGACGAGCACGCGGTCGGAAAGGCCGACGATCTCCTGCATTTCGGAAGAGATGACGACGATTGCCTTTCCTTCGGCAGCCAGCGTGGCGATGATCTCGTAGATCTGCTGCTTGGCGCCGATATCGACCCCGCGCGTCGGCTCGTCGAAGACGATGAGATCGGGTTCCACCCCTAACGTCTTGGCGATCAGTACCTTCTGCTGGTTGCCGCCGCTGAGCGCGCCGGCCGCTACATCGAGGCGGCCGGTCCGGATGTCGTATCGCCCGATGGCCGCTTCGAGATCGCGCCGCTCCGCCCGCCGGTCGATCCAGCTCGCCCCGTTGATCGCGCCCTTGGTCAGCGCCACGTTCTGGTCGAGCGACTTGCCGAGCAGCAGGCCCTTACCCTTTCGGTCTTCCGTCAGATAGGCGAGTTTCAACGCCCAGGCCTCGCGCGCGGCCGGCAGCTTGCGCTCCACGCCGCGCAGCACGAAGGACCTGCACTTTGCCGGACGCAGCCCCAAGAGCGCTTCGAAAAGTTCGGTGCGGCCGGAGCCGACGAGCCCCGAAATGCCGAGAACCTCGCCTTCCCGGATATCGAGCGTCGCCTCCTCCACGGCTCCTGGAGCCGTGAGGCCAATAACGCTGAGAAGCACCTTGCGCGCCGCCCCGCCCCGCCGCGTCGGATAGATTTCCGAGAGCGGCCGCCCGACCATCGCCTCGGCCATTTCCTCCTCGGAGATATCGCGCGCATTCTCGACGCGCACGATCTGGCCGTCACGCAGCACGGCGACCCGATCCGCAATGTCCTTCACCTCGTCGAGGCGATGCGAGGTGAAGATGACTGAGCCGCCCACATTCCGGAAGGCACGCACACATGCGAACAGGTTGCCCGCCTCCATCGCCGAAAGCACGGCGGTCGGCTCGTCCATGAGTATGAGCTTCGGCTGGCGGGCGAAGGCCTTGGCGAGCTCGATCATCTGCCAGTCGGAAACCGGCAGGTCGCTAAGTCGCGCCCGGACGGGAGCCGCAGATCCGAGTTCGGCCAAGAGGTTCCGTGCCCGCGTTTCCATGGCCTTGCGGTCGGTAAAGAGACCGCGTGTGAGTTCACGACCAAGGAAGACGTTTTCCGCCACCGTCAGATGCGGCGCCAGGCAGAACTCCTGGTGCACCATGACGATGCCCGCGCGCTCGGCCGCATACAGCGCTGCCGGAGCCGGCCCACCCTCAAACATCAGCGTGCCGGAAGTCGGAGCGGCGAGCCCCGCGGCAATGCGCATGAGCGTCGATTTCCCCGCACCGTTCTCCCCGACGAGCGCCAGCACCTCGCCCGGCTCGACGGCCAATTCAATACCCTTCAGCACCGGCACGATGCCGTAGGCTTTGGCAACCTCGTGAAACGACAGCAGCGACATCGCTAGTTTCCGACCGCCGAGACCCTGTTCTCTGCCAACTCCGATCCGTTCACCACTAGCGCGGCATCCAGCGTGTCGTTGAAAAAGTCGAGGATGTTTTGGGCCGCCGATATCGCCATGCGGCGCGCGCACGCTTCCGTAAGGCCCGCATTGTGGGGGGACAGGACGATCCGCTCATTGGCGAGCAACGCGGAGCCCGGCCTTGGCGGTTCATCCTCGAACACGTCAAGGGCCGCGGCTGCGATTCGACCCTCTTCAAGAGCGTCAAGCAATGCCCCTTCATCGATCAGCCCGCCACGTGCGGTGTTCACGAGGATGGCGGAAGGCTTCATTACCGCCAGTTCCTTCGCGCCGATGAGGGCGTCGTCACTAGCTTTCGGGACATGAAGCGAAACGACATCGGCCGAGCGGAGTGCTTCGATCAGGTCTGCCACGGGTGTCGCGCCTTGGGCACGAATGGCTGCGGGATCCTGAAACTTGTCATAGGCGAGCACGCTCATCCCGAGCGCGGTCGCGATCTGCGCCAGTCGCTTCCCGATGCGGCCGAAACCGATGAGCAGCAAGGTGCCACCGTCCAATTCCGCGGCGTCCAGGCTGTTGCGATAGTTCCAGTCCCCGGCGCGCATCTTCTTGTCAAAAAGCACCGTGCGCCTCGCCGCAGAAAGCATGAGCATGGCGGCATGTTCCGCCACGGCCCGGGAGTTGACGTCTCCGATCACGGCGAGAGAAATGCCACGCCCGTTCAGCGCCGCCACATCGACGGAATCGTAGCCGACCCCGTGGCGCGACACGATCTTGAGATTGGGCGCCTCCTCGACATGCGCGCCAGTGAGGGGCTGCGTACGGATGAGCAACGCATCGGCGACGGGCAGAAACGGACGGTAGCTTTCCGCCGAAACTTCCTCGACGTAATCGACCTCGACACCCGGCGCCTGACGGAGAATGGCCAGTCCGTCCGCGTGAATTTTACCGGCGACCAGAACCCTTGGCATTCAATATCCTCCCGTATCGATTTTGTTCGCAGGAGCGACTTCTTGCGTAAGCTCCCGGAATTTTCGGACGCTCGCTTCGGCGGCGCCGGCAAGAAGACGGACGTCGTTTGAAACTGTCACGAAATCGAAGCCCCAGCCGACCGCTTCCGCCGCATAGTCGGGCGTGCCGTTGTGCAGGGCAGCGCGCTTGCCGGCCCTGTGGGCGGCGTGGAGGATGGTCTTGATCGCCTCGATCATCTCCGGCTCGCGGCGGTCGAAGCCGGGTGCATAACGCTTTCCCTGCAGCCCGAGCGTCAGGTCGGCCGGGCCGATATAGACGCCGTCGAGGCCGGGAGTCGCGAGGATGTCCTCCAGGTTCTCGTAGGCCTGCGCTGTCTCGATCATGGCGAGGCAGATCATTTCGTCATCCGCTTCGGCAGCATAATCCGGACCGGCGGAAAACAGCGCCCGGCTCGGGCCGAAGCTGCGCACGCCGGCGGGCGGGTAGCGCACATAGGATACAAGCCGCTCGGCCTCGGCGCGGGTGTTGATCATCGGGCAGATCACGCCGTAGGCACCGGCATCCAGCGCCTTCATGATGTCGGCGGGATCGAGCCAGGGCACCCGCACCAGCGGCGTCACGCCGTTCGCCCGCATGGCCTGGAGCATCGGCACCGCACCGTCATAGCCGACGATGCCGTGCTGCATGTCGATGGTGACCGAGTCGTAGCCCTGCGCGGCCATGATCTCCGCGCTGAATGAATTGGCGATGGAGAGCCACCCGTTGAGGACGGGCTTGCCTTCGGCCCAGCGCTGCTTGACACCGTTCTTGATCATGGCTGCCTCCTCAGACCATCATCTGCGCGTGCTTGACGTTGGAATAGTCGAGGATGCCTTCTGTGCCGCCTTCGCGGCCCATGCCGCTCGCCTTGATGCCGCCGAAGGGTGCCTCGGCCGCCGCGAGCGCAAAGCTGTTGACACCGACCATGCCGGCCTCCAGCCGCGCCGCCGCCTCGCGTGCACGTCCGGCATCGCGGGTGAAGACATAGGCGGAAAGGCCCATTTCCGAGGTATTCGCCCGCTCGAAGACCTCGTCGGCCGACGAGAAGGGCGTGATGGCAGCGATCGGGCCGAAATTCTCCTCGGCGATCGCCTTGGCATCATCCGGCAGGCCGGTGATGACGGTCGGCTCGAAGAAGAAGCCGGCATTCATATCGGCCGGACGGCGGCCGCCAGCGAGAATCTTGCCACCGCGGTCGCTGGCATCGGCGATGATCTCCTCGATCGCCAGCCTGCGGCGCTCGTTGATCAGCGACCCCATCTGTGTCGTCTCATCGAGGCCGTGGCCCAGCTTCAACGCCTTCGCGCGGGCGGCAAAACCCTCGGCGAAACGGTCGTGCAGCGATTCGTGCACGTAGAAGCGGTCGGGCGTGACGCAGACCTGGCCGGCATTGGCGTATTTCGTCGGCACGGCAAGATCGAGCGCCCTCTCGAGATCGGCGTCGTCGAAGACGATCATCGGCGCATTGCCGCCGAGTTCCATGCTGACGCGCTTCACCGTCTCGGCGCTGTCGCGGATCATCTGCTGGCCGACCCGGGTCGACCCCGTCAGCGACACCTTGCGCACGACCGGCGAGGCCATGATGGGCTTGTAGGTGTTGCCCGTCGGGCCGATGAGAAGGTTTGCGACGCCTGCGGGAAGTCCGGCCTCACGCAGGCAGTCGAAGAGGATCATCGCGACGCCCGGCACCTCGACGGAGGGCCTAACGATGACGGAGCAGCCGGCGGCAAGCGCCGGTGCCACCTTGCGGGCAATCAGCGCCGCTGGAAAATTCCACGCCGTGAAGGCCGCGGCAACGCCGACCGGCTCATGCGTGACTTCAATGCGCCCACCCGGCGCACGGCTTTCGACGATGCGGCCATAGATTCGGCGCGCCTCTTCCGCGTACCAGCGGAACTGGTCGACGGCGAGGCCCCATTCACGACCGGCCTGCGCCAACGGCTTGCCGGTTTCGAGCGTCATCTGTCGGGCAGCTTCCGCCGTTCGAGCCGCCATCACATCGGCGACCTTGTGCAACAGATCGGACCGCGTCCAGGCGGGTGTCGCCTTCCAGGTGAGGAAGGCGCGAGATGCCACGGAAATTGCTCGTTCCGTATCCTCGACGGTGGCCACGGGTACGGCACCGAGGATCTTGCCATTGCCGGGATCGGTGATCTCCGTCGAAGCCCCACGCGCCGGGCCGGACCAAGCGCCGTCAATGAACAAACCGTATGAGCCGTACATGTTTCCTCCTTCAGCAGCCGCAACTCTACGGCCGCAAAGCAATTTTTGTTTCCTATTAGATCGAAGGGCAAATTTTGTTGCGCGTCAAGTGCAAACACTGCCGATCAGTCAGCTCGCGCGCTTAACTCAGCGCGCGAAAGACATTCCTGGCGCCTCCTCCTCCCGTCTCAGAAATTATTATTGCATTCCATTATGATTTGCAAGATAAGTTGCCCCGCAAATGTGGACGGCGGTGGGGTTCGATATGCGCCCAGTTGGCATAGCGATAATCGGAGCGGGAGCCGCCGGCCACCGGTTGGCAGCGGCATCCTCCAAGTTGGTGCGCGACTATCGCGAAAGTAGCGAGCGACCAAGGCTCATGACGATTGCCGATCACGACGGACCGCGTGCGGCCGAACTCGCTCGCAAATTCCAGTTTGCACGATGGCGGGTACACTGGCCGATTGTGCTGGAGGATCCGGAAATCGACGTTGTGAGTATTTCCGAGCCCAACAACGAACGAATTGCGTTCGCGGCTGCCAAAGCCGGCAAGAACATACACCTGGAGTACCATCCGTTCAGCTCATCATCCGGTGTAGAACTGGTCATTGCGGCCCAAGAGGCGGGCATATCGGCGAATGTCAGCTACCCTCACCTGTCGAATCCGTCGATTGCGCTTCTCCGCGATATGATTTCGGCCGGTGAACTTGGAAGCATCGTCCATGTTCGCGCTCGTTTGATTGCAACAGACGCACCTCGTTGCATGGCTGAAGATTTCCGTCAGGGCACGGACAATCGACAAGAGTTGAAGGCTATTTTGCTTGCGGTACTGGCGATTGCAACAAAAGCCGTAGGCGAAATCAGAACTATCGCCATTCAGGGCAGCGGCAATGGACCAGGTAGACCGCACGTAGCCCTGCGGTTCGGACCGGGTTTCAACGGAACGATCGAGTTCTGCGACGGCTTTCTGGGTGCCACCCCTTCGTTTCAGATCGAGGTGCAAGGCATCCTTGGAACGGCCGCATTCGACACCAACGAACCGGGCGTGCTGAAGTACCAGAAAGAGCTGGATGGCAAGTCCGCCGAACTTCCGACAACCATGTATCCCACCTCAAGACACCTCCCGGCGAACGTGCATTGGGAGTTCCGAAACCCCCATTTCGACTTGGTGGAATTGAAATCGATTGAAATGGCTTCATTCCTCTCGGTGGGCGAAGCAGGCGGTTGTTTGGGAGCCAATCTGCATGACGCTCGGCGTTTGCAGGATTTGATCAACGATGCGCTCGTGCAGTCCACTCCGCATCCGTTCGGGATCTGAGCGCCCGTCACCATTTTCCATTGGGGAGTTCCAATGCCCATTTCCAAGATTCTTGGCGCCAACCGTTCCGAAATCGCCATTCGCGTGTTCCGCGCGGCCAATGAACTGGGGCTCAAAACGGTCGCGATATGGGCGGAAGAGGACAAACTGGCACTGCACCGTTTCAAGGCGGACGAGAGCTACCAGATCGGCCGCGGCCCGCATCTTTCCCGCGATCTCGGGCCGATCGAGAGCTATCTGTCGATCGACGAGGTGATCCGCGTCGCCAAGCTCTCGGGCGCCGACGCCATTCATCCCGGCTACGGCCTTCTGTCGGAAAGCCCGGAATTCGTCGATGCCTGCGATGCGGCCGGCATCACCTTCATCGGCCCGCGGCCCGACACGATGCGCCAGCTCGGCAACAAGGTGGCCGCGCGCAATCTCGCCATTTCCGTCGGCGTTCCGGTCGTGCCGGCGACCGATCCGCTGCCGGACGACGAGGCGGAAATCCACCGTCTCGCCGCCAGGATCGGCTATCCCGTCATGCTGAAGGCCTCCTGGGGCGGCGGCGGACGCGGCATGCGCGCCATCCGCGATGCCAAGGACCTGATCCGCGAGGTGACGGAAGCCAAGCGCGAGGCCAAGGCCGCCTTCGGCAAGGACGAGGTCTATCTCGAAAAGCTCGTCGAGCGCGCCCGCCATGTCGAAAGCCAGATCCTCGGCGATACACACGGCAATGTCGTCCATCTCTTCGAGCGCGACTGCTCCATCCAGCGCCGCAACCAGAAGGTCGTCGAACGTGCGCCCGCACCCTACCTTTCCGAGGCGCAGCGCCAGGAACTGGCCGGCTATTCGCTGAAGATCGCCCATGCCACCAACTATGTCGGCGCCGGCACGGTCGAGTACCTGATGGATGCCGACAGCGGCAAGTTCTACTTCATCGAGGTGAACCCGCGCATCCAGGTCGAGCACACGGTCACGGAGGTCGTGACCGGCATCGACATCGTCAAGGCACAGATCCACATCCTCGACGGCGCGGCGATCGGCACGCCGGAATCGGGCGTGCCGGCGCAGGACGATATCCGCCTCAACGGACACGCCTTGCAGTGCCGCATCACCACGGAAGACCCGGAACAGAATTTCATCCCCGACTACGGCCGGATCACCGGCTATCGCTCGGCCTCGGGCTTCGGCATCCGCCTCGACGGCGGCACGGCCTATCCGGGCGCGGTCATCACCCGCTTCTACGATCCGCTGCTCGTCAAGGTCACGGCCTGGGCACCGAACCCGCTGGAAGCCATCACCCGCATGGACCGAGCGCTGCGCGAATTCCGCATCCGGGGCGTCGCGACCAACCTCACCTTCCTGGAAGCGATCATCGGCCACGAGGCCTTCCGCCACAACAGCTACACGACGCGCTTCATCGACACGACGCCGGAGCTCTTCCAGCAGGTCAAGCGCCAGGACCGCGCGACGAAGCTCTTGACCTACCTCGCCGACGTCACCGTCAACGGCCATCCGGAGGCCAAGGGCCGCCCGAAGCCGCCGGCCGACGTCGCAAAGCCCGCCGTGCCCTTCATCGAGGGCGAGATCGTCGCCGGCACCAAGCAGAAGCTCGACGAGCTTGGGCCGAAGAAGTTCGCCGAATGGGTGCGCGGCGAAACCCAGGTCTTCCTCACCGACACGACCATGCGCGACGGCCACCAGTCGCTGCTGGCGACGCGCATGCGCACGCACGACATCGCCCGCGTCGCCGGCACCTATGCGCGGGCGCTTCCGCAGCTCTTCTCGCTGGAATGTTGGGGCGGCGCCACCTTCGACGTCTCCATGCGGTTCCTGACGGAAGACCCGTGGGACCGCCTCGCCCGCATCCGCGAGGACGCGCCGAACCTGCTTCTCCAGATGCTGCTGCGCGGGGCGAACGGCGTCGGTTACAAGAACTATCCCGACAATGTCGTGAAGTATTTCGTCCGCCAGGCGGCGAAGGGCGGCATCGACGTCTTCCGCGTCTTCGACTGCCTGAACTGGGTCGACAACATGCGCGTCTCGATGGACGCGGTTGCAGAAGAGAACCGGATCTGCGAGGCGGCGATCTGCTATACCGGCGATCTCCTCAACTCCGCCCGTCCGAAGTATGACCTGAAATACTATACCGCGCTTGCGAGCGACCTGGAAAAGGCCGGCGCGCACATGATCGCGGTCAAGGACATGGCGGGCCTCCTGAAGCCGGCCGCCGCCCGCGTGCTCTTCAAGGCGCTGCGCGAGGCGACCGACCTGCCGATCCATTTCCACACCCATGACACGTCGGGCATTGCCGCCGCGACCGTCCTTGCCGCCGTCGAATCCGGCGTCGACGTGGTGGATGCCGCCATGGACGCGCTGTCGGGCAACACCTCCCAGCCCTGCCTCGGCTCGATCGTCGAGGCGCTGAAGGGTTCCGAACGCGATCCGGGCCTCGATCCGGAATGGATCCGCCGCATCTCCTTCTACTGGGAGGCCGTGCGCTTCCAGTACGCCGCCTTCGAGAGCGACCTCAAGGGGCCGGCCTCGGAGGTCTATCTCCACGAGATGCCCGGCGGCCAGTTCACCAATCTCAAGGAACAGGCCCGCTCGCTCGGCCTCGAGACCAAGTGGCACAAGGTCGCCCAGGCCTATGCCGACGCCAACCGGATGTTCGGCGACATCGTCAAGGTGACGCCGTCCTCCAAGGTGGTGGGCGACATGGCGCTGATGATGGTCTCCCAGGACCTCACCGTCGCCGATGTGGAGAACCCGGCGAAGGACGTCTCCTTCCCCGAATCCGTCGTCTCCATGCTGAAGGGCGACCTCGGCCAACCCCCGGGCGGGTGGCCGGCAGCACTCCAGAAGAAGGCGCTCAAGGGCGAGCAGGCCTATACCGCCGTGCCGGGCTCGCTGCTGCCGCCGGCCGATCTCGATGCCGAGCGCAAGGCCATCGAGGACAAGCTGGAGCGCAAGGTCGACGATTTCGAGTTCGCCTCCTATCTCATGTATCCTAAGGTCTTCACCGACTATGCGCTGGCCGCCGATACCTACGGCCCGGTCAGCGTGCTACCGACGCCGGCCTATTTCTACGGCCTTGCCCCCGGCGAGGAGCTTCAGCCGGAACTGGAGAAGGGCGTCTCCCTCGTCATCCTGCACCAGGCGAAAAGCGAGCCGGATGCACAGGGCATGGTCAAGGTGTTCTTCGAGCTGAACGGCCAGCCGCGCCTCATCAAGGTACCGGACCGCAACCGCGCGGCCACCTCGGCCGTCCGCCGCAAGGCCGATACCGCCAATACCGCCCATCTCGGCGCGCCGATGCCGGGCGTGATCTCCACGGTCTCGGTCTCCGCCGGCCAGACGGTCAAGGCGGGCGACGTCCTGCTCTCCATCGAGGCCATGAAGATGGAGACGGCGCTGCATGCGGAAAAGGACGGCACGGTCTCCGAGGTGCTGGTCAAGGCCGGCGACCAGATCGACGCCAAGGACCTCCTTATCGTCTACGGCGCTTGAAACAGAAAGGACTTATCATGCCGCTTTTGAAAATCCACACGATCGAGGGCCGCACGCCGGAGGAAATCTCCACCCTGCTCGATGTTCTCCATCGCGCCATGGTCGATTCCTTCGGTGTCCCGGAGGACGATCGCTACCAGATCCTGTCCCAGCATCCGGCGGACCATTTGCGGGCGCTCGACACCGGCCTCGGATTCACGAGGACGAAGAAATTCGTGCTCGTCGAGATTGTTTCAAGGCCGCGGACCCGTGCGCAAAAGGAACTGTTCTATGAAAAGGCATGCTCCGGTTTGCTCCGGGCGTGCGGCATCGGCTCAACCGACGTGATGTTCACGTTCGTGACGAATTCAGACGAGGACTGGTCTTTCGGGCTCGGCCAGGCGCAGTTCCTGACCGGCGCTCTCTGACACAAACGACGCTAGAGAGCGGTCGCCAGATAGTCCCAGACCAGCTTCAGCGACAGGCCGAGAAGCGTGATCTCGATCAGGCGGAAGAAGATGCCGTCGGGGATCATCATGGTCAGCCGCCGCCCGACGACGGTCCCGGCAATCGCCGGGACGGCAAGCCATAGCGCAAGCGGGATATCGAAGTTCTCGAACTGCCGCATCTGCCAGTAGGGGACGATCTTCGCCGCGTTGACGATGGCGAACAGGATCGTCGCCGTCCCGGCGAAGGTCATCTTCGAAAGCCGCTGCGGCAAGACATACATCTGGAACGTCGGCCCGCCCGAGTGCGATACAAAACTCGTCAGGCCCGTCAGCACGCCCCAGAACAGGCCGCGCCCGACATCCGCCGGCCTTGCGGTTTCGCGGAAACGTTTCCCGAACCACACATTGGCGCAGAAGAGCACGCCGACGAGGCCGACGAGCATGCCGATGAACAGGCTCGACAGGTTGGCGCTGAAGAGCCAGCCGATCCCGACGCCGACCAATGCCGCCGGGATCAGGATCAGCAGGTTCCGGCCCGAATATTCCTTCCGGTAGAGATAGAGGCCGACGAAATCGCTCGCTACGAAGATCGGCGACAGCAAGGCGGCCGCCGTGATCGGCGGTATGGCCATGGCGAGGATCGGCACGGCCAATGTCCCGACCGATGGAAGCCCGCCTTTCGACATGCCGACGAAGAAACAGGCGATGGCTGCAACGGCCAGCAACCCTGGAGAATGTTCCATCGACCCGTTCTCCGATTCAGGCGAGTGCCGGGAGCAACTGATCGATGCTCTTCTTGGCATCGCCATAGAACATGCGGGTATTGTCCTTGTAGAAGAGCGGGTTCTCGATGCCAGAGTAGCCGGTGCCCTGGCCGCGCTTGGAGACGAACACCTGCCTGGCCTTCCACACTTCGAGGACGGGCATGCCCGAG
Organism: Shinella sp. S4-D37; assembly: GCF_040812195.1. Taxonomy (NCBI): domain Bacteria; kingdom Pseudomonadati; phylum Pseudomonadota; class Alphaproteobacteria; order Hyphomicrobiales; family Rhizobiaceae; genus Shinella; species Shinella sp. S4-D37. Next base: position 156,268 of record NZ_JBFNXL010000002.1, on the reverse strand, counting down.
ATCGGCGAGTTCGGGTCTTCCTGGGCGGCCGGGTTGACGATGTCGTTCGAGCCGATGACGATGACGACGTCGGTGTTCGGGAAGTCCTCGTTGATCTCGTCCATCTCCAGCACGATGTCATAGGGGACCTTGGCTTCGGCGAGCAGCACGTTCATGTGGCCCGGCAGGCGGCCGGCGACGGGGTGGATGGCGAAGCGCACGGTCTTGCCGGAAGCCCGCAGTTTTCGCGTGAGTTCCGAGACCGATTGCTGGGCCTGCGCCACCGCCATGCCGTAGCCCGGCACGATGACGATGCTGTCGGCCTCGTTGAGCGCCGCGACCACGCCCTCCGCATCTATGGCCACCTGCTCGCCTGATATCTCCATCTGCGGGCCGGTCGTCGCGCCGAAGCCGCCGAGGATGACCGAGATGAAGGAGCGGTTCATCGCCTTGCACATGATGTAGGAGAGGATCGCACCCGACGAGCCGACCAGCGCGCCGGTGACGATGAGAAGGTCGTTGCCGAGCGTGAAGCCGATGGCCGCGGCCGCCCAGCCGGAATAGCTGTTCAGCATCGACACCACCACCGGCATGTCGGCCCCGCCGATGCCCATGATCAGGTGATAGCCGATGAAGAAGGCGGCAAGCGTCATGACGACCAGCGTCCAGGCCCCGGCGCCGTTGACGTAGAGGATGAGCAGGACGAGCGACAGCAGCGCCGCACCGGCATTGAGGGCGTGCCCGCCCGGCAGCTTCCTGGCCTTGCCGTCCACCTTGCCGGCCAGCTTGCCGAAGGCGACGACCGAGCCGGTGAAGGTGACCGCCCCGATGAACACGCCGAGGAACACCTCGACCTTCAGGATCGTGAGTTCGACGGGCTCCTTGTGGGCGAGGAGCGCGGCAAAGCCGGTCAGCGCGGAGCGGCCGGCTTCGTCGAGGCTTGCGACATGCGCCGCCTCGATATGGGCGTTGAAGCCGATAAAGACGGCGGCAAGGCCGACGAAGGAGTGCAGCGCCGCGACGAGCTGCGGCATCTCGGTCATCTGCACGCGCGAGGCGACGTAAGACCCGAGCACCGCGCCGCCCGATATCATCAGCACGATGATGAACCAGTTGCCGACATCGGGCCCGATGACCGTGGCGACGACGGCGAGCGCCATGCCCACGATGCCGTACCAGACGGCGCGCTTGGCGCTTTCCTGGCCGGACAGACCGCCGAGGGAGAGGATGAAGAGGATGGCTGCCGCGATATAGGCGGCCGAAACGATACCGATGGTCATGATGCAAATCCCCCGATCACGACTTCTGGAACATGGCGAGCATGCGCCGGGTGACGAGGAAGCCGCCGACGATGTTGACCGTGGCGATCAGCACCGAGAGCGCCGACAGCACCACCACCAGCCCGTTGCCGGAGCCGATCTGCAGCAGCGCGCCGAGGATGACGATGCCGGAGACGGCATTGGTGACGGCCATCAGCGGCGTGTGCAGCGCGTGGCTGACGTTCCAGATGACCTGGAAGCCGACGAAGCAGGCGAGCACGAAGACGATGAAGTGGCTCATGAAGGCGGCGGGCGCGAAGGCCCCGACGATCAGCAGCAGCGCCGTGCCGACGGCCAACAGCGCCAGCTGGTTCTTCGTCCCGGCCTTGAAGGCGGCCGCTTCCGCCGCGCGCTTTTCCTCCGGCGTCGGTTCCTTGACCTTTTCCTTCGGTTTCTGCGCGGCGATCGCCGCGATCTTCGGCGGCGGCGGGGGATAGGTGATCGCCCCATCGAAGGTGACCGTCGCCCCACGGATGACGTCGTCCTCCATATTGTGCACGATCTGGCCGTCCTTGCCGGGCGTCAGGTCGGTCAGCATGTGGCGGATATTGGTGGCGTAGAGCGCCGAGGACTGCGCGGCCATGCGGCTCGGGAAGTCCGTATAGCCGATGACGGTGACGCCGTTGTCCGAGACGATCTTCTGGTCGGCGACGGTGAGGTCGCAATTGCCGCCGCGCTCGGCGGCGAGGTCGACGACGACCGAGCCCGGCTTCATCGCCGCCACCATGTCGGCAAGCCACAGTTTCGGCGCGTCACGGCCGGGGATCAGCGCCGTGGTGATGACGATATCCATCTGCGGGGCAAGCTCACGGAACTTGGCAAGCTGCTTCTCGCGGAACTCCGGCGAGGACGGGGCGGCATAGCCGCCGGTCGCCGCGCCATCCTGTACGCCGCCGCCCTGACCTTCGGCGAAATCGAGATAGACGAACTCCGCGCCCATGCTCTCGATCTGCTCGGCAACCTCGGGGCGCACGTCGAAGGCATAGGTCTGCGCGCCGAGCGAGGTGGCGACACCGGTGGCGGCAAGGCCCGCGACGCCCGCGCCGATCACCAGCACCCTGGCCGGCGGCACCTTGCCGGCGGCCGTGATTTGGCCGGTGAAGAAGCGGCCGAAATGGTTGCCCGCCTCGATGACCGCGCGGTAGCCGGCGATATTGGCCATCGACGACAGCGCGTCCATCTTCTGGGCTCGGCTGATACGCGGCACCATGTCCATGGCGATGACGGTCGCGCCCTTCGAACGGGCCTGCTCCAGCAGTTCGGCATTCTGGCCGGGATAGAAGAACGAGATCAGCGTCTTGCCCGGAGACAGGAGGTCGACTTCCGCCGTCGTGGGCGGGCGGACCTTGACGATGACGTCCGCCGCCGCCAGCGCAGCCGCGTCATCGACCACCGTCACGCCGGCAGCCCGGTAGGCATCGTCCGATATGCCGGCCAGAAGACCCGCGCCGGCCTCGATGAGGCAGGCATAGCCCAGCTTGCCGAGCTGAACCGCGCTGTCCGGTGTCAGTGCGACACGGGCTTCTCCCCGGAACACCTCGCATGGCGAACCAATCTTCATCTTGTTTGTCCCTATGTCTATGCTGTCGAGGGGGGTAGGTTCGCCGATTGAGCGATATGTGTTGTGAAACTAGAACTAGACAGCTTCACTTGGCAGCGGCTTGGGAGGAAGTTTGAACTCTACGCGCTGACGCCCGGTCAAGGCCTCGACAATCTGGTCCGCAAGGCATGTCGCGACGAGCCCATCCCACGCAGTCGCGCCTTCCACCGGCGGCGTGCCGCTATGGATGCCATCGATCCACGCCTGGTTCTGTATGCGGTATGCGTCGAGGAATCTCGGAATCCAGTTGGACGGAAACGAACCGCATTCGGCCCGCTGGTGACGGATACGAGTCAGTGCGGGGTGCGCCAGTCCGATGGTCCCTTTCGCACAGACGGCCTCCGCTTGGACATGGTAGCCGTAGGCCGCGTTCATGAAAATCTCCACTGAGACCAGTGTGCCGGCTTTCGTTTCTAGAACGAAGAGAGCCGGATCAGCGGTCTTCCCCTCCTCCGAAGGGTATGGGAAAGCGGTGACCGCTGTATATTCGGTGGACAGGAGCCAGCGAGAAATATCGAGCTCGTGAACAAGGGAGTTCGTGACGGCCATTGCGCCCGTAAACCAGGGCGGCGCCGCCGCATTGCGGTGCTGGCAGTGCAGGATGTGCACGCCGCCGAGCGCCTTCCCCTCGATCACCGCTTTCATCTCACGGTAGGCCGGGTCGAAACGGCGCATGAACCCGGTCTGGACCAATTGTCGGCCGGACCGGATTTCCGCCTGCACGATCTCCATACATTCGGCGCTGCTGGTGGCTAGGGGCTTCTCGCAGAGGACCGGCTTGCCCGCGGCGATTGCCGCGAGCACGAGGCGGTGATGCGTCGAATCCGGCGAAGCGACGAGGACCGCTTCGACGGCAGGATCGGCAATCAGCCCCTCGGCATTCGTCATAGCCTTCGCACCGTTCGCCGCCGCTTGCGCCCGAGGTAGGTCCGCATCGGCGACAGCCACGAGATGCCCACCGGAAACCTCCGTGGCGAGGATGCGGGCATGCTCCGCTCCCATCACGCCCGCGCCGATGACGCCTATCCCTATACTTGCCATGATCCCCTCCCCCCGCACCTTTGTGTCATGAGCGGTCCACGTCGAGCCAGTTGCCCGCGCGGGAAGATTTCTGGATCGTCTCCACCAGCGTCTGGATGCGCAGGCCCGCGCGGAAATTGAATGGCTCCGGCCGCAGGCCGGCAATCGCCTCCAGATAGCCCGCGACCTCGATCGCCTTCAGGTCGTTGAAGCCGAGCTGATGGCCGGGGGCGACGCAGAAGCGGCCATAGGGCACATGGTCGGGACCGGCCTCGATACGGCGGAAACCCTGCCGGCCCTTGGCATCCGCCGTCGAATAGAAGTGAAGTTCGTTGAACCGCTCCTGCGAGAAGGCGAGCGCGCCCCTGGTGCCGTAGACCTCGAAATCGTGCTGCATCTTGCGGCCGGTCGCGATCCAGTTGCCCTCGATCGAACCCGTGGCACCGTTTTCGAAGCGCAGGAAGGCACGGCCGACGTCGTCCGTCTCGACGGCACGGACACCGCCCTTGCCGTCGGGGCGGCCGGCGATCATCGTGACGCAATCGCCCATGACCTTGCTGATCGGCCCGAGCAGGAATTCGGCGGTCGCCAGCGCATGGCTGCCGATATCCGCCAGCGCGCCGCCGCCGGCCGGATCGTGCCGGAAGGTGAAAGGCGCATTCGCATCGGCCATGTAGTCCTCCGCATGGAGGCCGCGGTAGCCGCGGATTTCGCCGAGTTCCCCGCCCTCGATCATCTCCTTCGCGAGGCTGAGCATCGGATTGCAAAGATAGTTGAAACCGACCTGCGTCCTGATGCCGGCCTTTTCCGCCGCCTCCGCCATTTCCCGTGCATCGGTAGCAAGCGGGGCGAGCGGCTTCTCACAATAAACGTGCTTGCCCGCAGCGATTGCGGCCAGCGCCATTTCCTTATGCAGGGCATTGGGGGCCGTGATGTCGATGATGTCGATCGTCGGGTCCGTCACCAGGCTGTGCCAGTCATCCGTGGCATGCGCGAAGCCAAAGGCAGCCTGTGCGGCTTCCGCCTGTGCAATAGTCACGTCGGCGATGGTGGCAAGCTCCACATCGTAGGGCAGGTCGAAGACCCGCTCCGCGGCGGCGAAGCCGAACACATGCGTCTTGCCCATGAAACCCGACCCGATGAGGCCAAGACGGAGCTTCTTCTTCATTCTCTCAATTCCTCGGATGATGTGCCTGCGGCCTCCTCCGGCCGCTCGAATGCAATTATCTTTGCACTGATATTGAATTGTCAATATTTGTTTTGTATGAAACCTCCATGCGAGGAGGAGGCGACAGTGAAGGCCGTTTTTCGGCGGGTCGGACTTCGCGCAGACGAAAGACCGACCCTTTGACGCGGAGAACGACCATGAAAGCCAGACTCGGCATTGCGCCCATCGCATGGTGGAACGACGACCTGCCGGAAATCAGCAGCGACATCTCGCTGGAAGGCTGCCTTGCCGAAGCCGCGGAGGCCGGCTTTACCGGCATGGAGACCGGCCGCCGCTTCCCGATGGACGCAAAGATCCTGCGTCCCATCCTCGACAAGCACGGCATCCAGGTCTGCGGCGGCTGGTTCTCCGGCCTGCTGCTCGATGGCGACATCGAGGCGGAGAAAGACCGGATCGCCGAGCAGATGGCGCTGTTCAAGGCGGTCGGCGCCCCCTGCATCGTATATGGCGAGACGGCCGGCACCATCCAGGGCGATCGCCATGCGCCCCTTTCGACCAAGCGCCGACTCTCCGAGGACGAGATCGCGGTCTACGGCCGCAAGATGACGGTCTTCGGCGAGTGGTGCGGCGACCAGGGCATGCCGATCTCCTATCATCACCACATGGCAGCCCCCATCGAGACCGAGGAGGAACTCGACCTCCTGATGAAACATTCCGGCGAAGGCCTGCCGCTACTCTTCGACGCCGGCCACATGGCCTTTGCCGGCGGCGACGTGCTGCGCGTCATCGACAAGCATCACAAGCGCATCACCCACGTCCACACCAAGGACGTCCGCCTGTCCGTCATCAACGCGCTCGACCGCACGAGGGAAAGCTTTCTCGACGCCGTCATAAAAGGCGCCTTCACGGTCCCCGGCGACGGCAGCCTCGATTTCGAGGCCATCGTCAAGCGCCTCGCCTCCTACGGCTATGAAGGCTGGTTCGTCGTCGAAGCGGAGCAGAACCCCGCCCACAACGCGCCACTCGACATGGCCAAGATCGGCCATAAGGAACTCCTGCGCGTCATGGCCGCCGCCGGCTATGAGGTGATCCGCTAAGGATGCGGCGCGCCGGCTGGCGCGCCGTTCAGCCTACTTTCGGGCCAACGTGGAGACCGCGGCAGTGGCACACTATGCCGCTCGCTTTTTGCCCCCGACGTCGAATGCCTCATCAAGGCACGCGTGGTCCCAGCCTTATTCCACCGCCCGAACGGCGAGCGGCAAGAGTAAGCGGGATCAACACGGAATCACCCCTTCTGCCCGAAATCATCCGTTACCAGGAACGCATGTGAAGTGAGCGACACGACAATTTGGCAATCCGCCGACCACATTGCGCGCGCCCCCGATCCGGATTGATCGGAGACGCGCGCCTTTGCCTTGGGAGGCTAAGCCATTGCAGTTCTGAAACCTGATCGCTATCGGCAATCAGGCTCAATGCGCATTCGACGTGACGCTTTGCCTTACTTGTAGTCGTTGGCGTTGTCCTTGATCACCAGGACAGTGCCAGGGTCCGTAACCAACGGCACATCTTTTCCGGCCTTCATGTCGACGAGGATCTGGATACCGAGGCCGGCCATCTCGGCTGGCGCTTGTGCGATAGACGCCGTCATCTCACCCGCAAGAATGGAGTTGGCCGCATCCGGATTGGCATCGTAGCCGACGACCATCACCTTATCGAGCTTCTCCGCGGCCTTGAGGGCTTCGACAGCACCGAGCGCCATGTTGTCATTGGAGCCGAAGATGCCTGCGATGTTCGGGTTGCCGCTCAGGATCGTCTCCGTCACCGCCAGTCCCTTGGCCCGGTCCCAATCCGCGGGCTGTGCGGACACGATCTTCATTCCGCAGGCCTCAAGTGCCTTTTTGGCCCCGTTGTAGCGGTCCGCGCCGTTCGTCGTCGTCATCACACCCTGGAGGATGGCAACTTCAGAGCCTTCAGGCAGGTTCTTGCACATGAACTCGCCGGCAAGCTTGCCGCCTGAAAGGTTGTTGGTCCCGACGAACGGAACCCCTTCGTTAGTCCCGACACCATCGACGAACACGACCGGAATTCCGGCTTCCTTCGCCTGATCGACCACCGGTCCTAGTGCCGCCGGGTCGGTCGGCGCGAGGGCGATGCCTGAGACCTTCTGCGCGATCAGGTCTTCGATCTGGCTGATCTGCGCCTGAATGTCGGTCTCGCTCGGCGGCGCAACAACAATGACCTCGACGCCGAGTTCCTGGCCCTTTTCCTTTGCGCCTTTCTCGAAGGCGGCCCAGTACGGATTGCCCGATGCAGGTCCCTTCATGCTGACTACATAGGTGTCAGCAAATGCCGCGCCCATCATCATGGTCAGGGCAACACCAGACAGAAGAATGCTTTTCATTTCCAAATCCTCCCAGGTCTCTGAAAGATTTCTCCGGGTGCGCTGAGACAAACACGCCTCCGGACTTGGTTCGTTACTTCCGCGTCGCGGCCTTCCGGCGGATGACGTCGATGTAGACCGCGACAATGATGACGATGCCGATCAGGATCATCTGCCAAAAGGCGCTCACGTTGTTTATGTTGAGGCCGTTGCGGAGGAGGCCCATGATAAGGACGCCCGCGAGGACACCGAGCACGCTGCCCCGGCCGCCGAAGAACGATGCGCCACCGATGATGACTGCCGCGATCGCATCGAGCTCGATGCCGATACCCGCGTTCGGGAAGCCGCTTCCGGTGCGACCGACCAATAGAAGTCCGGCGAGCCCCGCGAAGGAGCCGCAGATCATGTAGACGATGATAAGGACCTTATCGACATTGACGCCCGAAACGCGCGCAGCATGGGAATTGCCGCCGATCGCAAAAATATGCCGGCCAGTCGAGGTGTAGTTCAGGAACAACCAGAGACCCAGAGCGCAGATCGCCACCAGGACGATACTCACCGGAATGCCTGCGGGAGCCTGGAATATCCCCAGCGTCCAGTATTTGACGCCGAGGTAACGGATTTCCGGGGAGAGGCCGGTGACGGGCGATCCACCGGTGACGAGATAGGTCACGCCGCGCGCGATGTTGAGCGTTCCGAGCGTCATGATGAATGGATGCGGCAGGGTGAGCCAAGTTAGTCCGGCTCCGTTTATGAACCCGACGGCGAGACCCACGGCAGGCCCGATCAGAAGACACAATTCCCACGGCACTCCGGCCTGCGCCGCAAGCGCGATGCATACCATGGCGAGAGCCATGATGGAGCCGACCGACAGGTCGATACCCCCGGTGATGATGACCACAAGCATTCCCAAAGCCAGCAACGCCAGTGAGGCGTTTTGCTTCAAGATGTTCGACAGGTTCTCCGCAGAAAGAAACACGTCCGGTTTGATGAGGGCCAGAACGATCATCATAACCACGACGACCGCGATGATGCCGTATGTTTCGAGGAATTTCGAAAGTTTGGGATGATAAAACATGGTCATTTCACCTGGTCATGAGCAAGTTGCGCTGAGTGACCCTTGGTACCCATGATCCAGCCGATAACTTCGTTGCGGTTCGTGTCGGCGAGCTGCGCTTCAGCGAAGTTCGTGCCCTGATAGAGCGCGATCACGCGGTCGCAGCAGTAGAAAATGTCGTCCATCCGGTGCGAGATGATGATGACGGCCACGCCGTGCTCCTTGAGCGACCGGATGAGATCGAGCACCTTGCCGACCTCCTTGATCGCAAGCGCGGCGGTTGGCTCATCCATGATAACCAGCTTGGCGTCGAACGCGGTCGCCCGTGCGATTGCCACGGCCTGGCGCTGCCCGCCGCTGAGGTTCTCAGTGTTCTGGTCGATCGACTTGACGTGGATTTTAAGCTTGTCGAGGTGCTCGGCTGCCATTTGACGGGCTTTGGCGTGGTCCACGATACGCAATGGCCCGATCTTCGGACCGGGCTCGCGACCAAGAAAAATGTTCTCGTAAATCGGCATGTTTCCGGCGAGAGCGAAGTCCTGGTACACCATCTCGATACCGAGCCGGCGTGCCTCTTTCGGACTTGAGAAGTGAACCGGGCCGCCTTGAAAGATGAGTTGTCCCTCACTCGGCGTATAGAGCCCAGACAGGATCTTCATCAGGGTGCTCTTGCCCGCACCATTGTCCCCGACCACGCCGAGTACCTCCCCATGATCGACATGGAAGTTGATGTTGTTCAGGGCGGTGATGGCGCCGAAGTATTTCGATATACCCTTGGCTTCCAGCAACACGCCTCCCCTCGGCTGCACTGTGCTCACTATCTCTCCTCCCTTGTGGTCCAGCATGGCCGAGACCACAACGTTATTTTCAATATATTATTTCAAGCACAATTCATTGCGAATTTTGACAACGCGAATTCCGCCAATGCCTTAAAACTTAGGACGGCGAGAGGTTAGAAATTCGATCCGTCTCTCAACCTGCAAGACGCTCCCTTCGATCGGCTCCAAACTGGAGCCTTTGGACGTCGAAACAATTGGAACACCTCCTCGTCCAATGTCGCGGTTGCCATGTGCGCAAGATTAATTGCATACTCAATGATATGTCAACATTTGTTCCGCAAAGACTTCGCACTTCCGACTTTATCCCTCGAATAGACATGGGACCAGGTAAAGCGGTCGAGGGGCGGCAATCCTGCAGGTTTTGATCGCGGTTGCCATCGGCGAGATATAGCGTCTGAACGGGCACCTAAAGCCCGCAATTGTATCGCGTGTGAACGAGGATCTGCGAGTGGCCCGGCTCGATCGTCACACCATGCAGATTGTCCTTGATCCACCTTGCCGCCGATGCGAGCTCGGCTCCGAAATCATGAGAGATCACATAGTTCATCGTTCCGCTCTCCAGCAGGTGGCGGGAGTGGTTCGACAGTTCGTGCCCAACAAAGATGGTTTCGTCCGCTTTGCCGGCATTTTCCAGCGCTTTGGCGACGCCGCGATTTCCGCCGGCGACGTTGTAGATTGCGGCGGGTTGCCCATTCGCCTCGAAGTATCGCGTCAGTTGATCGCAGGTGCTCTCCGATCTCTCGTCGGAGATTACCCGCTCCTCGATCTTGAGATAAGGAAAGTCGGACCGCAAAACGCGCCGGAACCCCATCTCGCGCTCTTGCTGGCACCGGAATGGCACGCTCATGACGATCAGGATGCTCTTGTGCTCCTTCGGCAACGCGTTGCCGATCAGCAGAGCAGCCACGCTTCCGGCGGCATATTGGTCGTTGCCGACATAGGCGCTTCTTCGCGAGCTCGGCAGATCCGTGGTGAGGCAGATCACCGGCCTGCCGATCGTGCGCAGCTTGCGGATCGCCCTGTTGACCGACGGGTGTTCCCGGGCGATGACGACGACACCGTCGGCTTCGCTGCCCTCCTGCTCGACGCGCCTTGCAAAGGCGAGCGGATCGACCTCGCTGGTCGTCACGTAGGCACCCTGGATGTCTACGCCAGCCAAGGTCCGGTTCACTTCTGAAACCGCCGCCGCTATGGCCGCATTGAATGTTTCACCCGAGTCGCAGAACAGGCGGATCAGCACCGGAATCTCCCTGCCGGTGTTCTCGTCGCGAAGTTTCTCCAGGGCGCCAAGGACACGCGCCCTGGTCTTTTCCCTGACCCCGCTGCGGTTGTTGAGCACCCGGTCCACGGTCGCCGAGCCAACGCCCGCGAGCCTGGCGATTTCCTGGACCGATGGTCCTTTCCACGTTCGCACCTGCACAGGCTCCGCCATTTTCACTCCCGTTTCCTGATGTGTTCCCGATCACCACGCGGAAAGCCGGCCTTGGAAGAACAGGTTTCCGAACACGTTACTGCAAAATGGTGCCGCGCAGCATAGTTGATGGAAAGTACATCGCCAAAGGCCCTCGGTTTCGTTGAATGATGGCATTTCAATCGGGATAATCAAGCTGTCAATTGGAGGAGGAGGATCCGATGAACTTCAACAAGCCCTTACTGGTTTCTGCCTTGCTGGCCGCAACCGCTCTCGGTGGCGCTGTCCACGCACAGGACAGCGAGAAGCAGTACCGTTTCGTCATGGTCTCGCATATCGGCTCGAACGACCCGAACATGGGTTGGCTGACGACGTCGATGGCGGAGTTCGAAAAGCGATATCCGAACGTCAAGACCGAGTATATTTCGACCAACAACTACTCCGTCCAGGAGCACGTCCGTCTTCTGGAGCAGGCGATCTCGACCCAGCCGGACGGCATCGCCGTGCCGATCGTTAGTTCCGACGCCTTCGAAGGCCCGCTGCGCAAGGCGATCGAGGCCGGCATTCCGGTCGTCGCCTTCAACATTCCCGATAGCCGCCCGGATGGCGAGCGCATTCCCTACCTCACCTATGTCGGCGGCGACGAGTTCCTGACGGGCAAAAAGCTCGGCGAATATGCACTCCAGAAGGTGGAAGCCGGCGAGATCCCGAAGCCGACCCACATGGTCTGCGCAAGCCATGACTCGGCCCACCAGGGCCTCAAGGCGCGCTGCGCAGGCATGAGGGAAGTGATGGAGGCGGCAGGCGCCAAGTTCGACGAGCTCTTCATCGGCGCGGAGCCGGCGACGGCGCGCAACACGCTGCAATCCTTCCTGCAGGCCAACCCGGACACCAACTATATCTTCACGGTCGCCGGCTGGTCGTCTCCCTGGGCCTGGGGCGTCGCCAACGAGATGAATCTCGATCCCGATGTCGACGACAAGGGCGTGACCGTGCTCACCGTCGACGAAGGCCCGGTGTCAATCGAAGGCGTGCGCGCCGGGCACATTCTCGCGACGAACAGCCAGGGCTTCTGGCTGCAGGGCTACGCGCCCATGGAATGGCTCTACTGGAATAAGCAGTTCGGCTATGCGCCGCAGTCGGACATCCTGACCGGCCCCGTGGTGATCAACAAGGACAATGCCGACAAGTGGGCCGAGCTGGTTCGCGGCGTCTTCGGCGACAAGGCCTACGACGAGCAGAACACCTGGTAAGGTTTCCTCCCGGGAAGGCAGCGGGATACCCGTAGGGACCCGCTGTCCTTTTTCCTGTGCGCGTGCCTTGCGCGCACGCTGAAACCACTGGGCAGAGTATCATGAAACAGCTTGTTCGAGGCCAGGGCTTCGGCGCGATCATCGGTGCCGTCGTCATGCTGGCCGTCTTTACCCTCATCGATTTTTCCGGCTGGTGGACGATCCAGACCATTTCCAACGTCACCCAGTTCACCGCCATCCTCGCCTTCGTGGCGATGGGTCAGGCCCTGGTGATCATGACGAAGGAGATCGACCTGTCGGTGGGCTCGGTCTACGGCCTTGCGGGCGTTGCCTTCATCACGATGGAGCCGGCGCTCGGTGTTCCAGGCTCATTCCTCGTCGCACTCGGTGTCGCCGCGCTTGTCGGGCTCGTCCAGGCGATCGCCGTGGTCAAGCGCGAGCTTCCCTCGATGATCGTGACGCTGGGCGGCCTGTTCACGGCACGCGGCATCATCTATGTCTGGACAGGCGGCTCCGTGCACAACTTTTCGCCGGATGCGCGCAGCCACCCGCTGACCCGCCTGTTCGGCGGCGAGCTTTTCGGCATCGAGGCCGCCATTCTCTGGCTGGTCGCGATCGCCGCCATCCTCAGCCTTGTTCTCTGGGCGACCCCATTCGGAAACCGGCTGCTGGCCACGGGCGGCAGCCGGGAGAGCGCGGAATCGCGCGGGGTGCGCACGGATCGCGTCAAGATCGCCGCGTTCGTCCTGTGCTCCCTGCTGGCCGGCTTCGCGGGAATCCTGACGCTCTGCAACCAGCCCCAGACCCATGTGACGCTCGGCGAGAACATGGAGTTGGAGGCGATCGCCGCAGCCGTCATCGGCGGCTGCCTGCTGACGGGCGGACGCGGCTCGATCCTCGGCGCCATTCTCGGCGCGCTCATCGTCGTCAGCTTCCGCTACGAGCTGATCGCACTCGGCGCGCCGTCGTCCTGGTACATCACCTTCGTCGGCGTGGTGCTCATCGCGGCGGTCATCTTCAACCAGAAACTGGCCCGGTTCCTCGGGCACAGCGTTTGACGCGGGAGGACGCGCACATGACCGGCACTCACCCCCTTATCCAGGTCCGGAACCTCGACCTCCACTTCGGCGCCTTCCATGCGCTCAAGAACGTCTCGGTGGACTTTCACGCCGGCGAGCTGATCGGCCTCGTCGGCGACAACGGCGCCGGCAAGACGACGCTGATCCGCGTTCTCTGCGGTATCTATGCCCCAAGTTCCGGAGAGGTGTTCTTCGACGGGAAGAAGGTGGAAAAGTTTCATCCGAAGCTCGCCATCGACCAGGGCATCGAGACGATCCAGCAATCCGTCGGGCTTTGCGACAATCTGTCGATCGCGCGCAATTTCTATCTCGGCCGCGAGCCCGTGAAACGGATCCTCGGCATCCCGTTCCTCGATTTTGCCAGGATGCGGGAGAAATCCACCCGCGTCATCAGGCAGTTCGGCCTGCGCGAAAACGTGTCTGCCGACGACGAGGTGGAACGCCTTTCCGGCGGCGAGCGCCAGTCCGTCAAGATCGGCCGGGCCGTCGAATTCAAGAACCGCGTCGTCATCATGGACGAGCCGACGAACCACCTGTCGGTGCGCGAGCGCGAGCATGTCAACGAGCTCGCCGTGCAACTCAAGGAGCAGGGCCTGCTCGTCATCTACATCACCCACGACATCTTCCAGGTGCACAGGCTCGCCGACCGTATCGTCATCATGGAAAACGGCGAGAAGGTCGCGGACGCATCGACCAGCTCCATGACGGCGGAAGAGCTCGAGGAGGTCATCCGCCAGGGCGGCCGCATGGTCGAGAAGCGGGAGGCCGTCTGATGGCCCTTTCCGCCGCCAAGCCCCTCATCCGTCGCCATTCGGAACTCGGCATCTTCCTCATCGGTGCCGTCCTGATCGTCCTGTTTTCGACCACCTCGGACGGCAAGTGGGCCAATCTCTACAACCTCGCCACCATCCTCCAGGTGACGGCAACGCTCGGGCTGATGAGTCTCGGCGTGGCGCTGGTCATCGGCACGGGCGAGATCGACATCTCGGTCGGCTCGACCTTCGGCATGGGGGCGCTCGCCTATCTGTGGCTCGCCGCGCAGGTCGATCCCTCGCTTGCCGCCGTTGCGGCGATTGCCGTCGGGGCGGCGATCGGTCTTGTCAACGGGCTGCTCGTCACGAAAACCGGCGCCCCGTCGCTGATCATCACCCTCGGCACGCTGATGATCTTCCGCGGCATCGCCATCGCGCTGACCGAGGGCTTTTCGTTTTCCATCCCCTATGCGGAGCGCAACGGCTGGACCTACCATGTGCTGGGCGGCGGCGATTTCCTTCGCTTCAACACCGCGCTCTACTGGCTGATCGCCGTTCTCGCCGTCCTGATGGTGATGCTGAAGGCGATGCCCTTCGGCAACCGGCTGCTCGCCGTCGGCGGTTCGGCCGAGAGCGCCCATTCCCGCGGCGTTCGCGTCGACAGGATCAAGCGCGCCACCTTCATCCTCTGCGGCATGCTGGCCGCCTTTGCCGGAACGCTGGAGGCGGGCAAGCTCGGCTTTGCCGACGGGTCGATGGGGCGCCTCATGGAGCTGCAGGCGATTGCCTCCTGCGTGCTCGGCGGCTGCCTTCTCGCCGGCGGGCGGATCTCGCTCCCCGGCGCGCTGATGGGCGCCTTCGTGCTCTCGTCGATCCAGTCCTACCTCGTCGTGACGGGCGTGCGCCCGCAATGGTTCATCCTCATCCTCGGCCTCATCGTGGTCGCCGCCGCCTATGGCGACCGGTCGCTGCGCCAATGGGCACTTCGAAAATAAGGGATCCTGAATGTCTGTCAGAATAGCCATCATCGGCGCCGGCATCATGGGCGCCGACCATGCCCGGATCGTCTCCGAGGACCTGCCGGGGGCCAACCTGCACGTCGTCTGCGACGCGTCCGCTGCGCGCGCGCGGACGGTGGCGGACGATTTCGGCGCGGCCGACGTCTCCACCGACCCGCTTGAGACCGTCCGGCGCAGCGACATCGACGCCGTGCTGATCGCCAGCCCGGACGAGACGCATGCGCCGATGTCGCTCGCCGCAATCGAGGCCGGAAAGCCGGTCCTGTGCGAAAAACCGTTGTCGCAGAATTCCGGGGAATGCCTCAAGGTCATCGAAGCGGAAGTCGCGCGCGGCCGGCGCTTCGTCCAGCTCGGCTTCATGCGCCGCTTCGACCCATCCTACCGGGAGATGAAGGCCGCGCTCGCGGATGGCGCGCTTGGCCACGCGACCATGATGCACAATTTCCACCGGAACGTCGAAGCGCCGGCGAACTTCACCGGCCAGATGGCGATCACCAATTCGGCGCCGCACGAATTCGACGTCGCCCGTTTCGTCCTCGATGCCGACTATACGGCCATCTCCGTCTTCCAGCCCGCCGGCGTCGATGCGTCGAAGACCGGGGCTCCCGTCTTCATGGTCCTCGAAACCGACAAGGGCCAGCTCGTCAATGTCGAGATCAACAACAATGCCGCCTATGGCTACGACGTGCGCGGCGAGCTTGTCGGCGAAAAGGGATCGATCGTCCTCAACACACCCGTCCACACGCGCCACAACGGCCGGCTCATGGCCTTCGAGCGCTATGCGCCCGATTGGCGCCCGCGGTTTGCGGAAGCCTACCGCTTGCAGAACAAGGCCTTCCTGACTTTCGTTCGGACCGGCGTGTTCCCGACAATCGCGTCCGATTGCTGGGACGGCTACTGCGCCGCGCTTGTCGCCGAAGCCGGGGTCGAGGCGCTTCGGACGGGCCGACGCATCGGCATCGACAGGACGGACATGCCGTCGCTCTACATCAGACAACAGGGAATTCTGCAATGAAACTCGGTTTCGTTTCCGACAGCCTCGGCGGCATGCCGTTCGAAGCGCTTCTCGACAACGCCGCGCGGCTCGGCGTCTCGGGCGTCGAGGTCAATACCGGCGGCTGGTCCACCGCCCCCCATTTCGATCTTCAGGCGATGAAGGCCAGCGCCGATGCGCGCCGGGACCTCGTCAATGCCTTCGAAAGCCGTGGCCTGGAGATCGTCGCCCTCAATGCCAACGGCAATCCGCTGCATCCCACGCAGCCAGAACAGGCCGAGTGCCTCAAGGACACGATCCGCCTTGCCGGGGACATGGGCATCAAGACCGTCTGCACCATGTCCGGCCTGCCGGCAGCGCGCGCGGGCGACCTGATGCCGAACTGGGTCGTCTCCTCCTGGCCGCCGGAAACGCAGGAGATCTTGCGCTATCAGTGGGAGGAAAAGCTCCTGCCCTTCTGGACGGAGATCGCCACCCTCGCGAAGGAATACGGTGTGGAGCGCATCGCGCTCGAACTCCACGGCAACCAGTGCGTCTACAACGTTCCCTCGCTCCTGAAGCTGCGCGCTGCCGTCGGCCCGCTCGTCGGCGCCAATCTCGATCCCTCGCACCTCTTCTGGATGGGCGCCGATCCGCTCGTCGCGGCCGAAGCGCTGGGTGACGCGATCTATCATGTCCACGCCAAGGACACGATGCTGAACGCCCCGGTCCAGGCGAAGACGTCGCTCCTGGAGAACGGCTCGCTGACCGACATCGCCGCGCGGAGCTGGTCCTACATCACGCTGGGCTTCGGCCATGGCGAGGAATGGTGGCGGCAGTTCTGCTATCGCCTCAGAATGGCGGGTTATGACGGCTGGCTGTCGGTCGAGCACGAGGACGTGCTGCTGAACAGCCTCGAAGGGCTGGAGAAGTCGATTGCGCTGCTGAAGGGCGTCATGCCGGTCGCCGGGAGCGATTTCAAGCCGCAGGCGATCTGACCGCCGTGCCGGCGGCGATGGCAGCCCCGTGGCTCCCGTTGGGGTGCAAGGCGGGGCTACTTCATCGTTCCGGTGACGACCGAAAATTCAGTTGTGCTGTCGGAATATCCATTCGCGGATGGGTTCGATCGTATAGGCCACGCGCCATGTGTTGCGGTGGCCGCTGGCGCCGGCGGCAGTTTCGCCTTCGGGAACGACCGTGCCGGGGGCGAAGGTCACGTAGTTGATCCGGCTTGCCTCAGCGTCGATCTCATCGAACGCAGCAAGGAATTCCTAGGCCGACCAGCGCGCGTCCCAGATGGCACGGCTGATCTTCGCGCCTTCGGCCTCCAGAACCGCGGTAATGGCGTTCTGGCCGGGAAAAGCCTTGGCGTCGTCCTGCGATACCAGGATCCAGAGCTTCTGCTTCGCCATCGGCTTCACCAGCGCCGGATCCCATTTCCCGGCAACGAGGAAGGAAGCCGCGAAGAAGTCCGGATATTTGATGTTCATGGCGATCGACATCATGCCGCCGCCCGACTGGCCGGTCGTATAGAGCCGGTTTGTATCGATGCTGTATTCCCCGGCAAGCGCCTTGATGAGATTGATCGTGGCGTCGAGTGCGTCGGAGGCTCGGGAATCGTCGTCCGCGATGATCTCGGCGAATTGCGGCGCCAGCACGAAGGCGGGGCGCTTCTCCTGGTCCTCGTGGCTCGCCCAGGAGAGCGCGCCGAGCCCCTGGAACAGGGTTGTGCGTGTCTGGTCACTGGTCGCGCCCGCATCGTGCATGAAAAGCACCAGCGGATAGGATGCTGCGGCGTCCTCGTCCTTCGGCACGAACAGATTATAGCGCAGGCGCTTGCCCGTCTCGAGATCGTTGAACTCCAATTGACGGAAATCGTCGACGACAAGGTTCTCGATAGCCGTCGTCCCGATGGCGCTGCCGCCGCCCTCGATCACACGGCCATCCGCCAGCCCGACCGGCCCGGACTGGACGAGCGTCGCCGAGGCCGGCGGGTAGGTCGTGTCGTAAGCCGGGATATCGCCCGCCTGACCGGGACCACGGCCGCCAGCACCGCCCGGCCCCTCCTCCGGCTCGCCGCCCCCTTGCTGCCCGCTCTTTTGGGCAAGCCCTGCGTTTGCATCCACGGGCGAGAGGGCGACGATGACGAACGATCCCTCTCCCGCCCGGTCCGCCGGGTCGGCGGTGGCGCTGGCAAAGACTTCGGTGACGGTGCGCCCCTCGATCGTGAAGCTGTCCACGGAGAGAGAGGCACCATCGACCGGTGCGTCGTATTCGACCGCCACGGCCACCAGTTTGACGCCTTCGCCGAAGACCTGCGTGACCGCCGTCGCGGACTTCGCATGGTTGCCGCCGCCCTGTGCGAAAGCCGGCACGCCAACCGCAAGCAACGCCCCGGCGCCCGCGCTCATCATCAGAAAATCCCTGCGGTTCTGCATTGAACTGTTCTCCTTCAATATCGTCTGCACGAACTCCAGGACGATCAGCCGCCAGGAACTGGTTGCAGAAGGTTGTCATGCGCCCCCTCTGACGGCAAGTCTGCCGACCTGACGATCCGGAGCACCAAAACGACTACGCCCGCCATGTTAGAGCGGGCGAGCTGAAGGGACAGAAGGAGGAGGTTGACTGGAAGCGGTTACAAATCTCATTGGTTGCGAGGGCTCTTGAAAATGAGCCGGTGACCCTCTGATCAGCGCTGCCTACTAATCTCCAATCAGAAGTCTTCGTGCAAGTGCAGAGACCTGCTCTTCCGTGAGAGCTTTTATCGACTTTCCATCAAGCAACAAGACAAGCTTCGCAGTTTCCTCGAGTTCCTCGATCGCATATTGAGCTTCACGCAGGGTGTGGCCAGCGACGACTGGACCATGGTTCGCCATCAGCACAGCATGGTGGTCTCGCGCGGCGGCCTCCACGGCGAGCGCCAACTGTCTGTCGCCCGGAGCGAAGTAAGGCACCAGGGGCAAACGCCCGACACGCATGACATAGTATGCGGTTAGCGGCGGAAGCACATTCGATGTGTCCACATCGGCACGGATGGATGCGGCGACGGAGTAAGTGGAATGAAGGTGCACGACCGCCTGCGCATTCGACCGTTGGCAATACATGCATGTATGCAGGAACGCCTCCTTCGTCGGCTTGTCGCCGGCGATATGGTTGCACAGATGATCGAGATGCGAGAGCCGTTCGGGCTCCAATGCGCCGAGGGATGCGTTGGTGGGGGTCATCAGCATGGTGCCGTCGGACAGGCGCACGGAAATGTTGCCTGTCGAACCATGCGTATAGCCCCTGTCGAACAGGGAGCGTCCCACCTCGGCGATCAGGTCCCGCACCCGGGTCGCTTCCGAAAGAAGAGCGGTCACGGCAGCATCCTCCAGGCTTTCAGGAAGAAATCGTCCGCTCCGAAGTTGCCGGACTTGAGGGCAAGCGCCAACGGGATGCGCGTGCCTCGCGCCCGTGTCCAGGGGACGCCCGGATCGATCTCGGGGCCGATTTCCAGCGCCGCGACGCCCAAACGGTTGACCACCGCACCGGACGTCTCGCCGCCCGCGACGATAAAGCGGTTGAACCCTTCGCCGACGAGGGCGCCGGCCAGTTCCGCCAGGAAGGCCTCGACCAGCGCGCCGGCGTGCTCACGCCCCAGCCGGTCCTGCGCCAGCCTGACCTCTTGCGGATCGGCGCTGGACCAGATCAGCGGCGGCAGGCCGCCCTCGCCTTGCAGGATGAAATCCAGCGCGTGGCGCACCGCTATGCGCCCCTCGGCGATCGCAATCGCATCGAGCTTCAACGCGGGGACGCCTGCCTCGATGGCGGAAGCGACCTGGCGGCGTGTCGCCGTGGAGCACGACCCGGCGAGAAGAACCGTGCGCCCCGGCGGGACCGGCAGAGGCGCCGTGGCGCGCGCTCGCCCAGGCGGCAGGAAATTCGCGGGCAGGCCAAGCGCGATGCCGGACCCGCCGGTAATCAGCCGCAAATCCCGCGCGGCGCGGCCGATCACCCGAAGGTCGCCATCGTCGATTGCATCGACGATGGCGATGCCGCAGACCGCGTCGAGCGCCGCCTTCAGCGCCACCTCGCCGGCTGCGACCACGTCGCGGGGGACCAGGCCTATGGCGTTCCGGCTCTGGCGGCCGAGTACGCGGACCAGGTTCGCATCGCGCATCGGGGTCAGCGGATGATCCTTCATACTGCTTTCCGAAAGCAGCTGGTCGCCGACGAAGAGATGCCCCCGATAGACGGTGCGCCCCGTCGCGGGAAAGGCGGGGCATGCGATCGTCCGGTCGGTCTCCAGGAAATCCATCAGGGCATCCGCGACGGGGCCGATATTGCCGTGATCGGTCGAATCGAACGTCGAGCAATATTTGAACAGGAACTGGCGTGCACCGCGCGCATGCAGCATCCTCGCGGAGGCCAGCGACAGGTCGACCGCCGCCTGCGCCGGGATGGTGCGGGATTTCAGCGAAACCACCACAGCTTCCGCATCGCCGAAATCCAGATCGGCGGCCGGAACGCCGACCACCTGAAGGACCTTAATTCCCTCGCGCGCCAGCGTCAGCGACAAATCCGTCGCGCCGGTGAGGTCGTCCGCGATTGCACCGATGAACATTCATGCGCCTCCCATGTCCGTCGTCTTTCCAAGCCAGGCCAGCCCCTCGTGCGTCGAAGCGAGCGGCCGGTACTCACAGCCGACATGACCGCAATAGCCGATCTCGTCGAGGAGGCGGAAAATCTGGAAATCATCGAGTTCGCCCGTGCCCGGCTCGTTGCGGCCCGGCACCGAAGCGGTCTGGATATGCCCGATCACCGGCAGCAGCCGTTTCAGCGCCGCGGTCACGTCGCCATGCAGGATCTGGCGATGATAGATATCGAACTGCAACTTCACGTTCGGCAGGCCGAGCGCCGCGATGATGTCCTCGGCCTGGGCGAAATCGGAAAGAAAATAGCTTGGCATGTCCCGCTTGTTGAGCGGTTCCAGCAGGATGTCGATACCATGGGGCGCGGCCAGTTCGGCCGCCTCCCGGATCGCGACGTGAAAGCGCTCGTTGGAGGCTGACGAGACCGGAACGAGGCCCGCCATCAGGTGCAGCCGCGGCACGGCGAGCGCAAGGGCGTATTCGATACCGCGCCGGAGTGCAGCGGAAAGCTCTCCGGCCCTGTCCGGCAATGCCGCGATCCCGCGCTCGCCCGCCGACCAGTCGCCGGGCGGAAAATTGAACAGCACCATGTCGACGCCGGCGCGATCGGCCGCGGCGCGAACGGCGTCGGCCGGATGATCGTAGGGGAACAGGAATTCCACCGATTTGAAACCGGCATCCGCCGCCGCCGCGAAGCGGTCGAGGAAGGGCAGTTCGGTGAACATCATCGTCAGATTGGCCGCAAAGCGAGGCATGGGAGGAGCCCTCATCTGCCGCGCGGGCTCCGGTCGGCCGGGGCCTGCACATCGATATTTCGACGGTTCGGCCGACGAACCCCGGCCGGTTACGTTGCGGCGACCGCTTCGCCGGCCTGATGCAATCGGATGATCTCGTCCATCGAAGCATCGGCGACAAAGCCCAGCTCTTCCGCGCGCTTCGTTTCGAAGCTGCGCGGCCAGCCGGCGATGATCGCGGCGATCGCGGGGTCCTCCTCGCGGCAGATGAGGGCGACCGCTTCGTCTCCGGCGGTGCGGCGCAGCGCTTCGATCTGCTCGGCCACGCTGGCGCACACGCCGGGCATCGTCAGGTTGCGGCGGTTTCCGAGCAGCGCGCTGTCGAGCGCGGCGGCATGAAGGATGAAGCCGACCGCGGCCTGCGGGCTGGCGAACCAGTGCCGCACGGAAGGATCGACCGGCAGCACTGCCGGCTCACCCTTCAATGGCTCACGCAGGATATTGGAGAAGAAGCCGGATGCCGCGCGGTTCGGCTTGCCCGGACGGATACAGATCGTCGGCAGGCGGATTCCGATGCCGTCGAAGATGCCGCGGCGGCTGTAATCGGAAAGCAGGAGTTCACCGATCGCCTTCTGTGTGCCGTAGCTGGTGAGCGGGGCGAGGATGTGGTCGTCGCCGATGGGATCGGGCAACGGCGCGCCGAACACGGCGAGCGACGAGGTGAAGACGACGCGCGGGCGGTAGTCGTCGCCTTCCAGGCGGACCGCCTCGAAGAGATTGCGGGTCCCGTCGAGATTGACGGCATATCCCTTGTCGAAATCGGCCTCCGCCTCGGACGAGACGATGGCGGCCAGATGAATGATGACGTCGGGACGGCGCGCGGCGAGGTCGGCGGCGACGCCCGGCTGCGACAGGTCCTTTCGCTCAAGGCTGAGCTTTCCCGAAAAGCCGGCCGGCGCCGGCGGGTCGAAGACATCGACGAGCGTCAGCGCGCTGACGGCTTCCTGCGCCAGGGCGCCGTCCTCAACCAGCCTCTCGGCAACCTTGCGGCCGAGCATGCCGGCGCCGCCGATGATCATGATATGCATGCCGTTTCCTCACTTGGCTTGGCGGCCCCCTCGGGGCTCATTCCTCGATGCCGAAAAAGCGCAGCAGCGCCGTGGCCTGCCCGTCCGTCATGGCGCTGCCGGCAATGGTGGCGGCGCCTTCGGCGCTCGCCTTGCGCAACAGGGCGGTGGGCGCCGGGGCGGGCACGATGTCGACGACGGTCATGCCTGCGGCGAAGTCGCCGACCTCTCCCGGCAGGCCGTCGTCGGGGTTCATGCCGACCGGCGTCGCATTGACGACGATGTCGTGCCCTGCCGCGTGCGGCGGGCCGCGGCGGATGACGCAACCGGGAAAAGCCGCGACGAGGCCGCTGACGAGGCCGTCCGCGCGGGCATCGTCCAGTTCGGCCACGGTGATGGCAGCGGCTCCCGCCTCGGCGAAGGAGACGGCGATGGCGCGGCCCGCGCCGCCCGCGCCGATCAGCAGGACACGGGCGCCGCGCGGATCATGCTGCGCCTTGACGGCATTCAGCAGGCCGACCCCGTCGAAGATGTCCGCCGTCCAGGTGCCGTCCTCCTCGCGTCGCATCGCATTCAGCCCGCCGACCAGCCTGGCGCCGGTGCTGATGCGGTCCGCGAAGGCAAGGCAGCCTTCCTTGAAAGGATAGGTGACGATGAAGCCCGCCATGTTGCCGAGCGTGAGCAGCGCCGGGAAAACCGTGCCGAAAGCCCCGGCGGGAATGTGGAGCGGCACGATGGCGAGGTCCGCGCCCGCCGCGGCGATGCGCGGATTGAGCAGCGCCGGCGTGCGCGCCTTCGCGATGGGATCGCCGATCATGCCGATAAGTCTGGTCGTTCCTTTCAGGGGCATCGTCGTCTCCATGGGTTGGTCAGGCTGTCGGGCTGACCGGATGCTCACCCTTGCCGAGCGAGAATTGCAATCTGTAGGAACCGCGACGGATCTCGCGACCGGCCCCGGCCGCGTGCAGGCCATCGTTGGAAAGCGGGCCGGCGGAGCGCAACGCCGGCAGGAAGGCGGCATCCGTCAGTTCCAGGAGAAGCACGATGTCGGCGGTCGCGTCCGGGCCTTCGCGCAACCGGGTTTCGGCGGTCGCCTGACGACCGAGGCCGCCCTGCCCCTGAAGCAGATGCACGCCGACGACGCCGTGTTTTTCCGCCATTTCGGGCAGGGCAGTCTCGACGAGATTTGCCAACAGGGCCTCGGGACGGTCGCGGCCGGACAGTTGCAGGGTTTCCACGACCGCGCCTTCACCCTGCCCTCGGCTTGCCACCACGCGGCAAACCGTGCGCGAAGTGTCGGTGAAATGGCGGACGACCTGTTGCGTCCACGGCGAGGGTGCGTTCAGCGCCGCGCGATATTCCTCCGAGGCGAAATCTTCGATCCGGTCGGCCTCGTAGAAATTGAAGAACGTCGGGTGCCCGTCGAGCGCGACATAGCGGCGCCCCCGGCGGAATCCCGGCAGGGCGACGCGCTCGGGGATATGTTCGTGGACGTGCCAGTTGAGGAAATCCGTCTCGGCGCCGTCCCTGATGCCGTTCCAGATCGCCAGCACCGCTTGACCGTGAATTGCCATTGCCAATCCTGCCTATCCGGCGCCGGCCCGACTGCCGACGCCATTCCTGTGATCGAGAGGGTTATACGGTCCGGCGGGCGGCGTGGGCCGTACGCCAGGCGGCGACGACATCGCCGGTCAGCGGCACGACCGCCTGCTCCTGCTCGCCGAGCCCGGTGATCCCGAGCCGCATCACGTCGCCCGGCTTCATGAAGTTCGGCGGGACCTTGCCGAGGCCGACGCCCGGCGGGGTGCCGGTGGTGACGATGTCGCCCGGCTGGAGCGCCATGTAGCGGCTGAGATAGGACAGGAGGAAAGCGCATGTGAAGATCATCCGGCTGGTGGTGCCGGTCTGCACGCGGGTCCCGTTCAGGTCGAGCCAGAGATCGAGGGTCTGCGGATCTCCCACCTCGTCCGCCGTCACGATCCAGGGGCCGCAGGGGGCAAACCCCGGATGGCTCTTCCCCTTGGTCCACTGGCCCTCGCGCTGCAACTGGTAGTGGCGCTCCGAAACGTCGTTGAGAACCGTGTAGCCGGCGATATGGTTCAGGGCCTCGGCCTCGGTCACATTCCAGCAGGGCGTGCCGATGACGAAGGCAAGCTCGACCTCCCAATCGAGCTGGGTCGAATCGTCGGGGAACCAGACAGGATCGTTCGCCCCGCAAAGCGCCCCGGTATGCTTGTTGAAGAGGATCGGCTCTTTCGGGATCGGCGCGTTCGTTTCCTCGGCATGGTCGGTATAGTTCAGACCGATGCAGACGAGGTTCGGGACCGACGCGACCGGCACGCCGTAGCGCACCTTTCCGGAAATCTCGGGCAATCGGCCGGCATCGACGGCGGCGATCGTCGCCAGCCCTTCCGGCGAAAGAGCCCAGGCATCGATGTCGTCCACCACGGACGAGAGATCGCGCAGCTTCCCTTCGGCATCGACAATGCCCGGACGCTCGGCACCAGGCTCGCCATAACGGAACAGTTTCATCGTGGTCTTCCTTCGTTGTCTGATTTCTGCCGCACGCGAAGGCACAGCGTCTCCGGTGCCGGAAGCGGTTGCCGCCGGCAGTCGAAACGATATGGACGGGGCGGTGTGCGCCGCCCCATGCCGGGGGATCAGGCCGGAAGCATGCGGCGCGGTTTACGCCGCCCGTCCGGCACGCGGGCAAGTTCCGCGGCAAGTCCCATCGGGGCTTGCGAAAACAGTCTTGCGTCCATCGTCTTCAGGTCTGTCGCCACCTCTGGCTTGAAGGCCATCTGGGCGAGGACATGCTTTTCAAGATCGATGCCCGGCGCGATCTCGATCAGGCGCAAGCCGTTCGGCCCGACGTCGAAGACGGCGCGTTCCGTCACGAAGAGAGCGATGCGTCCCTCCTCGGCGGCGAAGGCGGCGTTGTAGCAGATCTGCTCGATAGCCGGGACGAACTTGCGGTGCCGTCCTTCCTGGACGATCTCCAGCCGGTTGTCCCGGCAGGCGACCTGAAGCCCGCCGGAGGTGAACGTACCGCTGAACACGACCTTGCGGGCGTTCTGGCTGATATTGATGAAGCCGCCGACCCCAACGATCTTGTCGCCGAAGCGGCTGATGTTGACATTGCCGGACGGGTCGACCTCCGCGAAAGACAGGAAGGCGACATCAAGGCCGCCCCCGTCGTAGAAGTCGAACTGGTAGGGCTGGTCCACGACGGCATCGTAGTTCTGGGCGGTGCCGGAATCGACCCCGGTCAGGGGCGCGCCGCCGATGAAGCCCTGTTCGTTGGAAAGAACGATGTCGTCGATGATGCCCTCTTCCGAGGCAACCGCCGAAACCCCCGTCGAAATGCCCGCGCCGAGATTGCAGACCGCGCCCTTGCACAGTTCGAGCGCGGCACGGCGGGCGACGATCTTGCGCTCGGTGAAGGGAAGCCGGACGAGGCTGTCCATCGGCACCCGCAACGCGCCCGAATAGGCGGGATTGTAGGCCGAGGCATAGGTCTGGCGCTGTTCCGGATCAACCACGACATAATCTACGAGAATGCCCGGGATTTTCACATCACGCGCCGACAGCGTGTTGGCCTTTGCGAGGCGCTTGACCTGCACCACGACCGTCGCGCCCTGACGGCGCGCGGCCTGCGCCGTGGAAAGCATTTCGCCGGGAATCGCCTCCTCCTCCATCGTCACGTTGCCGTTCTCGTCGGCCGTCGTGCCGCGCAGGAAGACGATGTCGAGCGGCAACGGACGGAAGAGCAGCCAGTCCTGTCCGTCGATATCAAGGAGGCGGACAAGATCCTCCTTCGCGCTCGGGCTCTGCCGGGCACCGAGCTGGCGGGGGTCGATGAATGTGTGCAGGCCGGTGCGGGTGACCAGGCCGGGCCGGCCGGCCGCCATCTCGCGCATGAGCTGCGAAATCACCCCCTGCGGCAGGGTCCAGGATTCGATGACGTCGTCACGCGCAAGGTCGACGAGCGGTGGGGAATCGATCAGGGCGCTGGTGATGCTGCGGCGCAACATGCCGGGATGGCGGAAGCAGGCCGCCCCCTTCAGCTTGCGGTCGCCGATGCCCACGGCATGGATCAGGCACAGGTCGCGCGGCGCGCCGCTCTCCAGGAAGCGGCGCTCGACGGCATCGAGGATCGCCTGCGGCACGCCATGGCCGCCGCCGGACCCGCTGGCAAGCACATTGTCGCCGTTCTGGATCAGGCTGGCCGCCTCGTCCGCCGTTATCGTCTTGGTCTTCACTTTGCTCTCCGAACGGATGGCGCGGGGATCGAAACCCGCTGACTTCAGGATATCGGTTCAACCGGCGCTTCGATGCAGCCGTGATGGCTCCGTCAACGGCCCCCTGCGCAGCCTGGCGGGCCACAGGGCGGAGATCTCCGCCGCGGTCGCTTTCAAGGCCGGTGCCAGCTCGTGCATCCGCGCGTCCGTCATCCGGGCGGAGGGGCCTGCGATGCTGACGGTTCCGGCAACGGCCCCGCTCTCCCCGGCCGAGACGACAGCCGCCATCGCGGAGACGCCCTGTTCGGCCTCATTGCGGGCGATGCCATAGCCGCGCTCCATCGTGTGGCGCAGTTCCGCGATCACCATGTCGACGGAACGGGCGACGGACGGGCCATAGCCGTGCGGGTTCTGGAAAGCGGGACTGTTGAGCGCCAGTTGCACCGCATGCTCGGTTTGCAGGGTGGAAAGCCAGGCCTTGCCGCTCGCCGTCGCATGCAGCGGCACGGTGTTGCTCTGAAGCGCCGGCTGATACATCAGCCCGCTACGGGCGCCTTGCGCATGGGCGACCCAGACGAGCTGGTCGCCATCGACGACGGCGAGCCTCACATATTCCGCGCTCAACGCCGCGAGCTGGTCGAGGAGCGGCTGGCAGATATCCGGTATTCCCGTGGCGATGTAGAAGCGCTGGCCGAGAATGGCGAGCCGCATGGTGAGCCGGTAATATCCCGTCTGCGCGTCCTGCTGGACCCAGCCCTGCTCCACCAGGGCGGACAACAGGCGGTGCGTTCCGCTCTTGGGCAGGTCGAGGGTCTCGGCAATCGTGCCGAGCGGGAGTTCGGCCGCCTCTTCCGACAGGAGCTGAATGATCGACAGGCAACGCTCGGCTGGAATATGGCTCATCTGAAACTCCGATCCATCGTGGGCACGAATATGTGTGCCGCATTTTCATATGTTGAAATGCTCATATCACGTCCCCCCGAATTCGGGTTCGCGCTTCGCGAAGAAGGCGCGCATGCCCTCGTGGAGGTCGGCCGAATCGAATATGCGCTGCTGCAGCCGGGTCGAAACCGATAGCGCCTCATCAAGCGGCCGGTCGAGCGCCGCATCGACGAGTTGCTTGGCAAAGCGGTTGGACAGCGGCCCGCGCTGCTGGATCTCGCCCGCGAGGATCCGTGCGGCCTCCAGCGCGGATCCGGGCGTGACCCGGTTCACGATGCCCCAGGACAAGGCCGCATCGGCGTCCAGGATCGCGCCGGTGAACAGCATCTCCTTGGCGCGGGCCGGCCCGACCAGCCTGGCAAGCCGGACCGAGCCGTTTCCGGCAAGTCCGCCCAGCCGCGCCTCGGTAAGGCCCAGCTTCACCCCCTCGCGCATCACCCGCAGATCGCAGGCCAGCGCCAGCTCCAGCCCTCCACCCATGGCCGGCCCGTCCATGGCGGCGATGGTGGGAACCTCGATCTGCGCAAGGTTCCGCAGCACCATGTCCTCGAACAGGATCTTCCGTTCGCTGGCATCGGCGCGCAGATCGGCGAACTCGCGAATGTCGCTGCCCGCGCAGAAGGCTTTCGCCGTTCCTCCATGCAGGATGACGCAGCGCAGGCCAGCATGCTCCCGAACCGCCCCGATCGCCGCATTCAGATCGCGCAGCATCGGCCGCGTCACCAGATTGAGCGGCCCGTTCGACAGGGTGATTTCCGCGCGCGCGGCGGAGAACGTCACGCTGACAAGCGGTTCGACGGGTTGTGGAAGGGGCGATGCGGACATGACGAACCCTGCTCAAGCGCTTTGCGGAAGTTTTCCGAGGCCGTGCAGGACGCCCAGGCGCTCGAAATGCCGGTGGATGCGATCCACATAGGCGCTGAATTCCGGGGCATCCCCCAGGGTGATCGGACGCGGCCGCTCCAGCTCCACGCGAATGTCGTCCACGACTTCGCCGGGGCTCGGGCTCATGACGATGATGCGATCTGAAAGACCGACCGCCTCTTCCACGCTATGGGTGATGAAGAGAACGGTGGGACGACGACGCATCCAGAGCGATTCCAGGTCCATGCGCACCTGAAGGCGCGTGAGCGCGTCGAGGGCGCCGAAGGGCTCGTCCATCATCAGGACCGCCGGATCGTGCACCAGGCTGCGGATCAGCGAGACGCGCTGGCGCATGCCGCCGGAAAGCTGCTTGGGATACTTGTCCACGGCGCGTTCGAGGCGCAATTGCGCGAACAGTTCCTTTGCCCGCTCCTCGATCTGCTTGCGCGGCAGGCCGCGGATATCCGAATGCAGCATGACATTCTGCATCGCCGTTCGGAAATCCAGCAGAAGGTGGTCCTGAAAGGCGATGCCGACATCGGTGAGCGGCTTGTCGACCACGCGCCCATCGACCGAGA
The DNA here is from genome assembly GCF_040812195.1 of Shinella sp. S4-D37. Classification (NCBI taxonomy): domain Bacteria; kingdom Pseudomonadati; phylum Pseudomonadota; class Alphaproteobacteria; order Hyphomicrobiales; family Rhizobiaceae; genus Shinella; species Shinella sp. S4-D37. Next base: position 127,362 of record NZ_JBFNXL010000002.1, on the reverse strand, counting down.
TCGTGCCCGTCGTCTGCTGCAGGAGACCGGCGACCATCAGCATGAGCGTGCTCTTGCCGCAGCCCGATGCGCCGACGACCGACACGAATTCGCCGGCCTTGATCGACAGCGTGACCTCCTTCAGGGCGCGAAACGGCTTCTCCAGCTCGGGGCCGAAGATCTTGGATACGCCATCGATGGTTATCGGCACGCCGGAAACGGCCTGATCGTCATACATAGTCATCTTGCGGTCCTTTCGGCGACGTGCTGTTCAGGTGGAGGCGGACACTGCATTCAACGGGGTCTTGGAGACCAGCAATGCCTTCTGTCCGCGCTGGACCACCGCCCCGTGCTGGTTGACGACCTCGACGTCGAAGGTCGCGATGGCCTGGTGGGGCCGCGATCTGCTGTCGCGAAGCTCGGCCAGCCGATAGTTCACGAAAATGGTGTCGCCGACGAAGACCGGACCGACGAAACGCCAGTCGTTGATCCCGAGGAACGCGATGGCGGTTTCGCGCAGTTCGCCGGTGCGGGCCCACATGAGGCCATGGGCATAGGCAAGGCCCAGCATTCCATGGGCGACCCGGCGGCCGAACTGGCTGGCCTCGGCGTAGACATCGCTGGTATGCAGCTCGGAGAAATCGCCCGTGAGGCCGGCGAAACCGACCAGGTCGGCATCGGTGATCGTGCGGCCGGGGCTGCGAAAGGCAAGACCGACGCTCAGGTCTTCATAGCGATAGGACGTTCGAATGGTCATGGCCACCCACTCATCGGGTTGAGGGAGGGGATGCCGTACCGGCATCCCCGGTTGCGTTACTTGCAGGGGCGCAAGGCCGAATCCGCCGGCAGGAATTCGTTGGTGTAGTAGGTCGTCGGATCGTTTCCTTCAGGCAACAGCTTCACCTGGGACAGGAGCTTCTGCGTATTCGCCCAATGTGCATCGGTCGCCTTGCCGACGAAGGCCGCCCCACCGCTGCAAAGCAGTTCGGGAATGGCCGCCAATTGCGCGGCTGCCAGCTTCTCGTCCATGTCCGGGAAGGTCGCCTTGAGATCGGCGACGGCCTTCTCGGGATTGTCCAGCGCAAAGCTCCAGCCGCGCAGGCTCGCTTCGATGAATTTCTTCAGCACGTCCGGGTTTTCGGCGATGTATTCCTCGGATGCGAAGATCGACGTGCTGGCCGTCGCGACGCCGTGGCTCGCGAAGGTGAAGCGGTCGAGTTCGGCGCCCTTGGACGTCGCCTGGATCTGGTAGTCGTCGACCGATCCGAGGATGGCGTCGACACTGCCCTGAAGCAGGGCGGGCACCATCGAGGACGGCGGCATGTTCACGAGCGTCAGCGTCGACTCGTCGATATTGTTGGCCGCAAAGAACAGCGGCAGCATGGTGGCCTGCGAGCTGCCGGCCGGCACGCCGATCTTCTTGCCTTCGATATCCTTGACGGACTTCACGCCCGTCGCCTTGAGCGCTTCGACCTCGTTGGGGTTGGACTGGTAGACGGTCGATACGATCCGCATCGGCGCACCCTTGGCGATCAGCTGGCTGACCGCGACGGCATCGGCATAGGCAAGGTCCGCCTGGCCCGACGCCACCATCTGCGCCGTGTTGCCCGAGCCGTTGCCCTGCACGATCGTGACATCCAGGCCGGCTTCCTTGTAGTAGCCTTCGACTAGCGCCGCGGCAAAGCCGGCATTCGCCCCGCCTGCGTACCAGTTCAGCTGGAACGTGACCGGCGTATCCGCCGCCGCCGTGCCCGCCATTGCCAGCCCCGCGAGCATGGTGCCGGCCGTGAGAAATCCCTTGATATTCATGGCGTCATTTCCTCCCTTTTGACGTGTGTGTTCACTTCAGTTTGCGCTGCCATGGGGCGAGGAGCCATTCGCTGAACTCCACGAGATAGTTGATCGCCAGACCGATGACCGTCAGGATCACTAGGACGGCGAAGGTCAATTCAATGTTCATGGTGCTGGTACCGCGCAGCAGGACATAGCCCAGCCCCTCGTTGGCGCCGACGAATTCGGCGACGATGGCGGCGGTCGCAGCGATGGTCGCCGACGTCTTGATCCCCGAGAAGATGACCGGAAGCGCAGCGGGAACGCGCAGATAGCGGAAGGTCTGCCAGGTGTTGGCCCCCATGGAGCGGGTCAGGTAAAGCAGCCTGGCGTCCAGGATCTGGAACCCGCTGATGCTCGCGATCAGCAAGGGAAAGAACGTCATCAGAAGCGTGAGAATGACCTTGGACTCGATGCCGAAACCGAACCAGACCAGAAACAGCGGCGCCATGGCGATCTTCGGCACGAGCTGAAGCAGCATCGCCGGCGGATAGAGCACCTGCTTGGCCAGCGGCGACAGCGCGATGACGAGGCCGAGGGGGATGGCCGTCAGCAGCGTCAGGCCGAAACCGAGAAGGATCTCCAGCAGCGTCACCTTGGTGTTCGCCCACAGCATGGGCGCTTCCGCAATGAGCAGGCTGAAGACGGCACCGGGGGCCGGCAGCAGATAGGAAGGAACCTCGAAGACAGAAACGCTTAGCGACCACAGGCCGACAATGGCCACGAAGGTCATGGGCGGGATGAGGTTCCAAAGGACCTCTCGAACGAGGCGCAATCCGGGATTTCGGTGACGCGGGGCAATATCATTGCCGCCCGCCGACGTGGCAGGAGTATGGGAACTCATTGATTTCTAAAGCCTCCTCCGCAGCTGCACGAAGATTGTTTCGAGGCGTTTTCCATTTCCGCCCTCAGCAGCTCCAATATGGAACGTTATTCCATCTTACCGATGTTCAGTCAAGATGGAATTGTGTTCCATCTTAAAAAAATTGCAACGGTATGAGTGTGCGGGAAGCGACGCAGATGCGTCGCAGGCAGGAAGGACGGAGGACGTCGACCGTAGCGGCTTCTACGGCTGCAAAGGCGTTTGATCCGGCGGCTGCAGCGCTTGCCGCGCCCGACGCCGTTCGGACTGCGCATCGGGGTCGACCACCGGACTCGCCGCGATCAGCCGCCGGGTGTACGGGTGCCCGGGCGCATCGAACAGGGCGGCCGCCGGCCCCTGCTCCACGATCCGGCCGGCCTGCATGACCAGCACGCTGTCCGCGAAACTCCTGACCAGGTTGAGATCGTGGCAGATAAACAGAAGCGCCACATTCAAGCGGTCCCGAAGATCGCGCAACAGCGCGATGACCTGTGCTTGCACCATCAGGTCGAGCGCGGAGATGGCTTCGTCGCACACGATGATTTCGGACGACATGGCAAGTGCTCTGGCAATCGCAATGCGCTGCCTTTGGCCGCCCGAAAACTCGCCGGGAAATTTCTCCAGTGCCTTGGCGTCAAGACCCACGCTTTCCAGCAGGTGGATTGCCTTGTCCCGCCATTGCGCGCGGGGCAAGACGTCCTTCTGGATCGTCCATGGTTCGCAGATGACATCCAGGATCGTCATGCGGGGATTGAGGGAGCTGTAAGGATCCTGGAACACGGCCTGGACGGCCCGCTGGTATCGGCGAATGCCCGCTTTATCGAGGCGGGTGATATCGTCGCCATGAAATCTGATCGCCCCGGACGAGGGGGCCATGAGGCGCAGGATCGAACGGGCAAGCGTCGATTTTCCGGAGCCGGATTCCCCGACGATGCACATGATCTCTCCCTTGTGCAGCGTCAGATTTACGTCATGGACGACCTTCATCTCGCCGTATTGGAGGCAGGTCATTCGATGACGGAAAATGGCGGCAACTCCGGCAGCGCACAATCAGCATTCTGATTGAATTCAATCAGCGGGTCCAGAATCTAGAACGGTAGCGGGTCGGGCAGGTTTTCCGGGCCGTAAAGCACTATCGGGACCTGGACATCCGGCGGAACAGATGATCGGCTCGTATCCAGCATCTCGAAGTGACGAAGTATCAGATTGACCGACTGGCGAACCTGAAGTTCCGGGCTCTGGTCGATAGCAATCGCCATGATCCCTTCCCTCAGGAATTCGGCCGTGTGGCGTGTAAGCTCGTGACCCACGAATAACGGCCTTTTAGGCAGAATTTCAGCTTTGATGGCGCGCGCCACCGATGTTCGCCGCGCCCACGTTGTAAACTGCAGCGATATCGGGGCACTCCTTGAACACCTTTCGCAAAGCCAGCTCGGATCGGTCCCGGTCGTCCAGCCCCTCGATCACGCCGGTAATGCTCCAGCCCGCGGCTCTTTGCTCAGGGTACTCCGAAAAACCGCGTATCCGGTCAGCGTGCGATTGAAAGTTCAAGTGATTGCAGAGGATGACCGTCGGTCCCGGTTCTCGCGTCATCGTGGTGATGAAGTACGCTGCGGAGCGGCCTGCCTGGACATGATCGGTTCCCGCGTACGCCAACCTGGTAGACCCGGGGACATCGGACACCACCGTTACGACGGGAACACACCTCTTACTAAGCCGATCTACGGCTTGGTGAACGAGCGGATGATCCGGCAGATAGGAAACCACGGCGTCAGACGTGCTCTTAGACAGGGCATTGGCGAGGGTTTCCGGTTGCTCGTCCTCGAGGATGGTACGATGTATGGAGATCGATCTATCGAGGAACGGCGCGATCCGCCGGAACTCGTAGCCAAGACGGGCTATCAAAGGCAGTCCCGGCCTGGCGAGTATGACCTCGATCCTGATCTGCCGCCGATGTGCGTCTGGCAGCATTCGGTTGAGACCAAGCTCGCGGGCAGCTTCGAGAACGCGCCGTCTTACCCCCTCGCTCACATTTCCCCGATCGTGAATGACCCTGTCCACACTCGCGGTCCCGACGCCCGCTCGCTGCGCTACGTCGGTAAAGGTAATGCGCTTGGTGGGACGCGGCATGCGGACGAAGCCTCCAGGCGACAGGATTAGAAACCTGGCCAAATGAGTTCGGAAACTGGAATTTTAATAGCGGAATTAAGCCCTTGCCAGATGGGCAAACGGTTTTTTTCATTAGGGCGGCGTGTTCAACATTACGCTGGGAGATCCGCGTTTTTCAACGATGACGGAGGAAGTGTCTGTTCCTGCGTTGCCATCGCGAGGAGTATGGGGCGAGATAGCAAGACGCTGGACATCCTCCGCGAGATCGGCCGCTCCGCGCAGGAGATCGAGTCCCTGCTGGCGCGGAAGATCGTCGCGTGCGCATGGAGCCGCGACTATCTCAGCGACTGACCTCCCGCTCGCTCAGAGCACCTTGAGGCCGAGCGCCGAATCCGTCTCGGGCGAGAGGATGCCGTCGGCCCAGCCGAGTTTTTCCTGCTGCCGCGCGATGAGCGCCAGCCGCGTGACCGGCCCGACAAGCTGGCTCGCGTCGGGAGCCAGGCCGAGCTTTTGCTGGAGTTTCGTCACATCCGGCCCCTTCGAGCCGAAGCGCAGGCGCTTGAGGGCGGCGGCCGCCTTGGCTTTGTCGTCGATCTCGCCGGAGGTGCGCATCGTCGAGGCAAGCGCGGCGTCGAGCCCGGTGAGGAGGACGACGGTGAACTGCCTGCCGTTGTCGGTGTTGGCGAAGGTCTTGCCCATGCCGAGCGCGACGCGGAAGTCGGCCCAGATTCCGGTATGCGTCTTGCTCGACTTGACGTAGTCCCCGGGCAGCGTCAGGCAACCGAGCGAGGAAAAGCCGGTCTGCCGGCGGCCGGGATGAATGTTGTCGGCCGGCGCGCATTTGTGCCAGAAGTCGCGGCGGTCGTAGACCACGTCGTTGACGCTGCGCAGCGCGATGACGACCGAGGCACCGGTCGAATCCTTCGAGAGGCGGAGGACGCCGCGGATCTCGCCGTCGGTGCCGGCGCGATGGATGCCCACCGTATAGATATAGGCGCCGGTCGGCAGCACATTGCCTTCGTAACGGCCCTGCTTGGCGAGCTGGTAGCCTGTCAGCAACGCGTTGACGTTGGGCACCGTCGAGGCCTTGTAGGCCCAAAGTCGCTTGCTCTCGCGATCGAGCACGCCCATGACGCAGCGGAAATCGCGGTGGTTGGGCCGCTGATCGGCGAGCGTGATCGCGGTGACGTTCTCGCGCTTGTCGGCGCCGACGATGCGGGCCCCGCGCAGCGCGAAGACGAGGAGACCGGGAAGCGTGGCAAAGGCGTTGTACTTGACGAGGGCCTCGATGTCGGCGGCGGTGAAATCGAACTCCGTGCCGGGCCGCAGCTTGGGCAGGTGCCGGTAGTCGGGCTGGTCGTCGTCGTTGGGGTTCCACTTGACGTCGGCCGCACTCGGCCCAGGGGCCTCCAGCCCGTCGAACAGGGCCTCGGTCCCATCGACCTCGTCGCCGATATCGGTCTGCTCGGGCACGTCGGCATGGTCCTCGGCGAGCGTCGTGCCGGGCGCCTCTGGCGCGGCGAAGGTCGAGAGCGCGGCAAGGCTCTCGGTGAGCCCGGTTTCCGCCAGGCCCGCCTTAAACAGATCGGCCTCTTCCTCGCGGCGCCTGGAGAGGCTCGACGCGGACCCCCAGATGCGGCGCATGGACAGGAGCTGCTCCGGTATCGCCTCGAAATCCCGCCGCTTGCCCGACGCCATGAGCTTGCGGATTTCGCGCAGCTCGCGATACCGGTCCTCGCTCCGCGTGAAGCCGCCGTTGCCGCGGTTGAAGACGAGGCTGAGGAGCGCGCCGCGCGCATGCGGGTGAAGCCTGTCGAGATTGTCGAGCGCGCCGTAGAGGTCGCTCACGAGCTTGGGCATCTTTGCCGCGTCGAACTGCGCGATGGCCACGTCCCAGCCGATGACGATGTCCTTGAGCGACTGGACCAGCGCCTTGGCCCTGGTGACCTTGGCCGGGCGGTTGGGATCGGCGGTGTTGAAGCCGATCGTCGCCTTCAGCCGGTCGAACTCGGCCCGCGGGATGCGCTGCCCCCAATCCGCGGTGAACTGTGCAAGCCTGTGGTAGCCAAGATCGTAGCCGCAACCAATGGTAATGCCCGAAGCATAACCCGGCCAAACCGGCCGGCCTTTTATGACCTGCTCGTAATAGGCGCGTCCGCCGGTTTCCCACCGGACGACGAAATCGTAGGCCTTGCGGGAGATGACGTCCGGCCACGGCCTGTCGAGCACGGTCGCCTCGAGCCCCTCCATGCTTCCGCCCGCGGCGACGTCGGGAGATTCGCGGTAGCCGAGCGCCTCGGCCAACGCGTCTTCGCTCAAGGGCGGATAGTCTGGAAATGCGGACGATGTGAGCATGGGATGCCTTTCTTGCGCATCTGCGCATGAAATCTCGCCGACAAAAACGCTTTGCCACATTGACACGCTGTAGTTGAGTATGTCAATCTAATTTAGAACTTTGGCAAAACATATGTGCAAGTTGTCTCGCATCAATACGGCAGACACGGCCTGAAGACGAAAACAACACCATAAGTCGTATCATGGCTTGGAAGCCTAGGGGCGGAGGGGCAATCTTGCCCGTGGGGACTTTGTTTCGACCCGGGAACGGGGGAGCAAGCTGTGGCCAGACATGATCGCCTCGACGTGGAAAGACTGGCGCTGCGGCTTGGCCGGCGGCTCGCGCGGCCCGGCGGCTCGCCGCTTGAAAGCCTTGGCGACGCCACGCAGGCGGCGGACCTTTCTCCTGCGGCGATTGCGGAGCGCTGGGGCGCCTCGCGCGCCTTCCTCCTCGATTTCATCCGGCGCGAGATGGGCGACGACCCGAGCCTCGTGGCGCTCGCCGAAGAGGCGCTGCACAACGGCCGCGAGGGGCTTGAACTCATCGGCGGGCATCGCGAGGAGACGGGAACGGAACTGGGCGGTGTCGAGGCGGGGATCGAGGTCATCGTGCGCACCGACGGCTCGCGCCCGGCCTTTCTCATCCGCGACGGGCGGCTGGTCGAAAGCTCGGCGCCGGACAGCCCCTGGACGGAGCTGTTGGGCGATGTGCTTCGCGAAGCGGCGGTCGAGACGCTCATCGGCAGCGTCGGGCGGGTCGACGTGACCCATCCGTTCTATCCCTTCGCGGGGACGGCCTGGCTGATCGCGCCGGATCTTGCCGCCACCAACCGGCATGTCGCGCAGATCTTCGTCGATTTCTTCGACGACGCGGGGCCGAAGATCAGGGCGGGGCTCGATCCCCATGTCGACTTCGGCCACGAGTTCAAGGGGCAGGCCTCGGTGAACCGCCGGCCCATCGTCGAGCTGGTTTTCGCCGGCGCGGAAGCCATTCCCGCCCTTGGCATCAACCATGACCTTCTCGACATGGCGGTATTGCGCCTCGGCGCGCGGGTAACGCCCGGCCCGCCGCAGACCCCGCTCGCCATCGGCACGGGGCCGGCGCTCACCGTCCCGCAGACGCAGGTCGTCGTCACGGGTTATCCGGCAAAACCCCGCCACGACGCGCTCGGCTCGGTGTCGGAGACCGACCGCGTGCTGCAGCGGCTGTTCGGCAAGCTCTGGGGCTTCAAGCGGCTCGCGCCGGGCGAGATCATGCCCCCGAGGCTGACCGGCCGGACGCTGACCCACGACGCGTCGACGCTCGGCGGCAATTCCGGCTCGCTCGTCGCCGGCATCGACACGCTCGCCGCCGTGACGGGGCTCCACTATGGCGGCACCTGGGGCGGCGACCGGGCCAACTGGGGGCATGCCCTGGAAACCGTGCTTGACGAAGAGGGCCTCGCCGGCCTTCGTCATGCGACGCTCCGCGACCTCGCCGCGCACGAGGACGTCCGGATCGTCGCTGCCGGCGGCTAGGCCATGGCTATCGCCGCACGGCTCATCGAACCCCTCGGCATCGCCATCGGCCGGGTTTTCCGGCCGCCGGAACTCGACCTCGTCATGCTCAGGACGACGGGTGACGGGCTTTTTCAATGGGTGCCGCGCGGTCTGAGCGACCGGCAGACGGCGATCGACCTCGTGCAGGTCGTGAGCGAGGCCGATCTCGAGACGATCGTCCTTGCCGACATCCTCGCGCGCCGCCCCGGCAACGCGGCGCTGCGGGCGCTGGTGGCGCAAGCCGCACCCGGGGCACTGGCGGCGCAGGTGGAGGAGATGCCGCTCTCGGCGCAGCATGGCGGCGAGCCGATCCCCGATCCAAACCTCAGCAATGCGTTTGCCCCGGGTCTCCAGCGCAATGTCCGCCCGCATCTTGCCAAGCTCGACCTGATGGTGTGGGTGGAAAGGCTGATGCAGGTGAAGAACCGCGTCTGCCGGATCGAGATTTCGGGCCGGGCGACGGGCACCGGCTTCCTGGTCGGGCCGGAGGCGGTCCTGACCAACTGGCATGTGGTGGAAAAGGCGCATGCCGCCGGAACGCTTGGCACGTCGAAGTGCCGCTTCGACTATGTGAGGCTCCCGGACGGTACGCGCAGGCCCGGCGTCGAGGTCGGGCTCCACGCCGACGGCCTCGTCGATTGGGCGCCCTATGGCGCGGCCGAGGCGACGGACCATCCCGACGATCCACCGCCCACGCAGGACGAACTCGACTACGCGCTGTTGCGGCTCGCCGACGCCGCCGGCGAACATCCCGTCGACGGCGGCCGGCGCGGCTGGCTGACGCTTGCGGCGACCCCGTTCCCGCTTGCGGCGGACGATCCGCTGCTCATCGTCCAGCACCCCGACGGCGCGCCGATGAAGCTCGCCATGGACACCCAGGCGGTGATCGGGCTCAATGCCAACGGCACGCGCGTGCGCTACCGCACCAACACCGAGCCGGGGTCGTCGGGCTCTCCCTGCTTCAGCATGGAGTGGGACCTCGTTGCGCTCCACCACTACGGCGAAGTGGCCCGCTTCAACCAGGGCGTGCCGATCGACCTCATCGGCCGCCGTATCCGGACGGGCCGCAACGCCGCCCTGCTCGGGCCGTAGAGGACGAGGCGACACGATGATCCCCGCCCCTCTCATCGAACCGCTCAGCATCGCCATTGGGCGGCTTTTCCCGCCCGCCGATCTCGACCTCGTCATGCTCAAGACGACGGGCGACGGGCTTTTCCAATGGGTGCCGCGCGGGTTGAACGACCGGGAGACGGCGCACGCGCTCCTCGCCGTCGTCAGCGAACGCGACATGGAGCTGATCGTTCTCGCCGAGTTCGCGGCCCGCACACCCCCCGACAACGGCCTCATCCCGCTCATCGACGAGGCTTGCCCCGGCGCGCGGCAGAAGCTTCCGACCACCCGCGAGCACGTCCAGCAGCTGATCACCGGCATCGACGACATGCGGGCGCGGCTCAACGAGCCGGCGGTGCGGCAGGCGGTCGACAGCTCGAAGGCCAAGCTTCAGGAGATCGTCCGGACCATCGACAGCCTCAAGGTCTACAAGAACCTCCACGAATGCCTGCATCAATTGCAGGTGAAGCAGTTCCAGGCGCTGCGCGCCGCGGCGCGGAAGATGCCGGAAAACCGCGAGCAGGCGCTGGTGCTGCGCGATTACCGGGACCAGTTGCGGGGGGCATGCGTTGCCGCCCGCGGCACCGCGCAGGAGCTGAACGATCCGCCGCGGCGGCAAACCGAGATGTCGTGGATCGACGACCTCGAACAGGCGGGCGACCGTTTCCATGCCGCCATCGCCACGCGCAACGCGCGGGCGGCGCAGACCGCCCTCAAGGATATCCGCTTCGTCATGCGCGCCGCCCCGCCGCGGCTCAACGATCTCATCGCCGCCATCGCCAAGGTGCTGCCGCTCGACGAACTGGAGAAGGCGCTTGGCAGCATCGCGCAGGCCGGTGGCGGCGACACGGTCGCCAACGCGCTTCACGCCCTGCGGCTCATCATCCCGACGATCCGCGCCCGCGTGAACGAGCACAGGAGCTGGCAGGCGGTGGACATCCGCATTTCCGATCTTGACCGGCTGATCGAACAGCAGCCGCGCGACCTTGTCGAGGAATTCGCCAGTGACTGGCTGGAAGTGAAATCGCGCGTCCATGCGCTCGCCGTGCTCGATCCCGGCAGCGATTGGACACAGCGGATCGACGGCTATGCGGGCGAGGTGAGCGACCGGCTTGCGCAGGAGACGGTCGACGAGGCGTTCGAGGATGCCTTCGCGGACTTTCGTGGCGATGCGCAGTACCGTTTCCTCACCGTCGATTCGAAACTCAAGTACGACTGCGGCGAACTCGTCAAGATTGGCGTGCCGCTGCGCGACATGCTGGCGGAGATTGACTGATGACCGAAGGCCCTTCTTCTCCCGTGGCCCTCCCGCAAGCAGCGGATAGCGGCCGTTTCGATTCGCTTGCGGCGCTGCGCGTTGCCCATCTCGACATGATGGAGGGCCTGAAGGCCGGCCCGCGACATGGCGCAGGCGACATCCGCGCCTTCGTCGAGAAGGCGGCGGCGACGGGTACGCTCATCGCCGATGCCGAGGACCGCCGGGCGGCGCAGCGTATTCTCGACTACTGGTCGGCCGAACTCGTCGCCGATCCGGACGGCGAATGGAGCGAATCAGGGCCTGCGGCGCTTGCCCGCTACCGGGACCAGCCGGAAACCGCCGGCGCCGAGGGGCCGCTGGCGGCCGCGACAGACATCGCGCCCGCCAGCGAGGAAAGGCCGGAGAGCAATGCCACATCCGGCAGCAAGGCCGAGGCACGCCTGCACGACCGGCAGGTGCGTTCGCGCCGCTACATCCGCATTGCGGCGCAGGCGCGGCAATGGCGCGAGACCCCGTTGCAGGGATACCTGCTTTCGGGCGACGCGCTCGACGAAGCCCGCGAGTTCCGCGAGGACCCCGATATCGCCGCGCTGCTCGATGCCAGCCTGCAGGCGGAAATCGTCGAGAAACGCCGCGAGCAGCGGCTCAAGAACCACATCATCGCGGCGCTTAGCACGGTCATCCTCGTGCTTGCGGGGCTTGCCTGGTATGCGTCCGACCGCCGGGCCGAAGCGGAATGGCAGCGGATTGTCGCCGAGACAGCAAGCAACGAGGCCCAGGCGGCGCGTGCGGACGCGGAAAAGGCGCTCGCCGACGCCGAAGCCGAACGCGACGCGCTGCGCGAGCAAACGCTGCGGACGGAAGCGGCGTTCGACGACGCGCGGATGTCGCAGAACGCCGCCGAGATCGCCCGCGAGGTGGCAAGCCAGCGCGTACAGGACCTTGAAACGCGACAGGCCGCGCTCGATGCGACGCTCGGCGTCGTCACCACCGGACTGCGCGAGGGAACGCTCGCGCTCAAGGATCTGCCGGAAGCCGTGCAGACCGAAGCGATCGGGCGGCTCGCCGGTGAGATCACCGCCGGGACGCTGCAGCTCGCAGCGCTGCCGCAGGCGCTTCAGGACGCCGTGCGCGCGCTTGTGCCCGATGCCCCGCCCAGTCCGTTCAACGGTGTGCTGTCCGGCTACGATCCGTCGTTCCTGGGGGTCGATATCGCGCTGCCGTCGCTGTCGGCAGAACAGCGGGCAGGCGCTTTCGACGGCGGCCAGCCTGTCCACTATGTCAACTACAGCCTTGTCCTCGATGCCGGGCGGCGCCTGGCGCTGTTCAGCGCGGTCAACTACGATCTGGCGCTTCGCAAGGTGGTCTCGCAGATGCCGGATCAGTTCAGCCCCGATCCGCGCCCGCGGCTGCGCGGGGTGCAGGCCGATCCCGGCTGGTTCGCCGCGACCGGCATCGTGCCGGCACGCCTTGCCGGGCGGAACGACGTCTCGTGGGGCGAGGAGGAGATCACCCCCTCCTGGCTCGCCGAGCTGACCGACGTCTACACCAACGCCGTGCCGCAATATGCCGGCACGACGGGCATGACCTGGGCAGCGCTGGAAGAATGGGTGCGCACGCAGCACAACCCGGCGGCAAACCGAATAACGATCTTCAGCGGCCCGGTCTTCGCGGAGCCGGGCGGTACGATACCGCGATATTTCTGGAAGCTCGCGGTGTCGGCGGCGCCGATCTCGCAGAGGCAGATGGCAAGCCAGCAGATTCTCCTGCCACAGAAGGCTATGCCCTCCATAGGTCCGGGCGACGGTCTCCTCGTCGATGCTTTCCTCGTCCCCAATGAGCCCGGCGGGGGTTACGGCAAGTCGGCGTTCGACCCCGACGCCTACCGCGTGAGCGTTGCCGATCTCGAACGACGGACAGGCCTCTCCTTCGCCGCAGCGATCAAGGCCGGGGATTCCCGCGCCCAACTCGGCGGCGGCCCGGATGGCGAGCGGCTGTCGGCCAGGGTCGCGGGGCTTGACGGCGAGGTGGCCGCCGACCGCATGCGTCTCGCGCAGGAGCTTGTTACCGCCATCCGCGACAAGGATCTGCCGCCGGACGAACAGCAGGCCCTGGTCACGGCGCTGGTGAACATGGCGCAGGATGCCTCGATGCGGACCCTGAGCGCGACCGGGCGCCTCAACCTGCTCGTCGTCCTTGCGCAGGTGCCCGAGGCGCGCTGGGAGGCCGAGGGCTGGCTGCCGCTCAAGGCCGCAGCGCGACGGGCCGTGGCCGACCTCGAAGGCCGCGCCGCCCGCAACGAGACAACCATCGGCCCGCAGACGCGCGCGCCCCTCGACGCGCTCAAGCGACGGATCGGGCTCGCCGGGCCGCCGAAGCAAAGGGTCTACTTCCAGTTCGCCGGCATGACGCGCGGCAGCGCCGTCGCGCTTGGCCAGGCCATGCAGGCGCTTGGCTGGGATGTGCCCGGCGAGGAGCGGACGCGTGCGGCGGCGAACCTGAACGAGGTGCGTTACAATCCCGGCTCGGCCGCGGACAGGGCGGCGGCGGAACTCCTCGCCGCCGACCTCGTTGCGGCCGGGCAGGCAGATGTCGCCGCCAGGCCGGAGAGCCTCGTCGTGCCAGGACAGCTGGAAATCTGGGTCAGCATCTGACGCACGCGCGATCGCTGTCATGATTGCGGGCGCGCCTTCGCTCCGCTCGCCGTCATGTGGGCATGGTCCCTCGTTCCATGCGCTGGAAAAGCCCGCACCATGCCCCCTGGGGCCAAATAGTTTAGCGACGGAACAAAAAACTTTAAATGTAATTTCGACTTTGATAACATCCCTCGGTAGAAAATTTCTCGAGTGTTAAGCCATGACAATCGCAGCCGTTTTCGTTCCAGGCATTATGGGAAGCGAACTTGTCCGGCCGGGAGGCGAAGTCGTCTGGCCGCCGAAAGTCAGCGAGACCGTTCTCGGCTACAAGCGCATTGCCGCCTTGCAGGATCCGGCGGCCCGAGCGACCCGGATCATCGCAAATGTCAGCTGCGTGGACTTCTACGCCCCGATCCAATCGCTGTTCGCCCAGCTCGGCTTCGGCGCCTCGGGGACCAGGAGGCTGGTCGAGCATCCCTATGACTGGCGCCGCGACCTCTTCGACCTGGCCGAGGGTCTGGCGCAACGTCTGGACCACGTCGCCGCGGACGAGATCGTCCTCGTCGCGCATTCCATGGGCGGGTTGATTGCGCGGCTGATGCTGGAAACGCCCTCCTGGCGCGACCGGCCCTGGTTCGGCAGGATCAGCCGCTTTATAGCACTGGCCACGCCGCACAACGGCGCACCGTTGGCCCTGGCGCGCGTCATGGGCCTCGATTCGGCGCTGGGGATCAGCGCGCAGGACTTCGTCACCCTGTCGTCGAACCCGGCCTATCCTTCCGGCTACCAGTTGCTGCCCGCGCCGGGGGAGGATGCCTGCTGGGACACGCGCAAGAATGCGGCGCTTGCACCGCTCGATTTCTACCAGCCCCCGGTGGCCGCGCAGCTGGGCCTGAAGCCCGCCCTCGTTGCCCGTGCCAAGGCGCTCCACGATGCGTTGCGCGCCGGATCCCCGCCTTCGCATGTGCGCTACTTCTACTTCAGCGGCGCAGGCCACAAGACCGTGACGCGGGTAAACGTCGGCGCCGCGGGCGCGCAGAAGGTGGAAGCCCCCGACGCAGGCGATGGCACCGTCCCGATGTGGAGCGCATTCCCCCGCCTGGGACAGAAGCAGACCGTCATCAACGAACACGCCAACGTCTTTCGCGGCGACCCGTTCAAGCGGGTGTTCTTCCGGCTGCTGGGCGGCGATGCCGGTGTCCCGACGGAGGCCCCCGCGGAAGCCGCGTTCCAGCTGGCCGTCTCGCTGCAGAAACCCGTCTTCGTGGAAGGCGAGCCGATCGAGGTCGTCCTGTCCAGCGAGTTGCCCTTCTCGACGCTGGAGGGGCGTCTGGTCTTTGAATCGCGCACGCAGGAGGACGAGGCGGTGTCGGACGCTGCCGCGATCCCGATCGCCTATTCCGGCCCCGGCGTCTATGCGCTGGCCATGACGATGGACGTGGCGCTCGCCCCCGGCCTTTACGAACTGCGCTTCGACGGCGATCGCCAGCAGACGGAGCGCCGCGTCTTCGCGATTACCCGGAAAATGTGACTTTGGCGATCGTCTAGGGGGAGGTGCCGATGTTCCGCAGCCAGTTGGATCAGGTCCGTAGCCGGACCGACGATTTTCGCGACCGGGCCGCACGTATCCTGGCGGCGCGCCGGGCCGCGCTGATCCCCGCCGCCGCGCCGCCGCCGCCGCCGTCCGCGCTGGAACTGGCGGCCGAGGGCCGGGCCGGCACCGCACCCTCAGGCGCGGCCGATACGGCGCTGCTGGAACTCGTGCCTGAAGCGCTTGGCCAATACGGCTGGGCCGAGGCGATCGTGCTCGCGCAATTGCGCCCGGCCTTTTTCGTGTTCGAAAGCGCCATCGACGTCACCGACGCAGTCGAGGCCGACCCGCAGCTGCTGCGGCTGGTGGCCGAAAACCAGGCGACGCTGCTGTCGCGCTGCAAGGGCGTCGGACGTGTCGATCTCACCAATCACTTCAGCTTGCCTTACGGTGGGACCGGCTTTCTGATCGACGACACGCTGGTGGTGACCAACCGCCACGTCGCCCTGATCTTCGCCGAGCGTTTGCGCATGGGCTATCGCTTCCGCCGCGGCCGTTTCGGCGCCGAGATGGAGGCGCGGCTTAATTATCACGGCTTCCTCGGATCGGCCTCGAAGCTGCGCGCCGAAGTCAGCGACGTGCTGTACATCGCTGCCGATCACGAACCCGACTTCGCGCTGCTTCGGGTTGCCCGGCTGGACGACGCCCCGAAGCTGGCCCTCCTCGGCGGAACGCACCGGACGGAACCGCAAACGCCGGTCGCCGTGGTCGGCTATCCGGCCGAGGATGGCGACCGGAACGACACGCCCCTGATGGACGAGGTGTTTCGCGGCCAGTACGAAGTGAAACGGCTGGCCCCCGGCTTCGTCACCGCGCGGTCGGACAACGACATCGTGCTCCTGGCCGACTACTCCTCGCTCGGGGGCAATTCCGGCTCCCCGGTCATCGAGTTGAGCAGCGGCAAGGTGCTGGGCCTGCATTTTGCCGGACGCTTCATGGAGAACAACTATGCCGTCGCCGCCGATGTCGTCGAATCGGCGCGCGCCCAGGTGATCCGCAGCCTTCCCGGCACGGCGATCCCCGCGCCGCAACACATTTCGAAACCCGATGCGTTCGCCGCCCGCAACGGTTACGACCCTCACTTCCTGGGAACCGGCACGCTCTCCGTTCCGCTGCCCGGGCTCGGTTCCTGGGAGGCTGATGTGGCCCCGGTTTCCGACGCTGCCGACGGTGTCCTGCGCTACCGCAACTTCTCGGTGATCCAGTCGGCCTCGCGCCGGCTGCCGCTGGTGACGGCGGTGAATATCGACGGCACGCAGTCGGTGGTGCTGAAGCGCAAGGGCGAGTGGCGGCTGGATGGGCGGATCGAGGCGAAGCACCAGATCGGCAACGCGCTTTACGTCGAAAACGCGCTCGACCGCGGCCACATGGTCCGCCGGCGCGACCCGGGCTGGGGGCCGCACGCGCAAGAGGCGGAGATCGACACCTTCCACTACACGAATAGCGCGCCCCAGCACGAAGACCTGAACCAGAGGGACTGGGTCGGGCTGGAGGACTATGTGCTCGAAGCCGCCGAGACGCGCGGCTTCCGTGTCTCGGTCCTGACCGGTCCGGTGTTCGATGCGGCCGACCGCAAGCTGAAGGTGCAGCCCGGCGCCGAAGACGTCCCGATTCCTGAAGAGTTCTGGAAAGTCGCCGTCATGGTGAACGACGCGACGGGACAGCTTTCGGCCACGGGGTACGTGTTGTCGCAGGGCCGCATGATCCGGAATCTGATCGAAAGCCCCTTCGTCTACGGCCGGTACAAGACCTATCAGGTGCGCATCGCGCTGATCGCGGCCGAAACGGGGCTCGACTTCTCGGCGCTTACCCCGTTCGATCCGCTCGGCGCCGATACGCCGACCGAGGCCAGCTTCGCGGCGGTGGCGCGGGTGGTGAACGGACCGGGCAGCCTCGTCCTTGGCTCGACGGGCCTGTCCTGAGATTGTGCGAGGCCGGCATGTTCGTCATGACAACAGCGGAAATGACCACGTTTACCGGGCGCCTGAGACGTCTCGGCGCCCAGAATCTCGCCCTTCTCTATCTCGACGTGCTCGGGGAAGACGCATCCCATACATTGACGCAGCCGCCTCTGACGACGGTTGTGCAACTCGCGGGCAGGATCGGGTTCAGCGCCACGGACGTCCTGGCTACCTGCGACTGGCTGGCCGCGAATTTCCCCGGCGCGCCCGAAAACGACGACATCGCGCGCATCGCGGACCGCCTGCGCAAGCAGGCGGCGCTGCGGGCGGACAACCCGGTGGACGAGCTGTGGATCGGGGCAACCGCACCGGCCTGCGCAATCTCCTGCGCGACATCTGCGACCACGGCTTCGACTACGGCCTCATCTACGTCGCCGGCGCCACCGCGTCGGGGCGCACGCACAGCAAGCACCTGATCCGCCACGTCGCGGCCCGGCACAACATCCGATACTATATCGTCGATTTCCATATAGAGACCGAGGCGCGGACCCTCGGCCATCTTTACGAGCATCTGAAAGCCGCTTATCGCCTCGCCACGCTGGATGTGCCGATCCACCAGGGGGCGACGCCGGGCGACGTGGCGTTCCGCTTCGCGGCGCGGCTGCGGGCCCAACTCCAGATCGCAATTGAAAAGACGCCGAAACCTTGGGTGGTGATCGATTTCACCGACGAGGTGATCGACCCCGCCGTCGCCGAGTTCATCGGCAGGCACCGTAAACTTAACGCTCGTCAGGCGACAGCGCGGGCTCCTGCTCGGCTTTCCGACTATATCCGAGCGATTTCCGCCCATACGCTCATGGCGGCGGCGCGCAGTTCGCGGTGGTGGCTGGCGGAAATGTCGTGGCGTGAAATGTTGAACAGGTTGGCAATCGGGTCGTGAATGGAGGCGAAGCGCTGCAACTGTCGCCGTGACTTGAAGCGCTTCATGATCCGCTCTCGTCGTCGGACGGGCTGATGGGAGTTCTCTGCCCGGTTGTTGAGGCCTTTGTGGGATCGATGCTCGACGCCGGGCATGATCTCTCGTTTCGCAGCGTCATAGGATCGGAGCTTATCGGTGACTATAACGCGTGGAGCCCGACCTTGACCTTTCAGCAGCTTGCGCATCCGGCGTTTGGCTGCCTTGGCATCGCGGCGGCTTTGAACCAAAACCTCCAGGACAAATCCGTCCTGATCAACAGCCCGCCACAGCCAATGCCTCTCGCCTCGGATCGAAATGACGGCCTCATCAAGATGCCACTTGTCGCCGAGCCGACCGAAAGAACGTCGACGGATCTTGTTGGCAAAGTTGCGACCGAATTTCTCTGCCCACAATCGGATCGTTTGATGCGAAACGATGATCCCTCGCGCCGCCAGCATGTCTTCAACCATCCGCAGGCTGAGCGGAAAACGGAAATACTGCCAAACAGCATGGGCAATGATTTCGGCGGGAAAACGATGGCGGCGGTAAAGAGGGTCTCGGTCAGTCATGGCCGAGCATCCCACATTGAACTCCACTCTTCGTTAAGTTGACGATGCCCCCGATCCTGCTGTACGAAATTCCATACCGCACACGCTTCTCCATGCAGCCGGAAATCATTCACGAGCTTTCCCGTCACGAACGAATCATCGGGATGAAAGTCTGCAATACGGACATGTTTCACTTCCTGCAGATTCTCGCGGGCGTGGATGCAAGCTTCGCGGTGTTGAGCGGCGAAGATACCCTTTTCCCGCTGCATATCGCAGCCGGCGCGCCGGGAGGCATGATCGTTCTGCCGACATTGCTTCCAAAGGCTTGGCGCCAGATCTTCGACCTCGCTTCCACAGGCAAGACGACCGAGGCTCTGGCTCGGCACCGTGAGTTCATTCCGCTGATCAAGATGGCCTTCGCCGAGACCAATCCCGGACCGATCAAGGCTGTCATGGATCTTATCGGCGTGGATTCGCCGGAACTGCTCGCTCCGCTCGTCCCGCCGGCGCAGTCACTGCGCGAACCGTTGCGCGCCGAAGTCAAGCGGTTGCTTGCAAAGTTCGAATCGGGCTGCGATACCGACGCATAACGGATCGAGTTTGAAGATTGTTTTTACGCCACACCAACACCCCGGTGCCTTCGGTGCCCGGGGTGTACCGACTATGGCACCAAGTATATGGCGCCAGAGCATTTTGCATGCCAAACGTCTTCGTTTGGCGTCCGACAAAATGCGGCAAAACAAAGAATTAGAGCGTCGTTCTGATGCCATCAGAATACAAAGCGCTCGGCTCTCGCGAGAAGGAATCTGTCATGATCTTGGGGTTTATCGGTACTGGCGCGATCACTGCTGCAATCGTCGATGGGCTGCTGCGGACAGATTATCCGGCGAGCAGGATTCTCATCTCTGCGCGGAATGCGGAGATTTCCACGCGCCTTGCATCGCTGAGCCCGAAAGTTCAGGTGCGGCAGGACAACCAGCAGATCGTCAACGAAGCCCGAACTTCTCTTCCTTGCGGTCCGTCCGCAGGTGGCGCGCGCCATTATCGGCGCCCTTTCCTTTCCGCCGAGCTGCAAAATCGTCAGCCTGATCGCGACTATCCGGTCGGAGACGCTGGCCGAGTGGATCGGACGCGCAGGGAGCATCACCCGTGCGATCCCGCTTCCTTCTGTCGCCGAGCTTTCCGGCGTCACCGCCATCTATCCGCAAGACCAGGTGGTCGAGGAACTTTTCGGCCAGCTCGGCCAGGTCGTTGCGGCGGCCTCTCTGGGTGAATTCGACGGCTATGCCGCCGCCAGCGCCCTGATGGGCACCTATTTCGGTTTGCTTGCGACCGCCGCAGGATGGATGGTGGAACGGGGCGCAGATAACCAGCGTGCGCGCGCCTATCTCGGCTCGCTGTTCCACGGACTTGCCCAAACCACGGCCGCCGATGAACGCAGCTTCTCCGACCTGATCGAAGCCCATTCCACACCCAACGGCCTGAACGCCCAGGCCTGGCAGCAGTTCAGGGCCGACGGTGGCGCAAAGATTCTTCGCGATGCACTCGCGGCAGTCGCACTGAGACTCGAAAATTCGATTCCCAATGAACGCGCGGATTGAGACAGGCCGAGATTTCAGCGGGGCCTGTCGCAAATTTCTGCGCTTAACGGCATGACCGTCGGAAGAGAAATTTCCGCTCCAGATGTTGTGGAGGCATCGTAACCTTAACCGGGAATCGATTAAAATGTGAGATCTGGCGGCATAACCAGATTTGCTCGTGATCCTCTTTATCGTCGTCACCGATTTCCAGCTGACGCCATCGCCCATGCGGTATGGCTCTATTTCCGGTTTCCGTTGAGCCTGCGTATGGTCGAAGATCTGTTGGCCGAACGCGGCATAGTGTCTCGTCAGACCGTGAGACGGAATCGTCAACTTAACGAAACGTGGAATTCGATGTGCGATGACGGGCCATGACGAACCGTGATCCACTTTATCGCCGCCATCGCTTTCCCGCTGAAGTCATTTCCCACGCCGTTTGGCTTTATTTCCGCTTCCCTCTCAGCCTGCGGATGGTTGGGGACATGCTGGCTTCGCGTGGGATCATTGTCTCGCATCAGACAGTCCGGCTGTGGGCGGAGAAATTCGGGCGAACCTTCGCCAGCGACATCCGTCGTCGCTCATCCAGTCAACTCGGCGACAAATGGTATCTCGACGAGGTAGTCATTTCGATCCGTGGCAAGAAGCATTGGCTCTGGCGTGCCGTCGACCAGGACGGGTTTGTTCTGGACGTTCTCGTGCAAAGCCGCCGCAATGCTAAGGCGGCCAAGCGCCTCATGCGCAAGCTTTTGAAGCGTCAGGGCCGGGTGCCCAGGGTGATGATCACCGACAAGCTTCGGTCCTACGATGCTGCAAAACGTGAGGTTATGCCCGGTGTCGAGCATCGCTCCCACAAAGGCCTGAACAATCGGGCGGAGAATTCCCACCAGCCAGTGCGGCGGCGAGAGCGCATCATGAAGCGGTTCAAGTCACAGCGACATCTACAACGCTTTGTCTCGATCCATGCTCCGATTGCCAACCTGTTCCACATCCCTCGCCACGACATCACCTCCAACCATCATCGCGAACTGCGTGCAGCAGCGATGGACCTGTGGACGAAAATCGCTCAGGCATGACCGACAAAATAAGCCGGCGTCATGGTCTGTGGCTCCTTTGCCGTTAAGTTTACGATGCCGTCCATCCTCTTGCGCGCTCGCGCGTAATCCCGCGAGCGCGCGCTATTGCAAAGCGCCGCACCGCTCTTATTTCTTGCTACGGAGGTCATTGGAGTAGCTGCGATGCAGGAATCCGTCATAAATATCGTATCGATTGATGCGGTCGAAATCTTGGTGCCGAGCGGAAACAAGGGCCGGCTCCGATGCTCTGTCATCTGTCTCTGTTGCGAGCGGGCGGACCAGCCGATGGACGACGATGGCTGCGGCATTTGCGATGCGTGCCTCGGTTTACCCATTCGAGCGACAGATGCTTCCGACGGCCTTGAAACTCCGACACCCTCCCCCCATCTATCGCTCACTGCCCGTCATCGATGACTGCCTGCAGCGATTGAACTCAGTCGCGCGTTCGTAGTCGTCCGGGTCCGAAGGGCGCTCCCCGAAAGGGTCGAGCGCCCTTCGTCATTTCGGCAGGACGCCGACCATGATTGCGATGGTCGTTTGACTTCCTGTCATACCGCACCAGATGAGCACCGTTCGTCCGACTCAAGCGGAGGAACTGGGGAGGTCTCGCAGCCCCGCTGCATCGGATCTCCCCATCAACATGAGTGCATGCAGGACACGAAATGCCGCTTATCAGAAAGCAGGGCGCATCGGCGCCGAAGGAACTCGGACTGTTCTGGCCAATGCAGACGTCCGACGGAATGACCGTCGACGTCTTCATCTATGCCAGCGCACTGCAGCGACTTGATCCGGAATCGGTTGGCCCGGTCGGGTTGCTCAAACGACATAGGGCTTTGCTCGAAAGCATCGCGAGCGAGAAATTCGACCGAGGAGACGCGACCGGCACCAATCTGCTTCATATTACGGAAGAGGATCTGCACGTCGCTCAAGCGAGCGAAGCGAAGGCAGACGACGTACAGTAGGGGCCCAAACTCGCTGGGAACGCCAACATGCGTTATCAGGAATCCGTCGCCGGGATCGCGCGCCGTCCCTCGGCTTTCTTCGCTTTCAGCGCGGCTTCAATCTGCCTGATCGCCTTTGCCGCCTCGAGCAAGATTGCCTTCATCTCGTCGTCGTAGAGATGCACCGGCATCCCTCCCGCCTGAATGAGATCCATGGCCTCGGCGGATTCCTGAAGCCGCCCGGGCTCCCCGAGCAAATCCCAGCCCTCCTTGATCGTGACATAGGCGCGTCCGAGCAGTCGAAGCTTTTCGCCTTCGGAGAGCGTTTGCACCTCGTCCGCTGCCCTCGTCAGTTCCGCGACCACGTCCGCAATTCTCTGCACCAATCACCTCCACCGGGTGGGGCCACCGGCAGCTCTACGACGGATTTGCTTTTGGTTTTGACTTGGCCTGTGGCTTGATCCGGATACGCACCACTCCCCCCTGCGGATGGTCGATCTCGAAGGCGTTCGTCTTACGTACGAGGTCGCTGAGTTTCCGGAAGCCGTAGGTGCGCGGATCGAAATCGGACGCGAGATTTGCAAGCTGCGTCCCGACCGCGCCAAGGGGGACCCAGCCGTCCTCGCTCTCCATCTGCGCGATAACCTTGCGGATAATCGGCACTGCGGCCGATGGCTGCTGCAGGGGTTTCGCGGCGGTGGTGGATTCCACTTCATTCGCGGGCGCGGAAGGCAGAAGGTTCTCGGTATAGACAAACCGCCGGCAGGCCTGACGGAAGCTCTCCGGCGTCTTCTGTTCTCCGAAACCGAACACATCGACACCCTGCTCGCGGATGCGCGCGGCAAGCCGCGTGAAATCGCTGTCGGAGGAAACCAGGCAGAACCCGTCGAAACGACCGCTATGGAGGAGGTCCATGGCGTCGATCACCAGGGTGATGTCGGAGGCGTTCTTGCCCGTCGTATAGGCGAACTGCTGCTGTGGGATGATCGCATGCTTGGCCAATATCTCGGCCCAGGTCTTCGAGCGCGCGCTGGAGAAATCACCGTAGATGCGGCGGACGCTGGCCTCGCCGATCTTGGCAATCTCCTCGAACAGGCCATCCGCGATCTTCGCAGAGGCATTGTCAGCATCGATGAGAACGGCAAGGCGGGGCGAACGGGGTTCGGATGGCATGAAGCCTCCTGTCAGAGGATGCGGCAGGTGAGTATACCGCCCCAAGACCGGAGGTCGATAGAAATTGGAGTGAGGATGGGATAGCGCGCAATGGAGTACGTTGCCAAAGGAACGCCAAATCGTGGAGATAGAGCTTCAGTCATCGCCACCGCGTGAGCGCTTCATCAGAACGGAATAGTAGGCCATGCGTTCCGGCTGGCGCTCTTGAAGGGATTTGAACCAAGGTTGCGCTATAGTTCGCCAAGCTGCATAGCGATCGTGTCAACAATCGCCCGCAGCATTTTGTCGATATCGACTGTGATTGCGGCTTCGTCTTCGGCCGATGGTTCGAGCGCTGCGAACTGGCTGTCGATGAGGCTGATGGGCATGAAATGGCCGGAGCGGGCGGCCATTCGGGTGGCGATCAGGTCGCGTGTGCCGGCAAGGTGGATGAAAGTGACCGGTCCCTTTGCATGGTCGCGGATGCGGTCGCGATACCGCCGCTTCAGCGCGGAGCAGCCGATGATGTGGATGCCGTGCGGATCAACGAGCTTCTGCCCGACGAGGGTGAGCCAGGGCCAGCGATCGTCGTCGGTGAGCGGCTCGCCGCGGCTCATCCTGGCGATGTTTGCCGGCGGGTGCAGGTCGTCGCCGTCGAGATAGGTCGCGCCGATCCGGGCGGCGAGCGCCGCGCCGACGGCGGACTTGCCGCAGCCGGCGACGCCCATCAGGACGATGCGCCTTAGGTTGGAAAGATCGACCATCTCAGAGCGAAGCCGTGATGCCACCGTCGACATAGAGCACATGTCCGTTGACGAAGGAGGGGAGGCATCGGAGGAGAGAAAGATGCCCGCAGCGAGCACGCGCCCGCCCATATCGCCGAAGCCGCCGAAGCCGCCGCGTAGCGACGTGCTGGCGAGCCCATGACCGGAGCAACCTCCACCCCGCCCGCAAGGCAGAGATAGGCCCGTGCATCCTTCAGCGGCGGCGCAAGTTCCAGCACCTGGCCGGCATTCGCCTCGGCCGTCCACCAGGGCTGCAACGGCACACCGTCAAGTGTCGCCCGGCAATCCGCCCCGGTGAGGGCAAAAGCGCCGCGTTCGGAAAAACGCGCGCGGAAGGGAAACGTCTGCACCTCGATACCAGCGGCGTCCGGCGCATTACCGAGAAGAACATTGCCGATCCGAAGCGCCAGCGGATCCATCGCGCCACAGGCCGTGACGCCGATATTGCGGTAGCCGGGCCGGCCGAGGTCCTGGACCGTATTCAGCGGCCCCGTTGCGACGATCTCGATCACAACTCGATCCTTTCGGGACGGAAACGCACGGTATCACCGGGCGCCATGACCGCTGGGGCCGCGGCCATGGGATCGAACATCCGCAATTCGGCAAAGCCGATGGAGTTCCAGCCGTTCGGCCCGGTCAGCACGGCAACGCCGGGCTGCATGCCGCCGATCGTCACGCAGCCGCGCGCCATGTGGAGCGAGGGCACGGTCTTGCGCGGCATGTGGATGCGCGGGTCGAGCCCGTGCAGGTAAGGCCCTGCGCGCTGGCGCTGAACGGGAGCTTGAGCGCAAGCGCTACGCTGCGGCGCTGGCAGAACGCCAGTTCAATCGTGTTGATCCTGATAACCGCCTGGTCGCCGCCGAACTGGAGCGTCGATGGGAAGCAGCATTGAGCGAACTTCGCGCTGCCGAAGATGCCTTTACGCGGCGAGCATCCACTGAACCCTCCAGTCGAACGGGATTTAGCAGAGACCTCAATAACAAGGTTGTCGCGCTATTCGATCGCCTTCCCCAAATCTGGGCCGACGTTGCGACGACGGACGCTCATCGCAAGGCACTGTTACGATGCCTTATCGAAAAAGTCGTCCTTGACCGCGGTGAACGTGACATTGCTTTGGCGAGGATCGTGTGGCGCGGCGGCGCCGTGACTGACCTTCACGTCAAAATGAAAGTCAATTCCATCGCCAAGCTCACGCGCGGTGAAGAACTACGCGCGCGCCTTCTGGAGCTCGCTCGGACGGGCATGCCTGACGATGAAATCGCTGAAGTTCTCATGCGCGAAGGGCACCATTCGCCCAACTGCGAGGACGAGGTTTTGCCGATCACAGTGCAACGCCTGCGCCTTGCAGCGGGCATCAAGGTGAAGGCGCAGCGCAACAGATGGACGCACGGATCTAATTTGCTCAGCGCCGTACAACTGGCCGCCAGACTCGATATCCCCGTCAATTGGATTTACGTCCAGATCAGGCGAAAGCGCCTGCTCATCGACCAGCAGTCCACCGGAGCGTATTTGTTCCAGAATTCTCCGAGTGTTACCAACGCGGTTCGCGACCTACGTAACCACGCCATTGGCCACCTCGATCTGAGAGTCAGTCAGCCTCACCAGGAGGGGCATCAACATGCGTAGTCGTTCATCGATGTGGAATGCCGGCGGCAAGCCGGCATTCCACGATGAAAGGATTTCAGTGGCTGGCGCCCGATCCGCCGGCAGCGACGATCGCGAAGGGCTGGCCCTCGATGGCGATGGTGCGGCTCTCCTTCAGCGTCTGCGGGTCGACGAGACGCACGAGGCCCTTGCGCGGGTCGGTGACGGCGATGTGATCGCCGGCAACCGCCAGGCGCGGACGCGGGTCGCGCCAGTGCCCGTCCTTGCTGTAGGGTTCGGTGACGGTCCCGGATCTGGTGATCGCACCGTCCACGACGTCCAGGAGATGGAGCCTGCCGTCTTCCGTCAGGATGTAGCCGTTGCGCGGCCGGGCGGGATCGAGGACGAAATCGACGCGCCGCAGCGGCAGCTCGACAAGGCGGTAGGGCTCCTCGGCGTCGGGCTCGATGAGCACGACCTTGTCCTCGCCGTAGTTCCCCAGGAAGAACTGCATGGACGTGCCGCCGAGCAGGGTGGAGACCTTGCCCTCCGGCAGCCCGTCGCCATAGGCGAGCATGTCGAGCGTCGGGCCGTCCATGCCGCCCGGCCGGGCGACGAGCACGCCCTCCGCGCAGCCGAACGCCACCAGGCGCGCCGAGGTCGCCTCGCCGTGCAGCCCCGTGCAGGTGGCGACGTCGCCCACCTGCTTGCCGTTCCTGTCCAGCACGCGCAGGCCGAGGCGCGGCGGCAGTTCGCCCTCCTTCACCGCCGCTTCCATGTCCGGCACGGAGACGAGCAGATGATTGCCCATCGGGACGGCGACGCCGTGATGCGCGGCTGTCGTGTCATAGGAGTTCAACTCCGCCTTGCCCTCCAGCAGCGCGCTTTCCGCAACGAGATCGAACCTGCCGCCGCGGTCGTGGAAGATCGCGATCTCATCGCCGTGGGCCACCACATGGCCGGGTTTTTCGCCGCTGATCGTCGTGGGAAGGAGCCTCGGCTCGCTGACCTCGATATCGCGATGTTCGCCGTGGTCCGAAAGCGCAATGCCGGTGTCGATCGCATGGATCAGGTTCTGGTCGCCCTGGACGGCGAAGACGGTGCGGCCCGTCTCGCTGAGGGAAAGGGCCGCATAGCCCTTCAGGTCGAAGCGGCCGATTTCCCTGCCCGTGCCGAGATCGATGGCGCGGACCACGGGCTGCGTGTGATCGGCGACGAACAGCCGCCAGGTCTCGTGCTGTGCCTCGTCCGCATGGACGGCGATTGGGAGGGCGAGGGTCGCAAGGATGGTGGTGGCGAGAAGGGCGCCGGAGCCGGAGCGGGGCATGATGTCTCCTATTAATGTAATAACGTAACGTAGTTTTGTTATAGCGTTACATCTTGCTTGTCCAGCGTTTGTGGCGCCGGCCGCTACACGGCCGCCAGATGCTCCAGAAGGTGGCGAACGACGGGATCGAGCGGCCGGGATTGATGAACGCACAGCAGCAGGCGGCGCGTCGCCCAGGGCGCGCTCAGCGGCACGCAGCGGATGGGCAGGCTGCGCCGGCAGCGCCGGGCCGCAACCTCCGGAAGGATGCCGACGCCGGCCCCCGCGGCCACGAGACGGCAGATCCCCCCGAAGGTCCGCAGGCGGATGCGCGCGCGAAGCTTCTGCCCGATCCGCAGGGCTTGCTGGTCGATATGGTCCTGCAGCGCACCGGCAAAGCCGATGTGATCTTCGCCGAACAGGTCCGGGAAGGCGATCTGCCTGTGCTTCGCCAGCGGATGGTCCTGCGGCAGCACCGCGACGAGGCGGTCCACCGCAAAAGGGAAGGTTGCAAGCGCGCCGGCATCGACGGCGTCGGAGACGATGCCGATCTCGGCCAGCCCGCGCGCCACCGCAACCACGGTGTCGCGGCTCGGCCGTTCGGAGAGGTCGATATCCACCCGGGGATGGGCCGCAGGCCACGGGGCGAGGCGTTCGGGCAGGAATTCGGTGATCGCCGCCGTGTTGGCGAGGACCCGGATCGTCGGCCGCAGCCCGCGCGCATGCTCGGACATGTCCGCATGCATGGTGCCGACCTGGTGCAGCACGAGGCGGGCATGGTGGGCCAGCGTCTCCCCGGCGCGGGTCGGCGTCACGCCGCGGCGGCCGCGCTCGAGAAGCCGCACGCCGCCCGAGGCCTCCATGTCGCGCAGCCGCTCGCTCGCCGCCGCGACCGAGAGGTTGGCGGCAAGGGCGCCATGCGTGATGCTGCCGGCGTCGACGATGGCCAGGAAGAGACGGAGATCGGCAAGGTCAAAGCGCATTTTTCGAGCGTAGCACGGATTGTGCCTTCGGAAAAACCGGAGGCTGGTGCTGGACCTTCCGGCTTGTGCCCGCGGCATGTCCGCCGTTATCTCCCCGCATGGACACGACCGAAATCGTCATCGTCACCGCGACCTTCTTCCTTGCCGGCATCGTCAAGGGCGTCACCGGCATGGGCCTGCCGACCGTCGCCATGGGGGTGCTGGGGGCGCTGATCTCGCCCTTGAGCGCTGCGGCCCTGCTGCTCGTGCCCTCCTTCGTCACCAATCTCTGGCAACTGCTTGCCGGTCCGGATTTCAGGGCGGTCCTGCGCCGGTTCTGGCCGATGATGGCGATGCTTGTCATCGGCACGGTCCTGGGGGCGGGCCTGCTTGCCGGGGGCGATACCGCCCGGTCGACCATGGTGCTCGGCCTCACGCTTGCGGCCTATGCCGTCTATTCCCTGTGCGCGGGGGCAAGGCACGTACCGCCGTCCTGGCAGCCCGTCGCCTCGCCGCTCGTCGGTCTTGCGAGCGGCATCGTCACGGGCGCGACCGGCGTGTTCGTCATTCCGGCCGTGCCCTATCTCCAGTCCCTCGGCCTCGGCAAAGACGCGCTGGTCCAGGCGCTGGGCCTTTCCTTCACCGTCTCGACGATAGCCCTTGGCCTTGCGCTCGGCCTGCACGGCGCGCTGCCGGCGGAGAGCCTGCTGCCGTCGCTCCTCGCCGTCGCGCCGGCCCTGGCAGGCATGGGGACGGGACAGGCGATCCGGCGGCACATCCACCCGGCGACCTTCCGCCGCTGCTTTCTCGCCTGCCTGCTGCTGCTCGGCTGCGAGATGGCACTCCGGCCGTTCCTGTGAGGCGGCGCGGCCCGGTCTACCGTTCTTGCGGCGGAACGGTGTGGCGGCGGTTGATGCTTGCTGGCCGCCCCTCGATCGACAGGGCGGTATCGCGCTTCTCGCGCTCCGCCACGACCTTGCCCTTGGCCACGACGCAGAGCCGCTCAGCGCGCAGCCGCACCGCCTCGATGGGATTGCCCGCATCCAGCACGACGAGGCTTGCCGACTTGCCGACGGCAAGGCCGAGGCGGTCGAGGCCCATGATCTCGGCATTGACCCGGGTGACCATGTCGAAGCAGGCGCGCATGTCCGCGGGCGAGGACATCTGGGCGACGTGCAGGCCCATGAAGGCGACGTCGAGCATGTCGGCCGTGCCCAGCGAATACCAGGGGTCGAGCACGCAATCCTGGCCCCAGCCCACCCGGATGCCGGCCTTCAGCATCTCCGGCACGCGCGTCATGCCGCGGCGCTTGGGATAGGTGTCGTGGCGGCCCTGCAGCATGATGTTGATGAGCGGGTTGGGGATGGCCGACACGCCCGCCTCGGCGATCAGCGGCAGCAGCTTGGAGACGTAGTAATTGTCCATCGAATGCATCGAGGTGAGGTGCGAGCCGGCCACCCGGCCCTGCAGCCCGAGCCGCTGGGTCTCGTAGGCCAGTTGCTCGATATGGCGGGAGTGCGGGTCGTCCGTCTCGTCGCAATGCAGGTCGACCATCAGGCCGCGCTTCGCCGCGATCTCGCAAAGCTCGGTGACGGAGCGCGTGCCGTCCGCCATGGTGCGCTCGAAATGCGGGATGCCGCCAACGACGTCGACGCCCATGTCGAGGGCGCGGATGGTGTTCTCGCGGGCCTTGGGCGAACGGTAGAGGCCGTCCTGCGGGAAGGCGACGAGCTGGAGGTCGATATAGGGGGCGATCTCCTTCTTCACCTCGATGAGGGCTTCCACCGCCAGCAGGCGATCGTCGCAGGTATCGACATGGGTGCGGATGGCAAGCAGGCCCATCGAGACCGCCCAGTCGCAATAGGCGAGCGCCCGCTCCTTGACGGCCTCGTGCGTGAGCAGCGGCTTGAGCTCGCCCCAGAGCGAAATGCCTTCGAGCAGCGTGCCCGAGGCGTTGATGCGCGGCAGGCCGTAGGAAAGCGTCGCATCCATGTGGAAATGCGGATCGACGAAGGGCTGGCTGACGAGGTTGCCCGTCGCATCGACGATACGGCCGGCGGCCGCGTCGAGGCGCGGCTCGATCGCGGCGATCGTCTCGCCCTCGATGCCGATGTCGGCGACGGTTCCATCGGGCAGCGTGCCGCCCTTGACGATCAGGTCGAAGCTCATCTTTCGCCTTTCTGGTAGGATATCATCAAAGCCTTGGGATAGGTAGCGCGGCGCGCCACCAGAATCAGCGCCAGGATCGACAGCGCATAGGGCATCATCAGGAAGACCTGGTAGGGCACGATGCCGCCCGATATCTGCTGCAGGCGGATCTGGTAAGCGTCGAAGGCGGCGAACAGGATGGCGCCGACCAGCGCCTTGCCCGGCCGCCAGGAGCCGAAGACGACGAGCGCGATGCAGATCCAGCCGCGGCCGTTGATCATCTCGAAGAAGAACGAGTTGAACGCCGACATGGTGAGGAAGGCGCCGCCGACCGCCATCAGCGCGCTGCCGGCGACGACCGCGCCCATGCGGATGCCGGTGACCGAGATGCCCTGCGCTTCCACCGCGGACGGGTTCTCGCCGGCCGCGCGCACGGCAAGGCCGACGGGCGTGCGATAGAGCACCCAGGTGACGAGCACGACGGCGAGGAAGGCGAGATAGGTCAGCGGCGTCTGCGTGAACAGCGCCTCGCCGAGCACGGGAATGCTCGACAGGCCGGGGATTGCCAGCGGCTGGAACGGCTCGATCTTCGGCGGCGACGTCACTTCCGGCAATAGGAGGCGGTAGGTGAAATAGGTGAGGCTCGTCGCCAGCAGCGTGACGCCGATGCCGACGACATGCTGCGACAGGCCGAGCGGCACGGTGAGCGTGGCATGCAGCAGGCCGAACAGGGCGCCCGCGAGCGCGGCCACCAGCACGCCGGCCCAAAGGTCCCCGCCGCCATAGACGGTGAACCAGCCGGCGAAGGCACCGACGGTCATGATGCCCTCGATGCCGAGATTGAGCACGCCGGCCCGCTCGCAGATCAGTTCGCCCATGGTCGCGAAGATCAGCGGCGACGCAATGCGGATGACGGCGACCCAGAAGGAGGCGGTGAAGAGGATTTCGAGCGCGTCCATCGTCACCTCCACCTGATCCTGTAGCGCGTCAGAAGGATCGCCACCACCATGGTCAACAGCGAGGTGGCCACCATGACATCGGCGATATAGCTCGGCACCTTGGCGGCGCGGCTCATCGCATCGGCGCCGACGAAGATGCCGGCGACGAAGATCGCCGAGGCGACGACGCCGAGCGGATTGAGCATCGCCAGCATGGCGACGACGATGCCGGTGTAGCCGTAGCCGGCCGACAGGTCGAGCGTCAGGTTGCCCTTGAGCCCGGAGACTTCGGAAAAGCCGGCAAGCGCCGCCAGCCCGCCGGAGAGCAGCGCCGTCTTCATCAGCACGCGGTTGACCGGAATGCCGACGAAGCGCGCGCCTTCCGGATTGTGGCCGACCGCGCGCATCTCGTAGCCGAGTTTCGTCTTCTTCGTGACGACCCATACCACGACGGCCGCAACGATCGCGATGACGAAGCCGAGATGCAGGCGCTTGCCCTGGACGAGGCGCGGCAGTTGCGCCTCCGCGACGACCTTCTGGGATTGCGGCCAGCCCAGCCCCATCGGGTCCTTCAGCACGCCTTCGAGCAGCATGGACACGAAGAGCAGGACGATGAAATTCAAAAGCAGCGTGGTGACCACCTCGTCGACGCCGAAGCGCGTCTTCAGGACGGCGGGGCCGAGCAGGAGCAGCGCGCCGGCCGCCATCGCCGCAGCCATCAGCACCGGGACCAGCAGCGCCGGGGGCAGAGGCAGGGCGCCGGTCCCGAGCACCACGGTGAGCACGCCGCCGATATAGAGCTGCGCCTCGGCACCGATGTTCCAGAGCTTGGCGCGGAAGGCGACGGCGACGGCAAGGCCCGTGAAGATCAGCGGTGTCGCGCGGGTCAGGGTTTCGAGCAGCGCGAATTGCGAGCTGGCCGCACCCCGGGCGACGAGATAGAAGACCGAGAGCGGCGACGCCCCGGCCGCCAGAACGAGAAGCGAGACCAGAAGCAGCGTGGCGGCGACGGCCGCCAGAGGAAACAGGAGGGTGACCGCGAGCGTCGGCGCGGGTTTGGGCTCAAGCCGCATCGTCGCGCTCCCCGCCGTGGCCGGCCATCAGTTCCCCCAGTTCGCGGATGCTGCGTTCGCCGCGCGCCGACGGCGTCGACAGGCGTCCCTTTGACATGACGATGATGCGGTCGGACAAGGCCAGGATTTCCTCAAGATCTTCCGAGATCAGCAGGACGGCCGCGCCGCGTTCCCGCGCGGCAAGCAGCATGCGGTGGACATAGGCGACGGCGCCGACATCGAGGCCGCGCGTCGGCTGGCTGGCAAGGATCACCGCCGGTTCCGGATCGAGCGCGCGCCCCAGGATGAGCTTCTGCATGTTGCCGCCCGACAAGAGGCGGATGCGTGCCTCGGGCGAGGGACATTTCACGTCGTAGTCGGCGATGATCTTCTCGGCGAAGCGCCGCGCGGCCTTCCAGTCGAGAAACCCCATGCGGCTGAAGCGCGGACTGCCGTAGCGCTCGGCGATGACGTTCTCGGTGACGCTCATGTCGCCGATGGTGCCGACGGCATGGCGGTCTTCCGGAATGCGCGCCACGCCATGGTCGAGCGCGACGCGCGGCGACCAGCCGGCAACCGTCTGCCCGGCGACCGAAATGCTGCCGCCGGTCGCGCGCCGGGTGCCGGCGATGAGCGCGGCAAGAGCCGCCTGGCCGTTGCCGGAAACACCCGCCAGGCCGGTGATCTCGCCGGCGCTGAGGGCGAGCGATATGCCGTCGAGCCCGGCGCCGTTATAAGGCGCGGTCGAGACACGGTCGAGCACCAGGAGCGGCACCCCGATCTTGGCCGGGCTGACCTCCGCGGGCTTCACCTCCTGGCCGACCATCAGGGCCGCCAGTTCCTTGCGGTCGGTCGAGGCCGTCGCGCGCTCGCCGGCGAGCCGCCCCCCGCGCAGCACCAGCACGCGATCGCTGACGGCCATCACCTCGTGCAGCTTGTGGGAGATGAAGATGATCGACAGGCCCCTGGCGACGAGCAGCTTCAACGTGCGAAACAGCGCGTCGGTCTCGGCCGGGGTCAGAACGGCGGTCGGCTCGTCGAGGATCAGGACGCGGGCGTCGCGATAGAGCGCCTTGAGGATCTCGACACGCTGGCGCTCGCCGACCGAGAGCGTGGAGACGGTGGCCGCCGGATCGACGGCAAGGCCGAAATCGGCGGAGAGTTGCGCGATGCGCCGCCGCGCCGCCGCCCGGTCGAGCCGGGCGCGCCAGAGGCTTTGCGTGCCGAGCGCGATGTTCTCCTGCACCGTCATGTTGTCGGCGAGGGTGAAATGCTGGTGCACCATGCCTATGCCGGCATCGAGCGCCGCACGCGGATCGCCCGGCGGCAGCCGCTCGCCGAAGGCCTCCACGGTGCCCGCATCGGCGACATAGTGGCCGAAGAGGATGTTCATCAGCGTCGTCTTGCCGGCGCCGTTCTCCCCGAGCAGCGCGACGACCTCGCCGCGCTTCAGGTCGAAGGAGATGGCGTCATTGGCCTTGAGCGGACCGAAACGCTTGCTGATGCCGGAAAGACGGAGGACGGGAGTATCGGACACGCGGACGACCGGAACGGGATTTCGAGGACAGGGCTTTCGCGGGGAGGGACGGCGGCGGCGCGTTCATCCGCGCCGCCGCCGTCCCTCCCCGCGAATGGAAGAGCGGAATGCTAGCTCGATTTCGGCTCGGCGTCGTTGATCTCGACGGTGAAGGACCCGTCCTTGATCGACTTTTCCTTCTCGGCGACCCTGGCCTTCACGTCGTCGGGAACCTTGGCGTCAAAGGTGCCGAGCGGGGCGAGTGAACAGCCGCCGTTCTTCATGAAGGAATAGACGCCGTAGTCGTCCGCCTTGAAGGAACCGGCCTTCACCTCCGCGATCGCCTTGTCCAGCGTCGGCTCGAAATGCCACAGCGCGGAGGCGACCACGGTCTCCGGGTAGTCCGCCTGGGTATCGATGACATTGCCGATGGCGAGGACGTTCTTCTCCTTGGCCGCGTCGGACACGCCGAAACGCTCGGCATAGAGCAGGTCCGCGCCGCCGTCGATCTGGGCGAAGGCGGTTTCCTTGGCCTTGGGCGGATCGAACCACGAGCCGATGAAGGCGACCTGGAATCTGGCGTCCGGGGCCGTTTCCTTCACGCCCGCCATGAAGGCGTTCATCAGGCGGTTGACTTCCGGGATCGGATAGCCACCGACCATGCCGATGTTCTTCGACTTGGTCATGGCGCCGGCGACGAGGCCGGAAAGGTAGGAGGCGTCCTGGATATAGTTGTCGAAGACCGAGAAGTTCGGCACGGCGGCGTCGGGCTTGAAGCTCGAGCCCATCAGGAAGGCGACGTCCGGATAATCCCGGGCGACGGCGCGGGCGGCGTCCTCCACGCCGAAGACCTCGCCGAGGATCAGCTTGTGGCCGGCCTCGCAATATTCGCGCATGACGCGCTCATAATCGTTGTTGGCGGTGTTTTCCGAATAGACATATTCGATGTCCCCGCGCTCCTTGGCAGCATTGGCCGCCTTGTGGATGCGGCTGACCCATTGCTGCTCGACAGGGACGGTATAGATGGCCGCGACCTTGAGCGGATCGGCGGCGATGAGGCGGCCGGGCAGGCCCACGGCGGCGAGCGCGGCGGAGCCGCCGGCGGCCTTGATCAGGGTTCGTCTGGAAATGCCGAAATTGAACGGATTGCGTTGCATTCGATTCCCCTCTGCTTATCGCGCAATTCATTGAAAAGCGTCTTTTTTTACCACTTGGTCAACATAGGTGAAATCGCGCGCGGCGGCAATCGGCCGTGGCGGAAAGTTCGCCGCGGTCCCCCTCGACAAGATGACGGCCTGCCGCCTATCGCGTGTCCGTCTTGTCGCGCAGCAGGGTGATGATGGCGGAAAAATCCTTGCCGGCGAACCCCTCGTCGGCGAACTGCTGGTAGAGCGCCGTCGCCGCGGCGCCGAGCGGCGTCATCGCGCCTGCATCCTGCGCGGCCGCCTGCGAAAGCTTCAGGTCCTTCAGCATCAGCGCTGCGGCGAAGCCCGGCTCATAGCCGTGATTGGCCGGCGAGGCGGGGACCGGTCCCGGCACGGGGCAATAGGTGGTGAGCGACCAGCATTGGCCGGAGGAGACCGAAGCGACGTCGAACAGCGCCTGGGGCGAAAGGCCGAGCCGCTCGCCGAGCACGAAGGCCTCGCTGACGGCGATCATGCTGATGCCGAGGATCATGTTGTTGCAGACTTTCGCCGCCTGGCCGGCGGAAGCGCCGCCGCAATGGATGACCTTCCTGCCCATGGTCTCGAACAATGCCTTCGCGCCGGCGAAGACCGCCGCGTCTCCGCCCACCATGAAGGTGAGCGTGCCGGCCGATGCGCCCCCCGTCCCGCCCGAGACGGGCGCGTCGAGCGCGGGACAGCCATGCGCCACGGCCAGCGCATGCGCCTTGCGGGCGCTGGCCATGTCGATGGTCGAGCAGTCGATGAGCAGCGTGCCCGGCGGCACGACGGCAACGAGCTCGTGCCAGACGGAAAGCACATGCGCGCCGGCCGGCAGCATGGTGATGACGATGCCAGCGCCGGAAACGGCCTCCGCGACCGAGGCGGTGGCCGAAATCCCCTGTTCCGCGGCATGGTCCAGCAAGGCGGCCGCAAGGTCGAAGCCGCGCACGGCATGGCCGGCCTTCACGAGATTGGCGGCCATGGGACCGCCCATATGGCCAAGGCCGATGAAGGCGATGGTGCTCATTTCCCGTCTCCTTTCCCTGTATCCGCGGCAAAGAGCGGCTCTGCCGACGGCGCGAAGAAGGCCGCGACATCCTCCTCCGTGACCTTGTCCAGGCGCGCCGGGCGCCATTGCGGGTTGCGGTCCTTGTCGACGACCGCGGCGCGGACGCCCTCATAGAAATCATGGCTGCGCAGCACGGCCGCCGTGGCGGAAAACTCCCGTTCCAGGCAGGTTTCGAGCGCGGCCTCCTGCCGTCCGAGGCGGAGCAGGCGCAGCGTCACTTTCAGGCTGAGCGGCGATTTCGTCCGCAGGACGGCGAGCGTCCTTTCAGCGAAAGCCGACCCGTCCCTTGCAAGCGCGTCAATGATCTCCTCGATCGTGTCGAAGGCGAAAAGGCGGTCGATCGATGGCTGCTGCGTCGCGATCCCGCCCGGGGACTGCGCCTCCGCAAAGGCGTCGATCGCGGCCGACACATCGGCCCCTCCGGCGGATGCCGGCAGGCGGGACAGGGCTTCGGCCAGATCCGGCAGGCGGTCCGAGGGCACATGGCTGTCGGCAAGGCCGAAGGCGATGACGTCGGCGGCGGCCAGCGGCTCGCCGGTCAATCCGGCATAGGTGCCGAGTTCGTCCCGCCTGCGCGTGAGGAACCACGAGGCGCCGACATCGGGGAAGAAGCCGATGCCGGTCTCGGGCATGGCGAAGCGGGTGCGCTCGGTGACGACCCGGTGGCCGGCATAGACCGAAACGCCGACCCCGCCGCCCATGACGATGCCGTCCATGAAGGCGACGAAGGGCTTTTCGAGCCGGCCGAGGCGCGCGTTCAGGCGATATTCCTCGCGCCAGAAATCGACGGGCTCCGGCGAGCCGGCCCTGCCGCCGTCATAGATCATGCGGATGTCGCCGCCGGCACACAGCCCCCGTTCGCCCTCACCGGAAATGAGCACCGCCGCGACACGGGGATCCTCTTCGAAGGCATCCAGCGCCTTCTCGATGTCACGGACCATCGCAAGCGTCAGGCTGTTGAGCGCCTTCGGCCGGTTGAGCCGGATGCGGCCGAGCGTGCCGGTGCGCTCGATCAGGGTCTGGGGTTCAGATGTGGAGGGCATGGCCGAGGGCTTTCAATGCGGCTTCCTGCAAGCCTTCGCTGCGGGTCGGGTGAGCATGAATGGTGCCGGCTATGTCCTCCAGCCGCGCGCCCATTTCAAGCGCCAGCGAGAAGGCGCTGGACAGTTCCGACACCCCGGCGCCGACCGCCTGCAGGCCGAGCACCAGATTGGTGTCCGCACGCGCCACCGCGCGGACGAAGCCGTCTTCGGACTGGGTCGTCATGGCGCGGCCATTGGCATTGAAGGGGAACAGACCGACGCGGATCTCGTAGCCCTGCGCGCGGGCCTCGTCGGGCGAAAGGCCGGCGGTGACGATTTCCGGATCGGTGAAGCAGACGGCGGGGATGGCGCGCTTGTCCCAGACGCGCTTGCGGCCGGCGACGATCTCCGCCACCATCTCGCCCTGCGCCATGGCGCGATGCGCCAGCATCGGCTCGCCGGTGACGTCGCCGATGGCGTAGACGCCGCGCATGGAGGTGCGGCAGTGATCGTCGATGCGGATGAAGCGGCCGGCGCGGTCGAGATCGAGCTCTTCGAGGCCCCAGCCCTCGGTGCGCGGCCTGCGGCCGACGGTGACGAGCACCTTGTCGGCGGCAATGCGCTTTTCCGCGCCGGATGCGGTCTCGACCGCCAGCGCCTCATCGGAAAAACCTTTTGCCTTGACGCCGGTCAGCACGCTGACGCCGAGATCGGCAAGGCGCTTTGCCACCGGCTTGACGAGTTCGGCATCGTATTGCGGCAGGATCTGCGGCATGGCCTCGACCACCGTCACCTTCGCGCCCAGCTTGGCGAAGGCCGTGCCGAGTTCGAGGCCGATATAGCCGCCGCCCACCACGGCGAGCTTTTGCGGCACGCTTTGTAGCGACAGCGCCCCGGTGGAGGAGAGGATCGCGCCGCCGAAGGGCAGCGCCGGCAGTTCGACCGGTTCGGAGCCCGTGGCGATAACGACCGTCTCGGCGCGGATGAGCTGGGTGCCGGTCTCGGTCTCCACCTCGACGGTCTTGCCGTCGCGAAACCGCGCCTCGCCGTGCACGATCTTGACCCTCGCCTTGCGCAGGAGGCCGAGCACGCCGCTGTTCAGCCGCCCGACGATGCCGTCCTTCCAGCGGACGGTCTGGGCAAGGTCCAGCTTCGGCGCCTCGACGGTGATGCCGAGCGCGTTGGGACCGGTCATGTGGCGCACCTTGTCGAATTCCTCCGCCGCATGGATCAGCGCCTTGGAGGGGATGCAGCCGACATTGAGGCAGGTGCCGCCGGCCTTGGCCTTTTCGACGATGACCGTATCGAGACCGAGCTGGCCGGCGCGGATGGCGCAGATATAGCCGCCGGGGCCGGCGCCGATGACGAGGAGCTTGCAGACGATCTCTTTCATGTCCTCAGCCTTCGATGAAGATCAGGGCGGGGGTTTCGATGAGGGCCTTGATGCGCTGGACGAACACCGCCGCATCGAAGCCGTCGACGATCCGGTGGTCGAAGCTCGACGACAGGTTCATCATCTTGCGCGGGATGAACTGGCTGCCGTCCCAGACGGGCCGCGTCACGATCTTGTTGACGCCGACGATCGCCACCTCCGGGTGGTTGATGATCGGCGTCGTGACGATGCCGCCGAGCGCGCCGAGCGAGGTGATGGTGATGGTGGAGCCCGAAAGCTCCTCGCGCGCGGCGGTGCCGTTGCGGGCGGCGTCGGCCAGACGCGTCAGTTCGGCGGCGCTGTCCCAGATCGTCCGCGCCTCGGCATGGCGCACGACCGGCACCGTCAGGCCGGCCGGCGTCTGCGTGGCGATGCCGATATGGACGGCGCTGTGACGGGTGACGATGCCGGCATCGTCGTCGAAGGTGGCGTTGACGCCCGGCTGCTCGCCGAGCGTCCTGACCAGCGCCCGCATCAGGAAGGGCAGGATGGTCAGTTTTTGCTGGTCGGGCTTGCGGCCGGCATTCATCGTCGCGCGCAGGTCTTCCAGATCGGTGACATCCACCTCCTCGACATAGGTGATGTGGGGAATGCGCGTGCTGGCGAGCCGCATTTTCTCCGCGATACGGCGGCGCAGGCCCGTGACCTTCACCTCCTCCGTACCGGTCTTGCGGGCAAGGCCGGCCGGCGTAGCGACGGGCTGCGCGCCGCGCGCGACGAACTGGTAGAGGTCGTCATGGGTGATGCGGCCGGCCGGGCCGGTGCCGGACACCTGCCTGAGATCGACGCCGGCCTCCTGCGCACGCAGCCGCACGGCGGGCGAGGCGAGCGGCTTGTCATGAACATCCGGTCCGGCACGACTTCCCTTCTCCCCAGCGGGGAGAACGTGGCCCCCCCGCGTCTTGCCGGAGGCGAGCCCGAGGACAGGCTCCGGGCCGGATGAGGGGGGCGGCTGGCTCGGCGCGGGGGAAGATACCCCCTCATCCGCCCTTCGGGCACCTTCTCCCCGCTGGGGAGAAGGAAGGGGCTGCCGCTCCTCTTCCGTTACGGTCTCAGCGTCGCCCTCTTCCGCAACTTCGATGCGCAGCAGCGGCGCTTTCACGGCCACCGTGTCGCCGATCTCGGCGCCGAGCCAGAGCACGGTGCCGTTGACGGGCGAGGGAATCTCCACCGTCGCCTTGTCGGTCATCACGGCGGCGAGCACCATGTCCTCGCGCACCGGATCGCCCGGCTTGACGTGCCATTCGACCAGCTCGGCCTCGGCCACCCCTTCGCCCACATCGGGCATCTTGATGACGAACTCGCCCATCCTTCAGCCCTCCATCACTTCTTTGAGCGCCCGGCCGACGCGGGCCGGGCCGGGGAAATAGTCCCATTCCTGCGCGTGCGGATAGGGCGTGTCCCAGCCCGTCACGCGCACCACCGGCGCTTCGAGGCTGTAGAAGCAGTGCTCCTGAACCAGCGACACCACCTCCGCGCCGAAGCCGGAGGTCAGCGTCGCCTCGTGCACGACGACGCAGCGGCCGGTCTTCTTCACCGATTGCACGATGGTGTCGAGATCGAGCGGCAGGAGGCTGCGGAGATCGATCACCTCGGCGTCGATCCTCGTCTCTTCGGCCGCGGCGAGCGCCACATGCACCATCGTGCCATAGGCGACGACGGTGATGGCGCTGCCGGACCGGCGGATCTCGGCCTTGCCGATGGGGATCGTGTAATGCCCCTCCGGCACCTCGCCGAGGTCGTGCTTCGACCAGGGCGTCACCGGCCTTTCGTGATGGCCGTCGAAGGGACCGTTGTAGAGGCGCTTCGGTTCCAGGAACATCACCGGGTCCGGGTCCTCGATGGCGGCGATCAAGAGGCCCTTGGCATCGTGGGGGTTGGAGGGAACCACTACCTTCAGCCCGCAGACATGGGTAAAGAGCGCTTCCGGGCTCTGGCTGTGCGTCTGGCCGCCGAAAATGCCGCCGCCGGTCGGCATGCGCACCACGATCGGGCAGGTGAAGTCGCCGTTGGAGCGATAGCGGATGCGCGCCGCCTCCTGCGTGATCTGGTCGTAGGCCGGGTACATGTAGTCGGCGAACTGGATCTCGACGCAGGGTTTCAGCCCGTAAGCCGCCATGCCGATGGCGGTGCCGAGGATGCCGGATTCGTTGATCGGCGCGTCGAAGCAGCGCGTCTTGCCGTATTTCGCCTGCAAGCCTTGGGTCGCGCGGAAAACCCCGCCGAAATAGCCGACATCCTCGCCGAAGACGACCACGTCGTCGTCGCGTCCCATCGAGACGTCCATGGCGCTGCGCACGGCCTCGATCATCGTCATTCTTGCCATGTCAGTATCCTGCCTTCTGCCGCTGGCGGCAGA
This sequence comes from Shinella sp. S4-D37, assembly GCF_040812195.1. Lineage (NCBI taxonomy): Bacteria > Pseudomonadati > Pseudomonadota > Alphaproteobacteria > Hyphomicrobiales > Rhizobiaceae > Shinella > Shinella sp. S4-D37. The sequence continues at coordinate 86,622 of NZ_JBFNXL010000002.1, read as the reverse complement.
TATGGGCGGGCATTTCCGCATAGACGCCCTCGAAGATATCGCGCACCGACGGCTTGCCCCCGGCATGCAGCGTGCCGTGGCTCTCGGCCTGCTTCTGCGCCTGGATCACCTCGTCGAGGATTTCGGCTTCCGCCTGGGTATGGCGCTCCTCCGACCAGACCCCGCGCACGATGAGGTGCTTCTTCAGCCTGAGCACGGGGTCGCCGAGCGGCCAGGCCTCGGATTCGGTCTTCGGGCGATAGGCGCTCGGATCGTCCGAGGTGGAGTGGGCGCCGACGCGGTAGGTGACGTATTCGATCAGCGTCGGGCCGAGATTGCGCCGCGCCCGCTCGGCCGCCCATCTGGCGACGGCGTAGACCGCGAGGTAATCGTTGCCGTCGACGCGCAGCGCCGGGATACCGAAGCCGAGGCCGCGGGCGGCAAAGGTGCCGGAGCCGCCGCGAGCGATGCCCTGGAAGGTCGAGATGGCCCACTGGTTGTTGACGATGTTGAGGATGACCGGGGCCTTGTAGGTGGAGGCGAAGACGAGGGCGGAGTGGAAATCGGATTCCGCGGTCGAGCCGTCGCCGATCCAGGCGGCCGCGATCTTCGTGTCCTTCTTGATGGCGGACGCCATGGCCCAGCCGACGGCCTGCACATATTGCGTGGCGAGGTTGCCGGAGATGGTGAAGAAGCCGTTCGCCTTGGAGGAATACATGATCGGCAACTGACGGCCGCGCAGCGGATCCGCCTCGTTCGAGTAGATCTGGTTCATCATCTCGACCATCGGATAGTCGTCGGCGATGAGCAGCCCCGCCTGCCGGTAGGTCGGAAAATTCATGTCGCCCTTCTTGAGCGCCTTGCGGAAGGCGGAAGCGACCGCCTCCTCGCCGAGATGCTGCATGTAGAAGGAGGTTTTCCCCTGCCGCTGCGCCATCAGCATGCGGGCGTCGAAGGCGCGCAGCTTCATCATGTTGCGCAGGCCCGTCAGCAGTTCCTCGTCGGAAAGCAGCCCGGCCCACGGCCCGACCGCCTCGCCGTCGCGGTTAAGCACGCGGATGATCGAATAGGCGAGATCGCGGATATCCTCCGGCGCCGCATCGACCGCCGGGCGCGGCACCGCGCCGGCTTTCGCGATCCTGACGTTGGAGAAATCCGGCTCGCCGCCCGGCCGGACCGCCGGCTCGGGGACGTGCAGGCTCAGATGCGGAACCTCGGTCATGCCCTGTCGTACCTCCCTGTCGGCCACGCCCGCCGCTCTCCCCGCGACGGGCACGGCCCGAACACTATAGATTGCGCGCGATGACGATGCGCTGGACGTCGCTCGTTCCCTCGTAGATCTGGCAGATGCGCACGTCGCGATAGATGCGCTCGACGGGGTAATCCGCCATGTAGCCGTAGCCGCCATGGATCTGGATCGCGTCGGAGCAGACCTTCTCCGCCATTTCCGACGCGAACAGCTTTGCCATCGAGGCCTCGGTGAGGCAGGGCAGACCCTCCTCCTTCAGCTGGGCGGCATGCAGCACCATCTGGCGCGCCACCTCGATCTGCGTCGCCATGTCGGCCAGCCGGAAGGCGACGGCCTGATGGTCGATGATCGGCGTGCCGAAGGCGGTGCGCTCGCGGGCGTAATCGCGCGCCGCCTCGAAAGCCGCCCGCGCCATGCCGACGGACTGCGCGGCGATGCCGATACGCCCGCCTTCGAGGTTCGAGAGCGCGATCCGGTAGCCCTCCCCTTCCGCTCCCAGCCTGTTTTCGACGGGAATGCGCATGGCGGAAAAGGCGATCTGGCAGGTGTCGGAGGAATGCAGGCCCAGCTTCTCTTCCACGCGCACGACCTCGTAGCCGGGCGTATCGGTCGGCACGAGGAAGGCGGAAATGCCCTTCTTGCCCGCCTCGGGATCGGTGACGGCAAAGACGATTATGAGGTTGCCGTTCCTGCCCGAGGTGATGAACTGTTTCGCGCCGTCGATGACATAGTGGTCGCCGTCGCGGCGGGCGCGGGTTTTCAGGTTCGAGGCGTCGGAGCCGGCCTGCGGCTCGGTCAGGGCAAAGCCGCCGATCCATTCGCCGGAGGCGAGCTTCGGCAGGAAGCGCTCCTTCTGCGCCTCCGTGCCGTATTTCAGGATCGGCACGCAGCCGACGGAACTGTGCACGCTCATGATGGTCGAGGAGGGACCGTCGCCGGCGGCGATCTCCTCTAGCGCCACGGCATAGGCGACCGCGCCCGTCTGCGACCCGCCATAGGCTTCCGGCACCAGCATGCCGAGGAAGCCGAGTTCGCCCATTTCCGCCAACTCCTCGCGCGGAAAACGGCTCTGCCTGTCGCGCTCGGCGGCGCCCGGCGCGAGCCGCTCGCGGGAAAAATCGCGCGCCATGTCGCGGATCTGGGTCTGCTGTTCCGTCAGGATCATGTCCGGCCTCCGTTCAGTGCCGCTCGATGGCGACCGCCGTCGCCTCGCCGCCGCCGATGCAGAGCGTCGCCATGCCGCGCTTCAGGTCGTAGCGTTGCAGCGCGGCAAGCAGCGTGACGAGCACGCGCGCGCCGGAAGCGCCGATGGGATGGCCGAGCGCGCAGGCGCCGCCGTGGACGTTCACCTTGTCATGCGGCAGGTCTAGGTCGCGCATCGCCGCCATGGCGACGACGGCGAAAGCCTCGTTGACCTCGAACAGGTCGACATCGCCAAGGTTCCAGCCGGTGCGTTCGGCAAGTTTCCTCAGCGCGCCGATGGGGGCGGTCGCGAAGAGATTGGGCGCCTGCGCATGCGTGGCATGGCCGACGATGGTGGCGAGCGGCGTAAGACCCTCGCGTTCCGCCTGCGAGCGGCGTATCAGCACCAGCGCCGCCGCGCCATCGGAGATGGAGGAGGCGTTCGCCGCGGTCACCGTGCCGCCTTCGCGGAAGGCGGGCTTGAGCGTCGGTATCTTCTCCAGCCTCGCCTTGCCGGGCTGCTCGTCGCGGCCGACCACGGTTTTCGCGCGGCCCACCGTGACGGGGACGATCTCGCCATTGAAAGCGCCGCTCTCGATGGCGTCGCGGGCGCGGGTGAGCGAGGTCACGGCATAGTCGTCCTGCGCGGGGCGGGTGAACTGGTAGGCCTCGGCGCAATCCTCGGCGAAGGTGCCCATCAGGCGACCCTTGTCATAGGCGTCCTCCAGCCCGTCGAGGAACATGTGGTCGATGACGCGGCCGTGGCCGAGCCGGTAGCCGCCGCGCGCCCTATCGAGCAGGTAGGGCGCGTTCGTCATGCTCTCCATGCCGCCGGCAACGGCGATCGAGGCGCTGCCGGCGGCGATGAAATCATGCGCCAGCATGACGGCCTTCATGCCCGAGCCGCACATCTTGTTGACGGTGGTGGCCCCGGCGGAAAACGGCAGACCCGCGCCGATGGCCGCCTGCCGGGCCGGCGCCTGGCCCTGGCCTGCCGGCAGTACGCAGCCGAAGACCGTCTCCTCGACGCTATCGGGGCTGACGCCGCTGCGCTCCAGCGCGGCGCGGATGGCGGCCGCGCCGAGTTCCGGCGCGGTGGCGTCCTTGAGGTCGCCCTGGAAGCCGCCCATCGGGGTGCGGGCCGAACCGACGATGACGATGGGATCCTGCAGCATCATGAAACCTCCCGGGACCGGCCTCAGCGCGGCGCCATGCGCAGCGCGCCGTCGAGGCGGATGACCTCGCCATTCAGCATGACGTTCTCGACTATGTGGCGCACCAGGGCCGCAAATTCCACCGGTCTGCCGAGGCGCGGCGGAAAAGGCACGCTCCGCCCCAGCGAATCCTGCACCTCCTGCGGCATGCCGGCCATCATCGGCGTCTCGAAAATGCCGGGCGCGATGGAGACGACGCGGATGCCTGAGCGGGCCAGCTCCCGGGCGATCGGCAGCGTCATGGCGGCAACCCCGCCCTTGGAGGCCGCATAGGCCGCCTGGCCGACCTGCCCGTCGAAGGCGGCGACCGAGGCCGTGTTGACGATGACGCCGCGCTCGCCGTCCGCCCCCGGCTCCTCTTTCGCGATGGCTGCTGCTGCCAGCCGGATCATGTTGAAGGTGCCGATGAGATTGATGCCGACGGTGCGGGCAAAACTGTCGAGCCGGTGCGGCCCGTCGCGACCGATCACCTTCTCGCCGGGCGCGACGCCGGCGCAGTTCACCAGCCCGTTGAGATGGCCGAAGCGTTCCAGCGCGCGGTCGACGGCGGCCTCGCCGTCCTTCTCCTGCGTGACGTCGGTCTTGATGAAGGCCGCGTTTGCGCCAAGCCCGGCGGCGATGCCGGCCCCGGCATCGGCATTGACGTCGGCGATGACGACATTCGCCCCTTCGCCCGCCAGCATGCGCGCCACGGCAGCGCCGAGGCCCGAACCACCGCCGGTGACGACGAAGGTCTTGTCGCGGATCAACATGCGGCTCTCCTCCAGCGCATTCGATTTCGACGGGGCTGGTCCCAGGCATCCGGGGCCTGTCCGGCTTGCGTCACTCTAGGCCGGTGCGATATTGCATGCGATGACCGAAGCGCCGCGAATTTTCGGCCAGTTTTACCACATTTCGCAGGGCATGACGATGACGGAAACCGGACGGCGCATGATATCGCCTTTCTTCGTGGAAGAGGCGCTCGATTGCCTGAGACGGCAGGGGAAATCGCCGAAAAAGGTGCTGGCCGCCATCGGCCTGCCCGCCCGGATCGAAGGACCGATCTCCGCCGAAGGCTACGGCGCCCTGTGGCTGGCGATCGCCGCCGAAATGGACGACGAGTTCTTCGGCATGGGCGGACGGCCGATGCGGTGCGGCAGCTTCACCCTGCTGTGCCATTGCGTCCTGCATGCCAAAACCCTCGACCAGGGGCTGCGGCGTGCGCTGCGTTTCCTCAACGTGGTGCTGGAAGACCCTGCGGGGCATGTCGAGATCGCCGACGGGCTGGCGCAGATCGTGCTGACGGATCGGGCGGACGGGCGCTCGGCCTTCGCCTACCGCGCCTACTGGATCCTGCTGCACGGCATCGCGTGCTGGCTCGTCGGGCGCCGCATTCCCCTGCGGATGGTCGATTTCCGCTGTGCCGAGCCCGATCACGGCGCGGATTACCGGCTTTTCTTCGGCGCGCCGGTGCGCTTTTCGCAAGCGGTCTCCCGGCTCGCCTTGGATGCCTCCGTGTTGAAGCTGCCGATCGCGCGCAGCGAGCAGGCGTTGAAGCAGTTCCTGCGCAACGCGCCGGCCAATATCCTCGTGCGATACCGCTACGATGCGGGCCTTGCCGCCGCCATCCGCAAGCGGCTGCGGCAGGTGCCGCCCGCCTCGTGGGGCGCGTTCGACGACCTGGCGGCGCAGATGCGCATGTCGCCCTCGACCCTCCGGCACCGCCTGCAGGCGGAGGGCCGGACCTATGCGACGATCCGCGACGAGATCCGGCGCGACCTCGCCGTCGAATTGCTGCAGACGACGACGCTCGGGGTCGGGGAGATCGCCGCCCGGCTCGGCTTTTCCGAACCCAGCGCCTTCCACCGCGCCTTCCGCAAGTGGACGGCCAAGAGCCCGGCCGGCTTTCGCCGGGAAACGGCGACGGCCTCCGGATCCCGCTGAGGGCCGCAGCGGCTGCTGTCGCGCACGATCAGCCGCGCCCCGGCATCGACCGTCGTCAGCCGCCGGCACGCAGATGCCGCCGAGATGCTGGGCAAGCGCGTGCTCGTCACCGGCTGCGGGCCGATCGGCACCCTGTCGATCCTTGCCGCCCGGCGGGCCGGCGCCGCCGAGATCGTCGCCGCCGACCTTTCCGAAGAGGCGCTCGGCTTTGCCCGCGCGGTCAACCTGTCGGAAGACCGCGAAGGCCTCGCCCGGTTCAGCGAGAACAAGGGCTGTTTCGACGTGCTCTACGAATGCTCCGGCGCTCAAGCAGCGCTCGTTGCGGGCATCCATGCGCTGCGCCCGCGCGGCGTCATCGTCCAGCTCGGCCTTGGCGGCGAGACGAGCCTTCCCATGATGGCGATCACGGCCGAGGAACTGGACCTGCGCGGCTCCTTCCGCTTCCATGAGGAGTTCGCGGTCGCCATCTCGCTGATGCAGGCGGCCTGATCGACGTGAAGCCGCTGATCACCCATACGCTGCCGCTCGCCGAGGCCCTGAAGGCTTTCGAGATCGCCTCGGACAAGGGACAGTCGATGAAGACGCAGATCGCTTTTTCCTGACAACGCGTGCAGGAAAACGTGTAAAGGGCTTTCCGTCCGCAAGGACGAGAACCAGGGGACAAGACGCCATGAGCACCCAACTCTTCGACCTGACGGGCAAGCGCGCCCTCGTCACCGGCTCCTCGCAGGGCATCGGCCTAGCGCTGGCGAAGGGCCTTGCCGACGCGGGCGCGGACATCGTGCTCAACGGCCGCGACACCGCCAGGCTTGCGGCGGCGGCGCAAGCGCTCGGCGCGCGGCACACGCTCGCCTTCGATGCCACCGACCATGCGGCCGTGCGCGCGGCGATCGACGGTTTCGAGGCTGAGGTCGGCGCCATCGACATCCTCGTCAACAATGCCGGCATGCAGCACCGCACCCCGCTGGAGGACTTTCCCGCCGATGCCTTTGAGCGGCTGCTGAAGACCAACGTCTCCACCGTCTTCAATGTCGGTCAGGCCGTCGCGCGCCACATGATCGCGCGCGGCGCGGGCAAGATCATCAACATCGCCAGCGTCCAGACGGCGCTCGCCCGCCCCGGCATCGCCCCCTATACCGCCACCAAGGGCGCGGTCGGCAACCTCACCAAGGGCATGGCGACGGACTGGGCGAAACACGGCCTGCAATGCAACGCCATCGCGCCCGGTTACTTCGACACGCCGCTGAACGCCGCGCTCGTCGCCGATCCCGCCTTTTCCGCATGGCTGGAAAAGCGCACGCCGGCCGGCCGCTGGGGTAAGGTGGAGGAGCTTGTCGGCGCCTGCATCTTCCTGTCCTCCGACGCTTCCTCCTTCGTGAACGGACATGTGCTCTATGTCGACGGCGGCATCACGGCCTCGCTCTGAGGCAACCCGGCGCATCGTGCTGATGGGCGTCGCCGGCTGCGGCAAGTCGGCGGTGGGCGCGGCGCTCGCCGCGCGGCTCGGTGCGACCTATCTCGACGGCGACGACCTGCATCCGGCGGCGAACATCGAGAAGATGAGCCGCGGCGATCCCCTGACGGATGCCGACCGCTGGCCCTGGCTGACGCTGGTCGGCCAAAGGCTGGCCGCGCCCGGCGGCATCCTCATCATCGGCTGCTCGGCGCTCAAGCGCCGCTATCGCGAGCACATCGTCCGCGAGGCGGACGGCCCCGTCACCTTCGTCCATCTTGCCGGCAGCAAGGCGCTGATCACCGCCCGCATGTCGGCGCGCGCCGGCCATTTCATGCCGACGAGCCTCATCGACAGCCAGTTCGCCGCCCTCGAACCCCCGGCAGGGTACGAGAATGCCGTGACGGTCGATATAGACGACACGCTGGAGGGCATCGTCCACCAGATCGTGGCGAAGCTGGCGCAGCGCGCCGCCTGACGCCCCGCTCCCGTTTCGGGCGTGTCTGCGCCGTCATCGCCCCGCAAGCCTTTCCAGCGCCTTGCGGAAGAAATCGGGCGCGCCGAAATTGCCGGACTTCAGCGCCAGCGCCACCGGCCGCTCCCCGCCCGAGACGAGCACCGGCACACCCGGATCGATCTCCGCGCCGATCGTCAGCGCACCGAGGTCGAGCGCCGAGACGACCGCGCCCGACGTTTCCCCGCCCGCGACCACCAGCCGGCGGATGCCCGCCGAAACGAGGCGCCGCGCCGTCTCGGCAAAGAGCGCATCGAGTGCGCTTGCGACCTTTTCGCGCCCGAAGCGCGCCTGCATGGCCGCCACCTCTTCCGGCGTTCCGCAGGAATAGGCGAGCGGCGCCTCGCCCGCATGGGCGAGCAGGAAGGACACGAGGTCCGCCGTCGTGACCCGGCCGTCCATCACGCCGGCGACGTCCACGGCGAGCGTCGGGTGGGTGCGGGCGTGGATCGCCACCTGCTCGCGCGTCGCGCCGGAGCAGCTGCCGGCAAGGATCGCCTCCGGCCCGGTAATGCCGGCCCTGCCCGCTCCCGCGCCGCGGGCGAGCCCTTCGGCCATGAAGGTCGCGGCAAGGCCCATCGCGATGCCCGAGCCGCCGGTGACGAGCCGGTGCGCCGCGGCGGCGCGGCCGATGGCGACGAGATCCTCGTCCGTGACCGCATCGACGACGACGAGGGTCCGCCCGTTCTGCCCCTCGGCCTCCAGCGCCGCCGCGATCCCGGCCGCGCCGCGCCGGACGGTGGCGAGATCGACATGGCCGACCTCCGTCGCCGTCTGGAGTCGCAGCCAGCGGCGGATGTCCGCATCGGTCATCGGGTTGAGCGGATGGTTCTGCAGGCCGGATTCGTGGAGAAGCCGGTTCCTGACGAAGAGATGCCCCTGGTAGACCGTCCGGCCCGCACCCGGAAAGGCCGGGCAGGCGATCACGCCCCTGACCCCGAGCGCGTCGGCAAGCGCCTCGGCGACGGGGCCGATATTGCCTTGCGGCGTAGAATCGAAGGTCGAGCAATATTTGAAGACGATCTGGCGGCAGCCCTGGTCGAGCAGCCAGGAAAGGGCGGCGAGCGATTGCTCGACCGCGGCAGCGGCGGGGATCGACCGGCTTTTCAGCGCGATGACACCGGCCTCGACCGAGCGATCGACCCTTTCCCGGGGGATGCCGAGATATTGCACCGTGCTGAGGCCGCCCTCCCCCGGCAGCCCCCTGGCAAGGGTGTTGGCGATGTCGCTCGCCCCCGTAAAATCGTCGGCAATGACGCCCAGCAGCATGAATGGTCCTTCCGCGAAAATGTCAGGCGACGCCGAGAAGGCGCTTCACCTTGTCTATGGCGGCGTCCGGGCTCGACAGGACGGGAATGTCCGTCACCGCCCGGACGGCCTGCAGGGCCCGCGCCGTGGAGAAATGGCCAAGGACGATGCTGTCGAAACCGGACAGTTCGGCGGCGGCGGAAGCGACCAGCCGATTGTGGGTCTCGACGTCGCCGGCCCGCACCGCCTCGATGGCGCCTTCCACCAGGAAGCTTTCCAGCACCGCGCCGGGGTCCGTCAGCGCGGCCTCCTCGCGGAACTCCGCCTCCATGCCCGCGCGGGCCGGCGGGAAGGTGTAGAGCATGGCGGTCCTGCCGCCCTGCCGTATCGCCGCCTCGAACATCGCCTCGTTCGGCTTCAGCACGGGGATGTCGACCGTTGCCGCCGCCTGCTCGATCGCCCGCCCGAAGGCCGAGCAGGTGAAGAGCACCGCATCGCTGCCGATCTGCCGCGCATAGGCCGTCAATGCCGCGATGCGCGCCGCCAGCGCATCGGTGATCTCGTCCTGCCGGGCCCTGTCGGGCGACAGGCTGTCCTCCAGCAGGTTGACGAGGTCCGCTTCCGGCCAGGCCGCGGCGAAGGCGAGCCGGATCGGCTCCATCGCGATCGGCGTGGCGTGGACGAGGGTGATGCGGGGCGGTTTCGACATGGCTTTCCCTTCCGTTCCGGCGGCCCTACTGGCCGGCCGAGAACACCCAGACGCTTTCCGGGGGGATGCGCGCCCAGACCTTGCCCGGGGACAATTGCCTTGCGCCGTGCGCCTTGGCGACGAAATCGCCGCGGCTGAGGCGATATTCCCAGCGGTCGCCGAGATAGATGCTGTCGTCGAGGTCCATTTCGAGGCCGCCCGCTTCCGGCCTGTCGCTGACGCTGATCTGTTCGACGCGGATGACGGCGCAGGCCTCCTCAGCGGCGCTGAGGCCGGCCGCCTCGCGCACCGTGCCGTCGAGGCTCCAGTTGTCGCCGCCGATGACGGCCACCCTGCCGTCGACGGCCTTCACCCTGGCGCTGACGATGTTGTTGGCCCCGAGGAAATCCGCCGAATAGAAGCTGTTCGGGTTGGAATAGATCTCCTGCGGCCCGCCCTGCTGGACGATCCGGCCGTCCTGCAGGAGCAGGATATTGTCGGCGGCGGCCAGCGCCTCGCTCTGGTCGTGCGTCACGAGGATGGCGCAGATCTCCAGATCGAGGATCAGCTTGCGGATCCAGTAGCGGGCCTCCTCGCGCAGCTTCGCATCGAGGTTGGACAAGGGCTCGTCGAGCAGCAGCACGCGCGGCTCATAGACCAGCGCCCGGCAGATCGCGACGCGCTGCTGCTGGCCGCCCGAAAGCTGCGAGGGGAAGCGGTCGGAAAGATGGCCGAGGCCCATGCGCTCCAGGATCGCCTGGACGCGCTTTTCGATACCAGCCTGCGCAACGTTGCGCAGCTTCAGGCCGTAACCGACATTCTCCTTCACCGTGCGGTGCGGCCAGAGCGCGTAGGACTGGAAGACGAGGCCGATATTGCGCTGCTCGGGCGGCAAGGCGAGCTTCTTCTCGCCGTCGAGCACGGTCTTGCCGCCGATGACGATCTGGCCGATCTCCGGCTGTTCGAGGCCGGCGACGCAGCGCAACAGCGTCGTCTTGCCGGAGCCCGAGGCCCCGAGCAGGGCGACGATGGAGCCGCGCTGCGCGGTGAACGACGCGCCCTTCAGGATCTGCAAGCCGCCCAGCCACTTCTGGACATTGCTGACGACGAGTTCAGTCATGGATTTTGGCTCCCAAACGGAGGGCGAGGGCAAGGCCCGCGCCCGTCAAGACGATACTGATGAGGGAAAGGGCGGCGATGGTGTTCATGGCGCCGGTCTGGAGAAGCGAGACCATCAGCGAGCCGATGACCTCCGTACCGGCGCCCATGAGGTAGACGCCCGTCGCATATTCGCGCAGGAAGATGATCATGATCAGCGCCCAGGCGCCGGCAAGGCCGGGCCGGACGATCGGGATCACCACGTCCTTCCAGGTGCGGCCGATCGTGGCGCCGGTGGTGCGGGCGGATTCCTCCAGCTCCGGCGCCACCTGGATGAGCGTGCCCTGGAGAAGCCGCAGGCCGTAGGACAATCCGACGACGACATAGGCGATGAACAGGCTGGCCAGCGTCGGGCGCAGCGGCGTCAGAAGCGGCACGAAGAGGAACACCCAGAAGAAGGCGAGGCCGATGACGAGGCCCGGCAGGGCGCGCGGCAGGAGCACGATATAGTCGAGCACGGTGTTCGACAGGCCCCAGTTGCGGTGTCCCGCAAGGCCGACCATCAGGTAGATGCCGACCGCCACGGCGCCGCCGACGACGGAGAGCAGCACGGTGTTGACGATGCCGCGCACCAGGCTCGGCACTTCGAACATGCGGTCGAAATTCGAGAAGGTGAGCTGGTCCCACAGGTTGACGCCCTCGCCCCAGGCATCGACGAAGGCGCGCACCGCAATGCCGCCGATCGGCAGGACGACGGACACGAACAGCCAGAAGCCGATGATCGACAGCGCGATGACCTGGCCGCTGGTGCCGAGCTTCAAGGTGGCGACGCGTGCGCCCTTGCCGCCCATCGCGGCATATTTGCGGGCATTGCGCAGGAGCTTGCGCTGCATCCAGACGAGCGGCAGCGTGATGAGGATGAGCACGACGGCGACCACGGCCATCAACTGGTAGGTGGGCGTGCCGAACAGCGTCGTCAGCTTGTAGATATAGGTGGTGAGCACCATGATGCCGTTCGGATCGCCGAGGACGAGCGGAATGCCGAAGGTCTCGAAGCCGAGAAGGATGTTGAGCGCGGCCGCGAAGATCAGTGCCGGCAGGACCATCGGCAGCGTGACGTCGCGCGAGACCTGCCAGATGGAGGCGCCCGTGGTGCGGGCGGCCTCCTCAAGGTCCGACGGCAGGTTGCGCATGGCCGAGGAGACGTAGAGATAGACGTGCGGCACATGGCTGAGGCCGGCGATCAGGATCATGCCCGGCAGGCTGTAGATGTTCCACGGCACGAAGCCGAGGACGCCGCGGATGAAGAGCGAGACGAAGCCGGTCGGCCCGACCGACACCGTGTAGCCGAAGGCCAGCACGATTGACGAGATGAACATCGGCACCAGCACCAGGATCTCAAGCAGGCGCTTGCCCTTGATGTCCGTGCGCGTCACGAGGAAGGCGAGCAGGCCGCCGAGCGGCACGGCGATGGCGACCATGCCGAAGGAGAAGACCGCCGTGGTGCCGAGCGCCTTGTAGAAATTCCTGTCGGTGAAGACATAGACATAGGCATCGAGGCCGAACCGCGCGCGCGGGCTGAAGAAGGCCGCCGTCAGGAAACTCTGGTAGATGATCAGGCCGACCGGCGCCAGGACGGCGATGGCCAGGAGCCCGATGACGATGCGCCTGAAGAGGCTGGCATTGCCGTGGCGCGGCATCCTTGCCGGATATTTCTTTTCGGCCGCGGCCCTGGACAGGTCCAGCGCGGCCGGCGCTTGAGCGTGGGTAGACATTCTTGCCTCTCGCAAAGGGTGGCGGGGCCGGCCGCGGCGCGAGCGCGCTGCGGCCGGCAGGACATCAGCGGCCGAGGGCTGCCTTCCAGTCGTTGAAGAACTGGACGCGCTTGGCCGGGTCCATGTATTCGAGCACGCCCTCATCGACCGCGATCGGCTTCAGGCCGCCGCCGACACGCTCGTTCAGCGTCTTGATGTTGAGACCGGCGGTCACGTCCTCGCGCACGGAGGGCAGGCCGCCCTCGGCGAGCAGCGACTGGCCTTCGCTCGACAGCATGAAATCGATGAAGAGCCTTGCCGCGTTCGGGTGCGGGGCATCCTTGGTCATCAGCGCGAGGCGCGAGAAGGCCGGCGTATAGTCGGTCGAAAAATGCACGCCGAGGTTAGGGCTCTCCTTCACCCAGTCCAGCGCGTAGGAGCCGATGATGTTGATGGCGATGACGTTCTCGCCCGAGACCACCGTCTCCTTCATGCCGCCCGAGCTGGAATAGATCTTCGCGCCGTTCTCGCCCATGGCCTTGGCGAGATCCCAGAAATCCGCGCGGTGGCGCGCATCGTTGGAGTGGTGGAGGAAGCCGGAACCGCTCTTTTCCGGATCGAAGGTCGCGACCTTGCCGTCAAGCTCCGCCTTGTTGTCCTTCAGGAAGGCGATCAGGTCGGCATAGGTCTTCGGCAGCTTGTCCTCCGACAGCGCCTTGGTGTTGTAGATGACGCCGACCGGCTCGACGGTCGTGCCGTAGAGCATGTTCTTGTAGTTCGCCCAGGCGGGAACGTTGCCGGCCTCCGGCGAGGCGTATTCCCCGGCATAGCCGTCCTGCACCAGCGTCATCTGGAGGTCCATGGCCGAGCTCCAGACCACGTCGGCGGTCGTCTGGCTCGCGGCGGCCTCGGAGATCACCTGGTTGTAGGCGCCGTTCGTGCCGAGGTCGTTATAGGCGATCTTGATGCCGTATTTCCTGGTGAAGCCGTCCTGCAGCTTCTGCGACTGGGCCGCGTCCGTCGAGGTGTAGATCGAGACCGTGCCCTCCTGCTTCGCAGCGGCGACGATGGCCGCATAGTCGGCCGGATAGCCGGCCGGAAGCTCCTCGGCCGAGGCGCCGAAGGCGGCCATGAGCGCGGTGCCGAGCACAAGGGCGGCCGCGCGGGCGGATAGGTTGCTGTTCATCATCTCTTCTCCCAAAGATCAGGCCCGCGCCCGGAAGCGGCCGCGGGCAATGCGCGAGGGCCACTCCCTGGCCTCGCATCCTCCATGCCCGTGTTTTGGTTTTTGACAGTCCAAAACACAAACAACGCCGTCAGGCGCGCTTGCGCTCGCCGTCGCCGTTTCCAACCGCACCCGCCACGCGGGCGCCGAAGACGTCGGTATTGGTGGTGCCGCCGAGGTCGCGCGTGCGCGAGCCCGGATTGGCGAGGACCTCGTCGACGGCCCGTTCGATCTCCGTACCCGCCGCCTCGAACTGCGGCAGGCCGCGCTGCTCGCCGAGCCAGCTCAGCATCATCGCGGTCGACAGGATGAGCGAGGTGGGGTTGGCGATGTTCCTGTTCTGGATGTCCGGGGCCGAGCCGTGCTGGGCCTGGGCGCAGACGAGGCCGGTCTCGGCATTGGCGTTGATCGAGCCCGCAAGGCCGAGGCTGCCGGAAAGCTCGCTGGCAAGGTCCGACAGGATGTCCGAATAGAAGTTCGTCGCGACGATCACGTCGAAGCGCGAGGGATCGCGCACCAGATGGGCGGCCATCGCGTCGATGATGACCTCGTTGAGCGCGACCTCCGGGAACTCGGCCGCGACCTTGTGGACCTCTTGCAGGAACAGGCCGTCCGTGAGGATGAAATTGTTGGCCTTGTGGACCGCTGTCACCTTCCTGCCCCGCTTCATGGCGAGCAGGAAGGCCTGGCGGGCGATGCGCTCGCAGGCGGACGCCGTGATCTTGCGCACCGACAGGGCGACATCCGGCGTCGGCATAAATTCGCCCGTGCCGGCGAACATGTTGCGGTCGGGATAGAACCCTTCCGTCGCCTCGCGCATGATGACGAGGTCCATCGTCTTGGCGTCGTTGAGGAAGGGGCGCGAGCGCGCCGGGCGCACATTCGCATAGAGGTCCAGCTTGACGCGGAAGCCGGCCGAGACGTTCACGCCCCCCTTGTCGCGGGGCGGATAATCCATGTGCGACTGCGGGCCGAGGATGATGCCGTCGAAGGTGCGCGCCCGCTCGATCGTCTCGTCGCGCAGGGTCGTACCGAATTTCTCAAGGCTGGTGAAGCCGGTGTCCTCGAAGTGGTATTCGAGGCCGAGGCCGAAGGCCGCGTCCGCGACCTTCAGGACCTCCATGGTTGCCGCAGTGATCTCGGGACCGATCCCGTCACACGGCGTCACGAATATTTTCATCAGATCCATCTCCCATGAGGCGACGCGCGATAGCGCCGCGCAATGTCACGGGAGCAGTATTGGCTTTTTTAATTCAAAAATGCAATCCTTATTTTTCGGCATCCTCTTTTTCATGCGCCTGGTGCGACCAGGACCAGGCGACCGGAGATTTTTTCGACAGCGCGCCGCCGAGATGCCGGCGCATCGTGTAGGAGGCCTCGACGATCTCCCCGCGCTCGAGAAGATCGAGGATCCCGAGATGCTCCTGGCATTGCCGCACCGTGCGGCTGCGGTCGACGCGCGAGCGGTATTCGAGCAGGCGGCGCATGCGGTTCACGCGCACCAGCGAGAGATGGAAGAACGGATTGTTCGACATCTTGATCAGCTCTTCGTGGAAGAACGCGCCGTTGTGCAGCAGGCGCTCGGCCGGCAGGCGCTCGATATCGGTGTCCAGCATGCGCTGCTGGATGCGCCGCTGCTCCTCGATGATCTTCCGGTCGAGGCGGAATTCCGGCTCCAGCATGGCGGCCGGCTCGATCAGCATGCGGAAGCGATAGATCTGCTCGAAGGCCTCCGGCGTCTTGGCCACCGGCAGGAAGCGCCAGCCATAACCCTGCTTGCGCTCCGCCCAGCCCTCGCGGGTGGCGCGCATCAGGACGTCGTTGAGCTGCGACTTCGTCAGTTCATAACGCTCGCGCAGCATCTGCTCGGTGACCTCGGCGGGGATGCGGTCCGTCAGCCAGTCTTCGGCCAGCCGCTGGTAGTCGTTCGCCACCTCGAACGGCTCGGCATCGTCGCGCACCCGCTCGACGATGCCGCCGGCGATCTCCCGCACGAAGAAGCCGCGGTTTTCCTTCTGCTCCAGCAGCCCCTGGCTTGCCAGCATGTCCATCGCCTCGCGCACCGGCGAGCGCGAGACGCCGAACCGGTCCGCCAGTTGCTGGGTCTTCACATGGTCGCCCACCGCAAGCTCGCCGGAGGTGACGAGAAGGGTGATTTCGTTGGCGATCGTCTGGGCAAGCTGGCTGGAGCGCATGTCTTTCGTGTCCCGGATCTGTCTGAGGGCGTGTGGCGCAGGTTATTCCACGGCCGGCGCAAAAGAAACAAGGGGCCGGTTTCTTTGCATGTCTGGCGGTATAAAAGCCAATGGCTGGCCCGTTTTCAATTGACATTCATACATAATTGGCTTTTTAGATATTAAAAATCACTTTTCGGAGTCTCCAATGGCGCAGCGGATCGAAACGGCTGAGGAAACGGTCCGGCTCGTCCCGCTGGACGAGGTCTTCCAGGGCCGGCTCGAACGCCTGCCGGTCGTGCTGCGGATCCTGCTGGAGAACGTCGCGCGGCGCGAGCCCGGCCGGCTGGCCGCCTTCACCGAAGCGCTCGACCGCTGGCTCGACGAGGGCACGAGCGAGGTGGAGGTCGATTTCCACCCGTCCCGCGTGCTGATGCACGACACGACCTGCGTGCCGGCGCTGGTGGATATCGCGGCGATGCGCGACGCCGTCGCGGAAGCCGGCGGCGATCCTGCCGCGCTGACGCCGGTTCTGCCCGTCGACGTCTCGGTGGACCACAGCGTGGCGGTCGACTGGTACGGCCGCCCCGGCGCCCGCGAACACAACATGCGCCGCGAAATGGAGCGCAACAGCGAGCGCTACCGGCTGATGAAATGGGCGACCGCCGCGCTGCCCGGCGTGCGGGTCCATCCGCCCGGAACCGGCATCATGCACACGCTGAACCTCGAACAGCTCGCCACCGTCATCCGCATCGAGGAGCGCGACGGCGAACGCTGGGCCGTGCCCGACACGCTCATCGGCACCGACAGCCACACGCCGATGATCAACGGCATCGGGGTGCTGGCCTGGGGCGTCGGCGGGCTGGAGGCCGAGAGCGTGCTCTTCGGCATGCCGGTGACGCTGCGCATTCCCGACGTGGTGGGCGTGCGGCTCACCGGCAGGCTGCGGCCCGGGATCCTGTCGACGGACCTCGCGCTCGAGGTCACCCACCTCTTGCGCCGGCACGCCATAGCCGGCGAGTTCGTCGAGTTCTTCGGCGCGGGCGTCTCCACGCTCACCGGCGGCGACCGGGCGGTGGTCGCCAACATGGCGCCGGAATACGGCGCCTCGACCGGCTTCTTCCCGATCGACGCGCAGACGGTCGCCTATCTTCGCGAGACCGGGCGCACGGCCGACCATTGCGCGCTGGTGGAGGCGGCCGCAAAGGCGCTCGGCCTCTGGTTCGACCCCGCCGCCGCGCCGCGCTACAGCCGCATCCTCGACCTCGACCTTGCCGGCGTCGAGCCGCTTCTGGCCGGCCCGCGCCGCCCGCAGGACAAGCTGCCGCTCGCCGCGGCCGCCGGGGCGCTGGAGGCGGCGAGCGGCCGGCCCTTCGCGCGCGAGGCGCAAGGCATACCCGACGGCGCGATCGCGATTGCCGCCATCACGAGCTGCACCAACACGTCCGACCGGCGCCTGCTCGCCGCGGCGGGCCTCGTCGCGCGCAAGGCCCGCCGCCTCGGCCTTCGCCCACCCGCCTGGGTGAAGACGTCGCTCGCGCCCGGCTCGCCGTCCGCCGAACGGTTCCTCTCGGCCAGCGGCCTGCTCCCCGATCTGGAGGCCCTCGGCTTCGGCATCGTCGGGCATGGCTGCACGACCTGCATCGGCAATTCCGGACCGCTGCATCCCGACATGGCGGAGGCCATTGCCGGCGGCACGGTGGCGAGCGCCCTGCTTTCCGGCAACCGGAACTTTCCGGGGCGCGTGCATCCGTCCCTGCAATTCGGCTTCCTCGCCTCCCCGCCGCTCGTCGTCGCGCTGTCGCTCATCGGCAGGGTGGTGCCCGATCCGATGAAGGCAGAAATCGCGCGGGACGCCGACGGCGCGCCCGTCCGCCTCCGCGAGCTGCTTGCCTCCGACGCGGAAATCGACGCCGTGGTGCGGGGATTCTCCAATCCGCAGGACATTCGCGAGGCCTTCGAGCAGGCCGGGGTCTACGAGCCCTGGCAGCGGCTCGACGCGCCGCGCGCCGCGCGCTTCCCCTGGGCGGAGGCCTCCACCTATATCCGCCGGCCGCCCTTTGCCGCCGCAGGCCCGGCAAGCCGGCCGGGCGCCTATACGGCCCATCCGCTGCTCGTGCTGGGCGACGACATGACGACCGACCACATCTCGCCGGCCGGCCAGATCGCGGCCGGCAGCATAGCCGGGCGGCACCTCGTCGAACGCGGCGATCCGCCGACCGATCTCAATGTCTACGCGGCCCGGCGCGGCAACTGGCAGGCCATGGTGCGCGGCCTCTTCGACAACCCGACCGCCGCAAACGCCCTGATCGGCGGCCGCCCGGCCTCGCGCACCGTCCACGCCCCGACGCTGGAGGAAGGTCCGCTCTGGGACATCGCCGAGCGTTATCGCGCCGAAGGCCGCGCGGTCGTCCTCATCGCCGGCGAGCGCTACGGCACGGGCTCATCCCGCGACTGGGCGGCCAAGGGCGTGGCGCTGCTCGGCGTGCGCGCCGTGCTCGCCCGCAGCTTCGAACGCATCCACCGCACCAACCTCGTGGGCATGGGCGTCCTTCCCATCGTGATCGACCGCGACACGCCCTTCCTGCCGGAGGCGACGGACCGGATCGAGATCGACGCGAGGCGGGTGGAGCCGCGCGGCGCGATATGCGTGAGCCTGCTGCGGCCGGACGGTTCGCGCCGGGCCATAACCGGCCGGGCCGCGGTGGAGACGGACCGCGAGGTCGCCATCCTTCAGGCCGGCGGCATGATCCCGGCGATCCTCGCCGCCACGCTTCACGGTTAGCCGCCGGCCAGCGCGAGCATGTCGGCAAACAGCACCGTCCACTGCGCCTCGCTGAGGTCGATGAGGCCGAAGGCCTTCAGCAGGAAGGCGCCTTGTTGGAAACTGAGTCCCCGCTGATCAGGAAAGGGAAGACCACGCACGCTCGGCGCGGCCTCATCCCCATCGACAGCCTCAGTCGACCTGGGCGACGAGGCCCGCGGCCTCGATGCCGGCGACCGCGCAGGTCTCGTCATTGTCCGAAGTATCCCCCGTGATGCCGACCGCGCCGAGCAGCGCCCCGGCCGCATCGCGGATCAGCACGCCGCCCGGGACGGCGACGATCCTGCCGCCGGAGACGGCGGTCAGGCCCTCGATGAAATGCGGGCGCTCCTTCGCGTTCCTGTCCAGCCAGCGCGAGCCCATGCCGACGGCAAGCGAGCCGTAGGCTTTGCCGAAAGCGATCTCGTAGCGCAGCATGGAGGCGCCGTCCTGCTTCTGGAAGGCCTTCAGGTGTCCGCCGGCATCGAGCACGGCCACGGTGAGCGGCTTGAAGCCTGCCTTCGTGCCGGCCTCAAGGGCGGCGGCGATGATGATGTTGGCGGCGGCAAGGGTGAGTTCGGCCATATCTGTCCTCGTAGGGTTGCGGTTTTCCATGAGGTCCCGGCAGCCAGCCGCCGGGACCTGAAAAGTCTCGAAAGATTCGCCGTTCTTCTATCAGGCGGCGATGGCGCGGTCTGCCGCCATCTCGCCGGCGATCGTGTCCGTCACCATCTGCGCGGTCGCCGCCGAAAGGGTCCAGCCGAGATGGCCGTGCCCGGTATTGTAGAACACGCCGGGCTGACGCCCCCTGCCGACCCGCGGCATCATGTTGGGCATCATCGGGCGCAGGCCCGCCCAGGGCACGACACGATTGGTGTCGACCTCGGGAAACAGCATGCGGGTCCAGTCGACGAGCGGCTTGACGCGGTCGTGGCGGATATCGCGGTTCATGCCGTTGAACTCCGCCGTGCCGGCGACGCGGAAGCGGCCCGGGCCGAGGCGGCTGGTGACGATCTTCGCCCGGTCGTCGAGCAGGCTCACCCAGGGCGCCGCCGCCTGGCTGCGCTCGTCATCGAGATGAACGGTGATCGAATAGCCCTTCACGGGATAGACGTTGACCCGGTCGCCGAGCATGGCCGCGATCTGGCGGCTCGCCGTGCCGGCGCAGACGACGACGCCATCCGCCTCGACCTGGCGTTCCGCGCCCTCGCCCGTCGCATAGCCGATGCGGAACGCGCCGCTCCTGCCGACCTGCGTGACGCGGGCATCGAAGAGGAAACGGGCGCCGCGGCGCTCGCAGGCTCTTGCAAGGCCCGAGGTGAACTTGTGGATGTCGCCGGTCGAATCCGAGGGCGTGTAGAAGCCGCCGTGGAAGGCCCCGTGCAGCGTGGGTTCGATCGACTTGACCTCTTCGGCCGTCACCGCCCGGCGGTCGAGCCCGCCCTCGGTCAGCAGGGCATTGACCTTCGCGGCATGGTCGAAGCTCGCCTTGTCCCAGTAGACATGCAGGATGCCGCGGCGCACATGGTCGAAATCGATGTTCTCGCGCTCGGCGATGGAGAAGAGGTGCTGGCGGGCGGCGATCGCCAGCCGGGTCGTCTCCACCGTGTTGTCGCGATAGCCGAGGATGTTGGAAGCAAACTCGGCGAGCCAGGAATATTTGTGCCAGGTCGGCCGCGGGTTCATCAGCAGCGGCGCATCGTTCCGCATCATCCATTTGACGCCCTTGAACAGGGTGGACCAATGGTTCCAGACCTCGGCATTGCTGGCGGAAAGCTGGCCGCCATTGGCAAAGGAGGTTTCCATGGCGGCGTAGCGCTGGCTTTCGAGCACGGTCACGTCGAAGCCGCGTTCCAAAAGGGCATAGGCAGTGGTGACGCCGGTGATACCGGCGCCGATAACGGCGATATGGGGCATATAAGTCTCTCGCTCCGTATGACATCAGGGTACGGGCCGGAACCCGCGTTTTCCCCAATCTGTCACGGTACCTGAGAGTTTACCTGTCACGGCCCGGCCGCGGCGGCTTTCCCCTTCGGTGGACGCTCGCAGCGCCTCTCTCCAGATCGTTCAACTGCACGGTCACTTGTGCCTGAGAGTTTCCTGGGGGGTTGCTCCGTCGGCGCCGGCCTTCAGGCCGATCTCTCCCGTGCAGTCTTGTCGAACGCGCGCAGGCTACCGCAATCCTGAAGAGAATCAAGAGGGGCGGCAGCGATGCCCGGAAACTTCCGCCCCGGCGCCGGTAGGCAGCGCGAGGAAACGCAGGGCCGAGATGAAGCCGATGGCGCCGATGACGAGGAAGGCCGCGCGGATGTCCGTCAGCATGCCGCCGCCGCCGGCTTCGGGGAAAAGGACGCCCGAGAGGCGGATGACGGCAGCGGCCACGGCGACGCCGAGAAGCTGCGCGAGCTGCTGCAGCATGGCCGAGATCGTCGTCGCCGCGCCGCGTTGGGCGGGCGTCACGTCGGCGAAGGCGATCGTCGTCAACGCCGTGAACTGCATCGAGCGGGACAACCCGCAGGCGATCAGCAGCGTAAAGAGCAGGAGACGCGGCGTCTCGTTGTCGACGAAGGCGAAGGCGCCGATCGTCAGCGCGGCGACAAGGCCGTTGACGATCAGCAGCGTGCGGAAGCCGAAAAGGCGCAGCGCCGGCGTCGTCACGCTCTTCATCAGCAGGTTGCCGAGGAAATAGACGAGCACGAGCGACCCAGTCTCGACGGCATCGAGGCCGAGGCCGACCTGGAAGAGGAGCGGCAGCAGGAAGGGCGTGGCATTGACCGCAAGCCGTCCGGCAGTGCCCGCCGAGAGCGTCGCGAAGGCGAAGGTCGGCACCTTGAGCACCGCCATGTCGAGCAGGGCATGCGGCACGCGACGCAGATGGCGGATGGCGATCCAGCCGGCGACAAGGCCGAGGGCGAGAACGGCGAGCGTGCCGGCGCCGCCCGTCGGCGCGCTGGAGAGTTCCAGGCCGGCAAGCGTCAGCGCGAGCGCGCTTCCCGTCAGGAGGAAACCCTTCAGGTCGAAGGGTCGCGCACCTTCGGCCGGCGTCTGCGGCACGAAGAACAGGACGAGCATCACACCGACGAGGCCGAGCGGCAGGTTGATGAAGAAGTTCCATTCCCAGCCGGCATGCGTGGTCACCCAGGCGCCGATCAGCGGCCCGATCACCGGCGCGATCAACGCCGGCCAGGTGATGGTGGCGATCGCCCGCACCAGCTCCGCCTTCGGCGCGCCGCGCAGCACGAGCTGGCGCCCGACGGGCGTCATCAGCGCGGCGGATGCACCCTGGAAGAGCCGCGCCGCGGTGAACTCGGCGAGCGAGCCGGCAAAGCCGCAGGCGACGGAGGAAAGCGTGAAGAGCACGATCGCCGTCAGGAAGACCTCGCGTGCGCCGAACCGGTCGGCAAGCCAGCCGGCCGGCGGTATGAACACGGCCATGGCGAGCAGATAGGCCGTGAAGCCGATGTTGAGCGCCACGACATCCGTCGAGAAGGCCTGCGCCATCGCCGGCAGCGACGTCGCGATGATCGTGCTGTCGAGCATCTGCATGAAGAAGGCCACGGCGACGACGGCCGGGACGATGCGGGTACGGTGAAGCGGTAGTGGCGGAGAGGGAATGGAGGACATCGCAATCGCAAAACGGGCGACGACGTTCGAGCGCCGCCGTCCCGTCCTATAGAGCAATTCCGGCAAAAGCGCGAAGCAGTTTTGCCGGAATTACGCCGGGATGGAAGGATGGAGCGTTTCCGCGATCCGGAGACAAGCGGAAACGCCCGAACATCAGTTGCTGGCATCCGCCTTTTTGATGGCTGCGTCGTAGAAGGAGCGGTCGATCCAGGTGTCGTAGTTCACCTTGCCCTTCAGGAGCCCGGCATCGGCCATGAAGGCCTCCTCGCCCTGAAGCGCACGCACCGCCTCATCGGTGATCTGCGGATCCTGGAAGAACTTGCCGTCCGGATAGGTCGCGCGCACCGCATTGTCGCTGTTGCCGGTCTCCTTGACGAAGATCGCGATCGTTTCTTCCGGATTGGCATCGGCCCAGCGCGCCGCCGCGATATCGACGGCCAGCAAACGCGTCACGATGTCGGGATATTTGCGGGCGAAATCGCCGTTGACGCTGAGGAGATGCGGCACGGCCCATTCCGGGCTGCCGGAAACGCCGGCATCGAAGATCACCCGGGCCTCGCCTTCCTCGACCAGCTTCTGCACGGGGCCGGTGCTTTCGACCACCGCGTCGACGTCGCCGCGCGACAGGGCCGGCCCGGAGCTCTCGATGCCGAGATTGAGGCTCTCGACATCGGTGATCGAGAGGCCCGCCGTCTTCAGCGCCTTGGCGAAGGTCGAGTGGCGCACGGTGCCGGCGAGATAGGCGACCTTCTTGCCCTTGAGGTCCTCGATCTTCTGGATCGGCGAATCCGGCTTCACGACGATCTGCGTCTCGTTGGAGCGGTTCCAGCTCGACAGGCCGACGAGCTTCACATCGGCGCCGGTGGCCGCAAGGCGCAGCGACGGGTTGTTGCCGATATAGGTGAAGTCGATGGCGCCGGAGCCGAGGGCGACGGTCGCCGCCGAGCCGCCGTCGAAGGTGGTCAGCTCGATCTTGATGCCGTCCTTGGCGAACTCGTCCTCCAGCAGCTTCCTGTTGCGGTAGAGGATGAATTTCAGGTGGCCCGGCGCCGTGGAGCCGATGCGGATGACGTCCGGCTTTGCCTCGTCGGCAAGGGCCGGCGCAAGGCCCGAAACGGGCAGGATCGAAAGCGCGAGCGCGATTTTCAGGAAGGTCCGGCGGAGCGGAAACGATGTCATGGATAGATCCTTTCGGGAGAGATCGCTGGTTGGGAGGACTTAGGGATCGGGGTCAGTTCGGGCCGCTTTCGCCGCTGCCGCGCCAATGCGTCGCGCGCCGTTCGCCGGCCACGAGCAGGTAGTTGAGCAGGAGGCCGATGATCGTCAGCGTCAGGATGCCGGCATACATGCGGTCGGTTTCCAGCATCAGCGACGCGTTCTGGATGAGGTAGCCGATGCCGGACTGGGCGGCGAGCATCTCGGCGGCGATCACCGAGAACAGCGAGGTCTTCACCCCGAGCCGGGCGCCGGCGACGATCGAGGGGATGGCGGAAGGGAAGATCACCTTCTTGAAGAGGTCCCAGTCCGAGGTGCCCATGGAGCGCGCCGCCTTGACGAGCAGCGGATCGACGGACTTCACCCCGACGATCGTGTTGATCAGCAGGAAGAACACCGCGGCGTAGAAGGTGATGGCGATCTTCGAGGCCTCGCCGATGCCGAGAACGAGGATGAAGACCGGCAGCAGCGCGAATTGCGAGGTGTTGCGCAGCGTCTGGACGAGGAAGTCGGAGGCTTTCTCGAACAGCGAATAGCGCCCCATCAGGAAGCCGAGCGGCACGGCGGTGACGAGGGCAAGCAGGAAGCCGATCGCGGCCCGCTGCAGGCTGATGCCGATATGGTCGGCAAGCTGGCCGGAGACGATCATCTCCCAGAGCACCGCAAGCACCTGGCTCAGCGGCGGGAAGAACAGCGCGTTGATCCAGCCGGCGCGCGGCGCGATCTCCCAGAGGAGCGCGAAGGCGACGACCGCCGGCAGGCCGAGCGTGACGGTCGAGACGGCCTCGCCGAAAGCGCGCGGCGCCCTGGAAGGGGTGCGCTTGCGGCGCAATGAAAAGGTGTTGCGGAGCGGCAGGTTGCGGTCGGCGATGAGGCTCATCTCATCCTCCCTTAATTGGCGTAGGTGGAAGCAAGGGTCCAGTCGCGCTGGGCCTTGCCGACTTCGTCGCGCAGGCTTTCCCAGACGCGGCCGCGATAGGCGTTGAAGGCCTCGCTGTTGCGGATTTCGAGGTCGCGCGGGCGCGGCAGGTCGATGTCGACGATCTCCTTCACGCTCGCCGGCCGGGCCGTCATCACCACGACGCGGTCGGCAAGGTAGATCGCCTCGTCGATCGAATGGGTGACGAAGACCACCGTCGTCTTGATCTGCTCCCATATGCGCAGGAGCTCGCTCTGCAGGATGTCGCGCGTCTGCGCGTCGAGCGCGGCGAAGGGCTCGTCCATCAGCAGGACCTGCGGATCGGTGGAAAGCGCCCGGGCGATCGCCACGCGCTGCTGCATGCCGCCCGAAAGCTGCGAGGGAAAACGGTCCTCGAAGCCCTTCAGGCCGAAGAGATGCAGGAAATCCTTCGCCCGCTCGCGCCGCTCGGCCGCGGGAACGCCGCGCACCTCCAGCGCGTATTCGACATTCTGCAGGGCCGTGCGCCAGGGAAAGAGCGCATATTGCTGGAAGACATAGGCCGTGCGGGCATGAGGCTTCACGACCTCGACCCCGTCGATGCGGGCGACACCCGAGGTCGCCTCCGTCAGCCCGGCGATCACGTCGAGCAGCACCGACTTGCCGCTACCCGACGGGCCGACCAGCGTGATGAACTCGCCGCTGTCGATGGTGAGGTCGACGCCGTCCAGCACCGCGATGCGGCTCGACGTGACGCCGTCGACGGTCACGGTCTGGCCGGGCTTCAGATTGAACGACTTGCGCACGGCGCTGACGGCGATGCGTTCCATGGGTATCTCCTTTTCAGACCTGCGCCACGCGGATATGGCGGGTCGGGTCATTCCGTGTTCCCCCGGCGCGCCCACGATTCCAGCCGAGCGCACGGGCATAGGCGCCGAAGAGGTCGCGTTCGAGGACTTCGGGCTCGGCGATGCCGGTCGGGCCGTCGGCCTTTTCGGCGACGTAAAGCGCATCGGTCGGGCAGTAGATCTCGCAGAGGAAGCAGGTCTGGCAGTCGTCCTGCCGGGCGATGACGGGAAGCCCCGTCTCGTCCCGGTCGAAGACGAAGGCCGGACAGATGCGCTCGCAGATGTCGCAGCGGATGCAGCGGTCGGCGGAAACGACTTCGATCATCGCTCAGCCCTCCTGCGCCGTTTCGAGGGCAAGGCTCTCGCGCACCGCCGTCACCCGGTCGAGGCCGGAGACGAGGATGCGGGCCGCCTGCGCCTCGCTCTCGCCCGGGAAATCGCGCCGGCGGTGCACGCCGCGGCTCTCGGTGCGCAGCGCGGCGGCGGCGACCGTCCAGCGGGCGCTGGCCGTGACGGCGGCGACCTCGCGGGCCTGCAGGCGGTCGATGCCCGTCGCGGGCGGCGCTCGGTTCAGCCGGGACCAGAGGTCCTCCAGCGCCCTGCCGCTCGCTTCAAGCGTCGCGGCCGTGCGCCAATAGCTCCTGTCGAGCGGGGCGATCTCGTCATGCGCCGCGCGGGCGGCGGCGGCAAGGTCGACGGCCTCTCCGTCCGTGCCGCGAAGGCCGGTCGTTCCGAGTGGGCGCAGGCTGCGTCCGTCCCGTCCCTGCCGGCGGCGGGCATGCCCGGCCGCGCCGTGGCCGGCCCACCAGCCGCTGGCGATCGCCCAGGAGGCGTTGATCGCGCCGCCGCCGGAAATGCCGCCCGTCACGTTCTCGCGGCTCGCCGCGTCACCGGCGGCATAGAGGCCGGCAATGCCGGTGCCGCAATCGGAGGAGACGATGCGGATGCCGCCGGTGCCGCGCACCGTGCCCTCATATTTGAGATCGACACGGAAGAGGTCCTCGAAGGGATCGATGCCCATGCGCTCGTAGGGCTGGAAGCAGTTCGGCTGGCCGCGCCGCAGCCAGTCGCGCATGGCGGGTTCGGCAAGGTCGAGCCGGGCATAGACCGGGCCGGACAGCAGCGCTTCGGCCACCTGCCGCTCGCCGCCGCCGATGCCGTTCGTCACCGGCTCGCCGCGCGCGTCGCGCAGCACCGCGCCGTCCGCGCCGTAGAAGGTGGCCCAGCGGAAGGGCAGGCCCTTGTTCAGCGACGAGCCGTGCGGGGCGAGCGTGTATTTGCCGGTGAACTCCATGCCGGACAGCGCCGCGCCGGCCTCGGCCGCGAAGAGGTAGCCGTCGCCGGTCAGTCCCGTGCCGCCGAGGATGCGCTCGAAAAAGGCGCAGCCGCCCGTGGCCAGCACCACGGCGCCCGCCAGCACCTGGAAGCTCGCCCCGGTACGGCGCGCAAGCCCCGCGGCACCGGCGACCCCGTCGTCGTCGCCGAGCAGTTCGAGAATGGGATGATGATCGAGGATCGTCACGCCGGCCTTCTGCACGCGCTGGCGCAGGAAACGCATGTAGTCCGGCCCGCGCAGATTGGCGATGTAGAGGCTGCCGTCCTCCTCGCTGGGGAAGGGATAGCCCCACTCCACCAGCCTCTGGAGGTTCTCGTAGGCCTGGTCGGCGGCGCGCAGCATCCAGCGACGGTCGGCAAGGCCGGCCGTGCGCCTGAAGCGCTGCTCGACGGAGGCCGCCCGCCCCTCGCCCGGCGGCACGCACCAGGTCCCCGTGTTCGACGGCGCCGTGGCGCCGCTCGTGCCGTGATAGCCCTTGTCGGCCAGGACGACGCGGGCGCCGGCCTCGGCCGCCGACAGCGCCGCCCAGCCGGCGGCAGGCCCGCCGCCGACGACGAGCACGTCCGTTTCGATGAGGCGCCCCTCTTCAGCGGGCTGTTCCTTGCGACGCGATGCCATGATGCTCCGGTTTCGTGCGAGGGATGCGGGGTCGCCGGTTCAGGCGGCGGTGGAGAACCAGGAGGGCTCGTTGCCGGCCGTCCACTTGATGTTGCAGCCGATGGAGGGAACCTGGGTCGCGGCGGCGGGATCGCCCTTCAGCACCGCTTCCACGGCCGCACGCAGGTCCGCGCCGGTCACGGCCTTGCCGTTGCCCGGGCGGGCATCGTCGAACTGGCCGTGATAGGCCAGTCGCCGCGCGCGGTCGTAGAGGAAGAAATCCGGCGTGCAGGCTGCGCCGTAGGCCTTGGCGACGCCCTGCGTTTCGTCCTTCAGGTAGGGGAAATCGTATCCGTAGGTCTTCGCCTCGATGCCGAGCCGTTCGAGCGTTTCTTCCGGGTGCGCCGCCGCGTCGTTGCTGTTGATGGCAACGACGGCGAGCCCCTGCCCGGCATGGTCGCGGGCGAACTGCGCCAGCGCCTCGCGGATCAGCACCACGAAGGGGCAGCGGTTCGAGATGAACGCGACCAGCAGAGCCGGGCTGTCCGCGAAGTCCTTGAGGCTGAACTCCGCGCCCGTCGCATCGGGCAGGACGAAGTCCCGGGCGCGGGTTCCGAGCGTGATGGGATTGGATTCGGTCTTGGGCATGATATCCTCCTGGCAAGTCGACGGGATCATTAAATGATATAATCCATAGATTTTATAGGCAATAGATTGCCATAAAACCCCGCCCACTGAGATATTGTTCGCGCCGGCTCCCCCGCGGAGGGGAATTTTTTCCACGCGCCGCCGAGCGGCCCATGCGGCAGAGCCCCCGGTCCTCCCCTCCAAGACGGGCGATGCCTCAAAGCCCGTCGCACCGCGCCCATTTTTTGTGCAGATTGCTCCCTCCTTCGGCGGCGTCACCGCTTCGTTTGCGGGCAATCGCCTGCCGGGCAACGATTTTCCGCAAATATCGCCGCTCTCTTCGATCTGGCACGCTTGATGCTTCCTGATAGCTATCCGGCTGTCGGGTGTCGCAAGCCCCCGGCAGCCTTGCCAACCCGCGTCATGTGAGAGAACGAAATGACTAAGTACAAGCTCGAATACATCTGGCTCGACGGGTACAAGCCGACCCCGAACCTGCGCGGCAAGACCCTCGTCAAGGAGTTCGACGCGTTCCCGACGCTGGACGCGCTGCCGCTCTGGGGTTTTGACGGCTCCTCGACGATGCAGGCCGAGGGCAACAGCTCCGATTGCGTGCTGAAGCCGGTCGCCAGCTATCCCGATCCGGAGCGCAAGAACGGCGTGCTCGTCATGTGCGAAGTCATGATGCCCGACGCCAAGACGCCGCACCCGTCCAACACCCGCGCCGCCATCCTCGACGACGAGGGCGCCTGGTTCGGCTTCGAGCAGGAATATTTCTTCTACCAGAACGGCCGTCCGCTCGGCTTCCCGGAGACCGGCTACCCGGCGCCGCAGGGCCTGTACTATTGCGGCGTCGGCTACGGCAATGTCGGCGCGGTCGCCCGCAAGATCGTCGAGGAACATCTCGACATCTGCCTTGCCGCCGGCATCAACCATGAAGGCATCAACGCCGAAGTCGCCAAGGGCCAGTGGGAATTCCAGGTCTTCGGCAAGGGCTCGCGCAAGGCCGCCGACGAGATCTGGCTCGCCCGCTACCTCCTGCAGCGCCTGACGGAAAAGTACGGCATCGACGTCGAATATCACTGCAAGCCGCTGGGCGACACCGACTGGAACGGCTCGGGCATGCATGCCAACTTCTCGACCGCCTATATGCGCGACGTCGGCGGCAGGGACTATTTCGAAGCCATGATGGAGGCTTTCGCCGAAGCCCGCGCCGACCACATCGCCGTCTACGGCCCGGACAACCATATGCGCCTGACCGGCAAGCATGAAACGGCCGCAATCCACCAGTTCAGCCATGGCGTGGCGGACCGCGGCGCCTCGATCCGCGTGCCGCATTCCTTCGTCAACAACGGCTATCGCGGCTACCTGGAAGACCGCCGCCCGAACTCGCAGGGCGACCCCTACCAGATCGCCTCGCAGATCCTGAAGACGATCTCGACGGTCCCGACCGACGTCGAGACGCGCGAAGCCGCCTGAGCGGTTTTCCAGAACGACAGAGACAACGCCCCGTTTTCACGGGGCGTTTTCGTTCGTGCATCCGTCAGGCGGGGCAGCGGTCCCTGCCGCCGCCTTGACTGCGCATTATATTGCCCATACGATCCTCGCCGTCTGCCGCTCGCCCGCCGCGAGACGCCAAAGGAGTTATCTTATGAAGATTCGTGATTTCGGCGTTGAAATCTGGATGAACCGCTACGAGAACCATTGCGAGTGGAACCTCGCCGAGACCTGCGTGGAATCCCTCACCGTCGCCGAACTCCTGGAAATGGCGGGCAAGACCGACACGATCCTCTCCGAGCTCCTGCCGATGAAGCTGACCTATGGCGCAATCGAAGGCAGCGAACGCCTGCGCAGGCTGGTCGCCGGCCTCTACGAGAAGCAGGCGATGGAGAACGTCGTCGTCACGCACGGCGCGATCGGCGCGAACGCGCTGGTGCACGGCACGCTGGTCGAGCCGGGCGACCGCGTCGTCTCGGTGCTGCCGACCTACCAGCAGCACTATTCCATCCCGGAAAGCATTGGCGCGGACGTCCGGATCCTCAGGCTGACGGAGGCGACCGGCTTCCTGCCCGACCTTGAGGCGCTGACGCGGCTGGCGATACCGGGCACGAAGCTCATCGCCATCAACAACCCCAACAACCCGACCGGCGCGCTGATGGACCGCGCCTATCTCGAAAAGGTGGTCGAGATCGCCCGGGCCGCCGGCGCCTGGATTCTCTGCGACGAGGTCTACCGCGGCACGGACCAGGAGGGCGACGGCATGACCGCCTCCATCGCCGACCTTTACGAAAAGGGCATCAGCACGGCCAGCATGTCGAAGACCTTCGCGCTCGCCGGCCTTCGCCTCGGCTGGATCGCCGGCCCCGTGGAGCTGTTGCACGCCGTCTCGATCCATCGCGACTACAACACGATCAGCGTCGGCATGCTGGACGACCATTTCGCCGCCATCGCGCTGGAGAACCGCGACAAGATCCTCGCCCGCAGCCGCGCCATCACCCGCACGAACCTCGCAAGGCTCTCGGCCTGGGTCGACGGCGAGCCGCTGGTCTCGTGGATCAAGCCGAAATCCGGCACCACCGCGCTCCTGAAGTACCACCTGCCCCTCTCCTCGGTGGAGTTCTGCGAAAGGCTGCTGGCGCGCACCGGCGTGATGCTGACGCCCGGCAGCGCCATGGACATGGAGGGCTATGTGCGGATCGGCTTCACCAACAACGGCACCGTGCTGGAGGAAGGGCTTGCGCGCATCTCGACCTTCCTCCGGGAGCAGCAGGCGGCGGCCGCCTGACGGCCTCAGGAGGCGGGCGTCGCGGTCCGCTCCCTGCCCGCCACGGCGATCGTCGCCAGCGCCGAGCGGATGGCCGAGGGCGACGACGCCTTGGCAAGGGCGCAGGTGGCGGTGCCGAGCGATCCCACGCGGATCGACTGGCCACCGCGGGCATTGGCCAGCGCGAACATGGTTTCGTCCGTCAGGTCGTCGCCGATCGCGATCGGCAGGCGGCCCAGAAAGGCGGGCTGCTCCAGATAGGAGGCGACGGCTTCTCCCTTGTCGGCACGGGAGGGACGGATCTCGAAGACCATCTTGCCGGGCTGCAATGTCCAGCCGGGGCCTGCCTCTTCGGCAAAGTCCCGCATGATCTTTTCGAGCGTCCGGTCATAGGCCGGCGCCAGCCGGTAATGCGCCGCGACGGCCGCGCCCTTGTCCTCGATCAGCACCCCTTCCATCCAGGCCGTCTGGTCCACGAGGCGTTGTTTCAACCCCATAAACGCCGCGGTCGCCGAGACGGACGAGACCGTCCCGTCGGCCCCCCTGAAATCCGCGCCGTGCAGGCCCGCGATGGGAAAGCGGAAGGGCGCGAACAATCCGTCGGCGAAGGGAAGGCTTCGCCCGGTGACCAGCGCCAGCGCGCCGCGAAGGCGGGCCGAGACCGCATCGAGGTCAGCGGGAAGCGACAGGGGGACCTGGATCGCATCCGGCGTCGCCGCAAGATCGATCAGCGTTCCATCGATATCGAGGAAAAGCGCCCAGCGCTCCGGCTCGTCGACGAGGCGCCGGACGAGATGGCGGATCGCGGCGTCCGACGGCTGCAGTTTCTCCAGTTCGTTCATCGGCAAGCAAGTAGATCGCAATCGCCGGGCGGCAAGGGCTGATGCGATAGTCGCCGCCGGAACAAGTTTTTCCCCGGCGCATTTCGCCTCACACCGGACAGAGGAGCCGACATGGACAAGCAGGCGAAAACCGAAGAGAACGGCGCCCCTGTCGCCCACGGGGCCGCCGGCCTGCCAACCGTCGACGTGACCAGCTACAATCTCGAACTGCGCGACAAGGACGGCTTCATCGGCGACAGGGCCAACAAATCCGCTTTCCGCGATGCCATCGAGGCCTGGCGGAAACGGGTCCGCGCGGGCGGCTCCGATCCCCTCGGCGACGTGCCGACCGACGATCTTTCCAAGAAGGAGGTCGATGCCCTGCTTGCGGAGGAGAAGACGGAGGCCGCGTCCCTCGTGCTTGCGGCGATCGACGACTTCGCGACGAACCTCGCGGACATCCTTGCGCGCTACCTGAAAGAGGAGACGTGGAAGGGCACCGAGCGGATCGTGGTCGGCGGAGGGTTCAAGGACAACCGGGCCGGCCTCATGGCGATCGCCCGCGCCCAGATCCGTCTCAAGGCCGACGGCCTGAAGGTGGAGATCGTGCCGATCGCCCATCATCCGGACGAGGCCGGTCTGCTCGGCGCCGTGCACCTCATTCCCGCCTGGATGCTGAAGGGCCATGACGCCATCCTCGCCGTCGATATCGGCGGCACCAACATCCGCGCCGGCGTCGTCAAGCTCAACCTCGACGACAAGCCCGATTTCTCGAAGGCCAAGGTCTGGAAGTCGGACCTGTGGCGTCACGCCGACGACGAGCCCCGCCGCACCGCGACCATCGAATATCTCGTGCGGATGATCGAGGCGCTGATCGCCAAGGCGAAGAAGGCGAAGTTCGCGCTGGCGCCGGTCATCGGCATCGGCTGCCCGGGCATCATCGCCTCCGACGGATCGATCGCGCGGGGCGGCCAGAACCTGCCGGGCGGCAACTGGGAAAGCACGCATTTCAATCTTCCCGAGGCCCTGCGCAAGGCGATCCCCGAGATCGCCGGCCAGCCGACCTTCGTCATCATGCATAACGACGCCGTCGTGCAGGGCCTTTCGGCCGTGCTGGACATGGCGGATGCGACGCGGTGGGCGGCCGTCACGATCGGGACCGGGCTCGGCAATGCCAGCTTCGTCCGCAAGGACATGTGACCGGGGAGAGCATTTCCAGTAAAAGCGGAATCGCTTTTACGTCCGGACAATGCGTAAAACAAATGGCTGAAGCGTTTTCGCTTTTCGGAGAAAAGGGGAAACGCTCTACGGCGCCCGCCGCGTGATCTCGCTTGCGGCCAGCGTCCTGTCGCGGCCCGCTGCCTTGGCAGCCAGAAGCGCGGCATCGGCGCGCGCCACGAGCGTTTCGACCGAGCCGCCCGCGGGCGAGGCCGCCACGCCGATCGAGACCGACACCTTTCCGAGGATGCTGCCCGCATGGGAAAGCACGGCGCTGCCGATCTTCTGGCGGATCGCTTCCGCGACTTCGATCCCCTGCTGCTCGCCGAAGGCCGGCAGGAGCGCGGTGAATTCCTCCCCGCCGAAGCGGAAGGCCTCGCCGACGGACGCGCAGCCATCGCGCAGCGTCTGCGCGACGAACTGCATGACGAAATCGCCCGCATCATGGCCGAACTGGTCGTTGAAGCGCTTGAAATGGTCGATGTCGATCATCAGGCAGGCCAGCGGTTCGCCGTTCTGCGCCCGGGCGTGCCGGTGCAGCGTTTCGTCCAGGAAGCGGCGGTTGAAGAGCCCGGTGAGCGGATCGCGCACTGCAAGCCTGGTCAGTTTCTCGCGCAACTGGAGGTTCGCGATCGCCAGGCCGACATTCTCGGCGATCAGTTCCAGATAGAGCCGCGGTCCCGCCGCGCCGAGAACCCCTTCGCCGCGCTCCTCCAGATAGAGCAGGCCGATCATCTCCCCCTGCGCGGTCAGGGGCACGCAAAGGGCCGCCGCGCCGGACGGCGCGACATGCTGGCAGGGGACGTCCGAACCGTCGTCGTTGCTGCGATGCGCGCGGCCGCGCCTCAGTCCCCAGCATTCGGCTGCGGGAAAGGCTGCGGGCGAATGCTGCGGCTCGAGCCAGGCCCCCGCGCGCGCCAGGCACGCGTCGTCGTCGCGCAGGACGTAGAGCCCGCCCGGAAGCCCGGGAAAGATCTGCGGCGCGAAGCGGACGATCACATCCGTCAGTTCCTCCTGGTTCTGGCAGGCCTGCACGCGGTGCATCATCTGCAGGATCAGGTCCTTGGTCTGCTGGTCCGCCCGCCGTTCGGCGTCGAGCCGTTCCCGCTCGATCAGGTTCGTGCGGAAGATCTCGATGGCCTCGTTCATCTCGCCGATCTCGTCGGCACGGCGGTCGACCGGGACCTCGACGCTGTAGTCCTGCCGGGCGAGCCGGCTGACGACACCCGTCATCCGCCGCAGGGGCATCGCCACGCGCCGTCTCAGGACGAAATAGAGCACGGCGACGAACAGCGCGCCCGTCAGGGCCAGCATGAGCTTGGCGACGAGGCTCCACCCGTTGGCGCACAGGCGGGCGGTTTCCAGTTCGGATGCCGTGCGCGTCGCCGTCAGGTCGCGGAAATGGCCGACCGTCTGGAGCAGTTCCCTTTGAAGCCGCTCATGCTCCGGGCCGAACAGGGCCGTCCGGGCCGCATCCCTGTCGCCGCGCCGGAACGCTTCGACCGCAGCCGATTCGATCCTGTTGAGTTCCTCGGCGTCCTTGTCGACCGCCAGCAGGGCCTGCGCCTCGGCGGGCCTCAGTTCCTGGGCGGCAAGCTTCGTCGCGGCCGCCTCCCGCCGCCGCTCGGATTGCTCTTCCGCATGAAACGCCTGCAGGTGGCGTTCCTCGCCGCGCATCACATAGAGCCGCGCTTCGTCGCTCCTCACCTCCGCGCCAAGGGCGAGTTCCTCGGCCAGCGTATCGAGCAAGAGATGCTCCTCGGCCGCCGCGCGCTCCTGGAGCGCGGCGCGCGACGACAGGATGAACGACGCCCCGGACAGCGCCGTCAGGATGACGGTGATGCCATAGGCCCAGTTGGTGATGGTGGTTATCCGCATTCACCTACACTGTCAGATGCGGCTTGAGCGAGGATTGAGAAAGAGAGCGGGCGGCAACGGCGCGGCGGCGGCCGTTCGCGCACCCTTGCCGCGAAAAACAACCCGGAACCGGGCGAAGAGACGGCCGGTCTCATCCGTTGAACAGGTAGTCGCTATGAAATCGACCTTGAAAGCACCAATGAAGTGCTTTATATACTTAGGCATGGCAACAAAATTCACATCCAGCCTCAGGCTCGACCTTCAACCCTCCCCGGACATGCACCGGGCGCTGTCCGAGACACTCGCGGCCTATCGGCAGGCCATGGCGATCCTGGACCGGACCAAGGGCGCCAATGTCGTGGCGCTGCATCAGGCGGCCTATGAGGAGATCCGCATGGCGACGGGGCTTCCCGCCCGCCTCGTGACGCTCGCCCTGCGCGATCACGGCCGCCGCAAGCCGGGCGAGGAGGTCGCGGACATTCCGCTCGATTCCAAGCTCTTCGCCGTCAAGGGCCCGGACAGCGTGAGCATCGCGACGCTCGACGGCCGTATCCTGCTGCCCTATGCCGCGAACGGCTATCGCGACGGCTGGGCGGATTTTGCCGAAGCGCGGCTCGTCTTTTCCGGGTCGTCCATCTGTCTCTATGCCGGCATTCAGCCCGGCATCCATTCGAAGAAGGAGGCTTCCATGTCCAACGAAGGTATCCTCGCCCGCCTCGGGCGCGTCATCGCCGGCGTCGTCAACACCGCGGTCGATGCCGCCGAGGCTTCGAACCCGGTCGCCGTGGCGCAGCAGGCCGTCCGCGAGATCGGTGCGATCGCCGAGGAGGCCCGCACCGCGCTCGGCGTTGCCATGGCCGCCGGCCACCGCCTGAAGGCCAAGGCCGACGATCTCGACGCGGAGATCCGCGACCTCGACGACAAGATCAAGGTCGGGCTGGAAAGCGGCCGGGAAGACCTCGCCCGCGCCGCCACCGGCGTCCAGATCGACCTCGAGGCCCAGCGCGACGCCCTCTCCAGGGCAATCCTCGAAAATGCCGGCGAGATCGCCGAGGCCGAGGCGACGTTGCGCAGCATCGCCTCTGCCCGCGCCGACGCGGCGAAGCGGCTGGAGGACGCGCGGCGCGCCGAGCGCGCGACCCCGCCCGCCGCCACCCCCTCCCAGCGCAACGACCGGCGCCTTGCCGACGCGCTCGAAGCCGTCGAACGCGTCACCGGCGTCCCGTCCAAGCCGGCCATGGAGGGCAACACGGAGGTGGAGGAGCTCGGGCGCCTGCAACGCCTGAAGGCGATCGAGGCGCGCCTTGCCGCCTTCAAGCACGGTGAGCGCTGATGGACTCCATCGTCCACCCGGGCACGGCCCCCTTCTGGATCGCCCTCCTGACGGTGGCGGGCCTCGGCATCGTCGAACTGGTCTCGGTGCTGCTCGGCGCGTCCGCCTCCGGGCTGATCGACGACGGCCTCGACTTCAACGGGCCGGGGGATGCGGAAACGGGCCTTCTCGGCGGGTGGATGTCCTGGCTGAACGCCGGCGGCGTGCCGATCCTCGTGCTCGCCGTCATCCTGCTCTCCGCCTTCTCGGCGGCCGGCTTCGCCCTGCAGGCGGTCATCTCGCAGTTCCGCGAGCCGCTGCCGCTCTACGCCGCCGTCACCGGCGCGCTCGCCGTCGCCATTCCCGTCACCCGCTGGTCGTCGCGCGGGCTGGCGCGGATCATCCCGCGCGACGAGACGAGCGTGCAGGAACAGGCCGATTTCATCGGCCTCGTGGGAACCGTGACGCTCGGGCCGCTCGACCAGGGCCATCCCGGCACGGTGCGCATCAAGGACCGCTACGACAACATCCACACGCTGCGTGCCCGGGCCATCTCCGGACATGTGATCGAGACGGGCGCATCCGTGCTCATCGTCGACGGCAAGGACGGCCTCTTCCAGGCCATTCCCGCCCCGAGCGCGCTCGAAGACAGCCATTATCCCAACAACGGAGGGTAAACGATCATGGACTTCCTTTCGGTAGGAATCATCGCCGCAGTCATCGTGACGGCGGTCGTCGTCATCGGCATCATCATGACCTCGCTCTATACCCGCGCCACGCGCGACAAGGCCTATGTACGCACGGGCCTCGGCGGCAAGAAGGTCGTACTTGACGGCGGATCGGTCATCCTGCCGATCTTCCACTCCTATTCCTGGGTGTCGCTCAGCACGCTGCGGCTCGAGGTCAAGCGCGCCGAGAATGAATCGCTGATCACCAAGGACCGCATGCGCGCCGACATCACCGCCGAATTCTACGTCCGCGTGAAGCCGGATTCGGAGAACATCGCCCTTGCCGCCCAGACGCTCGG
This sequence comes from Shinella sp. S4-D37, assembly GCF_040812195.1. Taxonomy (NCBI): domain Bacteria; kingdom Pseudomonadati; phylum Pseudomonadota; class Alphaproteobacteria; order Hyphomicrobiales; family Rhizobiaceae; genus Shinella; species Shinella sp. S4-D37. Next base: position 49,974 of record NZ_JBFNXL010000002.1, on the reverse strand, counting down.
CGACCGCACGAACGACGCGGATGCGCTGAAGACGCTGGTCGAGGCGAAGTTCGTCGACGGCCTGCGTTCGGTCGCCGCCACCATGTCGCTGCGCGACCTCCAGGAACAGCGCGCCGAATTCGTCAAGTCGGTGCAGGCCGCCGTCGCGCACGACCTGCAATCGAACGGCCTCGAACTGGAATCGGTATCGCTGACCCGCCTCGACCAGACGGATATCAAGCATTTCAACCCGAACAACAGTTTTGACGCCGAGGGCCTGACCGCACTCACCAAGATCACCGAGGAGCGCAAGCGCGAGCGCAACCAGATCGTCCGCGACAACGAGGTGGAGATCGCCACCAAGGACCGCGAAGCCAGTTTGCGCCGCCTTACCATCGAGCGCGAACAGCGCGACGCCGAACTCACGCAGGAACGCGACATCGCCAACAAGACGGCCGAAACCCGCGCAGAAGCGGCAAGAGCCGAACAGCTTGCCCGCCTCAGCGAGGAAACCGCCCGGCTCGACACGGAAAAGGGCATCGCCGAACGCGACTCCCAGGCGCGCCAGGCCCGCGAGACCGCCCGCATCGATGCCGAGCGCGGCATCGCCGAGCGCGAGGCGGAAGCCCGCCGCGTGACGGAGACGGCCCGCATCGACGCCGCCATCGCCGTCGCCGAGAAGAGCGAGCAGGAACAGGCCGCCCGCGCCAAGGCCGACGAGGCGAAGGCCGCCGCCATCACCGCCGAGGAACAGGTCACGACGGCACGGGAGGTCGAGATCGCCGAACGCGCCAAGCGCATCGCGGTGCTCGACGCGCGCAAGGCCGCCGAACAGGAGGCGACCGCCATCACCGTGAAGGCCGAGGCCGAGCGCCAGGCCGCCGAAAACCTCGCCGCCGCGACCAAGATCCAGGCGCAGGCCGATGCGGAAGCCGCCAAGATCAAGGCGACCGGCGTCGTCGAGCTCGGCCAGGCCGAGGCACAGGCCGAACGCGCGCTCAACGAAGCCCGCAACGCCCTGTCGGCCAGCATCATCGAGTTCGAGCTTGCCCGCGCCCGCGTCGCCATCATCCCCGCGGCGCTCGAACAGGCCATGAAGCCCATCGAGAAGATCTCCGATATCCGCATCTTCAGCGCCGGCGGCCTCGCCGGTGCGCTGGCGGGCAACGGCGGCAATGGCGCGGGACATGCCGTCGGCGACCTCAGCAGCCAGCTTCTCAGCTTCACCGCCCAGAAGCCCATCCTCGACGAGATCCTCGCGCAGGCCGGATTCAAGGGCGAGGACCCGACCCAGGCCCTGCTCGCCGCTTCCATCGGCAATGCGGCAGCAAAGCCGGTCGGCGACGGGCCCAAGGCCGGCAACGCCGACTGACCATGCGGCCGCCAGACGACCGGCGCGCTGTTGCGGCTCATTGGGGCCGGCCTCGACTATGTCGTGACCGGCCACAGCGACTACACTGTGGAAACTGATATACGACACCTTCGCGAGGCTAAGGCTTGTCAGTTGCTTTCAGCGGATGAAAAGCGCCTGGAAGCTCACAAAGCGCTTCCTCGACCGCCGGGTGCCGGACGCCAAGCGGCACAAAAGGCCGAAAGGCCGAAAGGCCGAAAGGCCAGGCGCCACCGAACTGGCGCGCAACATCCGGAAGATATCAAGGCAAGATACCGAGAGGTCTCTCGTTTAGGACTGACGCTCTGGTACGCGAACGATCAAGCCATCGAGAGCGTCGGAAACTGTGATCTGACAGGAGAGCCGCGAGGCGTGGCGGACATCATGCGCGAAGTCGAGCATGTCCGCCTCGATCGGACCGGGCGAGCCAACCTTCTCCTGCCAGGCTTCGTCGACATAGACGTGGCAGGTCGCACACGCGCACGCTCCTGCGCATTCGGCTTCAATGCCTGGCACGGAATTGCGGACGGCGTTCTCCATGACGCTCGTCCCTGGCTCGGCCTGGATTTCGAATGACGCGCCATCCTTTGCGACAACAGATATTTTCGGCATGGAACACCCGATGCTGATTGCCGGCCGCTGCCGGGCAGGATTACAGAAGCAGGGCCTTGAGATCGGTGGCCGGGTCGCTGACGGTCTCCGCGGAGGGTGACCTGCCGGCTTCGATCAGCCTTTTGGCCACCATGTAGACCCGCGGCTCGTTCATCGCGTCAACCGCCAGGAGTTCTTCGCCGCGATAATACCAATAGGACACGCCGCCCGCCGCGCCGACCCGCGTCGCCACGCTGTCGTAGCCGGCCGAAAGCCCTGCGATCTGCAGCTTCACATCATACTGGTCGGACCAGAACCAAGGTTTTGCGTCATAGCGGCTGAGCGTTCCGGTGAGGGATCGCGCCACCGCTTCCGCCTGTTCGATGGCATTTCCGACACTCTCGAGGCGAATGCGGCCAGCCCGCCAGGGAAAGGAGGCGCAATCGCCGGCGGCGTAGATTGCCGGATCGGAGGTCCTGCAGGTCTCGTCCACGGCGATACCATTGTCGATCGAAAGGCCTGCGGCTTCAGCCAGTTCGGCGTTCGGAGCGACGCCCACTCCGGCAATGACGAAATCGACAGGGACGCGCGCGCCGCCGACGAGCCGTGCCGAACGGACATGCCCGCCTTCGCCTTCCAACGCCTCAAGGGCTGCGCCTTCGAGCAGCGTGACGCCTTTCTGCTCGTGCAGATTTCGGAAATAGGCAGCGGTTTCAGGACAGGCGACGCGTTGAAGGATGCGCGGCGCGGCCTCGATCACCGTCACCGTCAAGCCCAGCTTGGCCGAGACGGCCGCCGCTTCGAGGCCGATATACCCTCCCCCGACGATGAGCACGCGTTGTCCCTCGCGGAAGCGCTCGGCCATGGCGCTGATGTCGGCAAGATTGCGAACGTAGAAGACACCGGCAAGATTGCCGCCGAGTGCCGCCGGCAAGGTCCTCGGCCGCGCGCCGGTGGTCAGGATGAGGCGGTCGTAGGGGATGGCGGTGCGCTCGGCGAGCGCGATCACCTTCCGCGCGCGATCGATGGCCGATGCGGTCACCGAGAGCCTGAGATCGATGGACCGCTCTTCATAGAAGGACAGCGGGCGGAAATAGAGGCGGTCCTCGGTGATCTCGCCGAGAAGATAGCCCTTCGACAAGGGCGGCCGCTGATAGGGCGGATGCGCCTCCTCGCCGATCAACGTGATCGGCCCCCGATGCCCGAGGTCGCGCAGCTTGGCGCAGGCGGTAAAACCCGCCTGCCCCGCCCCGATCACCACGATGCGGGCGCAGGAATCGATCGGCTCGTCACGCATGGACCACCTCTTTCCGTTTCAGTTCGCGCGAAGCGGCGCCATCGCCTTCTGGATGCTGGCGATCAGCGCATCGCGATGGGCCGAAAGATCCGCCGGCGACTGGCCGTTGGCCTCCTCGGTGACGCCGGCGACGAGCGTTTCGGCGACCGCGGGGTCGAGGTGGAGCACGCCGAGATCGTCCCACCAGCGATTGAAGCTGTCGGTGTAGCGCTCGCAGAAGGCCGCAAGGCCGCCCTCGCCGGCGCCAAGGTGGAAGAGCATGGTCGGCCCCATCGCCGCCCAGCGCAGGCCGGGACCGGCCCACATCGCCTTGTCGACGTCCTCGACACTGGCAACCCCGGATTTGACGAGATGGATTGCCTCGCGCCACACCGCCGCCTGGAGGCGGTTGGCCACATGGCCCGGTACCTCGCGGTTGACGCGGATGGTGACCTTGCCCACCGCCTCGTAGAAACGCTCGGCCGCTTCGACGACACCGCCCGCCGTCCGCTCGTTGCCCATCACCTCGACGAGCGGGATCAGATGCGGCGGATTGAAGGGATGGCCGAGGACGAAACGGCCGGGGTCCTGCCAGCCTTCCTGCATTTCACTCAGCGTCAGGCCGGAAGCGGAGGTCGCGACCACGGCGTCTTTGCCGAGCGACGGTTCGATTTCCTTGAAGAGCGCGTGTTTGATCCCGATGCGCTCGGGCACGTTCTCCTGCACAAAGGCGGCACCTTCGACGGCCTCGGCGGCCGACGTGCAGAAGCGGACCCGATCCGGGCTGCCGCCCTTCACGAGGCCGAGGCTTTCAAGGGTCGGCCAGGCGCGGGCAACATAATCCCGCACGGTCTTCTCGGCGGTCGGCGAATTGTCGTAGACTGCGACGTCGCGGCCGGACGCGAGGAAAAGAGCCGTCCAGCTTGCGCCGATCACACCGGCACCCAGTACGGCGGTTTGCTTGAATTCGGTCATCAGAATAATCCTGGTTGAAGGGGTGATGCGGCGGTCAGGCCGCCGTCGATGGTGATGCAGTGGCCGGTGACGAAGGCGCTTTCGGTGGAGATCAGCCAGGCGACGACATTCGCGACGTCCTCCGGCTTGCCGAAACGGCGGGCGGGATGGCGGGCGATGGAATCGGCGCGCGCCTTTTCCGGGTCGTTTGCCAGCGCAAAGCCGCTTTCCGCCATCTCGGTCATGATCCAGCCGGGGCTGACCGCATTGCAGCGCACCTTCGGACCATGATCGACGGCGATCGACCGCGTGAGGCTGTGAACGAAGCCTTTCGAGGCGTTGTAGATCGCCATCGACGGATCGGCCACCATGCCTGAGATCGAGCCGAGATTGACGATGTCGCCGCCGCCTTCCGCCATCAGCGGGATGACCGCACGGCACATGTTGAAGACGCCCCGGCAATTGATGCCGACAAGCCGGTCCCACTCGTCGTCGGTCGTATCGGTCACCGTCTTCTCGATCTGGATGCCCGCATTGTTCACCAAAACGGCGATTTCGCCGTGTTCAGACGCGGAGGCCGCGATGCGACTTGCGTCTTCCGCGCGGGACACGTCAGCCGTGACCCAGATGATATCGGTCGGAAGATCTCCGGGACGCTCACCGCGCCCACAGGTGACGACGGTCGCCCCGTCCCGCCGCAGGCGCTCGACGATGGCGCGGCCGATGCCCCGGCCACCGCCCGTGACGATCGCGATCTTGCGTTTTGCTTCTGCCATCAGCCGCCCCTATCCGTGCGAGACCATGACGTGGCGGACCGAGGTATAGGCATCCAGCGCATGGATGGACATGTCGCAGCCCGTGCCCGACCCTTTCATGGCCGACCAGGGCATTTCCGGCGTGGCGACGCCATGGGTGTTGACCCAGGTGAAGCCGTAACGCAGGCGGCTCGTCACCTCCATCGCCCGGCCGACATCCCGCGTCCATACCGAGGAGGCGAGCCCGTAGCGACCGGCATTGGCGATGGAGAGCGCCCCGTCGACATCGGAGAAGCGGGAGAGCGTGACCACCGGGCCGAACACCTCGCTGGTGGCGATCTCGGCATCGTTGTCGACATTGGCGATGACTGTCGGCTTGTAGAAGAAGCCCTGTCCTTCGCCGCGTTCGCCACCGACGACGATCTCGCAGCTCTTGCGGGCGCGCTCGACGAAGCCGGCTACACGATCCGCCTGGCTGGCCGAGACCACCGGCCCCATCTGGGTGCCTTCGGCCTTCTGGGCACCGATACGGATTTCCCCGACCGCACGCGCGGTCGCGGCCACGAGTGCATCGTAAAGACCGTCCTGCACCATGATCCGGCACGGTTGCGCGCAATCCTGCCCGGCGTTGAAGAAGCTGCCGTAACGGATCGTCTGCGCGACCGCATCCACATCCGCATCGTCGAACACGATGACGGGAGCCTTGCCGCCGAGTTCCAGATGGACGTGGCGGATCTGCTGCGAGGCCGCCCGCATCGCCGCCATGCCCGTGGCGGGCGAACCGGTTACCGCAATCGCTTCGATCTGCGGCGCGTTCATCAGCCTGTCGCCGATCGTTGCCCCGCGGCCATGGACGACGTTGAAGACGCCCTTGGGAAGAATGTCGGCGAAGAGTTCCGCCACCTTCAGCGTGGAGAGCGGCGTGATCTCCGATGGCTTGAGGACGATCGTGCAGCCGGCCGCAATTGCCGCGGCGATCTTCCACGCCGCCATCATCAAGGGGTAGTTCCAGGGCGTGATGGCCGCGACCGGGCCGACGGCCTCGCGGCGGATCATGCTGGTGTGGCCGGAAACATATTCACCGGCGACCGGTCCCGTCATCGTGCGGGCGGCACCGGCGAAGAACCGGAACGTGTCGATGGTCAGCGGCATCTCGTCGTCATGGGCGGATGGCCAGGGCTTGCCGACGTCGAGGCTTTCGAGTTCGGCCAGTTCCCGGCTGTTCCGTTCGAGCACGTCGGCCATCTTGAGGAGGAGGCCCGCTCGCTCGGACGGCGTCGTGCGGGAAAACCTGTCGAAGGCGGAAGACGCTGCCGAGACCGCAGCATCCACCTGCTGCGGGCTCGCCTCGTTGATGGCGACGATCTCGCCGCCCGTCGCGGGATCCAGGATGGGAAGCGCCTCGCCGCCACCGGGGACAAAGGCACCGTTGATGAAGAGGTTCGTCTGCATCAGAAGCCCACCTTGTCGCCGCCCTTGAGGCCGAGCCGTTCGCGCGCTTCGGCGGGTGTCGCGACGGTGAGGCCGAGCCTCTCGACGATCTCGCGGATGCGGCGCACCTGCTGGGCATTCGACGTTGCAAGCTCGCCCTTGCCGATGAACAGGCTGTCCTCCAGACCGACCCGCAGGTTGCCGCCGAGCAGCGCGCTCTGGGTCGCGAACGGCATCTGGTGGCGACCGGCGGCCAGCACGGACCATTCGTAGTTTTCCGGGCCGAACAGCCTGTCGGCGATCTTGTGCATGTGGACGAGGTTTTCGAGATCGGCGCCGACGCCGCCGAGGATGCCGAACACCATCTGCACGAAGAAGGGCGGCTTGATCAGGCCCTGATCGATGAACCATTTGATGTTGTAGAGATGGCTCAGGTCATAGCATTCGAACTCGAACTTCGTGCCATGCGCCTCGCCGAGGTTCTTCAGCGCATATTCGATGGTCGCAAAGGTGTTCGGGAAGATGAAATCCCGCGTCATCTCCAGGAATTTCGGCTCCCAGTCATGCTTCCATTCCTTGTATTTGCCGAGCAGCGGAAAGATGCCGAAATTCATCGATCCCATGTTGAGGCTCGCCATTTCAGGGCTGGCAGTCGTCGCCGCAAGCAGGCGCTGGTCCATCGTCATGCCGAGGCCGCCGCCGGTCGAGATGTTGATGACCGCATCCGTGGACTGCTTGATGACGGGCAGGAACTGCTGGAAGATTTCGGGGCGCGGATCGGGCTTGCCCGTCTCGGGATCACGGGCGTGGAGATGAATGATCGAGGCGCCCGCTTCCGCCGCCTCGATGCTGGCCGTCGCGATCTCGGCCGGCGTGATCGGCAGATAGTCCGACATGGTGGGCGTGTGGATGCCGCCGGTCGGAGCGCAGGTGATGATAACGGATCTTGCCATGTCAGAGCCTCATTTGCTGGACCTGAGCGGAAAGGCCGCCGTCCAGCACCCATAGTTGTCCGGTTGCGTAGCGGGCTTCGTCGCTCGCCAGCCAGTTCACGAGATTGGCGATGTCGTCGGGCGTGCCGTAGGTACGGATCGGATGAACGTTCCGGACGGCCTCCTTCAGGCTGTCGATCGTCCCGCCCTTGCCGCCCGAGCCGGCGCCGGAGAAGAAGCTTTGCAGCATCGGCGTATCGACATAGCCGGGGCAGATCGCGTTGACCCGGATGCCTTCCGGCCCGTGATCGACGGCCATGGCCCGGGTCAGCGCGTGCACCGCACCCTTGGTCGCGCAATAGGCCGCAAGGCCCGGATCGGCGATGAACCCGTCATAGCTGCCGAAATTGATGATCGAGGCGGTCGTGCCGCGCGATGCAGCCCTGCGCAGCAACGGCAATGCATGTTTTGCGGCGAGGAAGGTGCCCGTCACATTGACGGCGAAGCTCCGGTTCCACTCTTCCAGCGTCGTATGCTCGATCGTCTTCTCGAGCTCGATCCCGGCGGCGTTGACCAGGATGTCGAGCTTGCCCGACAATCGCTCCGCCTCGGCCATCGCGGCGATGGCCTCGTCCTCGGACGTCACGTCCAGACGGACGAAACGGCCGTCGTTCGCCGGCGCCGCGCCCATGCTCCCGGCATCGGAGAGATCGGCGGCATAGACCGTCGCGCCCTCCCGCACGAAGCGGGCGCAGATCGCCCGGCCGATGCCGCCGCGCCCGCCCGTGACGAGCGCGATCTTTCCCTCAAGACGTCCAGTCATCCCGATGCCTCCCCATCCGGCTTACGCAGCAGTCTTCGCATAGGCGCCGAGGACAAGGCCGTGGAAGTGATGCACGGCGTGCTCGGATTGGCCGGAGCCATCCGGGTCATTGACGATGCGGCCCTGCGTGAAGGCGGGGGTGTTCATGCCCTTCTGGACGCTCTCGACGATCTTGATGTCTTCGACCTGGAGCACCTCGTCGAGATACTTGATGGTCTGAAGCTCCATCTCGTTCGGCTCGGTGTCTTCGAGGAAGAAATCGTAGGTTTCGAGCGTACGATCGGGGCCGGCCGGGATGATGTTGAGGATGATCATCGAGGAGCGGCCGGGGTAGCGCATGATGCAGGTGTTCGGCCACAGCCACCAGACGGCATGGGTCGTTACGGTCGCGTTCGAGACGTCATAGGCGCTGTTGCTGTTCTTGCCGGCGTCCGCCATATGGCTGGAATAGATGCCGTGCGTCGTCACCTTGTAGGTGTCCATGTCGACGAGCGTGCAGAAATCCTTGTGCGCGGTCGGGCAGTGGTAGCATTCGAGGAAGTTGTCGACGACGTTCTTCCAGTTCGACTTGATGTCGTAGGTGAGGCGACGCGCGAAGGTGAGCTTGTCGATATCGGGCGCCCAATGGCGGATTTCGGTTTCGAGATCGCCGCTCTGCGACGCCAGCGACGGCGCGTTCGGGTCGAGATTGACATAGATGAAGCCGCAGAATTCCTCGACCTGCACCTGGTCGAGACAGATTTCCTTGGTGTCGAATTCTTCCAGCGTCTCCGTATGCGGGGCCCGCACGAGCTGGCCATCCAGGCGGTAGACCCATGCATGGTATGGACACATGATACGGGTGGACTGGCCCTCGCCTTCGAGCAGGGCATGGGCCCGGTGCTTGCACACATTGTAGAAGGCCCGCAGCACTCCTTCGCGGTCACGGACAACGGCGATCGGCTGGCCGGCGATTTCGACGGTCACATAGCGGCCCGGCTCGCGAACCTTCTCGACATGACAGACCCATTGCCACGTCCTGGCGATGATCTCCTTGAGATCGACCGAATGCCAGCGCGGATCGGTATAGGCGGCGGCGTTCAGCGACAGCGAGCGAGAGGCATTCGGCGAATAGCCCTTCTGGATGGCGGCGAACTCGTCCTTCGACGGAAGCAATGTCATGGCGGCGTCTCCCAGGTCCGAGGCAACATGTTGTTACCCTTCACGATGACCTAGCTTCCCGCCAACCGAAGCCCCTTTCTATGCGCGGTACGCCGTCGATTTAGCTTTTTTCGCCGCCCTCAGGTGCTGCCTGGTTTGCGATGCATAGGCCATGCCCGGAACTCGAAAGGAATTCTGCCGTCTACCCGATCCGTACGCGGCGGCAAGCCGAAGCGCTCCCGGTAAGCGCGGCTGAAATGCACCTGGCTTGCAAATCCCGACGCGATCGCGATCTCCGACATGGGCATGTCGGTTTGGGTGACAAGGCCGCGGGCGCGATCCAACCGGATGTCGCGATAGTAGATGGCCGGCGACTTTCCGACATAGCGCATGAACAGCCTGTTGAGCTGGCGGTGGGAGATTTCAACCTCGTCTGCGATCTCCGGAATGGACAGCGCGTTTTCGAGATGCTGCTCCATCACGATGATCGCCTGCCGGATGGTGTTCGGGACATGCGTGCCGAGAGGTTCGGAATTCGCGGGATTCTGCGATGTTCCCGCTGCGCGCAGGAAGGGATGGAAAATATAGCGGGCAGAGGCATTGGCGAGCGCGTCACCAGAAATCGCGCGGATGATATGAAGGGCGATGTCCGAGGAAGCGATACCGCCTGAACAGGTGAACCGCTTCTCGTCCCGGACGAAGATATCCTCTGAGACGTCGACGTCGCTGTGCAGTTCCTTGAAGGCGTCGATGTGCTCGTAGTGCACGGTCGCACGATGGCCACGCAGCAAACCTGCATCGGCCACGATGAAAGCCCCGGTATCCAGGGCACCGACGATGCTGCCTGCACGGGCCCATTTGCGAAGCGCCGCCAGTAGCTGCGGCGTCTTCTCGGTCTCCGGCGTCCAGCTGGCGGACATGACGACGATGTCTGAGGGATCGCTCTGGACGTCGGTGAGCTTCTGCGTTTCGACCACCAGACCATTGCTCGCCCGGCAGGGACCACCGGGCGCGGACGCCAGTACCCAGCGAAAGCGGGTGACGCCTTCGAGATAGTTCGCGGCGCGGAACGGGTCGATGAATGCCGTCGTTGCAGCCAGATTGAAGTTCGGCGTGACGAGGATGTGAATCTGGATTGCGGTCTGGTCCATCTCGGCGCCGTCCAAATATGTAAAATCGATGGCGTGAATAGTTAAAACACGACGTCGCTTTGTGCAACACTTTCATCGGGAACTAAAACACCGGGAGAGTGACAATGCGAAATTTCTACAAGCTCGGCATCTCGACCTATATCGCGGCGCTGTCTGTAACCTCGCTGCAGGCCGCCGAACTCGGCGCCAAGGACGAGCCCATCAAGCTCGCCGTCAACGAGTGGACGGGTCAGCAGATCACGACGCGCATCGCCGGCCACATGCTGGAGACCGCAGGCTACAAGGTCGAATATGTGACCGCCGGCTATCAGAACATGTGGCAGGCCGTTTCCGAAGGGCAGCTCGACGCGGCGATGGAAGTCTGGGGCTCCAACGTCACGGACCAGTATCGCCAGCTCAACAAGGAGGGCAAGGTCGAGGACCTTGGTGAACTCGGCCTCGTGGCGCGTGAAGGTTTCGTCTATCCGCCGCATGTCGCCGAGCTTTGTCCCGGCCTGCCGGCATGGGAGGCTTTGAAGGAATGCGCGGCCGCCTTCGCCACCGCCGAGACGCTGCCCAATGGGCGGCTGGTTGACTATCCCGGCGAATGGGGCACTCCCGGCGCTGACCGCATCAAGGCGCTCGGCCTTCCCTTCAAGGCGCTGCCGGCCGGTTCGGAAGGCGCGCTTGTCGCCGAGTTCCGCGCCTCGGCCGAGCGCAAGACGCCGCTCATCGCCGTGTTCTGGCAGCCGCACTGGGCAATCCCGGCCTTTGACCTGAAGTTCGTCGAACTGCCGAAGGGTGCCCAGGAGTGCTACGACGATCCGGCCTACGGCCCGAACAAGGATGTGACCGGCGACTGCGACTTCATCCCCACGCGCGTCTTCAAGGCCGCCTGGCCGGGCCTGAAGGACAAATGGCCGGCGGCCTATGAGATCCTCAAGAACTTCACGCTCACCACCGAACAGCAGCAGCCGCTGATGGGCGCGGTCGATGTCGACGGCAAGCAGACGGAGGCAGTCACGGCCGAATGGCTTGAAGCCAATATCACGACCTGGAAGCCCATCGTCGAAGCCGCAACGAAATAAGGAGCGCGTCCATGTCCCAGCCCTCCTCTCCCGCGGCGATCTCCTGCAAGGGGGTCTGGCAGGTCTTTGGCGCGGATGCGCCCGATCAGCTGAAACGGGCGCTCGCGGAAACCGGGAACGACGCCCGCGCGGCAGCCAGCCTGCTGCGCGAGCGCGGGCTCGTGCCCGCCGTGCAGGACGTCACCTTCGACGTTCGGGAAGGAGAGGTCTTCGTCATCATGGGCTTGTCCGGATCGGGCAAGTCCACGCTGATCCGTACGATCTCGCGCCTTGCCGAAGGCACCGCCGGCTCGATCCTCATCCACGCAGAGGACATCCTGACGGCCAGCAAGCAGCGGCTGATCGAGCTGCGACGAAACAAGCTGGGCATGGTCTTCCAGCATTTTGGCCTCTTCCCGCATATGACGGTGGCGGACAATGTCGGCTTTCCCCTGAAGATGCAGGGCCTCAATCGCCCGGGCCGACGGAAGCGCGCCCTGGAAATGCTCGAGCTTGTCGGCCTTGCCGACCGCGAGAATGCCTTCCCGCGTGAGCTTTCGGGCGGCCAGCGCCAGCGCGTCGGCATTGCCCGGGCGCTGGCGGTCAATCCTGACCTGCTGTTCCTGGACGAGCCCTATTCCGCCCTCGACCCGCTCATTCGCCGTCAGTTGCAGGACGAATTCCTGAAGCTGCAGGCCGGTCTCCAGAAGACGTCCGTCTTCATCACGCATGACATTACCGAAGCCCTCAAGCTGGCAGACCGCATCGCCATCATGCGCGACGGCGTCGTCGTCCAGATCGGCACGCCGGACGAGATCATCGTCAATCCGGTCGACGACTATGTCCGCGAGTTCACGCGCGACGTTCCCAAGGGCCGCTACTCGCATGTCAGCGCCATGATGACGATGCCCGACACGCTGCCCAGGATGCCCGACGATCCGAAGATCGGAGAAGACATGACGATCGACGACGCGCTCGCCTCCTGCATGGCGCTTTATCAGCCCGTTCCGGTCTGGGGACGCGACGGCAAGATGGCCGGCATCGTTCACCCGAGCCAGTTGGCCGGCGCGCTCCAGGCGGAACGGACATGATCGACATCAGCGCGAGTGGAACCGTGGGGTTGGCCAACGGCAGAAGCGAGAGCGGAACGACGCGAACGAACGGGTTGACGCCGGGCGTGCGGGTCGCGCTTCTCTGCGTGCTCGTCGGTGCCGCCTGTCTTCTGCTCGCCCCCAGCCAGGCGTGGATCAAGACCTGGCCGGAGGCGTTGACGCTTCCGGCCACCGCATGGATCGGCAGGGGCCTGACGGCGGCGTTCGAGTTCCTGAAGCCCGCCGCACGGCTCACCGCCAGACTTCTCGAATATCCCATGGCCGGCGCGAACCGGCTTCTCGTCGGCTCGCCCTACGGCTTGACGATCGGTATCCTCGCCGCACTCGGCTGGCATATCGGCGGCAGACGCATGGCCGCGCTCGTGCTTGCCGGGCTCGGTTTCATTCTCGCCAGCGGTTATTGGATCGCCAGCATGAACACACTGGCGCTGGTCCTCGTCTCCGTGCCTCTCGCGCTCATCGTCGGTGGCCTTATCGGCGTGTTCGCCTATGAGTTCCGCTCGGTCCGGCGCGCGGTCGAGACCGTGCTCGACATCATGCAGACGGTTCCGACCTTCGCCTATCTCACGCCGCTGCTGCTGCTCTTCGGTTTCGGTCCCGTGGTCGGTCTCATCGCGTCGGTGATCTATGCCGCACCGCCCATGGCGCGCAACATGCTGCTCGGCCTGCAGCGCGTGGAGCCCGACATACGGGAGGCCGCCATCATGAGCGGCGCGACGCGTGCCCAGCAACTCGTCCTCGTCGAGATCCCGTCGGCTGCCCAGCAGATCATGGTGGGCGTGAACCAGACCATCATGGCCGCCCTTTCGATGGTCATCATCGCCGCGGTCATCGGCGGCTTCAACGATATCGGCTGGGAAGTGCTCCTGACGATGCGCAAAGCCGCCTTCGGCCAAAGCCTGATCGCCGGCGTCGTCATCGTTATCTTCGCCGTGCTTGCCGATCGCATGAGCAGCGGGCTTGCAAAGGACTGCAAGCGGCATTCGTGGAAGGTCACGGCCGCGATCCTGCTCACGGGCATCGTCGTTGCCGCGCTTCAGAGTTCGTTCCTCCCCGCCGCGGGCGACTTCGCCATGTTCAAGGGCGCGACGGCCGTGATCGATCGCCATCTCGGTGCCTTCACCGCGGCAAACGGCGCTCTTCTCGAAGGGATCAAGAACACCACCATGTTCTTCGTGCTGCTGCCGTTGCGCATCGGCCTCGACGAAGCCGTGCTGCCCTTCACCTGGGGCTTTCAGTGGACCAGCGGCATCAGCATTGCCGTCTTCAGCATCGCGGCGGTCGTGGCGATCGTTCTGGGCTTGCGCAACCGCGCCATTGCCGGCCTGTCCGTGCTGGTCGCGACCGGCATCCTCGTGACCGGCATCACCAACCTGCCCTGGCCGTTCGTGCTCGTCGCGCTCGGCGGGCTCGGCTGGCTTGCCGGCGGCCCGAAGCTCTCGGCCTTCGCCGTTCTCATGGTGAGCGTCGTCCTCCTGATCGGGCTTTGGGAGCCCGCGCTTCTCTCGCTTTATCTGTGCGCCGCCTCGGTCCTCATCTGCGTGGTCGTCGGAGGTGGCGTGGGACTGGCCTGCGCCGTCAGCCAGAACGCCTGGCGCGTCATGCGACCGGTCTGCGATTTCCTGCAAACCATTCCGCTCTTCGTCTTCCTCATCCCCGTGCTGATGTTCTTCCAGATCGGCGAGTTTTCCGCCTTCCTCGCCATCTGCGCCTACGCCATCGTGCCGATGATCCGCTATACGCATCACGGCCTCACCTCCACGCCGGAGGAGCTGATCGAGGCCGCCGTCGCGTCGGGGGCAAGCGAATGGCAGGTCATGCGCGAGGTCCGCATCCCCTACTCCGCGCCGACGATCCTCCTCGGCCTCAACCAGACGATCCTCTATGCCTTCTCGATGCTGGTGATCGCCGCCCTGATCGGCACCACGGACCTTGGCCAGCAGATCTACCTTGCGCTCGGCCAGGGCGATGTCGGGCTCGGGGTCGCGGCGGGCGCATCGATGGCGATCCTCGCCCTGGTGGCGGACCGGCTGATCCAGGGGTTCGCGGCCCGTCAGCGGCTCGCCCTCGGTCTCTGAACAACGCCGCGCGGAAGCAACCCTCAGCAGGGAGAGAAACCCATGAACGCCGTTCCCGGGCCGAAGAGCGTGTTCTATTTTCCATCACGCCCGAATTCACGATGCTCGCCTTCACGACCGCGCTCGAAACGCTCCGTCTTGCCAACCAGGTCCTTGGTCGCGACAAATATGCGTGACGGATCGTCTCGGCCGACGGCAGGCCCGTGCGCGCCAGTTGCGGCCTCCAGCTCGGCGCCGATCTGTCGCTCGATGAAGCCAGGGCGCAGACGCGGGCCGCATCGGCGCGCATGGTCATCGTTTGCTCAGGCCAGGATGTCGAGCGATATGTCAACCGAGGCCTCGCAAGCTGGCTCCGCGAATGCCGCAAGGCGCGCATTGCGCTCGGCGCCGTTTGCACGGGCGCACATCTGCTTGCCAAGGCGGGCATCCTCGATAAGCGTCGATGCACGATCCCCTGGGAGAACCTGGCCGCGTTTTCCGAACGCTTTTCCAACGTCCAGCCGAGCCCCCGGATCTTCGCGGTGGATGACGAGATCTACACCTGCGCCGGGGGCAGCTCCCCGCTGGAGATGATGCTGGAGATCATCGGGCGCGAGGAAGGCGCAAGCACGGCCGCCGCGATCTGCCAGCTCGCCATCGTCGCCAGCCTTCGCGACGGGGCCGAACGGCAAAGGCTACATGCCGCCGCTCGGTATCGACAATCCGACTTTGCGGGTGCCGGGCTGTCAGGAAACGGTGGCCGGAGCCGGCGCCTGCAGCGTCGAAGCCCTTCTCGCTCACAGGAAAAACCGCACCGCATTCGCCTCTCGCCGCCTGAGAACATCTCCCACCGATTGTGTGGCAGCCGGCTGTTCGCCGGCCGGTCGTGCATGCCTAGTCCGTTCTGCTCCACGCTCGAATCTGGAATCGGCCAGCGACGAAAATCCTCAAATTGATGTCCAGAATGGTCATGTCACGTCCGGCAGACATGCGAGCCTTCAGCACTGGCCAGGCGCTGAAATCGCCACGGTGCTCGGGATGCGAAAAGGAACCGCCGACGCCGGGAAGCCAGTTTGGGAGGAGCCAACATGTCTGATGAATTGAAGTATCTGGCCAATCTGGTCGCGCGCGGCAAGATGGATCGCCGGTCCTTTCTGGGCCGCGCCGCGGTGCTGGGCGCCTCCGCGCTGGCATCCGGTCTCCTGACGCAGGCGGCACGAGCCGAAGGCCCTGTGAAGGGCGGCACGATGCGCGTCGGCCTTGGCGGCGGCCAGACCACCGATACGCTCGATCCTGCCCTGGCGGCGAGCGAGGGGCCGAACACCCTGATGGCGCAGTTCGGCGAGAAGCTGCTCGAAGTCGACGCCAAGGGCGAGATCGTTCCGCGCCTGGCAACCGCGTTCGGCTCTTCGAAGGACGCCAAGACCTGGACGTTCAAGATCCGCGACGGCGTGACCTTTCACAATGGCAAGTCCGTGACGGCTGAAGACGTCGTGGAGACGATGAAGCGCCACGCCGACAGCACGAGCAATTCGGCCGCCCTCGGCCTGATGGCCGGCATCACGAAGATGAGCGCCTCCGGCAACGAGTTCATCGCGGAACTCAAAGATCCGAATGCCGACTTCCCCTACATCATGGCGGACTACCATCTGCTCATCCAGCCCGAAGGCGGCCGCGCGAACCCGGCGGACGGCATTGCCGCAGGCCCATACAAGGTCGTCAGCCAGCAGCCCGGCGTGCGCTACGTCTTCGAGAAATATGCCGATTACTGGGACGATACCCGCGGCCATGCCGGCACCCTCGACGTGACGATCATCAACGACGACACCGCCCGCATCGCTGCCGTGCAGTCCGGCCAGGTGGACATGATCAACCGCGTCGCGCCGAAGGTCGCCGAACTCGTGGCGAACATGAAGACCGTCGCGGTCAAATCGGTGCCCAGCCGCGGCCACTACGTGCTCGTCATGCGCACGAACGCCAAGCCCTTCGACAACAACGACCTGCGCCTCGCGCTGAAATACGCGATCGACCGCCAGTCCCTGCTCGACCGGGTGCTGCTTGGCCACGGCACGCTGGGCAACGACGTCCCGATCAACAAGTTCTATCCGTTCTTTGCCGACGACCTTGAGCAGCGCGCCTACGATCCGGACAAGGCGAGCTTCCATTTCAAGAAATCCGGCCACGACGGCCCGATCCTGATCGAGACCTCCGAGGTCGCCTTCCCAGGCGCCGTCGACGCCTGCCAGCTTTTCCAGCAGAGCGCCGCGGCGGCGAACATCCCGCTCGAAATCAAGCGCATTCCTGGCGACGGCTATTGGTCCGACGTCTGGAACAAGCGGCCCTTCTGTGCCTCCTACTGGAACGGGCGGCCAACCCAGGACATGGTCTACTCGACGATCTACACGTCGGGCGCCGCCTGGAACGAATCCGCCTATTCCAGCCCGGAATTCGACAAGACCGTCGTCCTCGCCCGCGGCGAGCTCGACGCCGGCAAGCGTGTCGAGCTCTACCGCAAGCTCGCTCTCATGATCCGGGACGAGGGTGGCACCATCGTGCCGATGTTCAGCAACTTCATCGACGCCGTCGGCCAGAATGTCGGCGGATGGACAGACGATCCGAATGCGCCGCTGATGAACGCGCTCGCACCCGTCAAGTGCTGGCTGACGAACGTGTAGCAGCCGATCTGCACGGCGGGCGGCGTGTGATGGCGCCGCTCGCCTCAACCTCATTGCGGAGATCGCCGAACAATGTCCACTCCCCTCACCGTCGTGATAACCGCCGCTGCCTCCGGGATCGGGCGCATCGTCGCCGAAACCTTCGCCGCGGCCGGCCACCGGGTCTTCGTCTGCGATGCCAATGCGCAGGCGGTCGAGGCGATCTCAGCGGCAAATCCCGGCATTTCCGCAAGCCGGGTCGATGTCACGTCGGCCGAAGAAATCGAGACGTGGTTCGCCACCGTGAAGGTCGCGGCGGGCGGCGTCGACGTTCTCATCAACAATGCCGGCATTGCCGGCCCGACCGAACGGCTCGAGAACATCGCCGTCGAGAGCTGGCACCAGTGCATCGATGTTTGCCTCAACAGTCAGTTCCTGACGAGCCGATGCGCGATCCCGCTGATGAAGGAAAAACGGAGCGGCAGCATCATCAACCTGTCCTCGACAGCCGGCCTCTTCGGTTACGGCTTGAGAACACCCTATGCGGCGGCGAAATGGGCCGTCATCGGCCTCACGAAATCGATGGCCATCGAGCTCGGCGACTGGAACATCCGCGTCAACGCGATCTGCCCGGGATCCGTATCCGGCGACCGGATGGACCGCGTCATCGCCGCCGAGGCAGCCCTGCGCTCGACGCCTCCGGAAGACATCCGACGCGAATATACCAGTGGCCAATCCATCAAGCGCTTCACGGAACCGAAGGAGATTGCCGATCTCTGTGTCTTTCTGTCCTCGCCGGCCGCCAGCATGATCAGCGGGCAGGCCATCGCCATCGATGGACATACCGAAACATATCACATCTAGCCCGTGGCGAGGTGCTTGGCCATCCGACCCCGGTTCTCATCTGTCCACATCACAAGCGCCAGTCACGACCGAGACGCAAAGGCAAGTCGTCAAACCGACTGGCGCAAAGGGGAGGTTTGCGATGGGTTCAGCGATTTCATTGCGAGAGGATTTCGACGGCGCTCCGCTTCGACGACTTGCACGGCAGACGAAGGACGCCGCGCAGGCCCGGCGTCTTTTGGCGCTTGCCGTTATTTATGACGCTGGTTCTCGCTTGGATGCCGCTCGTCTGGGTCATGCGCTTTAACGAACGCGGCCCCAAGGGCTGATCGATGGCAAGGCTCCCGGTCGGCCGTCGCGGTTGAACGATCAGCAGCGTGTGGCCCTGGCGCAGGCTATCGAGGACTTTAAAAAAGCGTCCCCGCCGCAGTGGCCGAGATTGCCGCCGGAGCAGCCCGGGGAAAACGGATAGAAATTCACGATGCGCCCGTATCGGACAGAAGAACAAGATCACGCGCCGCTGGGCCAGACGCGGAACGCGGCCCTCAGCGCCGCACGATCAGCACACGAGGCCGGCCTCCATCTTCGGCGCTATCTGCCCGAAGCTTGGCAAGGCGGCCGGCCGGGCCGCTTGCCAATCTCTGGACGAGGGATGTACCCTCGTCTGCATAAGGAGAAAGCCGGCCCGGGGAGGAACGGGTACGGTGGGAACGACGATGTTCGAGGAACACGATCCGTATCTCGTCGCACTTTCGGTGCTGGTCGCGATACTGGGAGGTTATACCGGCTTCGGCCTCGCGGCGCGGATCCGCAATTCGGTTCATACCGGCCGGCGGCTGCTTCTTTCCGGAGCGGCCGGCTTTCTGGCGGTCGGCATCTGGACGATGCATTTCGTCGGCATGATGGCCGTCCCCCTGCCGCAGGATGCGGCCTATCTCGTGCTGCCGACGCTTGTCTCCTTCCTCATCTGCGCCCTTGTCGTCGGCATTTCGCTCTATTTCGTCAGCATCGGCGGTCCCTCGCGCATACGCGTGCTCTGGGCGGCGCTGCTTCTCGGCTTCGGCATCGCCTCCATGCATTATGTCGGCATCCATGGGCTGGCGGGTCCCTTCGCGATTCGCCATGATTATCCGATGGTGGCGCTGTCGCTGCTGATCGCCATCGGCGCGGCCTATGGGGGCCTGCGCATCTATATCGCGCGCCATGGCGGCCTGCGGCTGGCGCTTAGCGCCGTCGCCTTCGGCATCGCCGTTTCCGGCATGCACTATACGGCGATGTACGGCATGCATTTCGAGCCCCACTCCGCCGGCGGGCATGCCATGGCCATGGACGGGCTCGTCGCCTCGCAGCAGGTCCTGTCGCTGGTCGTGGCGCTGCTCTGTTTCCTGGTCGCCGGCGGCTTCCTGCTTCTCCTCGTGCCGGAAGCCCATCTCAAGGCAGAGGCCGAGCGACCCGATCCGGCTGTCTCCGCCGTCCGGGCGAACAGGGCGGCCCCGCTGGCCGGCCTCGGCCAGCCGGCCCGGCCGTTGGTCACCAGGGTTCCCGTCGACGGGGCGGACGGCATCCGGTTCATCGAGACGGCCGATATCCGCAGCATCCGCGCCGATGCGCATTACACGCTCGTCCATGACGGGCAGCGCGAGCGCATGTGCGCCTGGTCGATCTCGGAAATGGAATCGCAGCTCTGTCCCGAGACGTTCCTGCGCGTCCATCGCAGCCATATCGTCGCCGTGCCGCACATCGTGCTGATGCGGAAGGAAGGGGATGGCGCGGTCGTTGAGCTTGGCGGCGCCGTCCCGCACCTCGTTCCGGTGAGCCGGACGAAGATCTCCGAACTGAAGGCGCGGCTGGGCCTCGGCCGGCGCGACGGCCCGCGCCGGGACGACGCCATAGGTCAAAGTGCCTGACGCAATTCGTGCGGGCGAAGCCGCCTTTCGTGCAGAAATCCGGCGCTGGTGCCGGAAAGCCGGCCGTCTCCTTGCCTGTCCGCTCCCCAGGGAAAATGCTGATCCTCCGTATATAGCGGAGGAGACCCATGATACCCGGCCCATTCCAGTTCCATCGGCCGCAATCGGTTGCCGATGCGGTGAAACTGCTCTCCAGCCTCGGGGATGAGGCGCGCCCGCTTGCCGGCGGCCACAGCCTCGTTCCCATGATGAAGCTGCGCCTCGCCTCGCCCGAACATCTCGTCGACCTGCACGGCATCGGATCGCTGAAGGGCATCCGGCGCGAGGGCGACACGCTCGTCATCGGCGCCATGACCACCCAGCATGAACTGGTGACCTCGCCGGAGATCGCGGCGCTCGTGCCGATCGTCAAGGAAACCTCGCTGCAGATCGCCGATCCGCAGGTGCGCTACTGCGGCACGCTCGGCGGCAATGTCGCCAATGGCGATCCGGGCAACGACATGCCGGGGCTGATGATGGCGCTCGGCGCCCGCTACCGGCTGGAAGGGCCGGACGGCGCGCGCGAGGTCGAAGCCGTCGATTTCTACCAGGGCGCCTATTTCACCGCGCTGGAACCCGGCGAACTCCTGACCGAGATCGCCATCCCGGTCCCGCCCGCCGGCCACGGCTACGCCTATGAGAAGCTGAAGCGCAAGATCGGCGACTACGCGACGGCCGCCGCCGCGGTGGTGCTGGCGCTCTCCGGCGGCAAGGTGGCGACCTGTCGCATCGGCCTCACCAACCTATCCGAGACGCCGCTTCTCGCCGAGGACGCCGCCGCCTGCGTGATCGGCACCGCGCTCGACGAGGCAACGCTGGCCAAGGCCGCCGACCTTGCCCGCGCCGTCATGCAGCCGGCCGCCGACGGGCGCGGCCCGGCCGAATACCGCACGCATGTCGGCGGCATCATGGTCATGCGGGCGCTGAAGCGCGCCGCGGCCAGAGCCGCCTAAAGCATTTCCAGGAAAAGTGCGAAGCGGTTTTCCGTCCGGAAATGCGTAAAAACTCTAGGAGGAAACGATGGCAAAGACCCATGTGACGATGCGGGTGAACGGCAGCGAGGTCGAGGGCCTTGTCGAGCCGCGCACGCTGCTCGTGCATTTCATCCGCGAAAACCTCGCCCTGACCGGCACGCATATCGGCTGCGAGACCACCCATTGCGGCGCCTGCACCGTCGATCTCGACGGCATGTCGGTGAAAAGCTGCACCGTCTTCGCCGTGCAGGCCGAAGGCTCCGAGATCACCACCATCGAAGGCATCGCCAATGCGGACGGCACGCTGTCGGCCCTCCAGGAGGGTTTCCGCCAGATGCACGGGCTGCAATGCGGTTTCTGTACGCCCGGCATGATCGTGCGCGCCCACCGCCTGCTGAAGGAAAACCCGACCCCGAGCGAAGAGGAGATCCGCTTCGGCATCGCCGGCAATCTCTGTCGCTGCACCGGCTACCAGAACATCGTCAAGGCGATCCAATACGCTGCCGCCAAGATCAACGGCACGGAGTTCAGGGAGGCCGCAGAATGAACGACATGACCATCACGCGCGCCGAGCGCGAGGCCAAACTCGAAGGCATGGGCTGCAAGCGCAAGCGCGTCGAGGATGTCCGGTTCACGCAAGGGCGGGGCAATTACGTCGACGACGTCAAGCTGCCCGGCATGCTGCACGGCGATTTCGTGCGCTCGCCGCATCCCCATGCCCGCATCAAGTCCATCGACAAGGAGAAGGCGCTGAAGGTGCCGGGCGTGCTCGCCGTGCTGACGGCGGAGGACCTGAAGGGCGTCAACCTCGCCTGGATGCCGACGCTCGCCGGCGACGTGCAGATGGTGCTG
This sequence comes from Shinella sp. S4-D37, assembly GCF_040812195.1. Taxonomy (NCBI): domain Bacteria; kingdom Pseudomonadati; phylum Pseudomonadota; class Alphaproteobacteria; order Hyphomicrobiales; family Rhizobiaceae; genus Shinella; species Shinella sp. S4-D37. The sequence continues at coordinate 28,068 of NZ_JBFNXL010000002.1, read as the reverse complement.
GCGGACGGCAAGGTGCTGTTCCAGAACCAGGAAGTTGCCTTCGTCGTCGCCACCGACCGTTATGCGGCCGATGACGGCATCAATGCCGTCGAGGTGGAGTACGAGGCCCTGCCGGTCCTCGTCGATCCCTTTCATGCCATGGACGCGGATGCGCCGGTGCTGCGCGAGGACCTCGCCGGCAAGACGGAAGGCGCGCACGGCCCGCGAAAGCACCACAACCACATCTTCGAATGGACCGTCGGCGACCGGGACCTGACGGATGCCGCCTTCCGCAAGGCAGAGGTGACGATCAAGGAGATGATCTCCTATCACCGCACCCATCCCTCGCCGCTGGAGACCTGCCAGTGCCTTTGCGCCTTCGACAAGGTCAAGGGCGAGCTGACGATCTACGGCACCTTCCAGGCGCCGCATGTCATCCGCACCGTCGTGGCGCTGATCGCCAAGATTCCCGAGCACAAGATCCATGTGATCGCGCCGGATATCGGCGGCGGTTTCGGCAACAAGGTCGGCGCCTATCCGGGCTATATCTGCGCCGCCGTCGCCTCGATCGTCACGGGGCGACCGGTCAAATGGGTCGAGGACCGCATCGAGAATCTATGCGCCACCTCGTTTGCCCGCGACTACCACATGACGACCGAGATCGCCGCGACGAAGGAGGGCAAGGTCACGGGCCTGCGCGTCCATGTGCTCGCCGACCACGGTGCCTTCGATGCCTGCGCCGACCCGTCGAAATGGCCGGCCGGCTTCTTCAACATCGTCACCGGCTCCTATGATTTTCCCACCGCTCATCTCGCTGTCGACGGTGTCTATACCAACAAGGCGCCGGGCGGCGTCGCCTATCGCTGCTCCTTCCGGGTGACGGAGGCGGCCTATTGCATCGAGCGGGCGATGGATATCCTCGCCCAGAAGCTCGGCATGGACCCGGCCGAACTGCGGCTGAAGAATTTCATCCGCCAGGAGCAGTTCCCCTATCACTCGGCGCTCGGCTGGGAATACGATTCGGGCGACTACCACACCGCCATGAAGAAGATGATGGAGGTGGTGGATTATGCCGGCCTGCGCCGCGAGCAGGCGGAAAGGCGCGCGGCCTTCCAGCGCGGCGAGACCCGCGAGATCATGGGCCTCGGCATTTCCTTCTTCACCGAGATCGTCGGCGCCGGCCCCTCGAAGAACTGCGACATCCTCGGCATCGCCATGTTCGACAGTTGCGAGATCCGACTCCACCCGACCGGCGCCGGCATCGCCCGCGTGGGCACGAAAAGCCAGGGCCAGGGCCACGAGACGACCTGGGCGCAGATCATCGCGACGGAGATCGGCATTCCCGCCGACGACATCATGGTGGAGGAAGGCAACACCGACACCGCGCCCTACGGGCTCGGCACCTACGGCTCGCGCTCCACGCCCGTCGCGGGTGCTGCGATCGCCATGGCGGCGCGCAAGGTGAAGGCCAAGGCACAGATGATCGCCGCCTACCGGCTGGAGGTGCACGAGGACGACCTCGAATGGGATATCGACGGTTTTCGCGTGAAGGGCCTGCCGGAAAAATTCCTCGGCATGAAGGACATCTGCTGGATCGCCTACAATGCGCCGCCGCCCGGCATGGAGCCCGGCCTTGAGGCGGTGAACTACTACGATCCGCCGAACATGACCTATCCCTTCGGCGCCTATCTCTGCGTCATGGATATCGACGTCGACACCGGCGTCTACAAGGTGCGCCGCTTCTATGCGCTCGACGATTGCGGCACGCGCATCAACCCGATGATCATCGAGGGGCAGGTGCATGGCGGGCTGACGGAGGCCTTCGCCATCGCCATGGGCCAGGAGATCCGCTACGACGAGAACGGCAATGTGGTGACCGGCTCCTTCATGGATTTCTTCCTGCCGACGGCGGTGGAAACGCCCCATTGGGAGACCGATTTCACCGTCACGCCCTCGCCGCATCACCCGATCGGCGCCAAGGGTGTCGGCGAAAGCCCAAATGTCGGCGGCGTGCCGGCCTTCTCCAATGCCGTCAACGACGCCTTCTCGTTCCTCGGATCGACGCATATCCAGATGCCGCACGATTTCTGGCGCAACTGGCAGGCGGCGAAGAAACTCGGCGCGCTGGCGTGAGGGCGAGGCTGTCATGTCTCACGGTTCCCTCACCCTTTCCCGCACTGAGATCGGCGAGCGGCTGGCGAAAGCCGGCTATATCGCCGACCGGGAGCTGACGGTCGCGCTCTCGCTGATGCAGCGGCTCGCCCGGCCGCTGCTGCTCGAAGGCGAGGCCGGCGTCGGCAAGACGGCGGTTGCCTATGCCATCGCATCGGTGCACGAGACGGAACTGATCCGGCTGCAATGCTACGAGGGGCTGGACCAGTCGGCCGCCCTCTACGAGTGGAACTACCAGCGCCAGCTTCTGGCCATCCAGGCCCGGCAGGGCGAGGCGGCCGGCGGGCTGGAAGACGCGGTCTTTTCCGAAAAATACCTGATGGAGCGCCCGCTGCTCGCGGCGATCCGCCGGCAGAAGGCGCCGGTGCTGCTGATCGACGAGATCGACCGGGCCGACGAGGAGTTCGAAGCCTTCCTCCTGGAACTGCTCTCCGATTTCCAGGTCTCCATTCCCGAACTCGGCACGATCACCGCGGTGACGATCCCGCATGTCGTGCTGACCTCGAACGGCACGCGCGAGCTTTCCGACGCGCTCCGGCGGCGCTGCCTCTATCACCATATCGACTATCCGGATGTCGAGCGCGAGGCGCGCATCATCCTCGCCCGCATCGAGGGGGCCGGCGCGGCGCTCGCCCTGCAGATCGCCCGCATGGTCGAGAACATCCGCAAGGAGGACCTGCGCAAGGTGCCGGGCGTCGCCGAGACGCTGGACTGGGCGGCGGTGCTGGTCGGCCTCGATATCGCCGACCTGAAGGACGATCCCGAAGCCGTGCACGAAACGCTCGCCTGCCTCCTGAAGACCCGCGAGGACAAGGCGCGCTTCCGCCGCGAGGTCACCGAGCGCCTTTTGGGGAGGGTGGCATGAGCTGTTGCGGCGCGCCCCTGACCCCGGAGGAATCGAGCGCGGTCGCCCGCCTCGTCGCGGAAAAGCTCTCGGCCTTCCTGAAAACGCTGCGCGACAACGGCTTTTCGGTCGGGCTCGGCGAGGGCCGGGATGCCGCCGCGCTGATGGCCGCCGGCTATGCGGAAAAGCCCCGCTTGCTGCGCTCCGCCCTGAAACATCTGTTTTCCGCCCGCCGCAGCGAATGGGAGCGGTTCGACGGCATTTTCGATGCCTTCTGGCTGGGAAAGCGCGTCCGCAGCCGGAGTGCGACTTCGGGACATGCCGGCCCCGGCCTGAAAGCGCTGGAAGGCGGCGGGGCGAAGGGCGGCGCGGTTTCGGATCAGGCCCCCGCCGACGGCGGAGAGGGCGCGGGCGGCGGCGAAGGCCGGATGGAGGGCGCCTCCGCGGTCGAGACGCTTTCCGGCATCGACGTCAGGAAACTCTCGGATCCGGCGGATATGGCGCGGGCGCATGATATCGCGGCCGATCTCGCGCGGGCGATGCGCACGCGGCTCACCCGCCGCGATCTTGCCCGCAGGCGCGGCTATCGCATCGACCTGCGCCGCACGATCCACGGCAATATCGGCCATGGCGGCGTGCCGCTGGATCTCGTCCGGCGCCGGCGCAAGGAAAAGCCGCTGCGTCTCGTCATGCTGCTCGACGCCTCCGGCTCGATGACGCCCTATACGGGGCTCTTCCTGCGCTTCATGCATGGCGTGCTGGACGCCTTTCGCGAGTCGGAGGCCTTCCTGTTCCACACCCGGCTCGCCCATGTCTCCGACGCCATGAAGGAGCGGGACGCCCAGCGCGCCCTCGACCGGCTGTCCATGATGGCGGAGGGCACCGGCGGCGGCACGCGGATCGGCGAGTGCCTTGCCACTTTCAACCGCTGGCACGCCGCCCGCGTCATCCATTCGCGCACCTGCGTGATGATCGTCTCGGACGGCTACGAGACGGGCGATGCCGCGCAGCTGGCTCAGGAGATGGCGGCGCTGCGCCGCCGCTGCCGGCGCATCGCCTGGCTGAACCCGATGATGGGCTGGGACGGCTATGCGCCGGAGGCCGCCGGCATCCGCGCCGCCCTGCCCTTCGTCGACCTGCATGCGCCGGCCAATACGCTCGAAAGCCTCGCGGCGCTCGAACCCTATCTTGCGAAACTCTGAGGGAGGTCCCGATGAACGCCCATGTCGATGTGATGGATCTCGCCAACCGCCTCAAATCCGCCGAGGAGGCCTTCGTACTCGCCACCGTCGTGCGCACCGTCTCGGTGACGGCGGCCAAGGCCGGCGCCAAGGCGGTGATCCGCCCGGACGGCACGATCGTCGCCGGCTGGATCGGCGGCGGCTGCGCCCGTGGCGCGGTGCTGCGCGCCGCCCGGCAGGCGCTGATGGACGGCAAGGCGCGGCTGATCTCGGTGCAGCCGAAGGCGCTTCTGGCCGAACACGGCGTTGCGGCCGGCGAGTTGCGCGAGGGCATCCAGTTCTCCGCCAACATGTGCCCCAGCAAGGGCACGATGGACATCTTCATCGAGCCGGTGCTGCCGCGCCCGGCGCTCGTCGTCTTCGGCGCGAGCCCCGTCGCGATCGCGGTGGTGGAGCAGGCCGCCCTGCTCGGCTTCCACATCACCCTCGCCGCGCCCGCCGCCGACCGCGCCGAGCCGCTCGCGGCGGATGTGGTGGTGGACGGATTTGCCATCGCCGAGCCGCCGGCCGGCAAGATTTTCGCGCTGGTCGCGACGCAGGGCAGCGGCGACCTCGCCGCGCTGCAGGCGGCACTCGCCCTTGAGGCCGACTATTACGGTTTCGTCGGAAGCGGGCGGAAGATGGCGGCGCTGAAGGCCGATCTGTCCCACGCGGGCGTCCCGCCCGAGCGGCTCGACCGGATCAAGGGACCGGCGGGCCTCGATCTCGGCGCCATCACCCCGGAGGAGATCGCCCTGTCCATCCTCGCCGAAATCCTCGTCATCCGCCGCCGCGACCAGCGCGGCGAGGCCACCGCACACTGAAAGGACGACCTCATGGACATGAACGGCCGCGAACGGATCGAAGCCCCGGTGCAAGCCGTCTGGCAGGCGCTGAACGACCCGGAGATCCTGCGCCAGTGCATTCCCGGGTGCGAGACGCTGGAAAAGACCTCCGACACGGACATGACGGCGACCGTCGCGCTGAAGGTCGGACCGGTGAAGGCCCGCTTCCAGGGCACGGTCCAGCTCCTCAACCTCGACCCGCCGCATTCCTACACGATCAGCGGCGAAGGCAAGGGCGGCATGGTCGGCTTCGCCAAGGGCGGCGCGGATGTGGCGCTGGCCGAGGACGGGCCGGACGCGACCCTGCTCACCTATGTCGTCAAGGCCGAGGTCGGCGGCAAGATCGCCCAGCTCGGCAGCCGGCTGATCGATTCCACGGCGAAGAAACTGGCGGCACAATTCTTTGCCGATTTCACGCAGAAAGTCGCAAGAGCGCAGGAAGAGGTTGCGAGTTGAGTCGTGAACGCTGCGGTTGCGGCGGCGTGGGCGAGCAAGCAGGCCGCCTGAAACAGACAGGGCGCTCGACCCTTTCGGGGAGCGCCCTGTCAACCCGGACGACGGCGCGCGGCAGGCAAGCTGCGGCGACAAGCGGTCATCAAAACGGGTGGTACGTCCTAGATGATGATCGACATGTCGGTTTTCAAGGCCTCGTGACCGAGTCAATCATGGCGGTTCGCCGACGCGCTCCAGTTCGAAGAAGAATAGCCGATCGTCATCGCTGATCACCATCGCTCCGATCACGCGCTTGTCGTCGATCCGCCGGAAGTGGTCGACGATGGGCTGCGCGTCGTAGACCATGGCGGCGCTCGCCACGCCGTCGAAGGGAAGCGTCCTGACCGAAGCGACGGGACCATTCGCACGCAGGCGACGCTGGAGATAGGCGAAGAGGTTCCGTGCGAACCTCGTCCTGCCGAGGTGATGGAAGCGGAGCGCCAGCCGAAGGGGTATCCACCTGGGGTCTATTGCGACAAGACGGCGCTCCCCCGAGCGGAACAATAGCGCGTCCGCTCTTAGCTCCGCGGTGAACCGCTTGCCGAACCATCCGAGATTTTCCAGCACGCCGTCGAAGGGATGATCCGACGGGATGCCCTGCCCTCGCCACAGGCCGACGAGTTCGTGGGGCTCGATCGGCGGAAGCCGCCGGAACCTCTCGAAGGCTTTATGCTGGCTTTCCAATGGACGATCCGTTCTGGTCATTCCGACTGAACCTGCCCCTCCCTATCGGTCTAGGTCGGCGTGATCCAGGCCGAAGTGGTCCATGACGAGATCGAAATTCCGGCGATTGGATTTGAAGTAGACGTCGAAGACATCGCCAACGACAGGGACGCTGCCGGCCGCAGCGTCGAAACCGACATTGATCAGCATCTTGACGAGCTTGTCGTTCGGAACGCCCAGACGGCGCGCTTCATTGACGATGACGAGGCTGATGGCGGCGGTTGCGAAGTCGCCGATCCCGGGGATCAGGCCGAGCACCGAGTCCGCACCAAACGATATCCGGGTTCCAGGAATGCGCACGGCGGTATCGAGCAGCCGCGCCAGGCCGCGCATGCGCCGGATACGCCTCAACCGCTCAATCGGGTGGCCGCCACCCGTCTGCGTCCCCGATCCTGCACCCTGCCACTCATATGTCATACTGCTGTCATACTGCCGCCTTGTCGCCCCCATCTCCCACTCCGATCACCAGATCCTTCTATCGAGTTGCGTCGCGATCATCGGAACGGCCGCCGCGCCGGGTGCGCCGAGACGAAGGCGCTGAACGAGGCGGCCGAGAAGATAGGTCGTCGCGACCGTCGCAGCAATCCTCAGCCAGGGATGGAGTTCGCCGCGCGGCCGACCGGCGTCAAGGCCCTCCGTCTCACCTCGGATCGCGGTCAGCCGCCTGCGCAGGTCGGCCACCTCCCGGCGAAGCGCCGCGATCTGCTGCTCGGCGGATGGATCGCCGTTTGCCATGCCGGGATCGTCCGCTGGGCTTTCCTCGTCGAGTTCGGCGAGATGTTCCCGCAACTGCGCCGGGCTATCAAATCCCCTTGCTCGAAAATCGGTCATTCTGCTCTTCTCCTACCGAAGGATCGCGGTTTCGGAATGAGGAACCCGCGCGCAGGATGGTTGTTCCCTTGTGATCGCACCACAACCGGCGTCACGATCACCGGGAACCGCACATGTCGTATGCACCGCCGGAGTCCACCCTGCAAAGTGCGCGCGAGGCTCCGTAAAGCCTTGGAGCTTTGGATGGATTCGAAGTAACCTGCGCTCTACTCTAGGTGGAGGGAAGCGCGATGGATTTCACGCCTCTTCGACACCGGCCGTTTTTCAAGGAAAACCCGACGATCGCGCTGCTCAAGGGGCATGGCGTGGTGCGCCAGAGGAAGGGCCTGGCAGGCGTGCTGGATGCCTTCCAGGTCGCATTCCGCGCATCGCCCGACGACGTGGCGGTTCTCAAGTCCAAGGATCGCGCAAAGCTGCCGCTTGCCGGCACCTCCGATTTCGGCGCGTATTTCGAGGGCGAAAGCGCGATGCGCGACCGGCATGACAGGCGGCGCAGCTTCGACAACGGCGTGTCGGCGAATGCCGGCGATCCGCGCACCCGCGAGCAGGCCCGCGCTGCCGATGTGGACAGCGCGGGAGATCGATTTCAGGACGGAGTATCTGAAGAAGACCGAGCAGGAAGCGCAGGGTCGCCTCGGCCCCGCAGCATAGGGCTCAAGACAGGGGACCCATACGGATGAAGATCGGCATCTAGTTCTGCCTGTTGCTGCCGACGGCCAGCAGCCTTGCAAGCTTTCCCGAATCGACCAGCTCGCCGCTCTCCAGTTTCGTGATCTCCATCTCCGTGAGGCCGGATATCAGCGACAACTGCTCGACGGTATAGCCCGTCGTCACCCGCAGTTCGGCAATCGGATTCTTGATATTGATCGTCACGCGTCTTCTCCTGTTGTTGCGTCGCAATATAAGTGTTTTGCAGCGCGCAACAAGAGAGGCAGGCCACGCCGACGACGGACGAGCCCCGCGCGATCCATCGGATAGATCAAACTGCTTCGCATCACGGCAAAACTGACTGGCCCCAAGCGCAGATTTTCGATCGCGGCACGGTCGGACGTGATGCTGGTGGAAGGGCCTTGGCGCTTCCCGGAACTCTCTGGAGTGCCGCCCTGACGACCTCGATGTCGACGCAGCCGGCCCGCCAGCCGCCGAGCGGAATGCAGGCATCGAGGATCGTGCGTCCGAAGCGACGGATTTCTTGTGTTCGAAAAGGGTCCAGTCGCCTAGCCTGATCCTGGCGCCTGGCTTGTCCCAAATAATGGCGAAAGACCAGGATCGCTCTGAAAGTAAAAGGATTTATTCAAATAGATCCTCGATTTCAGGATGCCGGGGCGGCTATTGCCAACCCCTAAAAATAAAAATGTTGAAAATTCTGGAATAGTGCCTACATTCGCCCCATCGAACTTTGCTTGCGACCTTTGTCTTTCGCCATTTTGGCCCGGTCAGATTTCCTATCATCGTCGATTCTCACATGCTCATCTCTAAAAGCGATCGAAAGGAAAGCGTTATGAACACCGGCACTGTAAAGTGGTTCAATGGCACCAAGGGCTATGGCTTCATCGCACCGGATGACGGCTCGACGGACGTTTTCGTTCACATCTCGGCCGTCGAACGCGCAGGACTGGGCGCCCTCGCCGATGGGCAGAAAGTCACCTACGATATCGTTCGTGATCGGAAGTCCGGAAAGGACTCGGCCGACAATCTTCGCGCCGCATAACGAATTGTCGCACCTCTGCGCTGACCACGGATGTACTGGCAGCGAGACGTGATCGACAGGAAGAGGTCGGGTAATGCCCGACCTTTTTGTTTTCAGGGCCAGGAGTCGACTATGAGCCGAAAAATCCACGCCATCGGCGACAAGGTGATGCTCAAGGCTGATCTGTTCCGATCCGCCGATGGGGACAGGAGTTGCCGGATTGTCGGCGTTCTCCCCGCCGATCACGGAGAAGCACAATATCGCGTCCGTCTCGGCAGCGAGGCCCACGAACGCCGTATCGTGGCGAGCGACATAGAACCGGTCGCCGCCCCAGCAGTCCGGAGCACATCGGCTAACGCCTCCTCTCGACATTCTCCGGGAGAATCCTGGCTCAACCCTTCGAGCATCCGGATCAAAAAGTAACTCATAACGGCCGGCGCTGGGCGCCAGCGAAAGGATATATTTTGCAGGTACTTGTGAGAGACAACAATGTCGATCAGGCACTTCGCGTTCTGAAAAAGAAAATGCAGCGGGAAGGTCTGTTCCGCGAGATGAAGGCGCGTAGCGCCTACGAAAAGCCCTCCGAAAAGAGAGTGAGAGAAAAGGCCGAAGCAATTCGTCGGGCGCGCAAGCTTGCCCGCAAGAAGGCGCAACGCGAAGGGCTTCTTCCGGCTCCGAAAAAGGCCCGTTAAACCAACCAGAAACGTCATCTGGGGCAAGAAATGACCGCCACACGAGAGCAGCTTTTCAAACCTGCAAAGTTGAGTGCCGCACAGAAGGCCGAGGAAACCAATTCGGCTGCGTTGAGCATTATCGCGCAGGAAACGGCCGCGAGGGACAAGAAGACGGAAACTCTTCGAGCACTGCGGCTCGCCAAAGAGGCGACAACACCGGCGCCGGCATCAACGAAGGCCCGCCGCTAGAAGCGCGATGGCGGCCGGCCTGTGGAAATCAGACGCCCATCGATGACGGGACAGTCCGCCTCCAACGCCTGCAATCCCGCAGAATGTGATGTGTTCGGAACGATCATCATGATACGGGATTTCCAAACAACGTAACGAGGCGCTTCGATGCTTCCCTGGATTCATCTCGATCGCGCGAGCATTCCCGGCAATGCCGGAGAACTTCGCCTGAAACAGCGCGGTAGCGAGTTCTCCATCATGCTCGGCTCGACGGAGCTCATGAACAGCAGGCTGAGCGGCTCGGAAGAAGCGCTGGCGGTATTGAGCTGCGAGCGGATCGCCAGCCGGACGAACCCGAGCATGCTGGTCGGCGGCCTTGGCATGGGGTTTACGTTGCGGGCCGCTCTGGGCGCGCTGCCTCAAGACGCCCGTGTCGTTGTCGCCGAACTCGTTCCGGCTGTCGTCGAATGGGGGCGCGGGCCGTTGAAGGATATACACGGCGGAACACTCGACGATCCACGGGTCGATATTCATCTGGGTGATGTCGGTGCGCTCATCCGGTCGAAAAGAGCCGCTTACGATGCCATTCTGCTGGATGTCGACAACGGTCCCGATGGACTGACGCGAGCCTCGAACGACAGCTTGTATAGCCATGACGGTCTTCGGGCCGCCAAGACTGCCCTGCGTCCGAACGGCGTACTTGCCGTCTGGTCCTCCGCTCCGGACCGTGCATTCACCCGCCGATTGCGCGAGGTTGGTTTCGCCACGGACGAGGTGAGCGTGCGCGCCAGCAGTAGGAACAGCGGCGCGCGTCATGTCTTGTGGATAGCGACAAGAGGCTGACGGCACTCCGTTATGGCATTGCGACCCGGGCGATCCTGATGGATTCGGGAAATCGGCGGGTTGCCCGTCCCTTCACGAACGCAAATCTGCCGCCCTCGATCCTGTTGTGCTGTCGGTCAGTTCACAACCATCTGGAACCAGATGTCGAGGAACTTGGTGCGTTTTATCGTGTCGCGAAACACGAGAAGCTCGGGACCGAGTTCAATCCTCTGCAGGCTGTCGAAGGCCGTGAAGTCGGCAGGATAGCTGAAGCCGGTGGCGGCAAGCGCCGGCTTGATCTCCGGCGAATGCAGCGCATGAAGGACGATGCGTGCACCGCGAAGGTTCGCTGCGCCCTTTGGCATCAGCACGGTCCACGGAACCGCAAGTACATAGTCCTGCGGCACGGCAATCTGCACGCCCTGCGGCATCGTCCCCCCGGCCGAGAGCGCGGACAGGGGCACATTGTACAAAACATCGACCTCTCCGGCCCGGAATGCGGCCAACAGATCGTCCGTCGTATCGTAGATCCGCGCACTCGCGGCGCCGAAGGCGCGCATCAGCCGCCAGTAGAGCGAGGTGCGGATGGAATCCTGCGAGGCCAGCAGATAGCTGACGTCGTCTATGCCGATATTGACGATGCCGACGCGGCGCGAGAACCGGCCATTGTTCTGTTCCAAAGCACGCACGAGCTCGATGCGGGTGCGGGGCATGCGATCGGGAAACGCGTCCCGTCGCAGGACCATGACGGCGGGATCCGACCAGAAGCCGAATACTTCATGGCGCCATTGCGCATCCGCGGCGATGCCGGTGGGCTCGTCTCCGGCGGCATAGCCCTCATTGGCGACGGAGACCGCGATGTCCGGCGAGGAGAACAGTGCGATGTCGAAGGGTGCATGCGCGCGTTTTGCATCCGCGGCGATCTGCGCGGACGAAAGCCGGACATAGGAGAGATCCGCTCCTGGCAGGCGGGCGGCAAGCGCCGCCATCAGGGGCGCGATCCGCTCTTCGGCAATGACGCCGGCAAGCCGAACCGCCCGGTCCTGCGCCATCGCGGGCGTCGGCAGCATCCAGCCGATCAACAGGAGGCAGAGCGCCGCATTCCGCAGCCGCAGAGCGTTTCGCATCACACGCCCCCGCTTCTTGCGACAACCGGCAGGGCCACCTCGACGACAAGGCCGCCGCCGGCACGATCGGCAACCGAGATCGAGCCGCCGAAAGCGACGGCGACATCCTTGGCGATGGCGAGGCCGAGCCCCGTTCCGGGATGTGAGGAATCCGCCCGCGCGAAACGCTGGAACACCTTGTCCTTGGCCGCGTCCGGTATGCCCGGCCCTCGGTCCATGACCTGCAGGGTTGCCCGCCCCTCCACGACGGCAAGGTTCACATCCGTGGGACCGGGCGCATGGATGAAGGCGTTCTCGATGACGTTGCGCACCATTTCCCGCAGGACGACCGGTTCGGCGACGACGGGGACGGGGGTTTCCTGCATGACGAGAACCAGGGATCGCATCAGGCGCACATAGGCGCTTTCCGCCCGGAGCATCTGCAAGGCGTCCCGGACGGCGTCGCCGAAGTCGACGATCTCGCGGTCCTGCGTTTCGAGGCGGTGCATCGTCGTTGCGTCGGAAAGCAGCATGTTGGCGAGCAACCCTGCCTCGCGGGCATTGTGGTGGATGCGCGAAAGGCGGCGGCGCACCTTCGGCTCCTGCGCCTCTTCGAGACCCACCTCGGCCTGCGCCTGAATGGCCGCGAGCGGCGTGCGAAGCTGATGGGCAGCGTCGGCGGTGACGCGCTTGACGCCGTCCAGCACGGAGCCCAGCCGGTCCATGAATTCGTTCAGCGCGGAAACCAGCGCCGAGACCTCGGCCGGCACCTCCCGCTCGATCCGGCTGAGATCGGACGGGCGCCGCGCCCTGAGATTGCTTTCGATGAGACGCAGAGGCGAGAAGGCCGACCGCACGGATACGAGGATAAGGCCGCCGGACAGGAGCGCGATCGCCACGGCCGGCAGCATGCCGTTGAAGGTCAGCTGCCCGGCGAGTTCCCGGCGGGCCTCCCGCGTTTCGGCGACCATGACGCCGATCCAGCCGCCGGTCCCCGTCGCGGGATCGGCACGGTAGCGCCGGACCGAGGCGATGCGCACCGGGTCTCCCCGATAGACCGAATCATGGAGATGCAGCATCCCGTCCTCGGCGACCGGTATGTCGAGCGCCAGAATGGGGGAGCCGGTCACAAGGCTGCCGTCCGGCGCCGTGACCCGGTAGAAGACCCGGTTGAGACGGGAGGTGCCGAGGATGGCGAAGGCCGAATAGGGAATGTCGACGGTGACGGCGCCCTCCTCGATGCCGACCGTGTCGGCGATGGAGAGGGCCGAGGCCGTCAGCACGCGGTCGAACGCCTCGTCGGCGGCACGCCGGGCATAGGCGCGCACCGTCAGGGCAAGGACGCTGCCGATGACGAGGAAAAGACAGGCCGTGGTGATGAGCAGCCGCCGCTCGATCGACAAGCGCGCCATCAGCTCACCGCATCGTCCCTGACGCGCAGCATGTAGCCGGCCCCGCGATGGGTGACGATCTCGACATCCACGGCTTCCAGCTTCTTGCGCACGCGGGAAACCAGCAGCTCGACGGCATTGGGCGTTCCGACGTCGTCGTGGCCGAAGAGCTTCAGGTAGAGCCGGTCCTTGCTGACGGTGTTGCCGGCATGTGAGGCAAGCGTTTCCAGCACCTCGAATTCCCGGCGCCCCAGCTCGAACGGCCTGCCGTCCACCTTCGCGGCGCGCGAGGACAGATCGACCTCCAGCACGCCGACGCGGATCACGGATTTGGCAAGCCCCCTGTGGCGGCGCGTGACGGCCCTCAGCCGCGCCTCCAGTTCACCGAGATCGAACGGTTTGACGATATAGTCGTCGGCGCCGAGATCGAGCAGGCTGATCTTGTCGTCCAGCTGGTTTCTCGCCGTGATGACCAGGACCGGCGTCGGGGAGCTGCGTTCGCGCATGTGCGCCATCACCTCGAAACCGCTGCGGGCGGGAAGGTTGATGTCGAGGACCACGACGTCGAACTCGCCATGGATCGCCAGTTCCTCGCCCGATATGCCGTCCTGCGCGAGCGTGACGTGGTGTCCGGCCCGCACGAGCTTGGATTCGATCGCCTCGGCAATATCAACGGAATCTTCTATGACCAGGATGCGCATGAGGCTGACAGGACTCTGACAGGAATTTCGCGATACCCGTCATCCTACAGCAAGGGCTTTGCCGAACGCGAGATGGTAAAGTCCTTCGGGAGGAGAAAATGACATACCACCGCAGCCTTGCCGCATGGGGCATGCTGATCGTGTTCCTTGCGACCGGCAGCGCCGCTGCCGATGCGAAACCGTGCCATCAGCGCGCGGCCCTCGACCAGGCCTATTGCGACGCCGACGGGGACCTCGTCGCGGACCTGCCGACGGACGGGTCGAAGCTGCGCGATCCCGACACGCTCGTCTGGGCCTTCGCCCCGATCGAGGACCCGGCCGTCTACGCGCAGCTGTTCCGCCCCTTCACGAAACACCTTTCGACCTGCCTCGGTCGCCAGATCGTCTATTATCCGGTCCAGTCGGTCCCGGCGGAAATCGCGGCCATGCGCACCGGCCGCCTGCATTTTGCAGGCTTTTCCACCGGCCCGACGGTCGAGGCGGTCAATACGGCCGGCGCCGTGCCCTTCGCCGCGAAAGGACAGGGCGGCAAGGTGCGGGGCTATCATCTCGTCGCCATCGTGCGGGCGGATTCGCCCTATCGAACGCTCGCCGACCTGAAGGGCAAGCGGGTCGCCCATGTCTCCGCCGCCTCGAATTCCGGCAACCTCGCGCCGCGAGCGCTCTTTCCCGCCGAAGGTCTCGTCCCGGACACGGACTACCGGCCGATCCTGTCCGGCGCGCATGACAGGTCGATCATGGGTGTGCTTTCCGGCGACTACGACATGGCGGCGGTCGCCTCCGACGTTCTCCAGCGCCTGATGGAACGCGGCGCAATCGACCCCGCCGCCATTCGCGTCCTCTATGAAAGCCCCCTCTTTCCGACGGCGGCCTTCGCCCACGCCCACGATCTCGATCCGGCGCTGGCGGGCAAATTGAAGCGGTGCTTCTTCTCCTTCCGCTTCCCCCCGGACATGACCGCCGCCTTCAACGGCGACGAGCAGTTCCTGCCCGTGCGCTACGACGAGGCCTGGCGAACGGTGCGAGCGGTAAACGACGCGGTCGGCGCCTTGCCGGACTGAAGCCCAAATACACCGTCCAAAACCGGAAGTGATCCCATGACCCTGCAAACCACCTTGCCGGAGGAGCCTTCGCGTCCCCGGCCTGCCTGGAAGAAACTGTCCTATCTCGTCCGCGTCAACAGCGCCGACCCGACGCTCCTGCTCGCGCTCCTGCTGCTCGTCGTCTTCGGCTATCTCATCCTCGCCCCGGTCCTGCTCCTGCTCGTCGATGCGGTGACGGTGCATTTCGCCGATCTTGCACGCACCCGGCAGGATCTCGGGGACCTGACCCTCTACTACCTGAACCGCGTGCTCCTCTCGCCCATATCGCGGGATCTCTTCTGGTGGCCGCTCGCCCACACGGCCATCATCTCCGCGGCCGCGATCGTCATCGCCTTCCTCGTCGGCGGGCCTATCGGGTGGATGCTCAGCCGCACGGACCTCATCGGCAGGAAGTGGTTTTCCACCGCGCTGCTCCTGCCCTACATGCTGCCGTCCTGGACCTTCGCACTGGCCTGGCTGACCCTCTTCAAGAACCGCACGACCGGCGGCGAGCCCGGCTGGATGGAGACCTTCGGCTACACGCCGCCCGACTGGCTGTCTTACGGCGCCCTGCCGATCGCACTCATCCTGGCGCTGCACTACGCGCCTTTCGTCATCCTGCTCTTCGGCAACGCGCTGAAGCAGTTCGACACGCAGCTGGAGGATTCGGCGCGCAGCCTCGGCGCCAGCCCCGTCGTCGTCGCGCGCCGGATCGTCCTCCCGCTGATGATGCCCTCGCTGATCTCGGCCGCGACGCTCATCTTCGCCAAGTGCCTCGGCGATTTCGGCGTCGCCTATGTGCTCGGCGTGCCGGTCGGCTTCGACGTGCTCGCCACATCGCTGTTCCGCACGATATCGACCAGCCAGGCGGGCGCCTCGGCCGTGCTTGCCGGCATGATCGTGCTGCTCGGCACGCTCTCCATCGTGATCGACATGCGGCTTCTGAGAGAGGCCAGGCGCTTCGTGACCATCGGCTCGAAGGGCGCGATAGTCCGCCGCACGCCGCTGGGCAAATGGCAGGTTCCGGCGCTCGCCTGGGCCGTCGCGGTCTTCGTCGTCAGTGCGGGCATCCCCCTCTTAGCGCTGGCCCTGACGACGGTGATGCGCGTGCCCGGCTCGTTCAGCCTCGACAACTTCACCCTCGACTACTGGATCGGCACCGATCTCGGCACCACCGCGCTCCACCAGGGGATCCTGCTCACCGGCGAATTCTGGCTGGCGCTGTGGAACACCGTCTGGATGGTGGGGCTCGCGTCGATCGGCGCCGGGGTGCTCGGCCTGCTCGTCGGCTACAGCGTGGTCCGCTCGCCGGTGGGCTTCGTCTCCGCGGCACTGCGGCAGATCACCTTCCTGCCCTATCTCGTCCCCGGCATCGCCTTCGCCGCCGCCTATCTTTCGATGTTCGCCGTCGCCCGCCCGCCGCTTCCGGCGCTCTACGGCACGCCGGTCATCCTCGTCCTCGCCATTCTCGCGGACCAGATGCCCTTCGCCTCGCGGGCCGGCATCTCCTCGATGATGCAGCTCGGCCGGGAGCCGGAGGAAGCCGGCCAGATCGTCGGCGCCGGCTGGTTCCGCCGCATGCGCTCCATCGTCCTGCCGATCCAGCGCGGCGCGCTCGTCTCGGCGATCCTGCTGCCGTTCATTTCCGGCATCAAGGGCCTCAGCCTGGTCGTCGTCCTCGCCGTTCCCGGCACGGACCTCCTGACCACCTACGCAATCCGCCTTGTCGACTACGGCTACAGCCAGGCTGCCAATGCCGTGGTCGTGATGCTCTGCGTCGTCGCCTTCACCGGCACGATGCTCGTCCAGAAGATCGGAAAGGCCAACCTCTCAGACGGCATGGGAAGCAAATAATGTCCAGCATCACCTTG
The DNA here is from genome assembly GCF_040812195.1 of Shinella sp. S4-D37. NCBI lineage: Bacteria > Pseudomonadati > Pseudomonadota > Alphaproteobacteria > Hyphomicrobiales > Rhizobiaceae > Shinella > Shinella sp. S4-D37. Next base: position 11,397 of record NZ_JBFNXL010000002.1, on the reverse strand, counting down.
GAAAACATCCGCAAGAGCTATGGCCGCGGCGGCCCCGCCGCGATCGGCAACCTCAGCATGGAAATCGGCGCGTCTGAATTCCTCTGCCTGCTCGGCCCGTCCGGCTGCGGCAAGACGACGACGTTGCGCATGATCGCCGGCCTCGAGCATCCGACCGACGGGCGCATCCTTGTCGACGGCAAGCCGATCGTCTCCGTGGCGGACGGTGTCTTCACCGTGCCGGAGAAGCGCAACATGGGCCTGGTCTTCCAGAACTACGCGCTCTGGCCGCACATGACGATCCGCGACAACGTCGCCTTCGGATTGACCCTGCGCAAGACACCGGCAGCCGAACGCGATGCCATCGTCGAACGGGTCATGACGAAGCTCGGCATCGCCCGCTATGCCGGCCGCTATCCCGCGCAGCTCTCCGGCGGCCAGCAGCAACGCGTGGCGCTCGCCCGCATGCTGGCGCTGAACCCCTCCATCATCCTGCTCGACGAGCCGCTCTCCAACCTCGACGCCAAGCTCAGGCTCGAAATGCGGGCGGAGCTGAAGCGTATCCATGCCGAGGCGGGCTCGACCATCGTCTTCGTCACCCACGACCAGTGGGAGGCGATGACGCTCGCCACCACCATCGCGGTGATGAGCGAGGGCGAATTGCAGCAGGTCGGCACGCCCGACGACATATACGAGCGTCCCGCCAATCGCTTCGTCGCCGAATTCGTCGGCAGCCTTCCCATGAACATCATCGAGCGGGGACAGGGCGAGGCCGGACCGCTGCACGCCTGGCTTGACCGTCTGCTGGCGCATCTGCGCGTCGATCCGGCACCCGTCGCATCCGCCGGCATCCGGCCGGAGGCAACCCGGCTGGGCGTGCTTGCCGACGAGGAGGCCGCCCGGCATGCGGCCGCGCAGGGAACCATCGTCGACATCGTCCCGACGGGCGGAAGCTGGATCGTCGAACTGGACGTTGAGGGCAGCCGCGTCTTCGCCATCGCAACCGAGAACCCGCGCATGGCCGCGGGCAACCGCATCCATTTCTGGGTCGAAAGGCAGCACCTTCATCTTTTCGACCGGGAGAAGAAACGCATCCCCCCCGGGGATGCGCAATCAGAAGCAACGGAGGAATACCATGCTTAAGACATCCATCCACATCGCGACGGGCGTTTGCGTTCTGTCGATCGGCCTTGCAGGCGCCGCGGCGCAGGAGGCAGGCGAGATCGGCATACCCGACAGCGCCTATTCGCTGGAGGCGCTGATCGAGGCGGCCAGGAAGGAAGAGCCGATCACCGTCATCGACGCGACCGGCAAGATCGTCTCGATGGCCGAGAACTTCTCGAAGAAATACGGCCTGAAGGCGACGGGCGTGAAGATGAGCGGCCAGGACCAGGAACAGGTCATCGCCCGCGAAGCGGCCGCCGGCAACGTGCGCACCGACGTCTTCAACATGAGCAACCTGCCGTCCGTGACGTCGCAGATCCTGCCGCAGGGCTTCGGCGTCTCCTGGCTTGCACCGGACCTCAAGGACAAGATCCCGGCGCAATACCAGAGCCCGGCGATCACCAGCAACAACCCCTGGGTCTTCGCCTACAACACCGACGTTCATGGCGACACCTGCCCCGTCGACAATCTCTGGGCGCTGACGACCGAGGAATGGAAAGGCCGCGTCGCCATTCCCGATCCCCTGCTGCGCAACGAGACCATGTTCTGGTTCAACCAGCTCGCGACCCACGAGGACGCGGCCATGCGCGAGGCCTACAAGGCGCAGTTCGGCGAGGAGCTGAAGACCGACGAAGCGAGCGCGACGGCCGAATGGGTCAAGCGCCTTGCCAAGAACAAGCCCAAGGTCACCAAGAGCGACACGGATGTCGGTCCGATCGTCGGCGCCAAGGAGGAGAAGCCGCCGATCGGCTTCCTCAGCGCGGCCATCTTCCGCGACGCGAAGAAGGACGGCTACGGCATGGGCATCTGCAAGGAGATGAAGCCCTGGATCGGCCAGCTCACCCCGCGCGTGGCGGTCATCGCCAGCGGCACCAAAAGCCCGAACACCGCCAAGCTCTTCGTCCGCTTCATGATGACGGAGGAAGGCATGGCGCCGCAGCTCGGCGATGGGAAGATCTCCACGAACACCGATGCGAAGATGCCCGAGAGCGAAGCATCGGGCGTGGCGAACGTCATCGACCGGCTCTACGTCAACCACTCGGAAACGACGCAGGACGATTTTGCCAGGTTGCAGGACTGGCAGGATTTCTGGCTGATGAACTCGCGCTGAAGCATTTCCGGCAAGGCGCGGAAATGCCCTGGATATCTTTGCCCCACGCCAAATCGCGTGGGGCATTCCAGATCAAGCGCACGTTCCGGAATGCTCGTCCTCGCAAGCTTGGTGGCGACGTTCTCCGCATCGCCCAGCCGTGCGGCATCGATATCAGATTTTCGCCGCAAGACCGGCGGCGGCGATCAGGTCCGTGAGCACACGCCGCAGCATCTCGTAGGGCGCGGTGGTCTCGACGGCCTTGTGATACAGGATCCCCGCATCAAAGCTCCAGATTTCGCGTGTCGTCTCCACCTGGCGAATGCCGATATCGCGAAAGCTCCCGAACAGCGGTGCGGCGAGGCAGGCGAGAAAATCGCCGCTGCGCACCAGTTCGACGACCGCCATGAGGGAGCTCGATTCGACCGCGATCCGCGGCGGGCCAATTCCCAGCGACTTCAGGAAGGCGCTCAGGCGCTCGATGGCGTCCGTATCGGCCTGGTAGAGGACCCATTGAAACCGGGACAGATTGTTAAGGTCGAGGGGCGAGCGCGCGAAGATCGGATGGGCATCGCGCGCGAAGATCCCGCTCTGGATGGTGATGAGCGGCCGAAAGCCGATATGGTCCGGAAGCGCCGACAGGTCATGCGGACTGGCCGAGACCACGAGGTCGAGTTCGCCGGCGAAGAGCTTGGGGTGAATGACGGTGTTGACCCCGACATCGAGGGTCGTGCGGACATCGGGAAAGCGCTGGTGCAGCAGCGTCAGCGCCTTGGGCAGCAGCGTACCGCCCCAGAACGGCCCTCCGCCGATCCTCAGGTGTCCCCGGTGCCCGCTGCGCATCGCTTCCAGCTCGGAAGAGGCAAAGCGGCATTCCGTATCGATCATCTGCGCATAACGCAGCAGCGTCTGCCCATAGATGGTGAGGGTGACGCCGCGCGTGTGCCTGTCGAACAGCGTTATCCCGCATTCTTCTTCAAGCCGCCGGATGTTCCGCGTCAGGGCCGGCTGGCTAAGCCCCATCTTCTCGGCGGCGGCGGTCACGTTGCCCTCCCTCGCAACGTTCAGGAACGATCGCAGCAAGCCGATATTGCGCAGCAGGTCCATAACTCCTCCGTATGGCTTTCGAGCATTTAAGTATTATACGGCATGGCAAAGCTTCACTAGTGTCTGCGACACGAGACGAGGCGGATGCGAACCGACATGGCGGAGAACCCGGAAGCGAAACGAAGCTGCTGCAGCCTGCCGCGACGCGAAGGCGCCGGCAGCGCACCGGCGCGAAACGAAGAGGGCCTGCCGACGACGCCACCGGCGCTTGCGGACATCGCCTGGTTCGACGCGGGCATCGCGACCGTCGGCACCGACAGGCCCGTCATCGACGCGGACGGAGAGGGCCCGGCGCGCCAGGTGGCCGTGCGGGCGTATGGCCTGGACAGGCATGCCGTCACGAATGCGCGTTTCGCCCGTTTCGTGGCGGATACCTGCTATGTCACGGATGCGGAACGTTTCGGCTGGAGCTTCGTCTTCAAGGACTTCGTCGCATCGGGAACCGTGACGAGCCAGCCGGTCGGCCTGCCCTGGTGGCATCGGGTCGACGGCGCGACATGGCGCCTGCCGGGCGGCCCCGGTCCGCTCCGCGCGGATGACCGGCACCCGGTCGTCCACGTCTCCTGGAGCGACACACAGGCCTTTGCCCGCTGGGCGGGCGGCCGGCTGCCCTCCGAAGCCGAGTGGGAGCACGCCGCAAAGGCCGGCCGGGCGCAGATGCGGTATCCATGGGGAGATGACGAGCCCAGCGACCGGGCCATCCGCTGCAACATCTGGCAGGGCCGTTTCCCGCACATCAACTCCCTTGCCGACGGCTATGGCGGCACGGCGCCGGTGGACGCGTTCGAACCGAACCCCTCGGGCCTCTTCAATATGTGCGGCAATGTGTGGGAATGGTGTGCCGACGCGTTTCACGTCCAACCCCTCACGCAGGCCGCAAAGGCGCGCAATGCGCTCGCAGGGCGCAATGCCGAACGCCTTCTCAAGGGGGGCTCCTATCTCTGCCACGTCAGCTACTGCTACCGCTATCGCATCGCCGCCCGCATGGGGCACAGCGCCGACACGTCGACGGGCCATATCGGCTTCCGCCTCGCCTATGACCGGCCCTGACATCCCTCCACAGGACGCCCGGGGCTCATTGGCTGCCTGACGGCCTTTGCCTGTGTCTTCAGGGAGCCCGCGCCTCCTCTGCGCACCAGATCGTCCCGGAACAGCGTCCGCAGGTCGCGGAACGAGCGATAGCCGAGAACGCCCGCGAGGCGGGAGACGGTCGTCGCCGACACGCCGGCCCGCCGCGCGATCGACGAGCAGGTCCCGAAGGCGATGATATCCGGATGCTGCAGGGCGAAGTCCACAAGCAGGGCCAGTTGCCGCGGAAAGGCGGAACCGCTCGCCATGGCGAGGGCATGCAGCTCACCGCAGGTCCGGGGAGGTTTGTGGCCGTGGTTCATGATCCGCTCCTTGCCTGGTGAAAACGGAAAAACGGATATCAGGACCGGCCCGGAATCCCGCGTGCCGGCCATCCGGTGCGGGGCCGCGAGAGGACGCGAAAACCCCCTGCCCTAGAGACGCCGCCCGCTTTGCGGATCGAAAAGATGGATGCGGCCCGGATCGGGCGACAGCCGCACCGCCTGCCCGACCCGCACATCCAGGCGGTCGCGGGCGACGCAGGTGACCTCCTGCCCCGCGAGCTTTGCGACGAGATAGGTTTCGGCGCCCGTCGGCTCCACCACGCAGACCTCCGCGGCAACGCCGTCTTCGCCAATACCGATATGTTCGGGCCGGACGCCGTAGACCGCGCGCCGGCCGACCAGTTCCGGCGCCGGCGCGGCAAGCGGCAGCCGGACGTCGCCGACGAAGAATCCGTCGTCCCGGATCTCTCCCGTCAGAAAATTCATCGCCGGCGAACCGATGAAGCCGGCGACGAACATGTTGACGGGACTGTCGTAAAGCGCCAGCGGCGCACCGACCTGCTCGACGACGCCGTCGTGCATGACGACGATCTTGTCGGCCATCGTCATCGCCTCCACCTGGTCGTGCGTCACGTAGACGGTGGTCGTTCCGAGGCGCTGGTGCAGGCTCCTGATTTCCGCCCGCATGGAAACGCGCAGCTTCGCGTCGAGATTGGAAAGCGGCTCGTCGAACAGGAACACCTTGGGATCGCGAACGATCGCCCGTCCCATCGCCACGCGCTGGCGCTGGCCGCCGGAAAGCTGGCGCGGATAGCGCTCCAGAAGCTTGTCGAGATTGAGGATACGCGCCGCCCGCTCCACCTTGCCCTGGATCTCGCGCTTGTCCGTGTTCTTGAGCTTCAGCGCGAAGCCCATGTTCTCCGCCACGGTCATGTGGGGATAGAGCGCGTAGTTCTGGAAGACCATCGCGATGTCGCGGTCCTTGGGAGGCAGCTCGTTCACGACGGTATCGGCGATCCGTATCGTGCCGCCGCTGATCTCCTCGAGGCCCGCGAGCATGCGCAGGAGGGTCGACTTGCCGCAGCCCGAAGGGCCGACGAGCGTGACGAACTCCCCGTCGTCGATCTGGATGGAAACGCCGTGCAGGGCCTTGAGCGTGCCGTAGGACTTCTGGACGTTGTGAATTTCGACCGAGGCCATCGTCGTGACTCTCCTTGACAGTCTGAAAGGGGAGCCGGTCCCAACCGGGGACCGGCCCGATGGCAGCGGCAGATCAGCCGGCGGCAAGGCTCGGGTGCTGCCCGCGCTCGACATAGATGCCGACCGTCACGTCCCACGGGATGACGCCCACCCGGGCCGCCCAGGCCTGCCACCGGGCCGCAAGGTCGGCGACGATATCGGGATTGTCCGCCGCGAGATCGACGAGCTCCGTGCGGTCGGCCGCAAGGTCGTAGAGCTCCCAGCCGTTCGGCTCTTCGCGCACGAGCTTCCAGCGCCCGACGCGGATCGCGGCATTGCCCGTGTGCTCCCAGTAAAGCGGTGCTTCGAGCAGCGACCCGCCGCGCAGGAGCGGCAGCAGGCTTCGCCCTTCCAGCGGCACGACCGCTCGGCCGAGCGCCGGCGGCGGATAGCTGGCGCCGGCCACGTCCAGGACCGTCGGCGCGATGTCGACGAGCTGCGCCGGCGCATCGAGGACCGCCCCGTCCGCGAAGCCGCCGGCCGGCCAGTGCACGATCAGCGGCGTCGCGATCCCGCCTTCGTGCACCCAGCGCTTGTAGAAGCGGAACGGCGTGTTGGACAGGTTCGCCCAGGCGCGGCCATAGCTCGAATAGGTGTCTTCGGCGCCCGGCACGATGTCCGGCGTGTTGCCCACGCGCATCGGCCTGCCGTCGCGCGTCGCCCGCGGCAGGATGTCGGCCCGCTGCATGAAGGTCTCGACGTCGAACTGGGGCAGGTCCTCCGGCGAGGCGCCGTTGTCGGAAAGGAAGACGAACAGCGTATCCTCGAACGTGCCGCTCGCCTTGAGCGCCTCGACGATCCGGCCGATGCCGCGATCCATGCCTTCGATCTGGGCCGCATAGGCCTGCATGCGCTTGGCCTGCCACGCCTTGTGCTGCTCGGCCGTCCAGGCCGGCTGCGTCGGGTCGCGCTCGCTGAGCGTGGTGCCGGCCGGCAGGATGCCCTCCGCAACGAGGCGCTCCATGCGCTTTTCGCGCAGGGCATCCCAGCCCTCGTCGAAGCGGCCCTCGTAGCGGGCGATATCCTCCTCGGGCGCATGCAGCGGCCAATGCGGCGCGGTGAAGGCGGCGTAGAGGAAGAAGGGCTTGCCCGCGGCCGCCTGCTCCGCGATGAAATCGGCACCATGGGCGGCGATGGCGTCCGTATAGAAGAAGCCGGGATCCAGCGCTTCCGCCGAGGCGTCGCTCTCCCCGCGCGTCAGCGTGCCGGGGGCGTAGAAGCTGCCGCAGCCGGTCAGCGTGCCGAAGAAGCTGTCGAAGCCGCGGCGTGTCGGCCAGGTGTCGTTCGGCGTGTGCATGTCGGTCGCCAGATGCCACTTGCCCGACAGGCATGTGGCATATCCGGCCGCCTTCAGCATTTCCGCCAGCGTCGCGCAACTGCCGTTGAGGTTGCCGGGATATCCGCGCGGCAGGTCATTGTTCGTGAGGATGCCGACCCCCGTCTGGTGCGGGTGGAGGCCGGTCATCAGCGAGGCGCGCGAGGGGCTGCAGCGCGCGGTGTTGTAGAACTGCGAAAAACGAGCGCCGTTGCGCGCAAGGCCATCCAGATACGGCGTGGATATTTCTCCGCCATAGCAGCCGAGATCGGAAAAACCCATGTCATCGGCAAGGACAAGGACGATATTGGGACGCTTGGTCATCGATGCTCTCTCAGTTGATTGCGCCGCCGAAGCGGCTTCGCTTCGGCTGGAAGTGCTCCAGGCACGGCAGGATCGTTCCGCCGGCCCGGGGACCGGCAGTCGCAGGTGTTCGAAATGTCCGTTCCGGAGCCGTCCTGTTCGCGCAGCCCGCCGCACCGCGGCGGGCTGAAGGGATCAGCCCTCGCTACTTCGCAAAGCCGCTTGCCTTGGCGATGTCCGCGAGTTTTGCCTGCAGGCCGTCGAGCGCCGCGGCGACCTCCACCTCGCCCGAGCCGATCTGGCCGACGACCGGCTCGACGGCCTCGAGCATCTGGGCGGCGAAGACGTATCGGATCGAGCCGCGGGCCAGGGGCGCGGAATCGCGGGCCGCCTCCATGATCGGCCGGAGCGCGCCGGCGCCCGAAACGTCGATGTCCTTGCGCGTCGGAATGCCGCCCGCGCCGGCAAAGACCTCCTGCTGCTTCTTTTCCAGCATCCAGACGATGAACTCGGCGGCCGCGCGCTGGCGCTCCGGCGCCTGGCCTGCCGGCACGCAGAGGGACCACACGCCGCTGGCCGGAACCGGCTGGTCGAGCGATCCCGCCGGCACGACCGCATAGCCGCATTTTCCGACGACGGAAGAGCGGGACTCGTCTTCGAGCTGCGGCATGCCGGCCGCCACGAAATGCCCCTGCAGGGCCTGGCCGCTCTGCATGAGCGCGATGCAGTCCGCCTGCCCGACCGTCTGCGGCCGGGACGGCCCCAGTTCCAGAAGGCGGCGGAAGGTCGTCGCCGCGGCCTTTGCCGCCTCGCTGTTTATCGCCGGCACGAGCGAGCCGCCGTCGACGGTGAACCAGTCGGCGCCGAAGCCGTAGAGCACATGCATGAACTCGTAGCTGACCGACTGGCCGCCCGTCGTCGGCTGGCCGCGCGTGACATAGCCGTACCGGACCTCGCCGGCCTCCACCGCCTTCTTTCCGTTCTCGATCGCCTCGTCCCAGGTGCGCGGCACCTGCAGGCCCAGCTTGTCGTAAATGTCCTTGCGGTAGACGAAGAGATCGACGTTGCCGTTGATCGGCAGGCCCATCACCTGCCCGCCGGCCACGCCCAGCCTTCGCTGCCTGTCCCACAGCGGCAGGTTGTCGTAGGTCAGGATGTTCGGATCGAGCGCATAGCCTTCGATGATCTCGTCGATCGGCTTGATCCAGCCGTTGTCATAGAATTGGCCGGTCCACGGCTCGTCGAGCTGGAACACGTCGAAGGCGGCGTTCTTGCTCTGGATCGCGTTGGTCATCTGGGTGCGCATGCCGCCATAGGGGAACGGCCGGAAGGTGATCTTCACGCCCTTTTCCGCCTCATAGGCCGCGGCCGCCTTCTGATAGGCCGGCAGCCAGGGCGTCGTGCCGGTCAGCACGATCAGCTCGCTGACCTCGGCAGCGGCCGCCCCCCATGCCGGAAGGCCTGCCACGCCCGCCGCGCCCGCGGCGGCGATCCCCTTGAGAACCTGGCGCCGGGATAGGGGCAGGCGCACGGTTTCGGTTTGCTTGATCATCTGTTCCTCCCTGAGATCAATCGATGCATTTACTTGACGGAGCCGCGCGTCATGCCGGCGATGATGCGCTTGCTGGCGAGCACGCTCGCAATCATGATCGGCACCACGGCAAGGCTGCCGACGGCCGAGAGCTGGCCCCAGCGGACCTCGTAGGGCTGCACCAGCGATGCGATGCCCACGGAGAGCGGCGAGGTCGTGCCGCCGGATGTCATCGTCAGCCCCATGAGAAACTCGTTCCATGTCATGATGGCCGTGAAGAGCGAGCTGGTGATCAGGCTCGGCGTGACGAGCGGCAGCATGATCGTCCAGAAGGATCGCGCCTCGCTCGCGCCATCGATGGAGGCCGCCTCCTGCAGGGCGGGCGGGATCTCGTCGAAGCCGATCTTCATGAGCAGCGTGGCGAACGGCAGGTTGAGGATCGTGTTGAGGATGATGAGGCCGCCGAGCGATCCGAGGAGCCCCGTCTGGATCAGCGTCACGTAGAAACCAGGCACGAGCGCCATCGGCGGCAGCATCGGGACCACGGCGCAGCTGGCGCCGACCGTGGCGGTCAGCCACCACGGCAGCCGCAGCTTGGAAAGGCCGTAGGCCGCAAGGGTCGAGGCGATGCCGCACAGGACGACCGTTCCCGCCACGATGACGAGGCTGTTGACGAGCTGCGCGCGGAAGGGCTGGTCGTCCGCCAGGATGGCGGTCACATTGTCCAGCGTCAGGTCCAGCTCCCAGAACATGGAGATGATCGCCCGGTCCGACTGGAAGGAAAGCACGATCATCCACGCGATGGGGGCGATGAAGAGCAGCAGCAGCAGCGCCAGGACGCCATCGCAGGTGAGGTCGGCAAGATCCTTGCGCCGGCGCAGCCGCGCGTCGGCAAGGGTCCCTGTCTTGATGGCTTGGCTGCCGGCGGTCATGCTTCCACCTCACGCGTTGCAGAAAAGGGCCGGATGGCGCGCAGGTGCTTGACCAGCAGCCCCACGCCGATCACGAGCGACATCAGCGCGACGAGCAGGACGCTGAAGGCGGAGCCGTAGCCATAATTCAGCTGGTCGAAGAAGACGTCGCGGATATGCAGCGAGACCAGCGTCGTGGCGCCGTTCGGGCCGCCTGCCGTCAGCAGATACATCTCGTCGAACGCCTTCACGCCCATGATCGCCCGGATGAAGACCGTCCCGACGATCGCCGGCATGAGCATGGGGATCTTGATGTAGCGGATCACCTGCCACTCGTTGGCGCCGTCGCAGCGCGCCGCCTCGATGGCCTCCTCGTCGACCGCGCAGAGCGCCGTGTAGAGCATGAGGAAGGCGACCGGCGTCCAGTGCCAGACGTCGACGATGATGATGGCGACGATCGCGCCGGCCTCCGTGCCGAGCCAGTCCTGGGTGGGCAGGCGCACCGTATCGAGCAGCTTGTTCAGCACGCCGATGTTGGGGCTGAGGATCAGGAGCCAGATGAGGCTCACCACGACGGGCGCCACGATCGCCGGCCACAGAAGGACGACCTGCGAGATGCGGTTGAGCCGCCTGCTGCGCTGGACGAGCAGCGCCAGCACCAGGCCGAGGACGACCGACAGGACGACGGTCGCGACCACGAAGAGAGCCGTGACCGCCAGCGAGTACATGGCCAGCTCGTTGGCGAGGATCTCGCGAAAATTGTCGAGCCCGGCCGGCTGCCAGACGAACTCCCCCGCCTCGATGCGCAGATGGGAGAAAGCCATGAGCACCACCTGCGCCCAGGAATAGCCGCCGACCCCGACGATCAGGACGAGAAAGGGAAGCGTGGCGGTCTTCGCGAAGACGCTGGACCGCCGCCAGAATGTCAACGCCATGTCGTCAGATACCCCTGCCGCGCTCGGGCGAACCCGTCGCCGCGCGTTCCGGGCAGTCTGGCGCCCATGGCAGGCCTGTGCCGCTGTGCGGACATTTCATTTCCTCCCAGATAATGTTCCGCCTCATCCTTGCGTCATCTCAGCCATAAACTGAAATGCTTTCTTCCTTAAAAGCCATAACCAAAGCGCATGGCGACGGATAGGATGCTGCCACACGTGGAGTGCGCTCCAACCTCGCCCGTGGAAGCCTTCATCGACGGATTTACAGAGCGGCCTCGACGCATTCCCCTCGTTGCATCGTCAGAACGTCGACGGGGTGACCTGAACCACTGCCTTCCTAGGGGCGCTCGACACAAAACCCTTCAGCGCACCCGATTATGATCTGTTCCTTTTGACCTCGGCCGCCGCCACGGCTTCCTCCTGCACACCTTTCCGGCCGAGCAGCCCGGCATCCTGCAGCGCCTTGATGTC
>NZ_JBFNXL010000001.1:0-408373 GCF_040812195.1 Shinella sp. S4-D37 | reverse complement strand
GCTGATGCTGAACTATGCCAACAATGCCGACGTCACGGGCAATCTGGTGCGCGGCGGCACGAAGAAATGCCTCTTCATCTACAATGCCCACAAGAACCTCATCTGGAACAACCGCTTCGAGGGCTGCGGCATCGGTATCCATTTCACCGCCGGTTCCGAGAAGAACGTGCTGACCGGCAACGCCTTCATCGCCACCGCGAGCAGGTGAAATATGTCGCACGCGCAACATGGAATGGAGCCATGAGCGCAGGGGGAATTTCTGGTCCGACCATCCCGCCTTCGACCTCAACGGCGACGGCATCGCCGACAGCTTCTATCGCCCCAACGATCTGATGGACCAGATCCTCTGGTCGCAGCCCGCGGCAAGCCTGCTCATCGGTTCGCCCGCCGTGCAGCTCGTGCGCTGGAGCCAGCGGGACTTTCCCGCCACGCTGCCCCGGCGTGCGCGACAGCGCGCCGCTGATGCGGCCCCTTGCCATATCCGTCCCGCCCGAAATCCTCGGCTTTGAGGCCGAGGCCGCCGGTCGCTGGGCCGAAGGAAATCATGATGACACCGACCCTGACAATCTCTCGGCTCACTAAACGCTTTGGCGATGTGGAAGCGCTGAAAGCCGTTTCGCTGACGCTGGAGGCGGGGCGGCGCGCGGCCCTGCTCGGCCATAACGGCGCGGGCAAATCGACCCTGATGAAGATCGTCCTTGGCCTCGTTCCCCATGACGGCGGCGAGGTTTCGGTCTGCGGCGCGGCGCCCGGCTCGCCCGCGGCGCGCACGCAGGTGGCCTATCTGCCGGAAAACGTCGCCTTCCACCCGGCCCTGACCGGGGAGGAGCAGCTTCGCCACTATCTCGCGCTGCGCGCGAAAGCCCGAAGCAGGCCATGGCGCTTCTTGGCCGTGTCGGGCTGGAGAAGGCGGCGCGGGGCGGATCGGCACCTATTCCAAGGGTATGCGCCAGCGTGTCGGCCTCGCGCCAGACGCTGATCGGCCGTCCGCGTCTGCTCGTGCTGGACGAGCCCACGTCGGGCCTCGACCCGGTGTCGCGGCGGGATTTCTACGATCTCCTCGACGGCCTCGCCGCCGAGGGGACCGCGATCCTGCTCTCCTCGCATGTGCTGACCGAGGTGGAGGCGCGCACCGACCGTATCCTCATTCTCTCGGCGGAAAACTGGTGGCGGAAGGCACGCTTGCCGATCTGCGCGCCCGCGCGGCACTGCCCTCTCATTTCTCGTTCGCCCCGCTTCCGGCCACGCGCCGGCGCTGACGGCGGCCTTTCCCGAGGCGGTTGCGAGCGCAGACGGGCTCCTGCGTCTTTCCTGCACGCAGGCGGAAAAGCTGCCCCTGCTTGCCCGCATGGCCGCGCTCGGCGGCAAGGTCGCCGATCTCGATGTGATCCCGCCGAGCCTTGAGGATATCTACAGCCATTTCAGCAGGAGGGATGGGCAATGAACCGCATCCTCGCCACCGCGATCTCGGAATTCCGCATCGCCTTCCGCAATCGCTGGGTCTCCATCGCGACGGGCATGATGATGCTGTTCGCGCTGGTGCTCGCCGCCGCCGGTGCCGCCCCCACGGGAGGCGTCGGCGTGGACCGGCTCTCGGTGACGGTCGCCTCGCTCACCTCGCTTGCCGTCTATCTCGTGCCGCTCCTGGCGCTCCTGATGAGTTTCGACGCCGTGGCGGGCGAGGTGGAGCGCGGCACGCTGCCGCTTGCTTCTCACCTATCCCGTCTCGCGCCTGCAGATCCTCATCGGCAAGCTCCTCGCGCATCTTGCGATCCTCGCCCTCGCGGTCACGCTGGGTTACGGCGCGGCGGCGCTGGTGGCCGTCTGGTCCGATGCCGAGGCGATCAGGGGGCTCGGCGCGCTGTGGCGGCTGATCTGGTCTTCGGTCCTGCTCGGGGCCACCTTCCTCGGCGCGGGCTACGCCCTTTCGGCCCTGGCGCGCCGGCCTTCCGGGGCCGCCGGTCTTGCGGTCGCGCTCTGGCTCGTGGCGGTGGTGCTTTACGATCTCGCGCTGCTTGCGCTGATCGTCTCGGATGGCGGCGGGGCCTTTACCACGCAGGCGCTGCCCGTTGCTCTGCTTGCCAATCCCGCCGACGCCTTCCGCGTCTTCAACCTCTCGGCGGCGGAAGCCGTTGCGGCGGCCGGCGGCATCGGCGGTGCGGCGGGCGCCATTGCGCTCTGGCAGTCGGCCGCCTCGCTCTTCCTCTGGCCGCTTGCCGCCATCGCGCTTGCGGTTGCGGCCTTCCGCAAGGTGACGCCATGAAAAATCGCATTCGCCCCGTTCTGCTCGTCGCGGCGCTCGTGCTGCTTTCCGCCTGCCGGGAAGAGGCGGTTCAGAGCACAGTGCCGCAGGACATGACGCCCGAGACCCTCGGCCACTATGCCAGATGAACCTCCTGGAGCATCCCGGCCCAAGGCGCAGGTCTTTCTGGAGGGCAACGCCGCGCCTCTGTTCTTCAGCCAGTGTGCGCGACGCCATCGCCTATATGCGCGGCCCCGAGCAGGTCGCGCCGATCCTCGCCGTCTATGTGACCGACATGGGCAGGGCGGGCGCGACCTGGGACCGGCCCGGCGACGGCAACTGGGTCGTCGCCGACGAGGCCTTCTACGTCCTCGGCTCGGCGCGGGCCGGCGGCATGGGCGCTCCGGAGGCGGTGCCCTTTTCCAGCCGGGAGCGCGGCCGAGGATTTCGCCCTCGCCGAGGGCGGCCGCGTGCTGACGCTCGCCGATATCACCGATGACATGGTTCTCGCCCCGGTCGAAGCCGGTGCGGAACAGGGGAGCGAAGACGACGCCGATTTCGACGGCCGCCTGCGTGCCCTGCCCAACAAAGCCGGAGGTTGACCCATGCCTATCACCCGACGCCGCCTGATCACGATTTCCGCCGCCCTGGCCATCCTGCCCGCCACCGCCCGCGCCTCTGCGAGGGAAACGACCCGCCAATGGACGGGGCAGGCGCTGGGCGCGCGCGCCTCGATCCGGCTCGACCATCCCGACGGCGGGGCCATCGCCGCCCGCGTCATGGCCGAGATCGACCGGCTGGAGGATATCCTCAGCCTCTACAGGCCGCAGAGCGCATTGTCCCGCCTGAACCGCGACGGGTCTCTTGCCACCCCGCCTTTCGAATTGCTGGAATGCCTGTCGCTGGCCGGTGCCGTGCACCGCGCGAGCGGCGGCCGGTTCGATCCGACCGTGCAGCCGCTCTGGGCGCTTTGGGCCGAAGCCGCGGCAGGCGGCACAAGGCCCGCTGCCAGGACGGTCGAGACGGTGCGGCGGAAGACCGGCTTCACGAAGGTGGAACTGGACGCCGCGGCCATCACCCTCAGGCCCGGCATGGCGCTGACGTTGAACGGGATCGGCCAGGGCTATGTCGCCGATCGGGTCGCCGCCCTGCTGGAGGCCGAGGGGCTCAGCGACATCCTCGTCGATACCGGAGAACTACGCGCGCTCGGCGGCAGGCCGGACGGCGAAAACTGGCCGGTGCGCCTGGAGACGGGCGAGCGCCTGTCGCTGCGGCAGCGCGCGCTCGCCACCTCCGCGCCGCTCGGCACGACCTTCGATCAGGCGGGCCGCGACGGCCATATCCTCGATCCCGCGACCGGCATGCCGGCGGTATCGGCGTGGCGTTCCATCTCGGTCTCGGCGCCCTCCGCCGCCATCGCCGACGCCCTTGCCACCGCCGCCTGCCTGATGCCCGAGCCGGAGGCGATCCGGCGCATGCTCGGGCATTTCGAGGGCGCCCGTCTGGAAGCCGGCGCGTAGCCGCGCCTTCGGGTGCCGCAACGGCGACAGGGCGAAACGGCACCCGGAATATCCGGATGCCGTCTTCATCTTCGGGTTATGCGCCGGCGGCCGCGTCCGGCGTCTCGAAGCGCGGGAAGAGGACGGCGTTCTCGATATGCATGTGCGCCACGAGATCGTCGGTGAGTTTCCGCAGCCCCGTATAGAGTGCGGTCCACGAGCCGCAAGCCCCCTCCGGCAGCGCCATGCCATGGGCGGCATGCTCGATATCCTGAAGAAGCCTGGCGGTATCGGCATGCTCATGACGCATTTGCGCGATGGGGTGGGATATCCGCGTGTTTTGACCCTGCCGCATCAAGGGGAAGAGGATTTGCTCTTCGCTCGTCATGTGGTCTTCCAGTTCGTCCCTCAGTGCGACCAGTGCCCGGGCAAGCCCGGACGGGGCGACCGGATGATCGCCGTGGACGCGCTCGACCTTCTCGGCAAGCGGTATCAGGAAGGCCAGTTCGCGGCGATGGGTCTCATGATAGCGCGAGAGAAGGTGGTCGATGAGCGGTCCGGTCTCCCGCGGCGCTTCGAGACCGGCCGCCCGCCGGAGCGCCTCCAGTTCGGCAAGCAGATCGGCCGGCGACAGTCCGGCCCGTGCGGCCGCATCGCGAAGCGGGATGTCGCCCGCACAGCAGAAATTGATGGCCGAGCGCCGGAACAGCTCGGCCGCACCCGGCAGTTCGGCGGCGATGGTCGTCACGGTGGTTTCGAGAGAAAGCGTTTGCATGCTCGATCCTTTGAAAGGTGGATGGGCCCCCAATTTGCAGAATCGGCACGCGCCGTCTTTGCGCCGGGCCGAACAAAAGATCGCATGCGGGAAACGGTATCGCGACCCTGCTTGTCGCATCGCAAAGAGTGCGACAATTCGGCGGGCCGGGAGCCTTTTCATTGCGCGGCATGATTGGTAAGCCTTGGTGCGAGAGGTTTCGATGAAGACGCATCTGCAACAGTGCCGGAACGGATGGGTGGCCTTCGCCGTCGCCGTGCTGATGGCGTTGCAGGTTCTTCTCAGCCCCCTGGCTCAGGCATCCGCGGCCGGCAACTCCCCGGTGGATGCCTACGGCAATCCCCTCTGCATCACCCACCTTGACGAGCAGAAGCCGGCGTCGACGCCGGGCAAGGAGCGTTCGCCCGCGCCCGATTGCTGCACGCTGGCCTGCGGTATGGCCGCGGGTCTCGTTTCGCCCCATCGTCCCGTCCTCATTCCGTTCAATCCGCTCGCACAACCCTCGCAGCGGATTTTCGACGGTTACGAGGACCATGTGCCCCTGGCGCATGACTCTCTGCCCGGACATCCTCGCGGCCCCCCGACGCTCGCCTGATCGCCGGGCAATGCCGGCAAGCTGACCAAGCCTATGTCGCGTCGCGGGTTCTCCCCGTCCGATCGCCGCCCGGTCATGCCCTCAGCCGCCTGCCGCACGCCGTCGCGACCCCACTTCCTTTCCTTTTCCACCATACCTTGCCGGCAGGGATGACCGGCTCCATCGGAGAATGACAATGCTGAAAAGAACACTTGCAACCATTGCCGCCATCGCGCTCGGTTCGAGCGCCGCCCTTGCCCATGTTTCGCTGCAGGTGAAGGAGGCGCCGGTCGGTTCGACATACCGCGCCATCTTCCAGGTGCCGCACGGTTGCGAGGGCAATCCGACCAACGTGGTGCGCGTGCAGATCCCCGAAGGCGTGATCGCGGTGAAGCCGCAGCCGAAGGCCGGCTGGACACTCGAAAAGGTCAAGGGCGCCTATGCCAAATCCTACGACTACCACGGCACGCCGACCGGTGAAGGCGTGAAGGAGATCGTCTGGAGCGGCGGAACGCTCGGCGACGACGAATATGACGAGTTCGTGCTGAGGGTCTATCTGACGAAGGATTTGCAGGCGGGCGAGACGCTTCATTTCCCGGTGGTGCAGGAGTGCCCGGACGGTCTCGCCGAGCGCTGGATCGAAATCCCAGCCGAAGGCCAGTCGGATGACGATCTCGAGCTTCCCGCGCCCGGCGTGAAGCTGATCGAGGCCGCCGGCGCGGCCGCCGGCGGCCTCGATCAGCTTCACGCCGGGCGCGGGAAGCTCGAGATCGTCATCCGACTGGCCTTCGGCTGGGATTTCGATCCAGCGCTCGGCGAGACCGTCCGGGCACTCCTGCACCACCGGGAAATGAAGCGTCTCGCCCGCCTGCAAATCCTTCGTCAGATAGACCCTCAGCACGAACTCGTCATATTCGTCGTCGCCGAGCGTTCCGCCGCTCCAGACGATCTCCTTCACGCCTTCACCGGTCGGCGTGCCGTGGTAGTCGTAGGATTTGGCATAGGCGCCCTTGACCTTTTCGAGTGTCCAGCCGGCCTTCGGCTGCGGCTTCACCGCGATCACGCCTTCGGGGATCTGCACGCGCACCACGTTGGTCGGATTGCCCTCGCAACCGTGCGGCACCTGGAAGATGGCGCGGTATGTCGAACCGACCGGCGCCTCCTTCACCTGCAGCGAAACATGGGCAAGGGCGGCGCTCGAACCGAGCGCGATGGCGGCAATGGTTGCAAGTGTTCTTTTCAGCATTGTCATTCTCCGATGGAGCCGGTCATCCCTGCCGGCAAGGTATGGTGGAAAAGGAAAGGAAGTGGGGTCGCGACGGCGTGCGGCAGGCGGCTGAGGGCATGACCGGGCGGCGATCGGACGGGGAGAACCCGCGACGCGACATAGGCTTGGTCAGCTTGCCGGCATTGCCCGGCGATCAGGCGAGCGTCGGGGGGCCGCGAGGATGTCCGGGCAGAGAGTCATGCGCCAGGGGCACATGGTCCTCGTAACCGTCGAAAATCCGCTGCGAGGGTTGTGCGAGCGGATTGAACGGAATGAGGACGGGACGATGGGGCGAAACGAGACCGCGGCCATACCGCAGGCCAGCGTGGCAGCAATCGGGCGCGGGCGAACGCTCCTTGCCCGGCGTCGACGCCGGCTTCTGCTCGTCAAGGTGGGTGATGCAGAGGGGATTGCCGTAGGCATCCACCGGGGAGTTGCCGGCCGCGGATGCCTGAGCCAGGGGGCTGAGAAGAAACCTGCAACGCCATCAGCACGGCGACGGCGAAGGCCACCCATCCGTTCCGCACTGTTGCAGATGCGTCTTCATCGAACCTCTCGCACCAAGGCTTACCAATCATGCCGCGCAATGGAAAAGGCTCCCGGCCCGCCGAATTGTCGCACTCTTTGCGATGCGACAAGCAGGGTCGCGATACCGTTTCCCGCATTGCGATCTTTTGTTCGGCCCGGCGCAAAGACGGCGCGTGCCGATTCTGCAAATTGGGGGCCCATCCACCTTTCAAAGGATCGAGCATGCAAACGCTTTCTCTCGAAACCACCGTGACGACCATCGCCGCCGAACTGCCGGGTGCGGCCGAGCTGGTTCCGGCGCTCGGCCATCAATTTCTGCTGTGCGGGCGACATCCCGCTTCGCGATGCGGCCGCACGGGCCGGACTGTCGCCGGCCGATCTGCTTGCCCGAACTGGAGGCGCTCCGGCGGGCGGCCCGGTCCTCGAAGCGCCGCGGGAGACCGGACCGCTCATCGACCACCTTCTCTCGCGCTATCATGAGACCCATCGCCGCGAACTGGCCTTCCTGATACCGCTTGCCGAGAAGGTCGAGCGCGTCCACGGCGATCATCCGGTCGCCCCGTCCGGGCTTGCCCGGGCACTGGTCGCACTGAGGGACGAACTGGAAGACCACATGACGAGCGAAGAGCAAATCCTCTTCCCCTTGATGCGGCAGGGTCAAAACACGCGGATATCCCACCCCATCGCGCAAATGCGTCATGAGCATGCCGATACCGCCAGGCTTCTTCAGGATATCGAGCATGCCGCCCATGGCATGGCGCTGCCGGAGGGGGCTTGCGGCTCGTGGACCGCACTCTATACGGGGCTGCGGAAACTCACCGACGATCTCGTGGCGCACATGCATATCGAGAACGCCGTCCTCTTCCCGCGCTTCGAGACGCCGGACGCGGCCGCCGGCGCATAACCCGAAGATGAAGACGGCATCCGGATATTCCGGGTGCCGTTTCGCCCTGTCGCCGTTGCGGCACCCGAAGGCGCGGCTACGCGCCGGCTTCCAGACGGGCGCCCTCGAAATGCCCGAGCATGCGCCGGATCGCCTCCGGCTCGGGCATCAGGCAGGCGGCGGTGGCAAGGGCGTCGGCGATGGCGGCGGAGGGCGCCGAGACCGAGATGGAACGCCACGCCGATACCGCCGGCATGCCGGTCGCGGGATCGAGGATATGGCCGTCGCGGCCCGCCTGATCGAAGGTCGTGCCGAGCGGCGCGGAGGTGGCGAGCGCGCGCTGCCGCAGCGACAGGCGCTCGCCCGTCTCCAGGCGCACCGGCCAGTTTTCGCCGTCCGGCCTGCCGCCGAGCGCGCGTAGTTCTCCGGTATCGACGAGGATGTCGCTGAGCCCCTCGGCCTCCAGCAGGGCGGCGACCCGATCGGCGACATAGCCCTGGCCGATCCCGTTCAACGTCAGCGCCATGCCGGGCCTGAGGGTGATGGCCGCGGCGTCCAGTTCCACCTTCGTGAAGCCGGTCTTCCGCCGCACCGTCTCGACCGTCCTGGCAGCGGGCCTTGTGCCGCCTGCCGCGGCTTCGGCCCAAAGCGCCCAGAGCGGCTGCACGGTCGGATCGAACCGGCCGCCGCTCGCGCGGTGCACGGCACCGGCCAGCGACAGGCATTCCAGCAATTCGAAAGGCGGGGTGGCAAGAGACCCGTCGCGGTTCAGGCGGGACAATGCGCTCTGCGGCCTGTAGAGGCTGAGGATATCCTCCAGCCGGTCGATCTCGGCCATGACGCGGGCGGCGATGGCCCCGCCGTCGGGATGGTCGAGCCGGATCGAGGCGCGCGCGCCCAGCGCCTGCCCCGTCCATTGGCGGGTCGTTTCCCTCGCAGAGGCGCGGGCGGTGGCGGGCAGGATGGCCAGGGCGGCGGAAATCGTGATCAGGCGGCGTCGGGTGATAGGCATGGGTCAACCTCCGGCTTTGTTGGGCAGGGCACGCAGGCGGCCGTCGAAATCGGCGTCGTCTTCGCTCCCCTGTTCCGCACCGGCTTCGACCGGGGCGAGAACCATGTCATCGGTGATATCGGCGAGCGTCAGCACGCGGCCGCCCTCGGCGAGGGCGAAATCCTCGGCGCGCTCCCGGCTGGAAAAGGGCACCGCCTCCGGAGCGCCCATGCCGCCGGCCCGCGCCGAGCCGAGGACGTAGAAGGCCTCGTCGGCGACGACCCAGTTGCCGTCGCCGGGCCGGTCCCAGGTCGCGCCCGCCCTGCCCATGTCGGTCACATAGACGGCGAGGATCGGCGCGACCTGCTCGGGGCCGCGCATATAGGCGATGGCGTCGCGCACCTGGCTGAAGAACAGAGGCGCGGCGTTGCCCTCCAGAAAGACCTGCGCCTTGGGGCCGGGATGCTCCAGGAGGTTCATCTGGCAATAGTGGCCGAGGGTCTCGGGCGTCATGTCCTGCGGCACTGTGCTCTGAACCGCCTCTTCCCGGCAGGCGGAAAGCAGCACGAGCGCCGCGACGAGCAGAACGGGGCGAATGCGATTTTTCATGGCGTCACCTTGCGGAAGGCCGCAACCGCAAGCGCGATGGCGGCAAGCGGCCAGAGGAAGAGCGAGGCGGCCGACTGCCAGAGCGCAATGGCGCCCGCCGCACCGCCGATGCCGCCGGCCGCCGCAACGGCTTCCGCCGCCGAGAGGTTGAAGACGCGGAAGGCGTCGGCGGGATTGGCAAGCAGAGCAACGGGCAGCGCCTGCGTGGTAAAGGCCCCGCCGCCATCCGAGACGATCAGCGCAAGCAGCGCGAGATCGTAAAGCACCACCGCCACGAGCCAGAGCGCGACCGCAAGACCGGCGGCCCCGGAAGGCCGGCGCGCCAGGGCCGAAAGGGCGTAGCCCGCGCCGAGGAAGGTGGCCCCGAGCAGGACCGAAGACCAGATCAGCCGCCACAGCGCGCCGAGCCCCCTGATCGCCTCGGCATCGGACCAGACGGCCACCAGCGCCGCCGCGCCGTAACCCAGCGTGACCGCGAGGGCGAGGATCGCAAGATGCGCGAGGAGCTTGCCGATGAGGATCTGCAGGCGCGAGACGGGATAGGTGAGAAGCAGCGGCAGCGTGCCGCGCTCCACCTCGCCCGCCACGGCGTCGAAACTCATCAGGAGCGCCAGGAGCGGCACGAGATAGACGGCAAGCGAGGTGAGCGAGGCGACCGTCACCGAGAGCCGGTCCACGCCGACGCCTCCCGTGGGGGCGGCACCGGCGGCGGCGAGCACCAGCGCGAACAGCATCATCATGCCCGTCGCGATGGAGACCCAGCGATTGCGGAAGGCGATGCGGAATTCCGAGATCGCGGTGGCGAGGATGCGGTTCATTGCCCATCCCTCCTGCTGAAATGGCTGTAGATATCCTCAAGGCTCGGCGGGATCACATCGAGATCGGCGACCTTGCCGCCGAGCGCGGCCATGCGGGCAAGCAGGGGCAGCTTTTCCGCCTGCGTGCAGGAAAGACGCAGGAGCCCGTCTGCGCTCGCAACCGCCTCGGGAAAGGCCGCCGTCAGCGCCGGCGCGTGGCCGGAAGCGGGGCGAACGAGAAATGAGACGGGCAGTGCCGCGCGGGCGCGCAGATCGGCAAGCGTGCCTTCCGCCACCAGTTTTCCGCCCGAGAGAATGAGGATACGGTCGGTGCGCGCCTCCACCTCGGTCAGCACATGCGAGGAGAGCAGGATCGCGGTCCCCTCGGCGGCGAGGCCGTCGAGGAGATCGTAGAAATCCCGCCGCGACACCGGGTCGAGGCCCGACGTGGGCTCGTCCAGCACGAGCAGACGCGGACGGCCGATCAGCGTCTGCGCGAGGCCGACACGCTGGCGCATACCCTTGGAATAGGTGCCGATCCGCCGCCGCGCCGCCTTCTCCAGCCCGACACGGCCAAGAAGCGCCATGGCCTGCTTCGGGCTTTCGCCGCGCAGCGCGAGATAGTGGCGAAGCTGCTCCTCCCCGGTCAGGGCCGGGTGGAAGGCGACGTTTTCCGGCAGATAGGCCACCTGCGTGCGCGCCGCGGGCGAGCCGGGCGCCGCGCCGCAGACCGAAACCTCGCCGCCGTCATGGGGAACGAGGCCAAGGACGATCTTCATCAGGGTCGATTTGCCCGCGCCGTTATGGCCGAGCAGGGCCGCGCGCCGCCCCGCCTCCAGCGTCAGCGAAACGGCTTTCAGCGCTTCCACATCGCCAAAGCGTTTAGTGAGCCGAGAGATTGTCAGGGTCGGTGTCATCATGATTTCCTTCGGCCCAGCGACCGGCGGCCTCGGCCTCAAAGCCGAGGATTTCGGGCGGGACGGATATGGCAAGGGGCCGCATCAGCGGCGCGCTGTCGCGCACGCCGCCGGGCAGCGTGGCGGGAAAGTCCCGCTGGCTCCAGCGCACGAGCTGCACGGCGGGCGAACCGATGAGCAGGCTTGCCGCGGGCTGCGACCAGAGGATCTGGTCCATCAGATCGTTGGGGCGATAGAAGCTGTCGGCGATGCCGTCGCCGTTGAGGTCGAAGGCGGGATGGTCGGACCAGAAATTCCCCCTGCGCTCATGGCTCCATTCCATGTTGCGCGTGCCGACATATTTCACCTGCTCGCGGTTGGCGATGAAGGCGTTGCCGGTCAGCACGTTCTTCTCGGAACCGGCGGTGAAATGGATACCGATGCCGCAGCCCTCGAAGCGGTTGTTCCAGATGAGGTTCTTGTGGGCATTGTAGATGAAGAGGCATTTCTTCGTGCCGCCGCGCACCAGATTGCCCGTGACGTCGGCATTGTTGGCATAGTTCAGCATCAGCCCGTGTTCGCGGTCGCCGAGGCTGAGATTGTCGAGGATCTTCGCCTTGTTGGAGAACATGATGGCGAAGCCGAGATGGTTCCCGATCGAGATGTTGCCGGAGACCTCGGTGTTGCGGGTGTACATGAAGTGCACGGCAAAACGCAGGTCGCGCATGACGTTGCCCCGGTAGATGCTGTCGGCGCTGGCATTGGAGAAGATGCCGTCGCGGCCGTAGCGGATGACATTGTTCTCCAAGAGCGTGCCCGGGCTGTTCCAGACATAGATGCCGTTGCCGCGCTCGTTCATGCGCGCGCTGTCGGTCCCGATGATCTCGTTTGCGCTGACGACGGCATCGCGCCCGCCATGCACGTCGATGCCATGCATGTTGCCGGTGACGAGCAGTTTCTCGATGCGCGCACGGTCGGCGCCCTCGATAATCTTCACCCCCGCATCAAGGTCCTGGTTCACGCGGCCCGAGCCGGTGACGGTGAAGCCCGTCAGCGTCACGTCTTCGGCGGAAATCGTCATCACGCTGCCCTGCCCCTGTCCGTCCACCACGGCAGCACGGGAGCCGGAAATGGTCAGCGGCCGGTCGATGGTGACGGGGCCGGCATGGACCCCGTCGGCAAGAACGAGCACATCGCCGGGGGTCGCCCCGGCGATGGCCGCTGCGAGGCTGCCCGTGCCCGGCGCGACGGCACGCTCCGCCGCGGCCAGCGGCGAAGCGAGAAGAAGGCCGATCAGGAGGACGGGCAGCCGCATTCTTCAGGCGTCCTTCGGTTCCACGAACATGCGCCCGCGCATCTCCATGTGCAGGGCGTGGCAGAACCACTGGCAATAGTACCAGTAGAGGCCCGGATTGGCCGCCACGAAGGTGACGGAGCTCGTCATCTGCGGTCCGACCTCCATGGCGACGCCATGATTGCCCATGGTGAAGCCGTGCGTCAGGTCGTCGATCTCGTCGAGATTGGTGACGATGACCGTGACCTCGTCGCCCTCCTTCACGGTGAAGCTTTCCTGGCTGAAGCTCGGCGCGACCGACGTCATATAGACGCGCACCTTGTTTCCGTCGCGGATGACGGCATCGGTCCACTCGTCGATATCGACGCCGTCGGCCTCGGCCTGCTTGCGGGTTTCGGCCCAGAGCGGATCCTTGCGGTCCCACACGGACTTGATGTTCGGCAGGATCGAGGGCGCGACGGCGATGGCGTCATGCGGCTCGGCGAAGTTCGGGCCGTCATGCACCAGCACCATCTTGTCGCCGGAGATGTCGATGAGCTGGTCGTTTTCCGGCTTCAGCGGGCCGACGTTCAGGAAGCGGTCCTTGGAGAACTTGCACAGGCACACCAGCCAGTCGTTGGTGGCATCCAGCGTCTCGCCCATGACCGTCTTCAGGTGGCCGGGCTGATACTGGACGTCGAGCTTGTCCTTGATCGGGTCGATCTTCTCACCGGCATAGGCCCGGATGGCCTCGTCGATGCTCCACTTCACCACCTGGCTGTCGAGGAAGAGCGAAGTATAGGCATTGCCGCGACCGTCGAAGGCGGTGTGCAGCGGGCCGAGGCCGAGTTCCGGCTCCGCCACCACCGCGCTGCGCGGCTCGGCATTGTCGTAGAAGATCGCGTCGAACTTGGTGACGTCGAGCACGGTGACGGTCGGCGAGAGCTTGCCGGCCACGCACAGGTGCTTCTTGTCCGGCGCCATGTTGCAGCCGTGCGGGTTGTTGGCGATCGGGATGTAGCGGGTGAAGAGCGACTTGGCTTCCTTGCGGCCGTCCACGACCTTCACGCCGTTGATCTCTTCGTACTGGCCCGCGGCAATCGCCTTTTCGATCTCGGCGAGATTGAAGACGACGACATGGTCCATCTCGGACTTGGTCATCTCCTCCAGCGTCATGCCCATTTCGGAATTGTACGAGGTCGAGAAGGCCCACTTGCCCTCATAGTCGGCATCGCAGTTGTCGAGGTTGCCCGAGACCTGCACCTGCCAGGCGACTTCCCACTTGTCGGCATCGACGGCGGTGAAGATGTTCACGTAGGTCGAGACATCCGTCATGGTCGAGCCGTCGTTGACGAGGGGCGCTTCGTCCTCGCCGTTGCAGAACACGTAGTTCGAGCGCGGCCATTTCTGCGGGCGCAGGCCATGGATGCCCTTGGCGTTCGGGATCTCCAGGATGGCGTCGGTCTTCATCACGTCGCAGCGCACGCGCGCGACGCGCGTGTTGGCCTTGTCGTTCATGAAGAGATAACGGCCGTCATACTTGCCCTCGGTGAAGGACATGTGGACGTGGTGCAGGTCGCCGTTGTCGTGGATCTTCTTGCCGTTGGCGGCAAGCTGCTTCTTCGTCTTCTCCGTCATCGTGCGCTGGTGGATGAGGATCGATTCATTCGTCTGGCCCCAGCCGGTGGCCGAGCAGCGGTTGAACACCGGCACCCGCATCAGCTCGCGCATCGACGGGATGCCGAGAATGCGCATCTCGCCGGATTGGCCCGAGGACCAGAAGCCGTAATAGTCGTCCAGCTTGCCGGGCGCGACCGAACCGTCGGCTCCGGCCGCGGCGCGGGCAGGCGTGGCCAGGCCCGCGGCGCCGAGGCCGAGCGCGGCCGGCCCCATCGTGCCGGCGAGAACAGCCGTCCCTGCCGTGGCGCTGAAGAGCGCGCGGCGGCTCAGCCCCTTGTTTTCCTTCGATTCCATCATCGGTTCCTTCCTTCGTTAAACCTTGGCTGCGGGTTGCGGGACCGGGCCGCCGGGGCTTGCCGCGAGCTTGGCGCGCGACTTCATCTTCTTGATCACCACGGGGCATACGGTTTCGGACTGGTAGAGCACCTGGCAGTGCAGGCAGTTGATGCACTCGTTCGGATTGATCTCGCCGGTGCGGTGGATCGCCTGCACCGGACACTGGATCGCGCAGGTCTGGCAGGGGTTTCCGCATTCGTGGTAGCGCTTCAGCCAATCGAACATGCGCATGCGCGCGGGGATGGCCAGCGCCGCGCCGAGCGGGCAGAGGTAGCGGCAGTAGAACCGCTCGACGAAGAGCCCCGCGACGAGAAGCGCGACGGCATAGGCGACGAACGGCCAGGCGCGGATGAACTTCAGGATGATCGCCGTCTTGAACGGCTCAATCTCGGCAAGGTGCTCGGCCTGCTCGACGCTCATCAGCGAGACGCCGAAGAGGCCGAGGAAAATCATGTACTTGACCGGCCAGAGCCGCTCGTGCAGGCCCCAGGGCAGCGTCCATTGCGGAATGCGCAGCTTGCGGGCGATCTGGTTGGTCAGCTCCTGCAGGGCGCCGAAGGGGCAGAGCCAGCCGCAATAGGCACCCCGCCCCCAGAAGAGCAGCGCGGCGGCGACGGCGAACCACAGGATGAAGGTGAGCGGATCGAGCAGGAAGGCCTGCCAGCTGAAGCCGGTCACCAGCGAACCGAACAGCGCCATCAGGTTGACGACCGAAAGCTGCGCATTGGCGTACCAGCCGAGGAAGACCAGCGTGAACACCAGGAAGCCGATGCGGAAGATGTAGAAGCCCTTGGCGTTCCTGACCGCATAGGTCTGGAAGAAGAACACGCCGGTCAGCACCACCAGCATGGCGGCCAGAACCACGATCTTCAGCTTGGAATCCTGCCAGATGCGCTTCCACAGGTCCACCTGCGCGGAGCCTTCGTCACGGGCGGCCACGGCGATGGCTTCCTTTGCCGGCGGCGCGATGGCGCGCAGATATTTCTGCGGGAGCTGGTAGCCGAGGTCGAACGTATGGAAGACCTTCTCGATCGGCCCGACCTCGCGCTGCGCGAGAAGCTGGATGCGGAAGGGTTTGGCCGGATCGAAGCCGAGACCGGCGGGAATGCGGAACAGGTCCATCTCGGTGAATTCGGGCGCGCCGGCGAGCGCGATGCCGCCGAGACGGCGATGGTCGCGGTCGCGGAAGCGCACGGACACATCGTCCTGGATCAGCACGATACGGTCGAAGATGCCGCCGCGCACATATCCCGAGCCCTTGAAGGAATAGAGGCCGCGCGCCATCACCGCGACGGCGTTCTCGCCCTCTTTCAGCCAGCCCTTGAGATTGGCCTCTCCGGCCGGGCCGAGCAGAGCCCCGCCGATCGCGGGGACGGAGACCAGCGCCGCCTGCATGTCGATGAAGGTCGTTTGCGGCGCTTCGGCAATCGCCCGCTCGCGCGCCCGTTCGTCGGGATGCGCGGCGAAGGCGCCATTGACCTGCGCCACGTCGAGCGAGAGCCGGCGCAAGGTGCCGTCGCCCTCGGCCTCGGTCCAATCCGCCGGCGCGGCGGCGGCGGGATCGATCTCGAAACGCGGGCCGGCAGTCTCCACTTCAGGCGCGAGCCCGCCAAGACCAAGCGCCCGTGCGACCTTCAGGCCCGAACGGACAATCGAATCGTCGATCACCATCACCGTCACGGTGGCGCCGGAGATGATGTCCACCTCATGCGCCGTGCCGCCGGATTTCGCCTCCGCGACGAGGTCGAGCCCGGCATAGCCGGCCACCAGCGCTTTCACCTTGGCATCGGGAATGCCGATGAGCACGATGGGCTCGGAATGCTTGACAAGCCGGACGCTGATGATCTTCGCATCCAATCCCACCGCCACGAGCGTGTGGATCGGCTTGCCGGAATAGCCCGTCGTGCCCACGAAATCCGAGGTGACGAAGACCCAGGCGAGCGTATCGCCGCCTTTGAGCACCGGCGCCACCGCGATGTCGTCGCGCACCGGACCGAAACCATCGGCGCCCGGCACGAGATCGGAGGCTACCTCACCGGGCAAATATTCCTGCAGCACCGGAGCAGCGTGAGCGGACACCGCAAGGCACAGGCTGGCGCAGAGCAGAAGGACTAGTCGGACGAATTTCATTCCAGAGCATTCCCGCAGATCGTTGCAGGAGCATTGGAGGGTTCAGGCCCGGCGGTCGTTGACTTGTGTCAAACAGGGCAACTCGTCAGGCAATATCTTTGAGGAGCGCAATGTTTCATATGGCGGCCGTGTAGACGAGAACGCCTACTCGTCCTCCGCGACACCCCGGCGCCAGTAGGAAACGACGAGATGCTGATGGCTGGCGAGATGCTTTTCCTGGCGGGCAAAGGCGCGGATGGCACGAAACGCGTTGAACTCGGCGGCGGCCCACAGGTAGAGCCGTTCGTCCTTTTCCGGGAAATCGGCCCCGCGGATCGCATCCATGAGAAGGGTCGTGGTGCCGGGAGGGCGGCCGTCACGAAAGAGCCATTCGATCTCGACCTTCGACGTCGTCGTCAGGGTTTGGACCTCAGCCGCATCCGCGACTTCGAGGAACGCCTTGCCGCGCGCGCCGGCAGGCAGGTGTTCCAGCATGCGGGCGATGGCGGGAAGCGCGGTCTCATCGCCGGCGAAGAGATACCAGTCCGCATCGACGAGACCGCCGCCGCCCGGGCCGACCACACCGACCCGGTCGCCCACGCGCGCTGTTTCCGCAAAGCCCGAGCCGGGGCCTGCGTCGGCGTGCAGCACAAAGTCGATGTCGAGCGTTCCAGCGGCAAGATCGAGGGAACGCACCGTATATTTGCGCATGAGGGGCCGCAGCTCGGGGCGGTCCCAGGCGATGACGCCGTTGCTTCCCACATGCGGCCATTGCGGTTCGACAGCTTCGGGGCACTGGATCATGAGGTTGAGATGCAGCGCATCGAGGCCGGCAAAGCGGGCGACGTTCTCCGCGGCAAGTGTCAGCCGGCGCATATGCGGGGTGAGCGTGCGACAGCCGACGACTTCAAGGGTCTGGAAATTCGGCGGGCGGACGATTTCCCCGCCATCACCGGTCCAGGCGATAACGGGCGGATCGTTGCCGGCAAACTCCAGGATATGCGAAGCAACGGACATGCGCGCGAGATAAAGGCCCTCAAGGTCCGGCGCCGCGACGTCGACCAGCGTCTCCTCGCCATCGCGGGTAAAAGCGGCGCGGACAGCGCCGAGCCTCAGCACGGGACCTGCCGGCCCTTCGCTCACCTCGGCGTTGTGCTCGATCATATGATCGCAGAACTCAGCGATGACTGGACCGGGATTGCGCAGCGCGATCCGGGCCCGGGCGGTGTATTCACGTCGCATATCGTGTCCTTACGGCTTGAAATCGATCCAGAACGAACCTTCCAGCGGGACTGCCAGGAAGCGTTCGTTGATCTCGGCGAGCGTCTCGTTCGGGTCGACATCCGTGAAGACCTCGGGGTGCATCCACTTTGCGAAACACTCGAAGATGAGGATATTGAGCACGGAGATCGACAGCTGGTGCGAAACGGCATGGGCGCGCCCTTCCCGCACCGCGCCCAGCGCGCCGCGGATATCCTTGCCGAGAATGTTGGCAAAGGACTTTTGCGCCGCCTGCGCATCCACACCCCCGCCGAGCACCAGGCCGCCCTGCAAGGCGAGATGCGGCCCCCCGGTCGCGATATAGACCGAAGGTTCCGCACCGAGCACATATTCCGGGCTGAGGAGCCCGTCATAGCCCGGCAGGTCCGCGCCGATGCTCCTGCCGCCGGCAAGCCGCAGATATTCCGTCATGCGGTTGCCCTTGCCCGGCGTCGCGCAACAGGTTGCACCCGCATGGGCATCGACGAGCACCGAGACCGGCGCCAGGGCAGCCGTGCGATCGATGATGCGCTTGTAGCGGGCGCGCAGGAAATCGCCGAAGGCCTTGCCTTTCTCTTCCCTCCCGACGGCTTTCGCCAGAAGCTCGACCGCGAACGCGGTCGTTTCCGCCGGCCCCTTGCCGTCGTTGACGGGACCGTCGAGAAAGAGGACCGGCACACCGGCCGCCTCCAGCGTCGCCGTCGCCTCCGACCAGCCGTCCTCCCAGATCGAAACGACGAACAGGTCCGGCCTGACGGAGAGGATCGCTTCCACCGAGGTCTTCGCCGGCAGCACGCCGCCAACGGCAGGAATGGCCTCGATAGCGGGAAAACGCCGGCGATAATCCTCGTACATGCCGCGATCGATACGCTGGGGCGCAGCCCAGCCGGCGATGCGCGACACGGGGTCGGGATCGACGAGGGCGAGAGACAGGAGGATGAGGCTTTCGTTCGTGGCGATGCGGTGGGCCGGCGCGGCAAGCCGCACCGTGCGCCCGGCCGCATCCGAAAGAACGATCTCCGCCCGCGCCGGGCCGGCGGAAACCGCCAGGAGCAGGAGCAATCCCGCAAGGAACCGGAAGAGGGCCGCCGGTACGCCGGCGACCCCTCCCCTTTCATCTCTTCGGCAACCCATGCTCACCACGAATATTTCAGCGTCGCGGTGATGGCGCGGCCGGCGCCGTAGTTGCAGCTTCCGCCCGTGCTGTTGAGGCAATGGGAGACATACTCCTTGTCGAACAGGTTCGTGACATTGACGCGCAGCTTCGTGCCGGCAAAGTCCTTGCCGATCGCCGCAAAATCATACTCCGCGCCGATATCGACGAGCGCCCGCCCGGGAATGCGCAGCTCTTCCTTGTAAGTGCTGTCCGTCTGGTAGGAAGACAGGGCGCGCACGCCGGCGGTCAGCGTCAGTCCTTCCATCATGCCCGGCCGGTAGGCGAGCCAGACGCCCCCCTGATGCTCGGGCAAGCGCAACATTTCACGGCCGAGTTCGGCCGGATTGTTGGTTTCCAGCACTTTCGAACGCGAATAGGCATAGGAGGCGAGGATATCGAGGTCCGGCGTCAGTTCGTACTTGCCCTCGATCTCGATGCCGCGCACACGCTGGCGGCCGGACTGGACGTCGTAGAGCGCATCGGTCGGATCCGGCGTCAGCGCGTTTTCCAGCGTCAGGTTGAAGAGCGAGACGGCGACCATGCCCCGCCCTTCCGGCGGCTCGTATTTGACGCCGATCTCATACTGTTCGGCCGTCTGCGCCTTGAAGGCATTGCCCGACTTGTCCGTGCCGAGCGTCGGCAGGAAGGCGGTGGAGTAGCTGGCATAGGGCGCAAGGCCGTTGTCGAAGAGATAGGTGAGGCCGGCCCGCCACGTCAGCTTCTGGTCCTCGGTCGACACGGTCGACGCCGGCGTCAGCATGCGGTTCGTGCTATCGATATCGGAGAAATCGTAGCGCATGCCGAAGGTGCCGACCCAGTTGTCATAACGGATCTGGTCCTGCATGTAGAGGCCGACCTGCTGTTGTTCCTGCAGGCCCGAGCGCTGGATGGCGGGCACGGGAATATCGACCTCGCCGTAGCGCGGGTCGAGAAAATCGATCGGCGGCACGCCGACGATGGCATTGCCGAAATTCGTCGACGACGTCGCCTTCAGGTAGTCGAGACCGAGCAACAGCGTGTGGTCGAACGCGCCGGTATCGAAGCGGGCCTCGACCTGCGTATCGACGGCGAAGCTGGAGACCCAGTCGTCGGAAATCGCCGAGGCACGGTTCAGCGTGTGTCCGTCCGCCCCATAGGCGAAGGCCGGATTGACGAGAACGAGGAACATGTTCTGGCTTGAGCGGCCGTAGCGCAGATTCTGGCGCACCGTCCAGGTCTCGTTGAACTCGTGTTCGAATTCGTAGCCGAGCATGTAGAAATCGCGCTCGAAGACGTCGGCGTTCGGATCGCCGAAGTTGATGTCGCGCGGGATCTGGCCGAGCGGATTGTCGAGCAGCGTGCCGACGGCGGGATAGAAGCGCGGATTGAAGTTCTCCGGGCGGTCCTTCTGGTAGTAGCCGTAGAGAGTGAGCGAGGTCTGGTCGGTCGGCGCCCAGGTGAGGCTCGGGGCAAGCATCAACTGGCGCTCGCGCTCCTTGTCGATCTGGGTCCCCACGTTCTTGCCGAGTGCGACGATCCGGTAGAGCCAGTCGCCGTCCTGCGTCAGCGGGCCGGTCATGTCGAGCGTGCCCTGCAGGCCGCCATGCGAGGACGCCTGGATGCCGACCTCGTTATGCGCCTCCGCCTGCGGCCGCTTGCCGACCTGATTGACGAGACCGCCGGGAACGGAGCTGCCATAGAGCACCGAGGTCGGCCCCTTGATGACGTCCACACGCTCCAGCGCGAAGGGATTGACGCTCGGCGTCGCGTAGTTGCTCGGATCGCCCGGCAGGACGAGCCCATCGAGCCACATCGTCCCGTAATTGTTGAAGCCGCGGATATAGAGCCAGTCGTAGCGAATATCGTAGCCGTTCGGGTCCGGAAGCACGCCCGCGGTGTAGCGCAGCGCCTCGGCGACGGTGTTGACGCCCTGCAGATCCATCTGCTCGCGCGTGACGACGCTTACGGCTTGCGGCGTCTCGCGCAGCGGGGTGTTCGTCTTGGCAGCGCTGCGGGCGCGCTTGGCAGCAAGGCCCTGGTCCGGGCCGCGGCCGCTGTCCGTGTCGACGTTGACGGTAACGGTTTCCAGCGCCGTCGCCCCTGCGTCCTGCGCATGCACCTGACCGGAAAGGCCGGCAGCCACAAGCGCAACGGACGAGACGCGCCACAGGCGCCTGTCCGACGTCCGCCGCCCTCTTTCCGCTTCACTGCCCACGCTCGTCTTCTCAACCAAACTCATCATCACGGCCCCAACCGTTTAATCGCCCTATCGAAACTTGACCAGATAAATCAAGTTAATATATCTCTTAGGGCAGCATTGGCACGGCCGGCAATGTCGGTTCCTTTGCGAAACGCGCAGATGCCTTTGCGATCCGGGAAATCTCGGCAAGGGGTGAAGGTCCGTTAGTATCGGCCGGTCAATGTCGGCCGGTTCGCGCACGGCAGGAGTGAAGGATTGAGCATGGCGGTCGCAGCAGGCGAGGCCGGGCAGCAGGCGAACGAAGGACGAGTGCGCGTCCGCGACTTTCTTCGGCACGACGGCATTGCGCTCGACAGCCCCGACGACCGGCTCTCCCCCGACGACACGCTGATGAAAGGCGCGTTCCTGCACCGCGAGCTGCGCCGCGGTCTCGTGCTACATGTCAGCGATGCCATCGAGGAGCGCGCCTTCACGGCCACCTCGCTGCTACCGGAGGAGCTTTCCTGCATCTTCTTCCTCGAAGGCAGCGTGGACCTGTCGATAGGAGACCGCCGCTTCGCCTTCCAGGCCGATGACGGCGTGGCGCGGGGGGTGGCGATCATGAATGCCTGCCCCGAACATTTCGCGCGCGCCTCGCGCGGACGGCAGCACCTGCGCCATCTCGTCGTCTCCGCCACGCCGGAATGGCTGCACCGGGACGTTCTCGAGACCGTCGTCGATACCAAGGGCGGCGCGCGCCTGCTGCGCGATCATCTCGCCGAGCATCGCTGGACGCTCACCCCTCGAATGGGGGACCTCGTGCGCCAGATCTTTACGCCCTCGCCGCTCATTCCGGAACTGCGGGACCTCTATCTGGAAAGCCGTGCCGTGGAGCTGGTGGCCGAGACCATGGCGGCGGTCCTGAAAGCCGATCGCAGCGATGCCGGCGGAAGCCTCTTGACCCGGCAGGACGCGACCTGCCTGCAACGTGCCAAGGATTTCATCGAGATGCGCATCGCCGAACCATTGAGCGTCGACGCCATCGCGCGCGAAGCCGGCATCAGCGCCAGCGGCCTGCAACGCCTCTTCCGCGTTGCGGAGAACCGCAGCATCTTCGACTATGTCCGCAATATCAGGCTCGAACGCGCCTTCGCCGTCCTCGCCAGGGGCGAGGCCAGCGTGCAGGACGCAAGCGTCATCGCCGGCTACACCAACCCCGCCAACTTCGCCACCGCCTTCCGCCGCCGGTTCGGCATCGTTCCGACGGCGGTGAAGAACAGGGTTTGACGGCCCGGCCAAGACAATCGACAAGCGATATGCCGACGGCCTCCATGTGAGGGCTCATCGTTCCGCTGCTGGCGGAAGCGGTTCACGCCCCGCATGCCGCCGCCTTACGATGTGAACGATCAGCCCGCTCACGATCACCGCGGCGCCGACGGCCATGAAGATCGGCTCCATCACCAGAAGCGCAATGGAGCCGAAACCGAACAGAACACGCTCGGTCCACCCGGCGGGGCCTAGCAGCCAGCCGCCGGTCGCCACCGCGAGCGCGGAGACCGCAACGGCGGAAACAAAGAATGCAAGCAGGACCGTCTGCCATCCGCCTTGGAGCAGGAGGCCTACCCCGGGCTCGGACAACACGAAGATGAACGGAACCAGGAAGGCCGACAATGTGTACCGCCAAGTCAGCCACATGGTCTTGACCGGCTTGCCGCCGGTAATGGCGGAAGCCGCGAACGGGGAGAGTGCAGTTGGCGGAGAAACCTCGCTCAGCACGGAGTAGTAGAAGATGAACATCGCCGCGGCATAGGCCGGTACGCCGACATTCTGCAGGGCCGGGCCGATGATCACCCAGGAGATGATGAAGCTCGCGGTCACCGGGACCGCGAGGCCGAGGAGAACGACCGATATCGCCGAGAAAAGGGCCGTGAGCATCAGGTTGCCGTTGGCGAGCATGACGATGATGTTCGCCAGCTTGAGCCCGAGCCCGGTCAGCGTCATCACACCGACGATCAGTCCCGCCGCCGCCATCACCGGAACGACCGACAGCGCACCGGTCGCCCCTTCGGCGAGCGCGGCCCATATGCGCCGGGGCGTCATCCAGGATTCGCGATGCAAGAAGCTGAGGGCGAAGGCGAGTCCGGTCGCGTAGACCACGGCGCGGAAGGGGGTCATGCCCATCGCCATGAACACCACGATCGCGACCAGCGAGCTGAAATGGTAGCCGAAATGCAGGAGCAGCCGGCCCACGGGCTGGACGTCGAACTCG
The DNA here is from genome assembly GCF_040812195.1 of Shinella sp. S4-D37. Lineage (NCBI taxonomy): Bacteria > Pseudomonadati > Pseudomonadota > Alphaproteobacteria > Hyphomicrobiales > Rhizobiaceae > Shinella > Shinella sp. S4-D37. The sequence continues at coordinate 385,071 of NZ_JBFNXL010000001.1, read as the reverse complement.
ACCGGCCGGGTCCTGAAGCGCCGTGCGTCCATCTCGATCGCCAGGATGATGCCGAGATAGTAGAGGACCGTCGGAATGGTCGCCCAGATCAGGACCTGCAGGTAGGAAACGCCAAGCAGCGCGGCGATGATGAAGGCGGCGGCGCCCAAGGTCGGAGGCGACATGATGGCGCCGATACCGGCCGCGGCGAGAACGGCACCGCCGTGCTCCTGCGGGTATCCCGCCTTGCGCAACAGCGGCCAGGATATGCCGCCGAGCGTGACGGTGGTGGCAACGCCCGAACCCGAGACGGTGCCGAGCAGGAAGCCGGCCAGCGTCACGGTCCTGCCCGGTCCCGCCTGCGACTGTCCGAAGGCGGAGAAGGACAGGTCGATGAAGAAGCGGGTGGCGCCCGATCCGTTCAACACCGCGCCGTAGATCGTAAAGAGGATGATGTAGCTCGCCGCCACGTCCGTGGGCACGCCGAACAGGCCTTGCGTACCCATGACGTTGTGGCCGACCAGCCGCGGCCATCCGAAGGTCGCCGTGCCGAAGGGCGCCGGCAGGGCATCGCCCCAGAATGCGTAGCCGAAGAAGGCGACGACCACCAGCGGCACCAGCAGCCCGACGGTTCGGCGGGCCGTCTCCAAGGTGGCGACGATGGCGATCGTCCCCATCACAAGGTCGACCGGCGTGGGAATGATCGCCCGCCGGAAGAACGAATCCCAATCCCAGATGATATAGGCGAACGGGACCACCGTGATCGCCGCCAGCAGCCAGTCGACGACATGCGGGTTGTCGGGCCGTTCGGTCCCGTTCGAGGTTTCCGGCCGGCTCCAGCCGCGATAGACCAAGAAGGTCATCGGCAGGGTGATCATCAGGAAGGCCGGGAGGTAGAACTGCGTCGCCATCGGGTGGAACACCCAATAGAGCCCGAAGAGCGACAGGCCGACGCCGATCGTCTGGACCGTAAGAAGCGGAAACGCGCTCAGCCGGCGCGCCGGTTTCTCCGACTCGTATTCGGCCAGCAGCGCTTCCTCGTCGAACGCCGGATCCTGCTCAACAGCGCCGCCAAGGCTTGATCGGTCGGTCATGGCTTCTCCTCAATATCCAGAACAACGAAGGGATGCGCGTTCTCGACCAGCCGCCACAGTTCGAGCGGCGGTTCTCCGGGAACATGCACGGTACGCTTGCCAAGATCTGTCGCGGCGATCGACAATTTCTCGATCACCTCCGGCCTGTCGGGGTCCGGCCGGACGACCCATTTGCGGCGATCCGTTCCGGCCGCGCGCTGCGGCGCGGCCGGAACGGCATAGTATTCCTCGAGCACGGCCAACTGGTCGGCCGCGATCTCGACGAGCCGGTAGCGGCCGTCAGGCAGAACCGCATACCGTTCTTCGGCCAACGTGCCGTAGAGCGAATTGCGGTAGCTCACGGCAAAGCGCTGGCCGGCAAGGGGCAAGCGCGCCAGCACCTTGCCGCCATCGCCACGAATGACGATGGCCTGCCCGGCTTTGTCCCGCCCGGCATCGAGCGCGCTCGCCGCGACGCTCGATGCCGTCAGGCCGGCAAGCAGCGCGACGGCGACGGCCGCCTTCAGCAAGGGCATTCAGCCCTTGACCTTGTCGTAATAGGCCTGTGCGCCCGGGCAGGTCTTGATGAAGGAAATCTTGCCGGCGGTGGAGGCATCGAGCTCCTTGGCCGCCGGATGCACCTGAACAAGATCCTTCTTGTTGTCGAAGATGGCGGCGGTGATGCTCTGCTGTAGCGCCACATCCATGTCGGTGCGTGCCACCAGCACGTTCGGAGAGGCGATCACCGACACGGCCTCCGTCTGCCCCTGGTAGGTATTGGCGGGCATGTCCTGCGCGACATAGTAGCCGCCATACTTGCTGGCGAGCGCGTCGGCGTATTCGCCGATCGGGATGATCTTCATTTCCCCGGTACTGGCGAGATCGACCAAAGCCCCGGTCGGCAGGCCGCCGGACCAGAATCCGGCGTCGATCGTGCCGTCACGCAGCGCCGCCACCGTCTCGGCGGCACCAAGCTGCCGGCGGTCGATGTCGGTCGAGGGGTCGAGACCCGCCGCCTCGAGGATGCGGACCGCACCCACTTCGGTCGCCGAGCCGGGCGCGCCGACCGAGACACTCTTGCCCTTCAGGTCCGCAACGCTCTTGATGCCGGTGCTCTGCGTGGTAATCGGCTGCATGAAGTTGCTGTACATGGTGCCGATCGCGCAGACGTCCAGGGCCTCATCGAAGGGCGCCTCGCCCGCGACCGCGGCCGCCACCGTGTCCCCCACGGCGATGGCGAGCGCCGCCGCACCGGTCTTGAGCAGAAGCATGTTGTCGACCGAAGCGTTGGTCTCCTGGACGGTGGCGTCGTAGCCGGCGACATTCTCCCGGATTTCCGTCGCGATGCCGCCGCCGAGCGGATAATAGACGCCGCCCGTGCCGCCGGTGGCGATGGACAGGTTGACGGTCTGGGCGCTCGCAGGCGCCCCCAGGAACAGCGCGGGCAGCAGCAGCCCGGCGGCGGAAAACAGTTTCGTGGCATTGAAATGCATTGCGATTCCTCCCTGATTGCCGGGCGGCCGAACGACCAAGCCCGTCACTTTCAGGTTAGCATGATGCATGCCAGAAGGTATGTTTCCCGGGGAGGCAGACTTTTCAATGGCTTATGTCGACCTACCTTCGGGAGCGGCAGCGCGTGCGGGCAAGATTCCGCCCGATTTCTCCCGCCCCCGGCGGTTTCTTGCCGATCAGCCGATCATCTCGCGCAGGCCGTGGCGGACGATCTTCTCGTTCAGCGTGCGCAGCGGTATGCCGAGCGAGACCGAGGCAGCCGGCGCGCTGCCGCCGTTGTCGTCGAGCGCCTCGCGGATCAGCCGCGCCTCGAATGCGGCGACGCGCTCGGGCAAGGGGGCGGTGTCCTGCGATGCGGTCTGCGCGACAGAGCCGAAAGCAAGCGGCAACCCGAGAACGAAGCGCTCGGCGCAGGCCTTCAATTCACGCACATTGCCCGGCCAGTCATGGGCTTCGAGCCGCCCCACCAGCGAGGCCGATACCGCCGGCACCGCGAATTTGTGGCGGCGGGCGGCGTCCTCGCAGAAATGCCGGAAAAGAAGCCCCACATCGTCGCGGCGATGGCGCAGCGGCGGAATGGCGATCTCGACCGTGGCCAGCCGGAAATAGAGATCGGAGCGGAAGCGGCCAGCCTCGCCCTCGCGCCGCAGATCGGTCTTGGTCGCGGCGATGAAACGCACGTCGACCGGGACCTGGCGGTTGGAGCCGAGAGGCTCGACGACCCGCTCCTGAATGACGCGCAACAGCTTGGCCTGCAGCGCCGGCGGCATGGTTTCGATCTCGTCCAGGAAGACCGTGCCGCCATGGGCATGTTCGATCTTGCCCTCGCGCTTTTGCGTCGCGCCGGTGAACGCGCCCCTGTCATGGCCGAACACCTCGCTCTCGAAGATGCTTTCGGGAATGGCGGCACAGTTGAGCGCCACGAAGGGACGGTCGCGACGCTTGCCGAGATCGTGGAGAGCGCGGGCGACGACTTCCTTGCCCGTTCCCGTCTCGCCGTTGACGAGCACGTCGACATCGAGGTCGCAGAGCGGAGCGAGGCGGCCGCGGAGCGCAACGACTTCGGGCGATGAACCGACAAAGCGGCTTTCAAGGTCCCCGCCGGCAGCGACGCGCAGCCGGCTCACCTCCTTCTTGAGCCGGCCAAGCGCGACAGCGCGATCCAGCACGGCGACGAGATGATCGGCATCATAGGGCTTTTCGAGAAAATCATGCGCGCCGGCACGCATCGCCTCGACGGCCAGCGTGACATCGCCATGGCCGGTGAGCAGGATGACCGGCAGGAGCGGGCGCTTCAGCCGCGCGGCATCCAACAGGCCAAGCCCGTCCATGCCGGGCATGCGCATGTCGGAGACCAGGGCCTCGAACGGCTGGCGATCGAGCCAGGCGAGCGCCTCGGCGCCGTCCTTGGCCGTGACGACCGAAAAGCCGCTGAGCGACAACCACTCGGAAGCGGAGCAGCGCAACTCGGCTTCATCGTCGACGACAAGGACCGCCCCGCGGTTCATTCGGCCGCCTCGCGAAGGGAGACGGCCTCGGGCAGAGAGACGGTAAAGGTCGCGCCCTCGCCTTCCGCGGTCTCGAAGACGAGGGAACCGCCGAACTCATGGATGAGTGCGCGCGAGATGGAAAGGCCGAGGCCCAGCCCCTCACCAGTGATCTTGGTGGTGAAGAAAGGTTCGGCGATACGTTCGCGAACATCCTCGGGAACGCCGGGCCCGTTGTCGCAGACATGGATGCGAACCGCCCCGGCGCTACGCTCGGTACGCACACACACACCAGCGGATTGTCGCGGCCGCGCACGGCATCGAGCGCGTTGAGCACCAGGTTGAGCATGACCTGCTCGAGGCGGATGGCATGGGCGCTGACCAGAGCACGCCGATCGAGAGTATGCACCTCGATCGTCACGCCTTCGGCGGCTGCGCGTGGCGCGGCAAGTTCGAGAGCGGTCGCCACCGCCCGGTCGGCGTCGACGAGTTCCTGGCGGGCCGGTTCGTTCCGCGCGAAGGATTTCAGCGACTTCACCGTGCGCTGGATGCGCCGCACGAGATCGCGCGCGACGCGCACTTTTTCACCGACGGCCCGGCTGTCGCCGCGTTCGGCCAGCAACCCGGTCGAGGCGAGCGTGTTTTCCATCGCCGCCAGAGGCTGGCTCACCTCATGAACGATCGCAGCCGACATGCGGCCGAGCGCGGCAAGCTTGGCGGCCTGGATGAGCGAGGCCTGGGTCGCCCGCAACTCGGCCTCCGCGCGGCGGCGGTCGTCGATCTCGCGGTGCAGTTCAGCGGTACGCTCCACGACACGGCGTTCCAATTTGTCATGGGCATCGAGCTTGGTGCGAATGAGTTGCCGGCGCTGGTGCAGATAGATGCCGGCGCCGGTGAAAAGCGCCCCGGTGAGCGCGACGAGCAGCGCGTAGAGCGCGGCATTGGCGCGGATCGGCCCGAGACCGGTCGCCGCCCACAATCGCCACCCGTCCGATTTCAGGGCGGCGGACCGGACAAGATGCAGGCCGCCCGCCTTGACGAGGTCGATCACGTCCGGCCGCTCGGGCACGCCCGAGAAGATCGGCGCGGCGGCGGAAAGTTCGACGCCGTCATATTTGCGCGTGACCGCAATCCTGGCCAGCACGGCCTTGCCGAGCGGATGAAGCGGCCGGTATTTCCACGGCGCGTGGCCGGTGAGGAATATGACGCCGTCCTGGTCGGCGATCGCCGCGACGCTGTGGCTTTCAGTCCATGCGCGTTCGAGCCCGCGCATGTCGAGCTTCACCACGGCGACACCAAGTCTGCGCTCGCCTTCGCGAATGACCGAGGCGAGGAAATAGCCGGGCTCTCCCGTGGTGACGCCGACGGCATAGTAGCGCCCGGCGCCCGTGGTGAGGGCGTCCTGGAAATACGGCCGGAAGCGATAGTTCTGGCCGACGAAGCTCGACGGTTCGGCATGGTTGCTGGCCGCCACCGTCAAGCCATCGGCGGTCATGACATAGAGTTCGTCAGCGCGCGAATCGGCACGGATATCGGCGAGATAAGCGTTGGCCTGCGCGATGGCACCGGCCGAAGGCGAGGCAAGCACCGCACGGATGCGGCCGTCGCGCGCGATGACGGAGGGCAGATAGCGGAAGCGTTCGATCTCGCTGTCGACCGAGCGCGCCAGCACCTGTAGCTCTCCATCGAGCATGGCGATGGCACGGCTTCTGCCGGTTTCGAGCGCACCCAGCCACGTCACGGCCGTTGCCAGCAGCGTGACGAGGATGGCAAGCGCGAGCGCGGAGCCACGGCTATGGAAGAAGCGTCCCGCCATGATCCTCCCTGCGTCTGGCGACGAACCATTGTGGCAGGCGCGCCGGCCGTTGACAACGCGGCAAGAGAGGGGCGGAACGAGATCCGTTACCCCCAGGGTCGGAACCTTGCGTTTGCTCTCCTCGTTGAGGGATCTTCAACAGGAGAACGACAATGGATCATACAAACCACACCCGTCTGACGGCAGCCGAGCTCACCCCCGATATTTTGGAGGGCGCGACCGTCTATGGAGCCGACGATCACAAGGTCGGCAAGGTGGATCACGTCCATGGCGACGGGGCAGGCAGCACGGCCATTATCGATGTGGGCGGCTTCCTCGGCATCGGTGCCAAGCCGGTTGCGGTGCCTCTGACGGACCTCGACTTCATGAGGGACGAGGACGGCGATGTTCATGCGGTTACGGCCTGGACGAAGGATCAGCTCAAGGAGATGCCCGAGCATCGTCATTGAGCGTGACCACCGGTTTTGAGGCATGCGGCCCGCTCCACCTGGAGTGGGCCGATGCGTAGCCATAGCCGCCGCAACCAGTCAAGCCGCTCACCTGCTGACCGTGTCCAGATCGATGAGCGCAATACCGAGATCGGGCCGATGCGTGCGCTTCAACGCGGCGGACGTTTCCCGCAGCATGACTTCGAGCGTGGGACGGACATGACCCTCCAGGAAATGCCCTCCTTTGGTGCTTCCGTCGGAGAACCCGAGGACCACATGCAGATGCAAGCTCGCCTTGCCGCTGTCGTCCACCGCGATATCACCCAGCATGCTGAGCACTTCCGACTGAACCTCGACAGGGATCTTGCGGTAGTTTTTCGTGTCCAGCTCGAAGAAAGCGATCGTTGCGGCGCGGAAAGCGCCGATCGCTGTGATCGAGGCGGCGGTCACGTTCTCGCGTTCGGCAAAATCAGTGATGCATTTGAAGGCCTCGTCTCCTTCGTCGAGGACGAGGATGAATGTGCGCTCGTCCGCATCGCTGGCCAGAAGTTTGTGCTTCATCGTTTCCTCCCTTGATGGAAGGAAAAGGCAATCGGAGCGCTTCTGTTCCCCAGCTTCGGCGGCAGGCTTTCCGCATGCCTTCGGGCATCGTCCATCGGCAAGGCGTATGAGAGGTCCAGCGTCGGTCATCAGGTGTCCTCACTTGCGGTGGCCGAAGGGCTGTTCGGCGCAAAACCGGCCAGGCTCGCATAGCCGCGCGCGACCCGCCCGGATCGCATCCGGCCCCAGCCGATCGACGACAGCCGGGTGGATGAGACCAAGCAGCCGGCCCCGGTGGATGCTGAACTGCGGTGCGTCCTGCCCCGCCTCGATACCGCGCAATTCCTGCCAGACGACCTGGCCCGCTCGAAGACCTCCACCTCGATCCCGGCCCGGTGCAGGAAGAGAGCGGTTGTCAATCCGCCGATACCTGCGCCCGCGATCAACGCCTTCATGGTCCTGTATTTTCTGCCAATGCATCGCCTCGACTTCGCCGTTTATCCCGGCTTCGAGCTTCTCGACACGTCCGGACCAATCTCGGCCTTCACCAGCGCCAACCGCGCTCTGGGCCTCAGCGGCCGGCCGCCGTTCTACACCGTCGACCTCGTATCGGCGGCCGCAAGGTCGCCACCCACTGGGATGCCTGCGCGCCGCTTGCGTCAGCCTTCCCGTCCGTCATGGTGGACCCCGATGCGCTCTATGTCGTCGACGGCCGGCTGTGGACCTCCGCCGGCGTGACCACCGGCATCGACATGGCGCTTGCCATGGTGGCTTGCGACGTGTCCGCCGGCAATGCCGGCGCAGTCGCCAAGCGGCTGGTGCTCTATGCGCGCCGTCCCGGCCACCAGTCGCAGTTCAGCCCTCTGCTCCAGGCGCAGGCAAGAGCCGACAGTCCCTTCGCCGCTCTCATCGCCTGGATACTGTCAAACCTCAGGTCACCCCTGGATGTTCCCGTTCTTGCCGGTCGGGCCGGCCTCACCGAGCGCACGTTCCACCGCAAGTTCGCGGCCGCCACCGGTGAGACGCCGGGTCGCTTTGTCGAGACCGCCCGTCTCCATGCCGCCCGCATGCTGCTTTGACGCGGCTTTCCTTGAAATCGGTGGCGGCCGAGGTCGGCCTTTCACCGGCAGCACGCTTCTGCGAAGCCTTCGAGCGGCGGTTCGGCATCACGCCGCGGCTGTTTCGCGAGATGCACTGTTCGGCAGTATGATATTGGGGGCGGGCCTGTAATAACCGACTACGGCCTGCTCATGATGAACGACCAGGACGCGCGTGCAAGCCGCTCAAAGCGCGATCTTGATCGTCTTGACCTGCGTGAATTCGAGGAGTTCCTCGATCGATTCTTCACGCCCCACGCCCGACAGTTTGTAGCCGCCGAACGGCGCGCCGATGTAATGGGACGACGTGTCGTTGACCCACACGAAGCCGGATTGAAGCTGCCGGGCGGTACGATGGGCCGTGGTGACGTTCGTCGTATAGATCGCGGCGGTCAAGCCGTAGTCGACGCTGTTGACGTGACGCATCATGTCTGCCTCGTCGGTCCATTTGATCACCGCGAGGACAGGGCCGAAAATCTCCTCATGGGCGATCGCCATGTCCGGCGTGACGTCGGTGAAGATCGTCGGCTCGATGAAGTAGCCATTGGCGAGCTCCGGCGTCGATGGACGGGCACCGCCCAGCCGAAGCGTTGCGCCCTGCCGCCTGCCGAGGTCGATATAGTTCATGATCTTTTCGTACTGCGCCTTGGAGATGATGGCGCCCATATTGGTGGCCGGATCGGTCGCAAGACCCGGCTTGAAGCGCCGCGTCGCGGCGATGACGCCCTCGACGACGGCATCGTGGATATCGGCATGAACGAAGAGGCGCGACGTCGATCCGCACGACTGGCCGCACCAGGTGAAATTCATGCCCCGCACCGCGCCCTCGATGGTACGGTGGACATCCGCGTCGGGATAGGCGATCAGCGCATTCTTGCCCGAAAGTTCGCAGATCATCGGCTTTAGCCGGTCGGCGCAGGCCTTTGCCACCGCCCTTCCCGTCGCGATGCTGCCGACGATCGATACCATCGCGACATCGCGGTGGCCCACCAGCGCCTGCGTGGCTTCGAGCCCGCATGTCACGAAATTGATGACGCCGGGCGGCGCGATGCCCTCGATGAGTTCCGCCAGCCGCAGAGCGGAGAGGGGCGCCTGCGGCGAGGGCTTCATGATCACGCTGTTTCCCGCCGCAAGTGGCGCGCCGAGCTTGCCGCCGGCAAAAGAGAGCGGATGGTTGAAGGCACCGATCCGGAGGCAGACGCCCCAGGGTTCGCGCACCGTCATGCACATCATATCCTGGCCCGCGGGGATCGTGCTTCCCTTGGCCTCGAGCGCCACGCCGGCGAAGTAATCGAGCTTGGTGGCGGCGTTTTCCGCATCGCGCAGCAGGGCGGTAACCGGGTTGCCGCAGTTTGCGGCATCGAGAAGGGCAAGCTCCTCGGCATTCGCCCGGATAACGCCCGCGATCTCGCGCAGCACCGCCGACCGCTTCTTCGGCAGCGTCCCCTGCCAGTCCTCGAAGCCCGCACGGGCCGCGGCGATCACCGCCTCGACATCTTCGAGATCGGCCTGTGCGACGGGGCCGAGGCTCTCGCCGGTCGACGGATTGAAAACGTCGGCATAGCCGCCATGCGGCGCTTGCCATCGGCCGCCATAATAGAGATCACGATTTGCGGGAAGAACCGACTGTATCGTTCTGCTCATCCTTGCCTCCTAATGCCCACGCGTGACGATCTTCTTGGTGTAGCCGAGTGCGATATGCGCATCGATCAGGTACGGCCGCCCGGCATCCACGACGGCAAGCCCCCGTTCGATCGCAGCCATCAGGTCCTTGACATTCTTGACCGGGCCTTCAGCCTCGACCCCCTGTGCCCGGGCCATGCCGGCCAGATCGGGCGCCGGATCGTCGATCCGCTGCCCGATCCATCGGTTTTCCGGAGGACGCCCACGATCCTTGGCCATGGCGGCCTGGTGGATCTCGTCGTTGTAGTTGGAGCGGTTGTTGGCAACGATGAACAGCGCCGGAATCTGGTAGTGCGCGGCCGTCCAGAGCGCCGTCACCCCTTGCAGGAAATCGCCGTCGCCCATCACACCGACCACCGTGCGGTCGCTACCCAGCAGCGCCAGTGCGACGCCGACCGTCAATCCGGGGCCGGCGCCGATGCCGCCGCCGCCGTTGTGGCCCATGAAGTCGAGCGGCCCCCGGATCATGAAAGCACGCGTCGACCAGCCGATATTGTTGTTGGCGAGCGTGACCTTGCGGGTCTCGGCGATCTTCTTGACGGCCACCTCCAGGTCGAAGGGGATGATTTCCCGATCGCTGTTGGGCCCGAACTCGGCCGGCCCCGGATCGACGCGGGCGACATCCGTCCAGGTGGACATGTCCTTGCCCCGCTCCCGGAGATTATCGAGAAGCTGCGCAACAAAAGCATCGGGATTGGCGTCGACCGGGAAATCGGCCGGCGGCAGGCCGAAATAGCCCATGTCCCAGCCATTGTGCAGCGAGCGGTCCTGCGTGACATGCACGATCTTCGCCTCGAGCTGGTCGGACATGCGATTGACCTGCCGGAGCAGGCCGTTGAGATCGACCCAATCGAAGGAGATGATGAGATCGGCTGCCTCGACGATCGGCCTGGCGGCCGCGTCGAGCCAGGTGAGCGGCGGGGCGGCATGACGCGGATGATCCGTCGGGAAGACGGCCTTGCCGCGGGTCGATGTCATGACATAGGCGCCCGCCGCCTCCACCAGGGCCACCCGACGGTCCCAGTCGCCTTGATCGACAGAACCGCGGCCGAAAAGGAACAGGGGATTTCGGGACGCCCGGATGAGATCGGCAACGGCCGCGATATCGCGTTGCGGCGCGCAGGCGGCCGAGATCGGCTGATAGCGCGCTGCCGTCGGGATATGGAAGTTCTCCGGCGCGGGATGCTCCTGCAGGCCGGCATCGAGGCAGATATAAACCGGGCCCCGCGGGGTGGAGGCGGTGATCTGGTAGCCGCGCAGGAACGCCTCGACGATACCGTCGGCCGATCGCGGCTCGTCGTCCCATTTCACATAATTGCGCAGCAACCCGCCCTGGTCCTTGGAGGTGTGGATCCAGTCGATATAGGGCCGGCGCTTTTCCGGCTCGACGGGACCGGTCGCACCGACCACCATCATCGGCACGCGCCCGCCCCAGGCATTGAATATGCCCATCAGGCCATGCAACAGGCCGACATTGGAGTGGAGCACCGCGGCCATCGGCTTGTCGGTCACCTTGGCATAGCCATGCGCGATCGAAATGACGTGGTCCTCGTGCAGGCACAACAGCATCTGCGGCGCACGGTTGCCGAGATAGTTGACCAGACTGTCGTGGAAACCGCGATAGCTGGCGCCCGGATTGAGCGCGACATAGGGGATGTCGAGCCTACGCAGCATCTCGGCCGCTATGTCGCTCTGCCAATCGAGCGTCGAGGGCGTCTCCAGCCCGGCGGGGCGATCAAACTTGTCCATTATTTCTCCTCCCGATCGTCAGCAACGCCTGGAAATTCCGCGAAATAGAATTTCGAATTATTACTGTCCTTGAAATTCCGTTACGCGGAATTACTTATTTCAATATCCAATAAACTCGTGCAAGCTATACAAATACTTTAGATGCCGTCAAGAGCGCCAAAAATATAGCGAGGGCGACGGGAGGAACTGCACAGGGAGGAATGCATGCTGCAGCACAATCTCATGACGGGCACGCTCGACTATCTGCGCCGGCCCCTGGTGGCCAACATCAAGCCGGGCATGAACGTGCTCATCGTGACCGATACGGCGCATGATCCGAGGGTCTGGCAGGCCGTGATGAGCATCGTCAGCGAACTGGGCGCGGAGGGTACGCTGGCGCTGTTCGATCCGCGACCGGCCGATTATTACGACCCGCCCAGGACGGTCTGCGAGGCGATGCTGCATTCGGACCTCAACATCCTGCTGGCCTCGACCGGCATGCTGCATGCCCACGCCAACTCGGCGGCAATGGAGGCCGGCGTTCCGGTCCTCTGCATGGACGGCGGCATGACGCTGGAGATGTTCCAGTCCGGCGCGGTCACGGAAGACCAGAAGGAAATGGCGATCCGGCAATATTGGGTCGCCACCAACATCTTCGGCAAGGATGCCAGGCACTGCCGGGTGACGTCGAAACATGGCTGCGACTTCACTTACTCGGTCGAAAACCGCATTTTCATCCCCAACATGCCGGGCGACGACTTCGTGCCCTACAAAATCCAGAACGTCTCCAAGGTCCAGAACCGCAAGTCCAACATGCTGCGGTTCCTCTATCCCAACGGTGAATTCAACGTGCCTCCGGTGGAATACAGCGGCAGCGGCAAGCTGGTGATCGACCTGTGCATGCACCAGATCGGCCGGGTCTCCAGCCCGATCGAACTGACGGTCGAGAACGGGCGTATCGTGAAGATCGACGGCGGTGCGGACGCGCATTTCCTGCGCAACTATCTCGAACGATATGGCGACGAAAATGCCTATGTCTGCCCGGCGGAGGCATCGGTGGGCATCAATTCGAAGGCCGTGATCCGGGGCGTTCAACGCGAGGACAAGAACATCCTCGGCACCATGCATTTCGGACTCGGCACCAATGTCGACGTGGGCGGAACCCTGCTGTCCAACATTCACATGGATGGGGTCATCCTCGAGCCGACGCTCTATGTCGACGGCGACAAGCGGATCGAACACGGGCGTTTCCTGCGCCCGGTCGACGGGCCCATGGCTTAGAGCATTTCCGGTGAACTCCGGTTCACCGGAAATGCTCTAGATTCCTGTTTTGCCGCATTATCCGACACCGAAGCGACTTCGCTTCGGCTGGAAATGCTCTGGAACCGCAGCCGGGCGAAGTCGCCATGCGCCCGCCTATGGGCGCGTGGCCGCGTCCGCTTGCCTGTATTACGCAGCGCCGGTTGCAATAATAATCAAGCAATACCCGGCTTTCTCACAAATTTCCGACGAGCGGAATTCCCCCTTCAAGCAATTGCCAAGTTCTATTTTGCTTCCTACCGTTCCTTTATTGCCTCGTGGAGGAAGGCGAGGTCGATACCAGGAGGAAAGAATATGCTGAAACAGACCGCCATGCAGTGGCTGGTGCGCGGCACCGTCGCGCTCGCAGCCCTTGTTGCCACCCAGCCCGTTCTGGCGCAGGAGGATTTCTACGCCGGCAAAACCATCGAACTTGTCATAGGCTTCGCTCCCGGGGGCGGGAACGACCTTCTGTCCCGTGTGGTCTCAAGCCATCTTGGCGACCATATCCCCGGCAATCCGACGATCATACCGATCAACCTGCCCGGCGCCGGCGGGCTGGCGGCGGCCAATCAGCTCTACAATTCCTCCCCGAAGGACGGAACGGTGATCGGCATCGTCTCACAGGCCGTGCCGCTGCAGTCCAAGATGATCGACAATGTCGAATTCGAGATGTCGGGCTTCAACTTCATCGGCCGGGTCCAGCCGTCGACCAGCGTGACCATGGTCTGGCATACCAGCAAGGTCATGGACATCCAGCAGGCCATGAAGGACGAAGTGATCCTTTCGGCGACGAATGTCGGTTCGTCGATCTCGCTCTATCCCCGTGCAATGAACCAGTTCCTCGGCACCAAGTTCAAGCTCATCATGGGCTATGAAGGATCGGCCGCCGGGATGCTGGCAATGGAGCGCGGCGAGGCCGAAGGCCATTCCACCACCTTCGAGGCCCTTATGGCGGCCAATCCCACCTGGTTCAAGGAAGGAAAGATCCGCATCCTCGTGCAACACGCCCTCGAACGCGATCCCGTGCTGCCCGATATTCCCACCTCCGTCGAGCTGGCTTCGGACGAGAACCGGCCCGTCATGGAGCTGATCATGAGCTCGAACGACATCGGCAAATATTACTTCACCACTCCCGGCATTCCGACGGAGCGGCTGGAGATCCTGCGCCGCGCCTTCGACGCCATGGTCAAGGACCCGGCCTTCCTGAAGGACGCGGCGGCGATCGGCGCCACGGTCGATCCGATGTCCGGCGAGGACCTGCAGGCGTTGATCGCCCGCTTCGATACGATCGATCCCGCACTGCTCGACAAAGCCAGGGCCGTCTACGGCGAATAGGTTCGCGCGCCAGAGTTTGTCGGGGAAAAATGGGAACCGGTTTTCCCGAAGAGACAAACGAAAACAAAGAGGCCAAGAGCCTGTCTGGTTCAGAATGAACCTGACAGACTCTAATGGACAACCGAGAGAGTGCTCGATCGAGCACTCTTTTTTCGCCGCTCTGGCATGTCCCGTGCTCCGTGAGCCATATAGAGCGAACGATGCCGGAGAACGACCATGCGCCTTTGGGATTTTGCCCTCGACTACTATCGCCGGGACGGCGTTGCGGCGGCGTGCCTCGCCTTGCAGGATCAGGGCGATGTCGATGTCAACGTCCTGATCCACGCCATATGGCGGGCCGCGATACGGGGAGAAGCCATCGCGCAAGGCGATGTCGCCGACGCGGATGCAAGCGTGGCCGCCTGGCGCCAAAGCATCGTTCTCCCGCTGCGGGCTCTCCGCCGCCGACTGAAGACCGGACCGCCCCCCGCCCCCGGCGAGGTTACGGAAAAGCTGCGCGGCCGGATCAAGGCGGCCGAACTCGACGCGGAGCATATCGAGCTCGACACGCTCGAGGCGATGACGCCGGAAAGATCCTCCTCGGCCGATGCGTCCGACGCGCGTCAAAGCACCAGGACAGCCGTCCTGCATGTGCTGGAGCATTTCGCGCCCGGGCGCAGCGCCTCCTTGTCCCATGCTGTCGAGGCCCTCGTCGAAGCGATCTAAACGACGTCCTGCTTTCGAGGCGCGAGCTTGACGGCGCCACGGAACAGAAACTGTGCCAGCGCGACGACGAGGATCACACGAACGATATGGTGGCCGGAGACGAAGGCGACCTCGATGTCCATGGCAAGGGCGACAAGGCTCATCTCGTTGAGGCCGCCTGGCGAATAGGCGAGAAGGATCGCCTTCAGACCGTAGGGGGAGACAAGATCGAGCCCCAGGGCGAAAAGCAATGCCACGGCAAGCATGATCGTCACCGAACCGGCGCTGACCATCAGAATGGCACCGACGCGCTTCGGCGAGACGCCGGCGAAGCGGCACCCGATGAGCGTTCCGAGAACCACCTGCGCAACGATGATGACCTCCGCCGCCGGCTGGAAATCGGTGACGCCCGTCATGTGCACGGCGGCTGACACGAGCATCGGACCGAGAAGGTACTTTGCGGGTAGCTTCAGTATGCGACCGACGATCATGCCGACGATGATACAGCCGACCAGCAGCAGTTGGCTCGCCAAGGGCGTTTGGGTGATCGACGGACGCGTCGAACGCACGTCGGTCACGATCGACGCATCCGCGGTAAACGCGATGATCGCCGGCACCGCCGCCACGACGAACAGGATACGCGCCGAATGAACCAGCGCGATCGTTCTGCCGTCGCCGCCCTTTTCCTCACCGAGGAGCATCATCTCGACGACCCCGCCCGGCATTGCGGCGAAAAGCGCGGTCGGCAGATCCATGCCGGCAACCAGGCGGAAATACGGCGTGACCAACAGCGCACATACAAGCACGTAGCCGACAAGACCGAATAGCGTGGGTATCCATCCCGTGAGACCGGCGAGATGGTCCGGCGAGAAGCTCGCCCCTAACAGGACACCGACGATCGCCGTCATCACCGGCCGAACCTGCGCAACGGGCAGCACCGGAAGACGCAGCAGCGTCGCTATCGTGCAGGCGCACATCGCCCCCAGCATCCAGGCGAGCGGAAAGCGTATATAAGCGAAGATGGCCGCGCCGACCGTGCCGATCACGAGCGCCAGGGCAAAACGGGCCCATGTCGCCCTCTTCGAGAGCAATGTCATACGTCAGGTTCCGGTGGGTGAATCGGCCCGCTCGCGCGCCTGCGTCACCTGTCCCAGGACGGAGATCGCGAGCGACGCGGCATCCCGGGTGGGGCCGAACAACCCGACGGGGCCATGGATCGTGTCGATCAAGGCTTCGGCGATGCCCGCCAGCCGCAGGGCTTCGATCCGCATCTGATGGGTTCGCCGACTTCCGAGCGCGCCGACGAAGAACGGCTCGTGTTCGCGCAGGACCTGGCAAAGCAGGCCAAGCTCCCATTCATGATCGTGAAACAGAAACACCACGGCCGTATAGGGGTCGATCGCGAAATCGGGCCGGTCGGATGGCATCGACAGCCAGTGCGCCTTGGCGCCGTTGCGATATACGGCGTCCGCAGTCTCGCCGTCCGCGCAATAGGCGATCACCTCGAGGCCCGCCACCGCGGCGATACGCGCCGTCGTCTCCACTTCGAGCCCGCGACCGATCAGGACGAGGCGGGTCCTCGGCCGGTAGACGCGCTTAAAGACATCCTGCACCCAGCCCGTCGTATCGGCCGCGGTGAGCGTCTGGTCGAACATCAGCCTGCATTCTCCTGGCAGATAGCCGATCCGGAACGGCTCGCGGAACTCCATTGCCTCGATCGCCGCGCGCACGATCACGGGATCCGGGGCGACGTGGATATGGAGATCGATACCGCCGCCACAGGGCAGGCGCACATCGATGAGAGGCGAGCCCCAACCGATGCGCAACACCTGATCCCGCCTCGCTTCGATAGCCTTGAGGGCCTCGGCGGCGATGGCCGCCTCCACGCATCCTCCCGACACATAGCCGCAATATCGCCCGTCGGCGAGCACCGCCATATGCGTGCCCGTCCCCCGCGCCGATCCTCCGATGACATCGACGACGGTGACGAGCGCGCAGCCGAGGTCTTCCTGTTGTCCGGTCTCGATCAGTCGGAAGGCGGTAAGCGCGTCGTCGGGCTGGCTATCGGATACGCCGAGCGGGAATTCGACGCGCGCTGCCATCG
The DNA here is from genome assembly GCF_040812195.1 of Shinella sp. S4-D37. Classification (NCBI taxonomy): domain Bacteria; kingdom Pseudomonadati; phylum Pseudomonadota; class Alphaproteobacteria; order Hyphomicrobiales; family Rhizobiaceae; genus Shinella; species Shinella sp. S4-D37. Next base: position 368,303 of record NZ_JBFNXL010000001.1, on the reverse strand, counting down.
TCGGAACGCGCCTTGGAAAGATGTGCATTGACGATCACCTCCTGCGGGGCACGGATCTATTCGAGATCACGCGCGGAATCCTCGGGACCCTTGCCGGGATGCTGCCGCGGCAAGGTGTCGTCCCCGTTGAGCTGCCAATCGCTGTCGGTGGCCCGTCGCGCCAGGGTTTCCCAGCGGTCCGTCCAGTCGCCCAGCGTATAGCCGTGCCACGGCGACGCCATCTTGATGGGCGGCAGGCCCAGTTCCTCCCAGATCGCCTTGGCGTTCTCCATGAATTCCTTTCCGGGCAAGGCGAGAGGCGGCAGCGGGCGCTTCTGGGTCGCGTCGATCAGCAGGCCGGAATCGGTGTTCGAAGGGCCGTATTGCGCGCCCTGCACGCCGCCTCTGTTGGGCGTGATCAACACGTCCTCCAAGGGCGTCGAACGATAGGCCATCGACCAGAGGATGGCGTCGACCGAATTGGGATCGATGTCTTCGCTGATTGCGATGACGATCTTGCCGACACTGCCCATCAGGGAGGACGCGGCATAGAGCCCGCGCCAGACTTCGCTGCGCGGCGTGCCGTAGGCATATTGCAGGAAGATGACCGGACGAAGATTGGTCAGCCGCTCGTGCAGCACGACCTTCCTGATGCCCTTGATCGACAATTGCCGGGACAGGTGATGCAGGAACAGGGGTTCGTAGGCGACCTTCTTGATGACACTCGATTCCGACGGGGTCACCTGGCTGATGATGGCGTTGAAGATCGCCTTCCGCCTGTGCGTGATGGCCGTTACGATCATCGGCATGTTGTAGCCTTCGAGCGCGACATAGCCGTTGCTCTCTCCGAACGGGGCTTCCGGCTCCAGGACAGAAGTATCGATATAGCCCTCGATGACGATCTCGGCCTCGGCGGGGACCTCGAGATCATTCGATATACACTTGACCGTGTCGATCGCCTGACCTGCGAGGCCGCCGGCGACGGAGAACTCGTCGACATCGACCGGAAGCTTTTGCGGGGAGGTGAATACGACCACGGGCGCCGCGCCGAGCGCGATGGCGATCGGCATGCGTTCTCCGCGCTCGCGGTATTTCAGCCAATGCAGCCATCCGCCGGCACCGCCGGGCTTTGCCGCCATGCGGATGACCATGCGGTCCGGAGCCTTCAGGGCCGCCCGGTACATGCCCGCATTCTGCACGCCGGTTTCCGGATCACGCGTGATGCACATGGTTGCCGTGAGATAGGGTGCGGAATCGAAGCCGGGCGTGGAAACCGGCACCGGCAGCGCCGCGACCCCGCCGTCCGGCCGGGTCAGCGCCTCGCCCTGGACGACGACCTCCTGGCATGGCGCTCCCGTTATCCGGTTCGGCGCAATCGGATTGGCGATGGCGTGGTTCCAGGCGTCGCCGATTTCCCCGACCGGACGGCCCATGCCCATGGCGTAGATGCGCGGCGAGGCCGCCAGCGCGCCGAGAAGCACCGGCATGTCGTATTTGCGGCCCTTGGAATCCACGACATTGGTGAACAGGAACGCCTTGCGGTCATCCTCTTCCATCCCGCCCAGGAACTGCCAGCGCACCAGCGGATGGAGTTCCGTGTCCTTGTTGATCGGGCGATCGATCCGCACCAGCAGGCCCGCGGCATCGAGCGCGTCGAGATGGTCGTTGAGATTGAGCGGCGGTGTTGTAGGGGCAGCCATGGTTCCTCCAGCGGGCGTGTTCGTTTCAGTCAAGCGATCGCTTCGGCAAAGGCACGCAGCATCGCGGCAATTTCGTTCGGCCGTTCGAGCGGGGACAGATGCCCCGCTCCGACGATTTCCTTGTAGTCGGCGCCCGCGATGCGTGCGGCGAGATCCTGCATGACCGCCGGCGCGACGCTCTTGTCGCCGGTCGCTGCGATCGCCAGCGCGGGCACGCGGATCGTGCCGAGGCCGGCGGCGTGGTCGAGGAAGGCCATCGCCTGCCAGCACCGCGAATGGACGACCGGGTCGTCTTCGAGAAGCCAGGCACGGACCTTCGCCACCATTGCCGGATCGGACCGTGTGACCTCCTCGGAAAACCAGCGTCCCATCGTCGTTTCGAGGATTGCCGGCATGCCGGCGCGCGCCGCCTGCGCGCGGGCGAGCACGGCTTTCCGGCCGGCCTCGTCGCGGTCGTGGCCGGCGCTGATCACCACCATGCCGCGGACGAGCTGCGGTGCGGCGATGGTTACCGCCTGGGCCAGCATGCCGCCGAGCGAACAGCCGCAGACCACGGCCGGAGGCGCGCCCACGGCCTCGATGAGGTCGATCACGTCCTGCGCCATATCCTCGAGGGTGAAATCCGTGGCCGGCACGTCGCTTCCGCCATGACCGCGCAGATCCGGGCTGATCACCCGAAAGCGATCCTCCAGCCCGTCGATCACCGGATCCCAGAAGGCACCGCGCAACCCGACGGGATGCAGCAGCACGATGGCCGGCCCGACGCCGCGCGCCTGATAGTGCAACCTCAGTTTGGACCGCGTGACGATCTGCATCGCTCAGCTCGCCCGCACGAGTGCGAGCAGGGCGCCGGCATAGTCCGAAGCGGCTTCCGGAGCCATGCCGGCGGCAAGGGTCTGGTATTTCTTGATGGTCGCGAGATTGCGGCGCGGGCGGGACGCCAGCTCATCGACGAAGGATCGCACCTCATCCTCGAATGCCTCCTGGGAAAGGACCGCGCTGGCGAGCCCGATATCCGCGGCGCGCGCCGCGGTGACCGTCTCTCCCGAATAGATGAGCCACGCAAGGGCCTTGGGCGAAAGATGCCGCATGACGGCGGTCATCGCCATGGTCGGGGGAATGCCATGGTGAATTTCGCTGAAGGCGAATTTCGCGTTACTCGCAGCCAGCGTGATGTCGCACGCCCCGGCAAGCGCGGCACCGAACCCCAGAGCGTCGCCATGAACCTTCGCGACGACCGGGACAGGCACCTGCCGGATCGCCGCATAGAGATCGAGCACCGCCGCCATGGATTGCTCGCGCGTCTCGTAGGCCGAGAGCGCGCCGGGCGTTTCACCGCGACCATCACGTCCAAGGCAGAAGGCCGGCCCGCGTGCAGCAAGAACCACCGCACGCAACTGATCCTGGCCGGCAAGTGCGTGCAGCTTCTGCGTCAGCAGGCGCATCATCTCACGGGTCAGTTTATTGCCTTCGTCCGGGCGGTTGAGATCGATCGTCGCGACGGCGCCGTCTCGCGAGTACTCTAGGACATAGTCGAACATGGATGTTTCCCCTGTGACGGAACGTGCCGGCATCGCCGGCACGTTCGCTTGGCCTACTGGTTCGGCCAGACGGCTTTGACGCGCGCGATCAATTCGGGCGTGGCGGATGCCACCTCGCTGACGACCTTCTGGAGTTCCTCGCCCGACATGGGTGAAATTTCGAGCCGCTGCTGAGTGAGTTCGTTGACGAAGTCCGGATCTTCGAGCATTGCATCGAACGCGCGGCGCAGGGCCTCGACGCGATCTGCCGGCACACCCGGGCCGGTGAGGACAGGCTTGCCGACCTCGACGCCCCCGAGGATCAGGCGTGTCGCGGCAAGCTCCTGCGGATCCTTGATCAGCTCGATTGCCGTCGGGACGTTCGACAGTTCCGGATGACGGGTCAGCCCGTACTGCACGAGGAAATTGACCTTGCCGTTGGTCATCCATTCGGGATGAGACGTCATGACGGCGGCAAGGCTCGTCGAGTGCCCGTCGACTTCGCCGCGCTCCATGGCCAGCATGGCCTCGGCAGAGCCCTCATACCCCATGATGAGCTTGAATTTCGTATCCGCCATGGTGTTCATCACCGAGGGATAGATCGCCACGGTCGAGCTCGCCCCCGTCGCCGCCAGGATGGTTTCGGTGGCGATAGCATCCTGGAAGGTCGCCACATTGGTCGAGGCGTTGACGAACGTGACATTGGTGTTCGACGCGACACGGCCGATCCAGTTGAATTCGGCCGACTTGAACTGGATGTTCTCCGAACCGAGCTGCTCGTCGAGCGGAATCGTCGAGGCGACCACGCCGAGGATGGAACCGTCCCGCGGCGCGATATTGGCGATGTGATTGGCGGCAAGCAGGCTGCCGCCGCCCGGCATGTTGACGGGAATGACCTGCGGATTGCCGGGGATGTGCTTGCCGATGTGATTGGCCACGGCGCGCGCATAGGCATCATTGCTGCCGCCCGGCGCGTAGCCGATGATCATCTCGAGGGTCTTGCCCTTGTAGAACTCCTCCACGGTCTGGGCGAAGGCCTCTTGCGGTGCGGCGGCCAGAAGAGCAAACGCTCCCGCCAGAAGAAGACGTCTCGTTCTCGAATACTTCATCATGTTTCCTCCCAAAGATGAAATGGATCAACTCACGTCGAGCATGCGGCCGGAATGGCCCATCATGTATGAAAGCTTGGCGGCATTGGCGCGGACGAGCTTGATGAGCTGCCGCTCCAGTTCGGGGGTCATGCGATGTTCGGGCGTGACGACCCCGAGGGCGCCGCAGACGACCCCCGTCGCATCGAAGACGGGAGCCGAGGTTCCGATGGCGTCGGGCGCGGCGCGCTGCCCGATACTGCGCGCATAGCCATGGCGCCGGATCGTGGCGAGTTCCGTCGCGAGCGCATCCTGACTTGGTATCGGCGCCTCGTTCAACGGAGACGGCCCGCCCTCGGACAGGACGCGGCGCAGCTCGCCCGGCTCCAGCCACGCCATCACCGCGCGGCCGAGCGATCCCCAGATCGGGGAAATGTTCATCAGGAGATCGAACTTGAAGCGCAGCGGATAGGCCGAATCCACCTTGTGGGCGAGAACGATGCGGCTGCGCGACGGTGTGACGATCGCCAGAAGGCAGGTCTCCTTGCTTTCCTCGGCCGTCCTGGCGACCACCGGCTTGGCGATATTGAGGAGGCTGTAACGCGTCTCGACGAGGGCCGCGATGCGGAAGAGTTCCGTTCCCACGCGATAGCGCCGCTTCGAGGCACGGTCGATCAGCCCCTGCTCGACAAGCGGCCCGAGAAGCCTGTGGGTCGAACTCGGCGCAAGCTTGAGGGCTTCGCTGATTTCGCTGATCGAGAGCACGCCCGGCCCCTCGGCAAAGATCTTGAGCACGGCGACCAGTCGTTCTGCATAGCTCGCCGAATTCATGGGGACGCTTCCCTCCGTCATGCGCCGCTCCTTGCCTTTGCTTCGTCGATCAACTGGATGATGCGCTGCGGCGACAACGGGGCCTCGGCGATATGGACACCGAGAGGCGTCAGCGCGTTGGCAACGGCATTGATGATCGCCGCGATGGTGGGAATCGTTCCCCCCTCGCCCGCACCCTTGACCCCGAGCGGATTGTTGGGGCTCGCGGTTTCCTGGTGGTGGATCTCGACCCGCGGGACGTCGGCTGCAAGCGGCAGCATGTATTCACCGAAATTGGTGGAAAGCGGCTGTGCCTGGTCATCATGCACCATGCGTTCGAAGAGCGCATTGCCGACGCCGTGGACGACCCCGCCGACGACCTGCCCGTCGACCACCATGGGATTGATCACCCGCCCGCAATCGTGGGACATCACGAGCCGGTTGATGCGAACGCGCCCCGTCTCGATATCGACCTCTACCTCTGCGACGCTCGTGCCATTGGCATAGGACGACTGCGTCGGTGTGAAATAGGCGGTGTTTTCCAAGCCGGGGGTCATACCGGGCGCGAGGGAGAAACCGGGCTTCCCGAGGGAATAGACGGAGATTTCCCGCAGCGTCTTGAAGCGATTGGAAGGTCCCTTCACCCGGGCGACGCCCTCGGTCAGTTCGATATCGTCGGGCGTGACGTCGAGCAGTTGCGCGGCGATCTCGCGCACCTTGGTCGCCACCGCCTTGCCCGCAAGATGCGCCGAGGAACCGGCATTGACGGCGGTTCTGGACGCGAAGGTGCCGATGCCGAACGAGATGGTCGAGGTATCCCCGGTCTCAACCGTGACGGCGTCGATCGAGACGCCGAAATGGTCGGCGACGATCTGCGCCAGCGTCGTCTTGTGCGCCTGGCCCTGCGGCGTGGCGCCGGTATAGGCGGTGATGTTGCCATTGGTGCCGATGCGTACCGTCACGCCCTCATAGGGGCCCAGCCCGGTGGCCTCGACGGCATTGCCGATGCCGATGCCGATGTAGCGGCCTTCCGCCAGCGCTGCCTTCTGGCGTTCGGCGAAGGCCTCGTAGTCCACGGCCTCGAGCGCCACGGCCTGGCATTTCGGATAGTCGCCGCTGTCATAGACGACAGGCCGGCCGTCGCGGAAAATGACGCCGACGTCGTAGGGCATCTGTTCGGGCGTGATGAAGTTGCGCCGGCGAACCTCGGCGGGATCGAGCCCAAGTTCCTTGGCGACGCGCTCCAGGAGCCGCTCCATGACGAAAACCGCCTGCGGGCGACCGGCGCCGCGCACCGGCGTGGTGGGCACCTTGTTGGTGATGACCGATATGAGCGTCATGTCATAGGCGGGCACGACATAGGGGCCGGGCACGGTTGCGACCGAAATCCACGGCAGGACTATCCCCCAGGGCGTATAGGCGCCGTTATCGTGCGTAAGCGTGCCGCGGACGCCGAGGATCCTGGCGTCCTCGTCGACCGCGATCTCCACGTCCCAGTACTGGTCGCGCTCCTGATGGGTGGCGACGAAATTCTCCCGGCGGTCCTCGATCCACTTGACCGGACGCCCGGTTGCCATGGAAGCCGCTGCAACCGCGCCGTACTCTACGTAATACGACCCCTTCGGGCCAAACCCGCCGCCGACATCCGGTGTGACGATGCGCAATTTCGAATCCTGGATATCGAAAAGCTCGTGGAAGGACCGCTTGATACGATGCACGCCCTGCGACGAGACGTAGACGAGCAGGTTTTCGCTGAATGGATCGTAGTGGGCGATTGCGCCGCGGCACTCCATGAAGAACGCGCCGCCCCGATGCTGGAAGATCGATTCCTTGAACACATGGGCCGCGCTCGCGAAGGCGCCCTCTATGTCCCCGGTCACGGAAGGCATGATCGCCGCGACATTGGAGTCCGCTCCCAGATGTGACCGGGGCGCGCCGTCCGCAAGGCCAGCCCTGCAATCGGCAACCACGCCAAGCGGCTCCAGGTCGAGCATGACCTGCGCCGCCGCATCCTCGGCAATGTAGCGGTTTTCCGCGACGACGATGGCAATGGCTTCGCCGACATAACAGACCTCGTCGCGCGCCAGGGTGTAGGGAAGCCGCGGATTGGTGAGCGATTCGACCGGCACGACCAGCGGCAGGCGGCGCTGCCTCAAGGTTTCGGGAAGCTCGTGGTAAGTGATGACGGCGATGACGCCGTCCATCGCACGCGCCGCGCTCGCGTCGATCGACTTGATCTTCGCGTGGGCCAGGGGGCTCCGCACGAACGCCGCGTGGGCCATGTTCGGCAGTTCGATATCATCGACATACCGCCCCTTGCCGGTCAGAAAAGCCGGATCTTCCTTGCGCTTTATGCTCTGTCCGAATGTGTGCATCCGCATCATCGTCCTCCCCGCTCCTGAGCCGCCGTCGCCATCACCGCGTCAACGATCGCCTGGTAGCCGGTGCAGCGGCAGATATTGCCCGACAGGGCATCGCGGACCTCCGATTCCGTCGGGTCGGGGTTCTCTTCGAGAAACTCCGTCATGGTCATCAGGATTCCGGGGGTGCAGAACCCGCATTGCAGGCCATGCTTCTCCCAGAACTGGTTCTGCAGGGGCGTCAGCATGTCGTCCTTGGCGAGGCCCTCGACGGTTGCGACCGACTTGCCGTTGGTCTGGACGGCCAGCATCAGGCACGAGCGGATCGCCTCGCCCTCGACCCGAACGGTGCACGCGCCGCAAGCACCATGCTCGCAGCCGAGATGCGTACCGGTCAGCTTGAGATCGAGGCGCAGGAAATCGGCGAGCGTTCGCCGGGTCTCGACCTCGCGGGAATGGACCGTGCCGTTGACGGTCACGGAGATGGTACGCAAATCTTTCATGCTCGAACTCTCTGATCGGCGCGCGCGGCGGCCTTGGCAAAGGCGCGGCGCGTGATGATACGCGCCAGATGGCTGCGGTAATCGGATGTGATGTAGGCATCGCTCATGGCTTCGATCTCACCCGCGGCAGCGGCGAGCGCATCCGCCGTCGCGGCATCGGGCTTCGCGCCCCGCAACCGGACCTCCATCTCGGCCAGGCGAAACGGCGTCTCGGTCACGCCGGAAACCGCGACCGCCAGCCTGTCGATCGTGCCCCTGTCGTCCAGCGCCATGAGGCAACTGACGGCGCAGATGGCAAAGTCGCCGTGGCGCATGGCGAATTCCTCGAAGCCGTAGCCGTGGCCTTCGGGCCAGCGCGCGAAACGGACCGACCGCAGGAACTCGTTGGGCTGGACGGAGGTCGTGAGGAAGCCGAGGCCGAATTCACCGAAGCTGACATTGCGATCGCCATCGAGGCTTGTCACCGTCAGCACGGCATCGTGCAGCGCGGCCATATTGACCAGCTCGGCCGACGGATCGAAGTGACAGAGCGATCCTCCGATCGTGCCGCGGGCACGCGTCTGGCGATGCCCCACATGCGACAGGGCCTCGACGATGATGGGCATGTGCCGGCCGATATCCTGCGAGCGCTGCAGGAACCGCTGGCGCGTCGCAGCACCGATCTCGATGTAATCCCTCTGGATATCGACATAGGCAAGGCCGCCCACCGTGTTGAGATCGACGAGATGGCCGGGCTGGAGGAACCGGAAATTCATCATCGGCATCAGCGACTGGCCGCCGGCAAGGACGCGCGCATCGTCGAGCGTGCCGAGCAGCTCGGCCAGCTCGACCGTCGTGGTGGGGGCATGATAGGTAAAAGGCGAGGGCTTCATATGTCGACCGCTTCCGTTTGAAATGGCGGATAGAAGGAGGTGATTTTGCGCTGCGAGGCGCCCAGCAGTTCGGAGAGCGTGCGGGCCTTCTCGACCAGCGCGGCGAGCCAGTCCCGCTCCCATTCCGCGCGGAAACGGATCTGCGGCGCGGTCACGGCCATGGAACCGAACACCATCTCGCCGCGGTAGAAGATGGGAACCGCGTAGCCGATGGCTCCCTCCACGCTTTCGCCGTTGGAGACCGCATAGCCGCGGCTCCGGATCAGCGCGATATCGGCGACAAGCCTTTCGGGATCGGTGACCGTATCCGGTGTCGCCGATGGCAGGCCGTGGCGGGCAATGACTGCCTCGGCTTCCGCGTCACTCATTCCCGCCAGGATCGATTTTCCACCGGCTCCCATGTTGAGGTGGCGCGTGTCGCCGACATTGAGGGCATAGGACAGCGAATGGGAGGTCTCGGCCACCGCAAGGCAGACGCAAAAGCCTTCGCTCGGAATGTACTTGTTGAGGGTGACGGTTTCGCCTGTCGTCTCCGACAGTTCCCGCATCAGCGGCAGTGCCAGGGCCTCGTCGGAAGCGGCGTTCCAGATGCGGCGCGCCAGTTGAAGGGCTTTCCACCCCAGACGGTAGTGCCCTCCCGGGCCAACCACCAGCAGCCCCTCCTCGACAAGTTGCGACAGCACGCGGTGCACCGTCGATTGCGGCATTCCCAGGTCGCCGGCGATGCTGCCCAGGGTGGCATGCTCGCCGGCCTGGGCAACATGCAGCAAAATCGTGTGGGACCGCCTGAGCGCGGACATGGTCGACGACATGTCAGCCCTTTCTCGACGCGCCGAAAAGGCTGCCGAACCATGCCGCGAAAATCTTCCAGATCATGGCGCCGCCCATGGCATTGCCGGCGGGCGCCTTTTTCCGCTTCGCGGAAATCGCCGCCTCGTTGCCGGCAGACACGCCTGGCTGCTTTTGGGCGGTGATCTGGCGGCGCAGGTTCTCCGCGAACTGAGAGATGATGGTACTGGACACCGCGGTGATCACGCCCGACGCGCGCCCATACTGCGCAACAAGCCCCGACAGTTGCAGGTCGGTGTCGAGCGTCACCGTGGAACCACCGGCCTGCGAGGGCTCGACGCGCATCGTCGTGACGGCGCCGGCATTTCCCCGGCCCTGCTGGTCCGCTCCGCTGGCGCGTATGAGGGCGATGCGGGTGACCGGATCGGCCGTTTCGATCGTCGCGGAGCCGTTGAATTTGAGCGCCACCGGGCCGAGCTTCACCGAGACACGGCCCTTGTAGACGGTGTCCGCTTCGCTGGAGACCAGTTCGGCGCCCGGAACACAGCCGACGATGCCGGGAACGTCCATCAGCGTCTGCCAGGCCTCGTCGGGCGCGGCCGGCACGTCGAATTTGTTCTGCAGTTTCACGCTGATGCTCCTCCGGTACTTATGCTTCCGGCCATTGCGCCGCGCACAATCGACCCAAATAAATTCCATTTGGCGGAATTATTTTCTGCTCTTCTTGCAATTAGCATCAGGTCCAAGTCACATGTCAACAAGACGGAAACTAATTCCGCCTCGTGGAAAATGAATGGCCCAAACCACGACGGGGACGGGCCACGCGTGCGAAATAGGAGGAATTTCGAACATGGACGTTTCGCTCTTGGGGGTTGCCGGCTCGGCAATGCTCAGCGTGCTCGAACCCTACCGCCTCATGATGCTGTCGGCCGGCGTGCTGATGGGTCTGGCGCTGGGCATCATCCCGGGAATCGGCGGCCTGCTGGGGCTGGCGCTGCTGCTTCCCTTCACGTTCACGCTTGATCCCGTGACCGCATTCGCCCTTCTCCTGGGCATGAAGTCGGTCACCGGCACCAGCGACACGATCCCGGCGATCCTGTTTGGCGTGCCTGGCGGATCATCCGCCCAGGCCACCGTGCTCGACGGTTATGCGATGGCGAAGAAGGGCGAAGCGGGGCGCGCGCTTGCCGCCGCCTATACCGCGTCCCTGATCGGGGGATTGTTCGGCGCCGCCCTGCTGGCGATGCTCATCCCGATCATGCGCCCGCTCGTCCTCCAGATCGGCAGCCCGGAACTGCTCGCGCTTTCCATCTTCGGCGTCTCCATGGTGGCAACACTGTCGGGCAGCGCGCCGCTGCGCGGCCTGGCGCTCGCAAGCCTCGGCGTCATGCTCTCAATGATCGGAACCGACCCGCAGACCGGAACGCTGCGCTGGACGATGGGGCAGCTCTATCTGTGGGAAGGCGTGCCGCTGGTTCCGATCGCGCTCGGTCTTTTTGCCGTTCCCGAGCTTGCCGACCTTGCCATTCGCAGGGCAGCCATCGCCAGCCATTCCCGCTACGACGTCCGGGAGGGAATGGGTGTCGGCGTGCGCGACGCACTGCGCAACTGGTGGCTGGTGCTGCGTTGCGGCGGCATTGGCGCCGCCGTCGGCGCCATTCCCGGTCTCGGCGCTTCCGTCGTCGACTGGCTCGCCTATGGCCACGCCATGCAGACGGTCAAGGGCGCGCGCGAGACCTTCGGAAAAGGCGACGTGCGCGGGCTCATCGCCCCGGAAAGCGCCAACAATTCCATCACGGCCGGTTCCCTCATTCCCACCATCGCGTTCGGAGTGCCCGGCAGCGCCAGCATGGCCATCCTGCTCGGCGCCTTCCTCATCCAGGGCCTGGTCCCCGGACCCGAAATGCTGACGACCAATATCGAGATCACCTTCTCGATGATCTGGTCGATCGCCATCGCCAACATCCTGGGCGCGGGCATCTGTTTCCTCTTTTCCGGCCAGCTCGCCAAGCTTGCGACGCTTCGCTACACGCTCATCCTGCCGATCGTGCTGTGCGTTGTGTTCATGGGCGCCTATCAGGAAACCCGCGATTGGGGCGACATCTATGCGCTTCTGGTTTTCTCCGTGCTCGGCTGGACCATGAAACGGCTGGGCTGGGCCCGCCCGCCCCTCATGCTCGGCTTCGTTCTCGGTGCGCTGATCGAACGCTACATGTCGATCTCGATCATGCGCTACGGCTCCGACTGGCTGCTACGGCCGGCGGTGATCGTCATCCTCGCCGTTTCCGTTCTCGGCATGATCCGGCCTTTCCTGCGCGAGACCAAGCGCAGCGGCGGGCTCAAGCGCATGCTGCTGGAGTTTCACCGGCCCACATTCAAGGTCGCCGACCTGTTCTACGTGCTGCTCATCGTCGTGGTCGGCATCATGATGGTCCAGGCCACGGGCTGGCGGGCACCCGCCAACACCGCGCCCCTGATCATGGGCTGCGTCTTCATGATCACCGCCGGCATCAGTCTGCTCTATCAGGTTCTCCGCAGAAGCGGGGTCAGCCTTCGCGAGGGCGAACAGCGCGAATCCGCCGTCCACATGGACATCAGCCGGGATGAGACCATCGACACCCGCACCTTCCTCGTGCGGTCGGGCATCTTTCTGGCGTGGTTCGGCTCGTTCATTGTCGGCGTCTCGCTGATCGGCTTCCTTCCCAGCTCGTTCTTCTTCATCATCGCCTATATGCGGATCGAAGGACGCGAACCCTGGTGGCTGAGCATAACCCAGGCGGTCTGCTTCACCGTCTTCATCCATGTCCTGGCCGACCGCATCATGCACATTCCCTGGCCGGCAACGCTGCTCGGCAAGCTCGTCCCCGCTCTGACGATCATACCCACCGTCTAGATATGAACAGGCGCGGCGGGCCGGACCTGCCGCGCGCCAATCGAAGGTGCAAGATTGCCCCGCCTGCCAGACCTGAACCCGGCGACCATGTCGCCCGAACAACGCGAAATCTGCGAAGAGACCCTCGCCGGTCCCCGCTCCAGCCTTCCTGCCCCGCTCAAGGCCTGGCTGTTCCGGCCGGAACTCGCGCGGCGCGGGCAGAGCCTCGGCGCCTATGCCCGTTACGGCACGTCGCTGCCGGCGGAACTCTCCGAGCTTGTGATTCTCGTGACCGCCCGGCACTGGATGAGCGAGTACGAGTGGCATGCCCACGAGCGGGAGGCGCTTCGAGCCGGTATCGCGCCGGAGATTGTCGACGCCATCGAAACCGACGACACCCCCGACTTCACCGATAAAAAGAGCGCCTGCGTCTTCGCCCTCTCCAAGGAACTCTATGCATCCCGCGGCCTTGCCGAGGAGAGCTACCGGCGCGGTATCGCGACACTGGGCCGGGACGGCATGATAGACCTCGTGGCGATCGCGGGCTATTACAGCTTCGTCGCCATGACGCTGAACGTCTTCGACATCGGCGTTCCCGAAGGGGCGGTGCGGCCCTTCGCCAAATTACGCAATACAAACGAGGGGGCATGACATGCGCCGGCTCATCGTTGCCATAACCGGTGCGTCCGGGGTGATCTACGGCATTCGCGCGCTGGAGATGCTGAAGGATATCGCGGGTATCGAATCCCACCTCATCCTGTCGCCCTCCGCCATCCGGACGATCGGCGAGGAGACCGACTACGAGATCGACGCCGTCCGCGCGCTTGCCGATACCGTGCATGCGTTCAAGGATATCGGGGCATCCCTCTCGTCGGGGTCCTACAAGACCGAAGGCATGCTGGTGGCACCCTGTTCCGTCAAGACGCTGAGCGGCATTGCCAACAGCTACAATGACGAACTGATCGTGCGCGCCGCCGACGTCTGCCTCAAGGAGCGCCGACGCGTGGTGCTCCTTCTTCGCGAGACCCCGCTGCACGCCGGTCATATCCGTCTCATGGAACAGGCGACGCTGAACGGCGCGATCGTCATGCCTCCCGTGCCCGCGTTCTACCACCGGCCCAAGACCCTGGCGGATATTATCGACCAGACGGTCGGACGCGCGCTCGACCTGTTTGATATCGATACGCACAACGTCAAGCGCTGGACGGAAACGAACGACGCATGAGGGGCGCCGAAACGGTCCGCGCCGTCGTCCGGCTCGGGGCCGCGCTATTGCCTGCCCGGCGAGTGTCGCTCCGCCGGGCACAATATCTTAAAGTCAGCTATCCGTCGCCGTCGGCTCGACTACGGTCGTGTCAATGGCGGGCAATGCCTCCATGGCAACCAGGTGCTCGGCACAGCGATCTGCGGCCCCGGGAGCCTCGCGTTGCATGCCGGCAAGTGTAATCCAGCCGCCTTCGGTGATAAAGGTATCGCGCTGATAGGACGATGTGTCCTTCAGCTCCGCAAGCTTTTGACTGGCGTTCGGTCCGGTGACGAATCGTTCGACACAGAGATTGGCGACCAGTTCAGCGCGCGCCGTGCGCGCTGCATCTTCCGCCATCTTCGTCGCGGTGCCGCCGGTCGTCCAGCCGCCGGCAGAAAAACCAACGATCATCGTGACGACAGCGACCCCGGCCATGGACCAGAACCAAAGTGTCTTGGAGGGCTGATAGTTCTCCCAGCGTTGAGAAACGGTTTGTTCGGTTGTCATTTTTCACCCCTTTTCCGTTCAAACTTATTATTTCGCATTTAGAACAATGCGACATTAACATATCGTAAGCCGATAGAAACCCATTCTCTGCAAGTGAGACACAGTTCGCATCGGGGGCTAATATATCTGCGTCGGCATCGTGGACCGGGGCTCGCTCAATTCACAGGGAAACCCGAGCGTATCGCGCCGGCATAGCTTGTGTCGGCGATGGTTTCCGCGGCCGCTGCGAGCCAGCCATCGCCGCGAACACAGCGCTTAGCGGCCACCTAACCAACGCTGAACCAAACGCTTATGTCGGGTGGAACAGGCTTCCTCTACACCTTTCCCACCTCGCCGCCGCAAGGGCCATCGCACCGGAAAGCCTCACGCCCGCCATCTCTTCCTTTTCCAATGATGATACCGTCCCAATTATGGGCGACGATCTCGCATTCCCTGTTCATGCGCTTGCAGAGGTCGTTGGTCAGATCGATCTCGAAACCTTCCAGCGTGCCGTTCGGGCCGGAGAAATTCCACGGCGCATAGGCGCCTTCGGTGGCGATGCGCAGCGTGTCGGCAGCGTTTGCCGGCTGCAGCGAAACGGCAAGCACCGCGGCAGACACGGTAAGGGTCAGGTTCATTGCGTTCCCCTCTGTTTGTTCTCCGGTCTCAATGGGCGTGCTTCGAAATGAAGAAGCTCTGCTGGCGCAGTTTCAGGAAGCAAACCGGGTCTAGCTCAATCCGCCCTGGAGGCCAGGAGACCCGCGCCACCTGACCATTGCCTTTCCGGCGTCGTCGAAGCGATGGATGCGCGTTTCGTCCGGGGTGAGGAAGACGGTGTCGCCGTGGGTGACGGGGACGTCGCCGCCGGCGCGCACGGTGAACATGCCGATGCCCTCGGCATTGACGTGCAGGAACGTGTCGGAGCCGAGATGTTCGGCGACCCCGACGACGCCCTTCCACGTCCCGCTCTGCCTGGACAGCGCGATATGTTCCGGCCGGATGCCGACGGTCGGGGCATTGTAGGGCCTGGCCGCCTCGCCCGTGACGAAGTTCATGCGCGGCGAGCCGATGAAGCCGGCGACGAACAGGTTGTCGGGCTTGTTGTAGAGATCGAGCGGCGAGCCGACCTGCTCGATATTGCCGGCGTTGAGAACGACGATCTTGTCGGCCATCGTCATCGCCTCGACCTGGTCGTGCGTGACGTAGACCATCGTCGTCTTGAGCTGGTGGTGCAGCTCGCTGATCTCAAGGCGCATCGTGCCGCGCAGCGCCGCGTCGAGGTTGGACAAAGGCTCGTCGAAGAGAAAGGCCGACGGCTCGCGCACGATCGCCCGGCCGATCGCCACGCGCTGGCGCTGGCCGCCGGAAAGCTGGCCCGGGCGGCGTTCGAGATAGTTGGTGAGGTTGAGCACACGGGCGGCCTCCGTCACCTTCCTGTCGATCGCCGCCGGATCCATCTTCGCCATCTTCAGCGGGAAGGCGATGTTATTCTTCACCGTCATGTGCGGATAGAGCGCATAGGACTGGAACACCATGGCAAGGCCGCGCTTTGCCGGGGCGGCGCCCGTCACGTCCTTGCCGTCGATCTCGATCGAGCCGCCCGTCGTGTCCTCCAGCCCGGCGATGAGGCGCAGGAGCGTGGACTTGCCGCAGCCCGACGGGCCGACGAAGACGACGAACTCGCCGTCCTCGATGGCAAGGTCGATGCCGGGAATGACCTGCGTGGCGCCAAAACTCTTGTTGACCTTTTTGAGAATGATCTTGCCCATGGCTGTCTCCCCGATCTCTCTTCGTTACTTCACGGCGCCGAAGGTCAGGCCGCGGACAAGCTGCTTCTGGCTGAACCACCCCATGATCAGGATGGGGGCGATGGCGAGCGTGGAGGCCGCCGACAGCTTCGCCCAGAACAGGCCTTGCGGACTGGAGAACGAGGCGATGAAGGCCGTCAGCGGCGCCGCGTTCGTCGTCGTCAGCCGGATCGTCCAGAAGGCCTCGTTCCACGCCAGGATGATGTTGAGCAGCATGGTGGAGGCGATGCCCGGCACCGCCATCGGCGTCAGCACGTAGACGATCTCGCCCCACAGCGAGGCCCCGTCCATGCGCGCGGCCTCCAGGATCTCGCCGGGGATCTCGCGGAAATAGGTGTAGAGCATCCAGATGACGATCGGCAGGTTGATCAGCGTCAGCATGACGGTGAGGCCGAGGCGGCTGTCGAGCAGGCCGGTGTCGCGGAAGATGAGATAGATCGGCACCAGCACGGCGACGGCCGGCATCATCTTGGTGGAAAGCATCCACATCAGGATGTCCTTGGTCCGCCGCGTCGGCGAGAAGGCCATCGACCAGGCGGCCGGCACGGCGATCAAGAGCGCCAGCAGCGTGGAGCCGACCGAGATGATCACCGAGTTCAGGAAGAACTTGAAGTAGTTGCTCTGCGCCTGCACGGCCGCATAGCTCTCCACCGTGCCGGAGGGCAGGAGGTCGAAACCCTGGATCGCCTCGGTCTCCGACTTGAACGAGGTGACGATCGTGTAGAGGATCGGGAAGAAGAGGATCAGCGCGACGATCCAGGCGGCGATGGTGAAGACGACGGTTCGTCTTGTCGAGACGGCGCGGGCCATGGTGTATTCCTCCCAAAAAGCAGGTCCGGGAAAAGTGTGAAGCGGTTTTCCGTCCGGAACTGCGATAAACTATTTGTCCAGGTTCTTGCCGACGGCGCGCATCAGGAAGAAGGCGACGATGTTGGCGAGGATCACGGCGATGATGCCGCCGGCCGAGGCGCCGCCGACGTCGTAGCCCAGAAGCGCCGTGCGGTAGATCAGGAACGGCAGGTTGGTGGAGGCATAGCCCGGCCCGCCATTGGTGGTGACGAGGATCTCCGCATAGACGCCGAGCAGGAAGATCGTCTGGATGAGGATGACGACGGTGATCGAGCGGGCAAGGTGCGGCAGCGTCAGGTAGACGAAGCGCGAGACGAAGCCGGCGCCGTCCATCTCGGCCGCCTCCTTCTGCTCGCCGTCGAGCGATTGCAGCGCGGTCAAGAGGATGAGGGTGGCAAACGGCAGCCATTGCCAGGCGACGATGATGACGATCGAGAACAGCGGGAACTGGGCGAACCAGTCGACCGGCTGGAAGCCGAGCGCCCGGTTGATGTCGGCCAGCACCCCGTAGCCGGGATGCATGATCATGTTCTTCCACACCAGCGCCGCCACCGGCGGCATGACGAAGAAGGGCGAGATGATCATGATGCGCACGATGCCCTGCCCCCACATCGGCTGGTCGAGCAGCAGCGCGATGCCGACACCGCCGACGACGGTGATCAGCAAAACCCCGCCGACGATGAGCAGCGTGTTCCAGATCGACTGGAAGAAGGCCGGGTCGGTGTAGAAATACTGGTAGTTGAACAGCCCCGCCCAGCTGACATTCGCCGGGTTCAGGAGATTGTAGTTCTGGAACGAGAACCAAAGCGTCATCGCCAGAGGCACGATCATCCAGACCAGAAGCAGCCCAACTGAGGGCGCCAACATCAGCCGCGCCAAGCCACGCGTGTTCTCCGTCGCCATCGTTTCCTCCCTCTTTCCTCAGGCGGGCGGCCTCATCCTGCCGCACGCTCTTCGCCGTCACGGCCGGTTGGCGGCCGCTCTGTCATAGATCGCCAGCACCTGGTCCACGGCGGCGATCAGGATGTCCTGCGCGCAACCGGCCCCTCCCGCTGCCAGGACCGGCAGATACTGGTGCAGCACCGTTTCGGGAATGCGAACGCCCTCCAACGCCGACAACAACGCTGAAACGGCGACCTCCGCCTCCGGCCGCGTCCAGTAATAGCGGATACGGTCACTGTAGCTGAAATGGCGCTGGATTTTGAGCGCGGTCCCGTCGCCGTGATAGTAGCCTTGCCAGAAACCGGGCACGGCCAGCATCAACGCCTCCATCGTCCGCGCCAAGGGGCGGTCGCCATAGCCGGGAACGATCTCCGAAGCGACGAGATCGAGGGCATAAAGGGCCTCGCGATAGGCGAAGGTGAGACCCGGTCCGACCTTCAGGATCGGGAACCCGTCCGCGACGAGCGCCGCCAGCGCCTCCTGCGTCTGGTAGTCGGTGGAATGGGCTTCGAACACCAGAGCCGGCTCCTCGTCGAGCAGCGCGCTGAGATCCGCGGCGCGCGGCGGATCGTAGGCGACGACATTGTCGCTGCCGAACTCCACGCCGGGCTGCACGACGAAGGCGATGACGCGCTCGAAGGCATCGGAAAGGCCCGCCCTTGCAAACGCCTCGCGGTGGACGGCGATCGTCTCGCGCGCGGCGTCCGACGCGGTCGGCTCGACCACGTCAAGCGCATGATCGGCACCGCCCGGGATCGGCACCTCCGTGCCGAGGATATAGACCGGCGCCGGAAGGTTTTCGCGCCCGGCCGTTTCCTCGGCGATGGCGCAGAGGGCGGCGGCGCGTTCGGCGACGGTACGGTCGTCCAAGGCGACCGGCTCGCCGACGCAGCCCATCGAGGCATCGAGGTGGATTTTCGTGAAGCCGGCCGCGACATAGGCCTCCACCATGCCGGCAGCCTTTTCGAGGGCGCTTGCGGCAGGCTCCCTGCGCCAGGGATTCGGGCCGAGGTGATCGCCGCCGAAGATGATCGTCTGCCGCGCGACACCCTCCTCGACAGCCATCGCTTCGACGAAGGCGATGAAATCGGCGGGCGTCATGCCTGTATAACCGCCGAACTGATTGACCTGGTTACAGGTCGCTTCGATCAGCACCGGCCCCTCGCCCGTCGCCGCCCGGCGCAGCGCGGCGCGCAACACGGTCGGGTGGGCGGAACAGACGGACGCGATGCCATAGGGGCGGCCCGCGCGGCGGGCGGCGGCAAGACCCTTGAGGAAATTGCTCATTCTCCACCCTCCCGTCCGGCGGCCGCGATAAAGGCATCGAGTTCCCGCCGGCTGGAGACGCCTTCCATCGGCCCCTGGCGGGTGACCGTGCGGGCGCCCGCGGCATTGGCATAGAGCAGCGCGCGGGCAGGCGGGAGGCCGGCGCGGCGGGCGGTAAGATAGGCGGCGCCGAAACAGTCGCCCGCCCCCGTGGGATCGATCTCCTCCACGGCAAAGGCCGGGCAATCGACGCGGCCGAATTGCCGGCTGAAGTGGCTAGAGCCGGCGCTGCCGCGCTTCAGCACGATCTCGCCGATGCCGAGGCCCAGCAGGCGCTCCACCGCCGCCCCTTCCGTCGCCTCGTCGGCCGCGACGAGCAGTTCGTCGCCGGAGGGCAGCAGAAGATCGGTGACGGCGAGCATATTGTCGACAAGCTTGCGGCCCTCGCCGGCCCGGGCGAGCTCCTTGCGGATATTCGGATCGAAAGAAACCGACCCCCCACGCGCCTTGACGGTGGCGACGGCCTCGATAAGGGCTGCGGCGATGCCCGGGATGGCAAAGGCCGAGCCCATGACATGGACATGGCCGGCCTTGGCTACGAGCGCGCGGGCGGCGGCGGTCATGCGCGCCTCGCCGGCTGCCGAATGGGTGATATTGAAGACGAAGTCGCGCGCGCCATCCGGCCGGTAGCGCACGAAGGCACTGCCTGTCGGCTTGCCTGGCACGATCGAAATGGCCGAGACGTCGACGCCGTCGGCTCTCAGCCGCGCCACATTGAGCACGCCGAAATCATCCTCGCCAACGGCGGCCACGATACCCGCCGCCCCGCCGAACCGGGCGACCTGGTCGGTGAAGATTGCCGGCGCACCGCTCGGAAACGGGCCGACGAGCGGCTGCGGCGCAAGGAACCCAGCCCCGACCGACGTCGCCATGATCTCCACCAGGATTTCGCCGACGGTGACCGTCGGACCCAGATTCTCGGGCGCCAATTCGCTCGTTCTCGTCAATGCCGCCTCCTCGCCGCAACGGACCCGCCGCTGCCTGATGACGCCCATCGGATACGACAGCGGCGCACGCATTGTCAACATAAATTTTACGCGCGTAAATTATTTACCGATCCATATCGATAATGCGTCGCAGCATTTTCCATATTGCACAGCACTAGAGTTGAAAGTTTTTACATATATTTATCAACGCAATGCCTCGATTTGCCATTTTCCGACTGCGAGTCCCCATCCAGACCCGCTTGACAAACCCACACGACATAAACGATAAAAACTTTACGCATGTAATTTTATGCGTAAACACCCGTAAAGGAGGAACGGATCAATGAGGAACATGACCCGCATTCTACTCTCGTCCGCCGTCGGCCTTGGCCTGATGACCGGCCTCGTCCAGGCCGAGGAGATCAGTATCGCCACCGTGAACAACGGCGACATGATCATCATGCAGAAGCTCTCCAGCGCCTGGGAGAAGGAAACCGGCAACAAGATCAACTGGATCGTGCTGGAAGAGAACGTGCTGCGCGAGCGCGTGACGACAGACATCGCCACCAAGGGCGGCCAGTTCGACATCATGACCATCGGCGGTTACGAAGCGCCGATCTGGGGCAAGCAGGGCTGGCTGGCGCCGGTCGACGATCTCGGCGACGATTACGACTATGCGGACCTGCTGGAGCCGATCAAGGCCGGCCTGACGGTCGACGGCAAGCTCTACGCCGTTCCCTTCTATACGGAAAGCTCGTTCACGCTCTACCGCAAGGACCTGTTCGAGGCCGCCGGCCTCCAGATGCCGGAACAGCCGACCTACGAGCAGATCAAGGAATTCGCCGTCAAGCTCACCGACAAGGACAAGCAGCAATACGGCATCTGCCTGCGCGGCAAGCCGGGCTGGGGCGAGAACATGGCCTTCGTCGGCACCATGGTAAACGCCTATGGCGGCCGCTGGTTCGACATGGACTGGAAGCCGCAGCTCGACTCGGATGCCTGGAAGAAGGCGATCACCGACTATGTCGCACTGCTGTCCGACTACGGCCCGCAGGGTGCGACGGCCAACGGCTTCAACGAGAACCAGACGCTCTTTGCGACCGGCCATTGCGCCATGTGGATCGACGCGACATCGGCCGCCGGCCGCGTCTACGACCCCAAGCAGAGCCAGGTCGCCGACAAGATCGCCTTCACGCGCTCGCCGGTCGCCGAGACGGCCAACGGCTCCAGCTGGTCCTGGTCGTGGAACCTTGCCATTCCCGCCACCACGCAGAAGGCGGAGACCGCAAAGTCCTTCCTGAAATGGGCGACCTCCAAGGACTACGTGAAGCTGGTCGGCGAAAGCGAGGGCTGGGTCGCGGTTCCCCCGGGCACCCGCAAGTCCACCTACGCTCTGCCGGA
Organism: Shinella sp. S4-D37; assembly: GCF_040812195.1. Classification (NCBI taxonomy): domain Bacteria; kingdom Pseudomonadati; phylum Pseudomonadota; class Alphaproteobacteria; order Hyphomicrobiales; family Rhizobiaceae; genus Shinella; species Shinella sp. S4-D37. The sequence continues at coordinate 346,826 of NZ_JBFNXL010000001.1, read as the reverse complement.
ATACCAGAAGGCGGCCCCCTTCGCCGCGACGGTGCTGGAGGCGATCATGTCCGCCGATCCGTCCAAGCCCACCAAGGATCCGGTGCCCTATACCGGGGTGCAGTTCGTCGCCATTCCGGAATTCCAGGCGATCGGCACCTTCGTCGGGCAGCAGGTCAGCGCCGCGCTCGCCGGCCAGCAGACGGTCGATGCCGCGCTTGAAGCAGCGCAGACCCAGGTCGAGCGCGACATGACGCGCGCCGGCTACATCAAGTGAGGCTCCCGCCTGCGGATCAATCCGCAGGCCCTCCCAGGAGGACCCGGCGCTTCGGTGCCGGGTTTCCTTCAAAGCGGATCATTTCAACCTGCGACGCATGGAGAAGAGACATGAAACTCAAGGACAAGGTCGCCCTGATCACCGGCGGCGCGCGCGGCATCGGCCTCGGCTTTGCGGAAATCTTCGCCGCCGAGGGCGCAAAGGTCGTCATCGCCGACATCAATCTTGCGCGCGCCAAGGAAGCGGCGGCCTCCATCGGTCCGGCCGCGACCGCGATCAGGATCGACGTCACCGACCTTGAGGACATCGACGCGGTCGTCGGCAGGATCGACGCCGATTTCGGCGGGATCGACATCCTCGTCAACAATGCCGCCATCTTCGACATGGCGCCGATCCAGGCGATCACCGAGGAGAGCTACACGCGCGTCTTCGACGTCAATCTCAAGGGGCCGCTCTTCACCATGAAGGCGGTGGCGAACGTGATGATCGCGCGCGGCCGCGGCGGCAAGATCATCAACATGGCAAGCCAGGCCGGCCGCCGCGGCGAGGCGCTGGTGACGCTCTACTGCGCGTCCAAGGCCGCCATCATCTCGGCGACCCAGTCGGCGGCGCTGGCGCTCGTCAAATACGGCATCAACGTCAACGCCATCGCGCCGGGCGTGGTGGACGGTGAGCACTGGGACGTCGTCGATGCCAAATTCGCCGAATGGGAAGGCCTGAAGCCCGGCGAGAAGAAGGCGGCGGTGGCGAAATCCGTCCCGATCGGCCGCTTCGCCACGCCCGACGACATCAAGGGGCTCGCTCTCTTCCTCGCCTCCAGCGACAGCGACTACATTCTCGCCCAGACATACAATGTCGACGGCGGCAACTGGATGAGCTGAGCCATGAAAGCAATCCAGTTCACCGCCAAGGGTGAGGCAAGGCTTGCCGACCTTGCGATCGGCGACCTTCCCGCCGGCCACGCCCTGATCAGGGTCAAGGCGTCGGGCCTTTGCCACACGGATATCGACGTGCTGCATGCCCGCTATGGCGACGGCGCCTTTCCGCTGGTGCCGGGCCATGAATATGCCGGCGTGGTCGAGGCGATCGCGGCCGACGTCACCGGCCCTGGCATCGGCGCACGCGTCGCCGTGGACCCGAACCTGCCCTGTGGCGCCTGCCCGTCCTGCCGCAAGGGCCTGACCAACCTCTGCCGCGACCTGAAGGCCTATGGCGTTTCGCACAATGGCGGCTTTGCCGAATACAGTCTCGTGCGGGCCGACCAGTTGCATGGCATCGGCGCCATGCCCTTCCCCCTCGCCGCCCTTGCCGAGCCACTCGCCTGCGTGGTGAACGGCCTTGAGAGCGCAGGCCTGCACAGCGGGTCCCCGCGGCCCCGGGAGGCGCTGGTCATCGGCGCCGGGCCGATCGGCCTGCTGCTTGCCCTGTGCTTGAAGGCAGAGGGCGTCCGGAACGTCACGGTCGCCGACATCAACGAAAGCCGCCTCGCCTTTGCGGCCGATCTCGGTCTTTGCGGGATCGTTTCCGGCTCCGTCGAGCTTGCGGCCAACAGACGCTCCTACGATTTCGTGGCCGATGCCACCGGCATTGCCAGCGTCGTGGAGGGCATGATCGATCTCGTCGCCGATGGCGGCACCGCGCTTTTCTTCGGCGTCTGCGCCCCGGACGCCCGCATCTCCGTCGCCCCGTTCGAGATTTTCCGCCGCCAGTTGAAACTGGCCGGTTCCCATTCCCTGAACCGCAACATCCCCGATGCGCTGGCCATTCTGGAAAAAGACGACGGGCGCATAGCCCGGCTCGTCTCGCACAGGCTGACGCTCGATGAGGTGCTGCCCTTCTTCACGAAGAAGCCGACGGATCCCGCGACCATGAAGGTGCAGTTCGTCGCCGACTGATCGCAGAACCGCTTGACCCGCCCCGTTTTCGGCTTTTCCCGCGAAATGAGGCCGGTTAAGAAAGCGAACACCGGAACCGCAGGGAGCAGCCGCTTGGCCAAGTCGATCAGAACCATGGAGGACTTTTCCGAGTTCGTCGGGCTCTCCCGGCCCACCGTGTCGAAATATTTCAACGACCCCTCCTCCGTGCGCAAGAAGACGCGCGACGCCATCGAGGATGCCCTCAAGAAGTCGGGGTTTCGGCCGAACCTCTTTGCCGTCAATCTCAACCGCCGCCGCTCCAACATCATCGGCATCGTCATTCCCAACTCGCTGGACCCCTTCTACATGGCGCTGACGCGCCGCATCGAGCTGATCGCGAACGAGGCGGGTTTCCTGGCTTTCGTCCTCTCATCCGACGGCCGCTCGTCCATGGAGGACAATGCCATCAAGACGCTGAAGTCGATGAATGTGGCCGGCGCCATCATCGCCCCCCTCGGCGTTCGCTCCCGGCAGGCCACCCTCGAACAGTTGGGCGAAGCCATTCCCCTCGTCTACGTCGACTCGCCGATTGACGATTCCTCCGCTTTCGTCGGTACGGACAACCGCCAGAGCTTCGGGCTCATCGTCGATTATCTATGCCGCTCCGGCGAGCCGCCCTGCTATTTCGGCATGCCGCAGGTCAACACGAACGCGGCAACCCGCCTCTCCGCCTATCGGGAGGCGATGCAACGGCTCAACCTGGAGCCCAGGGTCATTCCCGTATCCGAGAACACCACCTGGGACTTCGAGGACTTCGCGTTTCAGGAGGCGAGCCGGCTCTTCGAGAGGCTTGAACAGCTTCCCACCCGCACGATCCTCTGCGCCAATGATCGACTGGCGTTTGGCGTGATTGCCGCGGCGTGGCAGAGAGGGATAAAGGTTGGCCACGGAGCCGAATACGACCTGCGCGTCGCCGGTCACGACGATCACCCGCTGTCGCGCTATGCATGTCCGCCGATCACGACAGTCGCGCAGAACTACAACGAAATCGGGCGGCTCGCGATCGAGCTCTTGCTCGGAAAGCTCTCGGAAGACGAGAATCCGAGGCAGGCTCCAGATCGGATTCTTCTCAAGTCCGAACTCATGCTGCGCCAATCCGCTTGACGACCGGCAAGATCCTGGAGCCGCCCTCCATTGCGGGCACATTGTCGAGAATGCGCCGGCATCCGCCAGGGCACGCGCTGTTTCCAGGCCCCCCGTTCAGGTTGCCGATCGCGACGTCAGCCGGGCCTGCAGCACCACGACAACGAGCAGGAAGAGGCCACGGATGACGGATTGCCAGTAGGCGGAGAGCGAGATCCAGCCGAGGCCGTTTTCGAAGTTCAGCACGTTGAAGACCATGCCGAGCAGGAGCGCGCCGGCAAGCGTCGCGCCGACCGAGCCGGAACCGCCCGTGAGCAGGGTCCCGCCGACGACGACGGAGGCGATGGCGAAGAGCTCCCAGCCCACGCCCTCGGTGGGCTGGCCGGCGCCGAACTGGGACGCCAGGATGACGCCGGCAAGGCCGGCCAAAAGGCCGCAGACGGCATAGACGCCGATCAGCGTGCGCTCGACCTTCAGGCCCATCAGGGCCGCCGTCTGCTCGCCGTCGCCGATCGCCAGCACATGGCGGCCGGCGGCGGACCGTTCGAGGAAGAGCCAGCCGAGGATGTAGGCGGCAAGCGCAATCCACGCGGGAATGGGAAAGCCGAGAAAATCGTCCTGGCCGATGACGGTGAAGCCGCTGTCGTAGGAGACCGAGACGGACTGGTTGTTGGCAAGCAGCAGCGCCGTGCCGCTCGCCGCGAGCATGGCGGCAAGGGTCGCGATGAAGGGCTGGATGCGCAGGCGGGTGATGACCACGCCATTGACGAGGCCGACGGCAAGCCCGGCGCCAACGCCGCCCGCAAGGCCGGCATACCAGCTATGGGGCGACAGCAGCGCCGCGACGACGCTGGCGAGCGCCGCCACGGCCCCGACGGACAGGTCGATGCCGCCGGTCATGATGACGAAGGCCATGCCGAGCGCGATCAGCGCGAACATCGAGTTGTAGCGCAGGAAGCTGAGAATGTTGAACGGCGACAGGAAATTGTCGTAGCGCAGGGCGCCGAAGAGGATGAGCGCCGCGAGCGCGACGATCACGCCGATGCGGGCGAGATCGCCGGAGGATTTCGGGGCGAAGGACTTGAGCAAGGCGGGCATGGCGGTCCTCACGTCCTGTCGGCACGGAGCTGGATGAAGACGGCGAGGATGATGAGCCCGGCCTTGACGACGAGGGCGGCGGCATCCGGCACGCCGTTGGCAAGCAATGTATAGCGCACGAGCTGGATGACGAAGGCGCCCATCAGCGTGCCGAAGATGTTGGCGCGCCCGCCGGTCAGGAGCGCGCCGCCGACGGCGACGGCGGCGATGGCGTCGAGTTCCATTCCCATGCCGACGAGATTGGCGTCGCTGGCGGAGTTGCGGGCGACGACGATCAAGCCCGCGATGCCGGCAAGCGCGCCGCTGATGACGTAGACGAAGGTCTTGACGCGGCGAACGGGAATGCCGGTGAGCCGCGCGGCCTTCTCGTTGCCGCCGACGGCGATGATCTGGCGGCCGAGCACCGTGTAGCGGATCAGGCAATAGGCGAGCACCGCGATCACCACCATCAGCACGACCTGCGCGGGGATGCCGGCGATATGGCCCATGGCGATGAACTGGAAGGGCGGGTTCTTGAAGACCTGCAGGTTGCCGTTGGTCATCACCTGCGCGATGCCGCGCCCCGCGATGAAGAAGACGAGCGTGGCGACGATCGGCTGGATCGAGAAATGCGTCACCAGGAAGCCGTTGAACCAGCCGCAGGCGGCGGCGGCGATCACCGGAATGACGAAGGCGAGCGTGACGGCGAGCGCCACGTTGTCGACGGGCAGGAGCTTGCCCATGAAGATCATCGGCGCCAGGGCGCCGGAGATCGCCATCAGCGAACCGACGGAAAGATCGATGCCGCCGGTCGCGATGACCAGCGTCATGCCGGTCGCCACGATGACGATGGTGGCGACCTGGGTGAGGTTGACGTTGAGCGTCTGCCAGGACAGGAAGTTCGGCGTGACCGCGACGTTGAAGACGAGCAGCAGCAGGAAGGCGACGAAGACACCGTAGCGGCTGACGAGTTGCAGCGGGGACGTGGTCGGCGCCAGGGGCTTCAGGGACGTATCGGTCATCGTCATGCCAGTTCACCGGATGCGCCATCGACCTGGTGGGCCATGGCGGAAAGCAGGTTCTGTTCGGAGAGTTCGCCGCGCGGCAGCACCGCGACCGACATGCCGTCGCTGAGCACGGTCACGCGGTCGGCGGCCGCGAGCAGTTCCTCCAGTTCGGAAGAGATCATCAGCACGCTCAGACCTTCATCGGCGAGATTGCGCAAAAGCTTGAGGATTTCGGATTTGGCGCCGATATCGATGCCGCGGGTCGGCTCGTCGACGATGAGCACGCTCGGATCGGTGCACAGCCAGCGAGCGAGCAGGACCTTCTGCTGGTTGCCGCCGGACAGTTCCTTGATCGGCTGGTCCGGCGAGGCGCATTTCACGCCGAGCGAACGGATGAAGCGCGAGACGATCTCGTCCTGCCGGTTGCGGTCGACGATGCCGGCCTTCTTCAGCTTCGGCAGCAAGGCGAGCGTCATGTTCTCGCGGATGCTCATGTCCGGGATGATGCCGTCGACCTTGCGGTCTTCCGAAACGAGACCGATACCGTCGGCGATGGCTGCAGCCGGTTCCGAATAGTTCCGCCTGCTCTGGTTGAACGAGAGGCTGCCGCGTTCCAGCTTGTCGACGCCGAAGATGATGCGGGCGGTTTCCGTACGGCCGGAGCCGAGAAGCCCGGCAAGGCCGGAGATCTCGCCTTCCCGGATCGACAGGTCGACATCCCGGACGCGAAGACCGGAGCCGGCATTCTTCAGCTCGAGCCGCACGGGGCGCGCGTCGTCAGGCTCGGCATCGCGGGCGAGCGCCTCGAAGGCCGCGAACTCACGGCCGAGCATGTGGCGCACCAGCTCCATCTTCGGCATGTCCCCCATGGCGCTGACGGCGACCGTGTGGCCATCCCGCATGATCGTCACCCGGTCGCAGATGGCATAGAGTTCATCGAGGCGGTGGCCGATGAAGATGACGGCGACGCCGCTTTCCTTCAGCGTGCGGATGGTGCGGAACAGCACCTCCACCTCGCGTTCGTCGAGCGAGGACGTCGGCTCGTCCATGATCAGCAGGCGGGCATTCTGGGTGACGGCACGGGCGATCGACACCATCTGGCGCGTCGCGGCATTGAAGCGCGCCACCGGCAGGTCCACGTCGATATCGAGATTGAAGACCTTCAGAACCCTCGCCGCGCCTTCGCGCATCGCCTTGCGGTCGAGCAGGCCGAAGCGGCGCGGCTCGCGGGACAGATAGATGTTTTCGGCAACCGAGCGCTGGGGGGCGAGATTGATCTCCTGGTAGATCGTGGCGATGCCGGCGGCCTGGCTTTCGGCCGGCGTCGCAAAGCTCACCTGCCTGCCCTGGAAGCAGATCGTCCCCTCGTCCCGCTGGTAGGCGCCGGTCAGGATCTTGATCAGGGTGGATTTTCCCGCGCCGTTCTGGCCGACAAGGGCCATGATCTCGCCTTCGCCTATCTCCAGCGATGCCGATTGCAGCGCGGGAATGCCGGCAAAGGATTTCGAAATGCCCTGCATGGACAGCAACATACCAATCCGCCTCACCTTACGTCTTTGCCTTGTCACATGCCGTCGTCGCAAAACGCTCGGGCATCTTTGCGCGACATTACGCCATGGAAATGCCGGCCGGGCTTCTGTCGTCCCGGCCGGCTTCCAGTCAGCCTGGGAGATCAGTATGCGTCGGCAAGTTCCGCCGCAGCGTTCGTGCTGTCGTAGAACTTGTCGTCATTGATGACCCACGCATCGATCTTGTCACCATTGGCATAGGCTTCCATGGTGTCGAAGGCCTTCGGCCCGAAGCGAGGGTTGCATTCCACGACGGCCGCGATCTTGCCGTCGACGACAGCCTGAACCGCTTCCTTGCCGCCGTCAATCGACAGCACGAGGATGTCCTTGCCGGGCACCTTGCCGGCCGCCTCGATGGCGGAGATGGCGCCGATCGCCATTTCGTCGTTGTGGGCATAGATGATATCCGCATCCGGATGCGCCTGAAGCAGGGCTTCGGCCACCTGACGCCCCTTGTCGCGGGCGAAGTCGCCGGTCTGGGATGCGACGATCTCGAAGCCGCCGGCCGCGGTGATCGCCTCGTCGAAGCCCTTCTTGCGGTCGTTGGCCGGCGAGGAGCCGGTCGTGCCTTCGAGCTCGATGATCTTGGACTTGCCGTCGGCGTTCTTCGCCAGCCATTCGGCAATGCGCTTGCCTTCCTCGATGAAGTCGGAGCCGATGAAGGTCAGGTAGTCCTCGCCGGCCTTGGCGAGCGACGGATCGACGCTGCGGTCGAGCAGGATGACCGGGATACCGGCCTTCTTGGCGGCCATGACGGCGGGGATCAGCGGCTTTTCCTCGCGCGGCGCGAGGAAGATGACGTCGACGCCCTGGGCGATCATCGAGTTGACGTCCGCGACCTGCTTGGCGGCAGAGCCGGCGGCGTCGGTATAGACGAGCTGGTAGCCGCGCTTTTCGGCTTCGGCCTTCATGCTGTCCGTCTGGGCGATGCGCCAGGGATTGTTGGATTCCGTCTGCGCGAAGCCGACCTTGTAGGTGTCTTTCTTGGCGAGCGCCGGCACTTGCGCAACGGCGACGCCGGCAAAGGTCATCGCGCCGAGCGCGGTTGCAGCAAGCATGAATGTGCGACGTGAGAATGCAGGCATCTCAGTTTCTCCTCCCGAATTTTCCGGTTTCCTCGACCGGCAGTGAGCGATAAGTGCTTCACATGCGTAGATTTTGGCGCTAATAATATTAGCAGTCAAGAGTCATTTTATGAGCATGTGCAAAAAGTCGGGTTGCGCCGCAGCAATCCGGGAGAGGAATTGACGCATGAGCAGGTCGGACGGTCAGGGGGACCAAAGACGGCGGAGCAAGGGCGACAGCCGGCCAACCATGACGGATGTCGCCAGAATTGCCGGCGTTTCGCAGTCCAGCGTCTCGCTTGTCCTCAATGAAATGTCGGGCTCGCGCATCTCTGCGGAGACCCAGGCGAGGGTCCTGGAGGCTGCTCATAAAATTGGTTATAAATTACCGGGAGTGCGCCATGACCCGCCATCCCAGGCTGCGGTGGAAAAGGATACGATCGCCTTCATCGTCGACGAGATCTCCACCAGCCCTCACCCGGTGGTGAGCCTCGACGGCGCGCGCGACTATGCCTTCGAGCAGGGGTTTCTCGTCTCCGCCCACGCAACGCGCTCCAATCCCGACCTGGAAGACGCCGTCCTGCGCGCGGTCCTGCGCGACCCGGCGATCATCGGCGTGATCTACGCGACGATCTTCACCCGCCGCGTGCGGGTGCCCGAACAATTGCGCTATGTTCCAAGCGTGCTTCTCAACTGTTATGCGGAACCACGCCAGCATATGGCCATCGTGCCCGGCGAGGTCGCCGGCGGCTTCACCGCGACCGCTCACCTGACGTCGCTTGGCCACAAGCGGATCGGCTTCATCAACGGCGAACCCTGGATGGATGCGGCCGTCGATCGCCTGAAGGGCTACAAGCAGGCGCTGGCGACCGCGGACATCGCGTTCGACGAGAGCCTCGTGCGCGACGGCGACTGGTTGCCGCTGCGCGGCTACGAGGCGGGGCTCGATCTCCTGTCCATGCAGAACCCGCCGACGGCGATCTTCTGCGGCAACGACCTGATGGCGATCGGCGCCCTGGAGGCGGCGGCAGAAAAGGGCCTGCGCGTGCCGGAGGACCTTTCGGTCATGGGCTATGACGACCAGGAACTGGCGCGCTACACCCATCCTCCCCTTTCGACGCTGGTGCTGCCGAACTACGAAATGGGCCAGAAGGCGGCAGAAACGTTGATCGACATGGTGATCCACCACAAGAAATTGCGGCCGATGACGGTGAAGGTGGACGGCCCCCTGGTGGTCAGGGGCACGACCATGACCTGGAAACGATGAGCTGACCGCGAGCCGTTCGGGCCGGTCGAATTCATCCGGATACCTCGTGAGGGGCAATCGGAACCCTATCTGACCGTGCCGATCGCCGCCTAACTGCCGATCCAGGAGAGGCGGTGTTCCGCCTCGATCCCCATAGCGGCGCGGTGTCGCGAAATGCGGGACGCCGGCAGTTCCGGACACGATTTGGAGCAACCGGCGGGTTCCCGAAGGACCCATTCTCCGATCCTGTATTATTCCACCGTTTGCAATGATGAAGTGTCGAGGCTGGTCATTCAGTTCGTTCCGCGATTGCCGCAATTTGATCTGGCGAAACGGGAATAGGCCCGTCCACCAAATCAGGAACACCGCCATGAAGCTCTACTACCATCCCCTGTCGGGCCACGCCCACCGCGCTCATCTGTTCGCTTCGCTTCTCGGCCTGCAGCATGACGTCGTTGAGGTCGATCTGAAGGCCGGCGCGCACAAGCTGCCGGAATTCCTGGCGATGAATCCGTTTGGCCAGGTGCCGGTGCTGGACGACAACGGCACGATCGTCTCGGACTCGAATGCGATCCTCGTCTATCTCGCCAAGAAGGCCGGCAGGAACGAATGGCTGCCGGAGGACGCCGTCAGCGCCGCGGCCGTGCAGCGCTGGCTGTCGGTCGCAGCCGGCGAGGTTGCCTATGGCCCGGCGGCGGCCCGCCTCATCACCGTTTTCGGCGCCAAGTTCAGCCCGGAAGAAGTGATTGGCCGGGCGCACACGCTTCTCGGCCGGCTCGAGAGCCAGCTTGCCGGACGCCAATGGCTCGTCGGCGGACGGCCGACCATCGCCGACGTCGCGCTCTACAGCTACGTGGCGCGGGCGCCCGAAGGCAATGTGGACCTGTCGAGCTACCCCAACGTCAAGGCCTTCCTTCGCCGGATCGAGGCGTTGCCGGGCTTCGTTCCCTTCGCCGAAACCCCTGCCGGCCTGTCGGCTGTCGCATGACCTTCCGGCCGGGCGCCTGGAGCGCCCGCCCTTCCGGATTGGAGGATGAAACGATGGACGCCGAACGGACGAAGACGAAGCTGGAAACCTGGCACGCCGGCGAAAAGGCGATCCAGGAGAAAGTCGGGGTCGCGGAGCGAATGGAAGGGCTCGGCAAGCGGGTGGTCCGTGACTACATGCCCGACCAGCATAGCGAATTCTTCGGTCAATTGCCGTTCATCGTGGTCGGCAGCGTCGATCATGACGGTGCACCCTGGGCTTCCATGCTCGCAGGTCAGCCGGGGTTCATGTTCTCGCCGGAGCCGACGATCCTCGATATCGACGTGCAACCCGACCCCAGCGACCCGGCCAGCATTGGCATCGCCGACGGAAAGCCGGTTGGGCTGCTCGGTATCGAGCTGCACACTCGTCGTCGCAACCGGACGAACGGGCGTCTCAGCATGCCGGTAGGCGGGGCGCTACGCCTTACGGTCGATCAGAGTTACGGCAACTGCCCGCAATATATCCAGTTGCGCGATTTCTCACACGTCCGCGATCCCCATGAACCGTTTGCCGGCGTCATCGAAGAGGCCACCGTAATCAACTCCTTCGCGCGCGCGATGATCGAAGCCTCGGATACCTTCTTCGTGGCCTCTTACGCTGAGCGCGAGGACAGGCGGCAGGTCGATGTCTCGCATCGCGGCGGCAAGGCGGGCTTTGTCCGCGTTGCAGATGACGGCACGCTCACCATCCCTGATTTCGCGGGCAATCTGTTCTTCAACACGCTCGGCAACATTCTGTTGAATGGCAAGGCGGGGCTTGTTTTCTTCGATTTCGAGACCGGTGACGTCTTACAGATGACCGGCAACGCCGAAGTCATTCTCGACTCCCCCGAGATATCCGCCTTTCAGGGCGCCGAGCGGCTGTGGACGTTTCGGGCGAGGCGCGTGGTCCTCCGGCGCGGGGCGTTGCCGCTGCGCTGGGCCTTCGAGCAGGATGGCTGGTCGCCGAATTCGCTGATGACGGGCGATTGGGCACAGGCGGCCGATCGCCTGCGTGCCGCTGAGCTCGCAACGAAATGGCGGCCCCTTCGGGTGACGCAGGTGGTCGAGGAAACCGCATCGATCCGTTCGTTTCACCTCACCCCGGACGACGGCGCCGGCCTCATTCCGCATGAGGCTGGCCAGCACCTGCCGATCCGGGTCCAGTTGCCTGGCGAGGAAAAGCCGATCATCCGCACGTACACGCTGTCGGTAGCGCCCTCCGATGGGATCTACCGGATCAGCGTCAAGCGTGACGGCCTCGTCTCGCAACACCTGCATGGTAAGATCCATGTCGGCGACATCATCGACGCACGCGCTCCCAATGGTGCGTTTACCATCGATGCGCACGAGAAAAAGCGGCCGGCCGTGTTGCTCGGCGGCGGGATCGGCATCACGCCGATGCTCGCAATGCTGCGCCACATCGTCTACGAGGGGCTGCGGACCCGAAGTGTTCGGCCGACCGTCCTTTTCCAGGCCGCCCGCTCGAAGAAGGATCGTGCCTTCGACCGGGAACTGGCCGCGCTTGTGAATGCTGGTCAGGGCGCAGTTCGTCTCGTTCGCGTGCTCAGCGATGTAAGCGATGCCGAGGAAGGCATCGACTACGATGTCTCGGGACGCATCGACACGACGCTACTCTCCCGTTTCCTCGCGTTCAACGACTACGACTTCTATCTGTGCGGGCCGCCGGAGTTCACGCAGGCGCTTTACGACGGCCTGCGCGATCTCAACATCGCCGACGGCAGGATCCACGCGGAGGCCTTTGGTCCCTCGTCGCTGGTTCGGCGGCCGGAGATCACGGTTCCGGCGCCGTCGCGCCGTCCTGCCGCGACAAAGCCGGTACCGGTGGCCTTCATCGAATCCTCCAAGGAAGCCCGCTGGACGCCTGGGTCCGGAACGCTTCTCGAATTGGCGGAAGCACGCGGCCTCGCGCCGGAGTTCAGTTGTCGCGAAGGAACATGCGGCAGCTGCCGAACAAAACTCCTGGCCGGCGAGGTTACCTATCTCAAGGACCCCAGCGCGGCCGTTGCCGACGGCGAGGTTCTGATCTGCTCCGCCGTACCCGCGGAAGCGAACGCGGGCGGCGATAACCGAATACGGCTTGCTCTCTGACCGGATCCCCTTGCGTCGGTTGGTTCACCCCGGCGCCGTTTTTGCTGCAACGCGCCATACGTTAGGCACCGAGATCGACTTCCCCCGCATCGATCGCCTTGCGGCGTGATGTGGCGAGGGACGGCTGGAATAGCAGCGATCCTGCCAAGGTGGCGCTCGCCCATATCATCGACACGCAAGAATGACTGGATTCAAGCTCGATGAGCGAGTTCGGCTGTGCATCGAGCTCGCTCTTACCGGACATAGCGGCGAGCTGTCGCTCTTGCAGCGGCAGGATGCCGAAGCGAGGAGGCTCGGCATGATCGGCGCTGAAATCGATGCGTCCCGCCAGGGATCGAGCTTCGATTTTCGAATATCGCGAGCGATTGCACTCGCCCTCGTCTCAGGTGACGAAGACCGCCGGGCGAGACGCGCGCATGCGGCAAAAGCCGGGATTGGCGGGGCTGCCTGTGTGCAGATCGAAAGCTTTGCTGCGGCGTTCATGAACCCGGCCTCCGGCAAGCTTGAAAGTCACGACGTCTGACATAGCGATTGCGGCCGTGCGGAACGTCCGGCTATGACAAGGGGGACCGGGGTTGAACCCGGCATTGATCCAGCGGCTCTTTCGAGGATGCCGTGACCGCTGAAAAAGGGGGAACGAGTGGATCGTTGGCAGGCGATGAGAGTTTTTGTGAAGGTCGCGGAGACCGAAAGCTTCGCGGAAGCCGCCCGCCACATGCACATGAGCGCGCCCGCCGTGACGCGTGCCGTCGCTGCTCTTGAAGAGCTGATCGGCGCGCGGCTCTTCGTTCGCACGACACGTTCGGTCAAGATGACTGAGGCCGGGTCCCGATATTTCGAGGATTGTCGCCGGATACTTTCCGACATCGCGGAGGCAGAAGCAGCGGCGGGCGGCTCCTATGCAAGTCCAACCGGCACCCTCGCGGTGACAGCATCTGTCCTGTTTGGCCAAATGTACGTGCTGCCGATCATGACTGAATTCTTGAATAGCTATGCCATGATGCGCGCCCGCACACTGTTCATCGATCGGCCGGTGAACATCGTTGAAGAAGGTATCGACGTGGCTGTTCGCATCGGCCATCTGCCGGACTCCGGCTTCTCGGCCATCAAGGTTGGATCGGTCCGGCGGGTGGTTTGCGGCTCCCCGGAATATTTCGAGCGCCACGGGGTCCCGACGACACCTGCCGACCTGAAAAGTCATCGGATCGCCACTTCGACGAGCGCCTGGGCATCTCCCGAATGGAGATTTGCAGGAGATCAGCGCGTGACCATCGACTCCATCCTCCAATGCAATACCAATGAAGCAGTCATTGCGACTGCGGAGGCCGGATGGGGCCTGACGCGGGTTCTCCATTATCAGATCGGGCCAGGCCTTCTGGCGGGCAAGTTGCAGATCGTGCTCGCCGACCACGAAGAACCACCCTTGCCCATTCATGTCCTTCATCCGGAAGGTCGTCACGCTCCGGCGAAAGTTAGGGCGTTCGTGGACCTGGCGGTGGACCGCCTGCGAGAGAACCGGCTCCTGAATTGAGCATTCGTCTCGGTCTTCTTGGTTTTCGAGATATCTCCGCCGCACGTCATCAAAACGCTTCATCGCCGCCGAGGGCGTAAGGTATTCCTAATTTTCTAAGGATACTCTGCCGCACGATTGTTTTCCGGTCAGGCGGACCAAACCGTTGCTCAAACTTGACCTTGTGCAGTTCTTGGAAGCCTCCCCGACGCCTGCATTCGCGGCTGGGCCGGACGATCGAATACTTTTTGCCAATCGAGCGGCGCAGACGCTGTTCGGGCGCGATGATCCGTCGCGATGGGAGCCGGTTTCCGAACTGATCCCGCAATGGAGATCATCCGGCGCAACCTTCCAAGCTTCCATAATGGGTGGCTCCGGGGAATGGACCGACTGCGACATCACCGTCATCGACGGATTGGGGGAGGCAGGCGACATCGCCATTGTAATGATGGCCGCGGGCGCGCCCCTCGGGTTGGTGTCGGGGGAAGCCAACCGGCGCCTGCAATTTATCATCGACATGCTGCCGCAGGCCATATGCGTGTTTGATCCGGAAGATCGCTATGTCCTCTGGAACAAACGATATTCCGATCTTTACGCCGACATAGCGCAATCTCTGAGGCCGGGAATCCCGTTGGAGGAAATATTGAAAATCAGCCTGGCCAGCGGGGAAATGTCGGAGGTCGTCGGGGATGGCGACCTTTGGCTGAAGCAGCGCATGGAAAAATTTCGCCGGCCGACATCACAAGAGGAGCAACAGTTGCGCGACGGGCGCTGGCTCCGCCATGATGATCGTCGCACGCCCGATGGCGGCGCGATCGGCATGCGCATCGACATCACGGAACTGAAGCAGCGCGAGATCTGGCTGCGTGAACTGTTCGAAGCCAATCCGATGCCGATGCTGCTCTGCGACGGCGAAGACCTCGCCATCCTGCAGGCCAACACCGCGGCGGTCGACTTCTATGGCTTCAGCAAGCCCGAGCTTGTCCTGAAGACAGCGATGGACCTGCATGTCGAGGAACAGAAGACACAATTCGAGACGGCTCTTACCGGCCTGGCGGATCACTGCAACGCCCGGACGGTGTGGCGGCAGCAAGCGTCGTCCGGCAAGATGCTCCATGTCCTCATCTATGTGCGGCTCATCCATGAGGGCACAGCCAAGCGGCTGCTCCTCACCATCGCCGACGTCAGCGACCGTGTGCATGCCGAGAGCGAGGCCAACCGGCTCGCGCATCACGACGCCCTGACGGGCCTGCCGAACCGTGT
This sequence comes from Shinella sp. S4-D37, assembly GCF_040812195.1. Taxonomy (NCBI): domain Bacteria; kingdom Pseudomonadati; phylum Pseudomonadota; class Alphaproteobacteria; order Hyphomicrobiales; family Rhizobiaceae; genus Shinella; species Shinella sp. S4-D37. The sequence continues at coordinate 331,716 of NZ_JBFNXL010000001.1, read as the reverse complement.
GCTCTTCTACAAGGAACTGGAAGAGGCGATCGCGGCCGACGGTGCGGACGAGCTGGTCGTCTATTGCCTCGATCTCGACGGCTTCAAGCCGGTGAACGATACGTTCGGCCACGCCGCGGGTGACGCCGTATTGAAGCAGGTGGCCGAGAGGCTGAAGGCGCAGACGGGAGACCGGATGGTAGCCCGGCTGGGCGGCGACGAGTTCGCGTTTCTGTTCCGGGCGCACGGAGGATCCAAGACAGACCTCGCAAACCGCTGCATTGCCGCGCTGGAAAGACCGTTCATGCTCAAGGGGCTGTCCATCAAGATCGGGCTCAGCATCGGCATAGCCTCATCCCCGGCAGACGGCGTCGACGGCGAGTCGCTGGTCCAAGCCGCCGACCGCGCCCTCTATTCCGCCAAGGCCGCGGGCCGCGGCATATGGAAGTTGGCGGCGGATGGCAACGCAGCCGGAAATCCCGACGAAACCCCGGCTGAGCCGCACGTCCGGTCGGCATGACGAGCAGGAAGGGCACCTGCCGGGCCGCCCGATGCTGCCGACATGGTTTTCAAGCGCATTTTCTGGATAGCCGCCGCGACTACGGTCCAGACGGACGCCAGGACAGCGCCGAAAAAAATCCACGAAGCAGTGCCCCACGAGCACGATCATCGCGTTTACGGCATGAGAATATTCCCACTGCTTTCTCAGCGCCTCCCAGTTTTCCGGAACCCTTGTCCAGTTTTCCGTCGCCTGGTTCGCAGGTAACGTCCAGACAAGGAATATGCCGAGCATGAGTGCGAGGCAGCATGCAGCGGCAACAGCAAGCCAGAACGGCCGGCCCTGGGCGCGGACGACGATTGCGAGCATTGCGTTTGCGATCAGCGCGGCGGGCCAAAGCAAACCCAGGATCGCCCACCCATAATAGATGCCTTGCACGGTGAAGTATTCCGGCTGAGGCAGGCCTATCTTGTTGGGAAGGGCGGCAAGGTGCGCTGCCGACGGGACGAGCGCAAGCGCCGAGATGACGATGGCGGCAAACTGAACGAGCCTGACTGTCATTGGCGAGCCTTTTGCGCAGAAACCCGTGCCTTGAGGAAAGGTTCCCGGCGCTGCCTCTCCCCCATTGAGCTTTCCCTTCGGGAGGGCGTAGCGCCGGTGTCAGCCAGTTTGAACGGTGTCCTCACGCCATCAATCCATTACCGATGCTCCAGGACAGCTTTGATATCGACCAACAAGGCGACCAACGCGACTAGGTGGCCAGATGCTCGAACAGCCGGGCGACGGCCTCTGCGCCGGGATCGACATGGCCTTCGAGCTGCTTGGCGTTGATGTAGGCGGCACGCCCTGCCTTGGCCTGGAGCAGGGTGGCGGTGAAATCCGCGCCCGCCCGGGCGGCGGTGGCGGCCGCCGTCACGCTCTCGCCCAGGGCGTCGAGCGCCGGGGACAAGGCATCCACCATCGTCCGGTCGCCAATCCTCGCACCGCCGATCTCCTGCATCCGGGCAAGCCCAGCCCGAAGCGCTTCTCCCACCGGCAGGCCGGAGGACGCGCCGTCGCCGGCGGCCGCAAAGAAGATCGCAAGCAATACACCGGAGGATCCGCCCATCGTCTGGCTCAGCTCCTGGCCGATGGCGCGCAGCAACTGCGTATGATCGGACAGGGGCAACCGGTCGATCGCTTTGACCAACGCCCGGGCCGCTCCCGCCAGCGTCGAGCCGGTATCGCCATCCCCGGACTTTGCGTCGAGCGCGTTGAGGTCCTGTTCCGCGGCGATCAGGACGTTGCAGCAATCGATCAGGAACTGCCGCGTCGCGGCATGATTGGAGGGCATGGGCGTTATCGGCGTCAGGCCGTCCGGCAGCGCGGAGACGGCGATCGGCTGCACGTCGGAGACACCCGGCCAGGCGGAGATCGCAACCGGCGCCTTGAGCAACTCCAGCTCGGCCGCATCCGCCGCAAAGAGCGAGATCGAGAAACCCTGCATGTCCAGAGACGTCATCAAAGGCGCCGGACCGATCGCATGGGTGATCTTTCCGCCGATGGACGACTGGAGAAGATCATGGGCGAGCACGGATGTTTCCAGCACCGATGTGCCGCCGAGATTGTTGACCAGCGCGACATGCGGTCCCTCACCCATGACGGCGGCAAGACGCTCGACCATGGTCGCGACCGACGCGCGGGCGCCGGTGAAGTCGACCTGCTCGACGCCGGCCTCGCCGTGAATGCCGAGGCCGAGTTCCGCCTTGCCTTCCGGTATGCGATCCTCCTTGGGCGAGCCCGGGACCCGGCAGGTATCGAGCGACATGCCGATGGAATGGGTGCCGGCGATCACGCGTCTTGCAGCAGCGGTGACCGTTTCGAGATCGGCACCCCTTTCGGCAAGCGCGCCCGCGATCTTGTGCACGAAGAGGGTGCCAGCCACGCCGCGGGCCTGCGGCAGATCGGGAAGCGCAATGTCGTCGCCGACGATCACCATGCTGACATTCAGCCCGAAAGCGCGGGCGCGCTCCGCCGCAAGACCGAAGTTCAGCCGGTCGCCGGTATAGTTCTTGACGACAAGAAGACATCCGGCGGAACCCGTCACCGCCAGAATACCCGCCAGGACCGCATCGACGCTCGGCGAGGCGAAGACATCGCCGCACACCGCAGCCGTCAGCATTCCCTTTCCGACAAAGCCGACATGCGCAGGCTCATGGCCGGAACCGCCGCCCGAGACGATCGCCACCTTCGACTTGTCCCAGTCGCTGCGCAGGACGACGCGGATATGCGGATAGCCGTCGAGACGGGTGAGCGCGCCGCCGGACAGCGCCAGCACGCCGTCGATCGCCTCGGTTACAACGTCTTCCCGCTTGTTGATGAATTGCGCCATATCCAGCTCCCTAAGCTACATGCATGCCCGCCGCATCGAAGTAGAGCGGCCTTGACGGTTGAATCTTGATGGTTTCCCCGCCCCGCAGCGGCGTGTGGGCATCCGTGACGGTGATGAGATCGTGTTTCTTGAAGATCAGGTGCAGGCGTGTCTGGTCGCCCAGATGCTCGACACGCTTGACCAATGCGTCCTCCCCTTCGCCCTGCACGATGTGCTCCGGCCTCAGCCCGATACTCTTTGCACCATGCGGCGCACCCGCAAAGAGATCGGCCGGCAGAACGTTGATCCGCGGCTGCCCCAGGCGCGTTGCGGCATAGATGCTTACCGGGTGTTCGTAAACCTCGCGGGGCGAGCCGAACTGCACCAGTCTGCCTTCGTTCAGCACGCCGACATGGGTGGCCATCGTCATGGCTTCGATCTGGTCGTGCGTGACATAGAGCAGCGTGGCGCCCGACTTCGCCTGGATACGCTTCAATTCGATGCGCAGGTCCGCCCTGAGCTTGGCATCGAGGGAGCTCAGCGGCTCGTCCATCAGGAAGATCTGCGGGTTGCGGACAAGCGCGCGGCCAATGGAAACACGCTGCATTTCGCCGCCCGAGAGGGCCGTCGCCTTGTTTTCCAGCTTGTGCGCGATCTGGAGAACCTCGGCGATCTCTCCCACCTTCCGGTCGATGACGTCCCTTGGCGTCTTCAGGAGCGGGGATTTCAGCGGAAACTCCAGGTTCTGCCGCACAGTCAGGTGCGGATAGAGCGAATATTGCTGGAAGACCATTGCGACATTGCGCTCGGCCGGCGCCAGCCCCTTCATCCGGCGTCCGGCGATATGGACCTCTCCCTTGTCCGGTGTGTCGAGGCCGGAGACCATTCTGAGCGTCGTCGTCTTCCCCGCGCCCGTTGGCCCCAGCAGCACGACGAAGGAGCCGTCCGGAACGGTCAGGGACACATTGTCGAGGGCTACGGTGCCACCGTAGGACTTCGTTACGTTCTCAAGGACGATCTCAGCCATGTCCCAGCACTCCTTCATTGGCTTCGGACAGCAGCGCCCTGCCTGTTTCGGCATCGAAGAGCGAGAGCGTGCGCGCATCGAATTCGAGGCCGATCAGCTCGTCTTCATGGACCCTCTGGTGGGAGGGGATACGAGCCTTGAGCGAGCCGTAGCTGGATCTCAGCGTCACAATCTGCGTCGTCCCCAGATACTCGACGGCGCTGACGCGTCCCCTGTAGCCGGCATCGCTGAATTTCACGTGCTCCGGCCGCACACCGAGCGTCAGTTTCCCGGCGCGCCCTTCCCGCAAGGCCGGCACCTTGACCTTGGTCCCGCCGAGATCGACCGTATCCCCGCCAATGCCGATCATGCCTTCGAACTCCAGGAAATTCATCGACGGCGATCCGATGAACTGCGCAACGAACTTCGTCGCCGGCCAGTCGTAGATCTGCTGCGGCTTGCCGAACTGCTCGACGACGCCGTGATTCATGACGACGATCTTGTCGCCCATCTGCATCGCTTCCAGTTGGTCATGGGTCACGTAGACAGTCGTGGCGCCCATCCGGTCGTGCAGGGCGCGCAGTTCCTCGGCCATATGCTCGCGAAATTCCGCATCCAGCGCGCCGAGCGGCTCATCCATGAAGAACGCCTTCGGCCGCCGCACGATCGCCCGACCGAGCGCGACACGCTGACGGTCACCGCCTGAAAGCCCGCCGACCGGCTTGTCCAGGATGTTCTCGATCTTGAGAATACGCGCGACCTCGGCGACGCGCGTCTTGACCTCGTCGCCGCGCAGCCCCTGGCTCACCAGCGGGTAGGAAATGTTCTTGCGCACGTTCATATGCGGATAGAGCGCAAACATCTGGAACACGAAGGCGATGTCGCGCTTGCTGGCGGGCTTCATCCCGACTTCCTCGCCGTCGATGAAAATCTCGCCCGATGTCGGCAGTTCCAGGCCGGCCATCATGCGGAGCGTCGTCGTCTTGCCGCAGCCCGACGGGCCGAGCAGCATGAAGAACTCGCCGTCCTCGATGGTGAAGGAGGAGGAGCGGACGGCGGTGAAGGCGCCGAACTCCTTGCGCACGTTTTCAATTCTGATCTGCGCCATCGGCCTACTCCGGGAAATGGCTGACGACGATGAACATCACCGTGCCCAGTAGGGTTATGACGAAGGACCAGGAATAGAGCACCAGCGCGAAGGGCTGCATGAGCATGGCGACGCCGGCGGCGATCAGCACCGAGGCCAGCATCTCCCAGGCACCCCGCCTGAAATGCATGAGACCGTTGAAAAATCTTGTCATTTGCGGACGGCTCCGAAGGTGATGCCGCGCAGGAGATGCTTGCGCAGAAGGATGGTGAACACCATGACCGGCACGAGGAAGAGGGTCGCGCCCGCCGCGACGGCCGGCCAGTCCTGGCCGCTGACGCCGATGATGGTGGGAATGAAGGGCGGCGCCGTCTGGGCATTGCCGGACGTGAGCAGCACGGCGAAGGCGTATTCGTTCCAGGCGAAAATCAGGCAGAAGATCGCGGTGGAGGCGATGCCCGTCGCGGCCTGCGGCAAGACGACCTTGTAGAAAGCCTGGAAGCGCGTGTAGCCGTCGATCAGGGCCGCCTCCTCGTATTCGACCGGGATCTCGTCGATGAAACCCTTGAGCAGCCAGACGGAGAGCGACAGGTTCACCGCCGTATAGAGCAGGATCATGCCGGCATGGGTGTCGCTGAGCCCGAGCGAGCGGAACATCAGGAAGATCGGGATGGCGACGGCGATCGGCGGCATCATGCGCGTGGACAGGATGAAGAAGAGAAGGTCATCCTTCAGCGGCACCTTGAAGCGCGAGAAGGCATAGGCCGCCGCCGTCCCGAGCACGATGCAGAGCACCGTCGACCCGAAGCCGATGATCACCGAATTGGTGAAGCGCTCGGCAAAGCGCGAGGGACCGGAGATGACGAGCCCGTCCTTGCGCACGAGCTTGTCGTACCAGGTGGTGGGCTCGCCGAGCGCCTGAAGCTGCTCCCCGGAAAGGCGCGTGCGCGTGGTGAAGACGTTGACATAGCCTTCCACCGTCGGCGTGAAGAAGGTCTTCGGCGGATAGGCGATGGCCTCGGACGGGCTCTTGAAGCTCGTCGCGATGATCCAGACGAGCGGCAGGATGGTGATCAGCGCGTAGAGCACGACCAGGGAACCCGCGAACCATTTCTGCCGCGGCGACGGCTCGGTGACGGAATAGCTGCTCATCGTTGTTTCACCTTGTTCAGGGCTTTGACATAGATCGAGGCGAGGCCGAAGACCGTGACGAAGAGGATGACCGCATAGGCGGAGGCGTAGCCCGTGCGCCACTTCTCGAAGGCCTCGCGCTTGAGATTGATCGAGGTGAGTTCGGTGATCGAGCCCGGGCCGCCGCCCGTAAGCTGCACGACGAGGTCGAACATCTTGAAGTTCTCGATGCCACGGAAGAGCACGGCGAGCATCAGGAAGGGCAGGACGAGCGGGATGGTAATCGTCCAGAACTGCCGCCACTTGCTGGCGCGGTCGCATTCAGCCGCCTCATAGATGCTCGGCGGAATGGAACGCAGGCCCGCAAGGCAGATCAGCATGACGAAGGGCGTCCACATCCAGGTATCGACGATGATGATGGCCCAGGGGGCGAGCGACACGTCGCCGATCATCGAGAAGCTGGAGGGGTCCGCGCCCGTCAGGAAACCGACCGCATAGTTGAAGAGGCCGATCTGCGGCTGGTAGAGGAAGGTCCAGAAATTGCCCACCACCGCCGGGCTCAGCATCATCGGCAACACGATGATCGTGGTCCACAGATCGTTGCCGCGGAACTTCTTGTTGATGAGATAGGCGAGCGTGAAGCCGATCAGGACCTGAAGCACGATGGTCCAGATCAGGAAATGGGCCGTCGCCTGCATGGTCAGCCAGATATCCCGGTCGGACAGGATGTTCAGGTAGTTCTTGAGGCCGACGAACTGGACCTCGGCATTGGGCCGGTTGACCCGGAAATTGGTGAAGCTCAGCCGGATCGTCCAGATGAGCGGGAAGATGTTGATCGCCAGCAGCAGCACGATCGACGGCGCGACGAAGAGCCAGGCGAGCGCACGATCGGACAGGCCGCGCATGCGTCCGGCAATGGCATGCGGCGTCGCCTCGGCGACCCGGTCCATGGATGAGTTCAGCATTGGTATTCCCCTATAGCAGCATGGGCGGCGGCAGAGCCGAGGCAGATCCCCGGCTCCGGCCGCGCCGTGGCCCGCTGGGAGGCGCGGGCACGGCCGATGGCGTCAGTACTTGCCTTCGTCGTCGAAGACCTGCGTCCAGTCCTTCACGAGACCGTCGAGCGCGTCCTTGGCCGTCCCCTGTCCGGCGACAACATAGTCGTGGAAGCGCTTCTGCGCGGCTTGCAGCAGCGAGGCATAGCTCGGCTCGGCCCAGAAGTCCTGCACGATGGCCATGGAATCGAGGAAGGTCTGCGCATAGGGCTGGCTGGTCGCAAAACCCGGATCCTCGACCACCTTCAGGAGGGCCGAGTAGCCGCCCATCTGCCACCATTTCTGCTGGATCTCAGGCTGCGCGAACCACTTGATATAGGCAAGCGCATCCTCCTGCTTCTCCGAGGAGGAGACGACCGAAATGCCCTGCCCTCCCAGCTGCGCATAGGCGGCGCCATCCGGGCCTGCCGGGTTCGGGAAGTAACCGGACTTCTCGCCGCCGACATTGGGGTCGGCATTGATGCCCGGCCAGGTGAAGGCGAAGTTCATGTGCAGCGCGACCTGGCCCGACTTGTAGGCGTCGATGTCCTCGGACATGTAGGCGTCGGAATGGCCGGGCGGCGTGCAGCAATCGTAGAGTTCCTTGTAGAACTCCAGGCCCTTCACGGCATCCGCCGAGTTGACATAGCCTTCCAGTTCATAGGGCTTGTCCGGATTCTCGTATTTGAAGCCGAAGCTGTAGAGCACGTCCATGGCGCCCATGGTGACGCCCTCGGAGCCGCGCTCCGTGTAGATCGCCGCACCATAGACCGTCTTGCCGTCGATCTCACGCTTCTGGAAGAACTGCGCGATGTCCTTCAGCTCGCCGAAGGTCTTCGGCACGGCCAGATCGCGGCCGTATTTCTCCTTGAATTCCGCCTGCAGCTCGGGGCGGGAGAACCAATCCTTGCGGTAGCTCCAGCCGACGACGTCGCCGAAGGCCGGCAGTGCCCAGTAGTTCGGCGAGTTCTTCGGCCATTCCGCATAGCCGACCACGGTTGCCGGAATGAAGTCGCTCATCTTGATCCCTTCCTTGTCGAAGAAATCGTTGAGCTTGACGTACTGGCCGTTCTCCGCCGCGCCACCGATCCACTGGCTGTCCCCGATCATCAGGTCGCAGAGCTTGCCGCCGGAATTGAGCTCATTGAGCATGCGGTCGGCGAAATTCGGCCACGGCACGAATTCGAACTTCATCTTGACGCCGCTCTTGGCCTCGAAATCCTTGCTGAGCTCGACGAGCGCGTTTGCCGGGTCCCAGGCGGCCCAGCAAAGGGTCAGCTCGCCCGCGGCGCGGGCCGGCGCTGCACCTGCAATGCCGGCGGCCAGCAAGGCGCTAAATGCGGCCAATGATCTGAAAGAACGCGATTTCATAGCTAGGGTCCTCCTCCCATCCTCCCGACCTCCATCGGAAGGTTAAAAACGCCCGGTCCGGGCAACTGACGCGAACCGCCCCGAAGGGATCGTAGCGCCCACGCCTCCTGTGCCGTCTTGAGCCAAATCCTCCCGAAGGCCACGCACACCCAATACTGAGGTGCGCACCTCAATGCAAGCAATTTTTGAGGTGCGCACTTCAATTCTTGCTTTTCACCTGCTTTTGTTGGAGAAATCCGGCTTGAGATCGAGAACAAGAGAATCGAAAGACATGCGGCCGACCGCGAAAGACCTGGCAGAGGCGGCCGGCGTGAGCCTGGCAACGGTCGACCGCGTGCTGAACGACCGGCCGAATGTCAGCCGTAAGGCGGCCCACAAGGTCAACGAGGCCATCGAGCGCATAGGGTTCATCCGCAACCCGGCCGCCGTCGCGCTTGCGCGCAACAAAACGTACCGTTTTCGCTTCGTCCTGCCCGACAGCGGAGACCTCTACCTGCTGGAGCTCGTCGCGCGGGCCAATGAAGCAAGGGACGCGCTTCGCGCCGATTCCACCGAGGTGGATATCGTCCGCATCCCCATGGCCGACCCGCACCATGTCGCGAAATACCTGGCGGCAATCGAACCGGATGCGGTCGACGGCGTCGCCGTCATGGCGCCGGAATCGCCGCAGGTGCGCGATGCGCTGGTTCGCCTCGTCGAGCGCGACGTCAAGGTCGTCCAGTTCCTGTCAGGTCAGGAGCGGCTTGAGAATGCCGACTATGTCGGCATCGACAACTTCGCCGCCGGCGCCACCGCCGGAAAGATCATCGGCCGCTTCGTCAGCGGAAGACCGGGCAAGATCATGGTCGTGGCCGAAACCATGATGGCGCTCGACAGCATTCAGCGGCGCCACGGCTTCGACTGCATCATCAATGCGCAATTCCCGCACCTCCAGAGCCTGCCGTCGCTGGAGACCTATGCCGACGAAAAGCGGGCCGACCTCATCATCCACAGGACGTTGCAGCACCACCCGGACATCGTGTCGGTCTACGTCCTCAGTTCAGAGGCGCGGTGCGCTCTCACCGCGGTGCGGAACTGGCAGAGCGCCTGTCCCCTGACCGTGGTCGCCCACGAGCGAACGCCCTTCACCGAACAGGCGCTGATGGACGAGCGGATCGACGCCGTGATCGCCCAGGACCCTGGCCATGCCGTGCGAAGCGCGCTGCGCATCATGCGCGCCCGCGCCGACCACAGGGACCTCCTGGCCTCCCAGGAAAAGATCCGTATCGAGGTGCTGCTGAAAGAGAACCTCCAACGCTAGGTGTTTAATCCCGGCATATGATGGATCGAATGCGAATACCATCCGCGCGGCGACCCGGACGAAGGGTTCCTTCGGGGAAAAACCTCTTCGCCGGTCAAACTTCAGCCGATCAGTGCAGCGCCATATCCTTGTAGAGGCCGGCATAGGCGTCACGCAGGATATTTTTCTGCACCTTGCCCATGGTGTTGCGCGGCAGGTCGTCGACGAAGATCACCCGTTTGGGCTGCTTGTAGCGCGCCAGCCGTTCCTTGAGCGCATCGAGCACGGCCCCCTCGTCCAGGACGGCTTCCGGCTTGCGCACGACGACCGCCGTCACGCCCTCGCCGAAATCGGGGTGGGGAACGCCGATCACCGCGCTTTCCACGACGCCGGGCATCTGGTCGATCTCCACCTCGACCTCCTTGGGATAGATGTTGTAGCCGCCGGAGATCACGAGGTCCTTGCCGCGCCCGACGATATGCACGTATCCGCGCTCGTCGAGCTTGCCAAGGTCACCGGTGATGAAGAAGCCGTCGTCCCGGAACTCGGCCTTCGTCTTTTCCGGCATGCGCCAATAGCCCTTGAAGACATTGGGGCCCCTCACCTCGATCATGCCGGTCTCGCCGTGGGCAATGGGTCCGCCGCTTTCCGGGTCCGCCACGCGCAGCGACACGCCGGGCAAGGGGAAGCCGACCGTGCCGGCACGCCGCTCGCCGTCATAGGGATTGGAGGTGTTCATGTTGGTCTCGGTCATGCCGTAGCGTTCGAGGATGGCGTGGCCCGTCCTTTCGGCGAAGGCCCGGTGCGTCTCGGCAAGCAAGGGCGCCGAGCCGGAAACGAAGAGCCGCATGCTGGCAGCCGCATCCCTGGTGAGGCCAGCCTGCTGGAGAAGGCGGACATAGAAGGTCGGGACCCCCATCATCACCGTCGCCGACGGCATCAGCCGCAATGCCTCGGCGGCATCGAACCTCGGCAGGAAATACATCGACGCCCCCGACAGCAGCGTGACGTTGGACGCGACGAACAGCCCGTGCGTATGAAAGATCGGAAGCGCATGGATAAGCCGGTCGACGCTGGTGAAGCGCCAGACGTCCCGGAGCGTCGTCGCATTCGAGAGCAGGTTCTCGTGCGTCAGCATCGCCCCCTTGGAGCGGCCGGTCGTTCCCGAAGTGTAGAGGATTGCCGCAAGGTCGTCCGGGCCGCGCTCGGCATCCAGGAAATCCGGGCTCTCGTCCTGCGACAGTTCGATCAGGGAGCCGCCGCCGGCATCGTCCAGGGTTTCCACATGGGCGCCGTATTTCCCGGCAACCGGGAGGATGCCGTCGCGCGCCGGCGGGGAGACGACGACGAGCCGCGGCTCCGCGTCGCCGATGAAATAGTCGAGTTCGGCCAGCGTATAGGCGGTGTTGAGGGGCAGGTAGACGGCGCCGACACGCAGGCAGGCGAGATAGAGCATCAGCGCCTCGGGACTTTTTTCCACCTGAACCGCCACCCGGTCGCCGGGACGCACCTGAAGGGTCTCCAGCGCGCTGGCGAGCCGGCCCGACAAGGCAAGCATGTCGCCATAGGTCCAACGTCTTCCGTCGAGCATCTCGATGAAGGGCGCGGCCGGCCTGGCGGCCGAACGGATGGCGTCGAAGAGATGATTGCTCATGCGGTAAACTCCCTGCTTCTTTTCTGTCCCGTCTTGCCCTGGGACTCGGTCTTCGTCTGCGTTCCACCGAGCGGCACCAGGCTGCGCGATCCCCTGTCGGCCGGCACGAGCCGCCGGATCGCCGATGTCGTCGCCACGTCGCCCTTGCCCGCGAACGCCTCGTGATTGGTCTCGATGTCGTCGAGTTTGTAGAGGTAGTTGACCATCAGCCCGTGCGCCTGGCGCATGGCGCGCGGCGAAAGGTCGGCCAGGAAATTGATGCGTTCCAGTCGGGCACCGTTGCCGAGATGGAAGCGGGCGACCGGATCCACGACGCGGCCGTCGGCGGTGCGGGCCTTCAGGAAGTACCAGGCGGCCGCGGCCATCATGACCGGCTGCACCCCCGCGGCGAGGTCGCTCGTCGCGGCCCAATCGGCCGTGTCGATCGCGGCAAGCGTCGCCTTCTCGGCCTGTGTCAGCGCGTCGGAAGCCTCCGCGCGCCGCTCGCGCATGAGCCAGTCGGCAAAGCCCGGCACCGGGGAAAGCGTGACGAAGGTATCGAGCTTCGGCAGCGCGCGGCGCAGGTCCTCCACCACCTGCTTGATGAGGAAATTGCCGAAGGAAATGCCGCGCAGGCCCTCCTGGCAGTTCGAGATGGAATAGAAGACGGCCGTCGTCGCCTCGCTCTCGCGGATCGGGGCGCGATCCTCACGCAGGAGATCGGCGATGTTCGAGGGCATTTCCCGCGTGAGCGCCACCTCCACGAAGATCAGCGGATCGTCGGGAAGCTGGGGATGGAAGAAGGCGAAGCACCGCCGGTCATCGGGGGCCAGCCTGCGCCGCAGTTCGTCCCAGCCGTCGATGTGATGGACGGCCTCGTAGCGGATGATCTTCTCCAGGATATTGGCCGGCGTCGCCCAGTTGATCGGCCGCAACACCAGGAAGCCGCGGTTGAACCAGGAACCGAAGAGATGGGCGAAATCCGAATCGACCGCTTCGAGGTCGCGTTCCCCGGCCTTGAGCTTCAGCAGCCCTTCGCGCATCTCGACGAGCGTCGCGATGCCGTTGGGCGCCAGGTTGAGCCGGCGGATCAGTTCCTGCCGGCGCGGCTCCGCGGCGATGTGCAGCTCGAACAGCGTCTTCGAGGTCTGGCGCTTGCGGTAGTCCTCGATCGCCGCTTCGAGGCGGTCGGTCCGCGGGCCGAACCGTGCGAGCAGCATATGCATGAAATCGCGCTGCCCATCGGCATCGAGACCATGCCAGCGCTCCATGATGTCCGTAGCGAGCGCCATGCCGGACGCCTCGCCGCGGCTCGTCAGCAGCGTTTCGCAAAGGGCTGCAAGGTGGTCGATCGGATGGCGTCCGTCGTCTCTCGGCATGGGTGCAAGCGCAAGGAAACGCCGGCCCCGCTCGGTGATGGTCTGCAGCATGTCGCTCAGGAAGGATGCCGTGTTCATCGGATCTGCCCGCCGTTCTGATGTGAGGGCCGGTTGGCGTCCCTACGGCCGAGCGGCCGGAGGGACTTTTCGGATTCATCTTTGCCGTTGCCGCCAGCTTCCGGCGCTCAACCACCCATGATCGTATCCGGCAACCATGTCACGATGCCGGGCATGAAGCAGACGATGACGACTGCGATCGCCATCAGGATCACGAATGGCAGCGTGCCCCACATGATTTCCGAAAGCGAGATATCCGGCGCGATGTTCTTGATGACGAAGATGTTGAGGCCGACGGGCGGATGGATCAACCCCATCTCCATGACGATCGTCATGACGACGCCGAACCAGATCAGGTCGAAGCCGGCCGCCTTCAACGGCGGAAGGATGATGGGCGCCGTCATCAGGATGATCGAAACCGGCGGCAGGAAGAAACCAAGCACGATGACGAACGACAGGATGGCCGCAAGGAGCACCCACTTGGACAGGTCGAGGTCGATGATCCACGCCGCCGTGGCCTGGCTGATGTGAAGATAGCTCATCACATAGGAATAGATCAGCGACATGCCGATGATCATCAGCAGCATGGTCGATTCCCGTAGCGTGCCCGAGACGATCGGCATGATCTTCGACGGCTGCCACAGCCTGTACATCGCACCGATGACGAGGAAGGCGAGAACCGCGCCGACCCCGGCCGTCTCCGATGGCGTGGCCCAGCCGGCATAGAGGACGACCATGACGCCGGCGAGGATAAGGACGAAGGGGGCGACCCAGGTGATCATCCGGATCTTCTCGCCGAGCGTGTAGTGCTCTTCCGCAAGGAGCGCGGATTTCGGCGCACCCGAGACATGGACCTGCGCCAGTGCCTGCTGCTTCTCCTTGCTGTAGCGCAGCATCGAATAGCCGGCGAACATCAGGATGAGCAGGAGGCCGGGACCGATGCCGGCCAGGAAGAGCTTTCCGAGGGATACCTCGGCGGCGACGGCATAGAGCAGCATGGTGACGGACGGCGGCAGGAGGATGCCGAGCGTGCCGCCGGCGGCGATGATGCCGGCGGCGAAGCCGCCGGAATAGCCGCGAGCGCGCATTTCCGGGATCCCGGCCGAGCCGATCGCCGAGCAGGTGGCCGGCGACGAACCCGCCATCGCCGCGAACAGTCCGCAGGCGACGGTATTGGCGATGCCGAGACCGCCCGGAATCTTGTAGAGCCAGGCATGCAGTGCGGAATAGAGATCCTTGCCCGCATCCGACCGCCCGATCGCCGCCCCCTTCAGGATGAACAGGGGAATGGCGAGGATGATGACGTTCGCCAGTTCCTCGTAGAAATTCTGGGCGATCGTATCGACGGACGCCGCCGGCATGAAGAAGATCATGAAGGAGACGGCGACGACGCCGAGTGCGAAGGCGATCGGCATGCCGGAAAACATGACGACAAGCGTGGCGACGCAGTAGGCGATGCCGATCCCCCATTGCGGAACGCCCGAGACGAGCGCCATCGGCGACCTGTCCCACAACGCGAAGGCGATGACGGCGACGAGGCCGATGGCGAGCGCGACATAGGACCGCTCCAGAACCTGGAGCGCGACCTGGAGCGCAAGGAGGATCATCCCCGCCGTCAGCAGCGAATAGGGAACCCAGAGCGGAGGCCCCCAGGCGGAGTGCGTGATCTGCCCCTCGACCCAGGCCTCGTGCAGCAGCAGCCCCGACTTCCAGGCAAAGAGGATGGAGAAAGCGAGCACGGCCGTATCGACCACGGTTCGCAGCAGCGCCTTGATGGCCGGCGCCACATGCTCGACGAGATCGATGCCGACATGGCCGCGGACGGCCTGGACGGAGGCCGCCGACAGGAAGATGGCGCCGGCGACCAGGAAGATCATGACCTCGTCCTGCCAGAGGACCGAACGTCCGCTGACATGGCCGAGAACGACGCCGAAGGTCAGGACCATCGCCGCCGCGACCAGCGCAAGCCCGGAAAGCCGGAATGCGATCTTGTTGACGGCGGCAAGAGCGCGGGAAGCCGTGCCGATGGACCCGATAGGGTCCACCGTGTCGGCGCCGAGAATGGCATCGTGTCTGACGTTGCCCATCCGCTCACACCTTCTGAGCCAACTTCAGGAGATCGGCGGCTTCGCTTGACTTGGCGGCATAATCCTTCCAGGCGCTCTCCTCGGCGATCTTGCGCCAGGCGGCCAGGTCCTCGGCGCTCAGGTCCGAGACGGCGACGCCTTTTTCCTGATAGATCTTGGCGACGGCCTCGTCGTCCTTGCGTGCTTCGGCCGTGCCCCACGGTTCCATCTCCGCGCCCACCTCCAGCAAAACCTTGCGCTGGTCCTCGGGCAGACTGTCGAAGATGGCCTTGGACATCAGGAGCGGCTCCAGCATGAACCAGAACGAGCCCGTGCGGGCGGCGGTCAAGGATTTCGCCAGTTCCTCGAGACGGAAGGAGATGAGGCTGGTCGAAGACGTCACTGCCGCGTCGAGCGCACCCGTCTGCATGCCGATATAGATCTCGTTGGACGGCATGGTGGACACCTGGGCGCCCGCCGACGTGAACATCAGGTCCATGTCCCGGCTGCCGCCACGGATCTTGATGCCTTCGACGCTAGCCGGGTTCGTTACCACCTCCCCGCGGGAGGCAACGCCGCCAGCCTGCCATACCCATGAGATGAACTGCACGCCCTTGCTTTCGACAGTCGCGGAAAGCGCCTTGCCGATTTCGGCATTCTTCCACGCCGCCCCTTGCTCGTAGGACGTCACGAGGCACGGCATCAGTCCGAGGTTGCAGGCGTGCACCTCGCCGCCGGCATAGGCGAGCGGGTAGAGGGACATATCCAGCGCGCCCTTGCGCAGGGCCGAGAATTGCGCGTTGGTCTTCATCAGCGACGAGTTCGCGTAGATCTCGAACTTCAGTTCGCCGTTCGTGCGCTTCTCCACTTCCTGGGCGAAGACCCGGACCAGCCGGTCGCGAAAGTCACCTTGCTCTATCGTTCCGCCGGGGAACTGGTGGGAAATCTTCAACGTCGTGGCGGCACGGGCCTTGCCGAGTGTCCCGACGACCGCGGGCATTGCCAGAGCGCCAATCAAGGCCTGTCTGCGCGTAAGGGGCATCATGTAGTCCTCCCTGAAGTAGCGGGCCTCCTCCACGATTGCCCGTCTGTATCAAAGCTACAAGCGGAATGCATTCATTGTCAATCAGATTGCATGCAATAAAAAAGATACTGCATGGAGCCTCTTGCGCCCGGATGAGAAACTGCGCAAAATTTGTTCATGAGCATGAACCAATCGAGCCGCCTCAGAGCGCAAATCGAAGAAGAGATCGCCACCGGAGCCCTCCGCCCCGGCGAACGACTGGATGAAGTCTCCCTCGCGGAAAGGTTCGGTGTTTCGCGAACGCCGATCCGCGAAGCCCTGCAGCAATTGTCCATCGCCGGCCTGATCGAGCACCGCCGCCATCGCGGGGCCGTCGTCAGCGCCCCGGAACCCAACCGGCTGCTCGAAATGTTCGATGTGATGGCCGAGCTGGAGGGCATGGCTGGCGCGCTTGCGGCGCGCCGGCATACCGAGGAGGACCGCAGGATCCTGCTCGACGCGCATGCGAGATGCGAGGCGGCGGCCAACAGCGACGATACCGACCGCTACTATTATGAAAACGAAGTGTTCCATGATGTGATCTATGCCGCGAGCCACAGCGGCTTCCTTGAAGAGCAGTGCCAGGCCCTCCATCGGCGCCTGCAGCCCTACCGGCGCCTGCAGCTTCGGGTGCGCAACCGCATGAAGGTATCGTTCAAGGAGCACTGTGAGATCGTGCAGGCCATTCTCGCCGGGGAGACGGAGACCGCGCGCACCTTGCTGCGCGGCCATATCGCGGTGCAGGGCGATCGCTTCAGCGACCTCATCGCCACGCTCGGCGAACGGGACCGCGAACAGCGGCGCAGCATGTCCTTGGGGTGAGCCGACCCGCGGCCCTTGCGGAACAATCGTGCCGAACTGCCGCCGTTTAAGTTTTTGTTATTTGCTCGGTGACAACATGCCCAGGCAGCGTCCCGCCTGACGGCGTTCAGCCGCAAGCCGACAAGCGCCATTGAGTTCTTTTGCTCTCGCGAAAGAGCACGAAGGTCGACTTCCCCTGCTCCATGATGGAGCGCTTCCACTCCCGAGATACGTGCTCGTGCGGGCCTGCGCCCGACGAGGAAACGTGCAACCGCCCTCGAAGGAGGGCCGCGCGACGAAATCCGCGACACGAGGCGGGCCCGGGAGATGAGCCCACAGGCAGTCGAGACCGTCGTGTTCGATCACGTCATCACCATGCCGGAGGATATCAGCATGACCGATCGCAGCCCCGCTTCCAGGAACGCCCACGACCGCGGCCGGTCCAGGACAAGATTGTCCGGCATATCCGCCCGGCTCTACCTGCTGGTGGGGCTGACGCTCGCCCTCATGGCGGGCACCGTCGCCTTCGGCCTGTTCCAGCAGCACGAGCGAACGATGTCCGAACGCAAGGCAATGCTCCAGGCCATGACCGAAAGCGCGCTGAGCGTGTTCGCCGCCTATCACAAGATGGAGCAGGACGGCACGCTGACCCGTGAAGAGGCGCAGGCGCAGGCAAAACTGGCGGTCGGCTCGGTGCGCTATCAAAAGAGCGAATATTTCTTCGCCTTCGACATGGATCATCGCATCGTGCTCCATCCGAGCCGCAAGGTCGGGCAGGACATGACGGACTACAAGGATGCCAAAGGCAAGCTGCTGTATCGCGAGTTCGTGAAAATGGTGCGCGAGAATGGCGATGGGTTCATCGCCTATCATGCCCCTCGCCCCGGAATGGACGGGCAATATCCGAAATATTCCCATGTCGCGCTCTTCGAGCCGTGGGGCTGGGCGGTCGCCACCGGCGTGTACACCGACGACATCGATGCGATGTTCTGGCACAGCATGATGCTCTTCGGCGGGCTCCTGGCCTTCGCCTTCCTTGCGACCCTGATCGGGACCTATGCGGTCGTGCGCAGCGTCGTGAAGCCGGTGAACCTGCTCACCGCCGTCATGAGCCGGCTTGCCTCCGGTGACGATTCGGTCGACGTGCCGGCCACCGCGCGCCGGGACGAGATCGGCGAGATGGCGAAATCCGTCGAGGTCTTCAAGGAGGCGGCGATCGAGCGGCAGCGCCTCGAAGGCGAGGCAGAGGCCAATCGCACCTCCTTCGAACAGGAGCGGATCGAACAGGAAGCCCAGAAGGCTGGCGTCGCGGCCGACACGCAGTTCGCCGTCGACGGTCTTGCGACGGGCCTTGAACGGCTCTCGCAGGGCGACGTCACCTATCGCATCGAGACGCCGTTCGCCGTTCATCTGGACGGTCTGAGGGAGAACTTCAACAATTCGGTCGCCAAGCTCCAGGAAGCCCTTCAGACCGTTGGTGACAATGCCCGCGGCATCGATGCCGGCGTCAGGGAAATCCGTTCGGCGTCCGACGATCTGTCGAGGCGCACGGAGCAGCAGGCGGCCTCCGTGGAAGAGACGGCCGCCGCTCTCGAGGAGATCACCACGACCGTCAAGGATTCCACGCGCCGCGCCGAGGAAGCCGGCGGGCTGGTTGAGCGGACCAGGGTGCAGGCCGAGAAATCCGGCGAAGTGATGCAGCGTGCGGTTTCCGCCATGCAGGCAATCGAGAAGTCCTCCGGGGAAATCAGCAACATCATCGGCGTCATCGACGAGATCGCATTCCAGACCAATCTGCTCGCCCTTAACGCCGGCGTCGAGGCCGCCCGTGCGGGCGAGGCCGGCAAGGGGTTTGCCGTCGTGGCTCAGGAAGTGCGTGAACTGGCGCAGCGCTCGGCCGGTGCCGCCAAGGAAATCAAGACGCTGATCAGCGCCTCCGGCGAGCAGGTGCGCGCAGGCGCCCAACTCGTCGGAGAGACCGGGACCTCGCTGCAACGGATCGTCGAGCAGGTGCAGGAGATCAACCAGAACGTCTCGGCCATTGTCGAGGCGGCCCGCGAACAGTCGACCGGGCTTCAGGAGATCAACACGGCGGTCAACACGATGGATCAGGGCACCCAGCAGAATGCCGCCATGGTCGAGGAGACGACCGCCGCGAGCCACGCGCTGGCAGCCGAGGTCGGCGCGCTGAACAGGCTTCTTTCGCAGTTCACCCTCTCGCAATCGGCGAAAGAGCCCGCTCTTCAGTCGGCTGCCCAAAAGCAACCGGACGCAATCGCCGCCGGGACGCCTGTCCGAAGGCTGGCGGCCGCCGGCGGCCAGACATGGAGAGAATTTTAAGTCGCGTCACAGTCCTTCGGTGCCGCTCGCTTCAACGCGGTTCGATCGCCGGGGCCACGGGCTCCCGGGTGGAGATCGAACCGCATATCTTCTTCCTGCTTTTTCTTCCGCCCCTTCCATAGGGCCGCCGGATAGGATCCGGAGCACGAGAGTGGATCGTCAGAAATCCCAGTCGTCATCCTCGGTCGCGACGGCCTTGCCGATGACATAGGACGAGCCGGAGCCGGAGAAGAAGTCGTGGTTCTCGTCGGCGTTCGGCGAGAGGGCGGAGAGGATCGCAGGATTGACCTTGCACGCTTCCGGCGGGAAGAGCGCCTCGTAGCCGAGGTTCATCAGCGCCTTGTTGGCGTTGTAGTGCAGGAATTTCTTCACGTCCTCGGTGAGGCCGACGCCGTCGTAGAGTTCCTCGGTATACTTCGCCTCGTTGTCGTAGAGCTCCAGCAGAAGGTCGAAGGCGAAGTCCTTGATCTCCTGCCGGCGCTCCTCCGACAGTCGCTCCAGCGCGCGCTGGAACTTGTAGCCGATATAGTAGCCGTGCACGGCCTCGTCGCGGATGATGAGGCGGATCATGTCGGCCGTGTTGGTGAGCCTGGCGCGGCTCGACCAGTACATCGGCAGATAGAAGCCGGAATAGAACAGGAAGCTTTCGAGGAAGACGGAGGCGACCTTCTTCTTCAAAGGATCGCCGGACCCATACTGCTCCAGGATCAGCGCGGACTTCTTCTGCAGGAACTCGTTCTCCTCCGACCAGCGATAGGCATCGTCCACATCCGGCGTCAGGCAGAGCGTCGAGAAGATCGAGGAATAGGAGCGCGCGTGCACCGCCTCCATGAAGGAGATGTTGGACAGCACCGCCTCCTCGTGCGGCGTGACGGAATCGGCCATCAGCGTCACCGCGCCGACGCCGTTCTGGATCGTGTCGAGCAGGGTGAGGCCGGTGAAGACGCGGATGGTGAGCTTCTGCTCCTCCGGCTTCAAGGCCGCCCAGGACGGAATGTCGTTGGAGAGCGGCACCTTTTCCGGCAGCCAGAAATTACCGGTCAGGCGGTTCCAGACCTCGAGGTCCTTGTCGTCGTCGATGCGGTTCCAGTTGATGGCGCGGATGGCGCTGGCGGCCTTCGGGGCCTTGGTCTTCACTTGGATGTTCATGTCGGTCACCGGATATCAGAGGGCGCAGGAGACACAGCCCTGCACTTCCGTGCCGGACAGCGCCATCTGGCGAAGGCGGATGTAGTAGATAGTCTTGATGCCCTTCTTCCAGGCGTAGATCTGCGCCCGGTTGATGTCGCGCGTCGTCGCCGTGTCACGGAAGAACAGCGTCAGCGACAGGCCCTGGTCGACATGCTGCGTCGCCGCCGCGTAGGTGTCGATGATCTTCTCCGGGCCGATCTCGTAGGCATCCTGGTAATAGTCGAGATTGTCGTTGGTCAGATAAGCGGCCGGATAGTAGACGCGGCCGATCTTGCCTTCCTTTCGGATCTCGATCTTCGAGACGATCGGGTGGATCGAGGAGGTCGAGTGGTTGATGTAGGAGATCGACCCGGTCGGCGGCACGGCCTGGAGGTTCTGGTTGTAGAGGCCGCCGTCCATGACGGCTTTCTTCAGCGCCTGCCAGTCCTCCTGTGTCGGGATATGGATGCCGGCCTCTTCGAAGATACCGCGCACCTTCTCCGTCGCCGGCCGCCATTCGGCTTCCGTATATCTGTCGAAATACTCGCCCGAGGCGTATTGCGAGTTCTCGAAACCCTTGAAGCTCACGCCCTTCTCGACCGCCAGCCGGTTCGAGGCGCGGACCGCGTGATAGGTCACCGTGTAGAAATAGATGTTGGTGAAGTCGATGCCTTCTTCCGAACCGTAGAAGATGCGCTCGCGGGCGAGATAGCCATGCAGGTTCATCTGGCCGAGGCCGATGGCGTGGCTGTCGTCGTTGCCCTTTTCGACGGAGGGGACCGAGGAGATGTGGCTCATCTCCGAGACGGCCGTCAGCGCGCGAATCGCGGTCTCGATCGTCTGGCCGAAATCCGGTGAGTCCATCGCGGCCGCGATGTTGAGCGAGCCGAGATTGCAGGAGATGTCCTTGCCCATCTTCGCATAGGAGAGGTCGTCGTTGAACGCGCTCGCCTCGCTCACCTGCAGGATTTCCGAGCACAGATTGCTCATGGTGATGCGGCCGGCGATCGGGTTCGCCCGATTCACCGTGTCCTCGAACATGAGGTAGGGATAGCCCGACTCGAACTGGATCTCGGCGATGATCTGGAAGAAGTCGCGCGCCTTGATCTTCTTCTTGCGGATGCGGCCGTCCTCGACCATCTCGCGGTACTTCTCCGTCACCGAGATCTCGGTGAAGGGCACGCCGTAGACGCGTTCCACGTCGTGGGGCGAGAAGAGGTACATGTCCTCGTTGTTCCTGGCGAGCTCGAAGGTGATGTCCGGGATCACGACGCCGAGCGACAGCGTCTTGATGCGGATCTTCTCATCCGCATTCTCGCGCTTGGTGTCGAGGAAGCGCATGATGTCCGGGTGGTGGGCGTGGAGATAGACCGCGCCGGCCCCCTGCCGCGCGCCGAGCTGGTTGGCATACGAGAACGAATCTTCCAGGAGCTTCATCACCGGGATGACGCCGGAGGACTGGTTCTCGATCTGCTTGATCGGCGCGCCCATCTCGCGAAGATTGGTCAGCGACAGCGCGACGCCGCCGCCGCGCTTGGAAAGCTGGAGCGCCGAATTGATGGAGCGGCCGATGCTCTCCATGTTGTCCTCCACGCGCAGAAGGAAGCAGGAGACGAGCTCGCCGCGCTGCTTCTTGCCGGCATTGAGGAAGGTCGGCGTCGCCGGCTGGAAGCGGCCGGAGATGATTTCATCCACAAGATCGCGGGCAAGCGCCTCGTCGCCGCGCGCCAGCGTCAGCGCCACCATGCAGACGCGGTCCTCGTAGCGCTCCAGATAGCGTTTCCCGTCGAAGGTCTTCAGCGTATAGGACGTGTAATATTTGAAGGCGCCGAGGAAGGTCGGGAAGCGGAATTTTTTCCCGTAGGCGTGATCGAAGAGATCGCGCACGAAATTGAAGGCATACTGGTCGAGCACGTCCTGCTCATAATAGCCCTCCGTCACCAGGTAATCGAGTTTTTCCCTGAGGTTGTGGAAGAACACGGTGTTCTGGTTGACGTGCTGGAGGAAATATTGCTTGGCCGCCTGCCGGTCCTTGTCGAGCTGGATTTTTCCATCCTCGTCGTAGAGGTTCAGCATGGCATTCAGCGCATGATAGTCCAGCGCCGTGATTTCCGGCGTCTTGGCCGGCTTCTCGATCGTCATCGTGTCCAAAATCGTTCCAGTCCCTGTCTGACGTTGTCGACATCCTCATCCGTCCCGAGCAATTCGAAGCGATAGAGGAACGGCACGGCGCATTTCGCGGCGATGATGGTGCCCGCGACGGCATATCCGGTGCCGAAATTTGTGTTGCCCGCCGCGATCACGCCGCGGATCAGGTTTCGGTTGCGCGGGTTGTTGAGGAAGCGGATGACCGGTTTCGGCACCGCTCCCTTCTCACCGCCTCCGCCATAGGTCGGCGAAACCAGCACGAAGGGCTCTTCGACCTCCGGCGGCTCCTCGGTGGCATCGACGGGCAGGCGCTGGGCCTCGACGCCGAGCCTCTCCACGAAGCGGTGGGTGTTTTCCGACCGGCTGGAAAAGTAGACGAGTCCCGCCATTGCGCCGGCTCAGGCGAGCGCACTGATCATATCCGGACGGAAGCCCGCCCAATGCTGCTCGCCGGCAATGACGACGGGAACCTGGCGATAGCCGAGGCCTTGGACGAGCGCGAACGCATCGGCATCCTCGGAAATGTCGACGACGCTGTAGTCGATGCCCTGACGATCAAGTGCGCGGGTAGTCGCGGTGCACTGGACGCAGGCGGGCTTGGAATAGACGGTGATGGACATGGCTTCCTCGTGATCGGGCAATCGGGCATGGGAGATCGCTCGGTCATCCGCCGACAACCGTTCGATGAGCTGAAATAGATGGACGACCGCCGTGGCGACGGCCGGGCGCCGTTACTCGCGCGCAGGAACTGGAAACAGGATCGACATGACTTCACCCCGAGACATTTTCGCGGGGCATCAAGGGAGACGGCGGGGCGGCATCATTCCGCAACCCAACGCTCGCCTGCCGGACACCCCGCCCGTGGACGTTCATGTGCGAGGCAGGTCTCCTGGCTTGCGGGTCGCGGCATCCGTCCGCCTTCCCAAGGCATTTGCGCCCCAGTGGCTCTGTCGAACGAATGCTCGCCGCTTACAGTTGCGGGGGCAGCTCCGGATATTCACGACCATCATGGTCGCCCCGGATTCCCGTCTTAGCCTTCGACATTTTCGAATCGAAGGAACCTCGAACACAAGATATAGTAGACGAGCCAAGAAATGCGTCAATGGCTATGATCGATTATCAACGGCTTCCCCACAGCCAGGGGAAATGAGGCGCACTGTTCGAAATGCGACGCGGCGAATGTCGTTAGGGATCGCCAAAATCCTTCGAGAGTGAAGTATGTTCTCCTTGTCTTGGGTGCCGCATTGCTCGGTCGCAATGCGGATAATTGGGAAGCCGGTGAAAGTCCGGCGCTGCCCCCGCAACGGTAGCAGAGCGCAACGTCGACGAATGCCACTGGGTTTGTCCACCTGGGAAGGCGTCGATGGTCCTAAGGGACGGCTCTGAAGTCCGGAAACCAGCCCGAGATGACATGAAACGACTGATTGCGGTGGGCGATCGGGCGACGGCATGCCCGATACGGGCATGCCGGAGCGCGATTCCATCCAACAGTCCCTTTGGGATCAGGACAATGGACATTCGCAGCGACGTTCTCCACAAACTCAGGAACCGGCGTGAAGGCCACAGCCTCGAACAGGCCTTCTACATCGACCCCGACCACTACAGGCTCGACCTCGAGACGATCTGGTATCGTGACTGGCTGTTCATCGGCCATGACTGCGAGATCCCGAGGGCGGGCAACTATTTCACCGTGCAGATCGGCGATTATCCCGTGGTCGTCACCCGCGACCGCTCCGGTACGGTCCGGGCGCTGCATAATTCCTGCCGCCACCGCGGCTCGCGCGTCTGCACGCAGCACAAGGGCTCGTCGGCCAAGCTTGTCTGTCCCTACCACCAGTGGACCTACGAACTCGACGGCTCGCTGCTCTTCGCCCGCCACATGGCCGAGGATTTCGACAGGACGCAGCACAGCCTGAAGCAAATCCACTGCGAGACCGTCGGCGGGTACATCTTCATCTGCCTTGCCGACGAGGCCCCGGATTTCTCCGCCTTCCGTGGCATGGTCGAGCCCTATCTCGCCCGCCACCGCCTCGGCGAGACCAAGGTCGCCTTCGAAAGCACGATCGTCGAGAAGGGCAACTGGAAGCTCGTCTGGGAAAACAACCGCGAGTGCTATCACTGCGCCGCCAACCATCCCGAACTCTGCCGCACCTATCCGGAAGCGCCGAGCGCCACGGGCGTGCAGGGGGCCAAGGACGATCCGGTCATCGCCGAGCACTGGGCGAAGTGCGAGGCATCCGGCCTGCCGAGCGAGTTCCGCATGTCGCCGACCGGGCAGTTTCGCGCCGCGCGCATGCCGCTCATCCAGGAGGCCGAGAGCTACACCATGTCGGGTGCCCGCGCCGTCGCACGTCCGCTCTCCAACGACGTCCTGGAAAACCATATCGGCACGCTGCTGCTCTTCCACTATCCGACGACGTGGAACCATGTGCTGGCCGACCACGCCATCACCTTCCGCGTGCTGCCGCTCGGCCCCGAATTGACGCAGGTCACGACGAAATGGCTGGTCAACAAGGATGCCGTCGAGGGCATCGACTACCGTCTCGACGAACTCACCCATGTCTGGACCGAGACCAACGATCAAGACCGCCGGATCGTCGAGGAAAACGCCTTCGGCATCCGCTCACCGGCCTACCGGCCCGGCCCCTATTCACCGGAGGACGAAGGCGGCGTCATGCAGTTTGTCGAATGGTATTCGAACTTCATGATCGATCGCCTGGGCAACAAGAAACCGATGTCCCGAGTGGCGTGATATGACGACAATTGCCCCGTTCCGTCACTTCGATGAGCTTCATCCGTGGCATGACCGCCATAACCTACTCGAATGCATCGCCGCCACCGTGGAAACGGCCGACGTGATGACCTTCACCTTCAGTTCCGACCACAAGAACTGGTTCCGCTATTTGCCGGGCCAGTTCGTCACGCTGGAACTGCTGGTCTCGGAAGAGGAACCGGTCATGCGCACCTACACGCTGTCCTCGACGCCGTCGCGGCCGTTCTCCGTGGCCGTGACGGTGAAAGCGCAGAGGAATTCGATCGGCACCCGCTGGATGTTCGACAACCTGCGCCCCGGCATGAAGCTGAAGGCCTTCGGCCCGCTCGGCGACTTCTCCTTAGTGCGCTATCCGGCGGAAAAATACCTGTTCGTCTCGGCAGGGTCCGGCGTCACGCCGATGATGTCGATGACACGCTGGATGGCGGACTGCGCGCCGCAATCGCATGTCGCCTTCGTCACCTGCGCCCGCAAGCCGGAGGACCTCCTGTTCAAGCCGGAACTCGAATGCCTTGCCGCCCAGATGCCGAACCTGGCGCTCGGCTTCGTCGTGGAGGGGCACAATCCGCGCGACGGCTGGCATGGCCTCACCGGCCGCATCGACGCCGCCCGCCTCTCGCTGCTCGCGCCCGACTTCCGCGAGCGCACCGTCTTCTGCTGCGGCCCGGAACCTTTCATGCGCGGCGTGCGCGACATGCTGAAGGTCTGCGGCTTCGACATGGACCGCTATCACGAGGAAAGCTTCCAGCCGGCCGCAGCGCCCGCGCCGGAGGAGATCGCCATTCGCGCCGGCGCCGGCGAGCAGGAGACCGACGCCAACGCCGTTTCCACCGTCACCTTTACCATGGCCGGCAAGGACGCTAAATGCCTGCCCGGCCAGACCATCCTGCAGACGGCCCGCGCAGTGGGCGTGCGCATCGGCGCGGCCTGCGAGGGCGGCCTCTGCGGCACCTGCCGTGTGCTGAAGATTTCGGGCGAGGTAGAGATGCGCCACAATGGCGGCATCCTCGATGACGAAATCGAGGAGGGCTACATCCTCGCCTGCTGCTCGCGGCCGATCGGGGATGTCTCGATCGAGGCGTAGGAGGAGTTCCTATATGGCGGCGGCAAGGGCGTCGTCGTGACGCCATCCGCTGATGATTTCGGGATGTCCGGCGATTGCGAGATCGGTGATCCCGTATCGGGCGAGAACGCCGGTCTCCAGCAGGTCCATCGAAGACGTGAACGGCCCGGCGGGCGGATTGACGCCACCGCCGATCACGAGCACATCCGTCACGCCCGCCCCCTCGGCCAGCCGGCCGAAGCGGGCTTCGAGTGTGCCCTTCGAGGCAATCCGGCGCGCGGCGAGATGCGGGACCGGTATGTATCCCACATGTCGCCGGCCTGTCGCTGACGCGCGGACCGCTGAGGCCGTAAAGCCGTAGCGCTTCCCGCTGTATCTAGTGGTGACGACGTTGACCGCAGAGCAGAGGGGAGACATGCCGTTGCGCAACGTGGCCTTGTCCACGATATCGAAGCCGTGCTTCACCATGTTCATGTCGGCCTCCTGCTCCTCAGCCAGCGCTAGGCCGAGAGTTCTTTTCGGACGATTTCCGCGCCTGCAGCCAAAGCATTCAGCTTGCCTCTTGCTACACGGCGAGACAGGGGCGCCATCCCGCAGTTCGTGCAAGGGCAAAGTTTGTCCGCATCGACAAACTGAAGCGCCTTTCGCAGGGTCGCGGCCACTTCCTCCGGGGTTTCAATGGTATTACTCGCCACGTCGATGGCCCCGACCATCACCTTCTTGCCTCGAACAAGCTCGATGAGATCCATCGGAACATGAGAGTTGTGGCATTCGAGGGAGATCATACCGATACTGGATTTCTGCAGCTTGGGGAACGATTCCTCATATTGCCGCCACTCCGACCCCAGGGTCTTTTTCCAATCCGTATTGGCCTTGATACCGTATCCATAGCAGATATGGACAGCGGTCTCGCATTTGAGGCCCTCGATTGCTTTCTCCAGTGTGGCGACGCCCCAGTCATTCACGTCATCAAAGAAGACGTTGAATGCGGGCTCGTCGAACTGGATGATATCGACGCCGGCAGCTTCCAGCTCCCTCGCCTCCTCATTGAGGATCCTGGCAAATTCCCAGGCCAGCTTTTCACGGCTCTTATAGTGGTTGTCAAAGAGCGTATCGATCATCGTCATGGGACCCGGCAGAGCCCATTTGATAGGCTGCTTCGTCTGCTGACGTAGAAATTTGGCGTCTTCGACGAAAACCGGCTTCTGGCGAGACACGGCGCCCACGACTGTGGGGACACTCGCATCATAGCGATCCCGGATTCTGACGGTCTCGCGTTTTTCAAAATCAACCCCGCCGAGGTGCTCGATGAATGTCGTGACGAAATGTTGGCGCGTTTGCTCGCCATCGCTGACGATATCGATGCCCGCCTGTCGCTGATCATCCAACGACAAACGCAAGGCGTCCCGTTTGCCCTCGATCAGTTCCTTATCCTGCAACTTCCAGGGCGACCAGAGTTTCTCGGGCTCTGCAAGCCACGAGGGTTTGGGCAGGCTCCCGGCGGTTGACGTGGGCAACAGTCTTTTCATGTTGTGCGACCTTATGTTTATGAGTTCGTCAGCGGGCGTGATTGGCAGACCATTGCTCAAGAATGGCCCCGTACGGTTTGATGAAGTGCTCCTCGGCGAACTTCCCCTGCTCAATCGCCAGCCGGCTCCGTTCTTCTCGATCGTAGACAATCCGGGTCAGGGAGTAGTCCTGGTGCTTCAGATTCGGCTGATAGCAGGCACCCGCCGCGGAATTGGCGTTGTAAATCTCGGGTCGATAGATCTTCTGAAAGGTCTCCATCGTGCTGATGGTGCTGATGAGCTCAAGATTGGTATAGTCATCGAGCAGATCGCCGAGAAAATAAAATGCCAAAGGCGCAACGCTATTCGGCGGCATGAAAAATCGAACCTGCAATCCCATTTTCCCAAAATATTCGTCGGTCGAGGAGAATTCATTCTGTGTGTATTCGACGCCCAATACAGGATGACGATTTTCCGCCCGATGATAGGTTTTGCTGCTTGATGCGCTTAGGCATATGACTGGCGGCTTGTTGAAATGCTCTTTGTAAGCATTTGAGTTCAGGAAACACTTGAACAAGTTTCCATGCAGATCGCCAAAATTATCCGGCGTGCTGAACCAAGGTCGATTTTTGTTATGCTCTGGCAACAACACGCTGAAGTCGTAGTCACGCACATAAGAGGAGAAATTATTGCCCACGATGCCGTCAACACGTTCGTTCATTTTATGATCAACGACAGTTGTTTTCAATATTTCAATGAGCGGAAAGGTATCACTATTGGCCCCGGCACCAATATTCATCTCGACGGAAATGATTTCGAGCTCGACAGAGTAACGATCGCCTTTGGGGTTATCCCAATGCGCCAGGGCGTTGAAACGGTTGTCAATCATCCTCAGGGCATTGTGCAGGTTCTCTCGGCGGCTCTCCCCTCTAGCCAAATTAGCAAAATTGGTCGTAATGCGCGTATTTTCTGAGGGGTGATATTCCTCATCAAATTGAACTGCCTTGATCTTAAAATCGAAATCACTATTCATCGCAACGACGCACCCTGCTTCCCGAGATAAAACCTGAAATTATTGACGTAAATTTCAGGGCACACCGGACATTATTGTACATATTCGCAGTCGGCAGCGTTCACGCCGTCCAGACATACGAGTGGTGTGCGGTTTATGGCTGAGAGATCGATCGAGAAAAAATGGTATTATCTCACGCAAGCATGAGCCGTGCTCATGATTTGAGGTCGAAGCCAGAGACAAAAATGCGGAGATGACGATGTAGGCGCGGGGGCAGCGAACCTTGCACATCGGCCATGTCTCCGTGGTAAACGCCTTGACCGCTCGGGCGACATGCGACATTGGTTCGTCATCGTGGTTCTGCGGATGGAAGTCCGGAGCTAAGAGGGAATCCGGTGAGGGCTTTGATCAAAGCCTGAAGCCGAGGCTGCCCCCGCAACTGTAAGCGGCGAGCGAACGTCCATCCATGTCACTGAGGCCTGCCTCGGGAAGACGGACGAAAGCAATGACCCGCAAGCCAGGAGACCTGCCGCGATAGATAACGTCCACGGGCGGGGTGTCCCGGAGTGCCGCTTTCGCGATGAGCACTCCCGTGCCGTCGTCTCTGCGTCATGCCGTTGCCCGGCCGCAACCTGATGGCGGTGCAGATGACAGCGATCACGACCATAGTCCAGTCTGCCGAGCACGGCTCGATAACCAGTCTCATCGATATCGTCTTTCCCGGAGACACCAACCGTCACGGCACTCTGTTCGGCGGAGCCGGGCTTGCACGGATGGATCGCGTAGCCTTCATCGCGGCAACCCGGTTCGCGCGAGCGCCCTTCGTGACCGCCTCTTGCGAGCGCGTCGACGTCAGGCAATCCGCACGCATCGGGCACATCGTTGAATTCACGGCCAGACCGGTCAAGGCTGGACGCCGTTCGCTGACGGTCGAGGTCGAGATGGCGGCGGAGACCATAGTCGGTCGGCAACGACACGCCTGTACGCGCGGCATCTTCCATATGGTTTCCATACCAGAGGGCGAGGAAGCCGCACATTACGCGTTGCCCGAACTGCTTTCCAAGGAAACGTCGGGCATGAGCGATACCGTTGCCATGGTCGACATCGTCTTTCCGGATCAGGCCAACAGCATCGGCCGAATGTTCGGGGGCGAAGCGATCGCCTGCATGACCAAAGCGGCGTTCGTCGCAGCGTCGCGCTACTCCGGCAAGTTGGTGGTCCTCGCCTCATCGGAGCGTATCGACTTCGCACGGGCAATCAAGATCGGCGAGATTGTCGAGGCCGAGGCACGCGTCGAGCGCGTGGGACGCAGTTCCATGTCGATCGAGACAAAACTTCGGTCCGAAAACCTTCTGACGCGCGAGAGACACGTCACGGCCACCGGATGCTTCACCATGGTGGCAGTCGACAGGGACCATCGGCCGATCCCGGTTCGCGATATGGTCGGAGCGGATGCACTTCACGTTAGCCAGAGGCGGGCATAATCATGTTGGACAGGCAACATCTGTCGATCCTGCGTGAGGTCGACCGCTTGGGCAGCCTGACGGCTGCGGCGGAGCGGCTGAACGTCTCCCAGTCCGCTCTCAGCCACACGATCCGCAAGCTGGAAGAGCGCTACGGCGTGGCAATGTGGGAAAAGGACGGCCGCAACCTTCGTCTCACCGAGGCCGGCCGCTACATCGTCACGCTGGCGCAGCGCGTTCTGCCTCAGATCGAAAGGGCAGAGGATGTCCTGTCGGACTACCGTCACGGCCAGCGAGGCTCGCTCAAGATCGGCATGGAGTGCCATCCGTGCCACCAGTGGCTTATGGGTGTTACAAAGCCCTATCTCATGGAATGGCCGGATGTGGGCCTGGAACTGAAGACATCATTTGCCTTCGGCGGCGTGGCGGCACTTATGGCATACGAAATCGATATCCTGATCACGCCGGATCCGATCGAGACGCCCGGCATTCACTATCTTCCGGTGTTCGACTATGAGCTGGTACTTGCCGTTCCGGCCGATCATTCCCTGGCGCTGAAACGCCATGCCGAACCTGTGGATCTGCTGGATGAGACGCTGTTCACTTATCCGGTACCGCCGGAGCGGCTGGATGTGTTCACGCAATTTCTGGTGCCTGCCAATTGCCGACCACGCCATCATCGAAATGTCGAGACGACGGAAATGATGCTTCAGCTCGTGGCGGCAGGCCGAGGGGTCAGCGCCATTCCCGACTGGCTGGTGCGTCGAGAAGCTGCCGCACTCGGTGTTCGTCCCGTCCGGATGGGTCGGAGCGGTATCCAGAAAAGCATCCACCTCGGATTAAGAGATGGCGACGACACTGTCGATTTCATCGCCGGGTTTCTCGCGACTTCGCGCCAGACATCAGCCTGACGCGACGGTGTCTTTGTTGGCAATGCTGTTAGAAGCGTACCGATTTCAATTGGCAAAATGGATTACGGGCGAAACGAAAACCACACGGCATATCCCATCGCTTGAACCATCCGTCTACGCCCGGCTGATCTCGTCGAGATACCAGGCGATGTAACGCAGTTCGTTATGCTCCATCGGCGCGATTGGACCGGGCACAAAATAGTGAGATCGCACGCCGCGTGCCGTGTGTTCGATGATCGCCTTATCCTCCGCGGTTGTGACCTTCCAAAGCCAGGTCAGCCTTTCAAGGTCGTAATCCCTTCCCTCCTCGGCCTTGCCATCGACAAGCCAAATCAGTTCCATCTCGCAGGTTTCCGCTGTCTTCGGGATGAAGCGGTAGATCATGCCATGGTCGGGATAGCAGACAAGGAAGGTCGTGCCGCCGAGGTGAATAGAGGTCACGCCACCATCGAAATCGGTAAAGCGCCCCATCAACGGCGCGACGGTCTTCCCATCCTCGCTGCCGCTCTCGACGCCCTCGTAGAGCGCGTAGCGGAAGGCGTGGATCGCCTCTCGGCCCTCTCGCGAGGTCTGCCAATGGTTGCCGGAACCGACCTCGATACCGAGGGCGCAGGTCCGCGCTTCCATGGCATCGTTCATCGCCTCGATCATATGCAGCGGTTTTTCCAGCGCGTGGGTCTGCGAGTATTCCGGATGCGCCGGGCCGCAGTGGTAGCACTCCACGTAGTTTTCGACTGCCAGCTTCCAGTTTGCCGAAACAGGATAGGTCTCACGATGCGCGACCTTCGCGCCGGCCCAGCCATATTGCCCGCAGGTCGCATGCAGCAGGTTCTCGACCTCGGAAAAATCCAGCGGCTGGTCGGCGAAGCAGATGAAGATCAGGCCCTCGACAACACGCACATGCAGTGTCCTCAGGCCATGATCTTCGCGCTGGAAATCCTTCGGCATCAGGCGCGCGGCGCGCAGACTGCCATCATTGCCATAAGTCCATGCATGATAGGGACAGACGAAAACACGTGCATTGCCCTTCTGCTTGGTGCAGACCTCCGCGCCGCGATGGCGACAGACATTAAGAATGGCGTGGATCGAGCCATCGGCCGCGCGGGTGACGATCACCTGCTCGGTATCGATACGGAAAACCTCGAAATCGTTGGCGTTGGGGATCACGCTCTCATGGGCGACGCAGTGCCAATGCCGGCGGAAGACCCGCTCCATGTCGCGCTGGTAGATCGCCTCGTCATAATAGAAAGGCCGGGCAAGCCCATGGCCCCGCCGATGCTCTGAGAGCAGCCGATCAATATTGTCAGTAGATTCCTCGATTACAGCCTCAGTGCGACTTACCATTGTGTATGCCCCTACAACGCTTTTTCTCCAATAGTTTACTGACATGACCGGGCTCCCGGCAATATTGTGGAAACGCCTCAGTTAATTGACATACTCGATTACAAGAATGCTCTGCTTTGTTGGGGTCATGTCGCAAACGGAGATGCGCGACTTGCGCGTATGAGCCGACGACGAACTACCCGTGGTCAAGCACCAAAGCCAAATCCACTGCTAGATCATTGGGGTGCTCGACACCTATCAAGCGACGGACGCCGATTCCAAGAGACCGATACGCTAACGGGCGTCGGCCGGAATTTCTGAATGCGTCATTGAGGAGCTGGAGGTGCAGCGGACCGATCAGGGGATCGAAAATGCGCCGCGCGGCCGTGACATGCCTTATCGCGATCACGTCCTGCAGGCGGGCGAGGGTTGCAACTTCGATTTTCCTCGAAGCGCGCCCATAGCGTGATACGGCAAGAATACCGCCAAAGCCTGGACGAGCCACCAGACCCTGTCCCGCAACATTAGCGGCCGGCGCTCGTCACGATTATCGGTCGCATAAGGTGAGAGAAGGCTCTTGAAAGGAATCAAACCGAGACCCGCCATCCAGCAGATACAGGAAGACATCCTGCTGCACGATGCCGAGGCTGGAGCGCAGCAAACGCAGCGTCATGTCCCTGATGTCGATGCCATCGACGGCGATCACGCCTGCGGTGATCTCGTAGAAACACGGCAGAAGCGAGCAGATCGTTGTCTTGCCGGCGCTGGAGCCGCAGCCGACGTCGCGGTACTCGATATCACCGCGAAGACGGCCGGCATCCTTCGCATCCATCCGGTCCATGATATCGGGTTCGGTATCGAGGATACTTCGTATAACGCGTGAAGCCGGCAATACCCTTCGGATAGGCCTTAATGATCGAGTTGATCTTGTCGATGGGCCGGAAGAACACGTTGACCAGCAGCAGGAAGCCGACGAAGCCACCGGCGGAAAGCCCGCCATGCACGACGAACCAGGCGCCGGCCAGTATCACCACCACCTGCACGAAGCGCATGGACAGATAGACACCGTTGCCCGAGCGGTGTGGTGCACCGCACCGGGCTCCAGTTCCTCATAGAGCGAGCCAACAGCGCCCATCAGCCAGTCCTCGACGATTGCAATTCTTTTTTTGAGCCGCAAGTCGCCTACGTACAACCATGCGGCCGAGACGAGGAAATAGAAGGCACCCAGGCCGCATAGCCCGCGATATTTGCTATCGACGGAGCCTGCGGCATGCGGGCCTGGAGAATGAAGAAAGTTCCTGCGACCGCCGACTGCCCGCCACTGAGGATCAGTGCCCACTGCCCGCCATTTGTCTTCCAGCGGCTCCACGAGCGCTAGTGACAGCCCCTTTTCTCTGCAAGGCTTGGCGCGGCCAGCATCGGCAGGAAGCCGTGCAGCCAGATGCCGAAGCTCGCCGCCCAGAGCACGGCGCTGGCGGCGTGATGCAGGGGCGCAAGGCCGGAGGGGAAACCGAATTCCGGCAGGACGCGAACGAGGGCAGCCGCGGCCATCAGCAGGGCCGCGCCGTGGGCCTGCCATGGCAGGTGCAGGAGATCGCGGCCCGTATGCCGCAGGCCCGCGATGATCATCACCGCCATCACCGCACAACCGAGCGCACCGATCGCCAGCATGTGCAGGCCGGCGACGGGCGGAAGATCGAGGTCCAGCCGCGTTGCGCCGAGCGCAAGGAAACCCGCGCCGGCAAAGGCGTTGCCGAGGGCCAGTAGCGCCACTTCCGTCCTGAAGGCGGGGCGGCCGATAAACCATTCCGCCAACCTGTCGAGGAAGGTGGCTCCCGCTGCCAGCGCCAGCCAGGCCGGGACGGCGCTTTCGGGGAGAAGCAAGGCCGCAGCCATATAGAGCACCGTCATCGCCGCGGCCGCATGGCGCCGTCCGGGATGCGGCCTGTAGGGGCTCGTCTCGCCGGTCGGGTCCAGCGCCAGGTTGATCACCACGACATTGATGCGCGAGGCGGAAAGGGAAAACAGCACGATGAAGATGCAGAGCGCCGTTTCCAGGAGGCGGGCGGCGAGCGCGACGTCGCCGATGAACCAGCAATAGCGCACGCCCGCTTCCACCGAGGCAAAGCAGAGCAGCCAGAACAGGAAGGCGAGATGCTTCGTCGTGCGGCGCTCCAGCATCGCCCGGCCGATCAGGACGGAAAGCGCGATCAGGAAAGCAAGGTCGAAGAGAGCGGCAACCGGGCTCAGGACATCCGCCCCCACCGCGCCGATCAGGCGCGCCGGTAGCCAGAGGGTGGCAAGGCAGAGCAGCGTCCTGCCGCGCGCCGGGCGCGTATCGGTCCATTCCGGCACGGCCGAGCCGAGAAAACCGGCGAGCGCCATGCCGTAGGTGCCGAAGATCATCTCATGCGCATGCCATTGCGAGGGTGGAATGTCCGAGGCAAAAGGCAACTCATAGCCGCCCGCGACCACCCACAGGAAAGGCAGCATCGCGCCATGGGCGGCGGCAAGCGGGAAGAACAGCCGAAGCGCTTCGGCAAGGATCGGCCGCACCCTCATCTCAACCGCTCCTTCGCCGAGAAGAGTTCACCGAACACCGGATCGTGCGACCATGCCTCCACCTGCTCGAAGATCGTCCGCTCGGAGCGCTCGCCTGGCCGGCCGGAGAGCGCGCGGCTGGTGGCGATGTGCCCGGTCCGGCCCGAGAGGACCACGATGCGGTCCGCCACGCGCACGGCCTCGGCCAGATCGTGCGTGACCAGCAGCACGGAAAAGCCCTTTTCCCGGGCGGCGGCGATCAGCAGGTCCTGCAAATGGCGGCGCAGACCGACATCCGTCGCGCTGAAGGGCTCGTCGAGGAACAGCATGTCGGGATCGACGGCGAGCGCCCGCGCCACGTTGGCCCGCTGCCGCATGCCGCCGGAAAGCTCCGCCGGGTATTTTGCGAAATCCGTCCCCTCAAGGCCGACGGCAATGGCGAGACGTTCGGCCGTCTCGCGTCGCCCCACCTTCTTCTCACCCCTTGCGGCAAGGCCGTAGGCGATATTGTCCGTCAGCGTCATCCACGGCAGCAGGCGCGGTTCCTGGAACACCACCGCCTGACGGCGATAGCCGCGCGAGACCCGCCCCTTGACCGGCTCGACGATGCCGGCGGCGATCTGCAGGAGGGTCGTCTTGCCGCTGCCGGACGGGCCGAGCAGCGCGACTGCCTCGCCCCTGCCGATGGCAAGGTCGAAATCCTCGAACAGGCTGCGTCCGAGAAAGGCGTGCCCGACGCGGGAGAAGGCGAGCGCGGCGTTTTCAGTCATCGCTTCACGCCCCAGGGGAGGCCGGCGCTGCGCCAGCGCTCGGCGGCCTCGCGCACCACATGCAGCAGGCCGTAGTCGGTGGCGAGCGCGAGGATGACGGTGATGGCGAGCCAGGCCGTGACGAGCGGGATATCGAACAGCGCCCGCGCCGTCGCGAGCTCCCCGCCAATGCCGCCGGAATTGGAAAGGAGCTCGGCCATGACCGTCACCTTCCAGGCGCTGCCGGCCGTCGTGGTCCAGGCGGGAAAGAGATAGGAGAGCACATGCGGCAGGGTGATCGTGCGCAGCCGGTAGACCCAGGACGCGCCGAAGGACTGGGCCATGATGTCGAGCTGCCGGTCGCGCTTGGCGACCCCTTCCAGCGCGCCCGCGAAGGAGAGCGGCGCGGAGGCGATGACCACCGTCAGGATGGCCGTGCCCCCGGACGAGCCGAACCAGATCAGCGCCAATACGATCCAGCCGATCGGCGGCACGCCGAGCATGACCGTGACCACCGGCTTCATCAGCCGCATGGCGGCGAAGGAATAGCCGGCGACGAGCCCGGTGGTTGTACCGATCATCGCGGCGAGCGCGAAGCCCGAAAGCGCCCGGCCGGCGCTCTCGGACAAGACTTCCCAAAAATCCGGCCGCGTCACGAGCACGGCGATGGCCGAGGCTGTTTCCGCCGGGGACGGCAGGATGAAGGAGCCGTAGATCTCGTGCCCCGCCTGCCAGGCGCTGAGGAAGCAGAAGATGCCGGCAAGGCCCGCCCAGCCGGCCCATAGATAGCGGCCCGTCCAGCCGAGGCCGGCGAGAACGTGGCTCATGGCGTCATACCAGATAGAACCCGTCGCCCGGCAACTTGCCGCCGATAATGGCCGGATTGGCCTCCGCCAGCACGCCGTAAAAGCCTTCGAGGTTTTTCCGCGCAGCGCTGGCAGGAATGGCACTCAGATGGCTGGTCGGGAAGGAAGCCGCGATGATGTCGGGCGGAAAGCCGAGGGCATCCGCGACGGCGGCGGAGGCGGCCGCGGGATCGGCGAGGGCATCGGCAAGCGCCGCCTCGATCGCCTTCTGAAGAACATCGGTGCCCGCCTTGCCGAGCGCCTGCTGCACGTCGGCCGTCAGCGCGAGCCCGGCCTGCGGGATCTCCGACGTGCCAGCGACGGCTTGCCATTCGACCTGGACGTCGATGGCGCGATGA
Organism: Shinella sp. S4-D37; assembly: GCF_040812195.1. NCBI lineage: Bacteria > Pseudomonadati > Pseudomonadota > Alphaproteobacteria > Hyphomicrobiales > Rhizobiaceae > Shinella > Shinella sp. S4-D37. The sequence goes on along the minus strand of NZ_JBFNXL010000001.1, from coordinate 294,776 downwards.
ACGGTCATGAACATCGACTTCGCCTTGATGATGACGCCGGTCGCCGCCGGCTCGCTGAGGAGGGCGGCATCCACCCGGCCGGTCAGGAGCAGCTGCACCGCCTCGGGCGGCGAGGCGGTATATTCGAGCGCCACGTCGCCCTGTCCCAGGCCCGCCTTCGCCAGAAGCCGCGCCATCACGAAATCCGGCATGTCGTTCTTGAACGGCAAGGCGAGCGTTCTGCCCTTCAGCCCGGCGACCGTCTTCAGCGTCTCGTCCTTCGAGACGACATAGAGAAGGCCTGTGGTCAGTACATTGAGAAGCCCGAGGCCGAGGCCCCGGTTGTGCAGGTTGGCCGCCGCATAGCTCGGCATCACCACGGCGCCCATCGAGCCGGAGGCGACGGCGGCGCGCATCTCGTCCGGCGTCTTCCAAGCTTGGAAGATCGCTCCCGGCGCGATATCCCTGAGGAAGCCGCCCTTGACCGCATGGGCGAGCACGGCGGAGGGCGCGGCTGGCGGGCCGTAGAGCGTCAGCGGCACGGCGGCCCGGAGGATCGCGGGCGCGGCCAGCGTCGTGATCGTCAGGGCGGAGAGCCCTGCAAGAACTTCGCGACGGATGAGAAGGGTCATATCAACAGTCCTTTCGTCAGAAGCGCGCTTTGATGCCCGCATAGAAGCCTCGACCGTCGCCCGGCAGGTAGACCGCCTGCCCAGGGCTCGCCTGGTCGAGGATCAGGGTCGAGGAAGCATAGGTCTTGTCGAAGATATTGGTGACGGCCCCGTAGAGGCTGAAAGCCTCGTTGATGCGGTATTCGGTCGTAAGATCGACAACCGCGTAGGGATCGGCGTAGAGCGTGTTCATGTTGTCGACGGGCGTCTTTGCCGGAACCCATTGCAGGGCCGCGCCGATATCCCAGTCTTCCGTCACCGCATATTGCAGCGCGAGGTGCACGACATGGCGGGGCGCGCCGGCGAGGCGATTGTCGCCGCGCACCGGATCGTCGTCGAAGCGGAAGTCCTGGAACGTATAGGCAAGCCGGCCCGTGAGCGCGTGAAGGATCTCGCCGGAGACGCCGAACTCCAGCCCGGCATGGATTGTCCGGTCGGCATTGAAGGCGGCCAGCAGCGAACCGCTGCTGTCACGCAGGCTGAGAAGCTCGTCGTCCACCCATGAATAGTAGGCGACGGCATCGACGTTCCATGTCTCGTAGCTGCCCCGCCAGCCGATCTCGACGGTGGTCGCAGTCTGGGCGTCGAGGTTCGGCGTGGAGAAACCTGTCGCCGAAGAGTTGGGCGTTCCGCCCATGGTGCCGAGCAGGTCGTCATGGGTCGGTGGCTCGAAGCTGCGGCTGATCGCGGCGAACAGCAGGTTGCTTTCGTCGGGCCGCCAGCTTGCGGCCAGCGCCGGCGACCAGCCGCTATAGCTGCGGTCATAACTCGTATCGACCGCCGGTATTCTCGACACGACCGGCCCGCCGGGCGTGAAGCCCAGCCATGGCCGGGTCGCCGCGCCCCAGAGATCGTCGTTACCACGCGTCGCATGGGTGTAGGAGAGCGAGGGCGACAGCGTCACCGCATCGCCGACCGGCACATTGAGGCCGGCCGTGAGCGACAGGGTCTTGGCGTCGAGATCGTTCCTGGAGAAGGCCGGCCCGTCGGCGCCGGCGCGATTGATGTTGTAGGTCCGCTCGGCCGAGCCGATGGAATATTGCGCCGTCGTCTCGAAGAGTGGCAGGAGCGCGTCCGCATCCGGCTGCCAAGCGTAGCGCAGAAGGCCTGTGATGTCGCCGCCCTCCGTGCGACGCACGCCGCTCGACATGGGGAAGCGGAACATGTCCTCGGTATAGGTGTAGCCGAGGCCGATATCGAAGAGATGGTCGTCCAGCGTGATCGAGGTGCGCGAGCCGATGAGGTACTGGCTTGCCTCACGGCGCGGCCTGTCGCGTTCTACATTGGGGCCGAGACTGGTCGGCGGACCGAGCGAGATGTGCGTCGGATCCGCCTCGAGCGCGGTCAGCGTCAGGGGGCCGGAAACGTCGAAGCCGAGATCGGTATAGCCGATGAAGGCGCGCGTCGTGACGATATCGGAAATCTCCGCCTCGACCGTGCCGCCGATGCTGGTGCGGCGGGATTCGTTGTGCCGCCGGAAACCGTCGCGCCGGCTGCTGTCGGCGAAGAAGCTTCCAGCGAAGCGGTCGTCGTCGAAGCCCGTTCGTGCGGACACCTCCGCCGCGCCGAAACTGCCGCCTTCGACCGAAATACTCGTTCCCGCCTCCACCGGGGAGGCGAAGTTGATCGCCCCGCCGAGCACGCTCGCGCCGAGCCGGTTGGCGGTATAGCCGCGATAGACCTCGATCAGGCTCGCCTGCCCGGGATTGGCAAGGCCGACGATATAGGAACCGTCCGCCCGGTTGATCGGCAGGCCGTCCTTCAGCACGAGGATGCCGCGCTCGACCGGGTTCTGTTGCAGGCCCGAGCCGCGGATCTGCACGCGCGGCTGGTCGTTGCCGCCGAAGAAGCGCTGCACAACGACGCCCGGAACGAATGCAAGCGCTTCAGAAAGCGTCGGCATGGCCTTGGCTGCCCGCTCCTCCGCGCCGATGGCTGCGACGCCGCCGGGAATGGCCGCCAGCCGCTCGCGCGCCTTCTGAACCGTATCGCTCCACTTGCCGCCATCGACCACGATGGCATCCAGAATTGTGGTCGAGCCGGGCGTTGCCGACTGTGCCAAAACCCCCGTCGCCGTTCCGGCCAGAAGAAGCGCCGTCACGAAACCCAGTCCACCCTTGCGCGCCATAATATCCCCGCTCGCCATTTGCCTTGCGATGGGAATTGCACATCCGGGAAACCCCGCTCTTTGCGCTAGCGCAAACAAGAGCATAAAACTTGACTTTAAAAGACATGTTTTAGGTAGCGAGCGTGATCGCCTACCAGTGGCTTTTGCTTCGTAAGAGAAAACGACACCGCCGCTCGTGGCTCTTCTGCAACACCCGTTGGGATATTTTTTGACGCAGGAAACAATGGGCTCAAGGAGCAGAAAGCCCTATCCGCCCGAATAATATGAGTTTTTCAGGAAGGTTTCTTGCTTGCAATCGGCGGCGCATGGCGTTTGGTTCCGAACGACGGCAATTCATTGAACTTGCATGCAAATCGACGTTCGGCGAAAGAGTTTAGCGACATTAACCTGCAAGGCAAAAAATCGCTTTGAACCTGCGTCGACGATATTCCGCCATTGTCCTGATCGCGCGGGACGGAGGCGACCTGCGGTTGCCCATCTGCACCGCCCGGAGGATTGAGGGCCTTTTCCGATGAACTGGGATATTCAAAAACTCTTCCGGCGAGCGGCACCAAGACCGACACGCCCCTGGTGGAAACGCCGCAGTCGATCTCCGTCGTCACGCGCGACCAGATCGAGAAGCAAGGCGCGACACGCCTGGAAGACGCGCTCACCTATACGCCCGGTGTCAGCGTGGGCAGCTACGGGTTCAATCCCGAGCAGGACTACGTCTTCATGCGGGGCTTCCAGGTTCCCTTCTTCCTCGACGGGACGCGGCAGTACCGGGATTACATCGTCGGGGCGCAGCTCGGCGTGGAGCCCTACGGTCTCGAACGCATCGAAACGGTGCGCGGCCCGGCCTCGGTCCTCTACGGCCAGATCGCGCCGGGCGGCATCGTCAACCAGGTCGTCAAGCGGCCGACGGACGAACCGCTGCGCGAGGTCCAGCTCGCCCTCGGCGATCCGCGCCGCCTCCAGACCGCCTTCGACTTCAGCAGGCCGCTCGGCGGCGACGACGTCCTGCGCTACCGCCTGACCGGCCTTGCCCGCAGCGCCGACGGGCAGATGGACTTCCAGGGCGACGACCGCCTCTTCCTTGCCCCGGCGCTCACCTGGTCCCCGGATGCGGAAACATCGCTCACCGTCTTCGGCCAGTTCCAGCGCGATAAGGACGCGCTCCGCCCGGTCCCCCTGCCCGCCTTCGGCACGCTGTTCGACAGCGTCCACGGAGAAATCCCGCGGGACCGCTTCCTCGGCGAACCGGGCTTCGACAGCTTCGACCGGACGCAGTATTCGCTCGGCTATGAATTCGAGCATCATTTCAGCGACACCTGGAGCGTGCGCCAGAATCTGCGCTACACCCATGTCGACCAGACCGAGAACACCTCGCTGATGGCCTTCGACTACGGCGCGTTCGTCGTGGACGGGCGCACCGCCGACCGGACCGGCTGGAACGACGTCAATGCAATCGGCACGCTTGGCATCGACAACCAACTGATCGGCGAATTCGATACCGGCAGCCTCGCGCACAAGCTTATCCTCGGCCTCGATTACTCCCGATCGAGGAGCGACTGGAAATTCGCCTCGGCCACGCTGTCTTCGATCGATGTCTTCGACCCGGTCTATGGCACGCCAGTCGGATCGCTCGTTCCGACGATCTCGGAGCTTAAGACGGCGACGCAGGTCGGCCTCTACGCGCAGGACCAGGTCGCCTGGAACAACTGGCGCCTCACCTTCGATGGCCGCTACGACTGGGCCGAGGGCACCACCACCGACCGCCTCTGGGCAACGAGCACGACGCAGAAGGACCACGCCCTCACCGGTCGCGTCGGCCTCGGCTATCTCTTCGACAACGGCCTTGCACCCTATGTCAGCTACTCGACGTCCTTCGACCCGGAAATCGGGCTCGACGGCAACGGCGACCCCTTCAGGCCGACGACCGCCCGGCAATACGAGATCGGCATCAAGTACCAGCCCGTCGGCAGCCAGAGCTTCTTCGCGCTCTCCGTCTTCGACCTGACGCGTCAGAACATCCTGACGCGCGACCTCAACCCGCCGCCGACCAATCCCTGGGCACAAATCCAGACCGGCGAGGCGCGCGTGCGCGGCTTCGAGGCCGAGGCGAAGATCAGCATGACCGACCGCTTCGATCTCGTCGGCGCCTATACCTATCTCGATTCCGAGATAACCAAGAGCAACGATGCCGATCTTGGCATGCCGCTCTTCCTGACGCCGAAGCATCAGGCGTCGCTCTGGGCGAACTACACGATCGACGACGGCGCGGCGGCCGGCCTCGGTGGTGGCGTCGGCATACGCTATCGCGGCAAGGTCTGGGGCTCGAGCCGGGAGATCGAGCTGCCGTCCTACACGCTCTTCGACGCGAGCCTGACCTATGATTTCGGCAGGAAGAATCCCGACCTGGAGGGGCTCAACCTCACGGTCAGCGCCCGCAACATCTTCGACAGGAAGTACATCTCGACCTGCTCGTTCTGGGAGGGCTGCTTCTACGGGGAAGGCCGCAACGTCACGGCGACACTGAAATACCGGTGGTAGGGGCCACCGCCGGATGCAGGCGGGCCGTTCCTGCCGCCGTGGCTTCTGCCGGATGCTGGGCGCAGCGGCGCTTGCCGCCTGCGCGGGGCATGCGCATGCGCGTCCCGGCCGGATCCGCATCGCCGCGCTCGAGCATCGCATCGTCGAGACCCTGATCGCCATCGGCCTTGTGCCGGCGGCGATGCAGGATCCGGAGACCTATCGTCGCTGGGTGGTCGAGCCCTTCCTGCCGGAGGGCGTCGTCGATCTCGGCACCGAGGCGGAGCCGAATGTCGAGCTGCTCGCCGATCTGCACCCCGACCTGATCCTCACCCCCGGGGAACGGCCCGACCTCGACCGCCTCGCCATGATCGCGCCGCTCAGGGCGCTGACCATGACGTCGGCCCCGGCCGTCCGGGAATACGAGCATTTCAGGGATCTCCTCCTGAACCTTGCCGACTTCCTCGGCCGCCCCACCTTCGGCCATGCCGCCGTCGCCGCGGTGGAAGCGGATATTGCGGGAGCCCGGCGGCGCCTCGCGCACCGTGCCGGGCAGCCGGTTTTCCTCGTGACCTTCGTGGATAACCGGCACGTCTGGGTCTACGGACGGTCGAACCTCTTTCAGGACGTGCTGGACCGGGTAGGCCTCGTCAATGCCTGGGCTGGCGAAGGCACGTTCGACGTCGTCGGCATCGATCGGCTGGCGGACCGGTGGGACGCCATGCTCGTCTTCATTGAGAACAATGCGCCGGGCGTGCCGGCGGATCTCGCCGCAAGCCCGCTCTGGCAGGCGTTACCCTTCGTGCGGGCGGGCCGCGTAACGGGCATTGCGTCGGCGACCCCATTCGGGGCCTTTCCGACGGCCGGACGTTTCGCCCGGTTGCTCGGCACCGTCGCGGGAGACCTGTGACGCGGGCATCCCCACCCTCGCGCGCCGTGCTTCTCGGCGTGCTGCTGGCGCTTCCGGCGGTGATGCTGACCGCGGCCAATCTCGCCGGCAAACTGCCCGTCGCACTCTGGCCCGCCGCAGCCCTCACGCCGGATGCGGACGATATCCGCCAGATGCTGTTCCACTACGACAGCCTGCCCCGGATCGTCGTCGCGCTCGCCTCGGGCGCGGCGCTCGGCATGGCGGGCGCGGTGCTGCAGCACATCTTCGCCAACCCCCTCGCCGAGCCCGGAACACTCGGCCTTTCCGCCGGCAGCCAGCTCGCGCTCGTCGTGTTGCTGCTCGCCGCGCCGGAGGCCGGCGTTCTCGCACGGGATGCCGCCGCGCTTGCCGGCGCCGTCCTCGTCATGGCGCTGATGGCCTCCCTCTGGCTGAGGCGGGGCACCTCGCCGATGACCGTCGTGCTGGCAGGGCTGACCTTCGGCCTGACGGCCGCCGCCGCCGCCAATGTCCTCATCCTTTTCAACGGCCGCTATCTGACGAGCCTGTTCATCTGGAGCTCCGGCTCGCTGGTGCAGAACGGCTGGTCGGTCGCGGCCTGGCTGCCCGTCAAGCTCGTCCTGCCCGCCGCGGGCCTCCTGCTGCTGATGCGGCAGCTCGCGGTGCTCGCGCTGGGGGAGGATGCGGCGCGAGCCCTCGGCCTGCCCTCCGCGCTGGTGCGCGGCCTTGCTCTTGCCGCCGCCGCGATGCTTGCCGCCATCGTCACGGCGGCCGTCGGCGTTTTCGCCTTTCTCGGGCTGGCCGCGCCCGCCCTCGCCCGGCTCGCGGGCGCGCGCACGCTGCCGCAGCAGCTCGCCGGCGCCACGGCGGCCGGCGCCCTGCTGCTGCTCCTAGCCGATGCCGCCGTCATGGCCTGTTCAGGCACCATCGGGAGCGTGCCGACCGGCGCGGCGACGGCGCTCGTCGGCGCGGGCTTCCTCCTGCTTTTCGCAGGGCGGCCGCTCGCCGGCCGGCCGCCCGTGCTCCGGCAGGACATGCCGGCACGCATCCCTCTTACGGCGGCTCTGGTGACCGGAGCGATCGTCCTCTCCCTCTTCGTCCTTGCCGCCGCAACGCTGGGCTGGACGGCCGACAGCTTCGGTTTCACCAGCCCTTCCGATCCCGTCCTGGCCCTCCGCCTGCCGCGGATCGCCGCGGCGGCCGCCTGCGGCGTGCTGCTAGCCACGGGCGGCGTGGTGATCCAGCGGCTGACGGCCAATCCGCTCGCCGCGCCGGAGCTTGCCGGCGTCAGCGCGGGCGCCGCCTGCGGCGTGATCGCCGCCATGGTGCTGTCGCCGGCCGCCGGCCCCGGCATCCAGGCGCTCTACGGCGCAGTCGGCGCGTTCGGCGTCGCCGTACTGCTCCTCGTCCTCGTCCAGGGGAGCGGCTTCTCGCCCGAACGCATCGTCCTCGTCGGCCTAACGCTGGCGACGGCCATGTCGGCGCTCGTTTCCATCCTGCTCGCCAGCGGAGACCCCCGCTTCTCGCGGCTGCTCGTCTGGATGGCCGGTTCGACCTACGGCGTCGGCACGGAGCGGATGGCCTATGTCTCGGCGGCGGCGGGCCTTGCGCTCGCCGCGACGGTCCCGCTGCTGCGCTGGCTCGATATCGTGCCGCTCGGCGCGCCCGTCGGCCGGGCGCTCGGCATGAACATGGCCGCCGTCCGGCTGGCCATGCTTCTCATGGTGGCGGGCGCCACGGGCGCCGCGACCCTCGTCGTCGGTCCGATAACCTTCGTCGGCCTGCTGGCGCCGGCGATCGCCCGCGCCGCCGGGGCACGCCGCGCGGGCGGTGAGGTGCTCGTCGCGGCTCTCGCCGGCGCCGCCATCCTCGTCCTAGCGGACTGGATCGGCCGGCAGGTCGCCTTTCCCCGCCAGATCCCCGCCGGCCTGCTCGCCGCCGTCACCGGCAGCCCGGTGCTCGTCCTTCTCCTCTGGCGCAACCGGGACATGCGATGATCCCCACCCTCGCTGGCGCCTTCGCGCGGCCCTTCCACTGGTATGGCGACCATATGGAATTGGCGGGCGACGACGATGCCGGCTCGGTCCGGCCGCTCGACATGCAAGGAATCGGTGCGCTCGTCGCCCGTTTCGAGGCCCCCTTCGGGGCGGCCGACCGGCGCGCGGCGATCTCGCTCTGGTCGCAATACTACTTTGCTGCGCTCATCGTCCCCACCGTGGCGGTGGCCGTGCGGCTCGGCCGCACCCTGCCCATCGAGATCACGCGCATCCATATGCGGATCACGGAGGACGGAACGCCGACGGCCTTTCTTCTCGCCAGCGACGGGGAGCCGATCGACGAGGCAGACCCGGCTCCGCTGTCGGTTCTGCTTGAGAATCATCTCGTGCCCTTCATAGAAACGATGTCGTCGGCTTTCGGCGTGACCGAGCGGCTCCTGTGGAGCAATGCGGCCACCATTCTCGCATGGTCTCTCTCCGAGGCCGGCAAGGACGGCGCGAAATCGGGAAGGGGCTTGCAACACGGCTTTTCGATGTTGAACGCGGAGATATTGCCGAACGGAAGACGCAACCCGCTGTTCGGGCAGGTCCGCTACCTGCTGGAGAACGACATGCCTGTCCGGCGCCGCCGGGTCTGCTGCCTTCGCTATCTGCTGCCCGGTGAGGAGACATGCTGCAGCCTTTGTCCCCTGCCGGATATTCGCAAGACCTGAAACCGCAATGCCATCCCATTCACCGGAACGATCGTGATCATGCAAGCCCTGCCAGACGCATCTCCCGCACCGCTCTTCGAGCTCGATGCCGTGTCCTTCTCGATATCGCAGCGCACGCTCATCGAGCCACTGACCCTGACGATCCCCGAGGGGAAGATCATCGGCCTGATCGGCCATAACGGGTCGGGCAAGTCGACGCTCCTGAAGATTCTCGCCCGCCAGCAGACCGCGACCGGCGGAACCATTCGCTTCAAGGGGCGTGCACTGCCGGAATGGGGCGACCGCGCCTTCTCCCGGAGCCTCGCCTACCTGCCGCAGCAGACACCGCCTGCCTCCGGCCTGCTCGTGAGGGAACTCGTCGCAATGGGACGCTATCCTTGGCACGGCGCGCTCGGCCGCTTCGGCAAGGAAGACCGTGAGAAGGTGGAAGAAGCTATCGAGCTGACCGGCATCGCGCCCTTCACAGACCGTCTGGTCGATACCCTTTCCGGCGGCGAGCGCCAACGCGTGTGGATCGCCATGCTGGTGGCACAGGACGCCGAATGCCTGCTCCTCGACGAGCCGATCTCCGCGCTCGACATCGCCCATCAGATCGAGGTCATGTCGCTCGTGCGCATGCTCTCGCATGAGAAGCGTCTGGGGGTGGTCGTCGTCCTGCACGACGTCAACGTCACCACCCGCTTCTGCGACGACGTGATCGCGCTGCATTCGGGAAGGCTCATTGCCCGGGGAGCGCCCGAGTACATCATGACGGTCGGGGAATTGAAGCGCATCTACGGCGTCGACATGGCGGTCATGGTTCATCCGCAGACCGGGAAACCGGTAGCACTGCCCTGCTGAAGGTCTTAGAATCGAACAGAACCAAACGGCAGTATTGACACGTCGCACCGCGCTTGAGCCCGCGGACAGTGGTCAAGAAGTCGCGCAAATCCAACATCACGTTCGTATCACTTGTGCCGTGCACGAGATCGTGACGGATACGATCAATCATCCACAGCATGATGTCGAGTTTGGTGCTTGTGGACGTTTCTTCCGCGCCATGGCCATCGCATAGTCAGCTTGTAGGCTATATTCGGCTTTCGGTTTGTGCATCAAAAATATGGATCGTGTTGACATCAAAACCCACTGAGATGGTATCTCCTGGCCGCACGACGATCCGGTCCCGCACGGAGGCGACGATCTGGGTGGTGCCGACTTTCGCCGTGATCTGTATTTCGGCACCTGTCGGCTCGATGAAGGATACCGTTGCATCCACTCCGCCCTGATTGATGAGCAGATGTTCCGGGCGCACGCCGTATATCATCTCCCGGCCGCGCTCTGCGGGGCACTCTTCGGGGAGTGGCAACCGGGCTCCGCTTGCGGCAACAAACTCGATTGGCCCCGTCTGGCTGATTTTTCCCGGAATAAAATTCATGCCCGGCGAGCCGATGAAGCCGGCAACGAACAGGTTGGCCGGCCTGTCATAGAGATCGAGTGGGGAGCCGATCTGTTCGACATGGCCGTCGCGCATGACGACGATCCGGTCGGCCATGGTCATCGCTTCGATCTGGTCATGGGTGACATAGATGGTCGTCGTCTTCAGGCGCTGGTGCAATTGCTTGATTTCGGCGCGCATCTGCACGCGCAACTTGGCGTCCAGGTTGGAGAGCGGCTCGTCAAAGAGGAAGACCTGGGGCTGGCGGACGATGGCCCTGCCCATCGCCACGCGTTGACGCTGGCCGCCGGAGAGGTTTCGCGGATAGCGGTCGAGCAGGTGTTCGAGGCCGAGTATCTGCGCCGCCTCGAGAACGCGCCGCTTGATCTCGTCCTTCGGTGCCCTCGCAAGCCGCAGCGAGAAGCCCATATTCGCTTCCACCGTCATGTGGGGATAGAGCGCATAGGACTGGAAGACCATCGCAATGTCCCGTTCCTTCGGCGCGACGTCGTTGACGATCCTGCTGCCGATGGCGATGTCTCCGCCGGATATCTCCTCCAGTCCCGCGATCATCCGCAGAAGCGTGGACTTTCCGCAGCCTGACGGACCGACGAGGATGACGAACTCGCCGTCCAGGATGTCGATATCGACGCCGTGCAGGACTTCGAAATGACCATAGGCCTTGCGGGCCTTCGTTATCGTGACTGGTGCCATCATTGTCTCCAGTAGAAGGGGTGGGGCTGGCGCGGCCTATCGGCGCGCCGTGGCGATACGGTAGGGCGCAAGAGCCGCATCGATCGCGGCAAGGCAGAGATCGCGGGCGTTCGGCGCAACGTGGCCGGCGACGACCTTCGGGTAGAGCCGGCTGAGATATTGACTGATCAGGGTTTCGGGAATCCGCCCGGGGAGCTCGGCGAAAAGCCGGTCCACGGCGTTCGATACCTGCCTGTCCAGCCAATAATAGCGAATCCGGTCGCTGTAGCTGAAATGGCGCTGCAGCCTCTGTTCCGTGGCTGTGCCGCTATAGTGACCCGACCAATGGCCGGGGCTGGCCAGCATGACCTCTTCCAGAACGGCGGGCAGACCCCGCGATGCGGCTTGACCGGCGATCTCCCGGCGTATCGCATCGAGCCCGTAGAGGGCTTCCCTGAGGGCGAAGGTCAGCCCCGGCCCTACTTTCAAAATCCCGAACCCGCCATCGACCAGGGCGGAGAGCTCGCCGGCCGGCTGATAGTCGGTCGAATGGGCTTCGAAGAGGAGGCCGGGCATGGCGTCAAGCGCCGAGACCAGGCTCTGCGCCCGGTCCGGCTTGTAGAGCGCAACGTTGGCGTTGCCGAACTCGACGCCGGGCTGGACCACGATGCCGATGACGCGCGCGAGAGCAGGCTCGACGCCGGCTGCGACAAAGGCGGAGCGATGGACGGCAAGCGTCTCCAGCACGGCTTCGGGGCGGGTGATTTCCAGCTCCTCCAATACTTGCGTCGCGCCTCCGGGCGGAGGAACCTCCGTGCCGATAACATAGACGGGCGGCTTGCGGCCGACACGCCTCGTGGCGTCTTCCGCGGCACGCGCAAGGCGCGCAGCCCTTTCGGCCGTCAGCGCATCGGAAAGGCCTGCCGGTTCTCCTGCGCAGCCCATCGAGGTGTCGAGATGGAGTTTTTCGAAGCCCGCCTCGGCATAGGCGACGATCATCGCCTCGGCGCGGGCCATGGCCTCGTCGGCAGGGAGTTTCCGCCATGGATTCGGGCCGAGGTGGTCGCCGCCAAGAATGATGCGGTCCACCGGAAAGCCGGCTGTCACAGCAATACGCTCGACGAAATGCCGGAAATCGGCTGGCGTCATCCCGGTATATCCACCCTCCTGGTTGACCTGATTGCAGGTCGCCTCCAGCAGGACCGCCTGATCCTCGCGCGCTGCACGGCGTAGCACGGCTTCGACGACGAGCGGATGGGCGGAGCACACGGAGGTGATTCCCCGCGGCAGTGGCAAATCTTTCGATCCGAACAGTTTTGCCAGCGCAATGCGCCGGTTGCGTTCAACGGCGGCGATCATGCCAATGTCACCACTTTCGTCAGGTGACGCGGTGCGACCGTATCGATTCGCCGTGCTTGTGCGGCGCGTTCACCCAGGATCTGGAGCGCGGGCAGGAGGACGAGACCGGCAACGGCCGGATCGGTGTCCACGACGGGAAGCGCCACGTCGCCCGGACCGCCCAGGCCGACGACGAGCGCGCCCTTGTCCTGCAATTCCCCGACGAGCTTGATCTCGGCGTCCTTCTGGTCGGCGCTGTAGAGCATCACGACGGCTGTCTTCTGATCGACCAGGCTGATCGGGCCGTGGCGGTATTCGAGCGGATGAAAGGCCTGGGTCAGGACCTGGCTCATCTCCATCAGCTTGAGGGCACCTTCCAAGGCGATGCCGAACAGGGCGCCGCTGCCGAGGAAGACGACATGCGAGCGCTCGTGGATTTGGGCCGGGAGCGACGCATCGAGGGCCCTGGCGAGCGCTTCCGCCGCTGCCGGGGTCGAGGCGGGGATGTCGTATCCGGCCATCTGCATGCCGAGCAGCAGCATGAGGCTCGCCGAGGCCGTCATCACGATGCCCTCGTCCGGATGGGTCGCGGCTGCGATGGTCTTGTGGCAGCTCCTGGCAAGACTGCTTTCCAGCTCCACCGTCAGGCCGGTGACGAAGGCGCCGCTGGCACGGCTTTTCCGGGCGGCGGCGACAGTTTCGGTCGTCTCGCCGCTGCGCGAGATTGCGACCACATGCGTCCTCGTCCATTCGGGCCAGAAGAGCGACGGCCGGTTGAGCCATTCGTCGCCGGGCACTGCGATCGCCTGCCGTCCTGCACCGTTGGCAGAGGCCGCAAGGGAGAGCGCGAGATAGTAGGATGTGCCGCAGCCGACATAGACGAGGAGGTCGGTCTTCCTGGCGGCGGTGTTCGAGCCTATCGCCTTTTCCCAATACGGGAACTGCTCGAAAATCACCTTTTCAGTCGTGTTCATGATGTCTCCGGTTATTTTACCGAGCCGGCCAGCAGTCCGCTGACGAGGTATCGGTTGAGGAAGATGACGACGAGGGCGGGGATGACGATCGCGATGGATCCGCTCGCCGTGATCAGCCCGTAGTCGATGAAGTTCTTGGTGACGAATTCGGGAATGAGGACGGTCAGGGGCTTGGTCGCTTGCGGAGAGAAAATGAGAGGAACCAGATATTGGCCCCATGCCCCGAGGAACGTCAGGATGGCGGCTGCCGTCAGGCCGGGGCCGGCGAGCGGAAGCACGATATTGAAGAAGATATAAAGCCGCCCCGCGCCGTCGAGTTGCGCCGCTTCCTCGAGCGCAAGCGGCAAGGCGTCGAAGACGCTTCGAAGAAGCCAGAGGGAGAGGGGCAGATAGGCCGAGACATAGATGAGGGCGACGCCGACATAGGTGTCGACAAGCTGCATCTTGATCATGATCTGATAAAGCGGGATGAGGACCGCGTAGGCCGGGATCGCAAGCGTGGCGACCACTGCCGCGAAAAGCGCACCGCGGCCTGGAAACGGGATGCGGGTGAAGGCATAGGCTCCAAGCGAGGAGACCGCGATGCACAGAACGGTCGCCGCCACCGAGGTCACGAGGCTGTTGAAGAGCGCCGCGCGGAACTGCTTCCACACCTCGACGCCGCCGATCCGGTCGATGTTGATGCCGAGCAGCCTCGAATAGTGGTCGAGTGTGAAATTCTGCGGAAAGAAACGTATCGGCCGCACGGAGAAATCCGCCGTCGGCGTCAGGGAACTGGCGATCGTCCAGTAGATCGGTCCCAACGACCAGAGCAGCAGGAGGATGAGGCCGGCCCATATCAGCAGGCGGTAGGGAAGCGTAGGTTTCATCAGTCGAACCGTGTGTTGCGATAGACGCGGAGGACGTAGACCAGCGACACGAGGAGCGCGACGAAGGTGACGGTGATCGAGAGCGCCATCCCGTAGGAGAAGCGGAGGTTCTGGAACGTTTCGAGATAAATCTGCACGAGGACGGGGCGGGTCTCGAGGCTGGCCCCGGAAAGCACCCAGGCCTCGTCGAAAAGGTTGAAAGCGTTCACCGTGGCATTGGTCATGGCGACGGCGATTGCGCTGCGCACGAGCGGCAGCGTAACGAGGGTGAACATCTGGCCGCGCGTCGCACCGTCGATGCGCGCCGCCTCGTAGAGATGGCTCGGGATGCTCTGCATGGCCGCCAGAACGATGACGATCGTGAGCGGCATCATGCGCCAGACATGAACGACGGTGACGGCGATGATGGCGCTGGTCCGGTCGTTGAACCAGACGTGGTTCTCGAACGGCAGGCCCAAAGCCGAGAGGATGCCGTTCAGGAGGCCGGCGCCCGGCTGGTAGATCCACAGCCAGATCACGGAATTGACGACGCCCGGGAGCGCCCAGGGCAGAATCACCGCCGCCAGGATCCATCGCCGCCCCACCTTCACCTGGTTGATGAGGGCCGCGGCGAGGACGCCGAACACCGTCTCGGCGATGACTGCAAGGACGACATAGACGATAGTATTGGTCCATGCAGCGCCGAGCTGTGCGTCGGAAAGCATTCGCGCATAATTATCCAGTCCCACGAAGGGCGTGCCTGCTTGCATCGGGTTGACGCGGTGCAGGCTGTCCCAGAAGGTGCGCGCCATCGGGTAGAAGACGAGGCTCGCCATGGTGACGAGGATGGGTGCGACAAGCAGCACGCCGAGCGTGGCGTCGGCATTCATGCCGACGCCACGCTTTCCGGCCGATCGGCCGGTGACGATCGCTGTCATTGCGCCATGGCCTGCTTTGCGGCCTCGGCGATGCTTTCGACGGCCTGCTCGACAGTCATCTCACCCTTGGCGGTGCTATTGATCGCCGTGTTCACGCCGCTGGAGAATTGCGGATACCAGGGGGGAGTGCCCTGCGGGAAGAGGGCTTCGACGGTCTTCGACTGCGCGACGAGCGCATCGCCGCTGTGGAGCTTGCCTTCGGAATTGAGTTCGGCGAGCGCGGAGGTGCGGGTCGGCAGGAAGCCGTTCACCATGTTCTTTTTCTGGAATTCCCGGCTCGTGAACCATTTCACGAAGGCGATCGCCGCTTCCTGATTGGCGGAGACCTTCGGAATGGCGAGCGCTTCGGGAAGACCGAAGCTGCGAGTCTCGCCGCTCTCCGTGGGAACCAGGATCGCCTCGACCTCACCTGCCACCTTCGACTGCTTGGGATCATTCATCTGGCCCAGACGGCCGGGCTCACCCGAGATCATGATGCTGGTGAGGCCCTGGGAGAACATGCTTTCGTTGATCTGGCTGTCCTTGAGACCGGTGGAGGCCGGATCGACCAACCCTTCCTTCAGCAGCATCAGTTCGAAGGCCAGCGCCTTGTAGCCGGCAGAGTCCGGGTCGGTGAAAAGCGGGTTGAAGTCGTTGTCGAACAGCTCTCCGCCGAAGGCCTTGGTCAGGAGATACCAGCTGGTCGAAGCCCCTTCCGTCGCCGAGAGCGGCAGCCCGACGGGGTAGGTCGAGATGCCTTTCTCCTTGATCCTCTTTGCGGCGGCGACGAGGTCGTCGAGGGTTTTCGGCATTTCCGTAACGCCGGCATCGGCAAAATGCTTCTTGTTGACGAGCATCACCCGGAAGTCGTTCGTATAGGGTATTCCAAGCAGCTTGCCGTCGACCGTGAAAATCTTCGCGACGCCGATATCGGCAACGGTCTCCGCATCAATCACGTCGTTGAGCGGCAGATACCAGTCGGCAGCCGCGAACTGGCCCGTCCACGACCAGTCGAACTCGGTGACGTCGGCCGGCGCCGTGCCCGCGACGAGCGCTGTCACGAGCTTCGGGCGGATGTCGTCCCAGGAGAGCGTCTGCAAATCGACCTTGATGCCGGTTTCCGCCTCGAATTCTTCCGCGATATCGGCGCCCTGCGGCGACGGCATCAGCACCGTGATCGTGCTGCCGGCGAGCGGCTTCGCGTCGTCGGCAAAAGCCGGCAGCGCCATGATGAGTGCGCCGGAGGCCAGCAATGACATTATGATCTTACGCATGTTCCCATCCTTTTTTGTCGTTGGAATCTTCATCTGGTTGTCGGTTGTGCGCTCGCCGCTCCGGCGGACGCGGCGGCAGGCTCGAGCCAGCCGTCGTCGAGCGGCCAGCCGAGATTTCGGGCGGCGGCCAGAAGCGCGCCGCCGATGGGGGAAAGCCTGGGCACCTTTGCGGGCTTGCCGATGCGCTGCTCCAGGAATTCGAGCAGCAGCACGCTTGCGAAGGTTCCCCCCGCATAGGTCCAATCGGCATCCTTGCCGCAGTGCCCGGCGACCGCAGCGTGATGGCATGCAAGCGCATCCGCGGCGCGTTGCAGCAAGTCCCGGGCGGGAGCATCGCCCGCCCGGGCCGCGCGATCCACCAGCGCCGAGAGGGCGGCAATACCCGACCGGGGCTTGGCGAGCGAATTGACCCATCCGCCAAGGCTGTTCATCGGATCGGAAAGGTCGAGATTCAAATGCTCGAAGACGATATTCGCCAGTGATGTCTTCGGCGCACGTCCATCGAGGCTCTGGCTGACGAGACTGAGGGCGAGGCGGCCGATCCAGTAGCTGCTGCCCTCATCGCCGACGACATCCCCCCAGCCGCCCGAACGGGCGGGATGTCCGGCCGCATTCCTTGCCCAGGCCATCGAGCCCGTTCCGGACAGGATCAATATCCCGGCCCGGCCGCCGAAGGCACCGAGATGGGCGGCATCGACATCGTTGAGGATGGTCGCGCGCATGGCGGGAAACATGTCCGCGATCGCCGCTTCCTGGAGGCGGGAGAGGTAAGCGACCTCGCCATAGGCCGGCAAGGCCGCCGCAACCGATGCGAGCTTCGGCTCATGGCGGAACGGCATCAGGTGCCGGTCGAGCTCGGCCCGCCAGTTCGGGTTG
Source organism: Shinella sp. S4-D37 (assembly GCF_040812195.1). Taxonomy (NCBI): domain Bacteria; kingdom Pseudomonadati; phylum Pseudomonadota; class Alphaproteobacteria; order Hyphomicrobiales; family Rhizobiaceae; genus Shinella; species Shinella sp. S4-D37. Next base: position 277,554 of record NZ_JBFNXL010000001.1, on the reverse strand, counting down.
TCCATGGGGTTGACGCCTTCGCCGAAGCTCGTACGCAGAATCTCGCCGTTCCTGTTTGCAAGGGCCACACGGATCGTGCTTCCGCCGCCATCGATGCCAAGGACCAGCGCGTCGCTCATTCCTGTGCACCAAGCTGCGCAAAGGCTGCGTCCACGCCGGCCTCTTCGAGTTGGCTGCGCCATTGCGCGGTCAGGCCCGTATCGGTGATGAGCCGTGTATCGGCGAGCGGCGAGACCTTGTAGGTCGCCGTCGTGCCGAACTTGGAAGAATCCGCAAGCACATAGCGGTTGGCCGAGCGGGTCAGCATGCGTCGATTGAGGCTCGCCTCCGCGCTGTCGACGCTGTAGATCGCGCCGTCCGGGCTGACCGCACTTGCACCGAGGAAGAGCTGATCGAACCAGAGCCCTTCAAGCATGACTTCCGCCTGGGGGCCGACGATGGACGCGTTCTCGCTGCGAAGTTGCCCCCCCAGAAGAGTGACTTCGAGGCTGGGGATATTCAGGAATTCCTGCGCAACGATCAGCCCGTTCGTGAAGATGCGCAGCGGCATCGGATTGATGCGGATGAGCCGTGCGAGCTGCAACACGGTTGTGCCCGCATCGAGGAAGATCGCCGTGCGCGGCGAGAGCAGCCCATAGGCTGCATTGGCAATCGCGCGCTTGGCGGAAAGCTGGCGCTTCTCGCGTTCCTGAAAGGCGAGCTCGACCGACGAGCCCTCGGCGATACGTGCCCCGCCATGGACGCGGTCGATGACGCCGTCCTGTTCGAGCACCTGGAGGTCGCGCCGGACGGTTGCAAGCGAGGCACCGACCGCGTCCGCCAGATTCTGGATCGTGGAAAAGCCGTTCGCGTAGAGATGGCTGCGGATCGCATCCAGCCGATCAGTCTTTATCCCGCCATTGGGGCTCATCGCAGCGCTTCCTTCGCAACATCCTGCGTCAAATTTCCATCATATAAAATCATTGTCAATCATGTTCGTGACGTTTTATGATGTTTTGGCATGTGCAGGTGAAACAAAAAGGCGCCCTTCCCGGAGGAGGACGCCTTGTCGTTCGAGCCTGAGGGCTTGGCGTCAGCGATATTCGGGCAGAAGGTCCCCGTGCTGTTCGATCAGGTCGTCGACTAGGGACCAGATCTGGTCGGGTGAAAGCTCCGCCGATGTGTGGGGATCGAGAAGTGCGGCCTGATAGATACGGTCGCGGCTTTTCGTCAGTGCAGCTTCCACCGTGAGTTCCTGAACGGACGTGCTGAGCGTCATCACGCAGGCCAGTTGTGTCGGGATCCGGCCCATCCGGATCGGTTGGATGCCGTTTCTGTCGACATGGCAGGGCACTTCAACGACGCATTCAGGCGGGAGATTCTCGATAAGCCCGTTGTTGGGCACGTTCCCATAGATCAAAGCCGGCGCACCGGTGGTCGCCGCATGGATGATGCCGGCCGCATATTCGTTGCTTCGGCACACCTCGACCGGCTTGTTGCCCTCGAGATTCTGGCGCAACGTGTGCCAGCCGGCGATCTGCTCTTCGCAGCGGCGGATATATTCGTCGAGCGGAATGTTCAGCGCGTCGATGAGCTCCGGTTGGCGCCCCTTGATGTACCAGGACGTATATTCGGAGAAGTGCTCGCTGGATTCCGTGACGAAATGGCCGAGCCTTTTCAGGGCATCGAAGCGGACGCGGTCGTCATCCGGTACGCGGCCCTCGGCGGCGAGCGCCTTCAGGCGGGGATAGAGGTCCTCCCGCCTGCCATCGGCATGGATTTTCTCGTACTTGAGGAAGAAGGCGACATGGTTGATGCCGGCGGACAGGTAGTTGATGCCGGCAATGTCCTCGCCAAGGCATGTTGCCAGATGCGCGGCCGTGTGCTGAACGCTGTGGCAGAGCCCCACCGTACGAATGCTCGGGGCCAGTTCCTTGATGGCCCAGCAGTTGATCGCCATCGGGTTGACATACTGCATGAGCAGCGCGCCGGGGCAAACCTCCTCCATGTCGCGGCAGATCGCCTCGAGGATCGGAATGGTCCGCAGCCCGCGAAAAATTCCGCCGATGCCGAGCGTGTCGGCAATGGTCTGGCGCAAGCCGTATTTCTTCGGCACCTCGAAATCCGTGACGGTCGCCGGTTTGTAGCCGCCGACCTGCATCATCAGAATGACGAAATCCGCCCCGCGAAGGGCAGTGCGCCGGTCGAGCGTCGCCTCGATCCGTACAGCCGCGAGGTTCAGCGCATCGCAGATCCGCCGGGTGACGATTTCCGATGTTCTGAGGCGTTCGGCGTCGATGTCGAACAGGCTGATGACATAGTCATGGCCGGATGGCGTGGACAGCACATCTCCAAGAATGTTCTGCGCAAACACGGTGCTCCCCGCACCAACGAGGCAAATCTTCGGCATATCGATCTCCGGCTGTTCTGCTCGCTCAGGATATCGCCCATTTAATCCAGAATTTCTTCCTGCTATTTGTATATTCAATCCCGAATCGAAGCGTTGGACCGGATGAACAGGGAATTCGACGAGACCGGGGAATGGACGGATTCCCCGCGCACCTTTCTGATCGAGCGCCACCTCGCCGACACGATGAGGACTGCGCACTGGCATGACCACATCGAGGTCAACCTCCTCCTCGACGGCGACATGACCTATCTCTTCAACGGACGGCAGGAGCATGTGAAGGCCGGGCGCTTCGGCCTGTTCTGGGCCGCTATCCCGCATCAGACGATCTTCGTGACGCCGGATGCGCCTCTGATCTGCGTCTATCTTCCTCTGGCCGACTTTCTGGCCTTGCCGATCGGCAAGGCCTCCCGTCAGGCGATCATGCAGGGCGCATTTGTGATGCAGGGCGCACAGGACCCTGCAAGTGCATGCATTGCCTCCCGGTGGGTCGACGAATGGGAATCGGGCGGCGAATTGCGCCGTCGGTTGGTGTTCGATGAGGTCAAGCTGGCCGTGCGCCGTATCGTTCTCGATCAGGAGGAAAAGGACGAGGTGGCGAGCGAGGCGGGGATACCCGTCACTCCGGCTGTCAGGCACACGCAGCTATTGACGGACTTGATCAATGCGCGCTTTGCCGAGAGGCTGACGCTGGCATCGCTCTCCAAGCTCGCCGGTATCCATCCGACGACGATAAACCGTGCATTTCGGGACGTGCTCGGAATTTCCGTGATGGAATACCTGACCCGGTACCGTCTCGCACGTGCGATGCAGCGGCTTACGGAAACCGACGATGCGATCGTGGGAATCGCCCATGACTGCGGCTTTGGCTCCAATACCCGGTTCTATGACGTATTCATGCGCCGCGTCGGCACGACGCCCCGGAAGTTTCGGCTCGCGGCCCGCTCCGTCGAAGGCTTTTGATGAGGCAAGGCAATGAAGCGCCTCGTACTCTCAGCGCTCCTCGGCAGCACGATAGATTCCGACATGAAATTCTCTGCGCTGACTTGTCGATGAATTTCGGTACGGAAATGGGAACTGTGGCCGCTTTGTCGCGCACTCAGAATGTGAGCTACAAGCGCTATGATTAAACGTCGGCACCTTCATTCCGCGCGCGGCGCGCTGTTCGCTCCACCCGCCGATGGAGATCGCTACGTCCGGGTCAGCAGGACCGTTCGTGCGACATCAAAGCACCCGCAACGCTGCTCCCCGCATACGCGGCTTGCCATGACCGCCGACCAGGTCGGCGATCGCGTGGCAGTCCAGAAGATCAAGCATGGAATCGGACACGTCGCGCAGGATCGTTCCCAACGCCGAAGAATACTCGCCCATGTCCGGCGAGGGATGCGCGAAGGCGCGTGGCTGCATCAGGCGCACGACATCGCCAAGCAGAATGCGTTCCGGCGGTACGAGAAGCATCAGGCCCCCGGCGCGTCCACGGCGTGTTCCGATCCAGCCGGCCCGCGACAGGAGCATCACGACCTGCGCCGCTCGGTCCTTCGACGTCTCCGCCTCGCTTGCCGCAAGCTGCGTATCGATCTGCCGCCGGCGCCGCGCACAGGAGGTCAGAATACTGATTGCGATTTCCGTTTGCCGTGTCAGACGCAATTCGCTCCTCCTGCGATCAGACATCAAGGCTAAACGCAGTTCTGCGTCTGGCCAAGCCGATCGATCCGGGTGTTGGACGTCTTCTTCACCGCTTTCGGCGTCGTGCCGAACTGCTTGCGGAAGGCGGCGGCGAAATGGCCGAGATTGGTATAGCCAACCTGGTTCGCCACCGTCGTCACCGACTGTTCGCCCGCGATCAGGGCATTGCGCGCAGCGGTCATGCGCCGCTCCTTGAGATAGCCGAAGGGGGTCGTATCGAAGAGAACCTTGAAACCTTTCTTCAGCTTGAAATCGTTGATGCCGACCTCGTGGGCGAGCGCCAGCAGCGAAGGCGGATCGGAGAGGTTTTCGCTGAGGATGTCGCGCGCCCGCTTCAGCCGCTCGATATCGCCGGGCGAAAGCACACAATCGCAGTGGGCGATGCACAGCCGCTCGAGGCCGAGCGCGATCAGCTCGTAGGTCTTGCTGGTGAGAAAGACCGAGCGGAGCGGTTCGCTGACCTGGGCGATCGCCATCTGGTACAGTACGGCCTGTATGGAAGCCGACGGCAGGATTTCGCGGCTGAGCCCGCGTTCGCCGTCGCCGATGAGAAAGGCGCGAAGCACTTCGGGGCAGGCCGCGCTGAAGACGCGGCTCATATAGGCATGCGGCAGGCCGACAATGACGACGGAGAATGCCTCACCCGGCCGCGCCATCGCCAGGTCGGCGAAGAAACCGTTTGAGACGAGCGCCGCCTCGCCGCTTCCGAAAGTGACACCCGCTTGTCCCGCCCATCCGGGCAGGGTCAGGACGCCGGTGGCGACAAAAACCATCGCCGCCCCACGCCGCGGCAGGACGAGCGGCAGATCGCACTCCTCGCCGACCGTGCCGCTGGCCATGGTAAGAGTGATGCCATGGTCGAGATGTACGGTCTCGGTGCGGATGCCGAAGGCGTGTTCGCAATCGGCGCTGTCGAAAACCTTGATGTCTTCGCACTGTCTGGTCTGCATCATGGGACACCTCACGCAGTCTGGAACTAGGGACAGTGTCTTCCCGCAGGCAGGGGCATCGGCATTGCTGGCTCGTACATCCGCTAGCAGGAGGCGCCGTAGGCCGGCGTGCCCACCGCCGCGCCGCCTGCGACAGCTCGGTCTTCGCGATAGAGTTTGATGGCGAGCAGCCCCGCGAGCACGGCAAGGCCCGCGGCAATCAGCACCAGCATTTGATAGCCCACCGCGCCTGCGACCTGGAGCGCGACGGCACCGGACAGGAAACCCATGAAGCTGTAGAGGCTGTATTGCGCCGTGAAATCGGTTCCCTCGCTGCCCGCAGCCGCCCGGTCCATCATGATGGTCAGCATCACGGTGGCGATCGGATTGTAGATGAGGAAGACGAGCACCAGGCCGGGCACGATCAGCAGCGGCTCGCGCGCGCCGCCGGCAAGCGGCAGGACCGAAAGGATGATCGCCGCCTGCGCGAAGGCCGCGGCCACCAGCATGCGCTTGCGTCCGAACCGGCGGATGAGCAGACCCGCGCCGAAGACGGCGAGAAGGCCGACCAGCGAGCCGACGATGTTGAGCGTGAAGCCGACGGCCTCCAGCGACCAGCCGATATCGACCAGCATGGGGCTCAGCATGGCGAAGATCATGCCGATGCCGAGCGGCACGATGACCATCAGCGCCGCCCAGCCCGCCATGCCCGGCCGCGCCCAGACGCGCCAGATGCGGCCGTAACCGGCGACCGCGCGGGAGGCCGGAACCTGTGGTTCCCGGAAAAAGAGGATCTGCACGAAGCAGGCGGCGAGCACGCCGGCCATCAGGAGGAAGCAGCCGGTCCAGCCGATCGTCGGGTAGAGCGCGAGCGTCAGCCCGCCGCCGAGCACGATGCCGACGAGGCCGCCGGCCACCTGCACGCTGTTGCCGAGGCCGCGCAGCTCCGCCGGCAGGAGACGGCAGGTGACGGCGTCCGTCGCGATATCCTGCGTCGCCGAGAAGACGGTAAGCACGAGCCCGAGCACGACCAGCAGCGGGAAATTGGCAAGGCCGTCGATCTGGCCGATGAGAACGAGCATGGCGATCATCGCCGCCTGCATCGCAAGCAGCCAGCCGCGATAATGGCCAAGCCGGCCGAAGGAGATACGGTCGACGAGCGGCGCCCAGACAATCTTGAACACCCAAACGAAGCCGAGCAGGTAGAGCGCGCCGATCTCTTCCAGCGTGCGGCCCTGTTCGCGCAAGATCGCCGGCAGGCCCATGAAGAAGAAGGAGACCGGCAGGAACTGCGTGACGTAGAGGCTGGCGATCAGGATCCAGTTCGCGGGTTTCATATCGGTCCTCGTCTTTCGTTTTCACCGGCCCGGGCGTTGGCCCGGGCTGTCATTTCTTCAAGGTGGCGATCAAAACCTGGTCGTGATGCCAAGGCCGATCGTGCGGCCGCGCGAGACCAGGACGGAGTTGATGTTCGCCGTCATATGCGCACCCTGCTGCTCCAGCCGGTCGCCGATGAGGTTTTCGCCGAACACGTAGAATTCCGTCTGGTCGATCTTCAGGCCCACCCGCGCATCGACGATGTGCTGGGCGTCGAGATCGAAATTGTTGCCGGTGTCGCCCGCGCGCTTGCCGACGAAACGGTAGCCGAGATAGCCGGTGAGCATCGGATCACCCGACATGTTGAGGAAGTCCGCCTCGCCCTGATAGGTGAGGCCGAGATTGGCCGACCAGAGCGGCACGTTCGGCACCTCGTTGCCGACCTTGGCCTGCAGGACGCCGCCTGCCGGGATGCCGGTGATCTCCGAATGCGTGAGCGTGACGCCGGCGAAGATGCCGAAACCGTTGTCGAATTCCTTGCGCACCTCCGCCTCGACGCCATAGGTCTTCAGGTCGAAGTTCTCGATCGGGAAGGTCATGGTCGCCGGGTCGAAGCCGAAGATCGCCTCGTCCGTCACGTCGTTGTAGAAGCCGGCGACGGCGAAGCTCGTGCCGCTGTCGATGAGGTCGCCCTTCCAGCCCACTTCATAGGTCCAGATCGAGGTGGCGTCATAGCCCTCTTCCGGCAGGCCGATCGCGGCATTGCCGGTAAAGCGCGGGAAGCCGCCCGCCTTGTTGCCGCGGCTGACGCTGCCGTAGATCAGGTTCTCGTCGTTGAGCTTGTAGCTGAGCGAGACGCGGCCGGAGAACATGTCGAAGTTGCGCGCGCTGTCCTGGGCGAAGCTCGCCACCGTGCCCGGGAAGCCGGTGCCCGTGTAGAGGGCATCGATCTTCTTGCGCTCATGGGTGTAGCGCAGGCCGCCGCCAATCTCGAAGCGCTCCGCGAAGGGCTGCGCCACGTCGAAGAAGATCGCCGAGGAGGTCGAGGTGAGGTTGACGTCGCGCGTGCCGTTGATCGAGGCCGACATGGTCGAGGTTCCGAAGGCATCTTCGTGGAAATCGTTATAGGAGAAGACGCCGCCGACCACCCACTTCGTCTCCGAATCGTCGAGCGATTGCAGGCGGACTTCCTGGTAGAACTGGCTTTCGCGCTGGTCCGTGACGTTGAATTCGCCGTCATTGGTGTAGAATTCCGGCGGGATGACCATACCGAACGCACCGAAGGTGGCGCTGTTGATGTAACCGTCCGAATTGTCCGTCCAGTTGTAGATGTCGTAATAGGTGAAGCCCGTCGTGGTCTTCAGCGCGAACGTCTCGAAATCGTGCGAGGTGTTCAGCGTGACGTAGCCGAGGTCGCGCCTGAACTCGGGCGTCTCCTGATAGGCATGGCTGTCGCGCAGGAGGTACGGATAGCCGGTGTCGCCGTCGTATTTCTCGTAGCCGAGCGTGAGCTTAACCTCCGTCGTATCGCCCGGCGTCCATAGCAAGGTGCTCTTGATCGCACCGACATCGAAGCCACCGATATCCTTCTCGCCGGGATGATCGTTTTTGACGTAGGCTCCACGGCCCTGGTAGCGCACGGCAAAGCGGCCGAAGAGCTCCTCGTTGATCGCGCCGCCGAGGATGAACTCGCCCTTGCGGTAGCCCTCGGTGCCGACTTCCGCGGTGATCTGGCGGATCGTCTCCGCATCGGGAACCATGCTCGTGATGTTGATCGCGCCGCCCGTCGAGTTGCGGCCGAAGAGCGTGCCCTGCGGCCCGCGCAGCACGTCGATCTGGCCGACATCGAGCATCTGCCCGCTTGCCGCGAAGGCCGGCATGGGCACGCCGTCGATGATGGTCGGGGCGGTCGAGTTGTCGGGCGACAGCAACGTCGAGAGCGTGCCGACGCCGCGCACGATCGGCTGGGCGGTGCGCGGGTCATCGCCGTAATTGGGGATCTGCAGGCCGACGACGCGGTCGGAAAGGTCCTGCACGTCGTTGATCCGCTCGTTCGTCAGCTTCTGATCCGTCACCACGGAGACGCTGACGGGCACGTCGAGCGGGTTTTCGGCGTAGCGGCGGGCTTCGACGGTGATCGCCTCCAGCGTGGTCGAACCATCGGCGGCCTGGGTCTGGCTCGTCGTCACGCGGTCGGTCTTGTCCTCCTCGCGCACATCCTGCGCCAGCGCCGAGCCCGCCGCCGCCATCGTCACCGTGAAGGCGACACCGGCCAGAAGTCGCGCCCGCCGGGTCGGCGCGCCGATCCGTTTGACGCCGGTCGCCGCATGGGTGCGGGTGAGGAAGGTGCGACGCGGTTCGGTCTGTGCGGGCGGCATTCGATACTCCAGTCGAATGGGCGAAGTTCACCGGCGCGGACCAAAAGACCCACGGTCGGCTTCGCTTCGCGGTTTGAAATCAAAGAAAGATTATTGTCTCGGCTCCGGCATCGCCATAGGGCGGGTTTATGCCGGCGGGCAGTTTCCTTATGCGTGCGGATAAATCTCGCCGCGCGTCAATTGTCCGGGCGAATAACCGAAATAGCGCTGGAAGGCGGTCGAGAAATTACTGCCATGGCGGTAACCGGCGAAGTGCGCCGCCTGGGTCACGGTCCAGCCGTCGCGTTCCAGCCCGTCGCGCGCCTTCTCCATGCGCACGTCATGGAGGAAGGCGATGACGGACTGGCCGTAGACCTCGCGGAACTTGATCTTCAGGCTGGAAACGCTGACGCAGGCCTCGCGGGCGAGCGAGGTGAGGCTGTGCTCGGCCCCAGGCTCCGACATCATCAGGTCGCGGATGCGCGCCATGCGCATGCGGTCATTGCCCCTGACATGCGAGTGCTCGTCGGGGCCTTCCCGGCCAGCGGCCTGGATGGCGAGGGCGACGACCTCCAGCGTGTAGCTTTCGACGAGCAGGCAGCCCACCGTGCCGCACAGTTGCGGATTGAAGAGCTGGCCGCAGAGCGCACTCATGCGCACGCCCGTGCCGAAGGGAACGATCTCGCTGTTGCGCGTGCGCGCATCGACGAAATCGGCGAGATTGGCCTCGGCGATCACCTCGGGCCGAAGCTGGATCAGCATGGACTTGCAGCGATGGCCGCGGCTGTAGCGACCGGTGGTACGCACATCGTCGGCGAAGGAGAAGAACGCGGCCTCGCCCGGTTGTAACACCATGGTCTGGCAGCCGTTGCCCGGATTGAACTCGGAGGGCCGCCCCTCCAGCGACAGCACGATGGAAAGCGAGCGCGGAAAGATCGCCGAATGGTCGCTATCGCTCAGCGCCGTCATCTGCGCGGTGCTGAGATTGATGCCCGTGCTCAGTTCGCGCAGCCCCAGCCAGCCCTCGAAGAGCGGGCTTTCGTCGTCACCACCAGCCTTTTGCGTCAAAAGCGCATAGTCGTCACAGAACACCATCGACGCCTTGGAGAAATCCCGCGCGGAAACCGCAGGGCGATGCGCTTGAGAATGATCCGACAATCCCGTCATCTACGACAACCCGTTCAAGGTGGAACCGCATGGAGCATAGACGAATGCAACCGCCGGATCGGACCACGGCCGCTCCGGCGGTTGATGCGCCGCCATGTCGCAGACACTATGTCATGAATTTGCATTTAGCAATAAACATGACAAAAAAACTCCAGATATATGGCCGGCCGGGAAGATCGGGCCGTGTCTGGCACTTCGCCGTCAGCCGTTTCCGCCGTGCACGTCTGGCGGGCGCAGCGTCGCGGCTCCGGCAAGGAGCACCTCCAGCTTACGCCGCCACCATTGTCGCGGATGGCTGCGCAGGACCTCCGCCATGGTGTTGAGCGCCGTGGCGATCGAAGCGTCGATCCTGCCCGCCTCGCTCCATGCGCCTGCGACCTTCTCGCCGAGCGTGTCGCCCTCCTCGCGCGTCTGCTGGAGGCTCTGCCAGGCGGAGACGCTTTCCGTCGTCATGTCGATGATCATGTCGACGACGAGGGCGGCATCGGACGTCGAAAAACCGAAGGCCTCAAGCCGGCGCACCGCCTCTGCGAAGGCCTCTATGCCGGACTGGGGGGTGTTGCCCAGCCGCCGCAGCACCTGTGCGAGGCCCGGATGGGTTTCGTAGAGGTCCCACACGGCCTCCGCCATAGTCCTGAGATAATCCTGCCAGTCCTGCGTCTCGGATCGCCAGTCGAGCCGGCCGATCGCAAGGTCGGCCGCCGCGAGCAGGATGTCGTCCCGGCTCCTGGCGTGGCGATAGAGCGAGGAATGGTCGACGCCGAGACGTGCGGCGATCCGCACTAGCGTCGCCCCGTCGAGGCCGATCTCCAGTGCCGCAGCCGCGATCGCCTCGCGCGAAATGAGTGCCGGGCGACCGGGACGGGCCTCTCCCTCCACGCCGCCGCGCGGCGCGCGCTTGCGTCCCGTCGTGCTCATGTCCTTGCCTCCGTCTCGTCGTCGCCGATCTGCCAGCGTGCCGCCCGGTTGCGCAAGCCCCAGAGGTGGGCATAGAGCCCGTCCCGCGCCAGCAGGCCGTCATGCGTGCCCTGTTCGGCGACCACCCCGCCATCGAGCACGACGATATGATCGGCGTTGCGAATGGTCGAGTGGCGGTGGGCGACGACGATCAGGGTGCGGTCCCGCGCAAGGCGGAAAAGGGCGGTCTGGATCGCCCGCTCGTTGCTCGGATCGATAGCCGCCGTCGCCTCGTCGAGCAGCACGACCGGCGCATCCTTCAGGATGGCGCGGGCGATGGAGATCCGCTGCCGCTCGCCGCCGGACAGCATTGCCCCGCCCTCGCCGACGCGCGTCTCGTAGCCATCCGGCAGCGCCATGATGAAATCGTGCGCCTGCGCTTCGCGCGCGGCCGCCTCGATGGCCCGCCGGTCCGCCCCCGGCCGGCCTTCCGCGATATTGTCGCAGATCGTTCCGGAAAACAGGTAGACGTCCTGGAAGACCACCGCGATGTGCGCGGCAAGATCCTCGAACGGCATCGCGCGAAGATCGACGCCGCCGAGCGTGATTCGTCCCTCGCCAACCTCCCAGAAGCGGGACAACAGGTTGAGCAGCGTGCTCTTGCCCGAGCCGGACGGACCGACGACGGCGACGACGCTGCGCTCGGGGACCGCAAAGCTGACGTTCCGCAGCACCGGCCGTCCCGGCACATAGGCGAAGCCAACCCCTTCGAAGGAGATGGCAAAGCCGTTCGGCCGCGCCGGTGTCTTCGGCTCCGGCAGGAGGGGTGCGTGAAAAATATCGTCCATGCGCGCCAGCGACGCCTCCGCCGTGCGCGCCGTCTCCATGACGTTGAGCATGGAGACGATCGGCGCGTAGAGCGTCATTAGCAGGCCGAGCACGCAGACCAGCGTGCCAGCCGGAATCTCACCCACGACATGGCGATAGCCCGCAACCGCAATGAGCAGGGGAATGCCGAGCATCACGATAGCGGCAAAGCCGACCATGGGCACGACGAGCGCCGCGATCATGCGCACCGAAACCGCATGGAACCGGTCGAGCGCGGCGCTAAAACCCGTCCAGCCGTCGGCGAGCCGGTTGAAGGCCCGGATGACCTTCATGCCCTCGACATAGTCGATCATCCGCGCCGCGGCCTCCGCCTGGGCGCCTTGCCGATCCGCCGCAAGCCCCGCCAGACGCCGGCTCGACCAGAGGAAGACCGGGACGGCGAGAAGGATCGGCGCGAGCGCGATCAGCGCTGCGGGCCAATCGGTCGCGAGGAGAAAGCAGAAGACGGCGAATGGCAGGCCGATCGCCTGGGCGATCTTCGGCAGACCATCGGCCAGAAAGACCTCCAGCATCTGCATATCGCCGGTCAGCGCCGTCACCGTGTCGCCCTTGTGGCGGCAGAGATGAAATCCCATCGGCAACAGGCGAAGCCGCTCCAGCATGGCCATTCGCAGGTTCCCCGCGACGAGATGACTGGCGATCCAGCAGTCGCGGGTCGCCAGCAGGCCGAACAGAACCTGGCCTGCAAGGGCGCAAAACATCAGTGCGCTCGCCTGCGCGGCCCATGCGGCGGTGACGGCGCGGCCCTCGGCGAGATCGGTGACGACCCATACGGCGACGGCGAAGGAAAGGCCGAGCGCGGCCGATTGCAGGAAGCGGAAAAACGTTCCCCGCAGCACCATGCCCCTATGCGGGCCGGTCAGGCCGAAGAGACGGACGAGGCTGCGAATATCGGAGCCGACCGTGGCGGAAACGTCATGCGCGTGGACGTTCATTGTGCCACCTCCGGCATCCTGTTTTCCATGGTGAAGGAGGCCGAACGCACAGCCTCCCAATCCGCCCACAGGTCGGCATAGAGGCCGCGCCGGCGCAACAGGGCGTCATGGTCGCCGCGCTCGACCACCCGGCCCTCCGACAGGACAACAATCTGCGACGCCGCCGCGATGGTGTGCAGCCGATGGGCGACGACGATCAGCGTGCGGCCCCGGGTGAGCGCGCCGATCCCCGCCTGAATGGCCGCCTCGCTGTCCGGATCGGCGAAGGCCGTCGCCTCGTCGAGCACGATGATCGGCGCATCCTTCAGGATGGCGCGGGCGATGGCGATGCGCTGGCGTTCGCCGCCGGAAAGTTGCACGCCGTTGCTGCCGACAGCTGTGTCATAGCCCTGCGGCAGGGCCGAGATGAAGCTGTCCGCCTGGGCTGCCCGCGCCGCCGCCCGCACCTCCTGCCGGCTCGCGCCCGGTCGGGCGATCGCTATGTTGGCGGCGATCGTATCGGAGAGCAGGAAGACGTCCTGGAAGACGAAGGCGATCTCGTCCATCAGCTGCGCCGTCGGGATATCACGCAGATCGACGCCGCCCAGCGTGATGCGTCCAGCGGCGACATCGTTGAACCGCGCGACGAGCGCCGCCGCCGTGCTCTTGCCCGAACCGGACGGGCCGACCAGCGCCGTGACCGCGCCGGCGCGCGCGGTGAAGGACACATCTCGCAGCACGATGCGCTCGCCATAGGCAAAGGAGACGTTCTCGAAGACGACGTCGCGGCCGGAAAACGCCACGCGACATGCCGCCTCCGGCTGGCCCGCCGTCGCCAGGAGGTCCTCCACCGCCCGCGAGGCGACGGAAATCTGCGCGAGGTGCTGGAATAGCGCGAAGAGTTTCATGAGGGGCAGGCTGTAACCCGCGCCGAGGATGACGAAGAAGACGAAGGTCGCGACATCCAGCGTGCTGGCCGCCATGAGCCAGAGGCCCGCCGGCAGGATCAGCGTGATATTGGCAAGGACGAGCGCGTTGAACGCCCCGCCGAGCGGCACATAGGCCCGCGTGATCTCCGTTTCGATGCGCACATAATCACGCACGGCGGCGGTTGCCCCGGCGAGGCTCTCGCTGCTGCGGTTGAAGATCTTCACCACCGGCATGCCGGCGACATATTCCACCACGGCGGCGTTCATGCGTGCGCTCGCCGCCTGGAACGCCGGCACCTTGCGCGCGGAGCGCAGCATGGCGATGCTGATCAGCAGGAAGGAGAACGGCGTCAGGAACACCGACGCGAGCGCCATGCGCCAGTCGACGGAAAAGAGCCAGGCCGAGACCGCAAGCCATGTGACGACCGCCCCCGTGCCCTCCGGAATGCCGTGCGCCGCGATCATCTCCAGACGCTCCGGTTCGTCGATGACCAGCGCCTTCGCCTCGCCGCCGGTACGGGTGGAGAGCCAGCCGACCGGCAGGCGAGAAAGGTGGGTGGCGACGGCGAGGCGCAGGTTGCGGATGACGCCGAAGGCGGCGGCATGGCCCTCGGCGACCGCAGCCGCCTGCGCCGCATGGCCGAGCAGGACGGCCCCGGCGGCAAGCCCCGCCGACGACAGGGCGGAAGAAAGCGACGCGGTAGCCTCGATCGCCGAAACGACGACTCGCCAGACGATATAGAGCGGGACGAACTCGAAGGCGGCGGCGAGCGTGGCGAGAAGCATCGACAGGGCGATGGCGCGCCGCGCGCTGCCGGCATGGTTGAGCAGCAGGCGGAAGCTCGAAAGGTAGTCCACCCGTTCTTGCGCGCCGGCCGGCCGACAGGTCCGTCCGCTCCGCGCCGTTTGCGTTTCGTCACACTCCATCAAGCACTCCCGGGCACACAGGCTGACGGCAGCACTAAACGGCTCGGCAACATTTTGCAACACGCTGTTTCAAATTATCCATGGCCCTGCTCGTAAGGCTTGTTTTCCTCAACGCTTTCAAGGCCGTAAATCGAAAAGCCCCGCAGGTGCACCCCGCAGCTAAACTCCGCATCCGGCCTAATTCGCTCCTCTGCGGAGCGGTCCATACCCGGCGCTTCATTGTTTAAGGGACAACAGACCCGCGACCGCCGGCCGGCGGCGCGTGAACGAGTGCCGGACTGCGGAGAACGCCGTGACTGTTGAGCCCGTTGCGATCATCGGAATGACCTGCCGGTTTCCGGATGCGCCCGACGTCGAGACCTTCTGGAAGAACCTCGTCGAGGGACATGAGGCGATCCGCCCGCTCTCGCGCGAGGAGATGAAGCACCAGGGTGTCGACCCGGCGCTTGCCGCACGGCCGGACTATGTGAACGCCGGCACGGTGGTCGCGGATGCCGACTGCTTCGATTTCGCCTTCTTCGGCTATTCGCCGCGCGAGGCCGAGCTGATGGATCCGCAGCACCGACTGTTCCTGGAGGAATGCCGGCGGTTGATGGACAGCGCCAACCTGACGCGCAGCGGCCTCAAGGTCGGCGCCTTCGCCGGCTGCCGCCAGAGCACCTACCAGCCGCTCCTGCCGCCGATCCGGGCGGAGGAGATCACCCGCACGGAAAGCTTCCAGCAGCTGATGGGCAACGACAAGGACTACCTCGTCACCCGCGCCGCCTACAAGCTGAACCTGACCGGTCCAGCGATGACGGTGCAGACCGCCTGCTCCAGCTCGCTCGTCGCCGTGCACCAGGCGGTGGAAAGCCTTTTGGCGCACACCTGCGACGCGGCGCTCGCCGGCGGCGTCGCCATCTCCTTCCCGCAGGGCGCGGGTTATTTCCGCCAGTCCGGCATGATCTTCTCCGAGGACGGCCATTGCCGGCCCTTCAGCGCGGCCAGCACGGGCATCGTTGCCGGCAATGGCCTCGGCCTCGTCGCCCTCAAGCGGCTGGCGGACGCGGAGCGGGACGGCGACACGATCCATGCCGTCATCCTCGGCTCGGCCGTCTCCAACGACGGCAGCGCCAAGATCGGCTATACCGCGCCCGGCCGGGACGGACAGCAGCGTGCGATCCGCGCGGCGCTCGCCCGAAGCGGCGTTTCCCCCGCCGACATCGGCATGCTGGAGGCGCACGGCACCGGCACGCCGCTCGGCGATCCCGTCGAGATCGGAGCGATCTCGGAGATTTATCGCGCCGCCGGCGCTGGCCGGCAGAACACGACCCTCGGCTCGGTGAAGGGCAATCTCGGCCATCTCGATACTGCCGCGGGCGTTGCAAGCCTTATCAAGGCAGTGCTTTCGGTGCGCGAGGCCCGCATTCCCGCAAGCCTCCATTGCAAGCCGGAAAATCCCCGTATCGACTTTGCCGCCTCCCCCTTCGATCTGGCCGTCGAAACGGCGGAATGGCCGGAGCGTTTCGACCGGCGCATCTCGGCGGTCAGTTCCTTCGGCATCGGCGGCACCAATTGCCACATGATCGTCGCGGCCGCTCCGGCACGCAAGGCATCGGCCGGGATCGCCCCGCCGCGGCAGGTGCTCGTCTGGTCGGGCCACGGCACGGAGACGCTGGAGGAAAGCCTTCCCCCCATCGTCGATCGGCTTGACGATGGCCGCCTCACCGCGCAATGCGCGACCGCCGCGCTGCGCCGGCAGCATTTCGGCCATCGCATCGCCGTGACCGGCCGGACGGCGGAAGAGCTTGCGGATGCGCTTCGGGGAGCAAAGCCTGCTAAGTCCGGCGGGGGCCGCACCGCCTGGATGTTCAGCGGCCAGGGCAGCCAATATGCGGGCATGGGCGCGGCGCTCCATCGCGAGAGCGCGCTGTTCCGCGACGCCATCGAAACCTGCCTCACCGGCTTCGCCGCGAACGGGATTTCCGATCTCGACCGCGTGCTCTTCGATCCCGGACGGGCGAGCGACCTCGACCGCACGCTCTATACGCAGCCGGCCCTCTTCAGCTGGCAATACGCCTTCGCCGAGATGCTGCGCGGCTGGGACCTTGCGCCCGATCTCGTCTTCGGCCACTCGGTCGGGGAGTTCGCGGCCGCGGTGACGGCCGGGCTTTTGCCGCTCGATGCTGCCATCCGCCTCGTTGCGGCGCGCGCCCGGCTGATGGAAAACGGCACGGAACCCGGCGCGATGATCGCCCTCTTCCTGCCCGCAGAGCAACTTGAAACCTTGCTGAAAAGCCATGCCGAGATCAGCCTCGCCGCCATCAACGGCCCCGGGCGCTACAGCCTGAGCGGCCCGGAGCGCGCCGTGACGACGCTCGCTGCCGATCTCGCACGCCAAGAAATCGCCCATCACCGCCTCGCCGTGAACCGGGCCTTCCACTCGCGGACCATGGAGGCGATCCGCGCCGACTTCAACGCAGCCTGCCCGACGCCGCAGGACGGTGACGAAAGCAGCATCATGCTTTCGACGCTGACGGCCTATGCCGTCGAGCCCGAAGAACTCGACGCCGCCTATTGGTATCGGCAGCTGCGCGAGCCCGTGAATTTTTACGGCGCGGCCCAGCGGCTTGCCGAATTCGAGATCGACCATGTGCTGGAAATCGGCCCCGACGGCAGCTTCTCGCGGCTGCTCCGCAGCATGGAGTTGACCCAGACCGTCGGGACCGTCGTCGACAGGAACGAAGCGGACCTCGCCGCCGTCGTTGCGGCACTCTACCGGCTCGGCTATGACGAACCGGTAGAGTCTCTTTATCGTGCGTCCGGCGCGGCGTTCGTCGAAATGCCCGCCATCCGCCTCGCCAGGAGCCGGTGCTGGCCGGATGGCAACGCTGTGGTGGAAGCGCGCAGCGGCCCGACGTCCGGCCTCGCGCCGCTGCTTTCGCCCCTTTGGCAACCGCTCGCAGGACGCGACAGCGGCTTCCACCTTTCCTTCGCACGCCCGCTGCCGCTGACAGCCCGTCCCCTGCACGCAACAGACAGCCGCGGTTTTCTCGGCCGCGGCGCGGTCAACCTCTCGCTCGAAGATGCGACGATCGACGCCACCTATGAGCCCGCCTCCGAGCCCGATCTGCCGGACGCCGCCTCGCTGCCGCTCGCCGCGTGGCTGACAGCCGCCGCGAGCGCCGGCAAGGCGATTTCGTACGGCTGGCTCTCGCCCCGCTGGCAGGCCGCGACGGACGTCAGGGACGTAGAGGACTCCGCCTATCTCACCGATGGGCTGCGCTGCCTCGCCCGTCTCGACCTCGTCACGCCGAAAAGCACGGAGGAAGACCAACCCGTCCAGCTCTGGCGCTGGCGCTGGCAGGAGCTTGCGCGCCTTTACCAGCAAAAGCTCAGCCGCTCGTCGATCGCGGCCGCCGAGGACTGGCTGATCGTCGGCGACAACGCGGTGGCAAGCGACATCGCCGCCATCGGCCGCTGGATCGGCCACAACGTCATCCTTCGCGATGCGCCGGTCGACGGCAATTTCGCCCAGGTGGTGGATTGCCGCGGAGTCGGCCCCGCCGGCGCGTTCGCCGATGGCCATGCCCAACTCCGAACGGCGGTGACGCGCGCGCTCGAATGGCTGCGCTACGGCCTCGCCCACCCGGTCTGCCGCATCGCCACCCTCGTCTCGCATGCCTGCGACCCGTTCGACGCCACGGCCTTCGGGCCGGACTGGGCGGTCATGCAGCTCTGGCGCAGCCTGCGCAACGAACAGCCACACCTGCCGATCGCCTGCCTCGACATCGGCGATGCCACGGACATCGAGACGCTGGCGGCCCATCTCGAACACCTGCACGATCTTGGCGCGGCGCTCGCGCTGCGGGGCGGAAAACTCTACGAGCCGGCGCTGGAGAGCAACCCGGCGATCCGCGACACCGTGCCGCTCGCCTGGCCGCAAAACCGGTCGACGCTGATCGCCGGTTTCGGCGCGGTCGGCCGGGAACTGGCTCTGTGGCTCGCCGATCAGGGGTGCCGCCATCTCGCAATCGTCCTCCACCGCGCGCCGGACGCCGCGCAGGACGCCTGCCTTGCGGCCCTTTCGGCCGCTGGCGTCACCGTCACCATGGTCGAAGCCGGCCTCACCGATGTCGAGGCCCTGCGCGGTGGCATTTCCGCGCTTCCCCGGCCGGTCGGCCAGGTGTTCCACACCGCCCATGCCGGAACCAGCCAGTTGCTGGCCGACGAGACCGCGGAACGCTTCGCCGCAGCCATCGCCGTGAAGGTGGCGGGCAGCCTTGCGCTCTACGAGGCCGTGGCAGACCAGCCGCTGGCGCTGTTCTGCCTGTTCAGCTCGGCCGCCTCGCTGCTCGCCATGCCGGGCGCGGCCTACAACACAGCCAATGCCTGGCAGGATTCCTTCGCCGCCCATCTTCGCGCCAAGGGCGTGCCGGCGCTCTCCATCGCCTGGGGCCAGTTCGCCATGGACCGGCGCGCCGACAAGCTGGAGCAGCTCGGCAAGACAAGCCTCCGCCCGATCCCCGCCGAGACCGGCTTTGCCGTGATGAACCGCCTCCTGAAGGACGGCATGAGCGGCCTCGTACCCATCTCGGTCGATCCCACCGCCCTCGCCGCCGCGACGGGCGGCATGCCCGCGACGCGCGGCCTGCTTCGCCCGCTGCTTGCCGCCGGGATTGCGCGAGAAGAGGAAACCGTGGTCGACCTCGCGCTCGGCGGCCTTTCCCCGGTCGAGCGCACTACGCGCATCGCCCACTATCTGCGCCAGGTCATCGGCAAGCGGCTGAAATTCGCCAGCGACGCGCTGGACGCCGCCAAGCCCTTGACCGAACAGGGTGTCGATTCCCTCATCTTCCTCGAACTCGTGCACGTCATAAACGGCCAGTTCGCCCTGACACTGCCGCCGACCGCCGGCTACGAGCACGGCACGATCGACGCGCTGTCGAAACACATCGCCGGCCTCCTCGCCGAAGGCGACGACATCGATTTCTCCAAGCCGCTCGGCAAGGGCGAGATCGAGATCGTCGCGCGCCCGCAGGAGCGCTTCGAGCCGTTCCCGCTCACCGACCTGCAGCAGGCCTTCTGGATCGGCCGCAGCGGCGGCATGCAGCTCGGCAGCGTCTCTTGCCACGAATATATCGAGATCGACCTCGACGACCTCGACGTCTCCGCGCTGGAGACGGCCTGGAACCGGCTGATCCGCCGCCATGAGATGATGCGCTGCGTCATCACGCCCGCCGGCCGCCAGCGCATTCTCGAAACCGCTCCGCACTACGCCATCAGGGAACGCGACCTCACCCGCCTCGCCGAGGCCGAGCGCGACGAAAAGCTCGGCGCGCTCCGCGCGCGCATGTCCTACCAGGTCTTCGACCCGCAGGCCTGGCCGCTCTTCGAGCTGACGGTGAGCCATCTGCCCGGCGGCCTGTCGCGCATCCATCTCGACATGGATCTTCTCGTCTTCGACATTCAGAGTTTTCGCGTGGTCTTCGGTGAGCTTGCCACGTTGCTCGCCGATCCCGACGCCGGGCTGCCCGACCTCACCCTCTCCTTCCGCGATTATGTGCTTGCCGAGGAGGCCGCCCGCCGCGGCCCGCAATGGGAGCGCGCGAAAACATTCTGGCTGGAAAAACTCGACACCTTCCCGGCCGCACCCGACCTACCGCTCCGCCGCACGCCGGCCGAGGTGACGCGTCCGACCTTCCGCACGCTCGACCATCGCCTGTCCTCCGCCCATTGGGAGCGGTTCCAGGCGCAGGCCGCCAAGCTCGGCCTGACGGCGAGCGGGGCGCTGCTCACCGCCTTCACCCATGTGCTGTCGACCTACAGCAAGGCCCCGGACTTCACCCTCAACATCACCTATTTCAACCGCAAGGCCGTGCATCCGCAGGTCATGGACATCTGCGGCGATTTCACCTCGCTGATGCTGCTGCCTGTCGCCGCGCGGGCGAGCGAAACCTTCCTTTCCGCCGCCCGCCGCACGCAGAACGATCTCTGGCAGGCCCTCGCCCACCGGGAGTTCAACGGCATCCGCCTGATGCGCGAACTCGGCCGCCATCGCCGGACGGGCGCCGACAGCGTCGACATGCCCGTGGTCTTCACCAGCATGATCGGCATGGATTTCGACGACCCCACCCGCGCCGACTGGCCGCTGACCAGCCGCCAGGTGTTCCAGATCAACCAGACGCCGCAGGTCTGGCTCGACTATCAGGCGACGGAATATGGCGGGGCGCTGGTGACGCGCTGGTTCATCGCCGACGACCTCTTCGAGCCACGCCTGATCGAAGGCATGTTCCGCGCCCATACGGATTTCCTCCAGCGCCTCGCCGAGGAAAATGGTCTCTGGGAAACGCTGGTGCCGGATCTCCGCCCCACGGAAGACCGCAGCCTCGCCGCCGGGCTCACGGTTGCCGGCGAACGGCCCGAAGGCGCGCTCATGCCGTCACTTCTCCAGCGCAGCGCCGAAGAGCGGCCGGACAATGTCGCCATCCTCAGCCCGCAGGGCGACCGAACCTATGCCGCGCTTCGCGCCGACGTAAACCGCCTCGCGCACCACCTGATCGCGCTTGGCGTCAAGCCGTCCGAGCCCGTCGCCGTTGTCATGGCGCGCCAGCCGGATGCGGTGCTCGCCGCGCTTGCGATCCAGGCCGCGGGCGCGTGCTACGTCCCGGTCAACGGCGACTACGAGAACGAGCGGCTCACCGCCATCCTGCGTGACCTCTCGCCCTTCGCCGTGCTGACGAGCGGTGCCGGCCCTGCCTTGCCGCCCGAATTCCGCCGGATCGACCTTTCGGGCCTTACCCTCGACGGACTGCCGGAAACGGCCCCGGCGCCACGGCAGACGGAAGCGGACCTCGCCTACATCATCTACACCTCGGGCACGACCGGCCAGCCGAAGGGCGCGATGCTCGACCATCGCGGCCCGCTGAACACCATCGCCGCGCTCATCCGCCGCCTCGGCGTCACCGAGGCCGACCGCACGCTCTCGCTCTCGGCCTTCCATCACGACATGTCGGTCTTCGACGTCTACGCCATGATGGCGACCGGCGGGGCCGTGATCCTGCCGGACCGCGAGCGCTCGAAGGACGCCATGCACTGGCTGGACCTCGTAGAGCGCCACCGTCCGACCATCATCAACGCCGTGCCGGCCTTCGTCTCCATGCTGCTCGACGCGCAGGCGTTGAAGGGAGCGGATCTGCCCGCCCCGCGCCATGTCACGATGGGCGGCGACTGGATTCCCCTTGAGCTGGTGCGCCGCCTGAAGGCGCTGTGGCCGGATTGCCAGATCCACAGCATCGGCGGGCCGACGGAGACCGCGATTGTCTCGGCCTATTACCACCTCGCCGCGCTCGACCCGGCGTGGACGAAAATCCCCTATGGTCGACCGCTGGAGAACCAGACCTGCCGCATTCTCAATCCGGCCGGGCAGGAGTGCCCGACCGGCGTCGTCGGCGAGATCTGCACCGGGGGCCTTGCCATGTCGCTCGGCTACTGGCGCGACGAGGCACGCACGGCCGAGCGCTACCGCCTGCATGCGCCGAGCCGCGAACGGCTGTTCCACACCGGCGATCTCGGTCGTCTCGGCGCGGACGGAGAGATCGAGATCGTCGGCCGCATCGACAACCAGCTGAAGATCAACGGCATGCGCATCGAGCCGAGCGAGATCGAGGCCGTGCTCGGCGAACATCCCCATGTGGCGGAAGCGGCCGTGGTCTATGGCGGCGCGCAGCTGAAGCAGTTGCATGCCTATTTCACCCTGACCGCCGACGCGCCCGCGCGACATGCCGAAACGAACGGCGACAACGGCTGGCACCGCGCGCTCACCGTCGGCGACTGGGCCTGCAACGACCTGCCCGACGATTTCGACCTCGACCGCTACGGCGCGCACTTCGCCGCCATGGAGCAGTTGAGCACCTGGGTCATGCTCGGCGCGATGCAGGAGGCCGGCTATTTCCGCAAGGCCGGCGACACGGCGCGGGAGGACGAAATCTCGTCCGCCCTCAGTGTGACGGAAAACCACGCAAAACTCTTCCGAAGCTGGCTCGACGTTCTGGAGGCGGACGGCTATCTCGACCGCGCCGGGGACGTCTACCGCGCCACGCCGCGCATCGCCAAGGCCGATGGCCGCGCCGAATTGCAGGCCGGCATCGCCGCCCGCGCGGCAGCGGGAGCGGACTACGATCGCCGCATCTGGTCGCTCTACGAGCGCTGCATCGCCAATCCGCGCGCCCTGCTCGACGGCACGCTCAATCCGCTCGAACTGATGTTCGAGGGCGGGCGCACCGATTTCGTCGAAAGCTGGTATCGCGAGAATCCGGTCTCGAAACACTTCAACACGGTGGCCGGCGAAACCGTGCGCGGCCTCTTCGAAGGCCACGATCCGGCCCGCCCCATCCGTATCCTGGAATTCGGGGCCGGTATCGGCTCCGTCACGCACGACATCCTGAAGGCCCTGCCGCACGAAAACTTCACCTACGCCTTCACCGATCTCTCGCGCTACTTCCTCGAAAACGCGCAGAATGTCTTCGCCGACTGGCCGCAGATGCGCTTCGGCCTCTACGACATCAACGAGGACCCGGCGCTCCAGGGACTGGAGCCGGCCGCCTACGACCTCATCGTCGGCGCGAATGTGCTGCACGACGCGATGGACGTGAACCGCAGCAGCCGGTTCATCCGCTCGCTGCTGAAACCTTCCGGCCATCTCCTGCTCGTGGAAGGCACGCGCAATCCGCGCTTCCAACTCGTCAGCCTCGGCTTCGTGGAAGGTCTCAGCCACTACGAGGACGAGCGGCTGGAGACCCATCTGCCGATGCTGGGCGCGCACGCCTGGCAGGCCGTGCTTGAACGGGCCGGCTTTGCGCGCCGCACAGCACTGCCGAAGCCGGGCAATCCGGTCGAGCGGATGAACTATCATGTCATCCTCGCGCAGAACGGCGATACGGCAACCGTCCTCTCCCGCGAGGCGCTCGACGCCTGGCTGCAAACGCGCCTGCCAGACTACATGGCCCCGCAACAATGGCATCAGCTTTCCGCCATGCCGCTGACGGCCAACGGCAAGGTCGACCGGTCGCGCCTCAGCGCCGCCGTCGAAAGTACGGTGCGCGAGGTCGAGCAGGCCGACGATCCCCTTGCCGAAGGGCTGCAAACCGCGCTTGCCGCGCTCTGGGGCGAGGTGCTGGGCCAGGAGATCGTCTCGGCCTCGGCGAACTTCTTCGTGCTCGGCGGCGATTCCCTGCTGATGACGCGGCTTTCGAGCCTCATCCAGCACCGCTTCGGCGCCGCGCCGGATCTCGCTTCGCTGCTGCGCGCGCCGCTTTTGAAGGATCAGGCGCGGCTCGTCGCCGATCTTCCGGTGGCGGAGGCCATCGAGGACGAAACCTTCGAAAGCGGGGTGATCTGATGACCGGCGCGGAACCGATGACGCTCGGCGAACTCAAGCGCCGCATGCAGGAAAGCCGCATCCGGCTGTGGGTGGCGGAGGGCGAATTGCACTATGCCGCGCCGCAGGGCTCGATGACCGCGACGCTGCGCTCGGCGCTCGGCCACCACAAGGCGGCGCTGATCGGCGAGTTGACGCAGGCCGCGCCCCTGCTCGTCGCGCGGCCGGACGCGCGGCACGAGCCCTATCCGATGACCGACCTCCAGCAAGCCTATTGGGTGGGCGAGCACGGCGGCTATGCGCAATCGGCCATTCCCTGCTTCTTCCACCATTGCCGTTTCGAAGCGATCGAGCCCGAGACCGTGCAGACGGCCCTCCAGCGCCTGCAACGCCGCCATGAGGCGCTGACCGCCCGCTTCCTGCCGACCGGCGAGCAGGTGATCCCGCCGCCCGGCGCGAACCCCTGCCGGCTTTCGGTGGTCGATTTTCGCGCGCTCGCGCCGGACGAGGCGGCATCGCGGCTCGGCGCGCTCTGCAAAGCCTATCCGGAAACGCTGCCGCCGCTGGAAAAGGGCCCGCCGCTCGCGGCCACGCTCGTCCGGCTCGAAGACAGCGACCGCCTCCTCATCGCCTTCCGCCTGATCGCGATCGACGGACCGTCGCTTGCCATGATTTTCCGCGACCTGCTGCGCTATCTCTTCGACGACATCGCCGGGGAGGAACCGCCGCCGAGCCTCAGCCACCGCGACTATGCGCTTGCCCTGAAGGACGCGACGTCCGCCGAAAGCATCGCCTACTGGGAAAAAACCCTGCCGACGCTGCCCGGCCCGCCGGCCCTGCCGGCGACGGGCGAAACGCCGCTCTGGTCGGATTTCCGCCGCCTTGCCGGCAAGCTCGACGCGGAACGCTGGCAGCGTCTCAAGAGCCGGGCGGCCGTTGAGGGCGTCACGGCCAACGCCGCCATGCTGGCGCTCTATGCCGCAGTGCTACGGCCTTTCGCGACGAACCCGGATTTCACCCTCAACGTGCTGGCGAACCACCGGCCCTTCCAGCACCCCGAGCTTTCGTTGATGACCGGCAATTGCTCGAACACGACGCTGATCGATTGCGTGGGAACGGGCAGCTTCGCCGACCAGGCGCGGCGGCTTCAGGCACTGATGGCCGAACGCCTCGCTCATGCGAGCGTCAGCGGCGTCTCGCTGATCCGCCGGCTGCAGCTTTCCGCCAATGCCGAGACACCCGCCGCCCCCTTCGTCTTCACCAGTGGCATCAGCAGCGGCCGCCCTGTCCTGCCGGACGAGCACACGAGCCGCTTCGAACTTGTCGGCAGCCACCTGCGCACGCCGCAAGTCTCCATGGACCATCAGGTCATCGAAAACCACGAGGGCCTGATCTATTATTGGGATTACGTCGCCGGTGTCTTCGCCGAAGGCCTTCCGGAAACGATCTTCGCCCGCTACGAGGCGGCGCTCATGGCGCTCGTCGGCGATCCCGCCGCATGGCTCCGCGACGATCCGGCGGAAGCAGAAGCGCCTACCCTGCAAGCCCTCGCCGAAGACCATCCGGAAGACCGCGCCGGCACGCTGCCCGACCTCTTCCTCGCAACAGCGCAGGCGAGCCCGTCGGCTATCGCGATCATCGACGCGAAGGGTGCGACCATCACCTATGCCGACCTGCGCCGGAAGGCCGAAGCGGTCGCCGCCGCGCTCCTTGCCCGAGGCGCACAGGCGGGCGACATCGTCGGGATCGCGCTGCCGAAAGACCCCGCCCAGATCGTCGCCGTCGTCGGCGTCAGCCTCGCCGGACTCGTCTGGCTGCCGCTCGACAGCCGACTGCCCGTTGAACGGCGCGACACCATCCTTGCCCACAGCGGCTGCCGCTGGCTGATCGCCGACGACACGCATGACCTGCCGGCGGATGTGCGCGCCATGACGGCCGATGATATCACGGCGCATGCGGGCGAAGCGGTCATCCCGCCCCGTTGGGAGCCCTCGGATCGAGCCTATGTCATCTACACGTCAGGCTCGACCGGCGCGCCGAAGGGCGTGGTGATCAGCCACGCCGCAGCACGCAACACGATCCTCGACATCAACAGGCGCTTCGTCATCACGGCGGAGGATCGCGTGCTCGCGCTTTCCGCCCTGAGCTTCGATCTCTCGGTCTACGACATCTGGGGCACGCTCGCCGCGGGCGGGGCCATCGTCGTTCCGGCGGACGGCGAATTCCCCGACCCGCAGGCGACGCTCGCGCTGTGCGCCCGCGCCGGCGTCACCGTCTGGAACTCCGTGCCGGCCCTCATTGAAATGGCACTCAGCGCCGCGCGCCGCCAAACCGCGCAGGAATTGTCGCAGCTGAAAACCATCATGCTCAGCGGCGACTGGATTCCCCTGCCGCTCGCCCGTCGTCTGCGTGCGGACTATCCCGAAACGGGCCTTTGGAGCCTCGGCGGCGCGACGGAAGCCGCGATCTGGTCGAATTTCTATCCGGTCGAAACGATCGAAAGCCATTGGACCTCCGTGCCCTACGGTTTCGCATTGGCCGGCCAGCAGTTGCATGTGCTCGACGCGCGCGGCCGCCCCTGCCCGGCCGGCGTCACCGGCGAAATCCACATCGAGGGTTTCGGGCTTGCCGAAGGCTACCTGAACGACGTGGCGAAGACCGCTGCGAGCTTCATCCGCCACACCAGCGGACGGCGGCTTTACCGCACCGGCGATCTCGGCCGGATCATGCCCTGCGGCGCGATCGAATTCCTCGGCCGCAAGGATTTCCAGATGAAGATCCGCGGCCACCGTATCGAGGCGGGCGATATCGAGGCGCATCTGACGCGCCATCCCGACGTGGACCTGGCTCTCGCCCTTGCCGTGCCGGGGCCGGACGGCGCACCCATGCTCGTCGCCTGCCACACCGGCGCAGCCAATCCGTCGATCCCGCTCGCCGCCTGGCTCGCCGAGCGCCTGCCGCGCTACATGGTGCCCGACCGTTTCGTCCATCTCGGCGCCCTGCCGCTCAGCGCCAACGGCAAGCGCGACCGCAAGGCCGCCGCTGCGCTCGTCGCTGCCGGCCTCACGCACACGGACACAATGGAAAAGCCGTCTCTCGGGGAAGCACTTGGCCCGCTTGCGAGCCTCTGGGCCGAGGTCACCGGCCGTATGCCGCTTTCGCCGGATGAGAATTTTTTCCAGAGCGGCGGCAACTCCCTGCTCGCCGTCCATCTCGCCCGCGCGATCTGCGAGCGTTTCGGCGTGGAGATCGGTCTTGCCGAGATTTTCCGCAAACCGACGCTCGGCGGCCTGCAGGCGGCGATCACCAGCCGCAGCCCCGCTGCCGAAGACGCCCTTCCCCAAGAAACCCGACGAGCCGCCTCATGACCTGCCTTCCCTTTTCCGACACCAAGCCGCTCGCGGCCGTCGATCTCTTCTGCCTCACCTATGCCGGCGGCAGCACGGCGATCTATCGCGACTGGAACCGCCTCTTCCCGGACTGGATTTCGGTGCGCGCCGTCGAATATCCCGGCCGCGGCACGCGCATGGGCGAGCGGCTGGAAAGCGACCCGGCCCGTCTCGCCGACCAGTTGCTCGCCGAAATGAGACCGCATCTTGTGCGCCCCTATGCGCTCTTCGGCCACAGCCTCGGCGCGGCGCTCGGCTACCGCATCGTGCTCGGCCTGATGGAGAGCCTGCCGCCGCTCGCCTTCTTCCCCTCCGGCCGGCACAGCCCGGATTGCGAGGACCCCGCGCCGAAGCGCGCCCATCTCGACGATACCGGCCTGCTGGAGGAGGTGCGCGCGCTCAACGGTTCGCCCCGCGAGGTGCTGGACAACCGGGAACTGATGACGCTGCTGCTGCCGATCATCCGCAGCGATTTCCGGCTCAGCGAGACGATCCGCGCCGAACGGGACGCCCGCCCGCTCGCCTGCCCGCTGCATGTCTTCGGCGGAACGGGCGATCCGGAGGTGCCGGTCCAGGGCATCGGGCGATGGCGTGCCGTCGCCGCCGGCGATTTTTCCCAGACGCTGGTCGAGGGCGACCATTTCTTCCTCCACCACGCCGACCATGTGCAGGCGATCGCCGACCGCATCGCCGCCGTGCTGGCCCCGCTCGCCGCGGCGCAGCCCGCCGCGCAGCGGCGCGCCTAGCGAGAGGAGAACGCGATGTCCCGCCCCTTCTGCCAGATCGTCGGGTTCGGCCCGGCCTGCATCAGCCTCCTCGTCAGCGCCGACCGGCGCGGGCTCCTGCCGGAACTGCTGGCGCGCGGCCTCGTCATCCACGAGCGGCGGGCAGGCGATGAGGAGTTGCTGCTCGCCGGTGCCAACTACGACATTCCCTCCAATTCAGACGCCAGCGACTTCCTCGACGGCATTTCAGGCGAGGGTCTCTTCGCACCGGTTCTCGACAGCGGCCCCGCCCGTCTGATCCGCGCCCGTGGCACGCAATCCGTGCCGCTCCAGTTGGTCGCGCTGTTGACGGCTGAGTTGCGCCGCACCTTTCTTACAGCTGCCGCGCGCCAGCCAAACCTGCATATTCACCGCGGCCATACCGCCCGGGAAATCACGCAATCGTCATCGGGCTGGGAGGCGCATTTCGACAACGGCCCCTGCGTCGAAAGCAGGATCGCCGTGCTCGCCGCCGGCAGCACGCCGCACCTTGCCCCCGATCTCCGGCGCGTCACTGGCGAAGCCGGCGTGCCACTCCTCCACTCGGAGGAAACGCTGCGGCCCGTCGACCTTCAAAATCTTCTGCCGGAAAACGCCCGGCGCATCGTGGTCGTCGGCGCGTCGCACAGCGCCTTCTCCGTGCTGCACAAGCTGATCGAGGCCCTTCCCGAGCGCGACGCGGCGCTGACGCTGCTGCACCGCACGCCGATCCGCCGCATGCACCGCAGCGCCGCGCTGGCCGAGGCGGCCGGCGAAACCTTCGATCCCGTCGCCGACGTCTGCCCCTCCAGCGGCCGCGTCTTCCGTTTCCAGGGCCTCTACACCCGCTCGAAGGCGCTCTACGAACAGATCCTCGCCGGGCGGCATCCGGCGATCACGCTCCGCCATTGCCTCGATCCGGCGGAGGCCGAGGCGGTGCTGCGCGAGGCCGACATCGTGATCGCGGCGACGGGCTACCGCCCGAACATCCCTCTGCTCGCCACTGCGGCGGGCCGGCCGATCCGCATCGGCCGCAACGGCAGCGCGGCGCTCGTCGACGCCTCCGGACACCTTTGCGATACGCAGAAGCGGGCCTTGCCGGGCCTCCTCGGCATCGGCCTCGGCTTCGGTCGCGCCCGCTCGGACATCGGCGAAGCTTCCTACCGGGGCGCGGCCGTCGGCATCAACATCTTCCAGGGTCCGGACGGCGACGCGCTCTGCGACAGCATCCTCTCGACACTCCAACAACAGGCAGGAGAACCTCTTGGCAAAGAGTATTCTTAAGGAATGGGCCGGGCGCTTCCGCAGCGAAGCCACCGGCGTTTCGGCGAAGACGGAATGGGCCGACCAACTCACCCGCGCCCGCAACGCCGGCCCGCGCATGACCAACCAGACCACCATCGACCCCGCCCGCCACGGGCCGGGCACGCTCGCCGTGCACGCCGGCACCTATAACGACCCCATCACCGGGGCCGTCGGCACGCCGGTCTTCGCCGCCACCACCTTCCTCTTCCAGAAGGAGAGCTACGAAGCCTTCGACCAGGGCATGATCCGCGACTACCCGATCTACACCCGCTACGGCAACCCGAACCAATGGGCCGTGCAGGAGAAGGTGGCCGCGCTCGAACACGCCGAAAGCGCCATCGTCTTCTCCTCCGGCATGGCGGCGATCAGCACGACGCTTCTCGCGCTCACCAACAAGGGCGGCCACATCGTCACTGCACGCGACCTCTACGGCGGCAGCTACAACCTGATGCGCGAGGATATGCACCAGTTCGGCCGCGAGGTGACCTTCGTCGATCCGATGGACATCGACGCGATCACGGCCGCGGTGCGCGACGACACGGAAGTGCTATTCTTCGAGACACTGACCAATCCGCTCCTGAAATTCGCCCCGGTCAAGGCACTGGCGAAGCTCGCCACCGAGCGCAACATCTTCCTCGTGCTCGACAATACCTTCCTCTCGCCCTGCTGCCTGACACCGATCGACGACGGCGCGCATGTGGTGATCCACAGCGGCACGAAGTATCTCAACGGCCATAGCGACCTCATCGCCGGCACCGCCGCCGGCAGCCGCAAATATCTCGACATGATCTGGGCGCAGATGCTGAAGCTCGGCGGTAGCCTCAACCCGCAGGATTGCGCGATCCTCGAGCGCGGCATGAAGACGCTGGCACTGCGCATGAAGGCGCATACGGAAAACGCCCTGACGCTGGCCGAATGGCTCGCCCGCCATCCCGCCGTCGCGCGCGTCTACCACCCGGCTTTGCCGGGCTATCCCTACCCTTGGGCGGCTGAATCGCTGACGCGCGGCAGTGGCGGCATGGTCTCCTTCGAGGTGAAGGGCGGCGACAAGGCCGGCCTCAAGCTGATGGAGAACCTGAAACTCGTCCATGCGGCGACCAGCCTCGGTGGCGTCGAATCCCTCATCAGCATGCCGTTCAACACCAGCCACAGCAGCCTCATCGACCGGCAGCGGCGCGAGGTCGGCATCAATCCCGGCCTGATGCGGCTTTCCGTCGGCATCGAGGATATCGAAGACCTCAAGGTCGACCTCGACCGCGCACTCGGCGCAATCGGAGACATCAGACAATGAAGAACGGCATCAACGTCGCCGCCGTCAGCGAACTCGTGCACGAAATCCGGAAAGTGCCGGGCGAAGGCGAGATTTTTTACGGCGTCGACCTCGAATGGCTCGGCGGCCTGACGATGGATATCCGCACGAAGCCGCTGCGCTTCGGCAGCAAGCGGCTCGGCCGGGATTTCTCCTTCCGCGTCAGCCACCATGACGATCCGAGCCCGGAGGCGTCCCCGACGCCGGCGGATTATTTCACCACCGGCCTCGGCGCCTGCGTCGCCAACATCCTGGTGCAGGGCGCGTCCTACAAGGGCATGACGATCGACAAGCTGCAAGTGGAGACGGCGACGCAGCGCAGCGGCGGAACCCTCTCCGGCACGGCCGTGACCGTGAAGCTGGAGGCGGACGGAAGCTGGCTGCAATACAAGCAGATGATGATGAACGTCGCGCGCTTTTCGCCGAACTACATCACCGTCACCCTGCCCAACCGCATCGACCTGACCTATCGCCACGTCCCCTCCGCCTTTCGCAAGAACGGCTCCACGGCGAACGGCGACGGCCATGCGTCGGCCACCGCCCAGGCGGGCTCGAACGCGCCCATCCATCTCGGCGTCGACATCGCCTGGCGCAACGCCACGCAGTTCGACGTGTCGCTGCGCGACCGGCAGTACCAGGACGAGCGCTGGTCGCTGCCCGCCCGGTTTTCGGTCGATCAGCCGGCCCCTGCGCTGGGGCTGAACGAGGCGCCCAACCCGCAGGAATATCTCTTGGCCGCCGTGCTCTCCGATCTCGCTCAGCAGCTCGTCATCGTCTGCCGCGAGCGGGGCAAGCCATTGCGCCAGCTCAATGCCTCCATGCGCTGCCGGCTCGACATGCGCGGCTGCTTCAACATCTTCGACAAGTCCGCCGTGCAGTTGCAGGACAATCACGTCGAGATCGCCGCCGTCAGCGACAACAGCGAAGAGGAAATGAAGGATTTCCTCAAGCAGGCGCAGGCCGCCTCCGCCTGCTGGCAGGGTTTCGTCAACGCGACGCCGGCGTCGCTTGAGCGAACCGGCTGAGTTCCGCAAGAACCGCCCCGAGGTCGCTGGCGTTTTCGCAAACGGCGACCTCGGGGACCAAATCATCGGCGGCGACGGCCAGCACATGCCCGTCGCCGAGCCGGCGCCAGACGCCGGAAAAACGCTCCGCGGGAAGCCGTGCCGTAAAACCCACCCCTTCCGCCGTCACCGTCACATTCTCCGGCGCAATGGCGAAACCCGCGCCATGCGCCTTCAGGGCCGCCTCTTTCGCCGTCCAGATTTTCAGGTGACCGATCGCGCCAGCCGACGCGATTTCGTCCGGCGCGAGGAACGAGCCGGCGATCTCCGCCCAAAAAGGCTGCGGCCGCTCGGCCTCCACATCGATGCCGATGCGGCCTGACCGGCATAGCGCCACGGCCACCCAGCCGCCACCATGGGAGAGGTTGAAATCGAGCGATCCGGCATCAAGGAGGAACGGCTTGCCGCCCGGCCGGCGCGAAAAGGACAGGTCGGCGGCATTCCGCCCCGTCGCCGCGCCAAGCAGCAGCCGCACGAGCCCATGCGCCGCGCGATACCGCTCCGTGTCCTCCTGTTTCAGGAAACGTCCCGCCTGCGATCGTTCCGCCGGATCGAGCACCGCGTCCGGATCGAAGCCGGCCAGAACGGCGGAAACGGGCATGGCGATGGCGAGACCCGCGCACAGCCATTCTCCATCCGCCACCTTCGACCACTCAAACATTGCGTCCAGTCACTCCGCCAAGGGCACTTATTTCTCCGCATCTGGTCGGACAGAAAGTGCCGGGCAAGCTTAGGATGCCCCCGTTCCGGAAACAAGGCCGGATCACAATTTCGCAAATTGAATCATCCACTTAACCGTGGAATGCAGACGTGTGCCCGATGATTGTCTCCGCCCTCCCAAAAATCCTCGCCCCGGCGCTGCCCAAGCGCGGAACACCCGCGTGACCGGCGTGTCGACAGACGGCATGCAGGCGGAAGGCATGGACGAACGGGTCGCCGTCATCGGCCTCGCCGGCCGCTTCCCCGGCGCACCTGACGTCCGCGCCTTCTGGAAAATGCTCGCCGCCGGCGCGTCGGGCCTCACGCAGGTCGCGGTAGGTCGGCCGGATGTGGTCGGCGCGCGCTTCGCGCTCGCGGACAAGGAATGCTTCGACGCCGCGTTCTTCGGCTTCGCGCCTTCCGAAGCCGCTTTGATGGACCCGCAACAGCGCGTCTTCCTCGAAACCGCCTGGCACGCCATGGAGGATGCCGGTTACGGCGCGGGGGACGGCGACCGCGTGACCGGCGTCTTCGCCGCCGCAGGTTTTGGCGATTATGTGCTGCGCCACGTCGGCCTGCGCTCCTATGCCGACAGCGCCGCCGACTATTTCGCCATGCTGATCGGCAACGATAAGGATTTTCTCGCCTCCCGCGTCGCCTATCTGCTTGACCTGAAGGGCCCGGCCGTCGTCGTGCAGAGCGCCTGCTCCAGCGGGCTGCTCGCCGTCCACCAGGCCGTCCAGTCGCTGCTGTCGCGCGAAATCGACATGGCGCTTGCCGGGGCCGTCTCCATCTCGATGGATATCGAAGAGGGCTACCACGCCGATCCCGGCGGGCCGATGTCGCCGACCGGCCAGATCGCGCCGTTCAGCGCGGGCGCGAACGGCATTGTCGGCGGAAACGGCGTCGCCGCCCTCGTCCTGAAACGCCTCGGCGAGGCCGAACGGGACGGCGATTTCATCTACGCGGTCATCGAAGCCAGCGCCGCCAACAATGACGGGCGCGCGCGCGGCAATTTCACCGCGCCGGGTATCGCCGGCCAAAAACAGGTTCTTTCCGAAGCGCTCGGCCTTAGCGGGCTTTCCCCGGACGACGTCAGCTATATCGAGGCTCATGGCACCGGCACGCGGATCGGCGACCCGATCGAGATGGAGGCCATTCGCGCAGTCTACGGCGACAGCGACGCACCCTGCCTCATCGGCTCCGTCAAAGCCAACACCGGCCATCTCAACACGGTGGCCGGCCTTGCCGGCCTCATCAAGGCCATCGGCGTCGTGCACACCGGCCTCGTGCCGCCGACAATCAACTTCACCACCGTCAATCCGCTGCTAGAGTTAGCCGGCTCACGTTTCTCCATCTGCGATCGCCCGACGCCGCTCCCATCTGCCGAGCGCCATGTTGCCGCCGTCAGTTCCTTCGGCTTTGGCGGCACGAACGTTCACATGCTGCTCGCCAGCCCGCCGCGCCGCGCTGCGCCCGCGACAAACGGCGAAACGCCGACGCTTCTGTGCTGGTCGGCCCGCACACCTGGTGACCTTATGGCCATGGAGCAATCCCTTGCCACCGCCTGGGCCGTCGACAGCAGCGCAAATCTTGCCGATCAGGCCGGAACGCTCTTGTTCGGCCGCAAGCATTTTCCGCATCGCGGGGCGCTGACCGCCCGCAATCCAACAGAAGCGCTCCACAAGCTGCGAGCCGGCGCCGCCATCAACACCATGGCGACCGCACCCGGCCAATCGATCTTCCTGTTTCCCGGCCAGGGCACGCAATTCGCGGGCATGGGTCGCCCGTTCTACGAGGCCCTGCCAGTTTACCGCGAGACGCTGGACCGTTGCGCGGCCCTGATCGAGCCAATGCTGGGGCAGGATATCCGCCCGCTGCTCTTCGGCGCAGATGACGGCGCGCTGACGCCGACGCTGATCACGCAATTCTCCCTGTTCGCGACCGAATACGCCCTAGCCCGCAGCCTGATGGCCGCTGGCCTCACGCCCGCGGCGCTGCTCGGACACAGCATCGGTGAATATGTCGCCGCATGCCTTGCCGGCGTCTTCTCGCTGGAAGATGCCCTGCGGCTCGTCCACGCCCGCGCCCGGCTGATGTCAAACCTGCCGCCGGCCGCCATGCTGTCGATTCACGCTGACATGGACGCGCTCGCCCCCTATCTCGGGGATAACGTGTCGCTCGCCGTCGTCAACCGCCGTGACCGCTGCGTCGTCTCCGGCGCGGCCGAAGCCCTGAAAACCCTTGCGGAAAATCTCGCCGCAAAGGGGATCGCAACGCGCCTGCTCGCGGTCTCGCACGGCTTCCATTCGCACCTCATGGAGCCGATCCTTGAGGATTTCGCGGTAGCCTGCCGGACGGTAGCCTTCACCGCGCCCAAAATCCCCGTGCTCAGCAATGCCAGCGGCGACGTCGCTGTAGCAACCGACATTGCGACGGCGGATTATTGGGTCCGGCACCTCCGCCAGACCGTTCGCTTCTCCGAAGACGTCGCCACTCTCGCCCGTCTGTGGCCGGGCGCGACCTGCCTGGAGCTCGGCCCCGGGATAAGCTGCGCCGCAGCCGTCACGGGCGCTGCCGCGGGCCTTCGCGCCCTGCCGACGCTTGCTTCGAACACCTCGCAGGCGGAAGACCTCTTGTCGGCACTCGGCCAGCTCTGGATGGAAGGTCACGACGTCGATCCCGATCTCCTGCTACTCAACCGCACCTGGCAGCGCACGCCGATGCCGGTCTATCCGTTCCAGCGCGTGGTTCATCTGCTGCCGAAGGTCGAACCTGGGCGGGAGACGATGGCGAAGCGACCGCGACGCCTGCCGCCGGACGAATGGTTTCATGCCCCGCAATGGCGCACGCTCGCTCTGCCGAAGCCGTCATCGACACCCGAGCGCAGGCCGCGCCTCCTCTTCATGCCTGAAGGCAAGATGGGCCTGGCAAACCCCGACGACATCCGCGTCTATCCCGGCGAGCACTACGCCGCGTTGCCGGACGGCGGGTTCCGGGTGCGTCCGGGACATGCCGGAGACTTTTCCAAGCTTACCGATGCCTTGCAGGCACGCGGCGTCGAAAGTGGAACCTGCCTCTTCGGCTGGCTGATGGACGAAAAAGCCGATGCTCGAACGCATGGTCACGATAGCCTCGTGCGCGTTGTACAGGCCTTCGCGCCTTCCCGTCTTCTGTCCCATCTCGTCCTGTGCACGCGCACGCTGGCTATGCTCTGCGGCGACGAAACGCCCGATGCGGAACAGGCGCTCGCCCTCGGTGTGCTCAGGGCGATCCCCTTCGAACAGCCTGACCTTCGCGCGACCTGGCTGGACGCCGACCAGTTCCCCGGCCAAGCCGACCTCGATCGGCTGGAGACGACGCAGGCCGCAGACGCCAGTCTGCATGCCGACGCCTTCGGCCTGCGCCGAGGCCGCTTCTGGCGGAGGGATGTTTCACAGGTCCGGCTTCCGCCGGCGGCGCTCGCCGACGCCATCCGCCCCGGCGGAACCTATCTCGTCGCCGGGGGCAATGGCGGGCTCGGCCGTCGCCTCGTCCAGGCGCTTGCCGCCGACGGCCGCCATGTCGCGGTGATCGCCCGCTCCCTTGACGAAGACGCTCCGCATTTCGCCGAATGCCGGCGGAACGGCGGGCGATTGACGCTCGTCCTGGGCTCCGCTGCCGACCGCGATGTCTTGCGCTCCGTCGTCGCGCGGCTCGATGCAGCGGGCGAACGGCTCGACGGAATCTTCAACCTCGCCGGCCGCTACATCTCCCAGACGATCGCGGACATGACGCTCGCGGAGACGGACGGCAACCGCGTGGCCAAGGTCGAAACCACACGCGCCCTCCTCGATGTCTTCGGCCCGATGAAGCCGGATTTCCTCGTCGCCTTTTCCTCGCTCGCCGGCGAAACCTCCGGCTACGGCAATAGCGACTATATGGGCGGCAACCTGTTCCTCGATTTCCTCGCAGAACACCCTGCTCCGGCCATGCGCCTCGTCACCATCGGCTGGGACAATTGGCAGGACGGCGCCTTCGGAGCTGCCAACGAGCAGGCACTCTTTACCGATGCGACCGCCAACGCCATCGGCATCGAAGAAGGCCTCGCCGCGCTTTGGCAGGTGATCGCGAGCGGGCTCCCGCATGTGATCGTCACCCCTCGCGATCTTCAAGACCGCCTGCGCGAGACAAGCGAGGCCGCGCGACAGCGCCTCAAGCGCAGCACGACGTTTGCCGAACCTGCCGTCGTCGCGGCGGATACGGGCTCACCGCAAGAGCGCGCGGTACGCTTGTTGTTCGCGCAGACGCTTGGTCTCTCTGGCGTCGCACCTTCGGACGACTTTTTGCAGCTCGGCGGCGATTCCATCCTCGCTGTCCGCCTGCTTTCGAAACTGCGTCGCATTTTCCAGGTCGAGTTCGGCCTGCCGGATTTCCTCGCCAACAGGACGGCCGCCCTCCTGTCGCGCCGGCTGGAAACCGTCGTCGGCACGGACCAGGTCGCCCTCGCCTATCTCCATATCCACGCACTTCCCGATGCCGAACGGCAGGCGCTCGCGCGCCGGGTCGCCAAAGCCTGAGACGGAATCCTCATGTCGATGAGCAGCACAGCCCTCTCCTTCGATTCGGCGCTCCTGAGCCGGCTCCTCTGCGTCGATGCGGGCGCAGCGCCGGCTCCGACGTGTGGAGAAGACCTCCACACGCCCTTTCCGCTGACGGAAATCCAGCGCGGTTACCTGCTCGGCCGCGATCCAGCCCTACCGCTCGGCGGCGCGGCCTGCCAGTTCTACTATGAGCTTGATTGCGAGACGCTCGACATCGCTCGCTACCGGGCGGCCTGGGCCAGCGTGATGGCGCGCCACCCGATGCTGCGCGCCCGTATCCTCGATGCGGCGCATCAGGAGATCGCCGAACCCGTTCCGACGCTCGACATCGTCGTACGCGATCTCCAGGAAGATGGGGCGCGCGAAGTTGTCATCGAAACCATCCGCCAGCGCCTCGCGCGTGCCCTTCCGGCAGCGGATCGCTGGCCGATGCTCGACGTGGAACTCAGCCTGCTCCCGGCGGACCGGGTACGCATCCATCTGCGCTTCGATCTCCTCATCGCCGACCAGCAGAGCATCCTGATCCTGCTTGATGAGGTGGCCCGCTTCTATCGCAATCCCGATCTTCGCCTCGCCAAACCGGACGTGACTTTCCGCGACTGCGTGCTGAGCGAGCCCGACACCGCCGATCTCGCCCGCGCCCGCCGCTATTGGCAGGAGCGCGCCGCAGACCTGCCGGACGCGCCGGCACTGCCGTCGATCGCTCCTGTGCAGGAGGCCGGCACACCGGTCTACGACCGCCTCTCACACACCATCGGCAAGGCGCGGTGGGAAGGCGTCAAGACCACCGCGGCAACGCTCGGCGTCACACCCTCGACGGTCCTGCTCTCGCTGTTCGCCGAAGCGCTCTGCGCCTTCGCAGCCGACCCGCATTTCTGCCTCAACATGACGCTCTTCAACCGGCCACCGATCCACCCGGACATCGACCGCGTGGTCGGCGACTTCACTACAAACCTGCTGTTCGAGGCCGATCTTCGCCCGAGAGAAACCCGGCGTGCCCGCTTCGCCCGGCTTCAGGCGCTGCTCTGGCGCGACATGGAGCACAGCCTCGTCAGCGGCACGGCCGTCACCCGCGAAATGGCCTTGGCGCGCGGCCATCTTGATCGCCCGCTGATGCCCGTCGTCTTCACCAGCACGCTGACGCAGGACGACACCCGCCTCTTTTCCGACGCCGCCGCCCAGCCGGGCCAGCCGGTGCTGGCTCTTTCCCAGACACCGCAGGTCATGCTCGACAACCAGGCGATGGAATGGTCGGGCGCACTGGCGATCAACTGGGATATCGCCGTCAACGTACTGGATCTCTCCGTCGCAAGACCGCTCTTCGACCGTTTTGTCGCCCTCGTCGAAGCCGTCGCCGACAATCCCGACATGCTGGAGGAAACGGTGGGCGGACGCGCCGACCCGACCGACGCCCTAATGGCCCCGGCGATCGTGGCGGAGACCGGGCGGCGCAATCGGCTCGGCGATCTCTGGCTGCGCACCCTGCCCGAGGCGACGGAGCGGCCCGCCATCGCGACATTGGGCACCGTGCTGACCCATGCGGCGCTCGCCCGGCAGGTGGCAGGGATCACAACCGCACTCGTCGCCGCCGGCGTCGGCTGTGGAAAGACGGTAGCAATCCGCCTTGAAAAATCGCCGGATCAGATCGCCGCCTGCCTTGCCGTCTCGCTCGTCGGCGCCACCTATGTGCCGCTCGACAGGGCCCAGCCGCTCTCCCGGCAGGCCCGCATCCTCGAAGACCTCGCACCGGCCGCCATGCTGGAACGCGGCGCGACACCGGACGCGCTCGCCACCTGTGCACCATCGGCAACGATCGACCTTTCCCTTCTGGGTGAAGGCGACCCCGCGCTGCTGCATGACCTCCCCGGTGCAGAGCCGGCCGACGTCGCCTACATCATCTACACATCGGGTTCGACCGGAAACCCCAAGGGCGTAATGGTCACGCATGCCGCCGCCGTGAACACGATCGCCGATATCAACATGCGTTTCGGCATTACCGGCGCGGATTGCGTGCTCGGCCTTTCGCAGCTTCACTTTGACCTCTCGGTCTACGACATTTTCGGCGTGCTCGGCGCCGGCGGAACGCTCGTCCTGCCCGATCCCACCGAACAGCACAACCCCGCCCATTGGCACGCGCTCGCCACGCGCCACGGCGTGACACTGTGGAACAGCGTTCCGGGGCTGTTTTCGCTCTATGTCGATTATCACGAAGTCGGAGGCGTTGCGCCGCCATCAGCACTGACGACGGTGATGCTCAGCGGCGACTGGATCGGCCTGGACCTGCCGGATCGCGCCCGCCGGCTCTGGCCGGACGCCAAGCAGTACAGCCTCGGCGGCGCGACGGAGGCGGCGATATGGTCGATCTTCCATGCCATCGAGGGCGTCGATCCGGGCTGGACAAGCATCCCCTACGGTCGGGCGCTCGGCCGCCAGCAGGTTTTCGTACTCGACAAGGATCTCGCCCTCGCGCCGATCGGCCACACCGGCGATCTCTACATTGCCGGCGACGGGCTGGCGCTCGGCTACTTCAACGACGCGGAAAAAACGGAAATGCAGTTCTTCCGCCACCCGCGAACGGGCCTTCCGCTCTACAAGACCGGCGATCTCGGCGCCTTTGGCGCGGACGGCGCGATCATCTTCCAGGGGCGCGCCGACACGCAGGTGAAGATCAACGGTTTTCGGGTGGAGCCCGGCGAGGTGGCGCGCGCCCTGCAACGCCACGCTGATGTCGAGGAGGCGCAGGTGCTCGCCGCCGGCGATCCGCGCCGGCCGCGGTTCGTCGCCTTCTTCCGGCCGGCTCGTGCAGGAGTCGAGGAAACAGCGCTTGCCACTCACCTTGCCGGAGAGTTGCCGGCCTACATGGTTCCGTCGACATTCAAGGCCATCGACGCCTGGCCGCTTACGCCGAACGGCAAGCTCGACCGCAAGGCGCTCCTCGCCCTCGTGACGCAAGAGCCTGCCGCCGCCTCTTCGCAGCATCCGTCGTCATCGGGCGCGGAGGTCGAGCGGGCGGTGCTGGAGATGGTCGCCGCGATCCTCCAGCGCCCAAGCGTTTCGCTTGAGGACAATCTGGTCCATCTCGGAGCCTCGTCGCTCGAACTGATCGCGCTCGCCAATCGCATCGAGGCTTTCGCCGGCGCGCGCCCGCCGCTGACGGACCTTGCCCGCGCCGTGCGCCTGCCGGACCTCGTCGCCCTGGTGCAGGCGCTGGTGCCGCAAGGGGCCGAGCAGCCCGCCGAGCTCGTCGCCGGGGCCGCGGCCTTGCGCGCCCACCTTTCCCGAAACCCGGTTCTCACCGACCCGGTCGCCCGTCGCCTTTTCAAGAGCCGCCCTCGCCCGGCTTCCACCGACGAAGCGCCGGTCGTGCTGTCCGGGCCAACCGAGCCGCCCGCCGCGGCGGCTAGACGGAGTTGGCGCGATTTCATCGATCGTCCGCTGACCACCGATGAGCTTTCCACCCTGCTCGCCCCGCTCCGCCGACACTACAGGGATGGCGAGGAGCGCCGGCTCTACGCCTCGGCCGGCGGGCTCTATCCCGTCGAAACCTATCTCGCCGTTCCGCCGGGCGGGGTCGAGGATCTCGCGCCGGGCGGCTATCGCTACGACCCGCAGGCGCATGCCTTGTCACCCCGCACGGCAAAGGACGGTTTTGCGGATCTTGCGCTGCTCAGCTCCGGGAGTCGCGAGACGCTGGCGAAAAGCCGCCTCGTCCTCTGCTTCGTGCTGTCGCTGGATGCGATCGCGCCGCTCTACGACGCCGCGAGCCTCAGCTTCGGGCTGCTCGAATGCGGGGCGGTGTGCCAGGCGCTGGAGCAACAGGCGATCGGCCAGCCCTTCGGCCTTTGCCAAATCGGCGACCTGCCGCTCGACGAAATGCACCGCCGCTTCATCCTTTCCCCGGATCAGATCTGCCTGCACGCCATGGCCGCAGGCGCGCTGGAGCCGCAGGCGCGCGAAAACTGGCGTTCCGCGACGGCCACCTATGCGCAGGACATGATGGAGGGCGCGCTATGAGCCTCACGCAGCTTCTCGACGAACTCGAACGCCACCGCATCCGCCTCTGGGTCGAGGATGGTCAGTTGCGCTTTCGTGCACCCGCGGGCGCGATGACCGCATCCTTGAAGGCGAAGGTCGCCGAACAGAAGCAGGCGCTGTTACAGCGTCTTTCGACCAGCACAGATGCCGATCGCCTCGCGCCCTTCCCGCAGACGCCGATCCAGCAGGCGTATCTCGTCGGCCGCACAGGCGCGCTCGACCTCGGCGGCGTTTCGGCCAACAGCTATCTTGAATTCGAGCATGATGCCGTCGACTTCGCCCATGCCGACGCCTGCCTCAAGACGGTCATCGCGCGCCACGACATGCTGCGCACCGTCCTTCTGCCGGATGGTCTGCAAACCGTGCTCGAAAGCGTGCCTGACTACGCCGTGCCCGTCACTGATCTGCGCGGCCTGCCGGCGAAAGAGCAGGACCGGCGCCTTTCCGCTCTGCGCGAAGAAATCAGCGAACGGGTGCGCGATCCCTTCGCTTGGCCGCTCTTCGAGCTGCATTGGGTGTGGACCGATCGCGGTCTGCGGCTTCTTTCCTGCGTCGATCTCATCGCGCTCGACGCCTGGAGCAGCCAGCTTTTCCATCGGGAATGGTTCGCGCTGATCGACGGTGAGACGCTTCCCGCACCACCCGCCATCCGCTTCCGCGACTGCGTGCTGTCCGGCGAGAATGCGGCCCGGGCGGAGGCCTCCCAGGCGTACTGGAACGGGGAACTGGAATTGCTGCCGCCCGCGCCCTCCCTGCCAGCCGGCCGCTCCGGCGGTCGCCCGGGCCGCTTCCGCCGCCGCGCCGGCCATCTCGACCAGACCCGCTGGACCGCCCTGAAGGCGGCGTGCAAGGCTCGCAATGTCACACCGACCAGCCTGCTCGCCACGCTCTTTGCAAATGTGCTCTCGCTCTGGAGCCGCACAGAGGATGTGGCGCTGAACGTCACGCTGTTCAACCGGCCGCCGATCCACCCGGATATCCGCCATGTGCTCGGCGAGTTCACCAACACGACACTGCTCGGCTTTGCCGATATGGACACCCCCCTCGCCGATCAGGTGAAAAAAACCCAGCAGCGGCTGCTGGAGCGGTTGGAGCACAGCGCGGTCTCGGGTGTCGATCTCCTGCGTGATCTCGCCCGCCGGCGGCAGGATTACTCCGGTTCCCTGATGCCCGTCGTCTTCACTAGCCTCTTGATCGGCGAGGAGACTGACAACACCGAGGACGGGCGGTGGCGGCAGGTCGTCGGCATCAGCCAGACGCCGCAGGTCGCCCTCGACCACCAGCTTTATGAGGAGCGCGGCGGCCTCAGCTTCAACTGGGACATCGCCGAAGCCGCGCTCGATTTTGCCGCGGTCACGGCCGCCTTCGATCGCTATGCCGAAACCATCGTCGCACTGGCGGACGATCCGGACCTGTGGAGCCGCGCCCTCTCGCGTCGACTGCCCGCCGGCCAGGCCGCCGTGCGGGCAGCCATCCACTACCCGCCGGCCGCGCCGCCGGAGGAAGGTCGCGATATCTCCGCTCCCTTCTGGCAGGGGCTTGAAGCGTATTGGGATCGCGATGCTCTGCTGTGGAGCGGTGGCGGCATGACCTACGGCGCACTCGCCGCTCGCGCGGCACATCTCGCCCGACGGCTGCGCGCGGCCGGCGTCGGCCCCGGCGACCGCGTCGCGGTGCGACTGCTCAAGGGGCCACTCCAAGTCGTCGCCGTGCTGGCGATCCATCACGCGGGGGCGGTCTATGTGCCGGTAGCCCCGGACCTCCCGTCCGCCCGGGCGGACGCCATGCTGCAACAGGTTGCGCCCGTCGCCCGGATTGTCGACGCCGATGAAGGAGAGACGACGGACCCGATCGTCCTCAGCCTCGACGACGCGGTTCCGGAACTTTCGCCAGCCCAGGCACTGGAAGACCGCGCTACGGCCGATAGTACGCGAGCGGCCTATGTGATCTTCACCTCCGGCTCGACCGGTGTGCCCAAGGGCGTCACCATGGCCCATGGCGCAGTGGCCAACACGCTGGACGATATGATCCACCGCTTCGGCATGGGCCCGCAGGACCGCATCTTCGCGCTGTCCTCGCTGAGCTTCGACCTTTCGGTCTACGACATCTTCGCGCCGCTTTCCAAAGGAGCCGCCATCGTGTTGCCGGACCCCGGAACCGAGCGCGACCCGGCGCACTGGAGCGCCATGCTCACGCGTCACAGCGTCACTATCTGGAACTCCGTGCCGATGCTGCTGGACATGCTGCTCGTCTGGTCCGCCAGCATGGAAGCCACATTGCCGGCTTCGCTCCGCCTCGCGCTCGTCAGCGGCGATTGGGTGCCGCTCGATCTGCCCGGCCGGCTTTCCGCCGCGTCGCCCAAGACGCGGCTGATCGCGCTGGGCGGCGCGACCGAGGCCGCCATCTGGTCGAACTGGCAGGAGGCGGGCGTCGTCGCGCCGGACTGGAAGTCCGTACCCTACGGCCGGCCTCTCGCAGACCAGTATTTTCGCGTGCTCGACCGCTACGGCGCAGACCGGCCGGATCGCGTCGCGGGCCAGTTGCACATCGGTGGGCGGGGCCTTGCTGATAGTTACTGGGGCGACGAAGACAAAACCGCCGCCGCTTTCATCACGGCAGCCGACACCGGCGAGCGGCTTTACCGCACGGGCGATCTCGGCTGCTTCTGGGAGGATGGCACGATGGAGTTCCTCGGTCGCGAGGACGGCCAGGTCAAGGTCGGCGGACACCGCATCGAACTCGGCGACATCACCCACGCGCTGGAAAGCCATCCGGACGTGGTGCGCGCCGTCGCGCTGGCACAGGAGGCAGCCGGCGGAAGGCAGATCGTCGCCCATGTCGCAACGCACGCCGACGCCGCGCCTGCCGAGGCGGCGTTGCGGGATCATTGCCGGGCACTGTTGCCGGCCTACATGGTTCCCGCCCGCTTCGGCATCCATGCGGCGCTACCGCTCTCCGCCAATGGCAAGATCGATGCAAAGGCTCTGCCTGCCTTCTCCAGCCGCAAAACTTCAACCACCACAACCTCCGCCGGCCCTGTGCGAAAAATCCTCGAAGCCGTCATTGGGCGAAGAGGCCTTGCCGCCGATGTCAATTTCTTCGAGCTCGGCGCCACCTCGATCCGGCTCATCGAGGCACATGCGCAACTCCGCCGGGAGCTTGGCATCGACCTGCCGGTAACCGACCTCTTCGTGCACACGACGATCGCCGCGCTGGAAGCCCATATCACTAGCCTCCCCCCGCTTTCCGGGAGCGCCGCCACGGAGACCGCCTGATGCAACACACAACCGCCGCTCGCATCACTGCAGACGCCGCCCTCGCCGAGACGCTTCCCGCGACCGGCCTGCACGGCCGGACCGTCTATGTTTCGTCAACCACCAGAATGATCGGTCACGGTGTCGCGCTCAGCGCGCAGCCTACGGGGATTGATCTGCGCGAGACGGTCGCACGGCTGCTCGCGACCGCCCGAGGCGAAGGGTTTCCGCCCATCGTCG
This sequence comes from Shinella sp. S4-D37, assembly GCF_040812195.1. Lineage (NCBI taxonomy): Bacteria > Pseudomonadati > Pseudomonadota > Alphaproteobacteria > Hyphomicrobiales > Rhizobiaceae > Shinella > Shinella sp. S4-D37. The sequence continues at coordinate 233,178 of NZ_JBFNXL010000001.1, read as the reverse complement.
TCGGCGCGATCCCCTTCGATACACAATCGCCCGCCTGCCTCTACGTGCCCAAAAGCCTGACGCGGCCGGTCAGGCCCGTTCCGCTGTCCGCGACAACGGGCGCGGCACCGTCGATAATCGATGTCCGCCAGACGCCTTCGCCTTCCGGTTATCGGGATGCGGTGGCGCGCGGCCTTGCCCGCATTCGCCAAACGGAGCTGAAGAAGCTGGTGCTCGCCCGTCGCCTCGAACTGGTGCTCGACGCGGAACCGGACCTCGCCGACCTGCTGACAACGCTGATGCAGCGCCATCCGGCGAGTTTCGTCTATGGCGTGCCGCTCGACGCCGGCAATGGGGAAGAGGCGGGCGTGCTGCTAGGTGCAAGCCCGGAACTTCTGGTGCGCAAGGCCGGCGGCAAGGTTTTCGCCAATCCGCTCGCCGGCACGATCGCCACCGATCCGGACCGCCTGCGCAACGCCCGCAACATCGCCCGCCTGCTCGCCTCCGCGAAGGACCGTCAGGAACACGCCTATACCAGCCGCGCCGTCGGCAAGGCGCTTCGCCCGTTCTGCAAGACACTCGACGTGCCCGAGACGCCGAGCGTGCTCGCCGCCGGTCCCGTCAACCACCTCTCGACTGTCATCACCGGCGAACTCGCGTCATCCGGCGTCACCGCGCTCGACCTTGCGCTCGCGCTTCACCCAACGCCTGCCGTGGGCGGCGCGCCGACGGCCGAGGCGCTCGCAGCCATCGCAGATATCGAAGGTTTCGACCGCGGGCTTTACGCCGGGATGGTCGGCTGGTGCGACGAGAACGGCGACGGCGAATGGGCGGTGACGCTGCGCTGCGCCGAAATCCGCGGGCGGCGCGTCCGGCTCTTCGCCGGCGCTGGCATCGTTGAAGGCTCGGACCCGGACGCAGAGTACCGGGAGACCGAAACCAAGCTGAAGACCATGCTCCAGGCGCTCGGCCTGGAACCGTCCGCCGACGGCAAGGCGCGGGCAGAGAGGTAGACGATGCTCCAGGAAACGGCCCAGAATCTTTCAGCGGACGCGCCGGCCTGGCCGGACGCGTTTCGTGCACGCTATGTCAGCGAGGGTTTCTGGCAGGCAGAAACCTTTTCCGGCATGCTCGATCGCGCCGCCGAGCGCCACGCCGGCAAGACCGCCCTGATCGAGGGCGAGCGGCATGTCAGCTATGAAGAGGTCCGGCGGCGCGCGGGCGCGCTGGCGGCTGGCCTTCGCCGCCTCGGCCTCGAAAAGGGCGACCGCGCCGTCGTGCAGATGCCGAACGGCGTCGCCTTCGCAGAAGTCGTCTTCGCACTGCTGCGTCTCGGCGTCGTCCCGGTGCTCGCACTGCCCTCCCACCGCAATCTCGAAGTCGGCCGCTTCCTCGATTTCACCGAGGCGCACGCCTACTTCATCGCCGACCGCGCCAGCGGCTTCGACTACCGCGCGCTTGCCCGCGAGCTGCTGCCGAATCTGCCGGCGCTGCGCCACGTGATCGTCGACGGCGAAGCGGACGCCTTCACCCCGCTTTCCGGGCTCTTCGAGGACGGTAGTGTCGAAGACGCCGCCCGGCCCGATGACGTCGCCGTGTTCCAGATTTCGGGCGGCACGACGGGCGTGCCGAAACTGATCCCGCGCCGACACAACGAATATCTCTACAACATCCGCACCGCCGCCGCCGCAAGCGGCATGGGGCAAGACGCGGTCTATCTCTGCGCGCTGCCCGTCGCTCACAATTTCCCCTTCGCCTGCCCCGGCATCATGGGAACCTTCATCAGCGGCGGAACGGTCGTCATCGCACCCGATCCCGATCCGAAGACGGCCTTCGCGCTCATCGCGGCGCATGGCGTGACGATCACCTCGCTCGTGCCGCCGCTCGCGCTTCTCTGGATGGAGGCCGCCGGGGCGACCGATGCCAACATTTCCAGCCTCAGAACCTTGCAGGTTGGCGGCGCAAAACTCAGCGAAGAAGCCGCGCGACGCGTGCGACCGCGCCTCGGCTGCACCCTGCAACAGGTTTTCGGCATGGCGGAGGGCCTGATCTGCTATACCGGCCTTGACGACGACGAGGAGACCATCGTCACCACCCAGGGCAAGCCGATGTCGCCGGCGGACGAAATCCGCGTGGTCCACGCCGATGGCAGCGATGTCGCCCCCGGCGAAGCCGGCGAACTTTTGACGCGCGGGCCCTATACGATCCGCGGTTACTACAAAATTCCCGAACACAACGAGAATGCCTTCACGCCGGATGGGTTTTACCGGACCGGCGATATCGTGCGCCTGACGCCGTCAGGCCATCTCGTACTCTCCGGCCGCGAGAAGGATCAGATCAACCGCGGCGGCGAAAAACTCTCGCCCGAAGAGGTGGAGAACCTGCTGCTGGCGCATGCGGGGGTGCATGACGCCGCCGTCGTCGGCTTGCCGGACGAAACGCTCGGTGAGCGTACCTGCGCCTTCGTGATCGCCAAGACCGGCGGGCTGAAGCCGCTCACCCTTATCCGGCATTTGAAGGCGCGCGGCCTCGCCGCGTTCAAGATGCCCGACCAGTTCGTTTTCATCGCGCGGTTTCCGGAAACCGGGATCGGCAAGGTGAGCAAGAAGGACCTGCGCGAACGGCTGAAGCAGCTTCACCTTTCCGCCGGCCTCGACAACGGAGCGTAACGCGTGCCCTTAGCGAAAGACCTCGGTATCCGGACCGAAACGCCCGCCAACTGCCAAAATCTCGGCGACGTCCGCCAGGCGATCGACACGATCGACCGTACGCTTATCGACCTGCTCGGCCTGCGCATGGGCTATGTGCTGGAGGCGGCCCGCTTCAAACCCGATGTTGCCAGCATTCCCGCACCTGAGCGCGTCGCGGCCATGCTACCCGAACGTCGGCGCTGGGCAGAGGAAAACGGGCTCAACCCGGATTTCGTCGTGCCGCTCTTCAGCCAGATGATCCAATGGTTCATCCAGCAGCAGACCCACCATTGGGAACAGAAGAACGCGCCCGGGCGCGAGGCAGAGTAGAACATGGCCGAGCGCGTCCTAGCCCACAGCCGGCATGAAAAGGCTGCCGAAACCACGCAACTCGACCTGCATCGGCTCGTCGCGGAAGAACTCGGCGCAGAACCGAACGAGTTCAGCGCGGATGAAAACCTCATCGAACTCGGCCTCACCTCCATCGCGCTGATGCGCCTGCAAAGCCGGCTTTCGGGGGAGGGCGTCGTGCTTTCCTTCAGCGCGCTGGTCGCGACACCGACCGTCGAGGCCTGGGCCGCTCTGATGGCGGAGGCTCCGCCTGACACCGAATGCGAAGCCGCAACGCAACGCTCCGCCCCGATCGGCGAAACCGGCCCGTTCCCGCTTACCGATATCCAGCGCGCCTACTGGCTGGGCCGCGATCCACATTTCGAACTTGGCGGCGTCGCCGCCCATGGCTACATCGAAGCCGTGACACGCGATCTCGACATCGAACGGCTGGAAAGCGCGCTCAACGCCACCATCGCCGCCCACCCGATGTTGCGCGCTGTCATCGATCCGGATGGAACGCAGCACGTGCTTGAAAACGTGCCACGCCTGGCGATCGGGCGGACGGACTTGCAAGGCCTCGCCGCAGAAGAACAGGCACAACAGCTCTCAGCGCTTCGAGCGGACATGGAGCAGGAGGTGCTGCCCGCGGATTGCTGGCCGCTCTATCGCGTCCACGCGACCCGTCTTTCACCACGGGAAACCATCCTGCATCTCAGCTTCGACATTCTCGTCTTTGATCTGAAATCGCTGGAGATCTGGCTTGCGGAATGGCGCACGCGCTACGAGCATCCCGCCATCCCCCAATCTTCGCCCGCCGCGTTGTTCCGCGATCACGCGCTTGCGCTCGAAGGAGTTGCCCAATCCCCCGAAGCCGCGCGCGCACGCCGCTATTGGCAGGATCGCGCCGTAAATCTGCCGCTCGGCCCGGATTTGCCGCTTGCCCGTCCCGTCGAGGCGATCGTCGCGCCGCGCTTCGCGCGCGAGCAGCGCATGCTGCCGCAGGCCGCATGGCAAGGCTTGCAGGAAAAAATCCGCCGCCGCGGCGTCACGCCCTCGGCAGCGCTACTCGCCGCCTATGCGCGTGTGCTCGCCTTGTGGAGCGAAAGCAGTGCCTTCACGCTGACGACGACGCTCTTCAACCGTCCGCTCTCCGGCCCTTCCTATGGCAGCGTGATCGGCGACTTCACTTCGCTGGCCCTGGTCGAGGTCGACACACTCGCCCCGGCCAACTTCGCGTCTCTCGCCCAGATGACGCAGGAACAGCTCTGGCACGCCCTCGACAACGGCGCCGTCAGTGGCGTCGAAGCCCTGTCCATGGTGGCCGCTGCTCGCAATGCGCCCGGCCGGGCGCTGATGCCCTATGTCTTCACCAGTGCGCTCGGGACGGGAAAGAGCTATCTTGACGCCTTCTCCGGCTTCGGCGAGATCGTGCACGCCGCCGTTCAGACGCCGCAGACCCTGGTCGACCATCAGGTGCTGGAGCACGACGGCAATCTCATGCTCAACTGGGACTATGTCGATGCGGCCTATCCCGGCGGCCTGATCACCACGATCGCCGACCGCCATCTGGCTCTGTTGGAGGTGCTTGCCGCCGATGACGACGCCTGGAGCACCCCGACCCTTTCCCTGCCGGAAGAACAGGCGGCGCGGCGGAGGGCGGTGAACACGACGGCCTGGCATGCCGACACGGACGCCGTCTTGCTGCACGATCCCTTCCTGCGCCAAGCGCAGGCGCGGCCGGATGCGATTGCGGTTATCGATGACGAACGCAGCCTGACTTATGGCGAACTCGACAAGGCCAGCGCCCATCTTGCGGACCGGATTGCCGATGCCGGGGCAAAACCCGGCTCTCCCGTCGCCGTGCTTCTGCCAAAAGGCTGGCGACAGGTGGTGGCTGTGCTCGGCATCCTGAAGGCGGGTGCGGCTTACATGCCCGTCGATCCCGCCCTGCCGCGTAAGAGAATCGAGATGCTGCTTGAGGACAGCGGTGCGACACTGGCGCTGACGGCGACCGGTGCGGGCGATTCCGGCCTCCCGGGCACCATGATCGCGGTGGACAACACGCTATTTCGAGAAGCGGAGACCGGCAGGACCGTCCCGCCCCGAGCGAGCGCTGTGGACCTCGCCTATATCATCTTCACCTCGGGCTCGACGGGCAAACCCAAGGGCGTCGCCATCCGGCACGGCGCGGCGCTCAACACCGTGCTCGATATCAACGCACGCTACGGCGTCACGGCCGCCGACCGCTGCCTGATGGTCTCCTCGCTCAGCTTCGACCTCTCGGTCTACGACATTTTCGGCATGCTCGCCGCCGGCGGCGCGATCGTCATTCCGCCCACCGGTCCCGCACCGGATCCCGACGCCTGGCTGCGCCTCATCGAGAATGCCGGCGTCACCCTCTGGAACAGCGTGCCGGCGCTGCTGCAACTGCTGCACGACCGGCTCGCCGACCGCGATGCCCTTGCCGCGCTCTCCTGCCTGCGGCTCGTTATGCTCTCCGGTGATTGGCTGCCTTTGCCGCTCTGCCGTGCGATCCTCGACCTGCCGGACCCGCCGAAACTGGTGTCGCTTGGCGGTGCCACGGAAGCATCCATCTGGTCGATCGCCTATGACGTCGAGCGCATGGAGCCGGATTGGAAGAGCGTGCCCTATGGTCGCCCGCTTGCTAACCAGACGATCCATGTGCTCGATGAGACTTTTTTCGATAGACCGGATTTCGCCATCGGGGAAATCTTCATCGGAGGTGTTGGGCTCGCGCTCGGCTACTGGCGGGACGAGGAGAAGACGAACGCCCGTTTCGTCCGCCATCCGCGAACCGGCGAACGCCTCTACCGCACCGGCGATTTTGGCCGTTGGCGGCCGGATGGCACGGTAGAATTCCTCGGCCGGCGCGACGGCCAGGTGAAGGTCAACGGCCTGCGTGTCGAACTCGGCGAGATCGAGACGCTGATCACAGGCGATCCCGCCGTGCGTGAGGCCGCGGTGGTTGCCGTGCGCAGCCAGGGGACTGGCGACAGCCTCGCCGCCTTCCTCACCCTCGGCGACGAGACGGCCTATGACGAAGAGCGGCTATGCGCCGGGCTCCGCGATCACCTCTCCCCCGCGCTGGTTCCCGCCAGTTTCACCGTGCTCGACGCGATACCGCTGACCGCCAACGGCAAACGCGACCGTTCGGCGCTCGAACAACGTGCCCGCGCGACAGTTGCGCATAGGGGGACTGCACCCGCGCGGCCACTTTCGGAGATCGAAAGGCAAATCTGCGGCATCTGGCAGGACCTGCTCGGACGACCGATCGAAGCCCTCGACACCAGCTTCTTTCTGGTCGGCGGCAACTCCCTGAATGCGACGCGCCTCGCCGGCCGCCTCTCCCAGGTCTTCGGACAGAGCGTCTCGGTGATCCGCATTTTCGAGCACCCGACGGTCGCCGGTCAGGCCGGTATTTTTCTGCCCACACCATCCGGCTCGATATCCGAAGCGGAAGCCAGGGTGCGGCGTGTGCGAAAGTATCGGAACCGTCTTGCAGCCGCGCCATCAGAACCGAGTTAGTACCAGGTCAATCGGTATTCCCCGCCTCCGGCTGACAGCCTGCTCCTCAGTACCCTTATGATTCGACAACACTTCATCTCTACAGCAATTGCTGAGATGGCCTGCTAGAGCATTTCCAGCCATCAGTCCCAAGCTCGGGCAGCAGAAGAGCACGGAAGGCCGCAGCTTGCGCAGGCGCTTCAGTGTACCGGGGAACCGTGGGGTAGTCTGTATCATTTGCCTTGCAGCCGAACAGGCTGGAGCCGCTGGTGTCCTCAGATCGGGAGAAGATGTGGTACCATGGCAATAGTAAGCACATACGAATGACGCCTTCACTCCATTCCAACCGGAATGAACTCCGCGATCACGGGCACGATCAGGGAAACGCCGGAAAGCAACAGCAACCCGAAGGCCAGGCGGCGCAGGATCTGCCTTGAAAGGCAAGGAGGCCAACGGCGTGCCAGATAGGTTGAAACCAAGACGGCGGGCAATCCCGCAAGTGCCCAGACAAGCGCGTGGTGCTGCCAGTCGCCGTTTGCCGCCACGAGGCCAAGGCGGAAGAGGGAATTGATCGAGAAGATCGCCACGAGCGTCTCGCGAACGACCCGGTGCGGTAGGGGCTGGCGATAGAACTGGAAAACCAGCGGCGGCCCCGCGGTTGAAAAGAGCCCGCCCATCAAACCACCAAGCGCGCCGAAGAACACGAAGGCAGGTGCACCAGACTGGCGCGCCAGCGAGGACGGTCTCCGTATCAGTTGGAGGCTCGACACGATGATGACGGCACCGAGAATGAGACGCAGCACCGACAGCGACGAAGCCGCGAGCAACCCGTACCCAGCGACGACCATCGGCAGGGCGCTGGCAAGCGACAAGAAAAACGGCTTTGCGGCAATATCCCGCCAGCCTGTTGCGAGCACCATCATGGCATTGGCAAGCGTCAGCAGGCTGACGACGATGGCGGCCTCCGGCAGCGGGACAAGGCCGGTCAGCGCCAGGACGCCCATCAGCAACAGGCCGAAGGCGAAACCCGTCAGGGTCTGGACATAGGCCGCCACGAAGGCGAACGCGGCAAAGACGGCAAGTTCGCTCGTGCCGATCATGCCGCGGGGCCGGCCGCCAGGGCGAGGGTGCGGAAGGATTCCAGCCGGTCGAGATCCGGCACCGTTCCGAGGCCCGGCCCTTGCGGCAGCACGACGACGCCCTTCTCTACCACGGGCCATGCGGGCGCGACCGCGTCGCGCAACGGATTTGGGTTGACGTCGATTTCGAGCAACCCATCACCGCCGGCGGCCGCCAGGACGTGCGCCGAGGCGGCAAGGCCGATGCCGGCGCCGAGGAAATGCGGGCAGTAGCGCCGGCCGGCGGCCATTGCGGCCCGGGCCACCGCGCGGCATCCTGTCGGTCCGCCCCATTTTGCCGCATCGGGCTGGATGACGGAGAGGTGGCCGGCGCCGATCGCCGACCGGAAGGCCCGCAGGCCGGCAAGGTTCTCCCCTCCGGCCAGCGGCGTTGCGGTCAGCCGCGCAAGCTCGCCCCAAACGGCCGGGCCGGCGTCGACCCGCACCGGCTCCTCCACCCAGCCGAGCCCGAGATCGGCCGTCGCCAACAGGAAGTCCCGCGCCGCTTCCGGGGAAAACGCCTGGTTGGCGTCCGCATGCAGCGTTTCCCCGGGCTGCAGGCTCCCGGCGAGCGCGCGGATCAGCGCCAGGTCGCGATCGACGTCGAAACCGACCTTGACCTTGAAGTCGCGGTAGCCGGCCGCGCGGGATTGCGCCACGACCGTTTCGGCATCGCGGATATGAATGCCGCTGGCATAGGCGCGCACCGCGCCCGCCGCATCGGGCGACAGCGCCACGGCCAGCGGCACGCCGCGGCGGCGGGCGGCAAGGTCCCAATAGGCCATGTCGAAACCGGCGATCACCTGCGCATAGGGGCCGGCCTCCCCGGTCTGCAGCACGAGTATGTGCGTTGCCGCGGTCAATTCTTTCCAAAGATCCGCCGGGTCGGGCAGCGGCCTGTCGAGGATACGCGGCGCGATATCCGAGACGAGCAGGCGGGCGCGGTGCTCCGCGCCGCAGGCCGGCCAGTTGCACCAGATCTCCCCCCAGCCGACCAGGCCCGCATCATCCTCCAGCCGCACCAGCACGGCCGGCCGGTCCCTCATCGTGCCGAAGGACGTCGAGACAGGCTTTTCGAGCGGCACGCGGAAGACATGCGCCTCGACGGACCTGATCACAGGGAAACGGGTTGAACCTGCCTTGCTCATGGCATCCTCACCCCGCAAGGAAACCGCCGTCGACGGCATAGACCGTACCGGTGGCATAGCGTGCAGCCGGCATGGTGAGAAAGACCACGGCGCCCGCCACTTCCTCCGGCTGACCCCAGCGTTTCAGCGCCGTGCGCGCGGCGATCCGGTCGCGATGCGCGATGTCCTTGCGCCCTTCGCTGTTGATCGACGTCTCGATATAGCCGGGCGCGACGGCGTTGACCCGGATCCCCTCCTCCGCCCAGGCGAGCGCGAGCGCCTTGGTCAGCATGACGACACCGCCCTTGCTGGCGCAATAGGCCGGAAGGCGGGGCAAGGCGGCGAAGGCGTTCATGGAGGCGATGTTGACGATCGAGCCGCGGCTTGCGGCAAGATGCGGGCGAAAGGCCGTGGAGGTCCGGAAGGTGCCGGTCAGGTTGACGTCGAGCACGCGCTGGAAGGTCTCTATACGGAACTCCTCGTCACGGGCGAGGATGCCCGCGCAATTGACGAGCGCGTCGACCCGCTCGAAGCGGGCGGCGAACGTCGCCACGGCCTCGTCGGAGGTGACGTCCAGAACGTCGAGATCGACGGCCGGAAGGCTCGACAGGGAGGAGCGTTCGAGCGCGGCGCGGTCGTGACCGGTGGCCACGACCCTTGCGCCACGGGCGTGAAACAGCGCGGCAATCGCCGAGCCGATATCCCCCGCGCCGCCGACAACGACGACCTGGAAGCCGGGCGGAAAGGCGAAAGGATCCATCATCTCGCCCATCAGATGCCTGCCACGGCGACATATTTCAGTTCGAGGAAACCCTCGATGCCGTAGGAGGAGCCCTCTCGCCCCAGGCCCGACTGCTTGACGCCGCCGAACGGTGCCATCTCGTTGGCCAGCATGCCGGTGTTGACGCCGACCATGCCCGCCTCCAGCGCTTCGGCGACCCGCCAGACGCGGCCGAGATCACGCGCGTAGAAATAGGAGGCGAGACCGAATTCGCTGTCGTTCGCCATGGCGATGACCTCGTCCTCGTCACGGAAGGTGATGATGGGGGCGAGCGGCGCGAAGGTCTCCTCCTTCGCCACTTTCATGTCCTGCGTGATGCCGCTCATGACGGTCGGCTCGAAGAAGGTGCCGCCGAGCGCGCTGCGTTTGCCGCCGGCGAGAATCCTGCCGCCCTTGGCGAGCGCGTCGCTGACATGCTCCTCCATCTTGGCGACGGCCCTGTCGTCGATCAGCGGCCCCTGGCCGACACCGGCCTCCGTGCCGCGGCCGAGCGTGATCGCCGAGACCTTTTCCAGGAGCCTGGCGGTGAACGCCTCCGCGACGGTCTCCTGGACATAGATGCGGTTGGCGCACACGCAGGTCTGCCCGGCATTGCGGAACTTGGAGATCATCGCCCCCTCGACCGCCGCGTCGAGATCGGCGTCGTCGAACACGATGAAGGGCGCATTGCCGCCAAGTTCGAGCGACAGGCGCTTGATACCGTCCGCCGCCTCCTTCATCAGCCAGCGCCCGACGCCGGTCGAGCCCGTGAAGGTGATCTTCGCGACCTTCGGATTGTGGCAGAACTCCATGCCGATCGGCCGCGCTTCGCCGGTGACGACGGAAAAGACACCCGCCGGCACGCCGGCACGCTCCGCCAGAACGGCGAGCGCAAAGGCCGAGAGCGGCGTCTGGGCGGCTGGCTTCAGGATCATGGAGCATCCGGCGGCAAGGGCGGGCCCTGCCTTGCGCGTGATCATCCCGTTCGGGAAGTTCCAGGGCGTGATGGCCGCGCAGACGCCCACGGGCTGCTTGAGCACCATGACGCGCTGGTTGCGGTTCGGGCCTGGAATGATGTCGCCGTCGATGCGCTTGGCCTCTTCCCCGAACCATTCGAGATAGGCGGCATTGGAGATGATCTCGCCTCTCGCCTCGCCGAGAGGCTTGCCCTGCTCGGCGGTGAGGATCTGGGCGAGGTCGTCCGCATTCTCGACGATGAGCTCGTACCAGCGCCGCAGGACGGCGGCCCGCTCCTTGGCGGACCGCCGTGCCCATTCGACCTGCGCGAGGGCCGCCGCGTCGATCGCCTGGCGAACCACCTCCACGCCGAGATCCGGAACACGGGCGATGACCGATCCGTCGAACGGATCCGTGACCGTGATGGTCCTGCCGTCCGCCGCGCCCAGCCAGCGGCCGGCCACATAGGCCTTGTCGGTCAGGAGGGACCGGTCCTTCAGGGCCGGCACCGGCTGCGTCGATCGATCGTCCATGGTCGTTCCTTCCGTCAATGGCCCGTGTCAGGCAGCGGCATAGCTCTTGGCGAAGTCGCCTTCAGTGTGGATTTCCTGGAAGGCGGGCGCCGGCGGGGTCCAGCGCGGGGCCTTGGCGGCGGTGAGCGCGCTCAGGCGTTCCACCACGGCCACGCCTTCCTTCGTAAGCGCCCCGGCGACGGCAGCGGTATCCGGAAAATGCGAGCGGATCGCATTGAGCCAGATCGTGCGGCCCGCCAGGAAACCGCCGGCGCCGGCGGCATAGGCATAGTCGAGCACGCGTTCGAACTTTTCCGTCGCCGCGCCGCCCGACAGCAGCACCCACGGAATGCCCGCATCGGCGCAGATCCTGCCGATCGCATCGAATTCCCGCTGGGCGGCAAGGGCAGCCGCGCTGCCGTCGCGCGGCGGCAGGCTGTTGGCGGCAAGCGGGCTTTCGAGCTTCAGGAGATCGACGCCGTATTCGGGCTTTGCGAATTCGCGCACGCTCTCGATCACGAGTTCCGGCAGCTTGGTCGGCGATTCGACATAATCCGCCGTATGACCCGCGGTGCCGAGAAACGGGAACACGAGCAGTTCGAGCACATAGGCGATGTCGTGGCGACGGCAATCCTCGCCGATCTTGCGCACGAACGCCTTCTGGTGCGCAAGAACGTCGGCCGAGGCGTCCGGCCGGTACCATGCGAGCACCTTGACCGCATCGCCGCCGAGACGGCGAATCTTCTCGACGCTCCAGTCGGCGATCACCTTGGACTTGCGGCCGCCCTCGGTTTCCTCGGTGCGGTGGTCCTCCAGCGTGACGATCAGGCCGCAATCCGGCGGCAGCACGTCGATGGCGGCGGGAATGGCATAATTCGGATCGAACAACATGGAGCTGCAATGCGGGGCGAGATTTTCGACCAGAAGCCGTTTTGCCGTGATCATATCGGAGAAGGTGACTTGCGACTTGTCGATGCCGCGCGCTGCCGCGAGCGCTTCGAAGAGCGGCGGACGCTGGTCGAGCGCCACCATGCAGAAATGGCCGTCCTTGTTGGCGAGACGGGCAAGGCCTCGGGTTTTTCCAAGTGTGAGCATGATGTTTCCTTTCAGGATGATTTCAGATCGTCGAGGGAGGGAATGGCGGCACGACCGCCGGGCCGTGTGCATTTCAGGGCGGCGACCGCGCTGGCGAAACCGAGTGCATCGGCAATGCCGAGGTTCGTCCCGATCGCGAAGGCATAGGCGCCGTGGAAGACATCGCCGGCGGCCGTGGTGTCGACGGCATGGACGGCCGGTGCCGGCATGTCGTGCCTGCCGGAACCGTCCAGCCAGACGAGGCCGTCACCGCCGCGGGTGACCGCGACCATCCGGCAGCCGAAGCCCGCCGCCAGCGCCAGCGCCGCGTCCACATCCTCTCCGCCGAAGCCGCGCAGGCCGGGCTCGGAGAAGACGGCGTGGTCGGTCAACGGAAGCAGGCGTTCGAAGATATCGGCGTCGGCGACGTCACCGTCGAGAACCGTCGGGATGCCGCGGCGGCGCGCCGCGGTGAAAAGCGCCTCCGCACCCTCCGGCCAGCGCGGATCCGCCAGCACGCAATCGGCAGAAAGGCCAGCAAGCGGAAGCCAGGCGGGATCGGCCGGATAGCGGCCGCGGAAATTGACGATCTGCCGCTCGCCGCTGGCATCGACGATGACGCCCGAGACGGACGATGCCCCGCCCTCGAAGAGCCGGAACTGGCCGATCTCGACACCTTCGGCCGCAAAGGCCTCCGCCATGAGGTGGCCTGCTTCGTCGCCGCCCGCCCTGCCCCAGAAGGAAGCCCGCCCACCAAGCCTGGCGACGGTCACCGCGGCATTCGCCGCCATGCCGCCCGGTTCGGTCAGGTGCTCGCCCGCGCGGATCTTTTCGCTGCCGCCGGTGAACGGCGTCTCCACGCGCCAGATGCGGTCGAGCGCGGACAGCCCGAGGCAGACGACCGCCGGGGCGGCCCCTGCCGGCATGATCGGCGGGCGGTTCATCGGATGGCCTTTCCGTCCACGCTGTCGAAGAGATGCGCTTTGCCGGCCTGCGCGACGAGGCCCAGCCTGTCGCCGACCTTCGGCCTCAGTTCGGGGTTGACCCGGGCAACGGTCCGGACGCCCGCAAGATCGAAATGCGTGAGCGTGTCGGAACCGAGCGGCTCCACCAGGTCGATCGTGACGGGAAGCGCGCCCTCCTCGCCGCCGACGGGAACGAAATGCTCCGGCCGGATGCCGAGCACCGCCTCGCTCCTGCTGCCGAGCGCCGCTTTCAGCGCGTCCGGCACGGGGGCGGCAAGATGCGGTGCGCCGTCGAAGACGAAGGTCTCGCCCGTGCGCCGGATCGGGAAGAAGTTCATCGCCGGGGAGCCGATGAAGCCGGCGACGAACTGGTTCGCAGGCGTCTCGTAGACTTCCTCCGGCCGGCCGAACTGCTGGATCTCGCCGCCTTTCAGGACCACGATGCGATCCGCCATCGTCATCGCCTCCACCTGGTCATGGGTGACGAAGATCATCGTGGTCTTCAGCTCCTGCGACAGCGCCTTGATCTCGGTACGCACCTGGCCGCGCAGCTTGGCGTCGAGGTTGGAGAGCGGTTCGTCGAACAGGAAGACCTTCGGGTCGCGGACGATCGCCCGCCCCATGGCGACGCGCTGGCGCTGGCCGCCGGACAGAGCCTTCGGCTTGCGCTCCAGGAAGGGCTCGATATGCAGGAGGCCGGCCGCACGGCGCACGCGCTGGTCGATCTCCGCCTTGCTCATGCCGCGCAGTTCCAGCGCGAAGGCCATGTTGTCGTAGACGGTCATGTGCGGATAGAGCGCATAGTCCTGGAAGACCATGGCGATGTCGCGCTTGGAGGCCGGCACGTCGTTGACCTTCGTCTCGCCGATGAAAAGCTCGCCCGAGGTGGACGGTTCGAGCCCGGCGATGATGCGCAGGAGCGTGGACTTGCCGCAGCCGGACGGCCCGACGAAGACGACGAACTCCTCGTCGGCGATCTCCAGGTCGAGGCCGGGGATGATGGTGAGATCGCCGAACTTCTTGGCGATGTTCCTGATCGTGATCGAGGCCATGGTGTCACCCAAACGAGAGGACGGGCTTGATGAGCTTGCCTTCGGCGAAGCGGGCGAAATTCTCCGGCAGGTCGTCGAGACCGAAGGCGGCGTCGACGAGCCGGCGATAGCGCTCCTTGTTGGCGCGCAGCAGTTCGACATTCGGCGCGAAGTCGCCGACCGGGAAATAGAAGGTGCGGATCATGTAGAAGTCCTTGCGGCGGAAGATCTTGCCTTCCTCGATGGTCCAGGGCGCGGCGTTCTCCCCGACCAGCATCAGGGCCCCGCGCGGCAGGACCAGCTCTATGCCGAGATTGCGCGCCACATGCGCGCCGGAGCATTCGAAGATCAGCTTGAAACGTTTGCCGCGCGCGCCGACGGGATGGGCCTTCGCACCGAAGGAAACGGCGATCGCGAGCCGCTCCTCGTTGGGATCGCTGACATGGATGTCCTCATAGCCAAGACTCGATAGCGCCAGCACCACGCCGAGCCCGACCGGGCCTGCACCGGTCACGAGGACCGGCACAGACCCTTCGGGAGGAACGAGTGGCATGGCGAAGCGAACGGCGTGGGCCGACGTTCCGATCGTGTCGAGCAGCAGCGGCGCGAGGTCGTCCTCGATGTCGTCGGGCACCGGCAGCAGGCAGTTTTCGGGCACCGGCACGTATTCCGCATAGCCGCCCGGCCGGTTCCAGCCGATCAGGCTCGATACTTCCAGGCACATCTGCGTGTCGCCCGCACGGCAGGCATCGCAATGGCCGCAATGCACCGGGATGTAGACCGCGCAGCGCTGTCCGTGGCGCGGATGGCCCGGCTGTTCGACCACGCCGAAAATCTCGTGGCCGGCGGTGAACTCCGCCCCCTTGTACCAGAGCTTGAAATCCGAGCCGCAGAGCGCGGTGCGCAGCACCTTGACCAGCACCTCGCCCTGCCCGACGGGCGGCAGGTCCCGGGTTTCGATGGTGATCCTGCGGTCGCCGTGGAAGACGGAGGCGCGCATGCGGGCATTCTTTCTGTCTGTCATCCTGATCATCCCTTGACGGCACCGAGGGTCAGCCCTGCGACGAGCCAACGCTGGACGAGGATCGCGAGCGCGAGCGGCGGCAGCGCGATGAGCGTGGCGGCTGCCATCAGCGAGCCCCACTGGGTGGAACCTTCGCCGACGAAGTTGAAGGCGGCGGCAATCAGCGTCTTCGTGTCGGAGTTCGACAGGATCAGCGAGAAGAGGAAGAAGTTCCACGAGAAGACGAAGGCGAGGATCGACGCGACCGCGACGCCCGAGCCGACAAGCGGCAGGGCGATCCGCCAGAGAATGCGGGTCACCGAGCAGCCGTCCATCTGCGCCGCCTCGAAGACGCTGCGCGGAATGTTGTCGAAGAAGGGAAGCAGCACCCAGATGACGATCGGCATGGTGATCACCGCATGGCTGAGGATCAGCGCCGTGTAAGAGCCGATCAGCCCGACCTCGCGGAACATGATGTACCAGGGCAGCAGGAACAGCGTGCCCGGCGCCATCCGCGCGGCAAGCGTCAGGACGGCCGGCCAGGTGATGCGCGACCAGGAGACGGCGAAGGCGGCCGGGATGCCGAAGGCGAGGCCAAGCAGCGTCGATCCGATGGTCACCACGAAGCTGTTGACCGCATAGGACAGGAACGGCGTCGTCTGCCACAGCGTGACATAGTTCTCGAAGGTCGGCTGGAAGAACAGCGTCGGCGGATAGGCCGTCACCTCGAAGGACGGTTTGAAGGACGAAAGCACCATCCAGACGGTCGGCGCCAGGATAAGGATGCCCGCGACGGTCAGTTGCAGCGTGTTCAGCCAGTGGACCCAGCGGGGGCTTGAATGGTCGTTCATCGTCGTCTCCTTACCAGGCGACCGCGTTGCGCAGGCGGTTGAGCACGAGCACGGCGGCCAGCACGATGGCCGAGAGCGTGATCATGAGCGCGCTGGCATAGCCGATGTTGAAGAACTCGAAACCGACCCGGAACCCGTAGATGTTGAGCGTGTTCGAGGCATTGCCCGGCCCGCCCTGGGTGGTGATGTAGATAATGTCGAAGAAGCGCAGCAGATCGACGCTTCGCAGCACGGCGGCCGTGACGATGGTCGGCAGCAGCAGCGGCAGGGTGATGCGCCGGAAGATGCGGAACGGGGAGGCGCCGTCGATCTGGGCGGCCTCGTAGACGCTGGGCGGCAGGGACTGCAGCCCGCCGAGAACGATCAGCGCGACATAGGGCGCCCACTGCCAGGTATCGATCAGGGCGATGGTCGGGATCACCCAGGTCGGAGAGGCCAGCCATTCGGAGGCCGGAAGGCCGAGCGACACGAGGATGTAGTTGGCCGCGCCCAGCGAGGGATCGAGAATGACGAGCCACATCATGCCGGCCACCACGGGCGGCATCATGAAGGGCGAGATCAGAAACGAACGCAACAGGCCGGACAACCGCTTGGAATGAAACAGCAGCATGGCGAGATAGATGCCGGCGACGAGCTGCAGGACCATGGACAGGGCGTAGAGTGCGAAGGTGACGTAGAGGCCGTTCCAGAACTCGCCGTCGGCCACGAGCGCCGCATAATTGGCGCCGCCTGCAAAGCTCGCCTCCCCCGTCGACGAGAACGCGTGGAAGCCGAGCCAGATCGTGTAGACCACCGGAAAGGCGATCATGGCGACGGTGAAGAGGACCGCCGGCGCGGAGAGCGCGGCAAGCTGCCGTCCCTGGCTGTTGGTCGAGCCTGGAGTCATTGTCCGGTCCTTCCGGTGGGCGATTGCGTCGAATACCGGGTCCCGCCGAAACGCAGGACCCGGCAGATGCGCTACTTGCGGGCGATCAGGCCGTCGAGCGCGCTGTCGGCGGCGGCGCATGCCTCCTCGACCGACCGCTGCCCGAGAAGCACGTCCTGCACGGCCTGGCCGATATAGTCCCGCGATTCCGGATTGGCGACGATGGGGTAGCCGACTTCGGAAGACCCGTCGGACGCCAGCACGCCCAGCGCCGCCTGCCAGCTCGCCCGCACCGGCGCCTCGGCGATCCAGGTCTTATACTCCTCATCGGCGGCGACGGAGGCGCGCGGCGAGGCAACACCCTGGAGCGCCAGACGCTTCTGCATTTCCGGGCTGGAAGCCCACTGCACGAAATACCAGGCCGCATCCTTCCTGGCGCTGCGGCTGGAAATCGCAAGACCCCAGCCGATCGCCGTCGGGACGGTTCCCGCCTCGCCGGCAGGCAGCGGAATCACATCCGTATCGTTCAGGCGCTCGCCGCCCTCCATGATCGTGCGCAGTTCGTTGGAGGATTCGAAGGCCATCGCCGCGCGGCCGCTGCGATAGAGCGCGGAGATCTGGTAGAAACTGTAGTTCGCCGCGCCGGGCGGCCCGTATTCGCGCATCAGGTCGCCGTACCAGGCGATGGCCTTCTGGCCCGCCGGCGCGCAGAGCGTCGACTTCCCGTCAACGATGTAGGTGCCGCCCATATTGTGTAGGACGTTGCTGAACGTGTAGGCGATCGCCGGCTTCAGGCCGCGCGAGGCGAAGGGCGTGACGCTGGCGTCGCATGCCTTGATCTTCTCGGCCGCGGCCCGCACGTCGTCGAGCGAAGCCGGCTTGGCAAGGCCGCATTTCTCGAAGATATCCGTCCGATAGTAGAGCAGCGGGCCTTCGAGGTTGAGCGGGATGCTGGTCAGCTTTCCATCGAATGTCGCAGCCTTCACGAGAGCGGGACTCACGCCTGCGAAATCGTATTCCGGAGCCACCGAGCCCTGCGTATAGGCCGCAAGGTCGGCATACCAGCCGGAAGCCGCGAACTGCTGCCCTTCACGGGAGGCGAGGGTCATGAACACGTCGATCTCGTCACTGCCGGAATTGAGCACGGTGACGAGGCGCTGGCGCATCTGCTGCTCCTGATAGGAGTCGACCCGCAGGTTGATCCCCGTCAGCGCGGTGAATTCATCCTTGTAGGACAGGACTGCCTGGGACCAGGGATTGTTGTTGGCCAGGAATGAAACCGTTTCACCTTCGTGCGCCTTCCAGTCGAAGGCGAAGGCGGAGGTCGCCGTTCCGGCGAGGAGCACGGACAGGACAACGGCAGGGATAGAACGATTTTTCAGCATATCTTCCTCCAAAAGGCCGCTCTCCAGCGGCAGACCGAGCGCTTCTCCCAAGCGCAATCTCCATGTAACCGGTTACATATTATGTCGCAGGCATCGCTGTCAACACTCGGAAGGCATGAAAGTAATGCTGCATTGCAAGGCTGTTTTCGTTTGACATTCGCCAACTGATCGCCACACAACAATGTAACGTTACATAATCCAGGCGATTACATGACCAGTGAGAAGGAAAAGACAGGCATCCGGGCAGTCGCGAAGCTTTCGGGCGTCTCGACGGCAACGGTTTCGCGCGCCCTCAACAATCCGCAGAGCGTGAGCGAAGATTTGCGCACCCGCATCCAGCGGGTGATAGACGAGACCGGCTATGTGCCGCACGGCATGGCACGGGCTTTGTCCAGCAACAGGACGCGCACGATCGGCGCCATCATCCCCACCATCGACAATGCCATGTTCGCCCGCGGGATCGAGTCGCTGCAGAAGTTCCTCTCCTCACGCGGCTACATGCTCATTCTCTCGACGAACGGCTACGATATCGATGTGGAGCTGGAGCAGGCACGCAACCTGATCAGCCGCGGCGTCGACGGGCTCATCCTGCGCGGCGACTGTCACCATCAGGCGCTCCGCGACCTGCTGGCGGCCCGCGACGTCCCCTTCATCAATGTCGGCATCTACAATCCGAGCCAGTCGCATCCGAGCATCGGCGTCGACAACGAGGCGGCCGCGCATCGCGCCATGATGCATCTCATCGAGATCGGCCACCGCCGCATCGGCGTGGTCAGCGCGCTTCAGCGCAACAACGACCGCGCCAGCGCACGAATAAGGGGGTTCCGCCGTGCGCTTGCCGAACACGGGCTGGACCTGCCCGAGGCGTGGCACGTCGAGGTGCGCTACACGCTGGACGATGCGCGGGAAGCCGCGCGGCAGATTCTTATGGGCCCGAGCGTCCCGACGGCCATCGCCTGCGGCAATGACGTACTCGCCTACGGCGTCATGCTGGAAGCGGAGCGAAGAGGCCTGAAGATCCCCGCCGACCTCTCGGTCGTCGGCTTCGACGACCTCGAATGGAGCCGCCACCTGCGTCCCGCCTTGACGACGCTCCACGTTCCGACGGACCTGACCTGGAAGGGCGCCGGCGAGTACATTCTCGCCCGCATCGACGGCCACAAGGTTCCCACGCACTACGAGGTGGACTACGCGCTCGTCGTGCGGGAGTCTACCGCACCGCCGATGAACGATAGACGGTGAACGCTCTTGAACGGATACGAACCTGCGATCCGTTGTTGCTTGGCGTGGATCTCATCCAAAGTCTGGCAGACATCAAAGACTTAGAAACCCCAGTCCTCGAGCTCGGTCGCCATCGCCTTACCAACGACATCGATGGACCGCTTGTTGGTTTACACGCGGAACTGAGCCGGTTAGGCGCGGCTCAGTTCCGCGTGGAAACCAACAGTCACTCTTCAAGAAGCCGAGGCGATGCATCGATCATTGCAAACTTGTCGGGTGCGTTTCCAAGTTCGAGCATTCGCATCAAGACGCGGGCTGATATCGTACTTGCCAGCGCTTGAGCTCGATCCTTTTTTTCGCCATCGGCGAAATCGGCGATCGTCTTGATCGCGAAATACTCAGGCTGTTTCCCCATCGACTTGAACGCAGCAGTGTACATGCCATAAACTTCCATCTCCAGGCCGAGCGCGGTCCCGAAATCAGCTTCGATCTTCGTCCGCGTTTCGTCGTCGGCTACGATCGAAGAGCCGGACAACAGAAGCCCGTTCTTGACGGCCGGAGTTTCTCGAACCGCCTCTCCGAAAGCTGACTTGATATCCAGGAACTCGCGTTCCAAAGAAATCGTCGCTGCGAGCGCGGCAAAAGACTCGTCATAACGCTCAACGAAATGCTCGATGATTCCGCAAACCTGCAATGAACAATTTCGGTTCTTTGCCCGCTTGTCGAACTTTGAAGCGTCGTCCGCATGTTCATACTTTCCGTCCTGCCAGCACGCCGCTTCCGTCGCAATGATGGAGTCCAGGATTTTTGCGCCCTTACCTTTGAACCCAGCGCACATCCCGAGCATCACCACCATTCGCGGACGGAGAACGCGTATCGCCTGCGCGGTGATTGCGGCAGTCGCTGCCAGACCCATCTCGCCGACACAGACGAGCGCCGTACTGAAAGATCGTCCCGGCGTCGTGATGTACCCGAAGTGCGAAGCCTCCTTCCAGAGGGGATGGACGGCCGATGCCTGTTCACCGAAGAGCGCCCTTTTAATCGGGATGAATTCGTTGTCGTGTCTTGCAGATTGAACCGCGCCGGCTTTGCCGGAGATCCCAACTCGTGAGAAGTAGGGTCTATGACAAGCAAGACGACAAACAAGTTTTCTCCTGAAGTCCGGGCCCGCGCCGTTCGAATGGTAACGGAGCATGAAGCTGAACATCCTTCCCGGTGGGCAGCCGTTTCATCTATCGCGGCCAAAATCGGCTGCTCGGCGCATACGCTCAATGAATGGGTTAAGAAGGCCGAGGTGGACAGCGGTAAGCGTGCGGGTTTGCCGAGCGACGTCGCGGAGAAGATGAAGGCCCTTGAGCGGGAGAACCGCGAGCTTCGTCAAGCCAACGAGATTTTGCGCAAGGCCTCTGCGTATTTTGCGATGGCGGAGCTCGACGGCCCACTGAAGCGATGATTTCCTTCATCGATGCACACCGCTCGGTGCTCGGGGTCGAGCCGATCTGCAGATTGCTGCCGATTGCCCCGTCCACCTATTATGAGGTCATCGCCAAGCGCACGGACGTCGATCGTTTGTCGGCCCGCGCCCGAGGCGACATTGCCATGAAGGTCGAGATACGCCGGGTATTCAACGAGAACTTCCAGGTCTATGGCGTGCGGAAAGTTTGGCGGCAGTTGCTGCGGGAGGGTTACGACATCGCCCGCTGCACAGTCGCTAGGCTTATGAGGGGCATGGGGTTGCAGGGCGTCATTCGCGGCAAACCCGTCAAAACCACCGTGTCGGACAAGGCCGCGCCATGCCCGCTCGACCGGGTGAACCGGCAGTTCTACGCTCCCGCGCCGAACATGCTCTGGCTTTCTGATTTCACGTATGTGGCCACTTGGCAGGGCTTCGTTTACGTCGCGTTCGTGATCGATGCCTTCGCTCGTCGCATCGTCGATTGGCGAGCAAGCCGGACTGCCCATGCGGGCTTCGTGCTCGATGCCCTCGATCAGGCACTTCATGATCGGCGGCCCGTTCACCGTGGCGGGCTGGTTCATCATTCCGACCGCGGCTCGCAATATGTGTCCATTCGCTATTCCGAACGGCTGGCGGAGTCGGGCATCGAGCCGTCTGTCGGAAGCGTTGGCGACTCCTATGACAACGCTTCCGACAGACGATCAACGGTCTTTACAAGGCTGAGGTCATCCATCGGCGAGGACCGTGGCGAAACTTCGAAGCCGTGGAGTTCGCCACCCTGGAATGGGTCGACTGGTTCAACAACCGCCGCCTTCTGGAGCCCATCGGCAACATACCGCCCGCCGAGGCCGAAGACCGATATTACGCCAGGCTGGACGCACCAGCCATGGCCGCATAACTTAAACCAAACGGTCTCCGGTAAAGCCGGCGCGGTTCACCTTTGCTTGTGGCATTGTCCGTGATCAGGCGCTGATTCCTCTCAAAATCGTGCCAGCTCAGGTAACTCTCATGATGGTCGATGAGCAAGACCTCCCAGTCGGCGCGGTCACGCCTGATCCCGCGCAAGATCCGTTTGCGGCCGGCCTCGATAGTGACTTTGCTGCAGGTTCGCCCGAATGCATAGGCTCCGCCGTAGATCGGGTTGGTGAGAATGTGATGCACGGTATTGTAGACGGGCAACTTCCACACGATCGTCCGCTCTGCCTCGCGCGCGTAATTTACGGCTGGAAGCATGATCCCTTCACCGCGCAGCCACAGGTGCACCTGTCTGATGCTCTGCAGTTCGTCAAAACGCCGGAATACAAGATCGATTGCCTCGCGCACCCGCAGATAGGGTTTTTCTCGACCCTGTTACGACCGGATTTTACGTAGCCGATGGCCACCGCCAGAAAGAGTTCGCCCCTTCGCACCTTTTGCTTCAGGGCTTCGATCGAGCGCGCCCGCAGGATCGAAAACTCCAGTTCGCTCATCGTGCCCTTCATGCTGAGCAGCAGCCTGTCGTTGGGATGGCGGGGCTCGTAGATGCCGTCTTCATCTACGATGAGCGTTCCGACAAGGCCGCAGAATTCGATGAGCGTATGCCAGTCACGGCCGTTGCGAGCCAGCCGGGAGGCTTCAATGGCAAGGACCGCACCCGCCCGACCTTCGCAGATCGCCGCGAGAAGCTTCTCAAAACCTGGGCGGCTGATACCGGAGCCTGAACGGCCCAGATCTTCGTCAATGACGGTGGCGTCGTTCCAGCCAAGAGATCGCGCTCGCTCGGCAAGGCCATATTGGCGTCGCCGGCTTTCGGGATTGTTGACGAGCTGATCGGCCGTGGACTGCCGGACATAGACATAAGCGCCACGTGCGAGATGTTCAGCGGTGATCTTCATGATCTGTCTCCCGCCCCGTCTGGCTTAGCATCGTTTCCCTCAGCAAGGTCTCGATCAGCGCGAGAGCGCGCTCGCGGACTTCGCCTGGAAGACTCGATGGTGGAGCCTTCGTGGCAAACAGGTCTGGCTGCTCGGTTCGGCATTGTATGCGTTGCATGATCATCTCCTGCCTGGCGTGAGTCGCTCTGCAGGAAGCGTAGACATGCATCGATCTCGTGGCGCAGGTCGCGCAGGCATGAAAGCGGAAAACGAGGTGCTTCCTGCACCGTCATGGTCAGCGCAATCTCTTCTGTCATCCAGATCGGGATCAGCGCCAGGCTGCCATCCGGTTGTCGCCCCACATAAGCCGGCTCGCCACAATAACGCTGGCGACCCGTGACGAAAATCTCCGCGCCCGCACGCGGATGAAAGGCGTAGCGGACAAATTTCTTTGCCCCGCCATCCTGATAACGGGCATTATGAGCCCAATCCGACCGGCACAGGCAAAACCCACGTGGCAACCGCCCTTGGTGTTCAGGCGATCGAGCATCACCGCAGAAAGGTCCGCTTCTTCTCGACCATCGAATTGGTCAATGCGCTCGAGCAGGAGAAGGCCAAAGGCAAGGCAGGCCAGATTGCAGAGACCCTGGTTCGCCTCGATCTGCTGATCCTCGATGAACTCGGATACCTTCCGTTCAGTGCTTCAGGGGGCGCATTGCTCTTCTATCTGTTGAGCAAGCTTTATGAGCGAACCACCGTTGCCATATCCTGGAAACCGGAAACGACAGCTTCCGTTTCAAAGCCAGCTCGGCTGCAGCGGCACAAAAGAGAGGAGAGAAAGCCAATCCCTTGACCAAAGCCTGATCAGAAAACCATACTCAGAGGTGGCTCACTTCTCGGTGGAAAAACCAGCTCAGTTCCACGTGGAAACCAACACCTGCGGCGCCGGGTAGCAGATGCCGGAGGGCTTCAAGCCTGCGCCACTTTCCCGCCTCATGCCCGCCGCCTGACGTTCACCGTGCGTTTGGCCGGAGCGTGTCTGCGAGACAAATCTTGTTCGGACCAGGAAAAATCCGTTGACGGATACGAATGTAAAAATAATAATGCATTTGAATTCACGGGAGGAGAGTGGTCGCATGCAAAGGGGAGCCAGATTCGCAACGACATGGTGGTCTATGCTATGCCTGTCGGTTGTGATGCTGCCTTGGTACAGGTCCAGTTTTGACCTTGGCATATTTATGGGGCTCTTTGCCCGGGACGAGAACAATGCATCGGCATTGGCATCGGCCATCTTCGGCGGACACTGGTGGCTTTGGCCGATCGTGGCTGCAGCCATCGCGCCGGTATTCTCGGTTTTAACTCCAGACAGGCGCCGCGGAGACATCTTGCTGGCCAGTGGGGGTGCGGTTGGCCTTGCGATGACCTTGCTGCAAGCTTGGGCGATCGGCTTGCACGGATGGAATGGAAGCTGGTTGGTGGACGCCTTCGGGCCGCTGGACGTCAGGCAGGGCAATCTTGGCATCGGTGCTGCTGGCGCGATTATCTGTTTCTTGCTGCTATTGACGGGCGGCCTTGCACGGCAAGGCAAGTTCGGTGGTGATTATTTCGTGGCTGCCGCCGTCGGCTGCCTGTCGCTTGTCATCCTTATCTTTACCGTTTGGCCGGTCATGACCCTGTTTGGTCAGCTTTTCGGAGCAGAGGATACTGCCGTCGGTCAGAGAGTGCTGACGAACAGGATTTGGGGCCTGAGCTGCGTCACTAACACAGGGGCATGCGGCACTGCATGGAATACGCTTGCGCTTGCCTTCCTGACCGCCTCGTCATGCACGATCCTTGGGCTAGCGTTCGCGCTGATCGTGGCACGCACCAATTTCCGGTTCAGGAAAAGCCTTCGGCTGCTGACGATCCTGCCGATCATCACGCCGTCCTTCATCGTGGGCATGGGTCTTATCCTGATCTTCGGCAGATCCGGAGTCATCAACCAGTGGATCGAATGGGCGTTCCACATACGCGCCGGGCGCTGGATATATGGCTTCGACGGTGTGTGGCTTGCCCAGACCTTCAGCTTCACGCCGATAGCCTTCCTTATCCTCATCGGTGTTGTCGAGGGCGTCTCCCCGACGCTTGAGGAAGCAACGCAGACGCTACGCGCCTCTCCGCGACGGACGTTCTGGACGGTCTCGCTTCCCCTGATGATGCCGGGCATCGCGAATGCGTTCCTCATTTCGTTCATCGAAAGTCTTGCGGATTTCGGCAATCCGCTGTTGCTGGGGGCGTCATTCAACGTGCTGTCCACAGAGATTTATTTCTCTGTTGTCGGCGCCCAGGCGGATTTCGGGCAGACGGCGGCGCTGGCGCTTATTCTGCTGACCTTCGCCCTGGTTGCGTTCCTGGTTCAGCAACGCATCGTCGGCGGGAAATCCTACGTCACCATGTCGGGCAAGGGCGACGGCGGCTTGCCGCAACCGCTTCCGGCGGGGGTGCGCCGTACGGCCTTCGCGATTGCCATCCCGTGGGCCGTTCTCAGCGTGGCGATCTACGGTCTTGCGATTCTGGGCGGCTTTGTAACGACCTGGGGCAGAGATTGGACGCTTACCCTTGATCACTTCGGACGCGCCCTGTCGGTCGATATGACACAAAGCGCAGCTGCGTTCTGGACCGGGCGTGCATGGAATTCGCTGTTCACTACCGTCGAGCTTGCCGTGATCGCGGCGCCGATCACCGCCGCCATCGGACTGGTTGCCGCGTGGCTGTTCACACGGCAAAGATTTGCGGGCCGCAGGATGCTGGAGTTCAGCGTGATGCTGAGTTTCTGCGTCCCCGGGACCGTCATCGGCGTCGCCTATATCCTGACCTATAATGTCCCGCCGCTTGAGCTGACCGGCACGGGGTTCATCCTGATCGCGGCATTCGTTTTCCGAAACCTGCCGGTCGGCGTCCGTTCGGGCATGGCCGGGTTGAGCCAGGTCGACAAAAGCCTGGATGAAGCGTCGACCACGCTTGGCGCGTCGGCATACAGGACGCTGACTGCGGTTACCTTTCCGCTGGTCAAGTCCGCGCTTACCACCGCGCTTATCTACTCTTTCGTTCGCTCGATGACGACGGTCAGCGCGGTGATCTTCCTGGCGTCTGCCGAATACAATCTGGCAACGGTGATGATCATAAACAGTGCCATCAACGGTGATTACGGCCTCGCCATGGCCTATTGCACAGTCCTTATCGCAATCATGATCGTGGCCGTCGCCATCATCAATCTTCTGGTCGGGAAACGCCGTATTGGTCGGCGGGAGGCCGCTCCGGCCATCTATCCAGCCAAAGCTCAAGCCTGAGGTGTAATCTGATGTCCAACAAGAACCCTGCCGCTTTGGAATTGCGCGGTATCTCGAAACACTACGGCGCGTTCAATGCAGTCAAGCCACTTGACCTGACCATATCCGCAGGCACGCTGGTGACCCTTCTGGGTCCGTCAGGCTGCGGCAAGACGACATTGCTGAGGATGATCGCCGGTCTTGAACGACCAAGCGGCGGTGAGATTTTCATCGGCGGAAAGGACGTTACAAACCTCTCCGCCCGCGAACGCAACGTGTCGATGGTCTTTCAAAGCTACGCGCTTTTCCCGCACATGAGTGTAGCCGACAATGTGGCCTACGGATTGGTTTCAACGAGTGTCCAGAAGGGCGTGGCACGCCAGCGCGCGCAAGAGGCGCTTGAGACGGTCGGTCTCTCCAATCTCGGCACACGGATGCCTTCGGAAATGTCGGGCGGGCAGCAGCAACGTGTTGCGGTCGCGCGTGCGTTGGTTCTGAATCCCGATGTGCTGCTGTTCGATGAGCCTTTGTCGAACCTTGACACCAGTCTGCGGCGCACGATGCGGGAGGAGATCCGGGCTTTGCAGCAGCGGCTTGGCATCACCGTCGTCTATGTGACGCATGATCAGGCCGAGGCACTTGCTGTTTCAGATCGCATCGTCGTCATGCGAAACGCCGGTATCGCCCAGGTGGGGACGCCGCAAGAGCTTTATGAACAGCCTGACAGCACGTTCGTCGGATCGTTCATGGGCGAGGCCAATCGCCTGTCGGCCAGGATCGTGTCCAGAAACGGTGACCTTGCCTCGGCGCGGATCGCCCAGTTCGAGCTGAACCTGCCCCATCGTGGGGCCAAGGAAGACGAGGTGGACATTATCGTCCGGCCCCATGCGGTCAGCCTGTCCGACGACCAGCAAGGGGCGATCAAGGGCATCATCTCGACCGCCGCCTATATGGGAGCCACGAACGAGTATGTTGTCGATACCGAGGCGGGAACGATCTTCGCCGTGGTCTCGGATGATCAAGTGTTGCGCCGGGTCGGTGACCCGGTCGGTGTTCGGTTCGCCGCGCGGGGGTCGGTCATCATTCCCGGAAATTCTCACGCATAAACTGCCAACAAGGAGGAAAGAATGAAAAGATTAGCTATGACTGCCGGACCGCTCTTGGCTCTTGGGTTAATGTCGGCTCCCGCAATGGCCAATGGCAGTGTGGTTGTCTATTGCCCCCTGCCCGGGAGCGTCTGCCAGGAGCTCGCCAACGGTTTCAAGCGGGAAACCGGGATCGACGTTCAGATTCTTCAGAAACAGACCGGCGAAATTCTGGCGCAGATCAGAGCCGAAGCTCAGAACCCCAAGGCTGATGTGTGGTGGGGCGGCATCGTCGATTCCCACTTCGTCGCCGACGAGGAAGGCTTGACCATCGCTTATGAGCCCCAGAACCTCGATGATCTTGCGCCTTGGTCGAAAGCCATTTTCGAAGCGAGCAACAGGCGTACGATCGGCATCTATTCCATCACTCTCGGCATCGCCTACAACCCGGAGCTGATCGAGAAGCTTGGGATCGAGGCACCGCAATGCTGGTCTGATCTCATCAGGCCGGAGTTCAGAGACGAGGTTCAGATCTCTAATCCGAACTCTTCCGGGACCGCCTATCAGGTCATCGCATCGCTGGTTCAGATGATGGGCGAGGATAAGGCTTTCGATTACCTCAAAGCCCTGAACGCGAACGTCAACAGCTACACCAAGTCCGGCGTTGCGCCGGGCAAGGCGGTTGCGCGCGGCGAGACCACGGTGGGCATCAACTATGCCCAGGATATTCTCGTTGAAAAGAATGCCGGCTTTCCCATCGAATTGGCATTGCCCTGCGAGGGGACAGCCGCCGGCGTCGATGGCATGTCGATTGTGAAGGGTGGACCCAATCCCGAAAACGCAATCGCGTTTTATGAGTGGGCGCTGACGCCCGACGGGCTGTCGGCGGCGGCCCAGGGTGGCTTGCTCCATGATCCGGCAAACGTGAACTCCAAGCGGCCGCAGGGAACCGAAGTGCTGAGCACCGCCAAGCTGATCGACTACGACTACGCCAAATTCGCCGCAAAGGACGAACGCGCGCGGTTAATCCAGCGTTGGGAAGACGAGGTAAACATTAACCACTGATCTGAGGCCGCACAGGCGAAGTTTGTCGGCGCTTTGCCTGTGCGACCCTCTCGCCCTTTGATCGGCGTCCAACAGAAGAACTCCAGAAAGCATTTCCCGGCATGGGCTTCAGCCGGTCGGTGACCGAAGCCCTATCCGTGCCGTGAGGCTAGGTCATCCCTGCGTGTGCGTAACTGATTTTCCACCCCACGCAGATCTGACATGAAACAGCAAGGAAACAGGTGTGACGAACAAGAACATGTACCTCAGCAACATAGACCTGATCATATTTGATTGCGATGGCGTGCTGATCGACAGTGAGTATCTTTTCAGCGCGACCATTTCCGAAACACTGAAAGATTTGGGCATCGATTTGCCTGCATCGGAGGCACACCGGAAATTCACCGGCACGCCCATGACGGGCATTATGGAGATGTGCCGCACTGAATACGGCGTCACCGACCCAGCCACGCTGGCCCGTTCCACCAATGAAAGGTTTTATGAGCGGTGTCAGGAGCGTCTGAGAGCAATGCCGGGCATTGAAGACGCCATTTCCCGGGTCAAGCGGCCTAAATGCGTGGCGTCCAACAGCACGCTGGAGCGGCTAAGAAACAGCCTGGGTATGCTTGATCTATGGAACGCCTTCGCCCCCGACATCTTCAGCGCCGAGCAGGTCTCACGCCCGAAGCCTGCGCCTGATCTGCTGCTGCTTTGCGCAGAAAGGTTCAAAGCGCGCCCCTTCGCCTGCGTGATGATAGACGACAGCGCGCATGGAATGGCCGCCGCGGTTGCTGCCGGAATGATCCCGATTGGATTTATCGACCCGAAAGATCCGCGGCAAGATCGCCATTCCACCCTTTCGGACCACGGAGCGCATGCCGTCGCCTTGGGGGCAGGCGCAATCCTGGACATATTGGAAAGCATCGACAGGCAATTGGCCGAGGACTTGCAGACAGGACATAGTACCGAAAAAAGTTTTGCGTGCGAGGATTGACTTGACTATGACGGGCGTTGTCCTGTGGCCATGAAACGCTTCAAGAAAGGCTTAATGTGCCCGACAGTGCTTTGTCCGATACCGAAAGCGCGCATCTGGCTGCGCGCGTCGTCTGGCTGTATTTCGTCGGCGGATTGACCCAACAGGAGATCGCAGAGCGGCTACAGATTACCCGCCTGCGCGCCAACAAGCTGATCGGTCAGGCGCGGATTGACGGCTCTGTCGTCTTTGATATTCGTTTGCGGCTTGCCGAATGCGTCGCGCTTGAAGAGGCCCTTAAGGAGCGTTTCGGTCTGGAGGACGTCTGCGTCGTGCCAAGCGTTCCCGATTATGCCGAACTCCAGCGGGTCGTCGGAGAGGCGGCCGCGGCCATGGTCCATACACTGGGGTCGGGCCGAAAGGGGCTTGGTGTCGGTTGGGGCAGGACGCTTAGCTGCTGCGCGAGGCGGCTGGACGATTTGCGCTGGCCCGACCCATGGGTCGTCGGCCTGATGGGCGGTGTGTCCCGCGGCTCTGGCATCAACACATTCGAGGTGTCGACGGCTGTGGCCCATGCGCTTGGCGCAGAGTGCTATTACCTGACCGCACCCATCTATTGCCCCAGTGCTGAAAGCCGCCAGATACTGAGTTCCTACGACCAGATCGCAACTGTTCTGCAGCGCGCCGAAGAAGCGGAAATGTGTCTGGTATCGTGCAGCGACCTGTCCGACCGCAATCCGATCATGTCAATCGGGATCGTCAAGCAACTCGTGAACGAATTGGAGAGCTTGGGTGCGATCGGCGAAGTGCTGGGCTGTTTCATGGATGCCGACGGAGGCATCGTTCCCCACCCGATCAATAGCTGCGTCATGGCGCTGCCGTTGGAAAAATTGCGCCAAAAGCCGATCTCCATCTTGGCGTCCGGCGGATTGAACAAATTGCCGATCATACGCTCCATTCTGCGTGGCCGATACATCAACAGGCTGGTAACCGACGAACAGGTCGCGCAGGAATTGGTGAATTAGCAATTGATGGGGTTTCGACATCTAGCAAGATGGCTGCGCGCACCTGCCGAATTGCGTATCCTATGGAAGATGCGCAGCCACCCCGCAGCGTCCTCACCACCGCATGCGCCAGGTCGGGAACAACGTTGACTGTAGCAATCATCCGCCCGCCGCCTACGTGGACACGATCTCGTCACGAGCGCAAGGCGATGGCCGATCCAGGAACGACCCTCGAAGTGGTCGAGGCCGAGTTCCTCCTTGAATTGCTGATGCGCCTGCGCGCAGATCCAGCGTGCCTTGATCGCACCGGCCAGTTTCTTGGTGGGAATGTCTGCGGGTAAATTCGCGAGGTAGTATTTCCGCTCGCCGTTGAAGCGATGCTCGCCTATCATCCAGGTCTCCTCATCAGGCATATGTTGCGCCCCCGAGCGCCGATGCGCTGTGGTGGACCGGCAGCGATGTGCACGCAAACGGCGGCAAAGCGCGCGACCAGGCGCCCTTTCGTTCCCCGGCACCAACTGACCTGCCGCCATTTCGCATCTTCGAGCATTGCCTGGGCGGGACGTGAGCTTGGAGGACGTGGTAGCCGTCGGAGGCAGATCGTCTGGTTTCCTGAGCGCGTTGAGGCACGGCTTTCCGTTAACGCCAGGACTCATGCGCTTTGATGAGCAAGACAGGCATCAGTTACTTTTGGAACGCGTGACAATCACGCCGGGCGTGTAGCCGAAGGCTTTCTTGAACGCGGTCGTGAAGTTCGCCGCATTCGAACAACCCGCCATGGATGCCGCTTGTTCTATCGACAGTGCCCGGCGCACGACCTGGCTCCGTACCAACTCCAGGCGCTTCAAGCGTGAGCGCGACGAACACCCCACCTTTCCTTTTGCGATCGCGGCCGCGAGAACAGCTCCTTCACCGATAGGAGCGGAACGGGATGGTCGAAGATCGCGCTGATGCCATGCTTGAAGCCATGGATGAAGGCATGCATGAAGCCAGGCATGAGGGAAAGTATCGTCGGATCGAGGTGATCACGGGTCGACGCCAGCGGCGGAATTGGACCGACGAGGAGAAGGCGCGGATCCTTGCCGAAAGTGCAGAACCTGACGTGAACATCTCGGCGATCGCCCGGCGCTGGGGCGTCAATCGCGGCCTGCTGAACGTCTGGCGGCGCGAAGCCGGGCTGACCTCTCGACGATCCGCGCAAGCCGGCGCACAGCAGGCCATGTTCGTGCCGGTGACGGTGGTTGGCGATAGAACGTCTTGCGAGAACTCGCCGTCGGATGTCGCCCATGACGCCGCGGGGCGTATTGAGATCGAGATTGCTGGCGCGCGTATGACCGTGATCGGCTCGGTGGCGCCCGAATTGGCGCAGGCGATCGTGGCAACGTTGCGAGCACGCCGGTGATTGGACTTTCGCCTGGTGGAGTGAAGATCATGGTGGCGACGCAGCCGGTCGACTTCCGGCGCGGCATGAATGGGCTTGTTGCGCTGGTGGCGTCAGCGCTTGCAGCTGATCCCTACTGTGGTGACGTGTTCGTGTTCCGCGCCAAGCGTCTCGATCGCCTGCGCTGCATTTATTGGGACGGATCAGGCATGATCCTGGCGACGAAATGGCTGGAGGCTGGCACGTTCGTTTGGCCACCGATCCGTGATGGCGCGATGCAGATGAGTAGCCAGGAGTTCTCCCTTTTGCTGGCCGGTATCGACTGGACGCGGGTCAGGCGAAACACCGTAAAGCGGCCAACGAAAGCAGGCTGATCCTATTGGATTTGCTTGAAGATTCAGGGTCATGTGCTAGGGTCTGCCATGCCGCTTCGACCCGACCCTTTACCTCAGGATGCCGCGCAATTGAGCCGAATCATTCTCTCGCTCGATGCAGAGAATGCCGACCTCAAGGCGCGCGTTGCCTTCCTGGAGCGGCAGCTCTTTGGGCCGAAATCGGAGAAGATGACGGCGATCGACCCGAAGCAGGCGACGCTTGAGCTTGGCGATCTCAGCGACATTCCCGCGGCGGCCAATGACGATGTTGCACCCGTGGCTGACGGCCGAAAGCAGGAGCGGCGATCGCCGGCGCGCAACATCGGCCGGTTACCCAGGCATCTCCCACGGTATGAAGAGCTCATCGAGCCGGAGAGCAAGATTTGCCCGTGCTGCTCGTTCGAGCTGCATTGCATCGGCACGGACGTCAGTGAGGCGCTCGACATCGTGCCGGCGGTTGTCCGGGTGAAGCGGACGATCCGGCCGCGCTACGCATGCCGGGCCTGCGAGAGTGCCATTGTGCAAGCGCCAGCGCCGGCGCGTGTGATGGACGGCGGCATGGTGACCACGGCGTTTGCCGCCCATGTCGCCGTTTCGAAGTTCGCCTGGCATTTGCCGCTTCATCGCCAGGCGCAGATGCTTGCCTCCTGCGGCGTGATCATCGATCGCGGCACGCTCGGGGCCTGGGTGACGCGGGTCGCCTGGTGGCTTGAGCTTCTCTATGACGCGCTGCTTGCCTTCATCCGCTCCCAGCCAAGGGTGTTCTGTGATGAGACGCCGCTCCCGCGGCTTGATCCGGGGCGTAAGCGAACCAAGGTCTGCCAACTTTGGGCGCAGGCGGTCGACGATCGGCCATGGAATGGTCCGGCGCCGCCGGCGGTGGCCTATACTTTTGCCGAAAGCCGCAGCGCGCGCGAGGTCGAGGGGCAATTGTCGTCGTTTGCCGGCGTGCTCCAGGTCGATGGGTACCAAGCCTATAAAACCTTGGCCAAGCGCCGGGGGAGGAGCAATGTCGCTCCCATGCGGCTGGCCTTCTGCCTTGCCCATGCCCGACGCAAGTTCGTCGAAATCGTCAAGATGACCGGGTCTGCTGAGGCCCTGTCGATCCTTGCCAGGATTGCCGAGCTCTATCGGATCGAAGCGAAACTGCGCGGCGAAAATGCCGATACCCGGCTCACGGTGCGGCGTCGCGAGGCAGCGCCCATCATGAGCGAACTGAAGGCCCAGCTCACCGAACTGAGCGACGAGGTGTCGTCGAAATCGGCGCTTGGCAAGGCCGTCACCTACACGCTCAACCACTGGAACGGACTGGCAGCCTTCCTGGAGGATGGCCGGATCGAAGTGGACTCCAATGTGGTCGAGCGTTCGATGAAATCGGTGGCTCTGACGAGGAAGAACTCGTTGTTCGTGGGCAGCGAACGCGGTGGCAAGACGTTCGCGGTCCTCGCATCGCTCGTCAACACGGCAAAGCTCAATAGTGTAGACCCCGAAGCTTGGCTTGCCGACGTGCTCGAGCGCATCATCTCCGGCAAGGTGACCGCGAACCAGATGGATACGCTCTTTCCATGGACCTGGAAGGCCAACCGCGAGAGCATTGCAGATCAGGAGCGACGGGCGGCATGACACAGAACAGCCAAGGGGCTACGGCACGACCGAAGCTCGATGACGAGGCGTTCGAGGCGTTTATCAGGGCACGCCGTCCAGTCTCGCCGATCTGGTCGATGAGCGGCCTCGACGGCTATCTCACGGCTCTCATCATCGGCCCGAGGTTTATCGACCCGCGTCAGTGGATCCCGGAGCTGACTGGCCCGGATGCCCTGAACCTGCCAATGGAAACAACCGAGCATCGAGCCGTCCAGACCATCGTTGCGGAATACAACCGGATATCGGCAAGCCTCGCCGAAACGCCGAAAGATCATCGGCCCAGGTTCACCAAGATCGATGATCAAACCTTTGATCCCTTCGCTTGGGACCTCTGCTTTCTATTGGGAACAAGGTACGCGCCCAAGCTTTGGCAGCCCGTCCTTGGAGGTCATGCCGTCACTGGGGATATCGTCGCGCCCATCCGCAAGCTCGGCGAGGCAAAACGGAACGCGACCCGTCAGGATGCCGTTGCCGTCGCCGAAGCGCTCGTCAAGATCCGAGCCTATTTTATGCCGAAGCGGGCAAAGCAAAAGTTCTGACCGACAGCCGGAAGCCTATTCAGTCAATCACGGAAGCCGTGGGCTCTTCGTTGCGCTCACCTTCAAGCGAATGTAGCCGAACAAACTGCCTCCATGCTTTGCGCTCATCAGCCGCTGAAGGACGGTGGCGCTGGTGCCCGCATTTCGATGCACGCTGGCGACCGTCAGATCATCCAGAATATGACTTGCGATGAACTCCTCGGCACGTGTCAGGATGGCATGTTCCTGCCGGCTTAAAATTCCGGTTGGATGGCTGGCAGCATCGGCACGGGCAAAGGTCGCCAGCGATTCCGTGACGATTTCAATGGCTCGATTTTCCAGAAACAGTCTATGCAGCCAGTCCTCGTACATTGGTGGCGATATGAGTGTCTGGAGAAGGGTAGAGAGATGGGCCGAAGGCTCCCAGTGCACCGAGGAAAGATGATCGTGCGCAAAACGTGTCACGGCGCGATGGCTGGCGACCGGCGCAATACTGTCCATGTCAAGCCACTCATGCGAGAGCCCGATGACGGCCTTGCGAACATGCTGGCCATCTTGAGAACGCGAGTAAAGGCTTCGGGAGCCGCACGGTTAATCACCAGGCCTTCAGGTCGTCGCGAATTGCCGATCGCAAATTCGCGGCTTCCCAACTTGATGTCCAACGATCCGTCGAGAAAGAAGATGAATGAGAGGTCAGGCTTGAGTTCTGCCTGGCTGAGGAAATCGCTGTATTCCACCGCATCGTAATGTGTACCGACAAGCCGGATCGTGGAACTTCGCGCCGAAACGTCCCCTGGATGACGGCATCGCGGCCATTGCCCGAGATCTCTAGCGCGACGCCCTTTGGGGCTAATAGGCGACGGATCTGGTCTGGAGTGTACGTGGCTTTTCGTGTCTTGCCGGGTGGCATGGCAATAGTCCGGTTCAGCGCATCATTGCCCTTCATGCCAGGTTCGTGTCAAATAATTCATGATCTATTTTCTCATGTTTATACGATAAATGCGCAAGCAAAAGAGTCAGGTGTTTTCGTAAAAGAATCACGGCAGACGCATCAGAGTCTGAAAGCATTGAAGGCGAACAAGACCGATCCTCATGGCGCAGCCGGTCTGGCGCAATTGGCCAGGACCGGCTTCTACAAGGAGGTGTATGTCACCCCCCCCCCCGCCGCCCATGGCGTGCGGAGCGTCATCACGACCCGCAACCCCCTGGTCGAATCCTGGGTGCGGCTCGACAACATGATCGGCGGCCTGTGCGCGACCTTCGGCTTCAAGCCCGATCCCGGTCAGGGCAAGGCTTTTATCGACCACGTCATGGAGGCCGCCAACATCCCCGGCCTCGGCCAGAGCATCATCGCGCTGCTTGCCGTGAAAACTGGGCTGATGAAGCAGATCAAGGAAATGGATCTGGTGCTGCGTGAGTTCTCCCACCGATCTCAATCCTGCAGGCAACTCATGAGCATCCCCGGTGTCGGCGTTCAAACAGCTGCTGCTTTTGCCGCGGCAATCGATGAAGTTGGCCGCTTCCGACAATCTCGCACCGCCGGCGCCTACTTCGGCCTTGTCCCCAGACGTCACCAATCCGGAGAGATCGATTGGACAGGTCGCATCACCAAGCAAGGCGACAGCATGGTGCGAAAACTACTCTACGAAGCGGCTAACTCAATCCTGACGCGCAGCCGCGGCAGCTTCGCCCTCAAGGGGGGGGCCATGAAGATCGCGAAGCGGCGCGGTTTAAGAAAGGCACGCGTGGCGCTTGCTCACCGTCTTGCCGTCATCATGCACGCCATGCTGCGCGATGGCACTTTGTTCGAAGCATGAGGTGAGATGGAATCTGATTGCCAGCGGTGAAGCCGGAAAGCTGATCCGAGGGCGGTGTCCCGAGAGGGAACGCAGGGACGAGCAATCTGCGAAGGTTACCGGATGGGCCAGAAAGCCCGCTTTGAGTCAATGCAACGTTCGGCCTTGTGAAACCCGATACAGCACGATCGCTTGCAGCCATCAGGGCGGACAGATCCTTCAAACCCTCAAGGGAAACACCGCCAAGCTCTGCAAATTACAGATCCCCTACCTAGAAGATCCCGGAGCAGTTCCAGGCCCTGTCAATATAGCGCTGGAAAGGCTGCTCGCTAGACGGTGTAATGCGGCCTGAAAACGGAGGAGAGCCGATGGCCAGGCACCGGATATATACGACCAGCTTTGCGAGCGTTTACCCGCACTATGTCGCAAAGGCCGAAAAGAAGGGGCGCACGAAAGCCGAGGTCGATCAGATCATATGCTGGCTGACCGGCTACGATCAGGAGGCCTTGCAAACGAGCCTCGACACGCAAACGGATTTCGAAAGGTTCTTTGCCGTAGCCCCTCGCCTCAACCCATCGAGGGCCTCGATCACCGGGGTCATCAGCGGCGTCCGTACCGAGGAAATCGAAGAGCCGGCCGTGCGGGAGATTCGCTATCTGGACAAACTCGTTGACGAGCTGGCCAAAGGGAAGGCGATGGGCTGGGATTCTGCGTGAAAGCTAGGCTGACGCGCGGAACAATTTGGCAGCAAACAACATCCCTTTGTCATATGGGCGACTTCTCCCATCTTATAGAGTCCCTCGGACACAGTTCGATGGGCGGGTCCATCCGCCGCTGTGGTGTTACGGGCCTGATTGAAGCCGGCGCCATCCGGATGCCCCGAATATAAGCAAGAGCTGCGCCCTATAGCGTCGTGCGTTCATATGGGTCCGTATCCTGCGGCTTTGAAGTAGTTTTGGCACTCGGTTGCTGAGAAGAACCGATGCCCTTCCAGAGGCCGTCGATGGTGCGGATTGCACGGGCTCGCAGGCGTGCCTTGAGCTTGGCGAAGGCCATCTTGATCGGGTTTCCTCTTGTCTGAAAGTCCCGATACAACCACCACGTCGGACCAGCGTGGCAAATTGTGCAGTCAGATTGCGTTCCGCGGGCAAAATTCATTGTAAAAAGCCAATACCAGTTTAACATCAAAATAATATTTTTGATGAGGAATCGCCTCAGGGGGCGCGCTTTCCATGACTGACCGACCAATCCTCGACTTCCTCGCAGAGGAGCTGTCCACAACCAGCAGCGAACCGCTCTATAGGCAGCTGGAGAATGCCTTGAAGCAGGCGGTCACTGCTGCGTATATCAAGCGTGGCGGGGTCATACCGAGTGAGCGGGTGTTGAGCCTGGAGCTCAACCTTTCTCGCGTAACCGTGCGCAAGGCCATCGACGGTCTCGTCTCGGACGGGTTCCTCGACCGCCGCCATGGTGCAAAAACGGTGGTTTCTTCCCGGCTGGAAAAGTCTCTGGCCACCATGACCAGCTTTTCCGAGGACATGCGTTCGCGCGGGCTGGAACCCGGCTGCACCTGGATTTCGCGCGACATATCAAGACCTTCTCCAGCCGAAATGATGGCGCTGGGCATTTCCGGCAGCGAAAAGGTCGTGCGGCTGCGCCGCCTGCGTACCGCTGACGGTGTGCCGATCGCCATCGAAATGGCCACCCTGCCTGCCCGTTTCATACCCGAGCCGCAGGCCATCGGAGACTCGCTCTACGAGTACCTCGAAACCACCGGCGCACTGCCGGTGAGGGCACTGCAGCGCATGCAGGCAAAGCCCGGCACCGAGGAGGAGCGGCGCCTCCTCGCCGCTCCCGACGATGCGTCGCTGCTCATTATGGAGCGCCGCTGTTTCCTCGCCGACGGGCAGATCGTCGAGTTCACGCAGACCAAATATCGCGGGGATGTCTACGACTTCGTCATCGAATTGATGCGATAATACCAGTTTAACTCCTGTTGCTATCTGGTATTCTTTTGCTACCATCCTGCCTGTTGACAGGAGATAGCCGCGTGCCGCTTGACTTCAAAACTCTCGACAAGGGTCTGATCGTATCCTGCCAGCCTGTGAAGGGCGGGGCGATGGACAGCGCCGATATGGTCGTGGGCTTCGCGTTGGCGGCCTTGGACGGCGGCGCCACGGCGCTGCGCATCGAATCGGCCGACTACGTCGCCGCGGTGCGCGCCGCGACGGACAGGCCGATCATCGGCCTCGTCAAGCGCGACCTCGACGACAGCATGGTGCGCATCACGCCCTGGATCGCGGATGTCGACGCACTCGCCAAGGCCGGCGCGGATATCATCGCCTATGACGCAACGCAGCGCCCTCGCCCCGTTTCAACCCGCACGCTCATAGAGCGCATCCACGCCCACAGCCGCATCGCCATGGCCGATTGCTCGATCCTTGCGGATGCCGAACAGGCGCTTTCCGAAGGAGCCGATGTCGTTGGCTCCACGCTTGCCGGCTATACCGGCTCCGTCGAGCCCACCGAGCCCGACTTCGACCTCGTTGCCGCCATGCGCCATCTGACGCCGCATGTCGTCGCGGAGGGCAACATCCGAACCCCCGCGCAAGCCCAGCAGGCTCTGATTGCCGGAGCCTCCATGGTCGTCGTCGGCTCCGCCATCACGCGGCCGGAATATGTCACGTCCTGGTTCCGCTCGGCGCTCGACGCGGCCATTGCCGGATCGGGAGCCTGACGAGTATGAGCCTCCCCGACACCATCCTCGCTCTCGATATCGGCGGCACGAAGATGCTCGCGGCGCTGGTACAAGGGGACGCTGTGCTCGACACCCACACCATGGCAACCCCGCGCAACGGCGACCCAGAAACCTGGCTTGCAGCGCTCTTTGCCGCGATTGCGGGCTGGAAGGGACGCTACCAAAGGGTCGGCGTCGCCGTCACCGGCATCATCGATGACGGCTGCTGGTCGCCGCTCAACCGTCGGACCCTCGATATCCCGGACCGCTTCCCCCTCATCGCGACGGTCGCGGCGCTTTCCGGTATCGACCAGGTATTGGCTGCCAACGACGCCCAGGCCGCCGCCTGGGGTGAGTATGCCTTCGGCGCCGGCCAACTGCACGATCTCGTCTTCCTCACCGTCTCGACCGGAATCGGCGGCGGCATCGTCGTCAATGGGCGCCTGCTCGGCGGCCTTGCCGGCCATTTCGGTCAGTTCCGCAGTCTTGGCGACGTGGGCCGCACACTGGAGGACAAGGTTTCCGGCCACTGGATTGCCGCAGAGGCGGCACCGCACCGGCCAGGCGCCACTGCGCGCGACGTCTTCGAAGCGGCAGCCGCCGGCCACGACTGGGCAGACGCCATCATCGCGGCCTCGGCCCGTCAGACGGCGCTTCTGTGCGGCAACATCCAGCTTGCGCTCGATCCGGCCCGCATTGTCATCGGCGGCGGCATTGGTCTGGCGCCCGGCTATCTCGAATCCGTCCGTCAGGCCCTGGGAGGCCTGTCGCCGCGGCTCACCCCGCAGCTCCACGCCGCCGCGCTCGCCGAGAGGGCCGGTGTGGTGGGGATTGCGGATCTCGCAAGACGTCAGAATTAACCTGAGGGAGAACCAGAACATGACTTTTGCCAGAATGAACAAGGGCGGCCTGCTCGTCGCCGCGATCGCAAGCCTGCTGGCCGGCCCCGCCTTCGCCGAAGTGACCGTGCTCGGCTGGCCGGGAGGCCCGGAAGAGGCCGCTCTGCGCGCCGCCGCCGACACCTACAACGCCAAGGCGGACGTCAGCGCCGACAACAAAGTCGAACTCTTGTTCTTCAACCGTGATGGTTTCTGGGACAAGCTGCAGGCCGACCTTGCCGCCGGCTCCACCGCTTTCGACGTCAACTTGCTCGCCACCTACTCCATAGGCCGCTATGCGCCTTTCATGGAGCCGGTCGAGCTGTCTGACGAGGCGAAGTCCGTCTATGGAGAGCAGGTCCTCACCACCATGCAGTACGAGGGCAAGCAGTTCGGTGTGCCAACCGACCTGTCGCTGCACTTCATGTACTACCGCAAGGACCTGATCGAAGCGCTTCTTAAAGACGATGCGGCCAAGGCCAAGTTCGCCGAAATTTCGGAAAAGCACCTCGGTAAGAAGCTTGAACCCAAGGCCCCGGACGCGTGGATGTGGGACGACTACGCCGCGACTGCGCTCTATTTCACCCAAGCCGTGAACCCCGATAGCCCCACCCGCTACGGCACCGTGCTTCAGCTAAAGAACCTCCTCTTCAACATGATGGTGTTCCAGTCGCTGCCACGCGCCTATGGCGGCAATTGGATGGACGACAGCGGCAAGGTCACAATCGATTCCGAGGCCTATCGCAAGGGCCTTGAGACCTACAAGTTGCTCTACGACGCCGGTGCGACACCGCGCGACTCGCTGTCCTACGAATATGCGGAGGCGAATGCCGCCTTTGCATCGGGCCAGGTCGCCGCGATGATGCAGTGGAACGCGGCCGCATCGGAGCTGATGTCCAAGGAGAAATCGCCGGCCGTCGGCGAGGTTACGGAAGCAATCGCCCCGCCGACCGGCCCCGAGGGCCGCTTCACCCACATCCACGGCCTCGGCTTCGGCCTCAACAAGAACGCGGAGAACGAGGACGGCGCCAAGGCCTTTATCAAGTGGCTGTCCTCGAAAGAGGCAGCGCTCGTCTACGCCCGGAACAGCGGCGCACCAGCGCTGACACCCGAAGTCGTGAAGGAAGTTGCGGCCGAGCGTCCCGACCTCGTCAAGCTCGGCGAGTTCGCCGGAAAGTACGGTTATGTCATGAGCGGCGGCACCTCGGCCAAGGCGCTCTCGGTCTATGAGCTTCAGGCCAAGGAGTTCACGGGCTACTGGTCGGGGCAGCAGTCGCTCGACGACACGCTGAAGAACACTGAAAAAGGCATGAGCGAACTGCTCAAGTAAGCACCGCGCCGGTGGCGGCTCTTCGTCGCCACCGGCTTTGCCCGGCGCGCCGCCGCGGCTCCCTTGGAATGCCGAACCAGGATCGACCCATGACAACTGAGACGCACCGCAGCCCCGTTTCCGAATTCCGCATGTTGACGGTTCCACTGGTGGTGTTCCTGCTCGTGTTCCTCGGCTTTCCGGCGATGGTCAACGTGATTTATTCGGTGTCGGAGGTCAGCTTCGAGACCCTGCGCAATCCTGAGATCACCGGTTTCGGCAATTTCGCAGCGGTTTGGAACGATGCCGCCTTCTGGCAGGCGAGCTGGTTTTCCCTGCGTTTCGGCCTTCTGACGGCCGGGCTGGAATGCCTGCTCGGCCTGTTCCTCGCCATTTTCCTCGCACCGCTCATCGAGCGGCGTAGCTGGCTGATGGCGATCCTGATGCTGCCGCTGATGGTGGCCCCGGCGCTGGTCGGCCTGATGTACCGCCTCGTGCTGCACGAATTCGCCGGCCCCGTGCCCTATTATCTCTGGGCCTGGTTCGGCGCGAGCTTTTCCTTCCTCGGCCCAAGCTCCGCCTTCTGGACGCTGATAGTCGTCGAGACATTGCAGTGGACGCCCTTTGCCTTCCTGCTGTTCTACATGGCCTACCAGGCGATCCCCCGCGAAATCATCGAGGCTTCCGCGATGGACGGCGCGCGCTATCGCCATCGGCTCTGGTATATCGAGCTGCCACTCATGGCACCGACAATCGTGGTCGCCCTGCTCATCCGTTTTATCGACGGCTTCCGTGTCTTCGACAATGTTTACGTGTTGACTGGCAGCGGCCCCGGCGGCTCGACCGCTTCCCTGTCCATTTACATTTATGAGGCCTTCTTCAAGCAGGGTGCGATCGGCAAGGCGGTCGCCGCCTCCGTCATTCTGTTCCTCGCGTCGTTCGCCGTTCTCTACGGTCTCAACACGATTGCCGCACGCCGCAAGGGAGCCGCCCGATGATCAATATCCTACGCTGGATCGTCTTCACCCTCGCGGCGTTCGTTATGAATTTCCCCATCCTCGTCACCCTCTCCACCTCCTTGAAGAGCCCGCGCGAGCTTACCGCCAATCCGGGCCTGTGGGTCGAGGCACCGACCCTCGAAAACTATGCGACGGTTTTCACCGTCTCCGACCGGCTGAACATCTTCCTTTATCTCGTCAACAGTTTCGCCGTCGCCGCACTGGGAACGCTGCTTGCGGTGGCCCTCGCCCTGCCCGCCGCCTATGCGATTGCACGCGGCAAAGTCGGCGAACGCACGCTTCTGCCACTCATCGTCAACCTGCGCGCCGTTCCACTCGTCATCTTCGCCATTCCGCTCTACATGATGTTCCAGTGGCTCTCGCTGCTCGATACGCGGCTCGGCCTCGGCCTGATCCTCACTATCGTCAACCTGCCGCTCGCCCTCGTCATCCTCGTCAACGCCATCCGCGACCTGCCGGCCGAACTGGACGAGGCCGCGCTCATGGACGGGGCGACGCGCACGCAGATCCTCGCGCGGGTCATCGCCCCGCTCTGCCGCCCGGCCATCGTCACCGGCGTGATCTTCGGCTTCATCACCGCCTGGAACGAGTTCCTCTTCGGCCTGATGCTGACGACGTCCAAGGCCGTGCCGATCACCGTCGGCGCCTCGTTCTTCTTTGCCGCGAGCGGCGGCGGCGTCCAATGGGGCGTCGCCTCGGCCGTGATGGTCGTGGGGGCGCTGCCGCCCATGCTGCTCGGCCTTCTCATGTACCGCCAGATCAGCGGCTCCATGACGGCCGGTGCGGTCAAAGGCTGAAACCAAATCCTCGGAGATTCAAATGGGTACCATAGCGCTGGAAAAGGCCGGGAAGCGGTATGGGGGCGTCGAGATCATGCGCGATCTCGACCTTGCCATCGCCGACGGAGAGTTCGTCGTCATTGTCGGGCCGTCGGGATGCGGCAAGTCCACGCTGCTACGGATGATCGCCGGCATCGAGGAAACAACGTCCGGCAGGATTGTGATCGATGGACGGGACGTTACCAAGGCCCCGCCGGTCGAGCGGGAACTGGCCATGGTGTTCCAGTCCTACGCCCTCTATCCACACATGACCGTGCGCCAGAACATGGGGTTCGGTCTCAAGCTCGCCAAATTGCCCGCGACCACCATCAAAGCCAAAGTGGATGACGCCGCCGAAGCGCTGAAACTGACGCCCCTTCTCGACCGGTATCCAAGGCAGCTCTCGGGCGGCCAGCGCCAACGGGTTGCCATTGGCCGCGCCATCGTGCGCCAGCCCACCGCCTTCCTGTTCGACGAGCCGCTGTCCAATCTCGATGCGGCGCTCCGCGTCGATATGCGGCTGGAGATTGCAAGACTGCACCGCTCGCTGGGCGCCACGATGATCTACGTCACCCACGATCAGGTGGAGGCGATGACGCTCGCTGACCGTATCGTCGTCCTCAAGGACGGACGCATCATGCAGCACGGCAGTCCGCACGAGCTTTACGAGCGGCCCGCAAACCTCTTCGTTGCCCAGTTCATCGGCAGCCCCAAGATGAACGTGCTCGACTGCACACCAGCTGGCGATGGAGTGCTCGACCTCTCCGGCGAAGGTCGGATCGATCTTGCATTTACCGGTGTTCCGGCCCAACTCGGTGCACGCCCCGAAGATCTCCGGCTCGTTTCACCCGAAGTCGGCCATTGCTGTGGCACGGTGGAAGTTGCCGAATATCTTGGCGGAAGCACCAGCGTCTTCGTGCGGAACGACCGGCTCGGGCTTGTCAATGTCAGCGCCGTCGCCGATACGCCGGTGCGCATCGGCGAGACGGTCGGTATCGCGATCGACCCCACCCGCGCCTCCCTCTTCGGCGCCGACGGATTGAGCCTGGCGAGGCGGGCAGGCTAGTCTTGCAGGAGCAATCGGGCCACGACATCCGTCGTTCTGCAACTATAGTCCAAAGCTGCCTTCAGGTCTTGTAGGGATCAGAACCGCTGATCTTTTGTTTGGCTCAGTTGAGCATCCGCCTCAGTCGGAAAGTCGCGCCCGCGCCGCCAGAAAGTCAAGCATCACCCTCACCCGGGACGGAAGCGCACCGCCCTGGCCCTGAAACACCGCGTGGAAGGTCTCGCGGTCTCCCGGGTTGAGGTGTTCAACTACTGGCACCAGCCGGCCGGTATCAATGTCGCCCCGGACCGTGAACGTCGCCATCCGCGCCAATCCGACACCTGCTAGCGCCAGCCGGCGCAATCCCTCCCCGTCGCTTACACGCACCTTTTCACTTGGCGGCAACTGGATTGTCAGACCGTTCTCCAGCACCGGCCACCCATCCACGGCCCTTACATAGTTCAGGCTCAGGCGGTTGTGCGTTCTGAGGTCGTCCAAGCTTTCCGGCTTGCCTCTGCATTCGAGATAGGACGGCGCGCCGACGATCGTCATCGACGTACTGCCGAGCTTGCGCGCGACCAGCGTCGATGACTTCAGCGTACCAGCGCGGATCGCGATATCGACGCGTTCGGCCATCAGGTCGACGACGGCATCGGTCTGGATAATGTCAACGGCGAGTTCCGGAAGCGACCTCAGAAGGTCCGGCAGAAGCGGCATCAGGACATGCGTAGCAAAGGATGCGCTGGCATTGAGGCGAACGCGACCGGAAGGGGTGTCGCCGGCTGAGGCCT
This sequence comes from Shinella sp. S4-D37, assembly GCF_040812195.1. Lineage (NCBI taxonomy): Bacteria > Pseudomonadati > Pseudomonadota > Alphaproteobacteria > Hyphomicrobiales > Rhizobiaceae > Shinella > Shinella sp. S4-D37. The sequence goes on along the minus strand of NZ_JBFNXL010000001.1, from coordinate 188,749 downwards.
GCCTCTCCGCATCATCGATATCGGCGAGGATGCTGGCCGCGCGCTCGTGAAATGCGCATCCCTCAGGCGTCAACTGTAATTGTCGCGTCGAACGGTTGATCAGCCGAACGCCAAGCCTTTCTTCAAGCCTCTGTACCAGCTTGCTCACCGCCGATGGCGTCATGCCGCATTCGCGAGCAGCTGCTGAGAAGCCGCCGAGTTCGACAGCCCTGACGAAGACGGCCATTTCGCCGGAGCGATTGATATGTTGTCGCGCCATGTGACTTCAGCTCACAAATGATGTTCCTGCAGATGGTCTATCTATCAAATCCTCAAGACACCACCTTCCATTCGCCAATGAGGGCATGCTCGCAAAGAGGAGTTCGTATGATGGAATACAGACGGCTTGGATCGTCCGGGTTGAAGGTTCCCGCGCTGTCTTTCGGCGCCGGGACGTTCGGTGGCAAGGGGCCGCTTTTCAGCGCGTGGGGCAACAGCAACGACGCCGAGGCGCGCCGGCTTGTCGACATCTGCGTCGAGGCGGGCGTCAATCTTTTCGACACGGCGGACGTCTATTCGGACGGCGCCTCCGAAGAGGTGCTAGGCGCGGCGATCAACGGACGGCGCAGCGACGTTCTGATCTCCACCAAAATGGCGTTGCCCATGGGCGACGGCCCGAACGATGCCGGGTCCTCGCGTTCGCGCCTGATCAAGGGAGTGGACGATGCGTTGCGCCGGTTGGGTACCGACTACATAGACCTGATGCAACTGCACGCCTTCGATGCGTTCACGCCCATCGAAGAGGTGTTGTCGACACTCGACACTTTGGTCAGCGGTGGAAAAATCCGGTATGTCGGCGTTTCCAATTTCGCCGGCTGGCAACTGATGAAGTCACTGGCAGTGGCGGAGAAAGGCGGCTATCCTCGCTACGTTGCTCATCAGGTCTACTATTCGCTGGTTGGGCGCGACTATGAATGGGAATTGATGCCGCTTGGGCTCGACCAAGGCGTTGGTGCGCTCATCTGGAGCCCGCTCGGCTGGGGACGCCTCACCGGCAAGATCAGACGGGGCCAACCCTGGCCGGACGGAAGCCGCCTGCATGATACGGCCTCGTTCGGCCCGCCGGTCGATGACGAGAAGCTTTTTGAAATCGTCGATGTGCTCGACGAGTTGGTCGAGGAGACCGGCAAGACGATCCCGCAGATCGCTATCAACTGGCTACTACAGCGCCCGACGGTCTCCAGCGTTATCATCGGCGCCCGCAACGAAGAGCAGCTACGTCAGAACCTGGGCGCCATCGACTGGTCGTTGACCCCGGACCAGATAGCGCGGCTCGACAAGGCCAGCCAGAAGACCGCCGCCTAGGCGAACATGCGGCGGACGTCGAAAAAGCGGGATCGGGGCCGCGAGGTCTCGCCTTGTGCCTTCGGCGTTTCCGGCTCCGGAACCGAAGCGGCGGTCTCTTCGGTCAATGCCACCTCTTCCAGATAGCCGACGAAGGCGGCTTCAAGCGTGTCAGTGGAGCGGCTGGCGACGATTGCCGCCGGCGTATCGCTGACAAGGCGACCAGCCAGTGGAAGCGCGCCGCCTTCTCCATATAGGCGGTGGCGATGATCACGCTTATGCCATCGCGACTCGCGCGAATCCGTTCGATCAGTTGCCAGAACTGCCGGCGGGCGAGCGGATCGACGCCGGTCGTCGGCTCGTCGAGGATCAGGAGGTCCGGGTCATGGATCAGGGCGCAGCGCAGACCGAGCTTCTGCTTCATGCCACCGGAAAGGTTGGCAACAGGCCGGTCGGCGAAGGGCGCGAGCCCCGTGCTGTCCAGAAGCTCGGCGATGCGGCGCTCCCGTTCCTGCCGCCCGAGCGGTTCAAAGGGCGCTGACGGCGCCGGTCCACATGGCGTAGGCGGCGTAGAATCCCACCGCGACCAGAGCGGCGGCCAGGACCGCTTCCACCGGGTGGAAGATACGTTGGCCGGTCTCGCGCCGTGCCCAGATGAAGAAAACATGCCAGGCGCATAGAGGATGGCGCACATGAAAAGGTAAGAAAGGCCGGCCGCATAGACGAGCCAGAGGCCGTAGACCGTCGCCAGAAGGCCGGGCCGCGTAGGCTCCGGAGAAGATGTAGGGCGCCAGGATAGCGGCGGACGCGATGGTGAACAGCGCCTGATAGGTGCTTTGCGCGAACAGCGTGATGACGAGGAACGCCTGCACCAGCAGATTGGTGATGAGAAGCGAGGTGGACGGCACGCCTCGCGCGTTCTCGTGTCCGAAGAACTTCGGCATGGTGCCGTCCCGGCCGGCGACGTGCGGGACCTCCGCGGCAAGAAGCCAGCCTTTGCATAGGAGTAGGGACCGGCATCGAGGTCCGGCTTTCGCGTCGCCAGCGACCGGTAGACGAAAACCAATGCCAGCATGCCCACGCCGGTTATCGCCCAGCCGATCATGATGGCGAGCGGACCGGCTCCTGCCGCCATGTTCTGCGGCAAGCTGAAGACGCCCGATCCCACCATGGAACCGATGACGAGCGCGGTCAGCGCGCCCGGATGCAGCTTGGTTTGCTTTGCCACCGAGGCAGCGGTGGTGGACGTGGAATGAACATCTGCGGCAGTCATGGCTGGTCTCCCGGAGTTCGAAAACATAGCTAAGACTGCGCCTCCAACCCGCAGGTTGCTTTGACCGGCGTCAAAGCACCGCTGAGGCCTGAAATTTCTCGCCGCTGGGCGGGTCGTTGACGGGCGTCAAAGCCTGTCGCGAGGAAGAGGCTCATTCTACACCGCGATCGAGGCGGTCGGACTGCCCGTTAGCTTCGAACTATGCCAGGAAATCGTCGCACCTGGCGGGGTCATCGCCAATATCGGCGTACACGAGGTCAAGGCCGACCTTCATCTGGAAAAGCTGTGGTCGCAGAATATCGCCATCACGATACGACTGGTGGATACCGCCTCGACCCCGATGCTCCTGAAGATCGTGCAGGCGGGCAAGATCGATCCGAAGAAGCTGATCACACACCGTTTCGGCCTCGACCGGATCGTCGATGCCTACGAGACCTTCTCCCACGCGGCCGACACGAAGGCGCTCAAGGTGATCATCGAGACCGACGCCGTGCGGGCGATCCCGGCCGGGGCGACGGACGACGATCTGAGCACCGCCCTCATGACCCATACGGGGCTCATGCTCCATGTGCGCATGGTGAAGCCGCAGGACGAGCCGCTGCTCTCGGAATTCTTCCGGCACGTGACGCCGGAAGACCTGCGCTTCCGATTCCTTGGTGGCGTCCGGGAGGTGAGCGACGAACGCCTGCTTGCCATGACGAAGGTCGATCATGTCGCGACCGAGCACTTCCTCGCCTTCGCCGGCGGCAGCGACGCGATTGTCGCGGCGGCGATGGTGGCTTGCGACCCATCGATGACGAAGGACGAGGTGGCGATCTCCGTACGCGCCGACGACAGGCACAAGGGTGTCGGCTGGGAGATGCTGCGCCACGCAGCCCATTATGCGCAAAGTCGCGACGTTAGCACTCTGGAATCGCTGGAAAGCCGGGAAAACCATGAGGCCATCGAACTCGAACGGGAACAGGGTTTCGTCGCCGTCCCCTACCCCGACGATCCGACGCTTATCCTCATCCGCAAGGATCTTCGCTTTGCCTGAGCCCGGGTGTCGGGCTTACAGCGAGAATTCCTGGTCGAGACGCGGCACGACGCTCTCCCAACCTAGCTCGCGCCCTATACGCACACGCAAGGCTTCCGAGGCTTCGGGTTCCCCATGCACGATGAAGACCTTGCTCGGCGGACGCGGGCAGCCCGAAAGCCAACGCATCAGTTCATCGGCATCGGCGTGGGCCGAGAGCATATCGAGATGGGCCACCTCCGCATTGACCGGAATCCAGACGCCATGGATCTTCAGTTCCTTCGCGCCGTCCTGCAGCGAGCGCCCCCGCGTGCCGGCGGCCTGGAAGCCGGCAAGCAGGATCGTATTGCGCGGATCGGGCGCGAAGGCTTTCAGATGGTGCAGGACACGGCCGCCCGTCGCCATGCCGGATGCGGAAATGACGATCTTCGGAACGCGGCTCGAACTGATCGCCTTCGAGGCCTCGACGTCGTCGGTGTAGCGCGCGATGCCGAACACCGTCTGGCAGCTTTCGAGGTCGAGCCGGTGATCCCCGGGATGCCGGCCCATGAGCCCGGTCGCATCGATGGCCATGGGGCTGTCGAGGAACACGGGAACGTCTCCAAGCCCCCCTGCCTGTTTCAGCTTCCAGAAATAATAGAGCAGTTCCTGCGCGCGCCCGACAGCGAAGGCCGGGACGACGAGCGTCCCGCCACGCTTGATCGTGCGCTCCACGACCGCCCTCAGGGCGTCTTCGGGGTCGGTCTTGTCGTGAATGCGGTTGCCGTAGGTGGATTCGATCACGACATAGTCCGCCTCGACCGGCCGGGCCGGGTCCGGCATCAGCGGATCGCCGTAGCGGCCGATATCGCCGGAAAAGACGATCCTCTGCCCACCCCAGGCCAACTCCACCCATGCCGCACCGAGAATATGACCCGCGCGGTGGAACCGGAACCATGCTCCATTGGAAAGCCGCACGGTCTGGTCGAATTCAACGGTCGAGAAGTGCTCCACGGCGTTCTGTGCGTCATGGACGGTGTAGAGGGGAAGAGCCGGCTGGTGGCGCGACAGCGTGTGCCGGTTGAGGAATTCCGCGTCCTTTTCCTGCAAATGGCCGCTGTCCATGAGGATCAGCTCGGCGACATCGCGGGTAGCGGGTGTCGCATAGATCTTGCCACGGTAGCCCTCGCGCACCAGGCGCGGCAGATATCCGCAATGATCGAGATGCGCATGCGTCAGGATCACCGCGTCGAGATCGCGGGGCGAGACCGGCAAAGGCGTCCAGTTGAGGTCACGCAGATTCTTCAGCCCCTGGAAAAGACCGCAATCGATCAGGATGCGATGTCCCCCGAGGGTGAGCAGATGCTTCGAGCCGGTAACGGTTCCGGCGCCGCCGAGCGATTTCAGTGACAGCATGGTTTCTCCCTCACAGGGTGCAGGCTGCCTCCCCACGGATCGGCCTATTGCCGCGCATAGGGCCATTTCCAGTCGCGGATCTCGGGCATGTCCTCGCCGTGCTCGCGCACATAGGCATGATGCGCGGCGAGCTTTGCCTTCAGCGCGGCGACGAGGTCCGGTTTCCTCTCGCCAAGGGCCTGCAAGCGTTCGATCGCCTCGATGGCGAGGTGGTAGCGGTCGAGCTTGTTCATCACCGTCATATCGAAAGGCGTGGTCGTGGTGCCCTCCTCGACGAAGCCCCTGACGTGGAAATTCGGATGGTTGGTGCGTTTGTAGATCAGTCGATGGATGAGATAGGGGTAGCCGTGATGGGCGAAGACGACCGGCCGGTCACGGGTAAAGACCCGGTCGAACTCCTCGTCCGAAACGCCGTGCGGGTGATGCTGCGGCGATTGCAGCGCCATCAGGTCCACCACGTTGACGACGCGGATGCGCAAGTGCGGCAGCGCCCGGCGTAGAAGATCGACGGCGGCGAGGGTTTCCAGGGTGGGTACGTCGCCCGCGCAGGCCATCACGATGTCCGGGCCAAGCCCCTCCTCCGTGCCCGCCCAGTCCCAGATGCCAAGTCCGGCCTCGCAATGGGAGGCCGCCTCGTCCATCGTCAGCCATTGCGGCGCCGGTTGCTTGCCGGCGACGATGACGTTGATGCGGTTCCACGTCTTCAGGCAATGATCGCCCACCCACAGCAGCGTGTTGGCGTCCGGGGGCAGGTAGACGCGCACGATGTCCGATCCCTTGTTGGCGACGAGATCGATGAAGCCCGGGTCCTGGTACGAGAAGCCGTTGTGGTCCTGTCGCCAGACATGGGAGGTCAGCAGGTAGTTGAGCGAGGAGACCGGCTTTCGCCAGGGTAGCTCACGCGCCACCTTCAGCCACTTGGCATGCTGGTTGAACATCGAATCGACGATGTGGATGAAAGCCTCGTAGCAGGAGAAGAAGCCGTGGCGACCGGTGAGGAGATAGCCCTCCAGCCAGCCCTGGCACAGATGCTCGCTCAGGACTTCCATGACGCGGCCGTCCGGCGAAAGATGATCGTCCGTCGGCAGCGTCTCGGCCATCCACACGCGATCCGTCGCCTCGAAGACGCTGGCAAGCCGGTTCGAGGCCGTCTCGTCCGGCCCGAAGACGCGGAAGTTGCGCTCCGCCGCGTTCAACCGGATCACGTCTCGCAGGTAGTCGCCAAGCGCCTTCGTCGCCTGCGCCTCGGCCGCGCCGGGCCGCTCCACAGCAACCGCATAGGCAGCGACGTCGGGCGTGCGCAGCTCCTTGCGAAGGATACCGCCATTGGCGTGCGGACTGGCGCCCATGCGGCGCGCGCCCGTGGGTGCCAGCGCCCGCAGCTCCGGCTTCAGGCGGCCATCCGCATCGAAGAGGTCTTCGGGATCGTAGCTGCGCATCCAGGCTTCGAGGATGTCGCGGTGGGCGGCGTTGGTGCGGCACTCGGAGACGGGCACCTGATGGGAGCGCCAATGGTTTTCCACCATCTTGCCGTCCACCTCCTTCGGCCCCGTCCAGCCCTTGGGGCTGCGCAGCACGATCATCGGCCAGCGCGGCCGGCGGGCGGGCTCGTCCTTCACCGCGGCGCGGATGGCCGCGATGCGGTCGAAGGCGGCGTCGAGCGCGGCCGCCATGGCCCTGTGCATCGCCTGCGGCTCATGCCCCTCCACGAAGATCGGGTCGTAGCCGTAGCCGGTGAAGAGATGGGCCAGCTCCTCGTCCGGCAGGCGCGCCAGCACGGTCGGGTTGGCGATCTTGTAGCCGTTGAGATGGAGGATCGGCAGCACCGTGCCGTCGCTGACGGGGCTGAGGAACTTGTTGGAATGCCAGGCGGCGGCGAGCGGGCCGGTCTCGGCCTCGCCATCCCCCACCACGCAGGCGACGACGAGGCCCGGATTGTCGAAGGCCGCGCCATAGGCATGCACCAGCGCATAGCCGAGTTCGCCGCCCTCATGGATGGAGCCGGGCGTTTCGGGGGCCGCGTGGCTCGGAATGCCGCCGGGGAAGGAGAACTGCCGGAACAGCGCCTTCAGCCCCGCCTCATCCTCGCCGATCTCGGGATAGACCTGCGAATAGGTGCCTTCCAGATAGGTATTGGCCACCATGCCCGGCCCGCCGTGGCCGGGGCCGCAGATATAGAGGACATCGGCGTCGCGCGCCCGGATGATGCGGTTGAGATGGGCATAGATGAAGTTGAGGCCCGGCGTCGTGCCCCAGTGGCCGAGAAGGCGCGGCTTCACATGCTCCGCCTTCAAAGGCTCGCGCAGCAGCGGATTGTCCATCAGGTAGATCTGGCCGACGGAAAGATAGTTGGCCGCCCGCCAGTAGCGGTCGATCAGCGCGAGGCTCTCGGTGTCGGGATCGTTCGCCATGCACTCTCTCCCTGTCGACTGGTCGAAGGCTTCAACGCCCGCGCCGCCCGGTTTGCTCCGAAAAAGCGTAGATGTTATTGCGGCAGCCCCCTGCCGGCGGCGAGGTGCTCGCGCGCCGTGTCGGTGATCGTATCGACGCCCCGGCGCAGCTCATCGAGGCTCGTCGCGACGGATTTCTCGGCGAATTCGGCCTGGTAGACCAGCATGTCGAAGGGATTGCCGCATTCGGCAAGATCCTGCAGATGGGCGCAGTGGTACTGGAACAGGCGCGAGGTCGCGCCCAGCCAGTGACGATACATCGCCATTCCGATCTCGAAGGGCGCCAAGAGAAGCGGATCGGCAGCCATGGGGGAAAAGGCCGCCGCAATTCGCTCCGCATCCGTCGCATTGCCTTGGGACATGACGAACTCCCTTTTCCGTTTCGATCTGGTCTCATTCTAGGCGATTTCGCACGATGAAACTTGATCTGCGTCAACGGAGATGGAGACTGTCCTGTATAAGGTGGCGCTCGATCCGCCATCCGGCCACGAGGTCGTGATGCGAATGCGATTGCTTCCCGCAGTGCCTCCGCCTGCCGAAGGAGACATCGATGTACAGCCCGAAAAGCGAGACATCGCCATTCCGTCATGCGGCAGGCCTGCCGCCCGTCCCGCGCATGGAAGAGTTGGGAAGTAAAGCCTTCCGGACGGTCGATCGCATGCGGGAGGCCTTCGCCGGGCAGTTCAGCGCGGGCCTGTCGCCCGCCGCCTTCGCGCTCGCCCTCATGGACTGGTCGATCCATCTCGCCTCGGCTCCCGGAAAGCGGCTGGAACTCATTGACAAGGCGAACCGCAAGGCCATCCGCCTGCTTTGCCATCTCGCGGCGGTCGCGGCCGATCCGGATGCGCCGTCCTGCATCGATCCCCTTGCGGGCGACTACCGCTTCTCCGACCCGCGCTGGAAAAAGCCGCCGTTCAGCATCTGGGCGCAGGCCTTTCTGCTCCAGCAGCAATGGTGGCACAATGCCACCAACGAGGTGCCCGGCGTCGCGCCGCATCACCAGGACGTCGTGTCCTTCGCCGCCCGCCAGGCCCTCGACGTCTTCTCGCCTTCCAACATGCCCTTTGCCAACCCGCAAGTGCTTGAGAAGACGATCCGGTCCGGCGGCCTGAACATGCTCGACGGCGTGCGCAACTGGATCGAGGATATGGGCCGCCTCGTCACCGGACAGCCACCGGTCGGCACGGAGGACTTCGTCGTCGGCCGGGACGTCGCGGCCACGCCGGGCAAGGTGATCTACCGCAACCATCTGATCGAGTTGATCCAGTACGCGCCGGCAAGCGGGACCGTGCAGGCCGAGCCGGTCCTGATCGTGCCGGCCTGGATCATGAAGTATTACATCCTCGATCTGTCGCCGCACAATTCGCTCGTGCGCTATCTCGTGGAGAAGGGCCACGCCGTCTTCTGCATCTCCTGGCGCAACCCGACGGCGGCCGACCGGGATCTGACGATGGACGATTACCGCCGGCTCGGCGTTATGGCGGCGCTCGACGCGGTCAATGCCGTGGTCCCCGGCCGCGGCGTCCATGCCGCGGGCTACTGCCTTGGTGGAACGCTGCTGTCCATCGCGGCCGCCGACATGGCGCATCGCGGCGACGACCGGCTGGCGAGCCTGACCCTGCTGGCCGCCCAGACGGATTTCACCGAGCCGGGTCGCCCGCGCCGGCGGTGGGAGGCCTGGACGGACTGGCTTTCCGCCCATTCGGCGCCCGAACGAATCGGCCCGCCGGCCATGGGCGCGCGCCACGCCGGATACAGGCCGGTTGCCGACGCGCCCGGCAGCTACGTTTTGCAAAGGTGAAGAACTGATGGATGACGTCCTCCGCAACAGGACTTTCGACGAGCTTCAGCCCGGCGATACCGACTCGATCGTGCGGTTGGTCGGCCATGACGACATCGACCTCTTCGCCGCCGTCTCCGGCGACCAGAACCCGGCCCATCTCGACGCCGCGTTCGCGAAGACCGGCCTCTTCGGCCATGTCGTCGCGCATGGCATGTGGACGGCCGCCCTCATCTCCGCCGTGCTCGGCACGCGGCTGCCGGGGCCGGGCACGATCTATCTCGGCCAGGAGCTCCATTTCCTCAAGCCCGTCGCCCCCGGCGACACGATCACCGCCACCGTCACGGTCAAGGAGAAGCGACCGCAAAGGCACGTCGTCCTGCTCGACACCGTCTGCACCAACCGCGAGGGCGAGGTCGTGTTGAAGGGAACGGCGACGGTGATCGCGCCGGAGCGCAGCATCGAGTGGCCGCGCACGCGGCTTCCGGACGTGTCGCTCCGACGGCACGATCGCTACGAGGCCTTCGTGAAGCGCGCGCGCGACCTTCCGGCGATCCGCGCCGCCATCGTGCATCCCTGCTCGGCCGCGGCCATCGCCGGCGCGTTGGAAGCGCGCGAGGCGGGCCTCCTTGATCCGATCCTCGTCGGGCCGGAGGGCAAGATCCGCGCCGCCGCCGAGGCCGCGCAGGTCTCGCTCGATGGGATCGAGATCGTTCCCGTCGCGCACAGCCACGCCGCGGCCGACCGGGCCGTCGAGCTTGCCGTCGCGGGCAACGTTTCGGTGCTGGTCAAGGGCAGCCTTCATACAGACGAGTTGCTCGGCGCCATCGTCGCGCCCGGCTCGGGCCTTCGCACCGAACGACGCATCAGCCACGTCTACGCCATGGACATCCCGGCCTACGACAAGCCGCTCATCGTCACCGACGCGGCGATCAACATCCAGCCGACGCTGGAGCACAAGCGCGACATCTGCCAGAACGCGATCGATCTCCTGCACCGGCTCGGCCTGGAGAAGCCGAAGGTGGCGGTGCTTGCCGCCGTGGAGACCGTGAACCCCAAGATGCCGGCGACGCTCGACGCCGCGGCGCTGTCCGTGATGGCGGCGCGCGGGCAGATCACCGGCGCGAGCGTCGACGGGCCCCTCGCCTTCGACAACGCCATCAGCGTGGACGCCGCCCGCACCAAGGGCATCGTCTCCCCCGTCGCCGGCAAGGCCGACATCCTGCTCGTGCCGGATCTCGAAGCCGGCAACATGCTGGCCAAGCAGCTCATCTACTTCGCCGGCGCGACGGCGGCCGGCCTCGTGCTCGGCGCGCGGGTGCCCATCGTGCTGACCAGCCGTGCCGATCCGCTCTCGGCCCGCATCGCCTCGGCGGCGCTCGCCAAGATCGTCGCCGCGCCCCATCCCGTGGAGGGATTGCCCGCATGAAGACCCTGCTGGCCTTCAATGCCGGCTCTTCCACCGTGAAGATCGGCCTGTTTACGCTTCGCGCAGGCGGTCCCGCCCGGATCGCCCGCGGCGTGATCGACTTCCGCCACGATCCGCTGACCTTGCGGGTGAGCGAGGGGAAGCAGCGGATCGAGGCCCCGCTGGACGCCCGGCCCGATGCGGACCTGAGCGGCATCCTGTCGGAGACCTTCGCCGTCCTCGGCCGCCACTTCGATCTCGACGAGATCGCGGCCGTCGGGCACCGCGTCGTGCATGGCGGCGACCGATTCGCCGGGCCTGTTCGCCTCGACAGAGAAAGCATCGCGGCCATCGAGGCGCTGACGGCCCTCGCCCCGCTCCACCAGCCGCAGGGCCTGCGGCTCATACGCGCCGTCGGCAGCGTGCTGCCGGGCCTGCCGCAGATCGCCTCCTTCGATACCGCCTTCCACCGGACGAACGACGCGCTGGTGCGCCGCTTCGCCATCCCGCGTGACCTCTACGACCGCGGCATCAAGCGGTATGGCTTCCACGGCCTCTCCTACAAATACATCGCCGGCGAACTTGCCCGTCTCGCGCCGGAAAGGGCCGGCGGCAGGGTGGTGGTCGCCCATCTCGGCAGCGGCGCGAGCCTGTGCGGCCTCCACAAGGGTATCAGCCGCGACACAAGCATGGGTTTTTCGACCCTCGACGGCATTCCGATGGCGACGCGCTGCGGCGCGCTCGACCCCGGCGTCCTGCTGCATCTCCTCGGAGAGGAGAAGCTGGCGCTGCACGAGGTGGAAGACCTCCTCTATCACAAATCCGGGCTCCTCGGGGTCTCCGGCATCAGCGCCGACAGCCGCGACCTTCTGGCCAGCGATGCGCCGGGAGCAAAGGAGGCGATCGGCCTCTTCACCTTGCGCATTGCCGGGGAGGTCGCACGGCTGGCGGCGACTCTCGGCGGCCTGGACGCCGTCGTCTTCACGGCGGGCGTCGGCGAAAACCAGCCGGCGGTGAGGGCCGGCGTCTGCGATCGGCTGGGCTGGCTCGGCCTCGACCTCGATCCCGCCGCCAATGCGGCGAACGCGACCCTTGTCAGCAAGCCGGAAGGCCGCACGGCCGCCTTCGTCATCCCGACCGACGAGGAACAGGTGATCGCCGATGAGACCCTCTCGATCCTGGGAGGCACCACCGTGTGACGTGACCCCCGCAGCCTCGCTGTGCCAACACGACAAGGAAACATGCCCATGGCCGAAACGCTCCCTCGCCACCTTCTTCTTGCAACGGACCTCAGCGCGCGCTGCGACCGGGCGCAGGACCGTGCGCTCGACCTCGCACGGGCATGGAAGGCGAAGCTGACGATCGTGCATGCGCTCGACGTCGTGAGCATGGCCGGCACCGCCTCCACCGTCCTCGCCGCCGCGAGGCGGCGCGCGTCCACGCATCTCGATCGCGAGTTCGACGATGTCGGCGATATTGCCTGGAATGTCGATATCCGCGAGGGAGAGCCGGCCGAGATCATCCTCGCCGTCGCGCGCGAGAGGAACTGCGACATGATCGTCACCGGCATTGCCGGCAACGATGCGCTCGGGCACATGCTGGTCGGCGGGACGACGGCGAGCGTGGTGCGGCAGGCCGGCCTGCCGGTGCTGGTGGTGAAGAAGCGGGCGCGGCAGGCCTATCGCCGCATCGTGGTGGCCAGCGATCTTTCCGAAGCATCCGCCGGCGCGCTGGAAATGGGCGGCCTGCTCCTCCCGCCGTCGTGCATCACGCTTTTCCACGCCTTCGACATGCCGTTCCGCAGCTTCCTCGACGACAAGGATGGGTCCGAGCAAGGCCGGGCGAACCTGGCGCGGAAGGAGGCGAAGACCTTCGTCGCACGTCATCTGCCGGAAAGAGGAGAGGATGTCGGCATAAAGGTGGCTCATGGCGATCCGGTGACCCTTCTGGCCGAATTCGCGATCCGGGAAGACATCGACCTGCTCCTCGCCGGCACCTACGGGCGGACCGGCCTTCTCGGCGCGCTGATCGGGAGCGTCGCCGAAGCGCTTCTGGACGGGGTGGAGTGCGACGTGATGATCGTCCCCCGCAAGGCCGAGCGATCCGATGGATGACGGGCATGGCGGAAAAGGCGGTGTGGCGGCGAAGGAGAAGGGCATGAGCACAGTCGACATTCAACCCGGCCCGCAGGCCTGGCACGCCCGCACGAAGAAGGAGACCTGCGCGGCGCTGGCGACAGGCCCCGACGGCCTCGGGCACGACGAGGCCAGGCGCCGCGTCGGCACCCATGGCCCCAACCAGTTGCCGGCCGCCCCCCGCACGCATCCGATCCTACGCTTCCTCGCGCAGTTCAACAACGCGCTCATCTATTTCCTCCTGTCCGCCGCCCTCGCCGCCATGGTGCTCGGCCATGTCATCGACGGCGTGGTCATCGTCATCGTCGTGGTGGTCAACGCGGTGGTCGGCTTCATCCAGGAGGGCAAGGCCGAACGGGCGCTCGACGCGATCCGCGACATGATCGCCCCGCGCGCCGTCGTCGTGCGCGAAGGCGAACGGCACACCGTCGATGCCCGCGAGATCGTTCCTGGCGACGTCGTCGTGCTGGAGGCGGGCGACAAGGTGCCGGCCGATATCCGGCTTCTCAGGGCGCGCGGGCTCACCGCGGACGAGGCGATCCTGACCGGCGAATCGGTGCCGGCCGAAAAGCGGGAGGAGACCGTCGCCGTCGACACCGCCCTCGGCGACCGGCTGCCCATCCTCCATTCCGGCACCCTCGTTACCACCGGACAGGGCCACGGTATCGTGGTTGCGACGGGCAGCCGCACGGAGATCGGCCGCATCTCGAGCCTCATCGGCGATGTGCAGACCTTGACCACGCCGCTGCTCCGCCAGATCAACGAATTCGGCCGGCTCTTCACCTGGTGCGCCATGGGCATGGCCGTACTGGTTTTCATCTTCGCCGTGCTGGTGCGCAGCTATGACTGGATGGATGCGCTGATGGTGGTCGTGGCGCTCGCAGTCGGCGTCGTGCCGGAAGGGCTGCCGGCAGTCATCACCATAACGCTGGCGACCGGCGTGCGCCGGATGGCGGCACGCAATGCCGTGGTTCGCCGTCTGCCGGCTGTCGAAACGCTGGGTGCGACCTCGGTGATCTGCTCCGACAAGACGGGCACGCTGACGAAGAACGAGATGACGGCGCGCCACATCGTCACGCCCGGGGGCGTGACGGCGCTTACCGGCTCTGGCTATGCGCCGGACGGTGCGCTTGCAGCCTCAGACGGCAGTACCGTACAGCCGGACGCCGTTCGCGACACGCTCATCCGCGCAGGTGTGCTCTGCAACGACGCCCGGCTCATGGAGCGCGACGGACAATGGAGCGTGCTCGGCGATCCCATGGAAGGCGCGCTCGTCGCCCTTGCCGCCAAGGCGGGGCTGCACGCGGAGACCGAGCGCGAGATCTGGGGCCGGCTGGACGAGATTCCGTTCGATGCGCTGCATCGTTTCATGGCGACGCTGCACGACGATCCGGACGGCACGCGCCGCATCTTCGTCAAGGGCGCGCCCGAACGGGTGCTGGCCATGTGCACGAACCAGGCGGGAGAAGGCGCGCCGGGCGCCATCGACCCTGCCTACTGGCGCCAGCGCATCGACGCGGCGGCCGCCGAGGGCGAACGCGTCCTCGGCTTCGCGGTGGGGGCCGTCGGACGGGATGTCGAGCGGCTGACCTTCGCCATGGTCGAGACCGGCCTGACCTTCCTCGGCGTCGTGGGCTTCATCGACCCGCCGCGCGAGGAGGCGATCGCGGCGGTGGCCGAGTGCCGCTCCGCCGGCATCGCGGTCAAGATGATCACCGGCGACCACAACGGCACCGCCGTCGCCATCGCCCGCAACCTCGCCATCGCAGACGATCCGAAAGCGCTCGAAGGCAGCGCGCTCGACGCAATGAAGGACGAGGACCTGCGCCGGGTCGTCGAGGAGATCAGCGTCTTCGCGCGCGCCACGCCCGAGCACAAGCTGCGCATCGTGCGCGCCCTCCAGGCGAACGGCCATATCGTCGCCATGACCGGCGATGGCGTCAACGACGCGCCGGCCGTCAAGCAGGCCGATGTCGGCGTCGCCATGGGCCACAAGGGTACGGAGGCGGCCAAGGAGGCTGCCCAGATGGTGCTGCTCGACGATAATTTCGCCTCCATCGTCGCCGCCGTGCACGAGGGCCGCACGGTCTACGACAATATCCGCAAGGTGATCGGCTGGACGCTGCCCACCAATGGCGGTGAGGTGCTGTGCGTGATCTTCGCGATCCTCCTCGGCCTGGCGCTGCCGATGACGCCGGTGCAGATCCTCTGGATCAACATGATCCTCACCGTGACGCTCGGCCTGGTGCTCGCCTTCGAGCCGTCGGAGCCCGGCGTCATGCGCCGCCCGCCACGCCCGCGCGCTGCGCCGATCCTCTCGCGCTTCCTCGTCTGGCGCATCGCCTTCGTTTCCCTCATCTTCATGCTCGGCGTCTTCGGCATCTTCGAATACGCGCTCCATAGGGGCTATGGCGAGGACGGCGCGCGCACCATGGTGGTAAACATGCTGGTGGTGATGGAGATCTTCTATCTGTTCAACGTGCGCTACCTGCACCGCACCTCGTTCAGCCTGGTCGGCGCGATGGGCACGCCCGCCGTGCTTGCCGCCATCGCCGTCGTCGTGATCGCGCAGTTCCTCTTCACCTTCGCACCGTTCATGCACGATCTCTTCGGCACGGCCGCCATTGCCTTGCCGGATGGCCTGCTGATCCTCGCCGTCGGCGTGATGACGATGGTGGTGCTGGAAGGCGAGAAGATGGTGGTCCAAAAGCTGTGGCCCGGAAGACGAAATAGCGATGCGAAGAGCGGGTTGGCTGAAGCTTAGCTAAACCTCCCCGCCCGATCGGGCGGTGCGTCAGTTGCTTTGCTCTGCGTCAATGTGCCTGGAACCAAAGAGGAAGAAAGTGGTACCAATCCGCGTACGGATCGAAGGAGGAATTCCCGATGATGATCCGCGAAATGACGCATAACGAATGCATCGCGACGATTGCCTCCCAACGTCTGGCACGATTGGCTTGCGCCGAAAACAACAGTCCCTACGTCGTCCCTATCTGCTGTGCCTATTCGGCGAACCGGCTTTTTGCATTCTCGATGCCCGGCAAGAAGCTCGACATCCTGCACGCCAATCCCAAGGCATGCCTGCTCATAGATGCATTGGAATCAAGACACCGATGGAAGAGCGTCATCGTTGACGCTCTTTTCTATGAACTTCCCGATACCGAAGAACTACACGACCAGCGCCTGAAAGCCTGGGCGCTCCTCGCAAAGGATTTCGACTGGTGGGAGCCAGGTGCATTCAAGCCTCGGCCGCAACTCGTCGTGACCACCTCGCCCCACGTATTCTTTGAACTCGAAATCCTCGCGATGAGCGGGCGTGAAGCCATGAGCGAAACAAGCGAAATGTCCCAGTGAGAAATCCAACCGGATTTGGGCTTCACATCATCAAAGGGCTCTGAGAGCGTTAAGGATCACGGCCACGTCGATCGCCTCCTGAAGGATCGCGCCTTCGACGGGTTGGAGATATCCGCAGGCCGCCGCAACCATCGCCCCGACTGAAAGCGTCAGTCCAACCGATACGCTCTGTAACGCGATCCGGCAGCTTCGACGCGCACGCCCTTCCGCGAAAGATTCCAGCAACTGGCCGCCCGCGTACATCAAGCCGACGACGTTTCCTGCAAGCGGCTCCCCAAACGCGATCGCCGCGGACATGGAAAGCGCCGCAACGATATCGAGCCCGACCTCACCCCGGCGCAATGCACTGAAAACCTGAAGGAGCAGACGGGCAAGAACGGCCAGCGTCGCTGCGCTCCAGACAAGATGAGCGCAGCGAGCGGCCTGCCACGACAAGACCAACCCGATCAACAACCCACCGGTGGCGATTGCGACCAGGATCACGCTCGAATATCGTTGCCAGAGGCCTTTGTCCGCTTGTGGCACGTTCCCTGCTCCCATCGGCAGAATGCGAAGAGAGTAAGCCGAACGACGGGCGCGCTCACCTTGCGCAGGATCAATTCCAGAGCTTGCAAGCCGGGAGGTCCTGCATGGCTTCCTATAGCGTCTAACCTGGGTGGAGTTACGCTCCGCGTTGATGCCGGCGGTCATGACAGCCGTCATTCCGCCGATCCTGCCGGATGAGACCATCGATCCCTGGGGAGGACTCAATCCTTGGAAGGTGTGGTTCTTCACCGTCTTGACTGCAAGCCTCTCGTTTCTCGGCTACATTTCCGTCAGGATTGTCGGGGCAAGGAGGGGCTTCGTCTTGAGCGCGATCGGCGGTTCTCTCGTCTCGTCCACTGCCGTCACCATGGTTCTGGCGCGAACCGCGAAGCTCTCCGACGATTCGCGTCCGCTCGTCGGCGCTGCGGCGCTCGGCGCGGCCGTATCCGTTCCGCGCGTGATGGGTCTCGTGCTGTTGATCGACCCTGCCGCGATCATGGCCATCGGCCCGCCGGCCGCCACGGCTGCGGTCATGTTGGCCGGGTGCGGGCTGACGCTGCTCCACGGGCCGCACGACCGGCCCCTCCTGGACGTACCGGCCAGCAACCCCTTAGAACTCGGTCCGCTCCTGGTCTTCGCCACGATTTTTGCGGTAGCCGCCACCGGCAGCGCTGCGCTGGTTTCTCATTTCGGCAACTCCGGGCTTTTGGCCACGGCTGCATTGACGGGCGCGGCCGATGTGGATGTCGCCGTGCTGGCCGCCCTGCAAATGGGCCGAGACGCGCTCCCGCTCGACGTGATCGGAAAGGCGATCCTTATGGCCATGGCAAAGAATGCCCTATGCCGCGCAGGCATCGCAACCGTGCTCGGACCATCGTCCTTCGGTGCACCCCTTGTCGCCCTCACGATCGTGGCCGGCTCGGCCGCCTTTGCCGTCTACGCTGCTCTCGGCCCAGCGTAAAAGGCGGAGGAACGACGGCGAACAACGCGGGGAGACAGTTATGAACGTCCCGGCAAGAGGATCGCGGCCGGGGCGTTCCGGTCCTTACCGGACCATGAAGACGGGCACGTCACATGTCTCGATGATCGAGGCGGTGACGCCCCCGAAAACACGCTCTCGCAGGCGCGAGTGGCCATAGGCCCCCATGACGATCATGTCGCAGCCGAGTTCGCGCGCATGCTGGCGGATCACGTCTTCCGTCTGCCGCTGCCCGCTCGCAAGCTGCTCGACCACGACTTTCGCACCATGACGGGACAAGAAGGCCGCTATGTCGGCGCCTGGCTCTCCCCCGTTTTCGAAGTAGGAAGAATCCGGATCGACGATGACGATGCGGACAGCATCGGCGTCCTTCAGCAGCGCCATGGCTGCCTTTGCAGCGCTGGCCGCCTGCGGGCGCGAATTCCACGCCAGAAGGACGTTTTTCGGCTTCAGGGTGGTGCGACTTGCCTTCGGCATCAAGAGCAGAGGCGTACCGGCGTTGAATGCCGTCGCCGCAATCGCAGCCTTGCGAAGCTCGACATCCGAGCGGATACCTTCCCCGGCAACGACGACATCGGCATACATCGCACGCGTGCCGATGTTGCTCTCGATAATGAAGCGATCATCGTAGATGTGGTCGACATCGAACGACACGCCGCCTTTCCTGCAACGCTCGTCAGCGAGACGTCGAACGTCCACCACCTCGTCAATTTCCCTTTGGCGCTTGCTCAGCCAGGCGGCTGCGACAGGATAGTCCGCACCGAACGGCGATATCGCGGTTCGCAGCGCCATGATGGACAGATGCCCGCCGATTTCTGTCGCCAGCGTTACGGCCTTATCGATATCCGTCTCGGTGTTTGTCGTGCCGATGAGCGAGAGTATGGTCTTGAATGACATTTCTGAGTTCCTTCACCGGAATTGGTCATGCAATGACGGAAAGCTAACCGTCGGCACCCGCATGCGCGATGATCTGCGTCAAAAGAGAACCCGGGCGTGAACATTCCGTTCAAAGGATGGCTCGACCGACCGGTCCGATATATTCCGTCTTGAAGCCATCCTTGCGTGCGCTGCGGAGAAAGGCATTCGCCCGCATGAGATCGAACGTGATGTCGGCCTTGCGCAAATGCGCGTGATTTGCATGCAGCAGTAAGACGCGCGCGCTCACCACATGAAGCCTCCATCCACCTTCTTCCAGGCGGATGAGCCGAAAATCGGCGGCTTGGATGGATTGAGCCGGCTGGGTCTCTCCGTGGCGTGATGCCTCGGACTTTGCACGGGGGTGGGTCGTATTCAACGTTGCTATCGTCCTGCGTCCATTGCTGATTTTCCTCGCGGGCTCTGGTCGGGATATTCGCGCGTGGCATCTGCGGATCAAAGTCGCCATCCATCGTCGCCTTCGACGACACAATTTGACGTGCGTCAAAGCCTTTGCTCGCAGTCTGCCCGATCCATTTCAGATGAATGGCCCGCACGTCCTTCCCGCTCAGCAAAGTATAAACGGAGATCAGACCTATGACGTTCAAGACAGTGCTTGTGATTACCGGCTCGGATTTCGGCAATGGCGACCTGCAAATGGGGGTGGATCTTTGCAAGGACATCGATGCACACCTTGCGGTGCTCCCCTTAGGTCATCGACGGGCCGATAAACGGCGAGCTCTCTATCCTCTACATCCACAGGGTCCTCGTCCCCACGCTCGCCAAGGCGACATCGTCATCCTCGACAATCCCGGCAGCCATAAGGGCCAGGCCGTCCGTCGTGCCGTCCGGGCCGCAGGCGCACACCTCTTCTTCCTGCCGCCCTACAGTCCGCACCTCAATCCCATCGAAATGGCGTTTTCCAAGCTCAAGACGCTCTTGCGAAAACAGAAGGCAAGAACCTATGACGACCTCTGGAAAGCTCTCGGCAAAGTCTGCGATCTCTTCACCCAAGAAGAATGCTGGAATTACTTAAAGCACCCAGGATGCGTTGCATGTTAATCGCCCGACACTCTAGCCGGGACAGGGGGCGCAGCGACCATGACGGTTGGATCCAGCAACCGTACCTTGGGAATTCGAGCGGACATGGACGCTCTCCCGATCTCCGAAGAAACTGGAGCCGAATATGCCAGCACTACGCCCGGCGTGATGCATGCACCCGATCGGCTGTTCATCGACAACAGTTGCATCAAGGTCCACCGCTGCGCGGGCGGAGGAAAAGGGGGGCCTTGGCTCATGGTATCGGCCGCACCAAAGGTGGGCGCAACACCAAGCTCCATGCCGTCTGCGACGCGAAAGGCCGTCCTGTCGTCCTGCTCCTGACACCGGGAAACGTTCATGATTGCAAGGTCGCCCAACGCTGCATCGAAGCCATGCCGCGGTCCAGCGAACTCGTCGCCGACAAAGGTTATGACAGCCAGGCCCTGCGCGCGTGGCTTGACGAGCGCGGCACCCAGGCCGTGATCGCGCCCCGCAAGAACCGCAAAATCCAGTACGAATACGACAAGGTCATCTACAAGCAGCCAAACGTCATCGAGCGTATGTTCTGCCGCCGCCGTCATCTGGTGGATGTAGTGAGCCCGGACCCTAGCAACGCGGGTCCTCTCTGATTGGATGGTTGCAGCATGGGGTAAACTTGATTCAACCCATAAGATCGGGATTTCGGCTGGAGGCTCTCGAACTTCATCGCGCAGGATATATTCGACCGACCCCAAACGAGCGCGGAAATCCAAAGCCGGGTGGTCGCTAGACGCATCGGCGGGCCACCCTCTTGACCAAAGACATAATTTGTCATATATGACTAATAAAGTACAATAGCACTTCAAATATGGAGTATTGTGTGAGTTCCCCCAAAGCGAAGCCGGCCCTTGAGAGATTAGGGCAGGATATCCGAAATGCGCGGCTGCGGCGTGGTACCGCCGTAGCGGATCTCGCCGTGCGCGCCGGAACTTCGGCGAGTTCCATTGCTCGCCTCGAACGGGGCGATCCCGGTGTCGCTATAGGGACACTTGCCGATGTGCTGGTGGTGCTGGGCCTTCTGGAGCGGCTGGCCGACTTGGTTGATGTCCGCAAGGACGATCTTGGACTTGCGCTGACAACCGAACATGGGCCTCGCCGGGGGCGCTCGTTCGCAGCGAAGCTGCGAAAGCAGAAGAGCCAATCCGCAGGAACTCAAAATCAACAGGACATCGTGGACCCTGACGGTACATCATTCTAATGACTGATTTCCGCGCCCACGTCGCCCTCGGCGAAAGCCTGACGCCGGTTGGGCAGTTGCGTTTCACACAGGCTGGGCCGCGGCAGTTTTCGACTTTTGCCTATGACGCGCCCTGGATCGAAAATCCGCGCGCATTCGCCATAGAGCCGGACTTCTCTCTTGAGGCCGGGCCGTTTCATAGGTCTGGCCAGCCGGGAAACATGCGTGACGCATTGCCCGGCGTTTTCGCTGACGCCGCCCCCGACAGTTGGGGACGCAGGCTTCTCGAACGAGCCTATGGCAATGGGCTCAACGAATTCGAGTATCTGACGCTGTCCGATGATGCCTGCCGACAGGGCGCGATGCGCTTTCTGGATAGCAAGGGCGAGATCATTCGCGGCAACGCCGCCGACGCCGTTCCGCGTCTGGTCGATCTGGAAGCCATCACGGCGATCGCCCGCGCCTATGAGCAGGGGAAAGAGATTTCGGCCGAGGAGATGCTGGCGCTGGCCGGCGCGGGCGGCTCCGGCGGAGCGCGACCCAAGGCCAATGTAAGGGATGGCGGTGTGCTGTGGCTGGCGAAGTTCACCTCGGTCCACGATCAGCAGCCTATCGAGCGTGTCGAGGTCGCTACGCTTCGCTTGGCGGAGGCCTGCGGCATCCGCACACCCATGACGCGGTTGGAACTGGCGGACACGTCGTTCCCGGTGGCGTTGATTCAACGGTTCGATCGGCGCGGGGCCGCACGGATTCCCTATATTTCCGCGCGTACTGCGTTGGGCAAGACCGGGGCGGAGCTTGGCTCCTATACGGAGATCGTCGATTTCATGCGGGCCGCATCATCCGACCCCATGGCCGATTTCCGCGAACTCTATCGTCGGCTGATCTTTACGATCCTCGTGTCCAACAAGGATGACCATCTGAAGAACCATGGCTTCCTCTATGTGGGAGCGGGTCAATGGCGGCTGTCGCCGGTGTTCGACGTGAACCCGGCGCCGGATCGCAACCCCCATCTTGAGACAGCGATCCTTGAGGGCGGCGCCCATGATCGGTCGATCAAACTCGCGCTGGAAGCTTGCGAGTTTTTCGAGATCCCCGAGGCCGAGGCCCGGGACATTATCCGTGCTACGGCGCTGCTTATCTCGGATGGATGGAGGGAAGGTCTCCGCCAGGTCGGTGTCTCAGGCGCATTGGCTCGCGACTATGAGCCGGCCTTCGTGAACGACGAGATGGGGGTGGCGCTCGAAGCTTAAGTCATATCTGACCAGTTATTTCATATTGTGCGTCATATATGACTATAACACGGCAGATGAAGAATGATGCAGGGGAGTGTTCAAGACACTTGGAATGGTTCGGCGGGTGCGCCGGGGAAGGTTGGTTTGGCAGATTGGTCATGCTGCGTCTGACATAACGGCCGCCGAATTATTATACCAGGTGACGTTAGATTCTATTATGTATCTCCGCGACCCCAACTTCTGAGCTTCGAATCCTCGCGCTGCAGTGGCATCGTTCACGCCAATGTTCCCGAGAGACGACGTGCTGAGCCGAGCGCAAGAGTGCAGCCGAGCATGCAATGACTGGTATTGACATAGACGCCGCGGATTGGCCGCGGCGAAGGCGTCATGGGGCGTTCTCCGGACCAGCACTGCTCCAACCATACACAAGCACCGACCTGGTCGGTCAAGGTCGAAAGGCTGGGGGTCGAGGCCCTCGCGAGCATAGCGATCGCTCTGCTGCCTCAGCGGCTGATGCAGGGCAACCTTTTCAAACAGGATGATCGCCAGCAGGTTTGGTCCGGCAAAGCCTCACAATAGAAGAATCACTTCAGTTCAAATCGCTTGAGCATCTGTCTCAGTTGATCATTTTGAAGTCGAAGCCGCCCCGCCAGCTGGGACCGCAATTCCCGGATCTCGCTGTCCAGCGCCCGGACAGGATTTGGTTCATTTGGCGCCGCTTGCTCCGCCAAGGCGACAGCCGACTCCGCACCCCTGATACGCCCCGGCACATCCGCCTTCACCTTCCTTCGGGTTGCCCGCGGTGCCTTATCCTGCTGATTTCGACGTTCGGCGCCTATGATGACCATAGTGCGATCCGGGGCCAAGGCGGGGGCGTTGCCGGCCGGCATCGCGTCAGCCGCCTCTGCCGCGATTGACAGCGGTGGCTCCTGACGATCACCGGCTTCGCCCTCGCCAGCTTGCGACGCGGCCGATGGTTTCGGCTCAGCTGCGGGCTCGCCTTCTATCGATGCTTCAGCAGCGGTGGAATTGGCTTCAGGTCCCTCGTCGAGGCTCTCGCTGAGGTTGGCGTGGCCAACGTCGTGCTGATCCGCAGGCTTTCCCCGAGACAGCAATCCGGTGAGAAGTTTCCAGGGCGACTTTACCATCGCTTTTCAACTCCCATCTTGTCGTGCGCTCCGGTAACCCACTGGGCGGCGGAGACGGAGATGCCCGTTGTCAGCGGTCGAGCAACATCGTGCTGAAGAGGAGGGTCGGCCTGGCAGCCGACCACTCCCCCGGCACCAGGTCAGTCAAGGCCGAGTCGCTTGCGAAGACTAGCATTTTCCTCGCGGAGCTTTTCCGCAAGCAGCTTCCGCAGTCGCTGGTTTTCCTGCTCAAGCTGAAGCAGGTCCTCCATCTCCTCACCAGCAGCTGCGATAGGCGAGACAGCTTGCATGGCGGGTTCGACAATCGACCCGACAGCAGCCTTGGCTTTGCGTCCGCCACGGCGACCAACTGGCTTCACCTCGGTTGCGGCGTTCTTGCTACCCCTTTTTGCCCGCGTTTTCTTAACAGCAGGCGCGTCGACCAGAGCATCAGAGGTTACAGTTTCCAACACTTTCTTGGCTCGCGGGCCACGCTTCTTGGGTTCAGGCGCCTTCACCAGCGCAGTTTCGGGTTCGGTGGACATCTGTTCAGTCATGCTCGTGTCGTCGGCCATCTGTTCCTCCGGTGGTAAGCTTGATGTTGTCTTTTGCTGCAGATCTGCTGTCAACGTGGATGCACGCGATACCTCGTGCATCGCCGCATCTGAATCAATGCGAAGCGCACCAGCCCCGGGTGTTTCCGCCTCGCCGTCGTGCTCGGCGAACCGGCGCAAATCGACGTTGCCCCAGATCGAGTTGGATTGCGGCGTGGGTTTTCGACGCGCACCCTTGTACTCAACGACAAAATTCTTTGGCGGCTTTTTCAAATGTCCGAGGCTCCAGGTGCACGCAATTGGTCATACGCAAAAAGACATGGCTCGCACAGAAATGCAAACTCCTGGTTCATTGCGCCCGACAATGGCGGGCAGGATCGGAAGACCGGCAAGTCGAAAGCCGAAAACGTTCGCGCAATCTAACCGACCTGTATGGCGCGCGGAAGTTACCGGCTGCCGGCGCCAATGTGTTCAAGGGTAAGCTGATCTGGTTCGCCAGCGAAGAAGCGCCCCACAGCGACCCGAAACCGTCCTCCCTCCTCCGCGGTTGCTTCGCTGCGCGCGCGATAAAGCAACCCCCTGCATGTTTCGAACTGTATATATGCAGATCATGAGATGTGTTCGGTATCCTGTAATTATTGCTTCGCAATATTAGCTTTGTGCGGCGCAATGCCTGGGGAGAGACGTATTCCTCTTCACCGTCGGCCGGTGTTAATTGCTAATTAACCTCGTATATATACGATAGCGTACATAAGAGTTTTTAAAAAATGCATACGGGTCGGAAGTCCCGGGCTGGTTGATTGATGTGAAATCAGAAGACGGCATGACGCCTCCTCCATTGTTCACGACGCCCGCCTTTCTCCCCTAACGATCGATCCGATCCACTGCGCAATGAAAACCCTCCTCCCTCCGGCGGGGCGGCGGCCGATTTCACGCGCCCGGTATTAAGCCTACATCCTGCGCCCTCTCTCGACGCCACAGAGTAGCGCGCCCATCCACTGAGGAAAACGCGATGAATACTCACAGTGCTTCTACCGCATACAAGGCCGGTGGCCTTGCCCCGGCCGCACGAGGCCGGCGCCCGTCACTGTCTATACGAACCCTGCTCCTGTCCATCGTGGCGGCCTTCGTGGTCGGACTGCTCTACGCCGCTTCCACCAATCTCCTGTCGGCATGGGACACGATGCGCTCGGCCCGCATCATGCAGCACAATGCCGAGATGGGCGATCGTTTGCTGTCGAGCGCCGCATCGCTCGCTATCGAACGTGGCCTCACCAACACCGCCCTGTCGGCTGAGGCCGCCACCGATCCCGCCACAATCACCAGGATCGCGGAACTCCGCCGGAGCGGCGACGGAGCGCTTGAGGCGGCGCTCGAACGTCTTGTCGGCGGCGCCGATTTTGCCGGGCGGGACGCGCTCATCCGAAGCGTGCGCCAGAACCTCGATGCACTGGTGGCGCTCAGGCGCGATATCGACCGGCAACTGCCGCTTTCCGCCGACGCGCGCAATGCCGGGGTCGTGGCCCAGTGGGTGCCGGCAATAACTGCGCTGATCATGTCGTCGCAGGATTTGCGTATTGCTGCGCAGGAAGTGCCGGTCACAGCGCTCGCACGCACGCAGATCATGCTCGATCTGAGGCAGGCGATGTGGGTGGTCAGCGAATATGCCGGTCGCGAAAGAGCACTCGTCGGCGGCATGATTGCCCGCAATGCGCATCTCGAGGAAGATCATCTCGCGACGCTCGCCGAGTATCGCGGCCGACTCGAGCAGTCCTGGGCGTCTATTGAGGTCTATTCCAGCCGCTCCTTTGCCAATCCGGCCGTGGTGTCGGCCGTAGCGGCGGCGAAAGCGGAATACTTCGGTTCGTTCAGCACACTGCGTGACAGCGTCTATAAGGCCAACGCCGAAAACGGCCCCTACCCCGTAAGCGGCGACGAATGGATGACGACGGCGACCCGCGCCATCGACAGCCTGCTTGCGCTCTCCGATGTCTTAGGCAAGGCCACCGGCAGCTATGCCGCCCAGGTGGAAGCAAGTGGCTTCAACAGTTTCGTGATCAGTTCCACCGTCCTGGTGATCGCCATCATGCTCGGTGTGTTCGCCCTCTGGATCGTAGTGACGCGTGTCACGCGCCCGGTCCATGCCCTGACGGACGTCATGTCACGGCTGAGCGGTGGTGATCTGGAGCTCACCGTGCCGTCGATCGAGCGCGGCGACGAGGTCGGCCAGATGGCGCGGGCAGTCGAGATCTTCCGCGAAGCAGGACTTACCAACCGTCGGCTGGAAGCCGAGGCCGAGCAGGGCCGCAGGCTCACTGAGGAAGAGCGCCGACAGCGCGAGGCGCATGGCGCGGCGGAAGCCGAGAAGCTCGAATCTGCCATGAACACGCTCGCCACCGCGCTTGGCCACCTTTCCGAAGGCGATGTCGGACACCGGATCGAAACCCCGCTGGCCGGTTCACTCGACAAACTGCGGACAGATTTCAACCAGTCCGCTGGCAAACTCGAGGAAGCGCTGCGCGCTGTCGGCGGCAATGCGGAGGCGATCCGTGCTGGAGCCGAACAGATTCGAGTCGCCACCAACGACCTCGCTAAGCGTACCGAAATGCAGGCCGCGTCCGTCGAAGAGACCGCCGCCGCCATCGAGGAGATTACCACCGCTGTCAAGGATGCCAGCCGGCGCGCCAACGAGGCGGGTGAACTTGTCGAGCGGACGCGCAAGCAGGCCGAGCGCTCGGGTACCGTTGTCGAACAGACAGTTGGAGCAATGAGCGCGATCGAGGGCTCCTCCGACGCGATCGGCAAGATCATCAGCGTCATTGACGAGATCGCCTTCCAGACCAACTTGCTGGCGCTCAATGCAGGCGTCGAGGCCGCGCGGGCTGGTGATGCCGGCAAGGGCTTTGCGGTGGTGGCGCAGGAAGTGCGCGAACTTGCCCAGCGTTCAGCCGGAGCGGCCAGGGAGATCAAGGCGCTGATCACCTCCTCCGCTGACCAAGTCAAGGCAGGCGTCGGGCTTGTGGGCGAAACCGGCAGCGCGTTGCGCGCGATCGTCGCTGAGGTTCAGGAGATCAGCCGGCACGTATCGGCCATTGTCGAGGCGGCGCGCGAGCAGTCTATCGGCCTCCAGGAGATCAGCGCTGCGGTCAACCAGATGGATCAGGGCGCCCAGCAGAACGCTGCCATGGTCGAAGAATCGTCGGCGGCTTGCCACGGCCTAGCGGGAGAAACTACGGCTCTCAACGATCTGGTCTCGAAGTTCCGCTTCGGCAGCGGGCGCGAATTGGTTCGCCCCGTCGCGAATACCTCTCCGGTTGGGAGCCCGGCGCAGGAACGGGAACGGCCAGTCAGGCTTATCGCCCGCAGCGGCGCGGCTGTCGCGGTCAGCGAGAACTGGGAAGAGTTCTGAGTACGATTGGTATCCGTCCGTCAGGCCCCGGTTCGCCGGGGCTCCAACTCCAGCATTTCAAGAAGTGCGTTCATATCCGAACGCCTATCGGAGGCCCACCGGGAGTAGGTCTTGCCATGATCTGACCCGGGTTGGGATGCTGCTGGCTGCGTGGTGCTGTTGATAGTCGTCCGCCGCACCGTTTGATCTGGCGGATGGGTGGAGCGTATCGATCCGGGGGATCGCATAGCCGCGGTCGTTCCGCTGAGTAAACGTTCCAACACCTTGTTGTATTGAAGGAATTTCCAGTGAATACCCATGATGTATCCAAGATCCATAAGACAAATGGTACCCTCACGACGCAGGTTAGCCGTACGTCGTTGGCGATCCGCACCCTACTTCTGTGCATCATGGCGATCTTCGTGGTCGGGTTGCTGATTTCCACTTCCACCAACCTGCTTTCGGCGTGGAATACGATGCGTAGCGCGCGCACTATGCAGCGCAATGCTGAGGTCGGCGATCTTTTTTTGACCAGCGCTGGGGCGCTCGCGACGGAACGCGGCGTCACCAACACGGCGCTCGCGGCCGCCTCTGCCACCGACCCGGATACTGTCGCACGGATCGCCGAACTCCGCCAGCGCGGCGACGCGGCACTCGTCTCGGCACTCGGGAGACTGCACGACGACACCGAATTTGCCAGAAAAGGTGCACTGATCACCACCGTGCGCCAGAACCAGGACGCGCTCATCTCCCTCCGGCGCGACATAGACCGGCAACTGTCGCTTCCCGCTTCGGCGCGTGACGGTGCCGTGCAAGGCCAGTGGGTTCCGGCCATCACTGCGCTCATCATGTCGTCACAGGATCTGCACGTCGCTACCCAAGAAGTACCGATGACGGCACTTGCCCGCACCCAGATCATGCTCGATCTCCGGCAGGCGATGTGGGCGGTCAGCGAATATGCCGGCCGCGAGCGGGCGATGATCGGCGCCATGATCGCCCGCCAAGAGCGGTTCGGCGACGAAAGCCTTTCCACGCTCGCCGAATATCGTGGCCGGCTTGAACAGTCCTGGGCTTCGATCAAAGCCTACACTGGCCGCTCCTTCGCCGATCCAGCGGTGGTTCAGGCCATCGAGGCGGCAAATTCAGATTTCTTCAGCACCTTCGGCGTGCAACGCGGGAGTGTTTACAATGCCAGCGCCGAGGGTCGCCCCTATCCGCTCGGGAGCGACGAATGGGTGGCGGCCGCCACCCAGGCAATCGATAGCCTGCTTGCCCTCTCCCACGTCCTCGGTGAGGCGACCGGCAACTATGCCAGAGAGGTCGAGGCAAGTGGCTTCAATGGCTTCGTGGCAAGCTCTGCCGTGCTGGCGATCGCGGTGGTGCTCGGGACCTTCGCCTTCTTCATTGTCGTCACTCGGGTCACTCGACCGATCCAGGCGCTGACCGGGGTGCTCGAAGCATACAAGTCGGCGCTGGACGAGCATGCGATCGTGGTAATCACCGATCGGCGGGGCAGGATCACCCATATCAATGAACCCTTCTGCCGCATCAGCGGCTACGGGCCCGGAGAATTGATCGGCCGCTCCCACAACATCGTCAATTCCGGCCATCACAACAGGGAATTCTTCACCGCCATGTGGCGCGAGATAGCAGACGGCAGGATCTGGCACGGCGAGGTCTGCAACCGCGCGAAGGACGGCACACTCTACTGGGTCGATACCACCATTGTCCCCTATCTGGATGACGTCGGCCGCGCCGGTGGCTATGTCTCCATCCGCTACGATATTACCGAGCGCAAGCGGGCCGAAGCGCGATTGCTCGATGAGAACGGACGCCGCGAACGCGTCGAGACCCTGCTCCGCGACATCATCGAAACCATTCCTGACGGTGTCGCCGCTTTCGATGGCGATGAGCGTCTGATCCTCTGCAACAGGGCCTATCGCGAACTCCATGACACGATCGCGCAGGATATCGATACGGGCGCCCGGTTTGAGGACCTGATGACGCTCGCCCTGGAGCGGGGGCAGTTCATACTTCCGGATAATTCGGAGGAAGCTGTCGCCGGCTGGCTTGCCGCCCGCCTCGCTGCGCTCCGTCGGCCTGCCGGTCCGATCGTCCAGCATCTACGCGACGATCGCTGGCTCCAGGTGCGCGAGCGACGCTCCGAATCAGGCAATACGGTGGGTGTCCGCACGGACATAACCGATCTTAAGCGCGCCGAATTGACGATCAAGCAGCAGGCGGAACACGATCCGCTCACCGGACTCTACAACCGTTCGGTGCTCATGAGCCGATTGCAACGGGCCCTTACGCGCGCCCAGCGTGGTGGCTACACAGGCGCACTGGTGGTCGCTGACCTCGACAATTTCAAGCTGATCAATGATACGCTCGGCCATGATGCCGGTGACACCCTCCTCAAGGAGATTGCCGCCCGCTTCAAGGCGGGGCTACGCGCCAGCGATGTGGTTGTGCGGCTCGGCGGCGATGAATTTGCCTTCATCCTACCGAGAATCGTGGATCGCAAGGCGCTTGAGCGGCTGATGGGCCGGCTGCGAAAAGTCGTCTCGGAGCCGGTGATGATCGGCTCGAGCCGGCTGAAGCCCCACTACAGCCTGGGCATCAGCCTGTTTCCCGATCAGGCCGTCACGCCGAGCGAACTGATGAAGAACGCCGATATCGCGCTCTACGAGGCTAAAGCTGCCAATCGCGGCAGCTGGCGCATCTTCGACAAGGCCATGCGCTCGGCTCTGGAGCGGAGAGAAAGGTTAGCCGCCGCGCTGCAGCGTGATCTCTCGGCAGAACGGCTGACCATCGCGCTACAGCCGCAGGTCTCGCTGGCCGATGGCCGCCATATCGGCTTCGAGGCACTGGCACGCTGGAAGTTGAACGGACAACCGGTTTCGCCGGCAGAATTCATCCCGATCGCAGAGGAAACCGGCTTGATCGTACAGCTCGGTAACTTCGTGATGGAAACGGCACTCGCCTCAGCCAGTGCGATGGAGAAGGACGGCTTCGCCTTCGGCACGATCGGGATTAACGTCGCCGCGGCGCAATTGAAACATGACGGTTTCGTCGCGCAGGTCGCCGCCATGCTGGATCGTTACCGGATCGCTCCTGCCAGGCTTGAGCTGGAAATCACCGAGAATGTCTTGCTTGACCGTGGCGTTGATATGATCGCAAAGTCGCTCGACGCCTTACACCGGCTCGGCGTCAGGATCGCACTTGATGATTTTGGCACAGGTTACGCATCGCTCATCCATCTCAAGCGATTTCCCGTCGACCGGCTGAAGATCGACCGTTCCTTCATCGATGATGTTGAGACCAGCCCGGACAGCGCGGCCATATCGAGAGCAATCATCGGCCTTGCCCACAGCCTCGGTCTCGATGTCGTTGCGGAAGGCGTGGAGACGGAGAGGCAACTTGCCTTCCTGCGTGAGCATGGGTGCGGCTACGGGCAGGGCTATCTGTTCGGCGAGCCACTGGAGGGATACAAACTGGACGATTACGTCACGGCAAGTGTTCGCCCTGCCATCGCCAATGCCGACCTGGAAAGACGGCTCGCCCATGCCTGATGAGTGGAGCAAGCAGACTGGGGGCCGGTCCAGATGCCGGGATATCACAGCTTCAGGCGCTGGATGCGCCCGTAGCACTCGCAGGCGCGCTGCTCGAGCCCGGCCCGGTCACGGATGGTCAACGATCCCCGCGCATACGTCAGCACGCCATCATCCTGCAATCGGGAGCAAACTTCATGCACAGTGGCCCGGCGCAATCCGAGAACTTCGGCAACTGACTGCTGGGTGATTTGGAACGTATCACCCAGCACGCGATCATGGGCGTGAAGCAACCAGCTCGCTACTCGCTGCCCAGCCATGTGCAGGCTATTGCAGGCCACCGATTCCATGGTCTGCGTGATCAGCAGCTTGGCATAGCGCAACATTGTCTCGCGCACGCAAGGATAGGTTTCGAGCGCCCAATCGAGATCGGCGATCGTGATCCATGAGGCATAGCCCGGAACCCGGACAACCGACCGGCTGATGGAATTGCCGCCACCCATCAACAGCACGAAGCCGAGGAACCCCTCATGGCCGATCGAAGCCTTCTCCACGCTCCTGCCGTCCTGCATGTCGGCCATGAGCGACAATACGCCCTCGTGCGGGAAGACGGCATGGGTGAAAGGTTCGTGCTCCTCGTAGAGGACCTCGCCCCCGCGGATAGCGCGCGTGAGCGCCCGGCGGGTCAAGAATTCCTGCGCGTCAGGCCGCAAGGCGCGGATGATCCGGTTTCGCATCTCGAAATCCTTGCTGATATGGGGCCTCCCTGGCTGATTCGCGACGTCCCGGCCGATCTGGTCGGTAAAAAAAGCGTTTTAATGGTCAATCGGTAAAGGCTTCATGAGGACCGGTCTGCGGAATGGTGCGGTCGGGTCTTCGCATAGCCCCTGCAGTCGGTCATCGGAAATACAACCATAACTATTTGATAAACGTCAATGGTGCTGCGACTGACGGCCGGCGCAGTGTTTCTGTTCCATGAGGTGATTTCGCGATAATTCCTGAGTGAAAGCGTCAAAACTTGACTTTTGTCCACAGGGTTTTCTTACGGTCGCGATCCATCGGAAGGCGCCTCTGGGCGGCTGTGACCCTGCCGATGCTGGCTGCGGGTTATTTCGCCTATGCCCAATGTGTCGGCGACGTCCAGGCGTGCCGTAGAGGCGCGCGACATGATACGCCATGCGCGCCAAGGCCGACGAATCCGGCGTCGTCATGCAGAGCGCGGTCATGGCAATGGAGCGGATTGATCATGCCGCCCGCCAGATAAGCCAGATCATCGGCGTTATCGACGAAATCGCTTTCCAGACGAACCTGCTCGCCCTCAATGCGGGGGTGGAGGCCGCCCGTGCGGGGGATGCGGGCAAGGGCTTTGCTGTCGTTGCGCAGGAAGTTCGTGAACTCGCCCAACGCTCCGCCAAGCGCGGGAAATCAAGGCGCTGATCGGCAATTCGGATGTGGCGGTCAGCGAAGGGGTGAACGGGGCGCTGTCACAGTTCCAGCTGGACCGGCAACGGCAAACGCCGCAGCGACACGCCGTAGCGGCTTGAAGCCTCGCGGTCCTTCGGATTGTCGATGTCACGTCACGAGCAATGCCCTGGTTCCTGCGTGCAGCATCCCAGGCCGGCAAACGAAATAGCGCAAGCTCTTTGTGTGGGAACAAAGACCGCACGTCCACCTGCTCTCATTACCTACTGTGAACGGCAATATGGGTGAAAGCGAATGGAACAGACAGTCCGAGAAACCAGTGGCCCAAGTCGGCCTGTGGATGGATGCTCCACCGACTGGGATCCGCGCTGCCCGGAGGTCCTGAGCGATCAGATCGGTGCTTACGACCGGATGCGCGAAACCTGTCCAGTCGCCTACAGCGACTATCTCGGATGGTCTCTCTTCCGTCATCAGGACGTTCTTCGGGTTCTAGGCGATCACGAGACATTCAGCAATGTCGTGTCGCGCCATCCTTCGGTGCCGAACGGTATGGATCCGCCGGAGCACACGCTCTATCGCCGCATGATCGAGCCCTATTTCGCGCCGGAGCGCATCGCGGCCTTTGAACCCGACTTCCGGCAAATTGCACATGATCTCGTGGCCTCTCTCGGCAGAACCCCGTCATGCGATGTCATCAGGGATTTTGCCGAGCCTTATGCCGTGCGTATCCAGTGCAGCTTTCTCGGCTGGCCGCAGACGCTGCACGCGCCGCTGCTGCAATGGATCTACAAGAACCGCACCGCGACGCTCGCCCGCGACAGCGAGGCGACGGCGGCCGTTGCCCTCGAATTCGACGGCCATATCCGCTCGCAGCTGAAGTTGCGCGAACAGGCCGGCGCCGATGCCGGCGATGATCTCACGACCTGCCTGCTTCGCCAGACCATCGACGGGCACAGGCTGGACCATTCCCAGATCGTCAGCATCCTGCGCAACTGGACGGTGGGGGAACTTGGAACCATCGCCGCCTGCGTCGGCATTATCTTGCATTTCCTCGCCGAGCGCCCCGATGTCCAGAGCCAGCTTCGGCAGGACCGGAGCCAGTTGCCGCCGGCAATCGACGAAATCCTGCGGCTTCATGGGCCATTGCTCTCCAACCGGCGCGTGGCAACCCGTGCCGTGACGATAGGCGGACGGACGATCGAGGCGGGAGACCGGATAACGGTGATGTGGGCCTCGGCAAACCGTGATGGCGCAGCTTTCGCGGATGCGAAGCAGTTCCATCCGGAGCGCGACCAGTCGCATAACCTGCTGTATGGCACGGGCATCCATGTCTGTCCGGGCGCGCAACTGGCAAGGATGCAGCTGCGCATCGTGCTGGAGGAACTGCTCGACGGTCTTGATCCCTTCGCACTGCCTGCCCGCTCGCCGCCGGTCCGGGCGACTTATCCCGCAAGCGGATTTTCCTCGCTCTTCCTGACACCGGCATAGGGTGCGCCACCGAGACATCGAAAGGTCAGCCATGCGTATAGCCGTCGTCACGATATCAGACCGTGCCCGCCGTGGGCAGTACGAGGACCTGAGCGGCCCGGCGGTCGAGGCATGGCTGCGCGAGACGGTCGTGACGCCGTTCGAGATCGTCGGACGGGTCATTCCGGACGGGGTTTCTGCGGTGCGCGATACGCTTCTTGCCCTATGCGATGAGCTGCACGCCGATCTGATCCTCACGACCGGTGGGACGGGGCAGGCCCTGCGCGACGGGACGCCGGAGGCCATGCCCGCGGTCGTGACGAGAGCGCTGCCGGGCTTTGGCGAGCAACGCAGGCGCGCCAGCACGCGCGGCAAGACGTTGATCATCAACCTGCCGGGAAAACCGGGCTCGATCCGTTTCAGCCTCGATGCGATCTTTGCCACGGTGCCTTACTGTCTCGATTTGATCGGGGCGGGTTGGATGGATACCGATCCTGCCCGCATCAGAGCCTTTCGGCCCAGCCCCCCATCATCAAACTGAGCCATTTCTCCGTCATGCGCAGGAAGACAGGGCTCATGGAACACGCCGGCGCAAGCCGCTCGATGCTGATGTTCCATCCGGCCGGCATTTTCTTCGCGCTCGCCGCGACCATTGCCGTGGTGCTGCCGTGGCTCTGGCTCCTCCCGCTGGCGGATCCGCGCCTGGCGCATATCCGGCTCGGCCTGTTCGGCTTCGGCGGCATGGCCATCTGCGGCTATGTCATGACGGCGCAAAAGGCCTGGACCGGGCATGCGTTTCCCGTGCCGGCACTTTTTTCCGGGGCGCTTGCCCTCGGCGCCCGTTTGGCATCCCTGGGCTCCCCGATGGCTTTCTGGCCGGTCTTTCTGTTGTCGCTACCGGTCGCCTCGATGATCCTGTGGCCCGTATTGCGGGCAAGGCGATGGGACAAGATCCCTCTGGCGATGGTTCCGCTGCTGCTTGTCGTAGCGGAGGCGATGCTTGTCGACGGATGGGATATCGCCGGCCTCCTCCCGATTGCCCTTGCAATCCTCATCTTTATCGTCGGCGGCCGGCTGGTCTCTTCCTTCGCCGCCGAAGCACACCGCCGCCGCGACCTTTCCGCACCGCGCAGGCCGCCGCTCTGGTTGGGTTGCATCCTGTTGGGGGCAGGTCTCCTTCATCAGGAAGACATGGGAATGCTCGCGCTGCTCGCCACGGCACTCTGGATCATCGCCCGAAGTGTCGATTGTCTCCGGCTCGGGCAGGCGAACCGGATGCTGGGCCTCGGCTATGCGGGTCTTGCCCCCGGCATGATTGCTATCGCTGCAGTGAGGTTCGGGCTGGTTCCGCAACTGGTGCAGGTCCACGCCCTGACCATGGCAACCATCGGGCCGATGATCCTTGCGGTTGCCGCACGCATAACGATGCGGCGATCGGCAGGCGCCGAGCTTCTGCCTCGCCGCCGCCATTGGGCGGCCCTTATGCTCATATTCTTTGCAGCCCTCACGCGTGGATTGGCGGAATTGTCCGGGCAGGCACCAATATTGTTGGCCGCGGCAGGTTTCGGCTGGTCCACCGCCTGGGTGCTTTTCCTGTCAGTTCACATGCAAGCATTGATGCAGCCCGCACCCTTTCCCCTGCTGAGCGCGGAGCGTGCTGCCCGGCCGGTGGATGTCCCAGGTCCGTAGCACACGGTAGATGGCCGGGATGACAAGCACCGTCAGCAGCGTCGACGATGCCAGCCCGAACAGAAGCGATATCGCCAGCCCCTGGAAGATCGGGTCGGCGAGGCTGACCGCCCGCGAGGCGCGGGTGGCCCGGCTCGCCGTCAGCGAAATCCACATTCGGACGCCCGGCCCGCTTGCTGGCATGCTGGTCGGCACGAGGTCCTGATGCTTATGCGCCTCAGCGATCTCTCTGCCTGTTTCGAGGGCGTGATCCCCTCCATCATCGCCACCGCCTCGGCGGACGGCATGCCGAACATTTCCTATCTTTCACACATGGTGCGGGTCGATGAGGAGCATGTTGCCCTTTCCAACCAATTCTTCGCCGAAACGGCGGCGAATGTGCGCGCCAATCCGCATGTCACGCTGATCCTCGTCGACGGCTTCACGGGCGACCAGTTCCTGCTCGACATCGGCTTCATGCGGTCCGTCGATGCCGGCCCGCTCTTCGACAGAATCGCCCTGCAACTCAAGGCAAAGAGCGCGCAGGTCGGCAGGTCCGAGGTCATGCGGCTGCGAAGCGCCGATATCTTTCGCGTACAGGGGATCGAGAAGGTCCCCTCCCCCGTCGAGAGGGCCGGCGTCCCTGCGGTCCGTGCCGCCGTCAGCCTCCCCGCCCTCTCGGAGGCGGTCCGCACCATCGAGCGACAGGCGGAAGCGGACGAGATCGTCGACAGCCTGCTTTCTGCCGTGCGGCAGGTCTCGGTCACCAAAATGCGCTCTGGCCTTCGCGGTTTCCTCGCGACCACGGGCAGCATCGGCTACGAGCGGTCGGGCTGGGATCGGAGGTCGCCGGCGGCGAGGGCATGATCGGCGCGGCCGCGGCGAGCGGCCCAGACGATCAAGGCCAGCGACAGGAACCGGGTGCGCCGGTTCGGCGAAGCGATCAGCCAGGATGCCGAGGCTCAGGAAAACACCACGCGCATCGTCGCCTTTCCCCAGCTGTCCTGCGCGATAAGCCAGATGGCCGTGCCCAGGGCCGCCCGCGGCGTGGTGGTCGGCGTACTTTTCATCGAAAGCCCGCAACGGCTGGCTTTCCGAGGAGGAGGAGGCCGC
This sequence comes from Shinella sp. S4-D37, assembly GCF_040812195.1. NCBI lineage: Bacteria > Pseudomonadati > Pseudomonadota > Alphaproteobacteria > Hyphomicrobiales > Rhizobiaceae > Shinella > Shinella sp. S4-D37. The sequence goes on along the minus strand of NZ_JBFNXL010000001.1, from coordinate 152,418 downwards.
GCTGGCAATCCTGGCCGGTCAGGCCGCCGTCGCCCTGACGGTCAGCGAAGGGGAAGCCGCATCGATCGAACCGGCCCGAAACGTGCCCCCGCCTACATCCGGCTCCGCCAGCCGGGAAATCCTCGTGACCCACCACCGCGCGGACGACAGCATATTCATCGACAATACCTATATCGTGAAGGGCGTTGCCGGTGCGCTGCTGCACTTGATGATCGAGTGGCATCATGGCGACGGGCGCATCGAATTCACCGATCGCGAAATGCGGCTGGCAATCGGCAACCGGATGCCGGAGATCAAGGACAATCTCGAGACCCGTCTCCTCCTACTGCGCCCCCGGCTCGAAGAGAAACAGGCTCCTATACAACTTGTCCGCACCGGACGGGGCCGCGTCCGGCTGGAGGCCGGTGGTCGGCTTTTGCTCAAGGCACCAGAAGAATAGCGTGATGCCTCGTAGGCCCAAACGACCAGTTGCTGCGCCGGGTTAATACAATGCTCTGCCGCTCTGAAGATGCTTCGCCACAAGGACGTGTCATGGTCTGCACCGCCTATGTGCTCTTGAACGGATGCGAACGGTCGACCAGGCTCTAATCGTCAGATCATCCGCATCGATGAATGCGCCGCCTCTTGAAGGGCTTGCATCAACCGGCGGACAGAAGCCCGCTGCGGCCGGTCCTGAGACTGTTCGAGATAGTAGTTTCCCGGACCAGGTGTTTTCGGAACGAACGGGCAAACGACCAGGCCGAGCGAAGCGGCAATTGGACCACATACGGGAAGATGGCCGATAGCGAGGCCGAGACCCTGGCTGACCATCATCAATGACAACGGTGTCGTATCAACCGTTTCGATCTTGGACTGCCGCCCCGGTTGATGGCCGAAATTGTGGTTGAGAAGCGCAGTCCATCCGAGGGCATGGGACGCCACGTCGTAGAGGCGAAACGACAACAGGTCGTCCAGGCTGGCGATGCGGGCTATGTCTTCCTCCCGGCACATCACCACATGGGACATGCCCATCAGCCAGGTCGGATGGCGCACGAGATGCGGCTCTTCCCCGAAGCGGATCATCAGGTCCGGATCCGCCTTGCGCTGCGTGCCCTCCATCAGGAGGTCGATGCGGATCGTCGGGTTCGCCGCCTCGAACGCCGCCAGCACGCGCGGCAACCAGCTCATCGCCATCAGTTGGCTTGCGAGCAGCGTGACGCGCTCGATGCGCTGTCGTGCGAAGAGGGCTTCCGCCTTGCTCTCGATCGCCCCGAGCGACACCTGCACAGTCGGCAGGAAATCGCTGCCCTCCGCGGTCAGGTTGATACGGTTTGCCGTCCGTTCGAACAGGGGGCGCCCGAGATGGGTTTCCAGCGCCAACACCTGCTGGCTGACGGCCGCAGCCGACATGTTGAGCTCGTTTCCGGCGCGCGCAAAGCTCTGGTGCCGTGCGGCGGCCTCGAAGACGCGGAGCCAGTTCAGCGAGGGGATGGTGGTTGTGCGCATAAGGTTTAGCATAAGCTTAGCTTAGCCTGAGATCAATCAGATACCGCCTCCCGGCAGACCTTGCGCGGTGCCATAGTCGCCGCACGGGTTATGCAAAGCCCGAGCCAAAAACATGAGGGAACGAAGATATGCCCAGACGCCGTATGTTGCTTGCCCTTGCCCTGACGCCGCTGCTCATGGGCTCGGCCACCGCACAGGATCTGCCCGATCACATCACCGTGGCCACCGAGGGTGCCTATCCTCCGTGGAACTACAGCAATGCCGATGGCTCGCTCGGCGGCTATGAAATCGAGCTGACCAAGGCCCTGTGCGAGCGCATGAAGATCAAATGCGATCTCATCGCCCAGGAGTGGAACGGCATCATCCCGGGCCTCACGGTCGGCAAGTACGATGCCATCATCGCCTCCATGGGCGTGACGGAGGAACGCAAGAAGGTCATCGGCTTCTCCAAGCCCTATGCCAAGGCGCCCAACGGGTTCCTCACCGCCGGCGACAATGTGCTGAAGGACCTGCCGGATGCCGGCCAGGCCTTCGACCTCGCAAAGGCCCCGGATGAGGCCGAAGCGGCGCTCGCGGCCTTGAAGGAAAAGCTCGTCGGCAAGATCATCGGCGTCCAGACCGGGTCCACCGCGGCGACCTTCGCAACCGAATATTTCAAGGACCTGGATATCCGCGAATATCCCTCCTTCGAACAGCTCGGGCTGGAGCTGACGGCCGGGCGCATCGACCTCGCCGTGGCCAATGTGACGGCCTTCAAGGCGGTGATCGACGCCAACCCGGCGGGCACGCTGGTCTTTACCGGCCCCACCTTCGCCGGCGGGGTGCTCGGGCTCGGCACGATCAACGTCGCCCTGCGGCCGGCCGACGAAGCGCTGCGCGCAGCCTTCGACGCCGCCATTACCGACCTCAACAAGGACGGGACCAACAAGGCCCTGACCGAGAAATGGTTCGGCGTGGATATCTCGGTCCACGAATAGAGCGCTCCATCCCTTCCCCGCCAGGGGAGGGGATGACCGCCCCGCGAGGCAACGCATTCAACGATCGCACAGGGACTGCCATGTTTGAGCCCGTCGGACCCGCCGAGGCAACGCTCACCATTTATCTGGACGGCCGCGCCATTCCGGCGCGAGCCGGAGAAACCATCGCGGCATGCCTTCTTCGCGCCGGCATCACCCACTTCCGCACGACGCCGGTCAGCGGCGCCCGGCGATTGCCTTTTTGCATGATCGGGCATTGCTTCGACTGCCTGATCGAGATCGACGGCATCGGCAGCCGCCAGGCCTGCCTGAGCCAGGTCGAGACCGGCATGCGGCTCCGTACCCAGGATGGGCCTGCGCGCATTTCCGAGCTGGACCTGCCCGGGCTGGACCTGCAATGAGCATCGCACCTGACGCGGACATCATCATCGTCGGAGCCGGCCCGGCGGGCATGGCATGCGCGATCGAGCTCGCCGCCGCGGGATGCCGGGTGATCGTGCTCGACATGCAGCCCTCCCCCGGCGGCCAGATTTTTCGCGCGCTGGAAGCCAACATGCAGGCACGCCCCGGGACGGACGAGCTGCTAGCCGCCCTCGGACCGAGCTACAGGGCCGGCCTTGCCCTTCTGACGCGTTTTCGGGCAACGCCCGGCGTCGATTATCGGCCGGGCACCACGGTGTGGGACCTGCGGGCGGACGGTACGGTCGGCTGGCTCAAGGGCGACGCGGCCGGTTACCTGCGGGCGCCCCATGTCGTCCTCGCCAGCGGCGCGATGGAACGCCCCGCCCCCTTTCCGGGTTGGACGTTGCCCGGCGTGATGACGGCCGGCGCGGTGCAGACCTTGCTGAAGGCGGGGCGTCTCAAGCCGAAAGGCAGGATCGTGCTGGCCGGAACCGGGCCGCTTATCCTTCTGCTCGCCGACCAGTTGCGACGCCTCGGCGTGTGGCCGGCGCTGATCGCGCGCACGGACAGGGCAAGGGACAAGGTCGCCGCCCTCAGACGGCTTCGGCCGGCAGGCCTTCCCGCGCTCCTCAAGGGTTTGGGCTGGCTCCTGGGGTTGCGGCTGGCCGGGGTTGCGATGCGCACCGGCATATCCGGCCTTGAGGCGCACGGGCGCAGCCACGTCGAGTCCGTCCGCCTGACCGTCGCCGGCAAGAGGATCGAGCTGCCCTGCGATCTGCTCGTGGTTCACGACGGCATCGTGCCGTCGACGGATCTGGCGCACGTTGCCGGCCTCGCCCTCGCATGGAGGCCGGACGACGCAAGCTGGCAACCGGTAACGGCACCGGACGGGCAGGCCGAAGTGGCGCCCGGCCCCGCCTTGACCGCCGGGCCTTGCAGGATCCGCATCACCGGCGATGCGCGCCGGATCGGCGGCGCCGACGCCGCCATCGCCCACGGCCGCCACGCCGCCGGCGCCATTCTGGCAGAACTGAGCCGCCCGGCCGCCACGCCGGGAGCCCCGGACCGGACCGGCATCGAAGTCGAACGCCGCCTCGCGGCACGGCCCTTCCTTGACGCGGCCTTCCCGCCGGGCCTCGCCGCAAACCTCCCCGATGACGCGACCATCGTCTGTCGCTGCGAGGAGATCACGGCCGGGGCGCTGCGCGCGACAATTCGGGACGGCGCCACGGAGATGAACCTGGTCCGTGGGCTCCTGCGCTGCGGCATGGGCGCCTGCCAGGGTCGCGGCTGTGCGGCAACGCTCGCCCGGCTTCTTGCTGAAGCGGATCCCGGCCGGCCGATGCCCTCGGCCCCGTTCCGCGCGCGCCCGCCGCTGCGGCCCCTGCCGCTCGGCGCGCTGGCCGGCATGGCCGGCCTCGACCCCGATCTGGCGCAGGTAGAATCGCTCGACGACAAGCCCGAGGCCATCCCCGGAGACGACGCCCATGTCTAACGATGCGCTCATCATCGGTGGCGGATTGCAGGGCTGCGCGATCGCCCTGTTTCTCGCCCGCGCCGGCTGGCGGGTGACGGTGGTGGAGAAGAACCTCGCGGGCCGCCACGCCTCGGGCGTCAATGCGGGCGGCCTTCGTTCGCTGATGCGCGACGTGAGGGAATACCCCCTGTCGCTGCGCGCCATGGACATGTGGGCCAATCTCGCCGATTTCGTGGGCGCGGCCGCGGCCGAAAGCTGCGAGGTCCGGCTCGGCACGGCCCAGATCGCGCTGGCGATGGATGCGGCCGAGCTGCAATGGTGCGAGGCGCGGTCCCGCACCATGCGCCGCCGCGACATCCACTCGGAAGAACTGATTGCCCCCGACGCGCTGCACCGGCTGCTGCCGGGCCTGTCCGGCTCGGCGCTCGGCGGCCTGATTTCGCGACGTGACGGGCATGCAAACCCGGCCAATGCCGCGCGCGCCTTCCGCAAGGCCGCGGAGGCCGCCGGCGTTCGCATCATCGAGCAATGCAGGGTACACGATCTCGCACCAAAACCTGGGGGCGGCTGGCGGGCCGAGACCGATGCGGGCGCGATCGGGGTGGAGTGGGTCCTCAATTGCGCCGGCGCATGGGGATCTGACCTCGCCGCACGGCTCGGCGAAACCTTGCCGATCAAGGTCATGGCCCTTTCCATGATGGTGACGGCGCGGGTCAAGCCCTTCATCGCCCCCGTCGTCATCGGGATCGACCAGCCGCTCTCCTTCAAGCAGAGCGCGGTCGGCTCGCTTGTGATCGGCGGCGGCATCCTGGGCAAGCCCTGCCTGGACGGAGACACCTCGTTCACGGTCATGGACCGCATGGCATCGAGCGCGGCGGCCACGGTTGCGGCCTTTCCGGTGCTGGCCGGCGTGCCGGTCGTGCGCACCTGGACCGGGCTCGAAGGCGCCACGCCCGATGGAATACCGTTCATCGGCCCCAGCCTCAGCCATCCCGGCCTCTGGCATGTGTTCGGGTTCTGCGGCCATGGTTTCCAGCTTGCGCCCGCGGTGGGCGAAGCCGTGGCACGATCGCTCGTCTCGGGAACCCTCGATCCAAGGCTTGCTCCTTTCGCGGTCGATCGCCCGCAACTCCAAACGCCGCGAAAAGAGGAGGCCTTGCCATGACGCCGGGCATGTTCGACCTGCTGGGTTTCGGCCCGCAAGGCTGGGGGCTGCCCCTGCTCCAGGCCGCCGGCATCACGATCGCCGCCGCCCTCTGCGGCTTCCTGCTCGGAAGCATCTTCGGGATCGGCGGCGCGACCCTCAAGCTTTCGCGGGCGCCCTTGCTGCGCGTGGTCGGCCAGGCCTACACCACGGTTTTCCGCGGGGTTCCGGAAATCCTCGTGGTCTACCTGTTCTACTTCGGCGGAAGCGTGGTCCTGACGGCGGCCATGAACACCGGCGGTTTTCCCGGCTTCTATTCCCTGCCGTCCTTCGTCATCGGCGTCTTCGCGGTGGGCATCGTCTCCGGCGCCTACCAGACGGAGGCCTACCGCTCCGCCTATCTTCGCCTCGACCGGGGCCAGATCGAGGCCGCCGCTTCGTGCGGCATGTCGAAGTTCCTGCTGCTGCGCCGGATCATCGCCCCCCAGACGCTGCGCTTCGCCCTGCCCGCGCTCGGCAATATCTGGCAATCGGCCCTCAAGGAAACGTCGCTCCTCTCCGTCATCGGACTGACCGAGCTGTTGCGCCAGGCCGGCACCGCCGCGGGGTCGACCCGCCAGCCCCTCCTGTTCTACGCCATCGCGGCGGCGCTGTTCCTGGTCATCGGGCGCTGCACCGGCGCGCTCCTGAACCGGATGGAAAACCACCTTGCCAAACCCTGGAGACGCTGATGCTGGACTGGTCCTTTCTGACGGATATCACCGGTCAACTCCTGTCGGGCCTGCCGCTGACGCTGCAACTGGCGGCGCTGTCGCTGACGAGTGGTTTCGTGCTGGCCGTCTTCGTCGCGGGTGCCGCCGGCAGCGCGTTCGGGCCGCTGCGATGGATCGCCAAGGCCCATGTGGAGCTGTTTCGCGGCACGCCGCTGCTGTTGCAGATCTTCCTGATCTATTACGGCCTCGGCCAGATTGCCCCGCTGCGCCAGTCCATCCTCTGGCCCTTCCTGCGCGAACCCTATTGGTGCGCCATCCTGGCGCTGGCGCTCAACACCTCGGCCTATACCGCCGAGATCATTCGCGGCGCTATCCAGGCCGTGCCGGGGCACGAGATCGAGGCGGGGCGGGCCTGCGGCATGTCCGGCTTCCTGCTGCGCCGCCGCATCATCTGGCCCATCGCGCTGCGCGAGGGGCTCGCGGTCTACGGCAGCGAGGCGATCCTGATGATCAAGGCGACGTCGCTTGCCAGCATCATCACGCTCACCGAGCTCACCGGCATTGCGCACAAGCTGATCTCCTCGACCTACCGGGTGTTCGAGATCTTCATCGTCACCGGCGCGATCTACCTTGCGCTCACCTTCCTGATGAGTATGGCCTTCGCGCTTCTCGAACGCCACCTCCAGGCCCACCACGCCCATGGCCGCGCGTGAGCCGCGCACCACACGGAGAAACCAGATGGCTTCCCTCTCCCTTCCGGTTGCGGCCGGCACCGTCCCCGCCATTCAAGTCGACGACCTGCGCAAGCGCTTCGGCGCGGTCGAGGTGCTGAAGGGCATCGATTTCCGCGCCCATGAGGGCGAGGTCATCTCCATTCTCGGCGCGTCCGGCTCCGGCAAGTCGACCTTCCTGCGCTGCCTCAACCTGCTGGAGTTGCCCTCTACCGGCCGGCTGCACATCTTCGGCGAACAGGTCGACCTCAGGCAGAGCGGGGACAGCCTGCGTATCGCAGACCGAAGGCAGGTGGACCGCCTGCGCACGGAGGTGGCGATGGTCTTCCAGAATTTCTGCCTCTGGAGCCACATGACGGTGCTGGAAAACCTTATGGAGGCTCCCGTGCATGTGCAGCGCCGCGACCGCGGCGAGGTGCGCGACGAGGCTGAAGCCATGCTGAAGCGTGTCGGCCTCGGCGATCGGGCGAGCGCCTATCCCGCCCAACTGTCGGGCGGGCAACAGCAGCGCGCCGCCATCGCCCGCGCGCTCGTCATGAAACCGCGCGTTCTGCTCTTCGACGAACCCACCTCGGCCCTCGACCCCGAGCTCGTAGCAGAGGTGCTGAAGGTCATGCGCGACCTCGCCGCCGAAGGGCGCACGATGCTGATCGTGACGCATGAAATGGCCTTTGCCCGGGACGTCTCCAGCCGGGTCGTCTTCCTGGAACAGGGGCGAATCCACGCGGAGGGTCCGCCCGGGCAACTGTTCGGCGGCGGCGCCAGCACGCGCTTTGACCAGTTCATCTCGCGGTTCAACCAAGGTTAGGCAGGCCCGGCGGCAACCAAGGCATCGGGAGCGACGGCACCGATATTGTAGCCTTCGTGCTGCGCGGTGCGCCCGTCGCATCCTGGGAAATGCAGGATGGTCGCGGTTCCCGGCGTCACGGGCACGACGCGCGAGGGCGGCAGGCAAGCCAGGTCTCGATGCGATCGGGGTGAACGCACCCGCCCGCGAGGCCGTATAGTCCTCCGGCCGTTCGGCCATGAGGCCCACATGCGACAGCCGGCATCGGCGATGACGCCGCCCGTCCCGCTCGAAACGGCCTGGCCGACAAAGGCGATTTCGCCGTCGGTATGAGGCCCCAGGCGTAGGGAAGCGAGCCCATCAAGCCAAGAATGCGGCGTCCCGGCACATCCGTCAGCCGGCTGGACATCGTTGGCCATTTGCAAGGCCCAACCCTCCTTCTCTTTGTCGCGGCGATCCGAATAGGTGCCGAAGCCGACAGGCGGGTTCTTGGCATTCACGTCGCCGATCGACTTGTTGAGCACGTCGCTGTTGGGAAGCAGGAGCAGGGTCGTTTTCGAACAGTGCCTTGATGAACGGAGCGCCGCCGCCTCAAGGCCGTCCTCGACCTCGATCTCCTTGCCGTACAGCGCCTTGTAGGCGGCGGCCATCTCGTCCGGATGAAGTGATATCTCGGTCAAAAGATCGAGCAGTTCGCCGCGCTGGCTCGGATCGCCCATCAGCATCCGGCCCTGCCCTTCCGGCTCGGTGAGCTGCCAGAGATTGGTGAGGGCGAACCGTCCTTGAAGGCCTTCTCGATCTTGGCGATACGGCTCGATAGGGAAAAGACGGTGACGCTGCCCTCCTTCCTGGCAAGCGGCAACATGGTTTCCTCGTCCATTTTCCCCACTCAGTCGAAGTCGTTGAACAGCTCCGACAGTGTCTCCAGTCTTCCGACGCGCACCGTCATGTGCGGATAGAGCGCATAGGACTGGAAAACCATGGCGATGCCGCGGTCCGAGGGGTCGAGATCGGTGATGTCGCGCCCCTTGATGACGACCTCGCCGTCGGTCACCTCCTCCAGCCCGGCGATTATGCGCAAGAGCGTTGATTTCCCGCAGCCGGACCGGCCGACGAAGACGACGAACTCGCCCTCGCCGATCGTCAGGTCGACACCATGGATGACCGCGAGGTTGCCGTAGCTCTTGCGCACATCCGTTAGGGTCAGGCTCGTGGGCCGTGCTTCGTTCGTCATGAGACCCACCTTATTTCCCGGCCTGCAACCAGACGAGCATGCTGCCCGGCGCACGGTTGTCCCAGAGATGATAGGGTACGAGGCGCAGCGAGGCCGGTTTGCGCCCGGCCGGCGTGGTGCGGTAGAGTGCCTCGCCCCAGCCGGACGCATCCTCCTGCTCGACCATGAGATCGACGGCGACCGCACCGTTGAGACCGGGCAGCACCTCCATCTGTGCCTGCGGCAGGGTTGCGGGAACGACGAGAGCGTTCAGGGCGCTGCCATTGTCGACTTCCTCCGCGCAATAGACGAGCGGACCGCGTATCAACGCGACGCGGCCGACATCCTGCCGGACCTTCGGATTGGCATATTGCGGCCGGAGCAACAGCGGCAGGGACAGGGCCACACCCTGTCGCCATCGGCCCATTTGGAGAAGCTAATCCAAGTGCATCATACCCATTTTGCAGGGTAGGGGATCACGCCTCATCCTGCAAATGCGCCATGAACACCTCGGCTGGTGTCTTGTAGCCGAGGCATTTACGGGGTTGGTCGTTGAGATGACGTGCGAGTTGGATCAGGTCGTGTTGTGACACGGCTGCCAGATCTGTAGCGCCTGGCATGAAACGGCGAATGCGCTTGTTGGTATTCTCGACTGTCCCTTTTTGCCACGGTGCACTCGGGTCGCAGAACCAGCTACGCGCACCGATCCCCTCTTCCAAAGCCCTGAATCCGGCAAACTCGGTACCGCGATCAAATGTGAAGCTTTGACGCGCGAACGCCGGTAAAGGAGAAAACGCTCTGATGATCTTGTCCATGATCGGGCGTGAGTGCCGGCTCGGATTCTTGATGAGAACTGTATAGCGGCTTCGGCGCTCCACAAGGGACGTGACATTGGCATGTCCGAGTGGGCGTTCAAAGATGAGGAGGTCGCCCTCCCAATGCCCAAACTGCGATCTATCTCCAATAAAATCAGGACGTTAGGATATGCGATGCGTGGCTGGGAACGCACCGTCGCGCGGCTTCCTGGAGCGCAGTGGACGACGTTTGCGGCGCGCTTCCGGTAAATACTGATAGAGGCCTAGCCCATAATCTTCCTTGCTGTAGATGAAGCGATAGATTGTCTCTTTGCAAACGCGAACAAGACTGAGCCTCTCCAACAACAGCCGCCCGGCGATCTGCTCTGGAGGCCAGCGTGCCTCCAACTGGTTGATGATCTCCGAGCGTAAATTCGGGTGGCGCCGAAGCTTTCTCAGCCGGCGTCGCCGCTCCTTGGAGATATCGTGAGCAACCGTGCTGTAGTAGCCGTCGTAGTCCGGCAGTTCGCGATCACGAAACGTATTGCGCTTGATCTCGCGGTAAATCGTCGAGCGGTGACGGCCAAGCTGACGGGCCATCTCGTTGACGGGAACTTTTGCCGCCACCAGCTGATGTAGGCGTCGCCGGTCAGCGAGGGTGATTTGTGTATAGCATCTGGACATGCCAAAATCTCCGAAGTGAAGCCATTGAAATTAATGGCATGTCGCACTTGGAAATAGAATGTACCCTCATTTCCGGTGCGTCTGCGACGCTGCCGTCTCCTCACTTGAAATTCAGGACTTTGCGCCTCCGCAGGATTGCCGGACCGCAAGCCGGCACAGCAGCTTGCGCAGGCCCGGCTCGAGGGTCTTGCCTTCGGCCAGCGCAGCACGGTGCGCCCGGCCTCGCGGCCGAGCTCCTTCAGGTTCATGTCGACCGAGGTCAGCGGCGGGCGCCTGATCAGCCATGATCGAAGCCGATGACCGAAATGTCCTGCGGCACGCGCACGCCGCGCTCGCGCAGGACATCGATGACGCCACGCGCGATCTGGTCGTTGCCGCAGAAGATGCCCGTCCGGCCTGTCGCCGTTGCGCTCCCAGAGGCGGGCAGGGCTATCGCATATGAGCGATTGTGTTGATGAGGTAGTCGTCGTTCCAGGCGCATTTTTTGATGCGATGGCTGATGGGCACTTTGTCGTTGTCGGCCAATTGCAGGATGTTGCGGGCGATGCGCGTCAGCAGGGCGACATTGGCGGGGGCGTTATCCTTGCGGGCGCGGCTGAGGTCCTCGCGCAGATGAACGTCAAGTATCCAGTGCAGGCCGTTCTCGATTTGCCAATGGGCGCGGGTCACATCGAGCGCCTGACGCGGCGAAGGCACGGTGGAGGCCATGAACAGGCGGATCTTCGGTGCGGCATCGCCGCGCCGGCTGGTGACGCGGACGAAGGCCTTGTGGCCGGCCATCAACGGCTCGGTCGCCGGTGCGACCTCGGCCATCCGCCATTCGCGGCAGCCAGACACAGCCGGGTCGTGGCGGCGAACACCGAGACCGTCAGCGGCGGGCTCGCTGCCAGCCCCGCCTCATAGGCCCGGCGCAACGCCTTGCCGTCGAGCGCCACCACCTCCTGGCGGGCGCGGGCAAAACCCGCCGCGAAGGCGGCGAAGGCCCGCCCGAAGGCGTCCGGATCGATGAGCCGCAGCAGCCGCGAGAAGGTGTCGTGGCTGGGGGCGGTGTCATAATAGATCAGCCGCGACAGCGCCTGCCTGCGCTCCTGCGCGAACAGCGCGAATTCCGTCGCCGTGCTGGCGCCGCACAGGCTGGCGGCGATCATCATCACGATCAGATCACCGAGCCGATGCGTCGCATTGCCGGCGCGCGAATCCGGCACCACGCCAAAATAACCGTCGAGACATGAAATGGCAGTTCTCCTTGGAAAGCGAACTGCCTCCTCAAAGAATCCCTTGCGACACAAGTGGCAAGCCCAAAATTGCCATATGCGATTCCCCTGCAGAGGCGGGCGACGGCCTCGTGCCCCCACCTTTCCACCCACACGCCGCAAAGCACCTCGGCATCGGCGCCGGCATGGGCGCGGAAGGCCAGGGAGCGCTCGCGCACCGAGGCGAATTCCTCTGGTCCCGTGACATGAACCAGCCGCCGCCCGCCGAGCCCGAGCAGCCAATCAATCGCAAGCCCGCGCCCTGCGTGTCGTCGGAGGTCAGGGTGACGCTATCCGGCGCGCCCTCGGTGAAGGCGTAGACGACCGGGACCGGAAGTCCCGAAAGATCGACCGGCAGCGAGCGATCGATGCGCTTGCCGGGGGCGATGATGCCGTCCACCTGCTTGTCCAGCATCGCGTCGACATGAATCTTGCCGAGCGCCGGGTCGTCCTCGATGGCGCGCAGAAAGACCGAGCCCCCCTTGTCCACCAGCGCATCGGACACGCCGGCCATTACGGGCAGCGTGAAGCCACCGTAGGTATCGTTCGTCAGAAGGCCGATCGTGAAGGAGCGGTTGAAGAGCAGGCTGCGCGCCAGGGCGTTCGGGCGGAAGCCGATATTCTCGGCCACCTGCTTGATCCGCGCGCGCGTTTCCGGCGCCATCCGGCCATTGTCGTTCAGCGCCTTCGAGACGGTGGAGACGCTGACGCCGGCGGCGCGGGCGACATCATGGATCGTCGCGCGTCCTATTCTGGTGCTTTGATTGCCCAGCTCGGCCTCCCGTCCAATTGGAAATGAGAAAACCTTGCGCAAAGCAAATGTCGAGATGAGAAAACCTTTTCTCATCCTTCCGCAAAATCGCGAGCGTGCACATGGATGCCGCCGGCGCGGTCATTTGCCCTGATGCTGTTTGCCACTTGGCGACACGTCCGGCCCTCCGATTGGGCGAAACCCCTTTGCGCCGAGGCTAGGTCTGGGCGACTGTATCCGCGAGCCAGAGGCGAATGTGCTCGATGGAACGCATCAGCAGGCTGTCGCGATCTTTTCCATCGAAGTCGCTGCGTAGCCATGGGCAGCGAAAAGTTTTGTCGCGGCGTCAAGGATCTGTAACGTCAGCCCTTCGGAATCCTTCCAGGAGGGGCGGCCGGGCCTACGGGCGCTTGCTTGCTTACAACGCTCAAGTATATATCTATACAATACCGTCCCGTTTGATTAATAACCGACACCCAAGCCCGACAAGAGGCGGTTGCGCTAGTTGGACCGGATAGAGAAGCGCTCCTACCCGCAATTCCCACCCTGGAAGTACGAAACGCTATGGGCGAACTGCTCTCTGAGTTGTTGAGAGACCTGCGCGAGGATACGCGCCATGTTCTGTTGACGCTGGCACGAATTTGGCACACCGCCGAGAACGGGGTCTTTGTCAGCAAGGACGAAGCTGCCAATTGGGCAATACCCAACTGCGCGACCGAAGCGCCTTGACACCGGATTATGCGAGGCGAGCGCATCTTGGCGAAGTCGGCGACAACTGGGACAGTCATCAGGATGGGATGGAATGCTTGGCCGAAGAATTGACGTCAAAAGTCAACCATGCAATGGCGGCTTAGCGCAAAAAGCGGACTTTAGCCGTTGGTCCGCCGCGAATGATTCCACGACATCAGCACGTCGATCTGGCCCTGCCAACAGGTTTGCGATAGGAGCAAAAAGAACCTAGCCGAAACGGGGAATCGAGAGAAGTTCGGGAGTGGCTAAGCCGTGATGAACCAATCCGGACTGACGTCGGCCATATCGATGCCCTTTAGAGTGACGGAGCCGCCTTCGGAGAGATCGAGCACTGCGAAGCCGGCCTTGCTTTCGCTGACCGTATACGCTTGGCCGCGAAGGTCGATGAGATCAGTACCGGCCTTGAAGTCGCGAATAGTGTCGCTGCCCTCCTTCTTGTCAAATATGAATGTATCCGCGCCTGCGCCACCAGAAAGTGTGTCGTCATTACCCCCACCCCTCAGCGAGTCTTTTCCGGTCCCGCCGGATAGGATGTCACGTCCCTTGTCGCCGAAGAGTTTGTCATCCCCGGCATTCCCCTTGATGGTGTCGTTGCCTGCCCCACCTTCCAGCTTGTCGTTGTCTGCTCCGCCGGAAAGCTTGTCGTTGCCGGCGTCTGCCTTGATGACGTCGCGACCGCTTCCGCCTTTAATGTCGTCGTCGCCGGCATTACCGTGAAGCTTATCGTCACCGCTGCCCCCGTCGACGTTGTCGTTGCCCTTTCCGCCTTTAACAACGTCGTCGCCGCCTCGGGCTCGGATAATGTCGTTGCCACCGCCGCCCGCGAGCCGATCGTCATCTTCCGTGCCTTGAATATTTTTGCCTTTTGCTCTGACAAGCTCCAGGACTTCACTCCACAACGTTGACATTACCGCCTCCCCGCGATCGAAAAATCAACCTAGGAAGCTAGAGCAGACGTTATGAAGCAGCCAGTTGGGCAAGGGGCGTATCCGGGCATCCATTCGACGTAGCAGCCGCGATGGTATCGAAGTGAACCGCAAGACAACGAACAATTCTTCGCTGAAGACTGAAGTACCGAGCCCGCGCCTCCCGCCTAACCAATTTTCTTCTTTAGCCTATTCAGCGCAGGGCCGCGCCCGTTCCCTCCACCTGGGCAAGGCGGACAGCGCGGGCAAAGGCCAGTTCCCCCGGGCGCGCGGCCCCTGCCCCCAATCGTCTGGAAGGCAGGCCCATAGCACTCGGCCATCAGCAGCGGTACGGCAAAATCCCATCTCAGCAACGCGGCGATCAGCATGTCGGCGAGCGCCCAGGCGAGCGGTTCGGCATCCGGCCGCACGGCATGCATTGCCGTGACCAGGTCCGCCGCGGCAAGCGGCGCCGGGCGGCCGGATTGCAGCGCGTCGTCGGCATGGTCGCCCGCCGCAGCAAGTCGTTCACCCCAAGCAAGCCCCGACAAATCAGCGAATTCGGCCACCGCTTTCAAGGAAAAGGCGGGTTTTCGGGCGCAAAGCCTTTTGTAGGCCAATAACACTTTTCCGGCAGGGCCGGGATCGTCGCCAGCCGCGGTGAGCAAAAGCGCGTCCCGCAACGCGGGCTTGTCCTCGCTGCGGCCCCTTTGCCGGACCGCGGCGGCGGCAACCTCGTCCGACGCGCGGGCGCGCGGCAAGGCCCAACCGGGCAAGGCAGCGGAGAGCGTCGACGAGGCGGCAAGCGGGTTGACGGGAGAATCCATGACCGCCATCCTACAATAAATGTGCGGATTTCCCCATATAAACCGACATAAATCGCACGGATTGTCTTTCCACTATAACAACGGATAAGATTGCCTTATCGCTCTTTGTCGCCTTTGTAGAAGAAATAGTTCCAGCCCGCCCAGAGACCTCACTCAGAATGCCGGCAACGCGCCGTCTGCGGGCCTGCGCGAAAATCTGGCGTCATTGGATCAATATGCTTCAGAAATGAACTTTTTGCCAATTTGCGCGCGATTTCCGTCGACTTGATTGTGGTCGCCGTCCGTGACCCGTTTTGCATGCTGGGGACGAAGCGGGCCTTGCACCCGGAAGATAGAGTTACAACTGTAACTCCGGGCCTGCGGTGCTAGGCCGCTGAAGAAGCCGGTGAGAGGCTGTCGATCCACGGGGCAGCCTCCCCTTTTCCCTACGGATTGTCTCGCTGCCGGCCCTCTTCCTTCACGGCCCGGAACTCGCGTATGAGCTCCGGGAGCCGCTCCATAAGCCAGGCGGAAAGGCCGGGAATACGCTTTTCCGGAAGAACGAGGGTCGTCGCGTTCGCGGATCGTCTCGCAACGACCATGCTGCCGTCCTCCAGTGAAATCTCGGTCACGCCGGGCTCCGGCCTCTTGCCGTCGTCGAGTGCTTCCAGCACCAGCGCGAAACGCTGGTTGCTGTCGGCCGAGGTCCAGACGTCTTTCGATGAAAGGGCCTCGATCGCCTCGTGTTGCGTCCGCGTCAAGGATCGGTCGCGGATGAGCGAACCGAGCTTTTCCCACTTCGGACGGCCGACGGAGGGGGCCGTCCCGATCCGCCGGATGAGGTCTTCGGGCAGGGCCACCGCCGCATTGGTCAGGAAGGAGATATAGGCGACGTTCTTCTGCTCCTTGCGGCCGAGCGCTTCGGAAATCGTTTCGCGGCTGTACCCCCGCTCCTTGAGCTTCAGCGCGAAGAGCGCCTGTTCGATGAACGACAGGTTCAACCGCGCTGCGTTCTCGATCCCCTGCGAGATGATCAACTCCTCGTCGGACAGGTCCTTGACGACCGCCCTGATCGGCCGCCTGAGGATCTGGCATGCGCGCAAACGGCGATGCCCATAGGCCGCCTGGTAGTGGCCCGGACGGCCCGGCAGGGGCCGAACCAGGATCGGAAGTTTTTGCCCCGCCTCGCGGATCCCCTCGACGAAAGCGTCGAACGCCCGGTCGCCCTCTATATCGAGGCGATCGCTGATGAACGAGGGAACAACGTTGTCCGGATCGATCTCGATAATCGATTCCGCCGAGAGAAGCTGGTCGTGAAGCCGCCTGTTCTCGTCCTCGATCGAGACGAACGCCCTGTCCATCGATTTGACGGCCGCCGAGCCGACCCGCCGCTTCTCCGCGTCTGCCGGCGACGGCGTCACCGCCCTGGCGAGATCGTCGGCATTGACGTTCGCAAACAGGCTCTTCATCCGCTGGTTCCGGTCTCGTGGATTGGCCATCACCGACCCCATACCTGCTTGATGTGGCGGAAGATGTCGCCGTTGACGGCATCGACCGATTCCAGCGCGCGGTTGAGCGTGTCGCGGCCGACGCTTCCCCGGCTCATTTCATACAGGCTTTTCTTCTCGAGCCCCGCACTGGCGATCGCCGTCGTCTCGACCACCACCGGCGCCAGCACATCGTCCCTGAACAGCGAGCGCAGCAGCGTCACGACATTGACCTGGGGGCCGTCGTTCGGGTTGTGGCGGGTGATCACATAGCGGATGAAATCATGCTGCAGGATCCCGCCCCGCTCCTCGATGACATGCATGAGGTCGCTCATCATCGCGAGGAACTGGTTCATGCTGGCCACGTCGATCATCGCCGGATGAATGGTGATCAGCAGCCCGGTGGCGGCGCAGAGCGCGCCTAGCGTCAGGTAGCCGAGTTGCGGCGGCGCATCGATCAGAACGACGTCGTAATCGGCTTCCACCTCCCGAATGACCGCGCCGAGGCGCCTAAAGAAAATCCCGTCGCCGCGCCCGTGGCCCTCGGCGATGGCCTGAGGCGTCTCGTGCTCGTATTCCATGAGTTCGAGATTGGCAGGGATGACGTCGATGCCGGAAAAATAGGTCTTGCGGATGACCTCGCGGATGGGGCGCCGTTGGCCGTCATAGCGGATCGCCGCATAGATGGTCTCGTTCTCGTCGACGTCGAACTCCGGCTGGTAGCCGAACATCGCGGACATCGACGCCTGGGGGTCGAGATCGATCGCGAGCACGCGCAAGCCGGCTATCGCGAGATAATGCGCGAGATGGACGGTCGTGGTCGTCTTTGCCGACCCGCCCTTGAAGTTCGCGACGGCGATGACCTGAAGCTTGTCCGAACCGCGCCGGCGCGGCAGGAAGTCGAGCGCCTCCTGCGGCCGTTTCCGCGCCAGGTGCTCGCGCATCTCGTTGATCTGGTCGAGCGTATAGGCGCGGCGGCCATTGTCGTGCCGCTCCGGGATCACCCCTTCACCATCGAGCGACATCTGGCGCAAGGTGGATTCGGCTATGCCCAGCAAGCCGGCGACATCACGCGACGTATAGGTTTTCAACGTCTTGATCGCGTCGGGCTCGTACAGGCGTTCGCGAAGCGACTGAAGCTGTGCGGACAGCAGTTTGGATTGCCTGGTGATCTTCTCGGCGGAAGATTCGATCATGCTTGGGGGTCGTATGGTCATCTCGTTCATCTCTCGCGACGATTTTTTCGCGCTTGTCGCCAAATTTCCGTCGCGAGCACAGTTGCCCGAATCCCATCCGACGTCAAACGCTCTCTGGGCAACGCGCCCCGCGCGAGATGAATACTCATGAAATGCGCCCCATCGGGGACGGCGGGCACTTGGCCGCCCGGCCATGTGCCCGAACGGGCTGCAGTCGCCCGATCAGAAACGATCGACGTCGACGACCGCCTTCGCGAACTCGGCCGGCGCCTCCTGGGGAACGTTGTGACCGATGCCGCCGGTGAAGGTGCGGTGCTCGTACCTTGCCTTGAACCGGCTTGCGTAGGAGGCCGGGTCCGGATGCGGCGCGCCGTTGGCGTCGCCCTCGATCGTGATTGCCGGGACCGCGATGGGCGGCAGTTTTGCCAGCGTCTCCTCCAGCGCATCGTACTTCGCCTCGCCCTCGGCGAGACCCAGCCGCCAGCGATAGTTATGGATGACGATCGCGACATGGTCCGGATTGTCGAAGGATGCGGCCGACCGGTCGTAGGCCTCCGCGCCGAACTGCCACTGCGGCGAGGCAAGCTGCCAGATCAGCTTGTTGAAGTCGTACCGGTTGGCATCATATCCCGCCGCGCCGCGCTCGGTGGTGAAGTAGAACTGATACCACCAGGCCAGTTCGGCCTTCGGCGACAACGGCATCTTGTTGGTTTCCCGGTTTCCGATGAGATAGCCGCTGACGGACACCAGCGCCTTGACCCGTTCCGGCCAGAGGACAGCGACGATGTCCGCGGTGCGTGCGCCCCAGTCGTACCCCGCCAGGACCGCCCGCTCGATGCCGAGGGCATCCATGAGGTCGACGATATCCCTGGCAAGCGCCGCCTGCTGGCCGTTGCGAGGGGTGTCGCCGGAAAGGAAGCGCGTGCCGCCATAGCCGCGCAGGTAGGGAATGATCACCCGGTAGCCCGCCGCGGCGAGAATGGGGGCGACCTCGACATAGCTGTAGATGTCATAGGGCCAGCCATGAAGCAGGATGACCGGGGGGCCGTCCTGCGGACCGTCCTCGGCATACTGCACGTTCAGCACGCCTGCCTTGATCGTCTTGAGGGCCGCGAAGGCCGTGGCCCTGGTGCCGGCGGATGCACCGGCCGAGGCCGTCTGGGCCAGCACCTGCTTGGCGCCGCCGAAATGGAGGGCGGCTGCCGAGGCCGCGGCGAAGGCAAAAAGTCTTCTGCGATTGATTTCCAGGGGCTGGGACATTGGATATCTCCTTGGTTTCCGCCCCCAGAAAGCGCCTGCGGTGTATCGCGCGTGTTTCCAGCTCCCCCGGTTTTTGAAAGCCGGTGTTTCTGGCGCCCACCCGGATACGTAAGGATACAAAGAGGATCGTTTGCGCGACGGAACCGCGACCCCCGATCCCCGGCGGCCGCCGCTCGCGCTAGCCGATCATGCCGCGACGCGCATGCCGCGGCGCCCGCCCGTCGCCGTTCCCAGCTCGAACTGGCTCAAGAGGTGGTTCAACGCCTGGACTTCCATGGCCAGCGTATGGCTTGCGGCGGTGGTTTCCTCGACCATGGCCGCGTTCTTCTGGGTGTCCTGGTCCATCTGGTTCACAGCGGTGTTGATCTGCTGGAGGCCCGAGGACTGTTCCTGCGCGGATTCGACGATCGCACCGACATGCAGGTTGATCTCCTGCACCTCCGCCACGATGACGTCGAGCGCCTTGCCGGTGTCGCCGACCAGTTGGACGCCCTCCTCGACCTGCTGGTTCGAGGTCGTGATGAGCGCCTTGATCTCCTTGGCGGCGTTGGCCGAACGCTGGGCGAGCTCGCGCACCTCCTGGGCGACGACGGCAAAGCCCTTGCCCGCCTCCCCGGCCCGCGCGGCCTCGACGCCGGCATTGAGCGCCAACAGGTTGGTCTGGAAGGCGATCTCGTCGATGACGCCGATGATGTTGGAGATCTGGCCGGAGGAGTGCTCGATGCGCTCCATGGCGATGACGGCCTGGCGCACGACCTCGCCCGACCGTTCCGCCCCCACGCGGGCTCTGGCAACGAGCTGGCCCGCTTCGTGCGCCCGCTTGGCGGCGTCCTTCACGGTCGTCGTGATCTCTTCGAGAGCCGCGGCGGTTTCTTCCACGGCCGCCGCCTGCTGTTCGGTGCGCCGCGCGAGATCGTCGGCCGCCGACTTGATCTCGTTGGCGCCGGCGTCGATGCCGCGGGCATTGTCCGATACCCGCATGAGCGCATCCTGCAATTTCTCGGCAGAACTGTTGAAGTCGTGCCGCACGCCGTCGAACTGCGCCACGAAGGCCTGGTGGATGCGGCAGGAGACGTCGCCATTGGCAAGCTTGGCCAGCGCATCGGCAAGATTGTCGACGGCGAACTTGATGTCGGCCGCCTCCCTGGCGGCGGTGCGTTCACGCGCCATGCGCTCGTCCTCGCCGAGGCGGCGGTTCGCTTCCGCCTCCTGCTCGAGCCGCGCCTTCTCCCGGTTGTTCTCCAGCAGCACCTCCAGCGAGCGGGCGAGATCCCCGATCTCGTCCTTCACCTGGCTGTCCTTCAAGGCGAGCTGAAGCTCGCCCTGCGCGATCCGCGCCGTCTCGCCGATGACGTTCGAGATCCGGCCGATGAAGCGGCGCGCGATCAGCCAGCCGGCGAGCGCAAGCAATACCGCAGCAACGACGATGGTCACGATCGCATCGCGCATCATCGCATTCATCTGGGCGAACACCGTATCCTTCGGAACCGATACGATCGCGTACCACGTCATGTCCTGCGTCAGCCTCACCGGCGAGGCGATGGCGAAGCGGGTGGTTCCATCTTCGGCGGCGATCTCCTTCTCGACGCCCGGACTTGCGATCAGCTGGTCCCAGCCCGCCGTCTTCGCGCCGCCGTCGGCAAGCGCCTTGCCGATCAGGGCCGCATCGGGATGGCCGATGATCTTGCCCGCGCCGGTCACCAGGCTGACGAAGCCCGTGCCCATCGGCTGGATCTTGGCGAGCGCGTTGCTCGTCTCCTGCAGCGACAGGTCGAGGCCCGCGACGCCGACGGTCTTGCCGTCGATGACGATGGGCTTGGCGACCGAGGTAATCAGCACGTCCTTGCCGTCGATGGCATAGGGATAGGGCTCGAGGACGACGGTCTTCTGCTGTGTGAAAGGCAATTGGTAATAGTCACCCGGCCCGGCGGTCGCGTAGTCGGTCAAGGCGGTGTTGCTGATCTTGCCATCGCCGCCCCGCACCCAATAGGGCACATAGCGGCCGGTCGCGTCGTAGCCGGGCTGGTTGGCGAAGGCGGCATCCTTCCCGTCGAAGGCGTCCGGCTCCCAGCCCGTCCACAAGGCGAGCACGTCCGGATTGTTCTCCAGCATGTGCCGGATGACCTGGTCGGCCTTGCCGCGGTCGACATCGCCGGCCTGCTTCATGGTCTCCAGCACCGAGCCGAGCCCGTTGATGATATGGACAGTGCCGCCGATGTTCTTTTCCGACACCAATGCTTCCGCCTGGGCAATCTGCCGCATGCGCTCCAGGCTGCTGCTTTTCGCATCCTGATAGGCGCTATAAAACAGCAAGGACGAAGCCGCTATGGTCGCAATAAGCCCACAGGTCGCGACGGAAAATATATTGCGCCCGGTCGTCGATTTATACGGCCCCTCACTGATCAAAACCCATAGGCCCATTCTCTGCGCCCGATCGACATGATGCGCCAGGGTTGGCTTTCGAGCTTCCGCCAGGCATCGCAGCAATGATCGACGATGTCGTCGTATGATTTGAACACGCGGTTTGATAACCAGTTGTCGCGCATGAAATGCCAGAGGTTTTCGACCGGGTTCAGCTCCGGCGATTTCGGCGGGAGTGGCAGAATGGTGATGTTTTCGGGCACGACGAGATTGTTGGACATGTGCCAGCCTGCCTGATCCATGATGAGGATAGCGTGCGCGTCGGCATCGACGTGTCGGGCGATTTCGGCCAGGTGCTGGGTCATGGCGTAGGTGTCGCACCATGGCATGACCAGCGCGGCCGCCTTGCCGAGCTTCGGGCAGATTGCGCCGAAGATGTAGGCCGACCTTGTGCGCTGATCGTGCGGTGCTGAAGGCCGTGTTCCTCGCCTGGCCCATCGGCGGGTGATCTTGTTCTTTTGCCCGATACGGGCCTCATCCTGAAACCAAATCTCTATGCGTTTTCCTCGGGCCGCTCCAGCGGCAATCTCTGCCACTGCGGCAGGGAAGCTTTTTTAAAACCCTCAATGGCTTGAGGGTCTTGCGCGTGATGTTTGGGCCGGACAGCCAGCTTGCGATAGCCCATGGCCCGCACCTCCCGGCTCAGCGTTTGCTCGCTCACCGAAACGCGAAACTCTTCCCAAAGCCATTGCGCCAGATCGCACAGACGCCAACGAACAACGCCGTCGAGATAGGGTGTCGGCCCACGCTCGATTGCTTGCGCCAAGGCCGCACGCTGCTGATCGTTCAACCGCGACTGCGGACCGGGAGCCTTGCCATTGATCAGGCCTTGGGGACCGTGTTCGTTGAACCGCATGACCCAGTCCCGGACAATTTGGAGCGTGACGCTGCCGAGGCGGGCGGCATCGGAACGCGAGCCTCCATCGTAGATTGAGGCGAGTGCCAACAGACGGCGCGCTTGAGCGGCATCTTTCGTCTGCCGCGCCAGCCGCCGCAGATCGTCTCCATCAAAATCCACCCGTAATGAAATCCCTGATCGCATCGCAGACCTCCGGTTTGCACCAGAGATTCAGATTCACCGCACTTTGGGAAGGCCAAAGAGTCGAGGTCAGGGAGGCGGCGTATTAAACAGCATTTCACCCTCTTTGGACGATCCCAAATGCTCCGGCCGGATCGCGGCATGACGCGACAAGCCATTCCCGAGAGAAGAATAAAATTTTATCTTTAATAAATTGCTCTACGGCGCGATGCGCCGTCATTGCCCGATCCCGGGGTGCAGAAACGCGACTACTCGCGACACAAGGATTGGGGTCGAGGCCCACAGTATAATAGGACCGCACACCCGGCCGGAGATGGATATATCCCTGCCTGACGTAACGGAAACCATCTTTCAGAGATGACTTTCCTTCGCGCCCGCGCCAGTGCGCAGGAAATGCGCAGCCGAAAGCTGCTTCCGGAAAGAGAAGCAAGCAACGGCCTGTACATATCTCGCAGAACCGGACTCTCACGCCCGCGGCGGCCTTATACACAACATTGTCGCCCGATAGTCGTCTGGGGCCGGCCCATGCGGCGCTACATCGCGAAAAAGCAGTTGCCCGCTCAACGGACGATGCATAAGCTCCTGCGGCGGCAGGACGCCGCTAGATCACGAGGATATCATGGCTACCGGAACGGTTAAGTTTTTCAATCAGGACAAGGGCTTCGGCTTCATCACGCCCGATGGCGGCGGACCGGACGTATTCGTCCACGTCTCGGCGGTACAATCCGGCGGGCCGCTGCAGGACGGCACGAAGGTCAGCTACGACATCGGCCAGGACCGCAAGACCGGGAAGTCGAAGGCGGAAAACGTCCGCTCGATCTGAGCACGTTCCGTATTCGAAGACGATCCGTGATGCGCGAGGTCTGCGGATGCCGCCGCAGACCTCGCGTCTCTGCGTCCGAAGGGTCCCGAAAGCAGCCATGACAGTCGCCATCCGCGCTACTCCGACTCAACCGAGAACCCATCTCGCGGTCCTCGTCGTTCTGGGTCTCAGCCATCTCCTCAACGATCTGATGCAATCGCTGATCCCGGCGGCCTATCCGATCCTGAAGGAGGCCTACGCGCTCGATTTCGTGCAGATCGGCATGATCACCATGACCTTCCAGATCGCCGGCTCGCTGCTGCAGCCGGCCATCGGGATGGTGACGGACAAACACCCCGCCCCCTATTCGCCTGTCGTGGGCATGATGTTCACGCTTTCCGGGCTCGTCAGCCTCGCTTTCGCGCACAGCTATGCGGTGATCCTGGTCTCGGTCGCGCTGATCGGCATCGGATCCTCCATCTTCCACCCCGAGGCGACCCGCATGGCGCGCTATGCGGCCGGCGGCCGGCAGGGACTGGCGCAGGGGCTTTTCCAGGTCGGCGGTCAGGCCGGGGGCGCCCTCGGCCCGGTCTTCGCGGCACTGGTCATCGTGCCGCTGGGGCAGCCGAGCCTCGCCTGGTTCGCCGCCCTCGCCTTGCTGGCAATGATGCTTCTCGGCTGGATCGGCGGCAAGCAGCGCCAGATCAGCGCAGAATTCGCGGCGTTGCGCGGGGAGGCCAGGAAGGCGGGCGGCGCGATCCGTCACGCCCCCGCGACCATCGCCGTCGGCCTCGTCGTCCTGACGGCGCTCATGTTCACCAAGAACGCCTATGGCGAGAGCTTCAAGTCGTTCTACACCTTCTATCTCATGGAGAAGTTCGGCCTCTCTATCCCCTCGGCGCAGATGATGCTGTTCCTCTTCCTGCTGGCTTCGGCCGCAGGGGCGCTTGCCGGCAGCATTCTCGGCGACCGCATCGGGCGCTACCGCATCATCTGGATCTCCGTCCTCGGGCCGCTTCCCCTGACGCTGATGCTGCCGCATGCCGACCTGCTCTGGACCGGCATCCTCACCGTGCTGATCAACCTGATCATGGCAAGCGCCTTCGCCTCGATCCTGATCTACGCGATCGAGCTGCTGCCGCACCGCATCGGGCTGATCGGCGGGCTGTTCTACGGCCTGAACTTCGGGCTCGGCGGCATCGCCGCCGCGCTGCTCGGCATCCTTGCGGATGCCTACGGCGTCGAAACGGTCTATGTCCTTTGCTCCTTCCTGCCGCTTGCAGGGCTCCTCGCCTGGTTCCTGCCGAAGATAGAGGAAGGCGCCGCCTAGCGGCCGCAAGCCGGTCAGCCCGGCCCGTCGGCGAAAAAATCGACGGACCGCGAAGGGAACATTGTCCCAAGAAACCCGCTTGCGGCAAAACGCACGAAACGCGTCTTTCTGCCCCTGTGGAACAGGCGCCTCAAAAGGCGTTGACTGCAATTTTCTTGCAGTGAGCCTGCAATATCATTCGTTTGTCTCGGCCCCGAGCCGCCGTCAATAGTCCTGCCGAACCCATTGGAAATGCCGGATTTCCGGCCGCAGGAGGCGAGCGGACGCCATGACTCTCTCGAAATTCAACGGACCCGGATTGAGCGAGGAACAGTGGAAGACGGTGCGCACCGTCGCCACCGCCCTGAAGCCGCAACAGGCACTCTGGCTCAGCGGCTACTTCGCGGGTCTTGCCGATGCCGTGCGGCCGGAAGCGGCTCACCTCGTGACGGCCGGCCTCGGCTCCGGCACGGCCGCGAGCCCCGCGGCCGCACGCACCCTCACCATCCTCTACGGCAGCGAAACCGGCAACGGCGGAAGCGTCGCCAGGCGCCTTGCGGAGAAGGCACGCACCGCCGGCCTCGACCCGGCCCTCATCGACATGGCCGACTACAAGCCGCGGCGGCTGAAGGAGGAGCAGGACCTGCTGATCGTTGCCTCCACCCATGGCGAGGGCGCGCCGCCGGCCTCCGCCGCGGGCTTCTTCGAATTCGTCGAGGGCCGCAAGGCACCGCGGCTGGATGGCCTGCGCTATGCCGTGCTGGCGCTCGGCGATTCGACCTATGAATTCTTCTGCGGCGCCGGCCGGCGGATCGATGTCCGCCTCGCCGAACTCGGTGCGGAGCGGCTGCGCGAACGGGTGGACTGCGACGTCGACTACGACGATCCCGCCGCCGGCTGGATCGACGCCGCGCTTGCCGCCCTCGCCCCCGTCGCGCCCCCGCCGGGCGCCGTTCCCGCTGCGGCAAGCCTCGCGCCGACCGCCGCCCATGACAAGCGCAATCCCTTTCCCGCCATCGTCATCGAGAACCTGGCGCTGACCGGACGCGGCTCGAGCAAGGAGACGCGGCATGTCGAACTGTCGCTGGAAGGCTCCGGCCTCGTCTTCGAACCGGGCGATGCGCTCGGCGTGCAGCCGCGCAACGACCCGGCGCTCGTGGAGGCCCTTCTCGCCGCGCTCGGCCTTTCCGGCGGCGAGGCCCTGACGCTGAAGGACGAGGCGACGACGCTCGGCGTGGCCCTCGACGCGGTGCTGGAAATCACCGCCGCCACGCCGCGTTTCCTCGATCACTGGGCGGAGTTGAGTGGCGCAGGCACCCTGAAGGACCTCGCCGGCGATGCGCGCACGGCATTCCTGCGGGAGAACCACGTCATCGACATCGTGCGCCGCTATCCGGTGGCCGGCGTCGATGCGGCGGCGCTCGCCGCAGGGCTTCGTCCGCTGCAGCCGCGGCTCTATTCCATCGCCTCCTCCGCCAAGGCCATCCCCGACGAGGTGCACCTGACAGTCAGCACCGTGCGCTACGACCTCAACGGGGAGGAGCGCTTCGGCGTCGCCTCCGGCCAGTTCTCACGCCATGCCGGGCCGGAGACCGTGCTGCCGGTCTACGTGCAGGAAAACCCGCGCTTCCGCCTGCCGGCGGATGATGCACCGATCATCATGATCGGCGCCGGCACGGGCATCGCGCCATATCGCGCCTTCCTCCAGGAGCGGGAAGCGCAAGGGGCAGACGGCCGCACCTGGCTGTTGTTCGGCGAGCGCAATTTCGACAGCGACTTCCTCTACCAGACGGAATGGCAGGGCTTCCTGAAGGACGGCGTCCTCTCCCGCATGAACGTCGCCTTCTCGCGCGACGGGGCGGAGAAAACCTATGTGCAGCACCGGCTGCTGGAGGAGGCGCGCGACGTCTATGCCTGGCTGGAGGAGGGCGCACATCTCTATGTCTGCGGCGACGGGTCGCGGCTCGCCCCCGACGTGTACCGCGCCCTTGCGGCGATCGTCGCTGAGCAGAGCGGCCGCGGCAAGGCCGCTGCCGAGGAATACCTTGCCGCGCTGCAGGAAAGCCGCCGCTACCAGATCGACGTCTATTGAGGCCCCGACGATGACCCTTCTTCAAACCGACCGCAGCCGCGATATCTCCCAGCCGCTCGAACGGCTCACCGCCGACGAGACGATGAAGGCGAACAGCGACCAGCTTCGCGGCACCATCGCCGAGGGGCTCGCCGCGCCGCTGACGGCAGCCGTTCCCGGCGACGACATCAAGCTGATGAAGTTCCACGGCCTCTACCAGCAGGACGACCGCGACATCCGCGACGAGCGCCGCCGACAGAAGCTGGAGCCCGCCTATCGCTTCATGGCGCGCGTGCGGCTTCCGGGCGGCGTGCTGACGCCGTCGCAATGGCTGAAGCTCGACGCGCTCGCCCGGACCTATGCCGGCGACACGCTGCGGCTGACGACGCGCCAGACCTTCCAGCTCCACTACCTGCACAAGAAGAACCTCAAGGCCGTCATGCAGGGGCTGCGCGACGTGGCTCTCGACACCAAGGCGGCCTGCGGCGACGATGCGCGCGGCGTCATGGCCTCGATCAATCCCGCACTTTCGGCGCTGCACGGCGAGGTCTACGCGCTTGCCAGACAGGCCAGCGACCACGCCACCCCCAAGACCGGCGCCTATCCGGAGATCTGGTACGGCGAGGAGCGCCAGGCGCGGGGCGAGGCACCGGAAGAGCCGATGTACGGGCGTACCTACATGCCGCGCAAGTTCAAGATCGGCTTCGTCATCCCCCCCGTCAACGATATCGACGTCCATGCGCAGGACCTCGGCTTCATCGCCATCGTCGAGAAAGGGGAACTCCTCGGCTTCAACGTCGCGGTCGGCGGCGGTATGGGGCGGACGGACCAGGCGCCGAAGACCTATCCGCGCCTTGCCAGCCTCATCGGCTTCATCGCAAAGGACAGGGTGATCGAGACCTGCGACGCCGTCATGGGCGTGCAGCGCGACTATGGCGACCGGGCCGACCGCAGCCGCGCCCGTTTCAAATACACCGTGGACGACAAGGGGCTCGACTGGATCAAGGCGGCGATCGAGGACCGGCTGGGCTTCACGCTGGAAGAAGCGCGCCCCTATACCTTCACCACCAACGGCGACACGCTCGGCTGGCAGCGCGGCGAGGACGGGCGCGAGCACTATACGCTGCGCGTGGAGAACGGCCGCGTGAAGAATATAGGATCGCTCGCGCTCTTCGACGGCTTGCGCGCCATCGCCGAGGCGCATTCCGGCACCTTCCGCGTCACGCCGAACCAGAACCTCATCATCGCCGAGGTGGAGCCTGCGGACCGGCCGGCCATCGAGGCGCTCCTGAAAGCGCACGGCCTCGACGGGCTCAACGGCGGAAGCGGGCTGCGCCGCAACTCCATGGCCTGCGTGGCGCTGCCGACCTGCGGCCTCGCCATGGCCGAGAGCGAGCGCTACCTGCCGGCGCTGATCAGCAGGATCGACACCATCCTGGCCGGGCACGGCCTGTCGGACGAGCCGATCACCATCCGCATGACCGGCTGTCCGAACGGCTGCGCACGTCCCTATATCGCCGAGATCGCGCTGACCGGCCGGGCGCCGGGCAAATACAACCTCTATCTCGGCGGTGGCTTCGCCGGCCAGCGGCTCAACAAGATGGTGCTGGAGAACGCGGCCGAGCCGGCGATCCTCGACCTGCTCGGCACGGTGATCGCCGATTTCGCGCACCGGCGCCGGCCCGGCGAGCATTTCGGCGATTTCGCCATCCGCGCCGGCCATGTCGCCGAGGTCACCGAAGGCCGCCATTTCAACGACTGATCGGAACGGCCAGCGCAAAGGACGCCGACCGACCCCGTGCAAAGTTTGGGTTGACCGCGTTCGATGGCGAGGCGACACTTCCTCGCGCAGCAATGGAGGAGGAAAACCATGGACGATCCAGACCGATGGCGCCACATGACAAGCGCGCCGAGGGACGGTAGCCGGGTCCTCGTCACGGTTCGCTCGTCCGAGCAGGGACCGGCGGAAGTGGACGTCGCCTATTGGGCGCATGGCGACCGGTTCGGCGCGGAAGGCTGGCGCGCCTCCGATTCGGCTCCCGGCTGCATCATCGAATATGCCGAACCGGAGCTGAAGTGCTGGATGCCGATGCCCTCGGCCAGCCCCGGCCGCGCGCCCTCACCCTGGGAAGGCGAGGACGAGCAGGAGCTCGACGGGTCGGGGATCTAGGGCCTTTCCAGGTTTGCAGCCGAGGCGGGGCGCGCGTGAAACGCGAAGGGCTCACGCGGGGACAGACCGGCCCTGCCCGTCAGGGGATCAGCAGCAGCTTGCCCGGTGGCGCGATTGAATCTGGAAACACCCTCCCCGACGGCGACAACCGCGCCCGCCCCCTCGACGTCCATCACCTTCGGATTGTTCTCCTCCGCCCAGAGCGAACCCTGGCGCACGCCGATATCCATGAAGTTCACGCCGGCGGCGGCAACCTTCACCAGCACCATGCCCGGTCCCGGTTGCTTATCGGGCCGCTCGATATAGGCTATGACCTCCGGCCCGCCTGCCCTGTTCATGACAACTGCTTTCATCTGCCCTTTTCCATGTTCGAATCGGCCTTCCGGGGCGACACTTCTTGAGCCAGTCCATAAGTTATCGAAAAAAGGCCGCGACCGACCTGGCCTCGTTTCAGCGGCGGCGAAGACGCTCCGCCGCAAAGCGCCCCATCGACCGGAGATCCTCGAGGCCGGCGCCTGCCCGCGCGGCAAGCTGCAGGCCGGTCATGGTCAACTGGATGAAGGCGGTGGCCTCTTCCGGGGCCAGATCTGGGTCGAGTTCACCGCTCGCCTGGCCTTCGCGAATGCGTTCGCCGATGCGCAAGCCGAGGGTCGCGTTCACCCCAGACCGGCGTGCGACCAGCGCCTCGTCCGCGGTGCCGAACTCGGAAACCGAGCCGACCCCCATGCATCCCCTGTCCCTGACGATGTCATCCTCCGCGATCAGGCCGGTCAGCAGCGACCGGATGCCGTCGAGCGCCGATGCAGGTTCGTCCAGCCTTTTCAGATGGCCGGCGGTCGTGCCGCGCTGATAGGCGTCCAGTGCCTCGACATACATCGTCCGCTTGTCGCCGAAAGCGTTGTAGAAGCTCTGGCGCCCCAGTTTCATCGCCTTGATGAGGTCATCCGTCGACGTGGCCGCATAGCCCTTCGCCCAGAAAACCTCCATCGCCCGTTTCAGGACCTCGTCCCTGTCGAATTCTCTCGGTCTCGCCATGCCGCGACG
Source organism: Shinella sp. S4-D37 (assembly GCF_040812195.1). Classification (NCBI taxonomy): domain Bacteria; kingdom Pseudomonadati; phylum Pseudomonadota; class Alphaproteobacteria; order Hyphomicrobiales; family Rhizobiaceae; genus Shinella; species Shinella sp. S4-D37. Next base: position 122,747 of record NZ_JBFNXL010000001.1, on the reverse strand, counting down.
CTAGACATTATGGATCGATCAGTCAATAACGAAGACTCAGCGCTCGGTCTCGTCGGCCTTGGGAGATGCTGCCGTCAGCGACACTTCGTCCACGACGGTGATCTTCATGTAGTCTCCCGTCACATACATTTCCTCCGTGCCGGGCACCTTCGCCGTGAAGCGGATACCGCGCGCCGGCGTCACGCCCTTGCAGAACATCGAATAGCGCCGAACGACGCCCGCATCGGAAAATTCACCGATGCGCGAGGAGGGCAGGTTGCCCCAGACATCGCGCCATTCGCGTGGCGACCGGCCGCAATCGCCGCGTTCGCCGTGGATGATGCGGCTCTGGCCGACGACTAGGCGGACTTCCGGCAGGTAGGAGATGAGGGGCGCATCATCGAGGTGCGTCCGCCACGGCCGCCATTCCGAATCCCAGAGGAGGCCGGTTGCCAGGCCCAGCGAGAAGAGGCCAACGCCGGCAAGGACCATCACGACCGGCCGCCCTTCGACAGTCCTCCTGCCCCGCGCGGGAACGGGCGCCGCGGTATCCTCTACGGTCTCGTCGGCAAGACCGTCCGTGGCATTGCCCGCCTGGTCGTACAGGGTCTCCCATTGCGCCATCAGCGCGGGGTCGTTTTCCACTTCCAGCAACCGCGCCAGGACCCGGACGCTGCGGGAGCGGGGAAGGTGGCGGCCGGAGCGCCAGTTGTTGAGATTGCGGACGGCCGTGTCGAATTGCTTCTGCCCCTGGCCGCTCGTCATCTCGCAATATCGCGCGGCAAGCGACATGTTGTCGGAAAATCCGCTCTCCTCGCACAGCGCATCGAACAGCCTGTGCCAGCTATCGACGTGCTCGAAAGTCCGCGCCATGGGCATCTTCCTTCAGGGGCCTCGTCCAGGGTCGATCGAGGACGGCGTCACCTCGATCTTGAAGTAGGCGCCGAGCACCTCCAGTTCCTCGACACCCGGGCGGATGGCGATAAACTTGACGGCGCGCACCACCATCTCCTTCCCGCAACCGTTCATCATCTTGGTCGCCAGGCCCCCGTCGGAAAAAGCGCCGGTGGCGCTTTCCGACAGATACGCCGCCATGTCGGCCCAGTCGGAGGGCGGGCCGTCGCATCCTTCGGCCACGCCGTGGATGAGCTTCTCCGTTCCGACGGAGAGGAAGGCCCGGGCGTTGTAGGCAACGGTCGGAAGCGTTGCGGTATCCATCGAGGCATCGCCCGAAGCCGCAAGGCCCTGCAAACCGGTCACGGCCAGGAGACCGGCCGGCAAGGCCGCCCACAGGAGAAGAGTGCGCTGCGGCGGGGCGATCCTGTCGGCGACGGGAGCCTTGGGGCTGGGACTACCGAGAGCATCGCCCGCCTCGCCGTCCTGCAGGGCGCGGTAGGTCCTGTCCCACCGTCTCTTGAGGGCGGGATCGGCCTCGACATCGAGCAATCTTGCAAGAATGGCGGCGTTGCGTCGAAGCGGGATGCGCCGCCCCCGGCGCCAGTTGCGCAGGTTCTTCTCGGCCGCCTGGAAATCCCGTTCGCTCGAACGGCTGAGCTCCCGGCACAGGGCGCTCGCCAACTGGGCGTTCTCCGAATATCCGCGCAGGCGGCAGAGCCTGTCGAACAGCCTGTGCCAGTTGCCGAACCGGTCCCATTCTTCCGAGATCAAGGCGAACTTTCCCTCTTGCCGTATAGCCATACCTTAGCGGGAGGGATGAAAAGATGAACCGGCTTTTGCCGACGTTTTTCCGATTTTTCCTGAAATTGCCCGATTTTTCGGTGGCCAATTCCGGGAATTCTGCTTCCCTTCAGGCACCGGAACCAGGCGGCGGCGCCCCGCTTGATTTGCCGGTCCACCAGCAAGGAAATCAACACGGGAGTGAAATATATGCGCGCCTCGGCGACAACTTTGGCCACCGCCTTCGTCATCGGATGCTTTTCCGTTTCAACCGTCCATGCCGCATGCAGCGGAAGCAACGGCCGGGGATGGGGCACCGGCAGAGGAGCCGGCAAGTTCGAAATGACGACCCGCGACAAGAGCTGCAAGATCAGCTTCCCGGGTTTCACCGATGACGTCCGCAAGACCCGAATCCCTGCCACGGATGTCACCTTCACCAGCAAGCCGAAGAGTGGCAAGATTACCGTCGTCGCGGGAAAAGGTCTGATCTACACGCCCAATGCCGGTTTCAAGGGCAAGGACAGATTCTGCACGCGAAACCGCTCCTCGAAGGTGAAGGGCAAATCGCTTTCGGGGTGCGTCACCATCACGGTCCGGTAACGGAGCCACTCCGACCGCCGGCCCTCGCCTCCTGGCGCCGGCGGTCGGTTCCGGATCGAAAGGACGAAACCGCTTTGGCGGGATCGCCCAGCTCCGACTAGCTCGCATTCCCGATGGCCTCCGCCCTGCCGTTCATCCGCAACAATGCCATGAGCATCGGGCCGAGCGAGAACTCGCCGCGCACCGCCCTTCGCGTCAGGTCGCGCAGATAGCCGCCGGGCGAACTGATATGCCCTGCCCTCTCGAGAATGCAGGCGATCGCGACGGCGGCGTTTTCCGGTCCCATGGTTTCACAGGCCTCCTGATAGGCCGACGGGCTGACGCCGAGCATCGACCTGACGACGACGGCTGCCGTCATCAGGTCCCGCCAGTTGGAAACCCTGCCGTCTGGCCCGTACATCCCTATTTCCGGGCAGGCCCGCAGCACCATGCTCAAGGGGAATGCCTTCATCGGTTCGGCAGGACGCTCCTTACCGGAAGCCGACGGCGCCTCCTGCTCTTTTTCAGAGCGGGGTTCAAGTTCATGGATGGAGTCGGGTTTTGAATTCTGTATATGCTGACGGTATTCGGCAGCATTGGCGTCGGTTTTTTGAGAAATAAGCTGATTTTCCAGCCTATTGACCACCTCGTCGCGCAGCAGGGCGAGTTCGTCGAGGCGCCCCTCCAGTTCGGCGGCGTGTTTTGCGAACCGCAGGCGGGCGACAGCCGCCACATAGTGGTCTTCGATGCGGCCCCAGTCGCCCGCAGCCCCCTCCTCCATCGCCGCGGAGATCAGCTTGCGGATATCACGGCGCATGAGGGAGATGCGCTCCCTGACGATCTTCAGGTGCCGGCGCTCTTCGGCGACCTGCTGGGCCATCTGCGCAAGCTCTTCCGACCGGGCGAGCAAAGGCGCCAGGCTGAAGCCGTAGGCGGTCTCGATCGTGCCGTCCCTGCCCTTTCGCGCGTAGCGCTTGCCGTTGGGGCTGTCCTGGCGGTGGATGAGGCCCGCCTGGACGAGGAGCGCCAGGTTCTCGCGAAGGGTCGTGCCGGCGATGCCGTTCGCCCGCGCGGAGAGCTGGGCATTGGAGGGAAACACGACGAGATTGGCGTCCTCCTTCAACTCCACCTCGGGATGGAACGACAGGAGCGCGTTGAGAACCGCGAGCGCCCGGTCACGCAGGCCCATCAGCGATCGCGCGTCGCAGGCATCACGGTAGATCTTCCACTTATCGGCGGACTTCCCGCGCCGGATATTGGCCGTCTCGAACTGGCCTTTCACCAGGGCGAGCGTCATCGGCCGCCGCCCGAAGGGCGTCGTCACATGTCCAGTCTGCATTTTCCTTCACCTTCCAAAAGGCAAAAGAAATCCGCTCACCAAAAAGGGTGCCAAAGACTCTTGACTGTGATTCGTGGAAATGCGATTCTCGGATTGCTTAGTTCTGAGAGAGGCTTCCACGCGGGCAACCGTTTGGGGGCCTTTTTCTTTTGCTGTTCAGTCTCCCTTGTTTTCCTCGTCCAGGAACTGCGCATAGAGCGCGTCCAGATTGCGCGAAAGAAAGTCGCCGAAACGCGCGGCGTTCTTCGCCTTCATCGACAGCGAGAAGATCCTGCCGCTGTTCTTGATCTCCGCGAGAACGGACTTGTCCTGTGGCTCCCACCGCGCCTTGGCCGAAGCCGGCTCGGTCTTCCGGACCGGGCGCGTGCTCGTGTTCAACGCGGCGTAGAGCGCCAGGAAGCGCTCATCCGCCGACAGCGCCTGGAAATCGGCATCGTTCACGATGCCGCGCACCTTCTCATTGTTGGAGGTCTTGCCGGCGAGAAGCGAGAGTTCGACCCAACGCTCCCGGCCGATGCCCGGCGCCTCGCCGATCGCGCGGATGATATCGGCCGGAATGCGTTCCGTGACGGCCATCATCTTCGAGATCGTCGCCGCATTGGCGGCCAGCGCCGAGAAGATGACCTCCCGGTCGTAGCCGAGATCCTCCAGGCGCCGGGCGAAAAGCGCCCGCTCGATGAAGGTCAGGTTGGCGCGCGCGGAATTCTCCTGGCCCTGCGCGATGACATGGGTGCGATCGTCGATCGACTTGACGACCGCCTTGACCTTGCGGCCGAGTTCCTGTGCGGCCCGCAGCCGTCGGTGACCGAAGACGACCTGGTAGCGTCCCGCCTCCGTCGCATGCGGCCGTACGAGGATCGGCGTGTCCTGCCCCCTCTCCCGGATCGCTTCGACGAGCTCGCGGAAATCGTCATTGTCCCGCGCCAGGCGGTCCTGCACGAAGGAATCGTCGATCAGCTCCGGATCGAACTCGACGACCGCCTCGCCTTCGAGGAAGCGGTCGGCCTGCCGGGCAAGCTCGTCCAGCGAGCGGACAAGCGACTTTCCCGCGCCCCGCATCGGATAGGAAGCGGTGACGGTGTTGTCGTCTGTCAGGGCGGCCAGGCCCTCAAGGAGGTTCTTTCTTGCCATCTTGTCAGTTCCGATAGGCCTCAGCCTATTGTTTTTCCTTCAATAAGTGCTGTTTTTGTCAGCCGACAAATCAGCGTCCCCATGATCGGTGGATGAGTTCGGCGATTTCACTGTTGACGGCATCGAGCGATTCCAGCACCCGGTCATAGGTTGCCCGGTTCATGCTGGCACGCTCGACCTCGTAGAGCGTCTGCTTGGTGATGCCGGCGTCGGAGACGGCCGTGGATTTCAACATCTGGTTCTTCAGCATGAACTCGTGGAACATGGTCGACATGAAGCCGACCATCTGCGCCTGTGGCACATCCATCGGCTCGTAACGGGTGATGAGGTAGCGATACCACGAGAGATTGACCTCCGCGCCGGCCGCGCGGATGGGCTTCAGGATGCCGCCCAGCATCAGCAGGAACTGGCCCATCGACATGACGTCCAGCATCTGCGGATGGATGGTAATGAGCACGCTGGTGGCGGCCGTCAGAGCCGTCAGCGTCAGGTAGCCGAGTTGCGGCGGGCAGTCGATCACCACGACATCGTATTTGTCGTCCACTTCGGCCAGCGCCCGCGAGATGCGGGTAAAGAAGGTCTTGCCCTCGTTGGACGACTTGTCCGTCATGGCCAGCGGCGTATCGTATTCGTATTCCTGCAGGTCGAGATTGGCCGGGACGATATCGAGCCCGGGGAAATTGGTCGGCCGGATGATATCGGCCAGCGCCTTCTTCTGCCCGTCATAGCGGATGGCTTCGTAGATCGAGGCCACCTGGTCGAGCTCCGGCTGGAAACCGTGCAAGGAGGAGAGGGAGGCCTGCGGGTCGAGATCGACGGCCAGCACCCGGTGCCCAGTCAGGGCGAGATGCTGCGCCAGGTGTGCTGCGGTCGTCGTCTTGCCCGAGCCGCCCTTGAAATTGACGACGGCGACCACCTGCAGCTTCTCGCCACCGCGGCGATAGGGCACATACATGCGGCTTTCCGAACGGCCGTGCTGGTCGAGATACTGGCGCAGTTCCAGCATCTGCTCGGCGGTATAGGAACGGCGACCCGACGCGGAGGTCTGAGGGGAGGGCCCCTTGCCGTCGAGATGCAGTTTCTTCAAGGTGCTCTGCGAGACGCCGACATAATGCGCCACCTCGGCAAGCGAGAACGTCCGCAACGTCTTCCTCGCATTCGGCGGGAATCGTTGCACGCTGAGCAGGTGCAGCTTCTTCGAGATGAGATCACCCTGCTCGAGAATCTGGTCCTCGAAATTCACAGGGTTGTGCACCGAAGCGCTCGGATTAGCGTTCATGAACGGTCATTCTCTCAGATAACGATTTTCCGTCGTAGGAAGCCACATAAGCGGGATTATGTGCGATTCTCTAGGGGGGGCAAGGTTTTTAAGGTGAACAACCGACCCGCGTGCCGCGGTGAGACGGCTGCGAAACGCTAACGCCTTGCCACAGCGGGGCTTTTTTCGCTGGCCGCAGACGCCCGCCGCGAGCGCCCCGATCCTTCTCGACCCGCCCGGACCGCAGCCGGAGCGACGACCGGCGACGCCGGAAGCCGAATCGCGCATCATCCTGCCACTTCCGCGACGCTTCGCCCATGCCTTGCGGGCTCGCAGGGGCATCGACAGATTTTTCAAGATCGGGTCTTGCTGGCGGCCTGGATTTGATGGTGCATTCGTGCGCAAACGCGCGGCAGGCGCAAGGCCCGCCAAGACCGGTTCGAGGAGCCCGCAATACCATGAGCAAGTCCAGTTACCGGGACATCGCCCGCCTTGCCGGCGTCGGCACCGCGACGGTGGAGCGGGTCTTGAACGGGCGGGGCGGCGTGCGCCCGGAACTGGCGGAAAAGGTGGTGATCGCCGCCCGCAGCCTCAACTATCCCCGCACGCTGCCCGACGCGCATCGCGGCCTGCTGCGCATCGAAGTCCTCATGGTCCGCCCCGAGACGACGTTCTATAGGCGCCTGTCCAAGGCGTTCGAGCGCATCGCGGCAACGCTGGATCCTCTGGTCGTCGTGCATCGCAGTTTTACCGAGGAGATGAACCCGGAACAGATCGCGCGCCATATCCGCTCGACCGACCTGCCGCGCGCCGGCTTGATCCTCGCGGTGCCCAACAGCCCGCTCATCAGGGCGGCGGTGGAAGCGGTCGCCGCCGAGGGCGTGCCGATCGTGCATGTCGTCACCCGCGCCTCGGAAAAGACCGGCGCCTTCGTCGGTATCGACAACCAGGCGGCCGGCCGAACCGCGGCGTATTTCATCGCCCGCATGGCCCGGGCGCAAGGCCCCGTCGTCGCGCTGTGCCATCCGATCTACCAGGTGCATCGCGACCGAATCCGCGGCTTCTCCGACTATTTCGCCGCCCATCCCGGCCCGATCGCCTTCGAATGGCTCGGCTTCACCCGGGACGAGGAGCATTTCAGCGCGGAGACCCTCGCCATCGCGCTCGACAAATATCCGGACCTCGTTGGCCTCTACAATGCCGGCGGCGCCAATTCCGCGCTGATCAGCGTGCTGCGCCGCCATCCGCGGGGCAGGGAAATCCTGTTCATCGGGCATGAACTGACCGACTACACCCGCAGCGCGCTCAGCGACGGCATCATGGATGTCGTGCTGGACCAGGCGCCGGAAGCACAGGCCCAGCGCGCGCTCGACCACGTCCTGCGCCGCATCGGCCTGACGGATGTCGAGCCGGACCCGAGCCCCATCCGTTTCATCACCATCACCGCCGAAGGCCTCTGATCTGATTTGATCAAGGAACCCTTCGGCATTCCGGCCCGCACTTGATAATTTCCAAGTCGGGAGGAAGGCCGGCATTGCGCAGGGCCCAGCGCGGCCGGCGGCGCATCAGGCGTTCCTCCCGTCGAGGAAATTCCGCGGGTGCTGAGCCGCCCGCCCGTCCGAGGGAGAGCGCAATGGACGATCTAAAATACGGAACGCGCAACAAGCGCGGGGACTGGGCGCCGCACCAGCCGGTGGAAACCGCGCCGCTGTTCGTCTTTCCGCCCCGCCTCCTGGCGGTGCTGAAATGGCTGCCGCACTATTTCTTTCCGTGGAATGCCGTTTTCGCGGCCTCCGCCGTCGCCTACTGGGCCTGGGTGGTCCCCCCGGTCGAGACGATGCAAAGCCTCGGCCTCGGCTGGGCCGCCTGGCTCTATGCGGTGAACGCTCTCTGCGTGCTCCTCTTCTACGGCGCCTTCGAGGTGCATCTCTACGTGCTGAAGCGGCAGGAAAACCGCTTCAAGTACAACGGAAAATTCCCCGCCGACCAGAAGAACAAGGCCTTCTGGTTCGAAAGCCAGAACCTCGACAACATCCTGCGCACGTTCCTTTCGGGCGTTACCATCTGGACGGGAATCGAGGTTGCCATGCTCTGGGCCTATGCCAACGGCTATGCGCCCTGGCTGAGCTTTGCGGAAAATCCGTGGACGCTGGCGCTCGTCGCCCTCGTGGTGCCGATCATCCATGAATTCCACTTCTTCTGCATCCACCGGCTCATCCACACGCCGTTCCTCTACAAGTGGGTGCATTCCGTCCACCACAATTCGGTGAATCCGTCGCCCTGGTCGTCACTGTCGATGCATCCGGTCGAGCACCTGCTCTATCTCGGCACCGCCTTCTACCACCTGGTCCTGCCGTCCAACCCCGTCCTGATGCTCTACCAGCTCCATTATGCCGGCTTCGGCGCCATTCCCGGCCATGTCGGCTTCGACAAGGTGGAGGTCGGCGAGGAGACGCTGGTCGATAGCCACGCCTATGCGCACTACCTGCACCACAAATATTTCGAGGTGAACTACGGCGATGCCCTGATCCCGCTCGATAAGTGGTTCGGCACCTGGCACGACGGCTCGGCGGAAGGCGAAGCCCGCATGCAGGACCGCTACCGCAAGCGCAAGGAGAAGCTTGCCGCCCGCAAGGCCCGCGCGGAAGTCCAGGGAGCCGCCGAATGAGCTGGGTATCCGTCTGCAAGTTCGAAGAGATCGAACAGGAAGGCGCCGTCCGCTTCGACCATGGCGGCCGCACTTACGCCGTCTACCGCGCGCCGGACGACAACGTCTACTGCACGGCGGGCCTGTGCACCCACGAGGCGATCCATCTCGCCGACGGGCTGGTCATGGATTTCGAGGTGGAATGTCCCAAGCATTCCGGTGCCTTCGACTATCGCACCGGCGAGGCCCTGCGCCTGCCGGCCTGCGAGAACCTGAAAACCTATCCCGCCGAGGTGATCGACGGAGAGGTTCGCGTCGCCCTCGGCTAGGGCGTGCGCCGGAAAGCGGGCCCGTCGGGCCTCCGGAGTGCGAGCGGGTGGACCGGCACCCACATTGGGAGGATACCATGAAATCCATGTGTCTGGCGGCCGTTCTGGTCGCCTTGATGGGAAGTGCTGCGGCAGCCGAGACGATCGGCGTCTCGATGCAGAGCTTCGACAACAACTTCCAGACCCTTCTGCGCGAGGGGATCGGCGCGCGGGCCGCCGAGGTGGGCGGCGTCAATGTCCAGGTCGAGGACGCCCAGACCGACATTTCCAAGCAGCTCAACCAGGTGAACAACTTCATCGCCGCAGGAGTGGACGCGATCATCATGACGTTGACGGATACGTCCGCCGCCCCCGGCATCAGCGAGGCAACCGAAAAGGCCGGCATCCCGCTCGTCTATCTCAACCTCGAGCCCGACAATGTCGGTGCGCTGCCGCAAAAACAGGCCTATGTCGGATCGAAGGAGGCAGATTCCGGCGAACTCGGGGCGCAGGCTGCCTGTTCGCTGCTGAAGGAGAAGGGCAAGGCGAGCGATGCGCAGGTCTATATCCTGATGGGCGACCTTGCCCACCAGGCCTCGCGCGACCGTACCTCCTCGTTCAAGGACGCGCTGGCCGCCGGCGACTGCAAGGGCGTCACCATCGCCGACGAACAGTCCGGCGCCTGGGCGCGCACCAATGCCATGGATCTGACGACCAACTGGATCACCGCCGGCCAGCCGATCGACGTGGTCTTCGCCAACAATGACGAGATGGCGATCGGCGCGATCCAGGCCCTGAAGGCCGCAGGCGTCTCCATGGACGACGTGATCGTCATCGGCATCGACGCGACGCAGGACGGCCTTGCCGCCATGGCGGCGGGCGATCTCGACGCCACCGTGTTCCAGAACGCCAAGGGCCAGTCGGCAAGCGCGGTGGATGCCGCGGTGGCGCTGGTGCGCGGCGAAGCGATCGAAAAGCAGGTCTGGGTGCCCTTCGAGCTCGTCACGCCGCAGAACATGGCCGACTACGCCAGCCGGAACTGATCCTCCCCGACCGGCGCCCGGCGCCGGTCCTTTCCACGGAGACCAGCATGGACGACATCGTCATCATCGGGGCGGGCGAGGCCGGCACCCGCGCGGCCTTTGCCGCCCGTGAAGCCGGCTTTTCCGGCACCGTCACGCTGATCGGCACGGAGCCGCACCTGCCCTATGAGCGGCCGCCGCTTTCCAAGCCGCTGGACGGAGCCGTGCAGATGAAGGCGATCTGCACCGCCGAGGCCCTGGAAGCCGCCGGCATCGCCTATCACCGGGATATCACCGCCACGGGCATTGATGCCAAAAACCGCACCGTGACCCTCGGCGATGGCCGGACATTGCCCTATGGCAGGCTGCTCCTGGCCACCGGCGCCCGGCCCCGCCGGCTGGCGTGCCCCGGCGCCGGGCGCGCGCTCGACTTCCGTACCTATCGCGATGCCGCAACCCTCTTTTCAAGCGTAGAGGCCAGCGAGCCTGCCGCCATCGTCGGCGGCGGGCTGATCGGCATGGAGCTTGCCGCGGTGCTGCGCGACAAAGGCGTTGCCGTCAGCGTCATCGAGGCGGCGGCAAGACCGCTCGGGCGGGCGGTTCCGCCCCGCTTTGCCGAGCGGCTGCATGCCCGGCACCGGGAGGAGGGTGTGTCCTTCCATCTCGGCCTCGGCATAGCCGAAATCACCCCCGATGCCGTCGTGCTCGCCGATGGCAGCCGCGTTGCCGCCCGCACCGTCATCTCGGCCATCGGCGTGCTGCCCGATATCGCGCTTGCCCAAAGGGCAGGGCTCGCAACGGCGAACGGCATCCTCACCGACCCCTTCCTGTGCACGAGCGACCCGCATATCTTCGCCGCCGGCGACTGCGCCGCCGTCGCGCAGCCGGGCGGCGGCGCCACGCGGTTCGAGAGCTGGCGCAACGCGCGCAGCCAGGCCGAGACGGCCGCGCGGAACATGACCGGTGCCCACGAAGCGTTCGCCGCCCTGCCGTGGTTCTGGTCCGATCAATACGATCTCGGCCTGCAGGTGACGGGCCTGCCCCAGCCGGGGCACCAAAGCATCCTGCGCCCGGTCGCAGGCGGCGAACTGGAATTCTACCTTGCGGACGGACGCCTCGTGGCGGCGGCGGGCCTTGGCACCGGCAACGGGGTGGCAAGGGACATCAAGCTGGCGGAAATGCTGATTGCCGCCGGCATCGAGCCCGATCCCGCCGCGCTCGCCGATCCGGCCGTCAACCTCAAGGCGCTGCTTAGAAGCGCAAGGGCCGCCTGATGCAGAGGCTCCTCGTCTTCCAGTCGCTCTGGGCCATGGAACGCCGCCACACGGACGGCCATGAGCGCAGCCTTGCGGAAAACATCGCGATGATCACCGGGGCGGGATTCGACGGCGTCAGCGCGCACTATACCAATCGCGCGGACGTCGCCCGCCTCGACGTGGTCCTGCGCGGCACCGGCCTGAAGATCGAAGGCGTGTGTTTTCCGCGCACCGTCGATGACCTGCGCCTGCCGCTGGAACTGGCCGCCGAATTCCCGGTCAGCCACATCAACTTGCAACCCGATATCCGGCCGCGCCGGATCGAGGATTGCCTGCCGCTTCTCGACGGCTGGATGCGGCTTGCCGAGGCGGCGGGCATTCCCGTCTATATCGAGACGCATCGCGACCGGATGACCACGGACCTCTACTTCACGCTCGATCTGCTCGACCGGCGGCCCGACCTGCCGCTTCTCGCGGACCTGTCGCATTTCCTCGTCGGCCGGGAATTCGCCTTTCCGGTTTCAGAGGAGAACCATGTGCTGATCCGGCGCATCCTCAAGAATGCCCATGCCTTCCATGGCCGCGTCGCTTCGCGCGAGCAGGTGCAGGTCGAGCTTTCCTTTCCGCATCACCGCCCCTGGGTCGATCTCTTCGGCGAATGGTGGAAGGAGGGTTTTCGCGACTGGCGGTCCCGCGCGGCAAAGACCGCCGCGCTGGTCTTCACCTGCGAACTCGGGCCGAAGCCCTATGCGATCACCGGCCGGGACGGCAACGACACGACGGACCGCTGGGAAGAATCGCTTCAGCTCCGCCGGATGGCGCTCGACCTCTGGGCCGCCAGCGCCGCGCCCGGCCGGTATGGTTAACGAAACACTACCGGTCCATCGACACAAGCAGCGCCGCGGGCGCCTCGGCGAAGAGGGCTGAAAGCGGGAGGTCCCTGCCGAGGACGAACGGGTCTCCCGTGAGGACGGAGCGCACGAGCCGGCCAGCAAGAGGGGAGGGCAGGGCGATGGCGCCCCCGCGCAAAGCCGTCTCCCGCAGCAAAAGGGTATCCGGCTCCACCTTTCCAAAGGTGAGGCGGGGAACGGCGACGATGGCGAAAGCCTGTTGCGTGCTGCGCAGGAAGGCCAGCGCGCCGCCACCGGAAACGGCAAGGGGCCGGTAGGGTCCCGAGAAGGGGAGGGGGGTCTTGCGCCTTTCCCTCAATACGGTCGCCATCAGCCATTGCTTGTAGAGGGGGAAGTTCGCACCGGTCGGCTCGGGCCTTGCGGGGATCGTCATGCCGGCAATATCCGGCACCGCCCGGTTGTCGGGGTCGACGAGGGAGAAATCGCAGCGCTCGCTGCCCTGATAGACATCGGGGATGCCCGGCGCCGTCAGCTTGATCATCGTCTGGCTGAGAGCGTTCATCCGGCCAGCATCGACGAAGGGCGCGAGCGTCGCGTCGAAATCGCGCAGGAAGGCCTCGTGCCGCATCGCTCCCTCGATGAAATCGCCGACCAGCCGCTCATATTCGAGATCGGGCTCCGTCCAGCGCGTGGCGCGTTTTGCCTCGCGCAGGGCCTTGGTTGCGTAAAGCCCCATCCGCTCTCCGAGCCTCCGCAGCGCGGCGGGGTCGTCTGCGGCGCCGGGCGTCCAGACGCCGGCGAACGACTGGTAGAGAAGCCATTCCACCTCCGGCTCCGGCACGGTTCGCCCATCGAACATAGTCCGCAGGGACGCATTGAGCGCACGCCACCGCCCTGTCGCGGCAATCCAGGCCTCCGGCGCCTCGGTGAGCGTATAGAGCCGCGCGCGGGCATCCTCGCCCCGCTTCGTATCATGGGTCGCGCTTGCCGACAGGCCACCCGGCATGGTCTCCGCCCGATACGCCATGAAGGCATCGAAGGCGGGCACGCCGCCGACCGGCGCACCGGGATCACCGCCGACCTCGTTGAGGGCGATGACCGCGTTTTCCCGATAGAAGAGGGTATCCTCCACCGCCTTTGCCATGATCGGGCCGCTGAGCTGCTGGAAGCGCCGGCGGAATTCGGCGCGCAAGTCTGCCTCGCTCGGAACCGGATCGTCGACGAGAAGCGCAGCGACGAAATCGACCGCGGACCGCACACCGTCCGACGCCTGTTCGATCGCGTCCCTGCACACCGCCCGAGCCAGGGCGCGATCGCCTTCGGGCACGACGCTCGCCGTCGTATAGGTGCGATAGACCGGAAGCGCGATGACGAAGGCACGGATCGCCTCGGCCACCACATCACCGTCGAAGGGGAGCCCGCCCGCATCGGCGAGGGTCCTTGCAACGCGCGCGACACCCGCCACCTCGCCGGCGAAATTCTCCGTCAGCATCTGCCGCTTGGCGCTTCGCCTTTCCTCGGCATGGGAGCATTGGCGGTGCGGCGGCTTCAGCCCGTCGAAAGCCTGCTGCAAGCGCTTCCGCCCCCCTTCGTCGACAAGAACATCCGCCAGCGCCCCGATGAATTCATAGCCCGTCGTGCCCTGCACGGGCCAATCCGCCGGGAAAGTCTCGCTCCTCTCCAGGATCTTTTCAACGACGATGCAGGGGTCAGGGCCGATGGCGGCCCGCAGAAGCCCGAGATAGCCGCGCGGATGGGCAAGCCCGTCGATATGGTCGATCCTGAGCCCGTCCACGATCCCCTCGCGCACGAGATCGATGATCAGGCGATGGCTGTCCTCGAAGACGCCGGCATCCTCCATGCGCATGCCCGCGAGGCCCGCGATCTCGAAGAAGCGGCGATAGGTAAGGTGCCGGCCGGCCGTCTTCCAATCGGTCAGCCGCCAGGGCTGCGCGTCGTGGGCGGCGCGAAGCCGGGCAGCGTCCCGCGATATCGCCGCCAGCCCTTCGGCGATGGCCTCGACAGCATCCGGTGCCGAAAGCATACCGGCGAGGCGGCACAGGGTTCCCGCCTCGTCCGCGGGATCGAAGGAGGCGCCGGCCGCGCACAGAGCGGCAAGCGTGGGCTCTTCCGCATCTCCCAGAACCTGCGGGTAGCTGCGCGGATGAAGCGGATAGAAGGTGTCGTGGTAGCGAAGCGCCGGCAGCCCGTCGCGGGGATCGAGCGCGAGGCGCATCGTCCCGCTCGCCCGTTCCGCGTCGAAATCGCCGCCGAGGAAGGGAAGCGTCAGGCGCTCGGACCAATCGATATCGAAATACCGGGCGAAAGGGCTCTCCAGGCCCCATGTCACGACACTCCGCCACCAGGGATTTTCCAGATGCGCGGCCATGTGGTTGGGAACGATGTCGAGGATGAGCCCCATGCCGCGGGCGTGAAGATCGCCGGACAGGCGCCGCAGGCCGTCGAGCCCGCCAAGGCACGGATCGATCTCGTTCGCCTGCGTGATGTCGTAGCCATGGGTCGAGCCGTCGACCGCGGTCATGACGGGCGAGGCGTAGAGGTGGCTGATGCCGAGGGCATCGAGATAGGGGACGAGCCGGCACGCGCCGTCAAAATCCATGCCGTTGCGAAACTGGAGGCGATAGGTCGAGCGGATGGGGATCAAGACGGTGCCTCGCTGGCCGGCCGCGGGAAGCGCTCAGGTCCGTTGGCGCTTGAAATCCGATTGCGAGACGACGCCGGCCAGCCGGTTCTGCCGGTCGAGCACGGCGAGGCGGCGCAGATGCAGCGACTGCATGTTGGCGAGCACTCCCTCCGGCTCCTCGTCGTCGAAGCAATAGGTGATGTTGGTCGTCATGACGTCGGCGACCCTGGTCGTTTCCGCGTTCAGCCCCGGCGCGACGGCCCGCAGGATGATGTCGCGATCCGTGAGGGTGCCGACGAGGCCGCTCGCATCCGCTACGGGCAGGAAGGCGATATCCCACTCCGCCATCAGGCTCGCGGCATATTGCAGGGTTTCCTCGGGCCGGACGAGATGGACATTGCGGGTCATGATGTCGCCGATGGGCATGGGGGCCTCTGGTTGAGCGTTTTCGTCAAGACAAAGCAGCGCCGCGCGAGTGTCTTTCCTAAGAACAGACGAGCACGGCTTTGGTTCCAACCGTGGCGCCGCGGGGCAGTGCCGCCGTGCGATCGACGGTGACGACAATCGACGGGCCGGCCGCCGCGTCCGCCGCCCGTTCGAAAATCGTCTCTCCCCCGGCCGCGGGCCAGGCCTTGCGTTCGGCCAGGTTGGCGCGCAGGCGAAGCGCCGCGGCGGGAAAATGCCAGTCCACGGCGAGAATGCCGTCCGGGGCGGGCAGGATCCGTGGCACGGCCTCGGCAGACAGCAGCGGCACGACATGCGCCTGCCGGAGCCGGATCAGGTCGCGCACGAAATCCGTCCGCCGCCGGCCCTCGGGGGAGGCCACGCGCAACCAGTCGAGCGTCGAGCGCCGCAACGTCTCCTCGGCGTTCGGGTCGGGAAGATCGTCCAGGCTGTGACCCGGGCCGAGCCCGCCGAATTTCTCCGCTTCCTGCCGGCGTCCCTCCAGCACGGCTCTGGCGAGGTCCCCGGAAAAATCGGCGAAGAAGAGGAAGGGGCGCGTTTCGCCGTAGTCGTCGCCCATGAAGAGCAGGGGCACGGGCGGGGCGAGCAGCAGCAGCGCCGTCATGACCTCGAAGAGCGACGGGTCGGTAAGCTGCTCCAGCCGGTTGCCGAAGGCGCGGTTGCCGATCTGGTCGTGGTTCTGCAGGAAGTTGACGTTGACCTGCGGCGGCAGGCGATCCTGCGGCGCCGGCCCCACGCGGTCGCGGCCGCGGTCCGCATGCACGAACCCCTTGGCGGCCGCCTCGCGCAGGAGCGCATAGGTGTCTTCCGCGAAAGGCGCGTAATGGCCCTGCCGTTCGCCTGTCGCGACGACGTGGAGCGCATGATGGAATTCGTCGTTCCAGCCAGCCGTATAGTGATGCACGGCGCCGCCGTCGCGGTTCAGCAGGCTCCTGCGGCTCAACTGGTCCTCGACGACGAGATGGACCTGCCGATCCGGCACGGCCTGCCGGATCGTCTCCGCCATTTCGATGAGGACATGCCGCTCGCTGTCGTCGACGATCTCCTCGGTCGCGTCGAGACGCAGGCCGTCGAACCGGTAGTCGACGATCCAGTGCAGCGCGTTGTCGATGAAGTAACGGCGCACCGGCGCGCGCTCGAAGGCCAGCGCCGCGCCCCAGGGCGTGTTGCGCTCAGGATGGAAGAACGGCGGGGCGATGCGCGGCAGGATGTTCCCGACCGGGCCGAAATGATTGTAGACGACGTCGAGCAGCACCATGATCCCATGGCCGTGGGCCGCGTCGACCAGCGCCTTCAGGTCGTCGGGCGTGCCATAGGCATTGTGCGGTGCATAGTGCAGCACGCCGTCGTATCCCCAGCCGCGCCGTCCGGCGAAATGCGCGACGGGCATGATCTCGATGGCCGTGATGCCGACGGCGCGCAGGTGCGCGAGCCGCTCGATCGCGGCGCGGAACGTGCCTTCCGGCGTGAAGGCGCCGACATGCAGTTCGTAGAGCACCGCCTCTTCCCACGGGCGGCCTTTCCAGCCCGGATGTCGCCAGGCATAGCCGGCATGGTCGATGACGATGGAGGGGCCTTCCAGCCCGCTCTCCTGCGCGTGCGAGGCCGGATCGGGAATGGTGAGGCCATCGGAAAGCCGGAAGGCGTAGCGATCGCCCGGCCGGACAAGCTCTGTCTCGACCGCATGCCATCCTTCGCCCGCCGGGCGCATGGCGATCTCGCGGCCCGCCGCAACGAGCGTGACCGTCTCTTCGGCAGGCGCCCAGAGGCGGAACCGTACCCGACCGTCTTTCAGGATTTCCGGTCCCCAGTGGTCTGGCGTCGACGATGCTGGCGTCATGCGGATCCCCCATCGCTGCGTGTAGGGGAGGGAACCGGGCAGCGGCGGAAATGTTCCGGAACAAATCCCGCCTTTTCGCGTTGCACCATCGCTCTTTCCGCACCCGACCGGCGCTTCCGTTCCTCCGGCAAAACCCGTCGCAGGTCGGTGGAGCATTCGCAGGCGATCCGGTCGGTAAGCTTGCCTGCGCGACAGAAGGGGACCCGCCGCATGAGCTACGCATTTTCCGAACTCGATTTCATGAAGCCGGAGCTCGGCGCCGAATTCACCGGCGAGGGCACGCATTTCGCCGTATTCTCGGCCCATGCCGAACAGATGGACCTCTGCCTGTTTTCCGAGGACGGGAAGGAGGAGACAGACCGCTTGGCGCTACCGAAGCGCGAAGGGGATATCTGGTCGGGCTATATCGCCGGCCTGAAGCCGGGCACCGTATACGGCTACCGGGCACACGGCCCGTACGATCCGAAAAACGGTCATCGCTTCAATCCGAACAAGCTGCTCCTCGATCCCTATGCCAAACAGGTCGTGGGCGAGATTGCCTGGGACGACGCCCTCTACGGCTACACGATCGGCGATCCGGCCGACGATCTCTCCTTCGACGCGCGCGACAGCGCGACCTTCATGGTCAAGGGCGTGGTGCAGGATCCGGATTTCGACTGGGCGGGCGATGCGGCCATCCGCCGGCCTTGGACCGAGACGATCATCTACGAGGCGCATGTGCGCGGCATGACGATGCGCCATCCCGGCGTGTCGGAAGCGCTGCGCGGCACCTTCATGGGCATGGCGAGCGACCCGATCATCGAGCATCTCGTCGACCTGGGGATTTCCGCCATCGAGCTCCTGCCGATCCAGTATTTCCCCGACGACCGGCATCTCCTGGAAAAGGACATGCGCAACTATTGGGGCTACCAGACGCTCGGCTTCTTCGCGCCGCAGCCGCGTTTTCTCTCCGGCCGCGCCGTCACCGAGTTCAAGACCATGGTCAAGCGCTTCCATGCCGCCGGCATCGAGGTGATCATGGACGTCGTCTACAACCACACGGCCGAAGGCTCCGAGCGCGGCCCGACCCTCAGCTTCCGTGGCCTCGACAATCTCAACTACTACCGCCTGTCGCCGGAGGACCTGCGCCACAGCTACGACACGACCGGCACCGGCAACACGCTCAACATCGCCCACCCCATGGTGCTGCGCATGGTGCTCGACAGCCTGCGCTACTGGGTCGGCGTCATGCATGTGGACGGCTTCCGCTTCGACCTCGCCAGCACGCTCGGCCGCACGCGGCATATTGAGTTCGACCGCGACGGCACGTTCTTCGACGCGATCCGGCAGGATCCGATGCTTTCCGGCGTGAAGCTGATCGCCGAGCCCTGGGATGTCGGCGACGGCGGCTACCAGGTGGGCGGCTTCCCGCATCCCTTCCGCGAATGGAACGACAAGTACCGCGACGACGTGCGCCGCTTCTGGAAGGGCGACGGCGGCCTCGTTTCGGGGCTGGCGACGCGGCTCACCGGCTCGTCCCCGCAGTTCAACCATTCCGACCGCGGCGCCACCTCGTCGGTCAACCTGATCAGCGCCCATGACGGCTTCACGCTCATGGACACGGTCTCCTACGACGGCAAGCACAACGAGGCGAACGGCGAGGACAACCGCGACGGTCATTCCGACAACCATTCGCACAATATGGGCGCCGAAGGCCCGACGCAGGACGAGGCCATCCGCGCGGCGCGCGACCGCCGCCGGCGCAACATGATCGCGACCCTCCTGCTCAGCCAGGGCGTGCCGATGCTGCTCGGCGGAGACGAACTCGGCAACAGCCAGAGCGGCAACAACAACGCCTATTGCCAGGACAACGAGACCGGCTGGACCGACTGGAGCGGCCTGGGCGATCCCTTCCTCGATTTCTGCAAGGGCGCCGTCTCCTTCCGGAAAGAGCATCCGGCGCTGCGGCAGGAGCGGTTCCTGACGGGCGAGGCGGGCGAGGATGGCACGGTCGACATCGCCTGGTACGGGCCGGACGGCGCCGTCATGACCGACGCCGCCTGGACGGACGGCAACCTGCGCACCCTCGGCCTCTTCCTCGCGAAGCCCGCGAACGGCGAGGCGGCGGACCAGCTTTTCATGGCCTTCAATGCCGGCGAGGAGGATTGCGCAATCACGCTGCCCGCGGTGAACGGCATCACGGCATGGAAAAGGGTTCTCGACACGGGAGCCGCGGAGGATGCCTTCGCCGAACACCCTGCCGAAAGCCCCGCCGTCGTCTACCCGGCGAGCATCGCCGTCTTCCAGCCGGCGGGCTGACGACAGACCATGGCGCCCGACAATCTCAAGGAGACCGGTCTCGTCTATGTCAGCGACAGCGAGCCGGGCATCCGGCGCCGGCGGACCGGCCGCGGCTTCTGCTATCGCCTGCCCGACGGCGCGCTGCTGCGCGATGCCGCCGAGAAGGCACGCATCGCCGCCCTCGGCCTGCCGCCGGCCTACGAGAATGTATGGATCTGCATAGAGGCCAACGGCCACCTTCAGGCCACCGGCTACGATGCGCGCGGGCGCAAGCAGTACCGCTATCATCCCGACTGGCAGGCGCTGAAAAGCGGCGACAAGTTCGACCAGCTCGTCGCCTTCGGCCATGCGCTGCCGAAACTACGGCGCGCGGTGAAGCGGGACCTCGACGGCGAGCCCGGCGCGGTCGCCACCATGCTGGCGGCGATCACCGTCCTGCTCGACGAAGCCCAGCTTCGCGTCGGCAACCGGGCCTATGCGGTGGAGAACAAGACCTATGGCGCGACGACCCTGCTCAAGCGCCACGTCACCGTCGCCGACGGGCGCATCGCGCTGCGCTTCACCGCCAAGGGCGGCAAGCGCGTGCGCCGGACGCTGAAGCATCCCCGCCTCCAGCGCCTGCTGGAAGACTGCGCCGACCTGCCGGGCCGACAGCTCTTCGTGTGGAAGGACGAGGGCGATCTCGTGCGGCCGATCGATTCGGGCCGGCTCAACGCCTATCTCGCCGAGATCTCGGGCATCGCCATTTCGGCAAAAACCTTTCGCACCTGGGCCGGCAGCCTTGCCGCCTTCGCCCATGCCCGCCGTGAGATCGAGGCCGGCGGGCGCCCGACGATCAAGGGCATGGCCGAGGCCGCGGCCGAGATCCTGCACAACACGCCGGCCATTGCACGGTCGAGCTATATCCATCCTGAGATCGTCGCGCTCGCCGAGACGCCGGAAACCCTTCGCCGCGCCTTGCGGCGCCCGGCGCTGGACATTTCGGGACTGCGAGTGGAGGAGGAGCGCCTGCTGCGCTTTCTCGAAAGCCCGAAAAGGGCGCAGCAGGGTTAGGGGGACCGCCTCAAGGGCGAAGGGCGAGCGCCTTGTCGCCTTTCGGCGGAGGGCGGCGGATCGCGTCGACCGCCCTGCGGGTGGCCTCGTCGGTATCGTTCGAGGTGCGTTTCGTCTTCAGATGTTCGGGCAGGGCGACCCGTTCGAGTTCGGCGCGCTCGCGCGCGGCCTGCTCCCAATGCTCGCGATCCTTGCCTTCCGGGCGGCCTTGCGCCTCCCACAGGCCATAGGCGCGCTTGCTGATCCATTCCTGGCGTTCGTCGTCCACGATAATGTCCCTTCGGTGGTGGCAGCGGCCTATGTCGCCGTCCATGAATTCACGCGGAAACCGGCTTCCTTGGCCGCCTCGATGAAGGCACGGCGCGCGAAGGCCGGGTCGTCGTCGCTTGTCAGCCCCTGCTCGCAGACGCTCTTGGCCATCAGCGCTGCAGGTCCGTCCTTGATCGGCCAGTGGTTCTTCAGGCACAGGAGTGCATCGCGCGTGCTCTGCACGCGAAGCACCTGCCTGTCGCCTTCGAGCACGGCGGCCTCGTCCCACAGCCGGTCGGTTGCAAAGATGGTCATTGCGGACCCTCCGTCGCGGGTCTTTCGGCGGGAACGTCGACAAGGCTGACGATGCCGACGACCCGCCGGTCGTCGTCCACCACCACGAGGCGGCGCACGCCCAATTCACGCATGCGGGCAGCCACCATCGCCGTGTCGTCGCCCTGGTTACACACTTCAGGCGACACGGTCATGAATTCGGCAATCGCCATGGAGGTTGAATGTCCCCGCCCCAGGACCGACACCACGATATCGCGATCCGTGATGATGCCGACGATGGCCCCGACGCCCGGCACCTCGACCGGCAGGGCGCCCACTTCGGTTTCGAGCATCAGCCGCGCGGCCGACTGGGCGGTGTCATTGGGCGAGACGGTCACGATCTGGGCGGACATCACGTCCTTCACAAGCATTTCCGTCGTCCCTTCAGAACCGTCCGTTGACGAGACTGCGGCCGTTCGGCGCGGCGGGCACGGCCACCTCCTCATGATCCTGCCGGCGGAGCGGCAGATCGACCTGCTGCGGCACGATCACCTGCGGGTCCCAGGAATTGCGGCGTTTGGCGATGTTCCGCAGGTCGGCATCGGGGGTGGCGGCGGGTTTGCGGGCAAGCGGCTTCTTCTTCTGGCGCACGGTGACCTCCTGCGAACGGCATTGTCTTTTTAGCAAACGCAGACACCCCCGCTTGGTTCCGCAAAAAAGCCGGGAACCGACGTGCTTCCCGGGCATTGTTGTCGAGCCAAATCGACAACAATGCAGAGGGGCCGCGGATGCTGTTTGCAGGAAAGGTCGCCCTCGTCACCGGCGCGGGCTCCGGGATCGGCAAGGCCACGGCACTGGCGCTCGCCCGTTACGGGGCGAGCGTCGGGGTGCTGAGCCGCAGCGCCGACGAGGTGGCGGCGGTCGCAACCGAGATCCGCCGGCAGGGCGGCGCGGCTCTGGCGCTTCCGGCGGATGTGGCGGACGAAGCATCTATGCGCGCCGCCGTCGAACAGCTTGCGAGTGCCTTCGGCGGCCTTCACATCGTCGTCGCCAATGCAGGCGTTAACGGCGCCTGGGCGCCGATCGACGACCTGACGCCGGCCGAATGGGACGAGACGATCGCCATCAACCTGCGCGGCACCTACTTGACGCTCCATCTCACCGTGCCGCTGCTCAAGCAGGCGGGGGAGGGGGCGATCGTCGTCGTCTCCTCGATCAACGGCACGCGTACCTTCACCACGCCGGGCGCGACCGCCTATGCCGCCACCAAGGCGGCGCAGGTCGCCATGGTGCAGCAACTGGCGCTGGAACTCGGCAAGGTCCGCATCCGTATCAATGCCGTGTGTCCCGGTGCCATCGAGACCGACATCGACGACAATACCGAACAGCGCGGGACGGAAGAGGCAGGCATCCCCGTCGTCTGGCCCGAGGGCGATATCCCGGTCTCGCAGGGCAAGCCCGGCACGGCCGACGAGGTCGCCGATGCGATCCTCTTCCTCGCCTCCTCGAAGGCCCGGCACATTACCGGCATCCCGCTGTGGATCGACGGCGGGCAGGGCCTGTTGCGCTAGCGGCGGCGTTTCGGCCGGGCGTCGTTTGACGCGGCAGGGGCGTGCCCTATCTCCTTTCGCGGTCCCTTCCGCCCGCGCGCCGGGAGGAACGGAAGAGTGCCGGAGTGCTTGAAAGAGATGCCGAATGGGGTTTGAGAAGGGCCGGGACGCAGAAGTGGAGAGCTATCCGTTCCTCAGCGGAGGCGGGGGCGCCGCCGTGCTGATCGCCGGGTTCGACTGGTCCCGGACGCCG
Source organism: Shinella sp. S4-D37 (assembly GCF_040812195.1). Lineage (NCBI taxonomy): Bacteria > Pseudomonadati > Pseudomonadota > Alphaproteobacteria > Hyphomicrobiales > Rhizobiaceae > Shinella > Shinella sp. S4-D37. Next base: position 100,093 of record NZ_JBFNXL010000001.1, on the reverse strand, counting down.
CTCGGCTCCCTCGCCGAATGGCCCCAGAACCTCAAGGCGACGACGGGCCTCCTGCTTCGCTCGCCCATGCCGATCGTCCTGTTGTGGGGCCAGGACGGCATCATGATCTACAACGACGCCTATTCCGCCTTCGCCGGCGGGCGACACCCGGCCCTCTTCGGCAGCAAGGTCCGCGAGGGATGGCCGGAGATCGCCGATTTCAACGACAATGTCATGAAAGTCGGCCTTGCGGGCGGCGCGCTCGCCTACAGGGACCGCGAACTGACGCTCCTGCGGCACCGCAGCGAACCGGAACAGGTCTGGATGAACCTCGACTGCTCGCCGGTGCTCGACGCGGACGGACGGCCTGCCGGCGTCATCGCCATGGTGGCCGAGACCACGGCCCGGGTGAAGGCCGAGGAGCGGCTGAAGGCGGAGCGCGAACAGGCCTGCGCGCTCGCGGAGGCGGAGGAGCAGCTTCGCCAGGCCCAGAAGATGGAATCGATCGGCCAGTTGACGGGCGGCGTCGCGCACGACCTCAACAATCTCCTGCAGATCATCTCCGGCAATCTCCAATTGCTCGGTAAGGACGTGGCGGGCAACGGCCGGGCGGAGCAGCGGGTCGCCAATGCCATTGCCGGCGTCAACCGCGGCTCCAAGCTTGCCAACCAGCTTCTCGCCTTCGGCCGCCGGCAGGCGCTGGAGCCGAAAGTCATCGATATCGGCCGCTTCGTCCTGACGCTGGAGGCGCTTTTGCACCGCACGATCGGCGAGGCGATCGAGATCGAAACCATCCGCTCCGGCCGCATGTGGAATGCCTTCGTCGATCCTTCGCAGATCGAGAACGCCATCCTCAACCTCGCGATCAATGCGCATGACGCCATGAACGGCACCGGCAAGCTGACGATCGAGGTGGGCAATGCCCATATCGACGACGCCTATGCCCGGCAACACCCGGATATCCCGGCCGGCCAATATGTCCTCATCGCCGTCACCGATACGGGCGAGGGCATGGAGGCGGACGTTCTAGGACGCGCCTTCGAGCCCTTCTTCTCCACCAAGCCGGCCGGCAAGGGCAGCGGCCTCGGACTGTCCATGGTCTACGGCTTCGTCAAGCAATCGGGCGGGCATGTGAAGATCCGCAGCGCGCCGGGGGAGGGCACGACGGTGCGCCTCTACCTGCCACGCTCGCTGGAGGAGGAGGAGGATCGCCTCGCTGAGGCGGACTTCGGTCCGCTCACCGGCGGCACCGAGACGATCCTGGTGGCCGAGGACGACGACGAGGTGCGCACGACGGTCGTCGAGATGCTGGGCGACCTCGGTTATTCGGTGCTGAAGGCGCGCGATGCGGCCAGCGCGCTGTCGGTCATCGAAAGCGGCTTGGCCATCGACCTGCTGTTCACCGACGTCGTCATGCCGGGGCCGCTTAGCAGCCCCGACCTTGCCCGCAAGGCCCGCGAGCATCTGCCGAACCTCGCCGTGCTCTTCACCTCCGGCTACGCCGAAAACTCGATCGTTCATGAGGGCAGGCTCGATGCCGGCGTCGCTCTCCTCTCAAAACCCTACAGCCAAGAGACGCTGGCCCGGAAGATCCGCGCGAGCCTCGCCGGCCGGCCGCCGCCACCGTCGCCGCCCGCGCAAACCGCGGCGAACGGCGCTGGGACGGGGACACGGGAAACAAGGCGGCTGACGATCCTGCTGGTCGAGGACGACTTCCTGATCCGGCTCAATGCCGTCGATCTCGTGCAGGAACTCGGCCACGAGGTGGTGGAGGCGGCGACGGCGGAACAGGCCTTGCCGCTGCTGAAGGAACGGCGCTTCGACGTCCTTCTCACCGATATTGGCCTGCCCGTCATGTCGGGGGCGGATCTTGCCGTCCACGCCCGGACGCAGCACACGGATATCGGCGTCGTCTTCGCCACCGGCCACGACCGCCGGCCCGCCGTTCCCGGCGACCGTGCCCCCGTGCTGCTGATGAAGCCCTACGACAGCCGCGAGATCGCCATCGCCATCGCCGCCGCGATCGCCTGAGGAGGTTTTGCACGATGCGCGCGTCCTTGCGGGAACATTGCGGGGCTTTGCGGGTTTGGCGGAAATATCCCCGAAGAGGAGGCCGTTCCATGCCTGCAAAATCGAAAGCCCAGCAGAAGGCTGCCGGGGCCGCGCTCGCCGCCAAGCGCGGCGATATCAAGAAGAGCGAACTGAAGGGCGCCTCGCGCAGCATGGAGAAATCCATGTCCGAGGGCGAGCTGAAGGAAATGGCTTCGACAAAGCGCAAGGGCAAGCCCGAGCACGCTTCGAAATCCGCCTGACGCCGCTGACCGGGGAGGAACCGATGCGCGTACTGATCGTCGAGGACGAATTCCTGATCGCCAAGCTTCTGGAAAATGTGGTGGAGGACGACGGCTTCGAGGCCATCGGCCCGGTCTCGACCGTGGAGCAGGCGCTCGCCTATGCCCCGCGCGCCGATATCGCCCTGGTCGATCTCAGCCTTTCCGACGGAAACAGCGGCCAGCTTCTCGCCCGGCGGCTGATCGATCGCTTCGGCATCGACATCATCTTCGTGACGGGCGATCCCGCCTCCGTGCAGCAGGGTTTCGACGGGGCGCTCGCGGTGGTCAACAAGCCCTTTCGCGACGAGGAGATCACCGGCGCGCTGGCCATGGCGCTGGACAAGCGCAGCCGTTCCGTCGCCCGTCCGGCGGCGATGGAAAAGCCCGCGCTCTAATAGTCGACAAGCCGCATCTCCACCTCCGGCGTGCCGAAGCGCGGCTGGACGCCGAGGAGCGGCGCAACACGCTGGATGATCGCCTTGATCATCGGTGCGGCGGTGGAGGCCGCGGTTCGCCCGCCGCGTTCGCCCGTGCGGGGCGCATCGATGATCGAAAGGACGACATACCGCGGCCGGTCCATCGGGAAGGCGGCGACGAAGGCGTTGAAGTTGATCGTCTTGGCGTAGCGCCCGTCGATGACCTTGTCGGCCGTTCCGGTCTTGCCGCCGACGCGGAAACCTTCTGCCTGCGCGTTTCGGCCCGATCCATTCTGGCCGTTCCAGTCGTAGAGGAAGCGCATGTCGGCGCTCGTCTTGTCCTTGAGGACACGCGTCGCAAGCGCCTGCGCCTCGGCCTTCGAGCGCGGCAGGAAGGTCGGCGGGATGAGATAGCCGCCGTTCATCAGCGCGGCGGCCGCGACGGCCGTCTGCAAGGGCGTGGTGGCGACGCCGTGGCCGAAGGAGATCGTCGCGGAATGGATCTTCTTCCACGTCCGCGGCTGGGTCGGCGTCGCTACGCCCGGCATCTCCGTCACCGGTTTCGTGAGCAGGCCGAGCTTGGTGAGGAATTGCCGGTGGCCGTCGATGCCGACCATGTCGGCCACCGCGGCGGTGCCGATATTTGAGGAATACTGGAACACTTCCGGGATGGAGAGCGGGCGGTTCCTGCCCTTGAAATCCCGGATGGTGAAGCCGCCCATGCGGATGGGGCGGGAGGCGTCGATGACGGAACCCAGCGTGATCTTGCCCGCGTCGAGGCCCATCGCCAGGGTGAAGCTCTTGAAGGTCGAGCCCATCTCGAAGGTGGCGTTGCTGATGCGGTTGAACCAACCCTTCTCATACTCCTTGTCGACGCTTCCGTCCGCCAGGGTGCGGGACGGCGCGTTCGGGTCGTAGTCCGGAACCGAGGCCATGGCCAGCACCTCGCCGGTCTCCACGTCGAGGATGACGGCGCCGGCCGCTTCCGCCTCGTAGTCGGTCATCGCCTTGGCGACGACGGTGCGCACGATGTTCTGGACGCGCAGATCGATCGACAGGCGGACCGGCGCAAGGCGCGCGTCGTCCGTCAGCCCGGCCGCCCTGAGGTCCGCCAGCCCCTGCTGGTCGAGATAGCGCTCCATGCCCGCAAGGCCCTGGTTGTCGACATTGACATGGCCGACGATATGCGCGGCGGTGGCGCCGCCCGGGTAGAACCGGCGCTTTTCCGGCCGGAAGCCGATACCGGGAAGCCCAAGCGCCAGGATGTCGGCCTGCTGCTTGGGCGTCAGTTGCCGACGCAGCCACTGGAACGCCGTGGGAGAGCGCAGCTTCCTGTGCGTTTCGCCCCAGTCGAGGTTCGGAATGACGAGAGCGAGCTTTTCCACCACCTCGTCGGCATCGACGATGCGGCGCGGATCGGCATAGAGGGAGACCATGTGCAGGTCCGTCGCCAGCAGCTCGCCGTGGCGATCTACGATGTTGGGGCGCGAGGCGACGGCATGGCCGGTGCCGCCGATCGACGCGGAGACGACCGGCTCGGAAAGGCCGTATTGCAGGAGGCGCCCGCCGATCAGAAGATAGGCCGCCGAGAAGATCGCGAACACGATCGCCACTCGCTGCCGCGCCTGCCTGCCGCGGCGCGCATTGGTGCCGACGAACGCCTCGCCCCGGGCGCGAAGGCCCCGGTCGAAGACGAAATGCGCGCGGCTCTTCAGCCCGATGACGAACGAGATCATTCCAAAGCAATCCAGGCCCTGTCGCGGCGAGCGAAGGGCGGATCCCTGCGCGTCGACGGGAGGAACCTGCATGCAGGCGGCCGGGAAACCAAGGAAAGAGTGGGCGCGCGCCGGCGCGCGATTAAATTTGCATTAATATACATTTAAAGTCGTATCGACCGGCTTAACGATCCGTTTGGGAGGCAGTCTTCGAGAAAAAATCGAAAAGCTGTGCGCATGCGCTGGAAAAAGCAGCACGAACCGCACGCGCCATGTAAACTCACGGACATGGATTCGCGCGCCCGCCCCCCTGTTCCCGCCGCCCTGCCGCCGCTGCTCCTGCCCGGCTGGACGCTGCCGCGCGGCCGGACGCCCGATGAGCTCGACGCCGCCTTCGCCGCCGGCGTCGCCCTCAAGACCCTGGATGACCTCGTTCGCAGCGAGCCGGTCTGGGCCGGCTGCTGGCGCGCGCGCCGGGCGCTTGCCTGCGCCGTTGCCGCCGTCCGGCTGGCGGGCAGGGGAGAGGACGAGGCGGCGCTGCGCGACGCGGCGCTGCTGACGGCGCCGGGCGATGATCCGGGACCGGCCGGAAAGTTCTTCCTGGCATTCGGCAGGCTCGCCGGCCGCAAGGGCGCCATCACCTCGAAATTCGTGGCGGAGCTTGCCGATCTCTTCGGCCTTGCCTGGGACGAGCGGCTTGGTGCAGCTGTCGATCACGCCGAGGCCGTCCTCCAGTCGGGCCGCCCGGCGCCCTTCGCGGCGGCCGATCTCGTCGCCGCCATCCATGCCGAGCGGCCGGATGCCGAACCGCTCGCCTGGGCGCTCGGCGATGCGGTAATCGCGGAAAAGCTCAAATGGCAGCGCCCCGTGCCGTTGCTGATGGCAGAGCGCCATGGCCCGGCCTTCCGCACGCTCGGGGGCAGGGGGCGGGTGCGCCCGGGCGATCCGGGTTTTCCGCGCGCCGTCTGCCTTGCCCTGGCCGAAGGCGCCGGGGCGGCGCTGCAATCGGCCGGCGAGGTGGCGCGTCGCGCCGACCAGCTTCTCGCCGCCGCGCCGAAGGTGCGCACCAAGGGGGCGGGCGCCGTCATCCGCAAGCTGCTCGACGAGGACGCCATCCCGGCCTCCGCGCGCAGCACCAACCTTTCCCGCTGGGCGAGCACCCGGCTGTTCGAGCGGCTGGAGGGCTTCGGCGCCGTGCGCGAACTGTCGGGCCGCACCACCTTCCGGATCTTCGGGCTGTGACGATGACCGGACCGACCGCTCAGAAGGCCGGCAGGACGAAGGCGGAGAAGGAAATCCTCTTCGACCGCGAGTTGGAGGACCTGCCGCCGGACCTGCGCTGGCGCGAATGGATGCTGCGCATCGAGGCCGTCATCTTCGCCGCGGCCGAACCGGTGACGCGCGAGACGCTGTCGCGCATCGTCGGCAGCAATTGCAGCATCGACCTCCTCATCGACGACCTCAAGGAAGACCTGCACGGACGCCCCTACGAGATCGTCGCCGTCGCCGGCGGCTGGCAACACCGGACCCGCCTGCGCTACACCGACGTAATCCGCGCCTCCGCCGCGCCGACGCGCGGGGGCGGGGCGCTGCTTTCGGAATTCGAGGCGATGGTGCTGATGGCGGTGGGCTATTTCCAGCCGGTCACCCGCAGCGAGCTGTCAAAAATCTTCGGCAAGGAGGTCAGTCGCGACACGATCGGCGCGCTGCGCAATGCCGGCTTCATCGGTTCGGGACCGCGCAGCCCGACGCCCGGCGCGCCCTACACCTATGTGACGACCAAACAGTTCCTCTCCGCCTTTGGCCTGCAGACGCTGCGCGACCTGCCGGATATCGAGGCGCTGGAAGACGCCGGCTTGCTGAGCCGCAAGGAGATGCTGGACGAGACCCTGCCCGCCCCGGCGGATGACGGCGAAGAATAAACGGGCCGGGCATCGCCGCCTGTCCCCGAAGCTACCCCTTCTCGCCCGGCATTACCTCGGCCGGGATGGGCAGACATAGGGTTTTCCGTCCCTCTTCTCCAGCCATTCGCGTTTCGCCTCGGCAAGCAGGGCCGGGGCGGTCATCAGCGAAACCCCCAGCGGCAGCACCACCCTCGTCATTGACGATAGAGCTGCAGGCCCTCACGCGCCGGCGACAGGCGGCTCTTGTTCCGGTCGAACAGGCGCACGCCGAGATAATCCCCCAACTCCTGCAACAGCCGGCTGGCATTCGACTGCGAAATGCCGATCTCGGCGGCCGCCGCCAGCGTCGAGCCCGTCGCGGCGATCGCGTCGTAGGCCTCGATATGTTTCAGGCTGATCGCGGCACTCGATGCCTTGCCCATGGCGCTGCCCGGTAACCCTATCCGCAAACCGCATAAGATTGCGGCCCTGCCGAAAGTCGAACAGTTTCGCCCGCGAACCAAGCTCACGGAAAGACATTCGTCAATGACCGGCGTTCTTCTCGATATATCCGGCAGGCTCGCATCACGAACCGAATTCTCCGCAAATGCCATCGAGCGCGCCCGCGACGCTGTCCTCGTTCCGGCAGCCCTCATGAAGGGCTCGCTCAGCCTCGTGGATTTCGCCGGTGGCGGCGGCCACCTTCGCGCGCCCGGCCTTGTGGCGCGCATGCGGTCGATCGCCATGCAGTCCTGCACCGCCGAGGAGGAACACGGGCACGAAAGGCTCCTCCTTCTCGTCGCCGTGACACTCCGCGACGGCCGCCGCCTCACCGCATCCCGCCTGCATGCACGGGGTGCCGCGGAAGACCCGCTCGGCGCGGAGGACCGCAGGGCAAAGTTCATCGACTGCATGGCGTGGGCGGGAGACACGGCCGGCGACGCCTCCCATGCGCGCCCCGCCGTCATGATCGACGGCGACGACGTCCGGCGCGCGCTCGGCGGTCTCTTCGACGATGCCCTGCCGGCGGCGGCGTGTCCTCAGGCCCCGTCGACCTCCCGCTTCTCCTTCGCATAGCGCACCAGCGCGAGGAACCGGTAGATGCCGTGCACGAACTTGCCGTAGGGCATGGTGACGAACAGGCTGAAGACGACCCCGAGATGCAGCGCGAGCAGCAGGCCCATGGCCGGCGTTGCGCGCAGGACCAGCAGCAGCAGGCCGGTCAGGCTCGTCAGGAACAGCATGACGAGGAAGGCGACGTCCATGCCGGTGCGAGAATCGTCCTTGAGAACGGGATCGCGCCGCCATTTCGCATGGAGCAGGCCGGCCGGCCCGACGAGCAGGCCGATACCGCCCAGCGTGCCGAGCACGACGGGGAGATCGTAGACAGGGTAGGGGGCTTCGAGGCCGAGGAGATAGTGATAGAGCGTCGCCGTCGAGGTCGCGGCAAAGCACAGCACGAAGCCGTAGAACGTCATGTGGTGATAGAGGCGCCGCCGGTCGGTCGGCCGGTCGTCCTCGTTCATGCAGCCGACCCCGCCGCCGTCGAGATAGCGCAGGCTCCCGGCATCCTTCATCGCCTGCCAGATGGAGGCGGGCTCGCCGAGCGTTCCGGCGGGCGCACCGATATCCTTCCAGAAGGCGCGAATGCCCATCGCCATCGCCACCACGGAATAGGCGAAGGCCGCGCCGAAAAGCAGGGCCATCGCATTGTGCGGCATCAGCGTGTAGAAGGCGCCGGGGCCGGTATGCACGCCGAAGAGCACGGCCGGGTCGTGCCAGGCTGCGAAGCCGGCGATGAAGAGCGCGACGCTCAGCGCCGCGATCAGGCTGATCGCCAGGCCGTTGCGATGGAAAAGACCGGAAAAGGCGCGCGGCCAGGCATAGGCCTGGTAGGAATCGTTGCGCACGATCGCCAGCGTCTTCGGCACGTTCACGTCGAATTCGTGCGGCGGCGAGAACTGGCAATCGTGGAAGCAGGCGCCGCAGCTATGACAGAGATTGGCGAGATAGTTGAGATCGCCGTCCGAAAAGGCCCGCCGCATTTCCATGGCGGGAAAGACCGCGCAGAGCCCTTCGCAGTAGCGACAGGAATTGCAGACCGTCATCAGGCGGTCCGCCTCGGCAAGGCTGGCCGTCGCGTGCGTCGGCAGGAGCGGGGTCTGGATGTTCATGCGGCCTCCGGGGGCTGGCTTGCGGACGAAACGAGACGGGCGGCCTCTCGCCCGGCGATACGGCCGAAGACACTGCCGATCGTCATGCCGATGCCGGCGGCATAGCCCTGGCCGAGCACGTTGCCAGCCATGATTTCGCCGGCGGCGAACATGTTGGCGGCCGGCCCGCCATCCGCCATCACCATGCGCGCCGCCCGGTCCACCTTGACGCCGAGATAGGTAAAGGTGATGCCCGGCCGGACCGGATAGGCATAGAACGGCGCCGTCCCGATGCGCCGCGCCCAATGGGTCTTGGCCGGTTCGAGACCCTCGGTGCGACAGTCGTCGAGGATCGTGTGGTCGAAGGTGCCGGGCCGGACGGCAGCATTGAAGCCGACCACCGTGCGCTCCAGCGCCGCGGGTTCCAGCCCCAGCTTCCCCGCAAGTTCGCCGATCGTGTCGGCCTTTACCGGCGGGAAGAGCGACGGCATGAAGAGTTCGAGCGACGGCGCGTCGAAGACGATATAGGCGATCTGGTCCGGCTGGGCGGCGACGAGCCGTCCCCAGATGGCATAGCGTTTCGGCCAGACGTCTTCACCCTCGTCGTAGAAACGCTCGGCATGCTTGTTGACGACGATGCCGAAGACGACGCAGTCGAGGCGCGTGATGATGCCGCCATCGAATTTCGGCGCGCGCGCGTCGATCGCGACGGCATGACACTGGGTCGGGTCGCCGATCTGCATCACGCCCCTGTCGATCAGCATCCTCAGCACGGTGCCGCGGTTGTAGGGCGTGCCGCGGATCAGGAAGTTCTCGGCGATGTCACCCCAGCCTTCCTTCAGCCAGTCGATATTCGCCTCGAAGCCGCCGCTGGCCGCGATGAAGGTCTTCGCCCGGATGGCGACGTCCCTGCCGGCATGCCGCACGGTGGCGGAACGGAACCGCGTGCCCTCGATCGCAAGGTCCACGACCTCGGCGTCATAGACGACCGCGACGCCGAGGCTTTCGGCCGTGCGGTAGAGCGCGTTGAGCATCGCCCGCCCACCGCCGAGGAAGAAGGAATTGGTGCGCCCCAGGCTGAGCGTGCCGCCGAGGGAGGGCTGGAAGCGCACGCCCTGCTCGACGATCCAGGTCAGCATCTCCTTGGATTCGGCGATCATCATGCGCGCCAGCGCCTCGTCCGTCCGCCCGCCGGTCACGCGCAACAGGTCGTCGAAGAACTCCTCCTCGCTGTAGGGGCCGGAGAGCGTTTCGGTCGCCGCATCGTGCGCGCAGCGCATGTTGCGAGTGTGGCGCGTGTTGCCGCCGCGATAGAAATGCGGCGCGCCCTCGACGACGATGACGCGCGCGCCGGCACGCCTGGCGCTGAGCGCCGCGCAGAGCGCCGCATTGCCGCCGCCTGCGATGAGCACGTCGTACTGTGTCGATCCGTCGAGCATCCTGAGCTGTTCCACCTTTGTCGCATCTGCGTCGTTCTTACTGCACACATTTGTATACAGTCAAGCATATGACGGCACGACGCCCGCCGCCGCACGGCATCGATCGGTAAATCAGAAATAAAAACAGGGCCTCGCAATTGGAGAAGCCCCCGTTCGCCGAACGGCAGTATGCAAATGGATACATCAGTGTAGCGGGCGGTGCGGAAATTATCTATAACGCCGGCGACACGCCAGCGGTCGGCGTGAATTTGATATTCAGCGCCGAACACGGGGAGTGATTTCCGGGTACGGACAGCGGAAATGGCCGCACCCGCATCCCATACGCGTTTCGGCGCACGGGCGTTCGTACGTCAGTTTCTGGCGACCAGACGGAACGGGGTATAACGTGTCCAGATCCCTAGACAGTTTCAATTGTCGTTCGACCTTGACGGTGAACGGCACCGACTATGTGTATTACAGCCTTCCGAAGGCCGAGGCGAACGGGCTTTCCGGGGTCTCGAAGCTGCCCTATTCGATGAAGGTTCTGCTTGAGAACCTGCTTCGCTTCGAGGACGGGCGCTCGGTGACGAAGGAGCATATCCTGTCCGTCGCCGCCTGGCTTTCGAACAAGGGCACGGTGGAGAACGAGATCGCCTATCGCCCGGCGCGCGTCCTGATGCAGGATTTTACCGGCGTTCCGGCGGTGGTGGACCTTGCGGCGATGCGCGATGCGATGGTCTCGCTCGGCGGCGATCCGGAGAAGATCAACCCGCTCGTTCCCGTCGACCTGGTCATCGACCATTCGGTCATCGTCGACGAGTTCGGCACGCCGACGGCCTTCGCCCGCAACGTGGAGCTCGAATACGCACGTAACGGCGAGCGCTACCGCTTCCTGAAGTGGGGCCAGCAGGCGTTCAAGAACTTTCGCGTGGTGCCGCCGGGCACGGGCATCTGTCATCAGGTCAATCTGGAATATCTGGGCCAGACGGTTTGGACCAAGGACGAAGACGGCGAGACCATCGCCTACCCGGATACCTGTGTGGGCACGGACAGCCACACGACGATGATCAACGGGCTTGGCGTTCTCGGCTGGGGCGTCGGCGGCATCGAGGCGGAGGCGGCCATGCTCGGCCAGCCGGTCTCCATGCTGCTGCCGGAGGTCATCGGCTTCAAGCTGACGGGCAGGCTGAAGGAAGGCGTGACGGCGACCGACCTGGTGCTGATGGTCGTGCAGATGCTGCGCAAGAAGGGTGTGGTGTCGAAGTTCGTCGAGTTCTTCGGCCCGGGCCTTGACAACATGACGCTGGCCGACCGCGCGACGATCGGCAATATGGGCCCGGAATACGGCGCGACCTGCGGCTTCTTCCCGGTCGATGCCGAGACGGTCAATTACCTGACCATGTCGGGCCGCGAGGAGCAGCGCATCGCGCTGGTCGAGGCCTATTCGAAGGCGCAGGGCATGTGGCGTGACGGCGACGGTTCCGACCTCGTCTTCACCGACACGCTGGAGCTGGACCTCGGCGACGTCGTTCCGGCCATGGCCGGCCCGAAGCGTCCCGAGGGCCGCATCCCGCTGGAGAACATCGCCTCGGGCTTCGCCGCCTCGCTGGAAGGCGACTACAACAAGCCGGGCCAGCTTGAGAACCGCTATCCGGTCGAGGGCACGGACTACGACATCGGCCATGGCGACGTGGCGATCGCCGCCATCACGTCCTGCACCAACACGTCGAACCCGTCGGTGCTGATCGCGGCCGGTCTTCTCGCCCGCAACGCGGTCGCGAAGGGCCTGAAGACCAAGCCCTGGGTGAAGACATCGCTGGCGCCGGGATCGCAGGTCGTCGGCGAATATCTTGCCAAGTCCGGCCTGCAGGCCGATCTCGACGCGCTCGGCTTCAACCTCGTCGGCTTCGGCTGCACGACCTGCATCGGCAATTCCGGCCCGCTGCCGGCGCCGATCTCGAAGACGATCAACGACAAGGGCTTGATCGCCGCCGGCGTGCTCTCCGGCAACCGCAACTTCGAGGGCCGCATCTCGCCGGACGTGCAGGCGAACTACCTCGCTTCCCCGCCGCTCGTCGTCGCCTATGCGCTGGCCGGCTCCGTGCGGAAGGACCTGACGAGCGAACCGCTCGGCCAGGACAGGGACGGCAAGCCCGTCTACCTCAAGGACATCTGGCCCTCCTCCAAGGAGATCCAGGCGTTCATCATGAAGTATGTCACGCGCGAGCTCTACGCCACGAAATATGCCGACGTGTTCAAGGGCGACGCCAACTGGCAGGACGTGCAGGTGCCGGCGGGCCAGACCTATGCCTGGGACGACCAGTCGACCTATGTGCAGAACCCGCCCTACTTCGTGGGCATGGGCAAGACCGGCTCGGGCCTTTCCGACATCAGGGGCGCGCGGGTGCTGGGCCTGTTCGGCGACAAGATCACCACCGACCACATCTCGCCGGCCGGTTCGATCAAGGCGGCGTCCCCTGCCGGCGCCTATCTCACGGGCAACGGCGTGGCCGTGGCCGACTTCAACCAGTACGGCACGCGGCGCGGCAATCACGAGGTGATGATGCGCGGCACCTTCGCCAATATCCGCATCCGCAACCACATGCTCGGACCGAACGGCAAGGAGGGTGGCTACACGATCCACTATCCGACGAAGGAGGAGCTGTCGATCTACGACGCGGCGATGAAGTACAAGGAGGAGGGCGTTCCGCTCGTCATCTTCGCGGGCGTGGAATACGGCAACGGTTCGTCGCGCGACTGGGCGGCCAAGGGCACCAACCTTCTCGGCGTCAAGGCGGTGATCGCCCAGTCCTTCGAGCGCATCCACCGCTCCAACCTCGTCGGCATGGGCATCGTGCCCTTCGTCTTCGAGGACGGCACGAGCTGGGCGAGCCTCGACCTGAAGGGCGACGAGATCGTCACCATCGAGGGCCTGGAAGGCGACATCAAGCCGCGCGAGAGGAAGATCGCCAGGATCACCTATGCCGACGGAACCGTCCGCGACATCCCGCTGCTCTGCCGCATCGATACCCTCGACGAGGTCACGTACATGAACAACGGCGGCATCCTCCAAACCGTCCTCAGGGACCTCGCCGCCTGAACAGGTGTGGGCGCCGGGCTCGCTCCCGGCGCCCACACCCACCGCCCGACGCAACGCGCCGGCGTCTTCCGCCCGGCCAATCCCGAGCTATCCATGACCGTTGTTCTCTTCGCCGGCATGACCGTCACGGTGTTCCTGACATCGCTGCTCTCCGGCATTTTCGGCATGGCCGGCGGGATGATCCTGCTGTGGGTCCTCCTGTTCCTCGTGCCCGTCGCCACCGCGATCGCCGTGCACGGCCTCGTGCAGATGGTGTCGAACGGATCGCGGGCCTGGTTCTCGCGCGACTACCTGGACTACCGCATCCTCGCCGTCCTCACCGCGGGCCTGTTCAGCGCCGCGATCCTGCTCATCCTCGTCGCCTACCGCCCGAGCCTCGTCGTCGTCTCGATCGTCGTCGGCCTTTTGCCGATCCTCGTCTGGCTGCCGCTCGGCAAGCTGGAACTCGACGCGTCCAGACCGCTGCACGCCTTCGTCTGCGGCTTCCTGTCCGGTGGGCTGGCGATCGGCGTCGGCGTTTCCGGGCCGAGCATCGACGTCTTCTTCATCCGCACCAACATGGACCGGCGCACGGTCATCGCCACCAAGTCCGCCATCCAGTTCTTCACCCATGCCACGAAGGTGGTCTTCTACTGGGATGCGGCGATGACGCTTTCGTCGGAGGGCTGGCTGGCGGTCGTGGCGGCCGTGCCCATCGCCGTCCTGGGCACGCGGTCCGGCAACATCATCCTGCACCGCATGACGGACGCCAATTTCCGCGCCTGGACGCGCTGGATCGTGACGGGGATCGGCGCCATCTATTTCGTTTCGGGGATCATGCATCTCGCCTGAGGGAAAGCCCGGGCGCAGAGGAGGGAAGATGACACAGATTTTCGTACCGGCGGCCTTCTATCGCGGCGGCAGCAGCAAGGGCCTCTTCTTCCATGCCCGGGACTGTCCGCAGGACAGGGCCGCGCTCGACCGCATGCTGCTCTTAGCGCTCGGCAGCCCCGATCCCTACGGCCGCCAGCTCGACGGCATGGGCGGCGGCACCTCGTCGCTGTCGAAGGCCGTCATCATCGGCCCGCCGACGCATCCGGATGCCGATGTCGACTATACGTTCGCGCAGGTCGCGGTCGACCGTCCGGTCGTCGACTGGGGCGCCAATTGCGGCAACCTCTCCTCGGCCGTCGGCCCCTTCGCGGTGGATGAGGGGCTGGTGAGTGCCGCGGACGGCGAGGCGCTGGTGCGCATCCACCAGGTCAACACGAAGAAGATCATCCATGCCCGCTTCCCCGTCCGAAACGGCAAGGCGGTGACGGCGGGCGAGGCCTCCGTGGACGGCGTCGGGGGGACGGGGGCGCCCATCGCACTCGATTTCCTCGATCCCGGCGGCACGGTGACGCCCGGCCTCCTGCCGACGGGGAGGGTCATCGAGACGATCGAGGTCGATGCCCGCACCTTCGAAATGTCGCTGGTCGATGCCAGCAATCCCGTCGCCTTCGTCGCGGCGGGCGATGTGGGCCTCACCGGCTCGGAACATCCCGACGCCATCGAGGCAGACCGCGCCGCCATGGCGCTGCTCGACCGGCTGCGCCGCGCCGCCGGGGTGCGGATGGGGCTCGGCCACGCGCCGGATGGCGTCGGCCTCGCCAATCCCAAGATCGCCGTTGTCTCGGCGCCCGCCGCCTTCGTGACGCTCGACGGCCGGACCATCGACGCCGCGACGCAGGACATCGCCATCCGCATGCTCTCGATGGAGCGCGCGCACCGGGCGGTGACGCTGACGGGCGCCATGTGCCTTGCCGCCGCCTGCCGGATCGAAGGCTCCCTGCCACACCGGCTGTGCACCGCCGCGGCCGACGCCCAAGCGATCCGCGTCGCCCATCCCTCCGGCATCGTCGCAGCCGGCGCGGCGGTTTTCCCGCGCGACGGCGGCTGGCATGTCGAGAGCGCCCGGGTCTACCGCACGGCACGACGCCTGATGCAGGGAGAAGTGGCCGTCGCCCCGTTCCGGGGGGAGGAAGGGCCATGAGCCTCGGCGCGGCGGAAGGGCCGCTTCGCGACCTTCTCGACGCCGTCGGCTGGCCGGATGCGCCGCTCGAACGCCTCACCATCGAGGAGCGGCCGAGGGTCCTCGCCACATCCTGGCCGGTCGCGCCGCTCGCCGCGGCGGTGCTTGGCGCCGTCGGGCTGGCGGCCTCCCGCATCCGGGAACTGCGCATCGGCGCGCGCCCGCACGTTCGGCTGGACACGCGGGAGGCGGAACTGGCCATGGCGAGTTCCAGCTATCTGCTGGTGGACGGGAAACCGGCAAAATTCCGCGATCCCTTCACCGGGTTCTACGAGGCGGCGGGGGGCGAATGGGTCTATTTGCACGGCAATTTCCCGCATCTGCGCGACGGGCTGCTCGCCCTGCTCGGGGTTGCCAACGATGCCGATGCGGTGCGGGCGGCGGTCGCCGAACGCGGCGCGGGCGATATCGAGGCGGAGGCGATCCGGCGCGGCCTGTGCGCCGCCCGGGTGCGGGAGCGGGCCGGGTGGCGGCGCGAACCGCAGGCCGCGGCCATCGCCGCGCAGCCCCTCGTGCATCTCGAACGAAGCGGCACGGCGGCGGCCATGCCGCTGCCGACGGGCGGCGAACGGCCGCTCTCCGGCCTGCGCATGCTGGACCTCTCCCGCGTCATAGCCGGCCCGATGGCGGGCCGCACCATGGCCGAGCACGGCGCGACGGTGATGCGCATCGCGAGCCCCCGCCTTCCCTCGATCCCCTCCCTCGTCATCGATACCGGCTTCGGCAAGCATGCGGCCTTCGCCGAACTGGAAACGGACGAGGGGCGAGTGGCCCTGCGAGCGCTCGCCGGCGACGCCGATATCGTCCTCGACGCCTACCGGCCGGGATCGCTGCCCGGGCGCGGCTTCGGCCCGGACGATCTCGGTCGCCTCAATCCGCACGGCGTCCATCTCTCGCTGTCCGCCTTCTCGCTGCAAGGCCTCTGGCAGGAGCGCCGGGGCTATGACAGCCTCGTACAGGCGACGACGGGCATGGCGATGGAGGGACGCGAGGGCAGGGGGCCGGCGCTGCTGCCGTGCCAGCCGCTCGACTACCTGACCGGCTACCTTGCCGCCTTTGCCGCCATGCTCGCCCTCATCCGCCGCCACGAAGACGGCGGGCGGTGGCAGGCGACGCTTTCGCTGGCCGCGACCGCGCACTGGATGTGGCGCATGCGCGACATGCTGGGCGACGAGACCGCGCATCCACCCGCCAACCCCGACTTCGCCGCGGTGGCCGATCTCCTCGACACGCACGAAACGGCCTTCGGCCGTGTCACCGTCCTGCGGCCGGCGCTTCGTCTCGACGGCGTGCGCGCCGCCTGGAGCCGCATGCCCGTGCCGCTCGGCAGCGACCCAGCTCGCTGGCCGCGATCATGACGCAAGCAGCCGTCGGGGATCGCCGGTGCGTTTCAGGTCTCGGTCCTGGTGATGACGAGGCGGACTTCGAGCGCCGCCTTGATATGGCCGACCGCGGCCTTCTCCGCGCCCTCCGTGTCGCGCCGGCGGATCGCCTCGATGATCGCGACATGCTCGTCCGTCGCGGTCGTCGTGCGGCCCGGCTGGATGAAGGTCGTGTCGGGCAGCAGCGCGATGGTCTCCTGCAGATCCTCCACCGCCTGGCGGAGGTAGCGGTTGCGGGCGGCATCGTAGAGACGCGCATGGAACTGCCGGTTCCACTGCGCCGCCACCTTCGGGTCCTCCGAGGCGGAAAAGCGCGCATTGAGCCGCTCCAGATTGGCGATCTCCGCCTCCGTCGCGTGGCGCGCGGCAAAGCGGGCGACGACGCCCTCCAGCTCCTCGCGCATCGCATAGAGTTCGAAGATCTGCTGCATGGAGAGGATGGCGACCGCGACACCCCGGCCGGGAGCCGCCTCGAGAAGGCCCTTTTCCTGCAGGCGGCCGAGCGCCTCGCGCACCGGCGTGCGGCTGACGCCGAGGCGGGTCGCGACCTCCTCCTCGCGCAGCGGATCGCCCGGCCGGTAGATGCCGTCGCGGACGGCCGCCAGGATGGCCTGGTAGGCGCTCTGGCCGCGCGTCTTGGAAAGCAGGTCCTTGGATGCGGTCATGGCTGGCTCTCCCGTCCGTGTGGACTTCCCGGCTACAGAAGGAAAAACGCATTGTCCACGGGCTTGTTTAATTGCATGCCATTGGATGCAAAGCAAAAGCGAAATGGTACGACCTTTGTCGAAGCATGAGATCCCACCCCTGAAGGCCGGCGGACACGGCAAGACCGTTCCCGTTCTCCACACCCTGCGCACGCTCGCCCTCGGCACGGTGGGCGGGGCCTGCGGCTATATGCTCGGCCTGCCGCTCGGCTGGCTGCTCGGCGCGATGGCGCTGACCATGGCGCTGGCGATTGCCGGCGTGTGCGTGAGCGCATCGCCGGAGCCGCGCGCCGCGATGATCGCCGTCGTCGGGCTGATGGTCGGCAGCGCCTTCAAGCCGGAGGTGCTGCGCCAAGCGGCGGAATGGCCGGCGAGCCTTGCGGCCGTCGCCGTCTATACGGTCATCGTCGCGGTGTTCGGGATCGTCGTGTGCCGCCGCGTCGGCCGGCTCGACCCGGTGACCGCGGCCCTGAGCGGCATGCCCGGCGGCCTCAGCGAACTGATCTCCATGGCACCCTCCTTCAAGGCGGATGTGCGCAGCGTGAGCATGGTGCATGCCACGCGCCTCGTTCTCCTCATCACGATCGTGCCGCTGTCGCTGACCCTTTCGGGCGCGCTTGCCGCGCTCACCGGACGCACGGTCGACCGGACGATGCACTGGGCGCTGACGCTCTCGTTGCAGGATGCGGCCGTGCTTGCCGGCTGCGCCGTACTCGGCATCTTTCTCGGCCGCCGCCTGCGCCTGCCGGCGGCAAACCTCACCGGCCCGCTGGCGCTGAGCGCCGCGGCCCACATGACGGGCCTGACGGACGCGGCGGTGCCCGATCTCGTCATCGCCGTCGCCCAGGTGGTGATCGGCGCGACGATCGGCCAGCACTTTGCCGGCGTGGCGCGGCGCACCATGCTGACCGGCGTGGGGCTCGGCCTGGTCCTCACCTGCTTCAGCCTCAGCATGGCCGCGCTCTTCGCCGTCGCGTTCGACCGCTATCTCGACATTCCCTTCGCGCTCGGCCTGCTCGCGCTGGTGCCGGGCGGCCTGCCGGAAATGAGCCTGATCGCCATCTCGCTCAATGCCGACCCGGCCTTCGTGAGCCTGCACCACCTGTGCCGCGTGGTCATCGTCGTCCTGGCGGCACCATCGATCCTGCCGCTCTGGTTGCGGTTGTCGGGCGGGGAGGGTAAGGGCTGAAGGCGAGCAGGTGTTGCCGAGGCGCGATGCCCTCCTCGCCAACCGTCGCTACCCGCGCCCAACAGGAACCGATAGGCCATGGATATCGAGCAACCCCCAATCGGTGGACCGCGCCATGATCCTGGTCATCCTTTCCAACCTCGCCTCCGCCATCGAGCGCCATCTCGCCTTCGTCCGGCGCTGCGCGGACTATTCGCTGCACCGGTTCGATGCACGGCTGGTGGCGCGGATACGCCGCGACTTCGGCCTTGCCGATCCGTCCCTGCCGCCGGCCGCAACGGAGGTGCGCCATGCAGCCCTTCGATCCGATAACGGCGCGCCTCGTCCTCGCGGTCTCCCGGTACGGATCCATCGGGCGGGCGGCGGAGCATGAGAACATCGCCCCGTCCGCCGTCAGCCGGCGCATCAGCGAGCTGGAGGCCCGGCTCGGCGTGGCGCTGTTCGACCGTTCCCTGCAGGGCGCGCGCCTGACGCCGGCCGGCGAGGTCTATGTCTCCGGCTGCCGGCAGATCCTGCGGCAGGTCGCCGACCTCAACACCGAGATGGTCGATTTCTCGACGGGCACGCGCGGCTCGCTGCGGCTCGCCTGCACCAGCTCCTCGCTGTCGGGCCGGCTGCCCGAGCTTCTGGCCGCCTATGCGCAGAGCCATCCCGGCATCGGCCTCGATATCCAGGAAATGTCGGCGGCTCTTGCGCTGGCCGCGATGGACGACGGGCAGGCGGACATCGCCTTCGTCGCCGACAACAACGATGTCGCACGCTTCGAGACCGAGGTGTTCGAGGACGACAACGTGCTCGTCCTGTGCTCGCCGGAGCACCCCTTGGCCGGCCGCTTGCAATCGGGAAAGCCGATCAGCTTCGACGCCGTGGCCGAGCACGAGGTGGTGGGCATCCACCAGAGCGGGGCGCTCGACCGGCTGTTGAACGAGGCTGCCGCCCGCAGCGGCCGGGCGCTCGGCGAGCGGGTGCGCGTCGAGACCTTCCCCTCTCTGGTGCGGATGGTGGAAG
Source organism: Shinella sp. S4-D37 (assembly GCF_040812195.1). Lineage (NCBI taxonomy): Bacteria > Pseudomonadati > Pseudomonadota > Alphaproteobacteria > Hyphomicrobiales > Rhizobiaceae > Shinella > Shinella sp. S4-D37. The sequence continues at coordinate 80,760 of NZ_JBFNXL010000001.1, read as the reverse complement.
CGGGTTTCGGCATCGGCTTCCTGCGCTCGACAAGCCTGCACCTGCTTGCCGGAACGGACGTCATCAGCGTGCGCCTTTCGGACGAATGGGCGAGCCGGAAACTGCTTTCCGCGCGTCGCGGGTCCAGCCCGCTGTCCCGACCGATCCGCGAATTCCTGGCGCTGGCGCGCAAGCGCTAGGTTCGGCGCGAGGAGGCCGGAATCTGTCCGGATTTTCTGGATACAATAGTATACACTGGCATCCATGCCTGCTAGTCCATGATGCCATGCCATGCGGAATTCCTGGAGGAGGATGCTCGAATGCCGGTGAATGATGGAACGATCCTGCACGCGGATGCCGTACGGCTGGAGGCTCTGGTCGCCGCGATCTTCGCCGGTCTCGACGTTCCCGCGGAGGACGCCGCGGCCGTCGCGCACTATCTGGTTCTCGCCGATCTTCGCGGCGTCGGCACCCACGGCATTTCGCGCATTCCGGTCTATGCGGACCGGCTGCGCCGCGGCCTGGTGCGCGCCCGGCCCGATATCCGCGTCACGCATCCGATGCCCGCGGCCGCCCATGTCGACGGCAACGACGGCCTCGGCTTCATCGTCGCCCGCCGGGCGATGCGCGAGGCCATCGCCGCGGCGGAGCGATGCGGCATCGGCATGGCGAGCGTTTGCAACAGCGCCCATTTCGGCATGGCGGCAGCCTATCTCCTGGAGGCGATCGACGCTGGCTATGCGGCCTTCGTCTTCACCAACGCCTCGCCCACCATGCCGGTCTGGGGCGGTCGCACGCCCTTCCTCGGCACCAGCCCCTTCGCCTTCGGCGCGCCGGGCGGCGCGGGATCGCCGCCGATCGTGCTCGACATGGCGACGTCGGTCGTCGCGCGCGGAAAGATCCGCCGGGCGATGCAGAAGGGCGAACCGATCCCCGCCGGCTGGGCGCTCGACGCCGAAGGCCGCGAGACGACGGATGCCCGCCGGGCCTATGAGGGCATCGTGCTGCCGCTCGGCGGCCCGAAGGGATCGGGGCTCTCGCTGATGATGGAGATTCTCGCGGGCGTGATGAGCGGCGCGGCCTATGGCGGCAAGGTCGGCGACCAGTACCGCGATCTCGACCGGCCGCAGAATGTCGGCCACAGCTTCGTCGCCTTCCGCCCCTCGCTGTTCCTCGGCGAAGAGGCCTACGGCGCGCGCATGGACGATCTGGTGACCCGCGCCCGCGCCTGTCCGCGGGCCGACGAGGACCAGTCGATCCTGATGCCGGGCGAGCCGGAGGCGAACCGGATGAGAGCGCGGCTTGCCGAGGGCATCCCGCTCACCGCCGCCGATCTTGCCATGCTGCGCGAGCAGGCGGATCTGGTAGGCCTTGCCATCGACCTCGCCACGCTTGGAAAGGGCTGAACCATGCTGCGCATCGCGATCCTCGACGACTATCAGGATATGGCGCTTTCCCTTGCCGACTGGAGCCTGCTCGGCGACGGCTGCGAGATCGTCCGCTTCGACCGCAATCTGGCGAGCGAGGACGAGGCCGCCGCCGCGCTCGCCGGCTTCGACGTGCTGTGCCTCATGCGCGAGCGCATGCCGCTTTCCGCAGCGCTGATCGAGCGGCTGCCGGCGCTGAAGCTGGTCGTGGTCACCGGCGCGCGCGTGCGCACCATCGACATGGAGGCCGCCGTCTCGCGCGGCATCACCGTCTGCCACACCCATGCCGGCGAATCCGCCCATGCGACGCCTGAGATCGCCTGGGGCCTGATCCTCTCGCTCGCCCGGTCGATCCCGGAGGAGGACGCCCGCATCCGCGCCGGCGGCTGGCAGAGCACGGTCGGGACCGTACTGGGCGGCAAGACGCTGGGGCTGGTCGGGCTCGGCAAGATCGGCGGCCGCATGGTGCCGATCGCCAAGGCTTTCGGCATGGAGGTGATCGCCTGGAGCCAGAACCTGACAGACGCGCGGGCCGCCGAGGTCGGCGCACGCCGCGTCGACAAGCAGACCCTGTTTCGCGAGGCCGACGTGGTCTCGCTGCATCTCATCCTTGGCGAGCGCAGCCGGCACACCGTCTCGGCCGCCGAACTCTCACTGATGAAACAGGGGGCATGGCTGATCAACACCGCACGCGGGCCCCTGGTCGACGAGGCGGCGCTCATCGAGGCGCTGCGTCGGGGGCGCATCAAGGCAGGGCTCGACGTTTTCGAGATCGAGCCGCTGCCGGCCGACCATCCATTGCGCACGATGCCAAACACCGTACTGACGCCGCATCTCGGCTATGTCACGCAAGGCGCCTATGCCGCCTTCTACCGTGATGCCGTGGACAATATCAGGGCCTGGCGCGAGGGTGCGCCCGTGCGGGTGCTCGCCGCACCGAAGACGGAGGGAAGAACGTGACGGATATCATCAAGACGGCAGATCTGGTCGACAGCCACGACCCCGAGGTGCGGTTTTGCGAGATGCAGTGGAAGACCTTCGGCCGGCGCAAGGGCTTCCATGGCGAGATCGTCACGCTGAAGACCTTCGAGGACAACAGCCTGCTGCGCGCGACCCTGGAGGGCGACGGCACGGGCAAGGTGCTCGTCGTCGATGGCGCCGGGTCGGTGCGCTGCGCGCTCCTCGGCGACCAGATCGCCGCCCTCGGCCAAGCAAACGGCTGGCGGGGCCTCCTGATCCGCGGCGCCATCCGCGACAGCGCCGATATCGACGCCATGGATTTCTGCGTGATGGCGCTCGGCCAGGCGCCGAAGAAGAGCGGCAAGGCCGGCCATGGCGCCCGCGGCGTGCCGCTCGTCTTCGGCAATGTCGAATTCCGCGCCGGAGCCTATCTCTATGCGGACGCCGACGGCGTTCTGGTAGCTGATGGACCGGTCCATCGGGCCGGCTGAGCCGGCAGGAATGGGAATGCAGCGGCACCGGAGCGGACGCCCCGGCGCCGTTTTCCTTTCGGCTTACCCGAGGGCCGCGACGACCGTCTCGGTGAACCGCTTCGTACCCAGCGGTCCGCCAAGGTCCCGGGTGCGTGTGGCGGCATCGGAAAGGACCCGGTCGATGGTGTCCTCGATCAGGGTCGCGGCCTCGACATGGCGCGCGTCGCCGGCGCGCTCGCCGTGCCAGCGCAGCAGCATCGCGGCCGACAGGATCATCGATGTCGGGTTCGCCTTGTCCTGCCCGGCAATGTCGGGCGCCGAGCCGTGCTGGGCCTGCGCGGCGGCATGGTCGGCCCCGGCATTCAGCGAGCCGGCAAGGCCAAGGCTGCCGGACAGCTCGGAAGCGAGGTCGGAGAGCGTGTCGCCGTAGAAATTGGTGGTGCAGATGACGTCGTAGCGGCCCGCATCGCGCACGAGCAGCGCCGCCATCGCGTCGATCAGCACCTCCTCCAGCTCAACGTCGGGATAGTCCGCGGCGACCTTGCGCACCTCCTTCAGGAAGAGCCCGTCGGTGAGCACGAAGGCGTTGGCCTTGTGCACGGCCGTCACCTTGCGGCGGCGCGCCCGCGCCAGCGCGAAGGAGGCCCTGGCGATGCGCTCGATCGCCTTCGCCGTCACCTTGCGCATGGAGATCGCCACGTCCTCCGTCGGCATGTATTCGCCCGTGCCGGCAAACATGTTGCGGTCGGGATACATGCCCTCGGTCGCCTCGCGCATGATGACGAGGTCCATCTCCGTGCCCCGGTGGAAGACGCCCTTGCGGGTGCGGGCCGGGCGGATGTTGGCGAAGAGATCGAGCTGGGTACGGAAGGCGGCTGAGACGTTGACGCCGCCCTTGTCGCGTGGCGGATAGTCGAGATGGGAGATCGGGCCGAGCAGGGTTCCGTCCATCCCGCGGGCCTCGTCGAGCAGATCGGCGGGCAGCGTCGTGCCGATCTTCTCCAGCGAGGCGAAGCCGATGTCGCGCGTCGTGTAGCGGAAGCCGAACGAAAAGCGGCGGTCGACGGCGTCAAGGACCTCGACCGTGGCGCCGACGATTTCCGGGCCGATGCCATCGCCCGGAAGAACAAGCAGTTTCATGATTCCATAAACTCCAGAAACAGACGGCAACGGTGGCTCAGGCTGCGGGGGATAACGAAAGCAGGCTCGCCGCCGGCACGAAGACATTGCCCTGCATCAGCTTGCGCGCGGTGCGCACCACACCGCCGCTGATGATCTCGACGGAATTGCCGGCCGGCCGGCTCGTCATGGCGACGTCGATGATACCCGTCGGATGCTCGATGATGACGGTGCAGTCGTCGCCCGCGGGCCGGTCGGCGATGCCGTCCGCTACGGTGCCGGGCACCAGCACACAGGACGAGACGCACAGGCCGCCCGTCACGGCGAAGGCCGCATGGGTCTTGTGCGGCACGAAATAACGCGCCGCCACGCTTCCGCCCTCGCGCGGGGCGGCCAGCATCGCCATTTTCGGCACGACCTTGCCGGTCACGTCGCCGAGCCCCATGCGTCGGCCCGCCTCCATGCGCATCGCCTCCATCTTCGCGAAGAACGCCTTGTCGGCGTCGAGCTCGGCGGCACTCTCGTAGCCCGTCTTGCCGACATCGGCGGCGCGCACGATCATCATCGGCACCGCGACATCGATGAGCGTCGCCTTGATCCCGTCGATCTCCTCCACCGGCTTGCCGGTCGGCAGCAGGGCCCCGGTCTTGGAACCGACGATATCCATGAAATTCAGCCGGATCTCCGCCGCCGTGCCGGGAACGCCGTCGATGCGGGCGTCACCCTCGTAGTTGACGGCGCCGTCGGGCGTCTCGACGATCGCCTCAATGCGGCTCTGGGTGTTGATGTCATAGATGACGACGCTGGTCTTCGCTCCGCTGATCGGCACCATGCCCGTCTCGATGGCGAAGGGGCCGACGCCGGACAGCATGTTGCCGCAGGAGGGCGAGGTGTCGACGATCGCCTTGTCGACGGAGACCTGCGCGAAGAGATAGTCGACATCGACGCCCTCGCGGCTCGACGGACCGACCATGGCGACCTTGCTCGTCAGCGTGTCAGCGCCGCCGAGACCGTCGATCTGGCGGATATCCGGCGAGCCCATCGCCGCGAGCAGGACGCGCGCGCGGATAGCGGCATCCTGCGGAATGTCCTGCATCTTGAAATAGGGCCCCTTCGACGTGCCGCCGCGCATGAGGATGCAGGGGATGGGATGTTGTGCCGGCATGATGCCCTCGCTGGTTGATATAGACGCTTGTATGCAATTGCATACTTTGAAAACCGGAATGAAGAACCCCGGCGTTGCCGCCGGGGCAGGGATCAGCGCAGCGGCCAGACCAGTTGGTCGTAGAACTGGTCCTGCAGGAGACCGCCCGGCAGGTTCATGTGCAGGATCGAGGTCAGCAGCAGCACGAGGCCGACGGCAGCGGCGGTCAGCACCAGCGTCTGCAGCCAGCTCGACCGCGCGACAATCCTCAGGAAGGCCACGAAGAAGCCGACGAGGGCGAGCGTGAAGCCGACGAGGCCGATCGCCGCGACGAAGCCCACCAGCCAGCCGACGAAGCGCCACAGGCTGCCGCTCGTCGCGCCGTCGTCAAGGTCGAAGTTCATGTTGCCGGCCGTGCCGCGTCCCGTGGCGCCCCGGACCTGCCAGAACAGCACGGCGGCGGAGGTCAGCAGGCCGACCGCGCCGACGGTGATCGGGAACACGGCATCGAGGAACGAGTTCTCCGCGCCTTCGACGATGGTGAAGACGAAGAAGGCGACGGTGATGGCGGTGAAGACGACCTGCGGCCAGAGGTTCTTGGCGACCGCGGTCTCGTCTTCCTCGCGCTCGAACTCGATGTCGGTGGTGATGCCGCCCGGCACGGCCTCTTCCTTCTGCAGCATGCGCGAGCGGCTGGTGAACCAGAGCGAGGCGATGGTGACGAGCCCGATGACGATGGCGATCGGGCGCAGCGGGAAGCCGTAGCCGTAGAACTGCACCGCCTGGTAGAAGTAGGTCTCGACCTGGCCGGCAAGCACGAAGCCGATGAGGAAGGCGGGACGCGGCCAGCCGAAGCGCTTGAGAAAAATGCCGGTGAGCGCGACGATCAGGAGTGCGACGATATCCTCGAACGACCGGGTCGACTGGAAGGCGCCGAACACGATGATGAGGATCATGAAGGGCGCGAAGAGCACGAAGCGGATGGTGGTCAGCCGCGCGATGCTCGGCGACAGCGCGATGCAAGCCGCCGTGCCGATGACATTGGCGAGCGCCAGCGTCCAGACGACGGTATAGGTGAGGTTGAGGTCGCGGTTCGGGTCGGCCATGCCGGGGCCGGGTTGCAGGCCGATCAGGATCATCGCCGCCAGGAAGATCGCCATCGAGCCGGAGCCGGGGATGCCGAAGAGAAGGGTCGGGATGAGGTTGCCGCCGGCGCAGGAATTGTTGGCCGCCTCCGGGCCGATGACGCCGCGGATATCGCCCTTGCCGAACTGCGACTTGTCCTTGGCGCTCTGCACGGTATGGCCGTAGGAGATCCAGTCCGAAACGCTGCCGCCGAGGCCGGGCATCAGTCCGACGCAGGCGCCGATCGTCGAGCAGCGCAGCGTCAGCCACTTCTCCCGCCAGGTGTCGCGCACGCCGTCCAGCCAGCCGCGGCCGAGCTTGCCCGTGCTCGAAATGCTCGAATTGCCGCGCAAAAGGTCGAGCACTTCCGGCAGGGCGAAGATGCCGAGACCGATGATAGTGATCTCAAGACCGCTCATCAGGTAGAGCGAGCCGAAGGTCATGCGCTCGCCGCCATTGGCCGGCGCCGTGCCGATCGCGCCGAAGGCAAGGCCGAGCGTACAGGCGGCGACGCCCTTCGCCAGGCTGCTGCCCGAAAGCACGCCGACCATGGAGAGGCCGAAGATCGCCAGCATGAAGAGTTCGGCCGAGGTGAAGCTGAGGATGAGCGGGCGGGCGACGATGACGATGCCCGTCAGACAGAGCGCGCCGAACAGGCCGCCGATCATCGAAGCCGAGAAGGAGGCGCTGAGCGCGCGGGCCGCTTCCCCCTTGCGGGCGAGCGGAAAGCCGTCGAGCACGGTCGCCTGCGAGGCGGAAGAGCCCGGAATGCCCATGAGGATGCAGGAAAAGGTATCGGAGGTCGGGATGACCGCCAGGAGGCCGACCATCATGGCGATCGCCGCGGTCGGCTCCATGCCGTAGACGAAGGGCAGCAACAGCGACATGCCGGCGATGCCGCCGAGAGCCGGCAGGATGCCGACGACGAGGCCGACCGCCACACCGATCATCATGTAACCGAGATGGTGGAGCGTCAGCAGGTTGTGGAGCGAAGTGACGAAGACATCGATCACTGTGGCTGTCCTTTCGATAGCAACAGGTGCGAGACGGCGCGGGTGCTCCGGCCTCGTCAGTGTCGGCAGGTGAATGTTCGCGCCCTTCGGCGTCGGGAAAGCGTGCCCGCCGCCTTTCGGCGGCGGGGAGCGCCCGCGGTCAGAGCTTGACCTGGTATTCCGTCGTCAGGAAGTTGCGCACCCATTCGCGCGCTTCGGGCTTGATCGACGTCGCCACGGCGTAGAGCTTCTCGATGTCGGCGCCGACGGCCTGCTCATAGTCGCCGAGAACGTCGGCCTTGGCCTTCTGCAGTTCGGGGTCGGCCACAGCGTCGGAAAAGGCCTTGCGGTAGGTCGCCACGATATCCGCGGAGGTGCCTTCCGGCAGCATGCAGGGCTTCTGGGCCGCAAAGCCGGAGCCGAAGAATGCAAGATAGGCATCGTATTCCACGCCGGACGGCTTCTTGCCGTGCATCATCTCATAGGCTTCGACGAAGTGCGGCAGGTCGGGGAAGGTCGGATCGCGCGCGACATCCCCGTTGGCGTCGAGGACGCCCCAGGAGAAGATCGGCACGGCCGTGCCAGCCTCGACGAGCGGCGTGACGTTGGTGAGGTAGGCGGACGAGGTCTGGTAGTCGATCGTCGCCTCGCCGCGCTCGAAGGCAAGCCGCCCGTCGCCGCGTCCCTGCATGCCGAAGACATGGCGGACATTGAGGCCGAGCAGGCGGAAGGCGAGCATCGGCACGAGGTCGAGCGAGGTCGCGCCCTGGCTGCCGTAGATCAGTTCCTGGTCCTTGAGCTTGCCGAGATCGGCGGCCGATTTGACCTCGAACTTGGCGGGCAGGTAACAGACGCCGCCGGTCGGCGAGACGAGCACGGGGATCAGCTTGGCATAGTCGTAGCGCACGCGCGGATCGCCCAGCAGGAACGGGAACTGCGTGGAGCCGGACGTGCCCAGGATGGCGAGCCCATCCGGCCGCGCACGGGCGACGAACTCGTTCGAACCGGTGATCGATCCACCGCCCGGCACGTTGCGCACGATGACGTTGGGGTTGCCCGGCAGATATTTCGACAGGTACGGTGCGAAGAAGCGGGCCCAGACATCCGAGCCGCCGCCTTCGGAGAAGGGCATCCACCATTCGATCGTCTTGCCGGCGAAATCGACGGATGCCTGCGAAAAGGCGGGGCGCACTCCCATAAGCCCCACGGCCGCGGCGGCGGAGCCGGCGGCCAGCAGTTGACGACGCGTAAAATCAGCCATGTTTTTTCCTCCCACGATGGCAATGCGTTCAAATGTATACAAAGGTACACATGAAAGTTGGAAACGCCAAGCCCATCATCGTCCCCGGCCCGACATCATCCTTTCTTTCTCCTTGAAAGATATGCGTCACCGCAATTATTATGTTAAGTGCAAAATTTTGGACCAATGATGTGTCATGCGCATTAATTGCGAAATCCTCGACCTGCGTGCCTTTCTCGGCGTGGTGGAGCTGGAGAGCTTCCACCGAGCGGCGGAAGCCCTCAACCTGTCGCAGCCCGCGCTCAGCCGCCGCATCCAGAAGCTGGAAGCCTCCATCGGCGCCCCGCTGCTCGAGCGCACCACCCGCCACGTCTCCCCGACGGCGCTCGGCCTCGAACTGATGCCGCTCGTGCAGCGCATGCTGGAGGAGTTCGACGGCTCTCTCTTTGCCGCCCGCGACCGGCGGCTGCGGCGCAGCGAGCTGGTGACGATCGCCTGCCTGCCGACGGCAGCCTTCTATTTCCTGCCGACCGTGATCAAGCAGTTCAACCAGGAATATCCCGATATCCGCTTCCGCATCCTCGACCTGACGGCGACCGAGGGCCTCCAGGCCGTCTCGCGCGGGGAGGTGGAGTTCGGCATCAACTTCATGGGAACGTCGGATCCCGACCTCCTCTTCGACCGGATCGCCGAGGACCCGTTCGTGCTGGCCGCGCGGCGCGACCATCCGCTGGCGGAATTGCAGGAAATCGGCTGGACGGACCTTGCGCCCTACCGGCTGATCACCGTGCACCGCTCCAGCGGCAACCGCACCATGCTGGACGCGGCGCTGGCGCGCGCCAATATCGAGCTGCGCTGGTCCTATGAGGTGACGCACCTGTCGACGTCGCTCGGCCTGGTGGAGGCGGGCCTCGGCATCTCCGTTCTGCCGCGCACCGCGACCCCCGGGCCCGACCACCCGATCATCGTCACGCGGCCGCTGGGCGCACCGCGGATTTCCCGCACGATCGGCATCGTGCGCCGCCGCGCCGCCACGCTCTCGCCCGCCGCCGAGCATTTCCGGCGCATGCTGGTCGGCACCTGGCAGGGCGCCGGCGCCGACGACTGAGATCACGTTTACAAGCACCGATAATACGGATATATTTTATCCGTATTACAGGAACGGGTTCGATGATCCTCAAGAGCCAAGTCGAATGGGCGCTGCATTGCTGCGCCATTCTCGCCGGACTTCCGAGCGGGCGCTATCTCTCCACCAAGGCGCTCGCCGAACTCCACGGCCTGCCGAAGGAATACCTGTCCAAGGCATTGCAAGGCCTGTCGCAGGCGAAGCTCGTCGAATCGACGCTCGGCCCGAGCGGCGGTTACCGCCTAGCCCTCCGCCCGGCCGATATCAGCTTCCTGGATGTGGTGGAGGCCGTCGAGGGAAAGGAACGCACCTTCGCCTGCAACAATATCCGCGCCAACAATCCCTGCCGGCCGGAGGGCTTCTGCGACACGGGACCCTGTGCGATCGCCCGCATCATGTGGGATGCGGACGAAGCCTGGCGGGCGCGGCTTCGCGCCGTCAGCCTGGCCGACCTTCTGGGAACGCTGGAAAAGGACATTCCGCCGGCCCTGTTGCGGAGCACGTCCGAATGGGTCCTCAAGCGGGCGGGGTGAGGGCCATCCCGCCACGGGCCGGGGCCGGCCCGTGGCGTCGTGAGGGAAGGCCGGGCCGGGTGCCCCACCCGGCCGCCTGTCGTCACTTCAGCGGATAGACGAGTTCCGTCTCGTCCGTGTCGACGACGAACACCGCAAGCAACCGGGCGGGCTCCGTCTGGCTGTCGTTCGCGCTGACGCCGTGCCGGTCGCCCGGCATTTCGGAGAAGTTCTCCCCGGCACGATAGACCTTGACCGGGCCGTCATTGACCTGGCTGCGGATCGCCCCTTCCAGGACGGTCGCGTAGATGAACGCCGAGGAGGGATGGGTGTGCCCCTCGGAAGAACCGCCGGGCGGATATTCGACAAGCACGCCGCGGATGCTCTTGCCAGGGACATTGGGCAATTCATGCTCATAGACGAGCGTCACCTTCGAGGCGTCGCCCGCAAGGGACACGCCGGGGACGGCGGTCAGGACCGTCGCGGCAAGGGCGGCGGCAAGGAGGAGGGGTCTGGTCATGGATACGGTCTCCCTTTGCGGCGCGATCAGTTGAGGCCGGCCTTGTCGAGGCCGTAGGCCTTGTCGGCGGAACCCGGGACGGACCGGAACGCGATGCTGACGCGGTTCCAGGCGTTGATCGTCATGACCGAGAAGGTGAGGTCTGAGATTTCCTTCTCGGAGAGCTGGCCGCGCACCCGCTCGTAGAGGTCGTCGGGAATGCCGCCTTCCGGCAGCCGGGTCAGCGCCTCGGTCCAGGCAAGGGCGGCGCGCTCGCGGGGTATGAAGAGGTTCGATTCGCGCCAGATGGCGACGTGGTGGAGACGCAGTTCGCTCTCGCCGTGGATTCTCGCTTCCTTCACATGCATGTCGACACAGAAGGCGCAGCCGTTCATCTGCGAGGCGCGCAGGTTCACGAGATCGCGGATCTTCTGCTCGATGACGCTGTCCTTCAGCGCCATGCTGAGCTCGGAGAGCTTCCTGAAGAATTCCGGGGATTGCTGGGCGTAGTTCAGTCGCTGGGTCATGTCGGTGCTCCGATAATTAAGGACACTATTTATCCTTATGGATATTTAATATCCTTAATTGCTGGACTGTAAAGCCGAAACTGCATAAGCTTCGCGCATAACGCTTATGCCGAAGGGTATGAGGGCCATGGATATCGTGTCGGCGCTGCGGACATTCCTGCGTGTAGCGGAAACCTCGTCGTTTTCCGCGGCGGCCCTCGATCTCGACCTGACGCAGCCTGCCGTCTCCCGGCAGGTGTCCGCGCTGGAAGCCCGGCTGAACGCGCGGCTTCTCCACCGCACGACCACGGCGCTGGCCCTGACGGCGGAAGGGGAGCGGGTGATCCCATGGCCCGGCGGATTCTGGAGGCGGCCGAGGAACTCGGCGACCCCGGCCAGGAGGGGGGAAGGGCCTCCGGCAAGGCGAGGCTCTCTGTGCCGGCGCCGCTCGGCCTTACGGGAGGGGAGACGGCGCGGCCCTTCGGAGATAGGATGCGGGCCGTCGCTCGAGCCGGAAAAGTCCCATGCCTCTCCAAAACCGTGTCACGCCCTTCGGCGAGATCGTTGCGCTCCCGCAGCGCGGCCTCTTCACCGGCAATCGCGGCATCATCCATGATCCGGCGACAAGAACCCTGCTCCCGAAACGCTGGGCGTCCAGGGCCTGGCTGATCTGCCTCTGCGACTTCGGGGGCCGCCGCCGGTCGGTGATGGGGGGACGGAGTTGGACCGAGCTGTTCTTCCTCGACGAGGCGGTCGCCCTTGCCGCCGGCCACCGCCCCTGCTTCTTCTGCAGAAGGGAGGCTGCACAGCGCTTCCGGACCTGTTGGGCCGCGGCGAAGAACACGGCGCCGCCTTCAGCCGGCGCGATGGATGCGACCCTGCACGCGGAACGCCTGGATCGCCGCCACAAGCGCCTTCACCCCATCACCGGCCCCTTGGCCGCGCTTCCCGACGGGGCCATCATTGCCGCCAGCGGGCAGGCCTTCACCCTTCGCGCGGGCCTCGCCCACCGCTGGACCGCCGAAGGCTATGCCCCGCCGCACCGCCTCGACCGCGCCGAGGCCCTCCTGACGCCACCCTCCACGATCATGACGCTCCACGCCGGCTACCGGCCCATCTTCCATCCTTCGATCGATTGAACGCACCGCATCATCGCAATCAATCCCATCCGCAATCTCCCAGGCATTGTTCAGACCTGGGGAGTGTGACATTCCAACTTTGCAGAAACAGGACATTCTAACTTTGCGGTGGAGAAGCTAATCCAAGTGCATCATACCCATTTTGCAGGGTAGGGGATCACGCCTCATCCTGCAAATGCGCCATGAACACCTCGGCTGGTGTCTTGTAGCCGAGGCATTTACGGGGTTGGTCGTTGAGATGACGTGTGAGTTGGATCAGGTCGTGTTGTGACACGGCTGCCAGATCTGTAGCGCCTGGCATGAAACGGCGAATGCGCTTGTTGGTATTCTCGACTGTCCCTTTTTGCCACGGTGCACTCGGGTCGCAGAACCAGCTACGCGCACCGATCCCTTCTTCCAAAGCCCTGAATCCGGCAAACTCGGTACCGCGATCAAATGTGAAGCTTTGACGCGCGAACGCCGGTAAAGGAGAAAACGCTCTGATGATCTTGTCCATGATCGGGCGTGAGTGCCGGCTCGGATTCTTGATGAGAACTGTATAGCGGCTTCGGCGCTCCACAAGGGACGTGACATTGGCATGTCCGAGTGGGCGTTCAAAGATGAGGAGGTCGCCCTCCCAATGCCCAAACTGCGATCTATCTCCAATAAAATCAGGACGTTGGGATATGCGATGCGTGGCTGGGAACGCACCGTCGCGCGGCTTCCTGGAGCGCAGTGGACGACGTTTGCGGCGCGCTTCCGGTAAATACTGATAGAGGCCTAGCCCATAATCTTCCTTGCTGTAGATGAAGCGATAGATTGTCTCTTTGCAAACGCGAACAAGACTGAGCCTCTCCAACAACAGCCGCCCGGCGATCTGCTCTGGAGACCAGCGTGCCTCCAACTGGTTGATGATCTCCGAGCGTAAATTCGGGTGGCGCCGAAGCTTTCTCAGCCGGCGTCGCCGCTCCTTGGAGATATCGTGAGCAACCGTGCTGTAGTAGCCGTCGTAGTCCGGCAGTTCGCGATCACGAAACGTATTGCGCTTGATCTCGCGGTAAATCGTCGAGCGGTGACGGCCAAGCTGACGGGCCATCTCGTTGACGGGAACTTTTGCCGCCACCAGCTGATGTAGGCGTCGCCGGTCAGCGAGGGTGATTTGTGTATAGCATCTGGACATGCCAAAATCTCCGAAGTGAAGCCATTGAAATTAATGGCATGTCGCACTTGGAAATAGAATGTACCCGGCTACACGTAATTGTCACATAATCTGTCTTATGGAACATTTTCCGTAGGTGGGTCTTTCTGGCCACCGGCCGGTTGCCCTTTCAAGGATCATCCCGTTCGCAAATGTCCTGCCGGGCTTCACCGCGCGGCCGGCGTGCCGCGCAGGAGCGCGACCAGGCCTTCGCGAATATGGTCGATGTGCCGGTACATCAACTGCGCCCCGCGCTCGAACGCCCCTCGCTCGCAAAGGCGCAACAGTTCGGCATGTTCGGCGACGGCTCGCTCCCGGTCGCCTCTGATGTTCGCGAGTTGAAGCCGGGTGTGCCGGTCGCATTCGACCAGCAGGTTCTGCACCGTCAGGGCGATGCGCGGGCTGTTGCCGTGGCGATAGAGCAGAAGATGGAACTCGGTATTGATCTCGTTCCATACGTCGATATCGAATTCGTCGATCGACCTCGCATAACGATCCAGCACGACATGCAGGGCATCGAAATCCTCGCCGGTCAGATGCGGCGCCGATCGCTTGAAAAGGAACGGCTCCAAAAGAAGCCGCATGTTGAACAGTTCCTCGATCTCGTCGACCGTCAACTGCGCGACGATGGCACCGCGATGCGGCATGATCTTCAGGAGCCCTTCGCTTTCGAGCTGGACCAGGGCCTCGCGGATCGGAATGCGGCTCATGCCGAGATCCGCCGCCAGGCCGTCCTGCCTCAATTGAAGTCCCGGGGGATACCCGCCCGAGAAAATCCGGTTGCGGATCTCCTCTGCCGCGGCGGAGGCCATCGTCCTGTGCTTGAGGCTTTTGCCGACCGGGGCCATTCCGCAGATCCTGGATTTCCGTTGACCCGCCTATAGCGTGAGCGCGCCCCTCCCTCAATGCCGGGCGGGCAGGCCAGTCTTGCGATTCACAATTGCATATTTTATACAATCCTGACATCAGAAATCGACATGATGGCACCGCGTCCGTCTGCTCCCCGCTAGCGCGTGACATTCGAGGAAATCCCATGAACCCAACCCTGCCCTCCCGTGTCATCCTGGCAGGAACCGCCACAGGCCCCGCCATCCACACGCATGAGGCGCTGAGCTTCTGGGGCGGCGTCGATCCGGCGACGGGCTGCGTGATCGACGTGCACCATCCCCTCAGCGGAACCTGCCTGACCGGCGGCATCCTCTTCATGCCGTCGAGCCGGGGATCGTGCACCGGGTCGGGCGTGCTGCTGGACATGGTGCTCTCCGGCCGCGCGCCGGCGGCGCTGGTCTTTTCCGAGCCGGAGGACGTGCTGACGCTGGGCGCGCTCATCGCGGTCGAGATGTTCGGCAGGAGCCTTCCCGTGGTCCGCCTGTCGGCCGCCGACTTCAAGGCACTGTCGACCGCACGCACGGTGACCATAAGCCCCTCCTCCATCTCGGGCGACGGCATCGAGGTGCCGCTTCTTCCTCCGGCGACCGGTTCGCTCGAACTGACGGACGCGGACCGCGCGCTGCTGGCGGGAAGCGGCGGCGTCGCGGCGCAGCAGGCCATGCGCATCATCTGCGCGATGGCGGCACAGCAGGGCGCGACACGCCTTATCGACGTCTCGCAGGGCCATATCGACGGGTGCATCTATGCAAGCCCGGCCAATCTCACCTTCGCCGAGAAGATGGCCGACATGGGGGCCGAGGTCAAAATCCTAACGACGATGAACGCCATCTCGGTCGACCGGGCGAACTGGCAAGCGCAAGGCATCCCGGCCTCCTTCGGCGACCCCGCCGCCCGGCTTGCCGACGCCTATGTCCGCATGGGATGCAGGCCGACCTTCACCTGTTCTCCCTACCTGCTGGACAGTGCGCCGAAGAGCGGCGAAGCCATCGCCTGGGCGGAATCCAACGCCGTGATCTTCGCCAATACGGTGCTGGGCGCGCGCACCGCAAAGCACCCGGACTTCCTCGACCTGTGCATCGCCCTGACGGCGCGCGCGCCGGAAGCCGGCGTCTATCTCGACGCGCACCGGCGCCCGCGCCGCGTGCTGGAGGTCGAGGCGCCGGACGGGATCGACGATGCCTTCTGGCCGCTCATCGGCTATCTCGCCGGCAAGAAGGCGCCCGATTGCATTCCCCTGCTTCGGGGCCTTGCCCCCCTGAACCCCTCGCGCGACGACCTCAAGGCGCTCTGCGCCGCCTTCGGAACGACATCGGCGGCACCGATGCTCCATGTCGAAGGCGTGACGCCGGAGGCCGGCGGATCGGTCGCGCCAGATGCCGAGACCGCAACGATCTCGCGGTCGGAGATGGAGGCGGCCTGGCATATGCTGAACGGCGGTCCCGAAAGCGTCGAGCTTGTCGCCATCGGCAGCCCCCATGCCTCCCTTGAGGAATGTCGCGCACTCGCCGCCGCTTTGACGGCGGCGCTGGACGGTCGCAAGCGCAAGCCCGACGTCGCCGTCATCGTGACCGCCGGTCACCATGTCATCAGCACGGCGAGAGAGGACGGCACGCTCGCCCTGCTGAGGGGCGCCGGCGTCCAGGTCCTGCCGGATCTCTGCTGGTGCTCGATCTCCGAGCCGTTGTTTCCCACGCAAACGAAGGCGGTTCTGACGAATTCCGGCAAATATGCCCATTACGGCCCCGGCCTTTCCGGCCGCACGGTCCGGCTGGGCAGCCTGGCCGATTGCGTGAAGGCCGCCGTGACCGGCTCCTCCGCGCCCCGTCCCCTGGTGTAAAAGATGGCAGATATCGTCATGACGCTGGACGAGGTCGGCAGCTTGTCTCGCCGGGTCCTGCTGGCAAACGGTGCATCTTCGCAACAGGCGGAGGCCGTCGCGAAGGTCGTTGAAGCGGCCGAGGCCGACGAATGCCGATCGCACGGCATCTACCGCCTGCCCGGCTATGTCGCCGCCTTGCGCAGCGGGCGCGCCAATGGCGCCGCGCGGCCCTCGGTCACGACAATGACGCCGAGCCTGATGCGGGTTGACGGCGACCGCGGCTTCGCCCCGCTGGCCTCCGAGGCCGGGCGGCCGGCGCTGATCGCCGCGGCGAGGGCGAACGGGATGGCGGCCATGGCGATTGGCAACAGCCATCATTTCTCCGCCCTTTGGGTCGATATGGAGCCTCTCGTCGAGGCCGGCCTGGTCTGCTGGACCTTCGTGGTCGGGCAGTGCAGCGTCACGCCCTGGGGCGGCGCGCAACGCCTCATGGGCACCAACCCGATCGGTTTCGGGTGGCCGCGCGCGGACGGCCGGCACTACATCTTCGACTTCGCCACGAGCGCCGTCGCAAGAGGCGAGGTCGAATTGCGGATGCAGGCGGGCGAGACGCTTCCCGAAGGCTGGGCGATCGGGAAGGACGGCGCCCCGACGACCGACCCCGGCCTTGCCCTCGACGGCGCTCTCCTGCCGTTCGGCGGCTACAAGGGATCGGCCCTGTCCATGATGGTCGAACTGATCGCCGGCCCGATGATCGGCGAAATGACCAGCCGGAAGGTGGCGGACCTCGGCATAACGGATGGCGGGCCGCCGCCGGGCGGCCAGCTCTACATGGCGTTCGACCCGCGCGCCCTCTCGCCCTCCTCCGACTGGAAGGCGGCTGCGGAGGATTTCTTCGCCGACGCGCGCCGGCAGGCCGGCTTGCGCCTCCCCTCCGACCGCCGCCATGAGGCGAGGTCGCGGACAAGAACCGGCGGCGTCACCGTCCCCGCTTCCCTGATCGACCGCATCGAAGCGCTCTGCGCCAAGCCGGCCGGTTTCTCGACATAGGCCGCGCGTCGTAAGGGCCTTGCGGCATTCGCGCGAGAGGCGAGCGACAAAACCACCGTCAGGCGAAATCTCCATTTCTATCCAAGCCATTGAAACGGCTCGGCGAAATCGTCGAACGGCCGACACCCGGCGCGCCTTTGCCCAAAAGAAAATTCCGGCGCCGCGAATTTGATGGTTTACAATAGTAATACAATATGATGTTTTATCCTCGCTGCTGAGGAGCAGCTTTCTTTGGGAGATCATCATGAAATTCAAAATTGCACTCGCGAGTGCCACGATCCTTGCTGCCTCGATGTTCAGCGCCGCATCCGCTGCCGAGCTGACGGTCGGTTTCTCGCAGATCGGTTCCGAATCCGGCTGGCGCGCCGCCGAGACGACGCTCACCAAGCAGCAGGCCGAACAGCGCGGCATCGACCTGAAATTTGCCGATGCCCAGCAGAAGCAGGAAAACCAGATCAAGGCGCTGCGCTCCTTCATCGCGCAGGGCGTCGACGCCATTCTCGTCGCTCCGGTCGTGGCGACCGGCTGGGACGAGGTGCTGCAGGAAGCCAAGGATGCGGAAATCCCGGTCGTCCTGCTCGACCGCACGGTCGACGCCCCCGAGGACCTTTACCTCACCGCCGTCACCTCCGATCTGGTGCATGAGGGCAATGTCGCCGGCAAATGGCTGGTCGACACGGTCGCCGGCAAGCCTTGCAACGTCGTCGAGCTTCAGGGCACGACCGGCTCCTCGCCGGCCATCGACCGCAAGAAGGGCTTCGAAGAGGCCCTTGCCGGCCATGACAACCTGAAGATCGTCCGCAGCCAGACCGGCGACTTCACCCGCACCAAGGGCAAGGAAGTCATGGAAAGCTTCCTGAAGGCGGAAGACGGCGGCAAGAACATCTGCGCGCTCTACGCCCACAACGACGACATGGCCGTCGGCGCCATCCAGGCGATCAAGGAAGCCGGCCTGAAGCCGGGCACCGACATCCTCGTCGTCTCGATCGACGCCGTTCCGGATATCTTCCAGGCGATGGCCGCCGGCGAAGCCAATGCTACGGTCGAGCTGACACCGAACATGGCAGGCCCGGCCTTCGACGCCCTCGACGCCTTCCGCAAGGACGGCAAGGCGCCGCCGAAATGGATCCAGACCGAATCCAAGCTCTACACCCAGGCTGACGATCCGGCGAAGATCTACGAAGAGAAGAAGGGCCTCGGCTACTGATCTCACCCTGGAGCCCCGTGTCCGGCCTGTCGCCGGCGCGGGGCCTCCGCCAGGCCCGTTCGTCTCCCTACGAGGCGGCGGGCGGCCATCCTCATCCGGGTTGGGACCATGCAGCCTGCCAGTTCCTATATTCTTTCGGCAACAGGGATCGACAAGATCTTCCCGGGCGCCAGGGCGCTGAACGGCGTCGATTTTTCGCTGCGCCGCGGCGAGGTGCACGCGCTGCTGGGTGAAAACGGCGCCGGCAAGTCGACGCTCGTCAAATGCCTCACAGGGGCCTATCGCCGCGACGGCGGGCGCATCCTCGTGGACGGCGCGGACGCCGATCCGCAGAGCACGCTGGAAGCCCAGAACCTCGGCATCGGCACCGTCTACCAGGAAGTGAACCTGCTTTCGAACCTGACGGTCGCCGAAAACCTCTTCCTCGGCCGCCAGCCGAAGCGCTTCGGCCTCGTCGACGCCCGCGAAATGAACCGGCGGGCCAAGGCGCTCTTGGCCGAATACGACCTCGATATCGACGTCACCGCCGAACTTGCCGCCTATTCCGTCGCCGTGCAGCAGGTGGTCGCCATCGCCCGCGCGGTCGACCTGTCGGGCAAGGTACTGATCCTTGACGAGCCGACCGCCAGCCTCGACACGCACGAGGTGGCGATGCTGTTCCGCATCGTGCGCCGGCTGAAGGAACGCGGCCTCGGCATCGTCTTCATCACCCACTTCCTCGAGCAGGTCTACGAGATCTCCGACCGCATCACCGTGCTGCGCAACGGCCAGCTCGTCGGCACGCGCGAGGCCGCCGACCTGCCGCGCCGCGACCTCATCGCCATGATGCTCGGGCGCGAACTGGTGCAGGAAGTCGCAGCCGAGCACGGCGCGAAGACCGAGGCCGGCCCCCTGCGCTTCCGCTTCCGCAATTTCGGCCGCAAGGGCCATATCCAGCCGTTCGACCTCGATGTCGGCGCGGGCGAGGTCGTCGGCATTGCCGGCCTGCTCGGCTCCGGCCGCACGGAAACGGCCGAGATCCTGTTCGGCGCCGAGCGCGCCGACAGCGGCACGGCGGAGGGGAACGGCCGGACGCTCGACCTCTCCTCCCCCCGCGCCGCCATCCGCGAGAAATTCGGTTTCTGCCCGGAAGACCGCAAGGTCGACGGCATCATCGGCGACCTCTCGGTACGCGAGAACATCGCGCTCGCCCTCCAGGCCCGTCGCGGCTGGGCGCGGCCGATCAGCCGCGGCGAGCAGGACCGGCTGGCGGACCAGTACATCAAGGCGCTCGACATCCGCACGAGCGACCGCGAGAAGCCGATCAAGCTGCTTTCCGGCGGCAACCAGCAGAAGGCGATCCTCGCCCGCTGGCTCGCCACCAATCCGGATTTCCTCATCCTCGACGAACCGACGCGCGGCATCGATGTCGGTGCGCATGCGGAAATCATCCGCCTCATCGAATCCCTGTGCGAGAAAGGCATGTCGCTGATCGTCATCTCCTCCGAACTCGAAGAGCTGGTCGCCTATTCCAGCCGCGTCATCGTGCTGCGCGACCGGGCGCATGTCGCCGAACTGACGGGCGGCGCGGTCACCACGGACGGCATCGTCGAGGCGATCGCCGCCTCCGCGGGGAGGAGCGGCGCATGAGCGGAACCCTGAAGACCTACGCCGCCAGGCTGTTTCCGCAGATCGCGGCACTCGCCCTGATCCTGCTGATGGTGTCCATCGCCTTTCCGGGCTTCTTCCGCCTCGAAATGCAGAATGGCCGGCTCTACGGCAGCCTCATCGACATCCTCAACCGCGGGGCGCCGGTGGCGCTGCTGGCGATCGGCATGACCGTGGTCATCGCCACCAAGGGCATCGACCTGTCGGTCGGCGCCGTCATGGCGATCTGCGGGGCGGTCGCCGCCGCCTGCATCACCGCCGGCTACGGCCTGGCGATGACCCTCGTCGTCACCATCGGCACCGGCCTCTTGTGCGGCCTGTGGAACGGCTTCCTCGTCGCCGTGCTCGATATCCAGCCGATCATCGCCACGCTGGTGCTGATGGTCGCCGGCCGCGGCATCGCCCAGCTCATCACCGAGGGCGCGATCCTCACCTTCAACGATGCCGGCCTCATCTTCCTCGGCAGCGGCTCGCTCTTCGGCCTGCCCATGCCGGTGGTCATCTGGCTCGTCTTCGGCCTCGTCGTGGCGCTCATCGTGCGGCGCACGGCGCTCGGCATGCTCATCGAGGCGCTCGGCATCAACCGGCGCGCGTCCATGCTGTCGGGCGTCTCCACCGGGGTGCTGCTGATCGCCGCCTATGTGCTCTCGGGCCTGTGCGCCGCGCTCGCCGGCATCATCGCCGCCGCCGACATCCGCGGCGCGGATGCCAACAATGCCGGCCTGTGGCTGGAGCTCGACGCGATCCTCGCCGTGGTCGTCGGCGGCACGTCGCTGCTTGGCGGGCGCTTTTCCATCGCCGCCTCGCTGCTCGGCGCGCTCATCATCCAGTCGATCAACACTGGCATCCTGCTGTCCGGCTTCCCGCCCGAATTCAACCTGATCATCAAGGCGGCGATCATCGTGCTGATCCTGGTCATCCAGTCGCCGCGTGCGCGATCGGCCTTCGTCTTCCTCTCCCGCCCGCAGGCGGCGGCAAGCAAGACGGGCGAGGAGACGAAATGAACCCGCGTTATCTTCCCCTCACCGCCACGATCGCGATCTTCCTCATCGCCTATGCCGTCTGCATCGCGCAGTATCCGAACATGCTGTCGACGCGGGTGATCGGCAACCTATTGACGGATAACGCCTTCCTCGGCATCGCGGCGGTCGGCATGACCTTCGTGATCCTGTCAGGCGGCATCGACCTGTCGATCGGCGCGGTCATCGCCTTCACCGGCGTCCTTCTCGCCGTGCTGCTGCAATCGACGTCCATCCACCCGCTCGCCGCCTTCGTGCTGGCGCTTGCCGTCACCACGGCCTTCGGCGCACTGATGGGCGCGATCATCCATCACCTTGAAATGCCGCCCTTCATCGTCACGCTCGCCGGCATGTTCCTGGCGCGCGGCATGGCCTTCGTGCTGTCGATCGACTCCATCCCGATCAAGCACCCCTTCTACGCCACGCTGAAGAGCGCCTATTACAAGCTGCCCGGCGGCGGGCGCATCACCCTGATCGGCGGCCTGATGCTGCTCGTCTTCGGCGCCGGCATCCTGATCGCCCACCGCACCCGCTTCGGCGCCAACATCTATGCGCTGGGCGGCGGCACGGCGACGGCGCGGCTGATGGGCGTGCCGATCGGACGCACGACGGTGCTGATCTACGCCCTCTCCGGCTTCCTCGCGGGCCTGTCCGGCATCGTCTTCTCGCTCTACACCTCCGCCGGCTATTCGCTCGCCACCGTCGGCGTGGAACTCGACGCCATCGCCGCGGTCGTCATCGGCGGCACGCTGCTGACGGGCGGTTCCGGCTTCGTCGCCGGCACGCTGGTGGGCATCCTCATCCAGGGTCTCATCCAGACCTACATCACCTTCGACGGCTCGCTGTCGAGCTGGTGGACGAAGATCCTGATCGGCCTCCTGCTCTTCGCCTTCATCCTGCTCCAGAAGGGCCTGATCCTCGTGACGGACCGGCGGAGGCGGCATGCCTGACATGCGTCCCACCGGATTCCGAAACATCGACGGCTAGGCGAGGACGCACCGGTGCGAAAGAAGGGCCTTATCGAAACGATGATGAACGGACCCATGGCGCGCACCAGCCATTCCCAGGTCGTGGGTGAGCTCGGCAGGGCGATCGTCGCCGGTGAATTCGCGGTCGGCGCTACGCTGCCGGGCGATGCGGAACTCGAAGCGCGCTTCGGCGTGTCCCGCACCGTGCTGCGCGAAGCGATGAAGACACTGGCGGCCAAGGGGCTGGTCGTGCCGCGCGCGCGCATCGGCACGCGCATCACCGCGAAGACCCAGTGGAACCTCTTCGACAGCGACATACTCACCTGGCATTTCGCCGTCGGCGTGGACGAGCAGTTCCTCGTCCATCTGAGCGAGATCCGCCTCGGCTTCGAGCCGCAGGCCGCCGCCCTTGCCGCCCGTCACGCGAGCGAGGCCGACATCAACCAGATGATGCTGCTCGCCGTCGCCATGGGCGATCCGGCCCACACGCCGGAAACCCTGGCGCTCGCCGACCTCCGCTTCCATCTCAGCGTGATCGATGCCGCGCGCAACCCCTTCATGCGCACGGTGGGCAGCCTCATCGAGGCAGCGCTGGCCGGCATTTTCAAGCTCTCCTCGCCCGCTGCAGACCAGATCAAGATCGGCGACGTCGCCGCAAGCCACATGCGCATCGTCGAGGAAATCCGCCGGCGCGACGAGGACGGCGCCCGGCGCGCCATGGAGGCGGTCATCCGCGTCGGCCGCAGCCGCCTGACGGATACGCTGGTGCAGAAGTAGCCGTAGCGCTCAAACCCCGGAGCTAGAACGTCATCGCCCCATGGGCGCTTGCCACCGCCTTGCGCAGGTCCTCGATCGCCCCGTTGGACGCCGCCGGAAGCTGCTCGCCCTCAAGTTCCCGCGGCATCTTCCAGCCCGGATCGACGCCTTCCATGTTGGGCAGCTCGTGCGCGATGCCCTTGTGGCAGTCGATGCAGGTCGCCTTGCCGGGAAGGAGGAACTTCGCGTGGATATCGGCCGCGCGCTGGGTCTGCTTGGTAAAGTCCATCGCCACGGCCGAATGGCAGTTGCGGCATTCCAGGCTGTCGTTCGCCTTCAGCCGCGCCCATTCGTGCTGGGCAAGCTCCAGCCGATGGTCGAGGAACTTTTCGCGGGTGTTGATCGTGCCGAAGATCTTGCCCCAGACCTCCTTCGAGGCCTGCATCTTGCGGGCGATCTTGTCGGTCCATTCGTGCGGCACATGGCAATCCGGACAGGAGGCGCGCACGCCGGAGCGGTTGGTGAAGTGCACCGTGTTGGTCAGCTCCTGGTAGACGTTGTCCCGCATCTCGTGGCACGAGGTGCAGAATTTCTCGGTGTTCGTCAGTTCCAGCGCGGTGTTGAAGGCGCCCCAGAACATGACGCCGCCGACGAAGCCGCCGAGCGTCAGGAAGGCGAGGCTGAGCGTCGCCGCCGGCGTCGTCAGCACGGTCCAGACCCAAACGATGAGTGCCTTGATGCGCGCCACCATCACTCGCTTCCCGCCTTGGTGACGCCCATGTCGCTCATGTCCTTGAACGTGTTGTCGACGAGCGGTTTCCTGTCGGCCTGCGGCACATGGCAGGCGGTGCAGAAATAGCGCCGTGGGGAGACGTCGGCGAGCATCTGGCCCTCACGCGTCATGTAGTGCGTGATGCTGATCATCGGCGCGCCGGCATCCTGCGAGAACTCGCGCTTGTGGCAGGAAAGACAGCGGTTGGCATTGACCGACAGCTGGTAGCCGTCGATCGAGTGCGGAATGACCGGCGGCTGTTCCGGATAGGCGCGCATGCGGCGGATGTCGTCGACGACCCATTTCGGCAACGGATCGGCCGGCACCTCCTGCATCTTGTCGCCATCCGGGCCGGACAATTGCGGCACCATCTGCGCCATGGCGCTGGTGGCGATGACGGCTGCGCTGAGCGCAGCCAGGATCCAGCCTCTGGAAAGGGTCAGGCGACGGGTTCGATCTTGACTGCGCATTTCTTGAAATCCGTCTGTTTCGAGATGGGATCGGTGGCGTCGAGCGTGACCTTGTTGATGAGCTGGCTGGCATCGAACCACGGCACGAAGATCACGCCCGGCGGCATGCGGTTGCGCCCGCGCGTCTCGACGCGCGAGCGGATCTCGCCGCGCCGGGAAATGATGCGGATCTCCGAGCCCTGGTTGAGGCCGCGCTTGCGCGCGTCGTCCGCATTCATGAAGCAGCGCGCACCGGGAAAGGCCTTGAAGAGCTCGGGCACGCGCATGGTCATCGAGCCGGAATGCCAGTGCTCCAGCACGCGGCCGGTGACGAGCCAGGTGTCGTATTCGTCATCGGGGGATTCGGCCGGCGGCTCGTAGGGCACGGCGATGATCGCCGCCTTGCCGTCCTTGTTGCCGTAGAACCTCACCCCTTCGCCGGGCTTCACATAGGGGTCGTACCCCTCGCGGTAGCGCCAGAGCGTCTCCTTGCCGTCGACCACCGGCCAGCGCAGGCCGCGCACCTCGTGATAGGTGTCGTAGGGCGCAAGGTCGTGACCATGGCCGCGGCCGAAGGCGGCATATTCCTCGAACAATCCCTTCTGGATGTAGAAGCCGAACTGCTGCGCCTCGTTGTTGGCATGGTCGGCGCTGATCTCGCTGACGGGGAACTTCGCCACGTCGCTCTCGGCGAACAGCACCTGGTAGAGCGTCTTGCCCTTGTAGGCCGGGTTGGCGGCGAGGATTTCCGCCGGCCAGACCTCGTCCGTGGTGAAGCGCTTGGAGAACTCGACCAGCTGCCAGAGATCGGACCGCGCCTCGCCCGGCGCCTGCACAAGCTGGTGCCAGACATGGGTGCGCCGCTCGGCATTGCCGTAGGCGCCTTCCTTCTCCACCCACATGGCGGCCGGAAGGATGAGGTCCGCGCTCATCGCCGTGATCGTCGGGTATGCATCCGACACGACGATGAAGTTCTCCGGGTTGCGATAGCCCCTGTAGGTCTCGTTCGAGGTGTTGGGGCCGGCCTGGACGTTGTTGTTGACCTGTACCCAGTAGAAATTGAGCTTGCCGTCCCGAAGCATGCGGTCCTGCTGGACAGCATGATAGCCGGGCTTTTCGGGGATGATGCCGTGGGGAATACGCCAGATTTCCTCGGCATGCTTGCGGTGTTCCGGGTTCGTCACCACCATATCGGCCGGCAGGCGGTGGGCGAAGGTGCCGACCTCGCGCGCCGTGCCGCAGGCCGAAGGCTGGCCGGTCAGCGAGAAGGGGCTGTTGCCGGGCTCGGAGATCTTGCCGGTCAGGAGATGGAGATTGTAGACCATCTGGTTGGCCCAGACGCCGCGCACATGCTGGTTGAAACCCATGGTCCAGAGCGACATGACCTTGCGGTCCGGGTCCGCGTAAAGCTCGGCGAGCTGCTTGAGGAAGCCGGCCTCCACGCCGGTCATCTCCACCGCCTTTTCCAGCGTGTATTCCGCCACGAACGCCTTGAAGGCCTCGTAGTCCATCGGCTCCGTCTTGCCCGGATCGGCGGAGTTGGCCGCCTTCACCTCGACCGGGTCGTCCGGCCTGAGGCCGTAGCCGATATCGGTGACGCCGCGCACGAACTTCGTGTGATTGCGCACGAAGTCCTCGTTCACCCGGCCGGACTGGATGATATGGTTGGCGATGTAGTTGAGGATCACCAGGTCCGTGCCCGGCTTGAAGACCATCGGGATGTCGGCGAGGTCCATGCTGCGATGGGTGAAGGTGGAGAGCACCGCCACGCGCACATGCTCGTTGCCGAGCCGCCGGTCGGCGATGCGCGTCCACAGGATCGGGTGCATCTCCGCCATGTTCGAGCCCCACAGCACGAAGGCGTCGGCATGCTCGAAATCGTCGTAGCAGCCCATCGGCTCGTCCATGCCGAAGGTGCGCATGAAGGCGACGGCGGCCGAGGCCATGCAGTGGCGGGCGTTCGGATCGAGATTGTTCGAGCGGAAGCCGGCGCGCATCAGCTTGGTCGCGGCATAGCCCTCGAAGATCGTCCACTGGCCGGAGCCGAACATGCCCAGTGCCGTCGGCCCCTTCTCCTTCAGGACCTTCTTGGCCTGCTCGGCCATCACGTCGAAGGCCTCTTCCCAGGTCACCGGCTCGAAGTCGCCGTCCTTGGCATAGGCGCCGTCCCGCTTGCGCAGGAGCGGGGTCGTCAGGCGGTCGGAGCCGTACATGATCTTCGACAGGAAGTAGCCCTTGATGCAGTTGAGGCCGCGATTGACCTCGGCCTGCATGTCGCCGTGCGTGGCGACGACCTTGCCTTCCTTGACGCCCACCATGACGCCGCAGCCCGTGCCGCAGAAGCGGCAGGGCGCCTTGTCCCATTTGATCTCCAGCGCGCTCACCCCGCCGGGAACCGGCTGGGCGGCAGCGGGAAGCGCGATGCCCGCCGCCGCCGCCGCGACGCCCGCCGCCTGGGCCTTCAGGATGTCACGCCGCGTCAGTTCGCTGCCCATGCACCTCGTCCTCTTCCAATTCGACATGTTCGAAAACCATGTTCGCCGCGATCACGCCGTCGAGGACGGAGATGCGCATCAGCGTATCCCCGAGCACGCCGGTCGACGGCCCCTCGATGACGACAACGATCTTGCCCTTGTCGCAGCCGTGCACCTCGACATTGGCAAGGCCGGCAAGGACGTCGAGCACGCCCTCGACATAGCCGGGCCTGACGGCGACGACGGCGCTTGAAATGTGATGGCGGCGCGCCTCAGGCATGGGCGGCCTCCAGGCTGCGCGGCGCGGCGGTGACCGCGCCAACCGGACAGACGGAGATGCAGGCGCCGCAGCCGGTGCAGGCCTCGGCCGCAAGCTCGGGCACGAAGGGGCCGCCGCGCACCGGGCGAAAGCGGATCGCCTCCGCCGGACAGGCGTCACGGCAGGCCTGGCAGTCGACGCCGCGGAACGGCAGGCAGGACGACGCGATGGCGACGACATGATCGAAGCGGCCGGCGGCGCCATCGGCGAACACCGGCTCGGGACAGTTTTGCGCGCAGGCGCCGCAGAAAGTGCATTCCGCCGCCGCGAAATCGAGCGCGGGCAGACCGTCGACGAGGGCGATCACGCCGGTCGGACAGTGCTCGACGCATTGCCCGCACCCCGTGCAGGCGGCAAGGGCGTCCTGCGCGATGCCGGGCGGGCGAATGCGGGCGACCGCGCCGCGCCTGCCGCCGCCGAGGAAATGCCGCCGGGAAAGAGCTTGCTGCGTCATGGCCTTGCCCTCAATGCCCGGGCGGGCCCGGCGGGCCATAGAGGATCTGGAACATCCAGACGAGGAAACCATAGCCGCCGACGACACCGACCGCGACAATCGGCCAAATGCCGAAAGCAAGGATGAAGAAGGTGACGAGCTCCCGCCGCCGACGGGATCCGGGCATTTGGGGCGTCAGTTGTTCCGGGGCGACCTCAGACAAGCAACACGTCCTCCGATACCTATCATGGCGGCAATACTAGCATTGCCTCACTGAAAATAAAGTGGAATAAACTTTTCTATTTTACTCAAGAATATATTTGCGCAATATCAATTGCGGTCGTATCCGTAAAAATATAACGCTTCGAAGAAATTCGCATAAAATAAGCGGAAAATGCGGAGTTGATCCTGATGGCGGGAAAGAAATATTAGAGATCGATCATCTTCCGATGAAACTATTCATCGATCGCAGGCCACCGTGTCGGGTGCCCGATCTCGGTGGATACTCCACCACGGGTGATTGCCGTGCCCCCCGGAAGAAGCCCGGCCGCGCAAAGGCGACGTCCTTCCTCGCCCATGTCCGCGCGGCGGCCGACAGGCCCGCATCCAGTGCCGAGACGATCTTGCGCACATCGGCCGCCGTGATGACGAGCGGCGGCGAGAGGATGACGTTGGCGCCTGACGTCCCCCGCGTCCGAAAGCCGGCCCACCAGCGCTGCCGCACCTCTGGCCATCAGCGCCATGGCGGTGTTCTCGTCGCCGTTTCCGGTGATCGCCTCCATGGTGGCGCCGGCCGCGGCGGCGATGTCGCGCTTTGAATGATCGGGCCGGCAGGGCGGATCGCCGAGCACGCTGGCATCGACCAGGACGGCAAGGCCGCCCCATTTGAAATATAGGTTTGCATAATGAACCGACATCGCCGTGGATTTTCCCCGAGAGTCGGAGAGGCATTGCAAATCGGCCGGCGAGCGCCGAGAAATGCGAAGGCCAGACAAGGAGCAGGACATGGACAACGAAGACTTCCGCCGATGGTCGCACACCGTCGCCGACTGGGGCGCCGACTACCGCGCAGGCCTGCGCGACCGGCCGGTTCGGGCACAGACGAAGCCGGGCGATATCGCCCGCCAGATCGCCGCCACTGCCCCGGAAGACGGCGAGACGATGGAGGCGATCTTCGCGGATTTCGAGCGCATCGTTCCCGATGGCCTCACCCATTGGCAGCATCCGCGCTTCTTCGCCTATTTCCCCGCCAATGCCGCGCCGGTATCGGTGATCGCGGACTATCTCGTCACCTCCGTCGCCGCGCAGTGCATGCTCTGGCAGACGTCGCCGGCCGCCACCGAGCTTGAAACGCGGGTCGTCGACTGGCTGCGCCAGGCGCTCGGCCTGCCGGAGGGCTTTTCCGGCGTCATCCAGGATTCCGCCTCCACCGCGACGCTCGCCGCCGTGCTGGTCATGCGCGAGAAGGCGCTCGGCTGGAAGGGCAACAGCGACGGGCTGGCGACGCACGCGGCGGTGCGCGTCTATGCGTCGAAGCAGGTGCATACCTCCATCGACCGGGCGATCTGGATTTCCGGCATCGGCGAGGCGAACCTTGTGCGCATCCCCACCAGCGGCCCGCTCAACGGCATGGACCCGCAGGCGCTCGACGCCGCGATCCGCGCGGACCTTGCCGCCGGCCACATCCCGGCCGGCGTGATCGCCTGCACCGGCGGCACCTCCATCGGCGCCTGCGACCCGATCGGCGCCGTCGCCGGCATCGCCAGGGCGCACGGGCTCTATCTCCATGTCGATGCCGCCTGGGCGGGCTCGGCGATGATCTGCCCGGAATTCCGCACCCTCTGGAAGGGCATCGAGGCGGCCGATTCCGTCGTCTTCAACCCGCACAAATGGCTCGGCGCCAATTTCGACTGCTCCGTGCAGTTCATCCGCAGCCCCGAGGACCAGGTGCGCACGCTGGCCATCCAGCCGGAATACCTGAAGACCCACGGCCATGACGGCATCATCAACTATTCCGAATGGTCCGTGCCGCTCGGCCGCCGCTTCCGCGCACTGAAGCTCTGGTTCCTGCTGCGCTATCACGGCCTTGAGGGCCTGCGCAAGATGATCCGCAACCACGTCGCCTGGTCGAGGAAACTTGCCGGGCGGCTTGCCGGCGAACCGGATTTCGAGATCGTCAGCGAACCGGTGCTCTCGCTCTTCTCCTTCCGCCACAAGGGCGGCACGGAGGCCGACCGGCACAACATCGCCCTCGTCAATGCCATCAACGACGACGGCCGCATCTACCTGACGCAGACCCGCGTCGACGGCCACATCGCCATCCGCTTCCAGGCTGGCCAGTTCGAAATGACTCGCGACGACGCGGACACCGCCTTCACCGTCATCACGCAAATCGCCCGCGCGCTGGAAGGCAGCTAGAGCATTTCCGGCGAACTCCGGAAATGCTCTCGATTCTTGTTTTTACCGCATTACCCGACGCCGAAGCGATCTCGCTTCGGCTGGAAATGCTCTTGAGCTGGATCCAGGCCGTCTTCAGGTCGAGATATTTGTCCAGCGCGTGCAGGGACTTGTCGTGCCCGTTGCCGGACTGGCGCACGCCACCGAGCGGCACGGTGCCGTCGGCCCCGCCACAGGTGTTGACATGCATGACGCCGGCGCGATCTCGCCATAGACCTTGTCGATCGCCTCGCCATAGTAGCGGAACGTGCCGGCGGCGCTGCCGGGCTCGGCCTTCGGCGCCTGGTCGATATCTTCGGCGCCGGCATCTGCGATGGTCGTCAGCCTACGCCCGTCGATGGGCGAGACCACAGCCAGCACCGCGCCCTCTACCGGGTCCTGCCGGAGGCCGTTTATGAACAGCGCCTGCGGAGCGACGGCAAGGTTGCGGAGCGCCTCGATCTTTTCCTGCACAGGCTTCCCTCTAAAGACGGGTGGCGCCGGGGCGCCACCCCTGTTCTCACACTTCCAGGCGAGCGCCGAGCCGGGCGAAGGCGCCGGCATCGCCCGCCTTCAGGCGCAGGGCGCACAGGAGGCGGATGATCGTGGCGATCAGCACCAGGCCCGGCAGGAACACGGCAAGCGCGCCCTCCGCGCCGGTCAGCCGCGCCGAAATTCGTGGCGATATAGGAGAACAGCGCCAGCACCGGATCCTGCCCCGTGAAGGCGAAGAGCGTGACGACCGCGACGGCGATCGCCATCTGGACGAGCGAGCCGGCATGCGGGCTCTGGAACACCGGATGGGTGACGCCGAGCGCCCTTGGCAGCAGGCCCTCGCGGCCGGCGACATAGAGATAGCGCGCGACGCCGTTGTGGAAAGCGACGACGCCGGGAAACGGGCTCGTGACGAAGAGGAAGGTGGTCGGATCGGCAAGGCCCTGGATTTCCGGCGCCAGCTTGTCGACGCCCGCGCCGTTCACCATCAGCCGGGAGGTCAGCATGTAGAAGAAGCCGATGAAGGCGGCAAAGCAGAACAGGATGCCGATGGCCGGGGTTCGAGATCGGCGTCATCAGCGCCGCGGCGCCCATCCTCACGCCCGCGGGACGGCCGATGGGCGCGCTGGCGGTGGCTGTGCCGACACGGCCCGCATGCACGAGATCGGCCGGAAGGTCGCCGCCGCCGCCCGCGGCATCGCGGAAAAGTACTACGGCAACCGGACCTGACGCATAGGCCCCCCCTATCGCCGCCCCCGCGGCCGCGTCGCCAGCACGTTGCGGATCGCAAAGCTCGAATGGATGCGCGAGACACCCGGCATGGCCGAGAGGATTTCCTTGTGGATGCGCTCGAACTCGCCCGCATTGGCCACCTCGACGCGCAGCAGGTAGTCCGAGCCGCCCGTCATCAGGAAACATTCGCGGATCTCGGGATGCTTGCGCACCGCCGCCTCGAAGCGGTCGAGATGGTCCTCCGTCTGCCGCTCCAGCGTGATGTTGATGATGACGGCGATCGTCGCCTCGACATTCGACGTATCCACCAGCGCCGTATAGCCGCGAATGACGCCCGCCTGCTCCATCAGCTTGATCCGGCGAAGGCAGGCTGACGGGGAGAGGCCCACTTCGGCGGCAAGGGCGGCATTGCTCATGCGCGCGTCGAGCCGCAGGAGCCGGAGGATGTTGCGGTCGATCGCGTCGAGGGCGGCCATGGCAGATCATTCCAAATCGTCGTCGTTTCCTTCAAAAATCATGCTTTGACGCAACAATCAATCGCTGTTTCCTCGGCAATTTCACGATCCTTTCACTAGGCTTCGCATGATCGGCGGGGGGCTTGGCATGGGCGGCGCGATACGACAGGACGAGAACGGCGGGACGCAGGCGGCGGACGGTGCATCGGGCTATCTCGACATCGACCTTGGCGCGATGGCCCGCAACTATGAGAAGCTCGCCGCCGAGGTGGCGCCGGCGCGCGCCGCGGCCGTCGTCAAGGCCGACGCCTACGGGCTCGGCGCCGGCCGGGTGGCCGAGAAACTCCATTCCCATGGCTGCCGCCATTTCTTCGTCGCCCAGTTCGTCGAGGCGCTACGCCTGCGCCCACGCCTGGCAGTCGATGCCGCAGTCTTCGTGCTGAACGGCCTGCAGCCCGGCAACGAAAGCGCCTGTGCCCGCGAGAATATCGTGCCGGTCGTCAATTCGCTGGAACAGTGGCACGCATGGAGCGGCATGGCGAAGGCCCTCGGCCGCACGCTGCCAGCGGTGCTCCAGTTCGACACCGGCATGTCGCGCCTCGGCGTGCCGCCGGAGGAGCGCACGGAACTTGCCGGCCTCGTCGGCGCCGGTGGCGGCATCGACGTCCTGTTCCTGATGAGCCACCTCGCCTGCGCCGACGATGCAGAGAGCGAACAGAACGAAGACCAGCGCACCGAGATGGACCGCATTGCGGCGGAGTTTCCCGGCTTCGATATCTGCTTTGCCAATTCGGGCGGCATCTTCCTCGGCAAGCGCTATCACGGCGTGCTTGCCCGTCCCGGCATCGCGCTCTATGGCGGCGCGCCGACCGCCGGCCGGGCGAACCCGATGGAGCCGGTCGTCCGCCTCGACGTCGCCGTGGTGCAGGTGCGCACCGTGCCTGCGGGCACGCGCGTCGGCTACGGCGCCGCCCATGTCACGGCCGGTCCGGCGCGCCTTGCCACCATCGCCGCCGGCTATGCCGACGGCCTGCCGCGCAGCCTCTCGGGCCGGGGCGCGGCCTATTGCGACGGCGTGCGCCTGCCCATCGTCGGGCGGGTGTCGATGGACAGCATCACGATCGACATCTCCGCCCTGCCGGAAGGCCGCCTCACGCTCGGCAGCCGCGTCGAGATCCTCGGCCCCCACCAGAGCCTGGAGGACGTGGCGCGCGACGCCGGCACCATTGCCTATGAAATCCTGACCGGCCTCGGCCACCGTTACCGGCGGCAGTACCGCTGAGCCTTCTTCTTCCCCAGTGAGGACATCATGAAAGTCATCGTTCTGGGCGCCGGCATCGTCGGCGTCACCTCCGCCTACCAGCTTGCCCGCGCCGGCCACGAGGTCACGGTCGTCGACCGCCAGCCCGGCCCGGCGCTGGAGACGAGTTTTGCCAATGCCGGCGAGGTCTCCTTCGGCTATTGCTCGCCCTGGGCTGCGCCCGGCATTCCGATGAAGGCGATGAAGTGGCTGTTCATGCAGCATGCGCCGCTGATCCTGCGCCCCAAGGTCGACATGGCCATGCTTGCCTGGATGGCGCAGATGCTGCGCAATTGCACCTCGGCGCGCTATGCGCTCAACAAGAGCCGCATGCTGCGCCTTGCCGACTACAGCCGCGTCTCGCTCGCCGCGCTGCGCGAAGAGACCGGCATCACCTATGACGAGCGCATGCAGGGCACCTTGCAGCTCTTCCGCACCGAAGCCCAGCTCGACGCCTCGGCCAAGGACGTCAAGGCGCTCGCCGCCGACGGCATTCCCTATGAAGTGCTCGATCCCGAGGGCTGCATCCGCGTCGAACCGGCGTTGAAGCATGTGCGCGAAAAGATCGTCGGCGGCCTTCTGACGCCGAAGGACGAGACCGGCGACTGCTTCAAGTTCGCCGGTGCGCTGGCGGAAAAGGCAAAGGCCCTCGGCGTCACCTTCAACTACGGCAGCATCATCCGCGGTCTCGACGTGGAGGGCGGCCGCGTCACCGGCGTCGTCACCGCGCATGGCAGACTTCAGGCCGATGCCGTGGTCGTCGCGCTCGGCAGCTTCTCGCCGCTCCTCGTGCGCCCGCACGGCATCCGCCTGCCGGTCTATCCGGTCAAGGGCTATTCGCTGACCATCCCGATCACCGATGCGGCGCGCGCGCCGGAATCGACCGTCATGGACGAGACCTACAAGATCGCCATCACCCGCCTCGGCGACCGCATCCGCGTCGGCGGCATGGCGGAGATCTCCGGCTATACCAACGATCTCGGCGAGCCCCGCCGCCTGACGCTGCAGCACTCCGTCACCGACCTCTTCCCGGGCGGCGACGTGTCGAAGGCGAGCTTCTGGTCGGGTCTTCGCCCGATGACGCCGGACGGCACGCCGGTGATCGGCCCGACGAAGGTCGCCGGCCTCTACCTCAACACCGGCCACGGCACGCTCGGCTGGACGATGAGTTCGGGTTCCGCCCGCCTCGTCGCCGACCTCGTTTCCGGGAAAAAGCCGGAGATCGACGCCACCGACCTCGCCGTCAGCCGCTACGCCTGAGACCTTGCCGGCCGCCGTTCAGGACGGACGGCGCCTGGGGACCGGCACGTCGTCCACGGTGTCGGTGGCCCAGGTGCTGATCGCGTGGACCTGCCCTGGCGTCGAGTCCTGCAGATAGGTCTCGTGCCCCGGCAGGCCCATCGGATAAAGCGCGTCGCGGCTCGCCTCGTAGGCTGCGCTCTTGTCGGTGCACAGGCGGATGCGCATGTCCTCCGGCGCCACGTCCGTCCGGTTGCGCAGGTTCTCCAGAAGCCCGGCACCCGAGGACAGGCGGTCGTCGAAGGCCTGCGTCAGGTATTGCGCCGACCGCTCGTTGCGTTCGCGCTCGGTCGTAGCACCCAGGATAACCACCATGACGCGCCGCCCGTTGCGCGCGGCCAGCCCGACATAGTTCCGCCCCGAGGCGCACAGGAAGCCCGTCTTCATGCCGATCGTGCCGCTGAACCGGGTCAGCAGCAGGTTGTTGGACTTTATCTCCTTGCCGTCGATCGTGACGGCCGAGGCGAGGAAGAAGCGGCGATATTGCGGGAACAGCCGGTCCACTTCGATGCCCAGCAGCGCAAGGTCGCGGGCGGTCGTATAGTTCTTGCGGTCGAACAGGCCGTTCGGATTGGAGAAATGCGTGCCGGTGAGCCCGATGCGGGCCGCCGTCTCGTTCATGCGCCGCACGAAGGAGGCCTCGTCGGAGGCAACGGTTTCCGCAAGGGCCACGGCGACGTCGTTTGCCGACGCGGTGATCATGGCGAAGAGCGCATCCTCGAGCGTCATCGTCCGCCCCAGGGTGAGACCGGATTCGAGGAAGGCCTGCTTCGTCGCGTTGCGGGACATGATGACCGGCGTCGCGAGGTTCACCTCGCCGGCGCGGATGGCCTCGAAGACGACGAGCGCCGACATGAGCTTGGTCGTCGAGGCGGGATACCAGGGCACCCCGGCATCCTCCTCGTGCAGCACCTGGTGATTGTCGGCATCCACGACGAGCACGGGCGTCGCATGCGCGGCCGTCCCCATGAAAAGGGACGCTGCGAGCACCAGGCTCTTCCATGGTCGTCCGGCCATCGTGTTCTTGATCATGTACCGTTCTCCGCAGGAAGGCATCCTAATGCCACGACGGGCGCCGCAAGCACAAGGGTTTGCAACGGCGCGAAACCGCGCAGGCGGGTGGCGCCTCGTCAGGCCAGCGATGCCTGCCGCGTCTCCGCATCGATCAGGAAGGCCGCAATGGCCGCGGCGACCAGGAGGCCGGCGAAGATGCCGATGGCAAGGCCGAAACCCTGCTGCACGACAAGGCCCGTCAGCGACGGCGCCAGGAGGCCGCCGAGCCGGGCGACGGCCCCCGCCGTGCCCATGCCGGTCGCCCGCGACGCCGTCGGGTAGAGTTCCGGGGTGAAGGCGTAGAGCGCACCCCAGGTGCCGAGCAGCGCGAAGCTCATGATCAGCAGGGAGGCGCCGATCAGCGTTCCCGTGCCGGCGACCACGAACAGCAGGCAGCCCAGCGCTGAAAGCAGGCAGAAGCCCGTCAGCGTCGGCCTGCGGCCCCAGGTCTCGACGCCGTAGGCGGCCAGCGCATAGCCGGGAATCTGGGCCAGCGCGAGAAAGACGAGGAAGCCGTAGCCGCGGACGAAGCCGAACCCCTCGCCCGCAAGCTTCGGCGGCAGCCAGGTGAAGACGCCGTAGTAGGAGACCGAGACCAGGAACCAGATCACCAGGATCATCACGCTGCGCCGGCGCAGATCCGCGCCGAAGATGCCGGGCTCTCCGACGCTGGGAGGTTGCACCAGGGGCACATCCGCCGCCAGCGGCGCCTTGCCGTTGACACGGAGGATCCGGTCGAGAACGCCCTTCGCCTCCCGCATCTTTCCAAGGCGCAGGAGGTAGAGCGGGGATTCAGGCACCAGGAAGCGCAGGCCGATGCCCATCAGCGCCGGAATGGCCGTCGCCGCGAAGATGTAGCGCCAGCCGTCGGCAATGCCCGCAAGGCTGACGGCCCAGGCGACGAGCGCGACGATGAGCGTGCCGACCGCCCAGAAGCCTTCGAGCATGACCAGCCAGCGGCCGCGGTTTCGTGCCGGCAGGAACTCCGCCATCATCGCATAATCGACCGGCAGCGTGCCGCCCACGGCCACCCCGGTGAGAAAGCGCAGGACGAGCAGGATGGTGAAATCGGGCGCGAAGACGGAGAGCGTGCCGAAGAGGGCGTCGCAGGCGACCGTGACGATCAGCACCCGCCGCCGCCCTATGCGATCGGCAAGCCGGCCGAAGCCGGCGGCGCCGAGAAGCATGCCGAGAAAGAAGAGCGTGCCGGTCTGCAAGGCCTGCGGGACGGTGAGGCCGAACGTGGCGGCGATCGACGCGGCCGTGAAGCCGACCGCGAGCACCTGCATCGCATCGGCCGTCCAGACGAGGCCGAAAATCGCCAGAAGCCGCCGCTGATAGGCGCCGGCGCCGGCGCGGTCGAGGACCTCGTCCACTGTGATTGTCGTCATTCCGCCGCTCTCCGCGCCTGATATTAGCGCCGTACCTTAACCGTCCGGCGGGGCCAGCGGAATTGGCCGCGGCGGGAAATCCACCGTGACGCGCACTCGTGGGGTACGCCGGCGCTTGAAATAGCCGGCGACAAGTGACATATTTCAAACGACAGATGACGCGGAGAACGATCATGGCCCTCGTGGCGAAGGCATCCCCGGCAGCAGCCGGTGGCGAATTGCAGAAAATCGAAGCCCTGCTCGGCGGTTCGCGCATCCTGTCGCGCCGCCTCACCAATGCGCTCGACGCCCACGAACTGCTTCTGCACGGCCTGCCCGCCTCGGCGCTGGATCACCTTGTCGGCAATCTCGTCTTCATCGGCAAGAACGAATCGCTCGAAAAGGCGGTGGGCATGAGCCTGCGCACCTGGCAGCGGCGCAAGGACACGCCCTCCAAGCCGCTCAGCCTGGAGCAGAGCGGCCGGACATGGAAATTCGCCGAGATCCTGGCGAAGGCGACGGATATCTTCGGCTCGCAGGCGGAAGCCGAGCAATGGCTGGAGCGGCCGGCCGTCGGGCTGGACCAGCGCCGCCCCATCGACCTTCTGGGAACGCCGGCCGGCGTGGAGCTGGTCGAGGATCACCTCGCCCGGCTCGAATACGGCGTCTACGCGTGACCTTCCTGCCGATCGCGCTCGGCGGGAGCGAACTGGTCGCCTGGCGGCTCGACCAGGCCGTCCATGCGCCGACCTGGGACAGCGGCGAAGGCGCCTATCGCGTCGGCGGCCGCTGGAACGGCAAGGGCACGCGCGCGGTCTACTGTTCGCTCGACCCCGCGACGGCGATCCTCGAAGTCGCGGTCCATAAGGGGTTTCGCGCGCTCGACACGGTGGCGCACCGCATGACCGCCGCCGTCATCGCCGATAGCGGCGACGTCCACGTCGTCGATCCCCAAACGGTGCCCAATGCGAACTGGCTGCGCCCGGGTATTCCCGGCGCGGGCCAGCAGGCCTTCGGCGACGACCTGTTGCGGCGGCACCGTTTCGTCGCCATTCCGAGCGCGGTCTCGCCGCATAGCTGGAACCTGATCTTTCTCGCAGGCGCCGCGCCGGGCGCCTATACGCTGAAATTCCAGGAGAGTTTCGCGCTCGACACCCGGCTGCACCCGCCGGCCGCGTGACGCACGGAGAGACCATGAGCACGCAGGCAAAAGAGCCAAAACCGGCCGCAGGCAGGGCGACGCGCCTGACGGTCCTCAGCCGCGGCGCGACCGCGGCCAATCGGCTGCCGCGCTTTTCCGCCGATGATCCCCTGCTGCCCGGGGAGCAGGCGCGATTGAGCGAACTGGCGCATAGCCTCGGCAGGTTCCACCCGGTGCTGCATGCGCCCGAGCGTTCCGCGGCCGAGACCGCCGCCGCCTTCTGCGCCGACGCGGCATCGTGCCCGGCGCTCCGGGATGCCGACTACGGGCAATGGACCGGCCGGACGGTCGCCGACGTAGCAGAGCGGTCGCCGGAGGACCTGCAGCGCTGGATGGCGGATCCGTCCTCGGCCCCGCATGGCGGCGAAACCGCGGAAGCGGTGCGGGCCCGGGCGGCGGACTGGCTGGACGGACTTCACGCAAAGGGCGGGCACACGCTGGCCGTCACCCATGCCATCGTGCTCAAGCTGCTTTTCCTGCATGTGGTCGGCGCGCCCCTCACCTCGCTCCGGCGCATCGACGTCGAGCCGCTCGCGATGCTGACGCTGACCAGCGACGGCAGGCGCTGGGCGCTGCGAGGCTTCGGCGCGCCGTTGCAGGGAAGGCGTTAGGCGCGCCGTCCGTCTGCAAGCGGCACGGCCGCGCGGCCCGCCGCCTTGAGATCGTCGATGGAGGCGATGCCCATCAGGGCGAGGCTGATCGAGATTTCCCGCGTCAGGATCGAAATCACCTCGGCAACGCCTGCCTCCCCTGCCGCCGCAAGGCCGTAGGCGTAGGCGCGGCCGAGCATCACGCCGTCGGCGCCGAGGCCGATCGCCTTGAGGATATCGGTGCCGCGGCGGATGCCGCCGTCCAGCATGAGGCAGAAGCCGGGGCCGACGGCGGCCCGGATACCGGCAAGCGCGGCGATGGTGCTCGACGCCCCGTCAAGCTGGCGGCCTCCGTGATTGGAGATCACCACGCCGTCGCAGCCGATATCGCGCGCCGTCACGGCGTCCTGCGGTGCCAGGACGCCCTTGACGACGAGCTTGCCGGTCCAGCGCTCGCGCAGCCAGGCGATATCCTTCCAGGACAGCGTCTTGTCGATGCGGCGCGACAGGTTGGCCGCCTGTTCGAGGGCGCCGCGGCCGAAATCCGGCCGGTGCTCGATCGCCCGTACCGAGGGCATGCCGCGCAGCGCCACGTCGGCAAGCCAGCGCGGCTTCAGCGCGAGGCGCGCCAGAAGCCCCGGCGTCACCCGTGTCAGGGAGCGGAACCCATTGCGCACGTCCCGTTCGCGGATGCCGGTAATGGCCGTGTCGACCGTGACGAACAGCGTATCGACGCCGGCCCGTTCGGCCGCGACGAGGAATTCCTCCGAGAGCGCGCGATCCTCCAGCACATAGAGCTGGAAATGCAGCGGCCCGTCCGTCACCGCGCGCAGATCGGCGAGCGAAGCGATCGAGAAGGTCGACAGGCAGAAGGGGATGCCCGCGGCATGGGCGGCGCGCACCGCCTTCCCTTCGCCGCCGCCGGAATAGAGCCCGAGGAAGCCGACCGGCCCCAGCATGAACGGCAGGGGATGGCGGCGGCCGAGATAGGCGGTCGAAAGGTCCTGCGGGCGGGACTCCACCAGCACGGTCTGACTGAGCCCGAACCGGGCGAAGTCCGACCGGTTCGCCCGCATGGTCTCCTCCTCGAACGACCCGCCGTCGATATAGTCGAAGAAGATCTTCGGCAGGCGCCGGCGGGCCAGTTCGCGGAAATCGTGGATGTTGACCGGCGCCACGTCAGCCTCTGCCGGGATCGATGGCATTGAGGAAGCGGCTCACCGCATCCTCCCCCGCCACCGGCTCGCTGCCGGCCATCACCGCGACGGAAAGACCGATGAGCGAGGAAACGGGGTTGTGGCTCGTCGCGCCGG
This sequence comes from Shinella sp. S4-D37, assembly GCF_040812195.1. Taxonomy (NCBI): domain Bacteria; kingdom Pseudomonadati; phylum Pseudomonadota; class Alphaproteobacteria; order Hyphomicrobiales; family Rhizobiaceae; genus Shinella; species Shinella sp. S4-D37. Next base: position 41,294 of record NZ_JBFNXL010000001.1, on the reverse strand, counting down.
CGCGCAGGTTCATGACGAGCGTCGGGCAGAGGAAGAGGCCGAGCCGGACGACGCGCCGCCAATCGGCGGGCAGCATGTCCCGCGCCTTCAGGGCCGCCAGCAACGGACGCCACAGGGACTCGGCCTTGACCTCCAGCAGCGCCCGCCGGACGGGGCTCGGTTCGAAATCCATGGTGACATGCAGCCGGTCGCCCTCAAGGACGGCGCTCGCCGTGTACCGCTCCGCCGCCTCGGCGGGATCGTACAGCCAGAAGGGATGGGCGAGGATGTTGTGGAAGGTCGTCTTCACCTCGGCGAGAAGCGTCGGGATGTTCTCGCCGGCAAAGGCCGGGTCGAAGAAGGCAAGGCGGGCGGAACCGCCGTGCTCCTCGTACCAGACATTGGCATTGTGCGCATCGCCATGGGCGACGACGCCGCCGGCATCGGCAAGGCGCGCCGGGGCGAGCCTTTCGTGCGCCGCGTTAAAGAGCGCGCCGATACTGTCTTCGTATTCGATGCCGTTGACGACGAAGCGGCAGCGCGAAAGCCGGTCCCAGCCGAGCGTGAGGCCGGGAAAGGCGAAATCCTTTCCGACATAGAAGCGCGAAAGCCGCCCGCCCGGATAAAGGCCGGCCGGCGGATCAATAAGGCGTTCGTAGAACAGGCGGTGGATCGGCTCGGCCGCGACCTCGGCGGCGCTCACCGGATGCAGCGTGTCGAGATAGACCTGCAGCACGGCCTCGCTCAGCGCGCGCTCGGCGGCCACGGCCTTTTCGCGCGCCGCGACGTCGTCCGTCATGTCGAGTGCGCGCAGCACGTCGGAGAAGCGCGGATCGGTACGGCGGCGGTAGACGAGGATTTGCTCGCCGGGCAGCACCGACATCAGGAGCGGCTGGTCCACCGGCAGGCCGGCCTTTGCCAGGATATCGGCGCGGTAATATTCGCCGCTCATCGCCTCCTCGCCCTCCTCCTGGTGGAACTTGAAGAAAAAGGCGCCGTCATCGGTCTCGAAGAAACCGTTGAGCGAATTGAGGCTGTACTGGTCGTGGTTGATCGCGACGTTGCGCGCCTCGATCGTGAAGAGATCGCGCAGAAGGTCGGCCAGAAGCCGTTCCGCTTCCCCGTTTCCGGCTTTCGCGAGCGTCCTGATTTCCGCCGTGCGGCTGGTGGGCTGGGTCATGGCGTTCCTTCCGGATGGGCGGGGATCATTTGCTGCCGTGCAGGTAGCGGCTGCCGAGCGAATAGCGGCTGCCGACATAGGTCAGCGTGTTGACGGTGGCGACGACCGGTCCCGTCCAGGTCTTGCGGTTGAGGACGAGGCAGCAGTCGCCGGGGCGGATTTGCAGGAGGCGCGCATTGTCCTCGCCGGCCGGCAGGGCGCTGATCAGGTGCTCGACTTCGGTGAGCGGCGTGGCGGTCTGCAGATAGTCATAGGTCGCCGTGGCGCTGAAATCCTGCTCGACATAGCCGGAGACGAGGTCCGGATTGACGAAGCGCTCCTCGAGCTGGACGGGCAGGTCGTTCTCGAAATGGATCACGACCGAATGATCGACGGGCCGGAGCGTTTCGAATTCGAAGGCGAGCAGGAGTTCCGGCGCGGGCCATTTTATCCGCTCCAGCACGACGACCTCGGCCCGGTGGCGGCTGCCGCGCGCCTTGATCTCGGTGATGATGTTGCTGATCTCGATCAGCGTCGATTGCGGCTTCGGCGGCGCGACGAAGGTGCCGACGCCCTGGATGCGGCGAAGGTGCCCCTCCGAGGTGAGCTCGCGCAGCGCCCGGTGCACGGTCATGCGCGACACGCCGAGCGTCGAGACGAGCTCGTTCTCCGAGGGAAGCCGGCTGTTACGGCCCCATTTGCCGCTGCCGATATTGCCGAGGACGAAATCCTTGACCTTCTCGTAGAGCGGCGATGCGGAATCCGAAAGCGTGTTCATGGTTCACTGTCTCTCCACCGCGACGATCGTCTTCAGTGCCCGGCTTTCCCCCCGCAAGAGCCGCTCATAGGCCGCCGGCACCGCATCGAGATCCGGCAGGACCTCGACCAGCCGGGCAAGCGCCGGGGCGAGGTCGGGAAGCAGATCGACCGCCTCGGACAGTTCGTCCGCGAAGGCATGGCAACCGACCAGCGCGATTTCCCGCTCGACGAGGATGTTGGGGTCGAGGTCGAGCTTGCCGTGGCCGATGCCGACAAGGCCGAGCGCGCCGCCGCCCGACAGGAGGTCCAGCGTCCCGGCAATGGCGCGGATGCTGCCGGTCGCATCGAGCGCATAGCGCAGGCGCCCGCGGGAAAGTGCCGCGTCGATGGCGTCCCTTTCGAGCGCGACGGCCGTGCCGCCCGCCACCGCCTGCACCAGCGCCGCCTTTTCCGGGTTGAGATCGGCGAGGAGAAGCGGGCCGTCATGCAGGCGCGACAGCAGCAGCGCGCCGAGCCCGCCGATCGTGCCGCAGCCGACGACGAGGACCGGTTCGCCCGCCGGAGCGGCCAGCCGGCGCACGGCATGCAGCGCCACCGCCAGCGGTTCGGCCATCGCGGCGACGAGCGGCGAAAGCGCCGGATCGTGGCGCAGGACGAGCCGGGCGGGCAATTGCGCCGCTTCCGCGAAGCCGCCGTCGCAGACCTCGCCGACGAAACCGAGGGCCTCGCAGACATTGCCGCGGCCGCTGCGGCAGGCAGGGCACGCGCCGCATTCCACGCGGGAATCCACGCAGACCACGTCGCCGACGGCGACATGGCCGACACCATCCCCGACCGCCGTCACGCGGCCGCAGAATTCGTGTCCCGCCGTCGAGGGCCGGCGGGTGATCCACTGGCCGGTGCGATAGTTGTGCAGGTCGGAGCCGCAGATGCCGGCGACCCGGACCGCAAGGTTGACGAAGCCGGCAGGCGGCGCGGAAAGCGGGGCCACCGCCTCCACCCGCAGGTCCTTCGCATCGTGGAGCCGCACCGCCTTCATGGCCTCAGCCGCCCTTCTTCAGATAGGTCTGGCGCAGCGGCGACACGGCCAGCGCATGGGAGGAGAAGCCCTCGTAGACCGCCAGATTGTGCGAATGCCGGGCGAATTCCGGATAGGCCGGCGCGGTGACATAGCCGATCGAGCTGCGCTTGACGAAATCGGTGACGGAGAGCGGGCCGAAGGTGCGGGCCCAGCGGCTCGTCGGCAGCACGGCATTCGGCCCGAGCGAGAAATTGGCGATGCTGACCGGGGTATGCGTGCCCATCAGGATTTCCGACGCCTCGGTGATATGACCGAGATGGATGAAGGGCTCTTCGGAGAGGAGTTCGAGATGTTCCGGCGCATAGGCGTTGACGAAGGCGTAGCTCTCCTCGATCGAGCTTGTCAGCACGATACCGCCCGTCCTGCCGGTGAGCACGGCCGTGGAGAAGGCGACACGCTGCTCGGACATGCGCGACCAATGGTCCGGCAGGGCGGCGAGCGCTTCTTCCGCGACGCGGCGGCTGTGGGTAACGAGGTAGGCCGAGGAATCCGGGCCGTGCTCGGCCTCGATCAGGAGGTCGAGCGCGGCGAGCCCGCCATGCACCGTGTCGTCGGCAAGGATCATCACCTCCGAGGGGCCGGCCGGAAGGCCGGTGTCGATGACGCCGGAAAGCGAGCGCTTGGCGGCGACCACCCAGGGGCTGCCCGGCCCGACGATCTTCAGCGCCGGCCTGACGGTCTCGGTGCCGTAGGCGACCGCCGCCACCGCCTGCGCGCCGCCGACCTTGTAGACCGTCTCCACGCCGGCAAGGCGCGCGGCGACCAGCGTCGCGGCATCGACGGAGCCGTCCGGCGCGGGCGGCGTGACGATGGCAAGGTTCGGCACGCCGGCCACGACGGCGGGGACCGAGGTCATCATCGTCACCGACGGGAAGGAGCCCTTGCCGCGCGGCACGTAGAGCGCCACCGACTGGATGGGCGTGAAGCGGTCGCCGGCAAAGGCCCCGGGCCGGATCTCCTTCAGCCACATGGCTTCCGGCTTCTGCTCTTCGTGGAAGGTGCGGATATTGTCGATGCCGAACCGGATGGATTCCACGACGCTCGCATCGACCAGCTTGAAGGCCCCGTCGAATTCCGCTTCCGTGACCTTGAGGTTCGCCTCCGTCACGTCCGCCTTGTCGAGTTCGCGGCCGAAGCGCGCCAGCGCCTTGTCGCCCTCGGTGCGCACCGCCTCGAGGATCGGCGCGACCTTCTCGATGAAGCTCGAAATATCGGTCTCCGACCGGCGCAGCAGGGCCGCCTTCTCCTCGGCGCTCAGCTTGGAATACTCGTAGAAAGACACGTTGGTCATCGTCTTGTCCTTGATGTCTGGCCCATCGCGGGCCGCAGGGTCATTTCGATTTGAGGAAGATGTCGAGGCCGACCAGGCGATCGAGCAGCGCGATCACGAAGGCGGCGCAGGCGATGAAGACCACCGAGATGGCGGCAAGGTCCGGCGTGATGATCGAGCGGATGGAATTGTAGATCTGCACCGGCAGCGTGACGCTCCGCGCATCCACCAGGAGCAGGCTGACCAGGAACTCGTTGAGCGCGAGGATGAACATCAGGAGCGAGCCGGTGATGACGCCCGGCAGCACTGCCGGAAGCGTTATGTAGAGGAAGCGCTGCAAGGGCGGCGCGCCGCAATTGGCCGCGGCCAGCTCCAGGTCGGGCGACAGGTTGCTGGCGCTCGCGGTCACCGCCCAGATCATGAAGGGCAGGTTGATGACGCAGCAGGCGATGCCGACGGGCCAGAGCTTGCCGAGCACGCCGGCATTGCCGAACACCAGCATCAGGCCGATGCCGGAGCCGATCAGCGGAATGGTGAAGGGCAGCAGCAGGTAGACCTGGATCGAGCGCGCGAAGCGCACGCGGTATTTCGCCAGCGCGATGCCGGCGAGCGTGCCGACGGGAATGGCGACGATCGTGCAGATCGTGGCGACGATGAGCGAGCGCAGGAAGGCCTGCCTGAGATCGCTCGCCTGCGCGATCGCGCCGTACCATTTCAGCGACAGGCCGTCCGGCGGGAAGGTGATGATGTTGCCGGCGGTGAAGGACGCGCCGAGCACCACGACGGTGGGCGCGGAGAGCATGAGGAGCGCCGTGGTGACGAAGGTCCAGAGCACGATGGATTTGCTGCGGCTGCCGGTCATTTGCGCGTCTCCCCCATGGCGAGCGTGCCCGCGCCGAAGAGCATGAAGACGACGCCGACGAGGATGGAACCGACGGCGACGAGCATCAGCGACAGCGTCGCGCCGAGCCCCTGGTCGGAGGTGCGGAAGAACTGATCGTAGATGGCGTTGGCGATGAAATCCTGCGTGCCGCCGCCGAGGATGGCGGGGATGGCGAAATCCGTCAGCGACAGCGTGACGACGACGAGGCCCGCGCCGACCAGCCCGGGCCGGGACAGAGGCAGCACGACGTGGCGGAAGGTGCGCACCCAGCCCGCGCCGAGCGAGGCGGCGGCAGCCTCCAGCTCGCTCGGGATCGCCGTCAGCGCGGGGGCGAGCATCAGCACCGCGAAGGGCAGCATGTATTGCACGAGGCCGAACAGCACGGCCGGATAGTTGTAGAGCAGCCGCATAGGCGACACGCCGACGAGCCCCAGCGCCTCGTTGACCATGCCCTGGTTGCCGAGGATGATTAGCCAGCCATAGGCGCGCACCACCTGGCCGATGAAGAACGGCAGGAACAGGGCGATAAGCAGGAACTTGCGTAGCGCCGAGGAGGGCGTTCGCACCATCAGATAGGCATAGGGGAAGGCGAAGAGCAGCGTGACGACGGTGACGATCAGCGAGCCCATCAGGCTGCGGCCGGCGACCGTCGCGAAGAAACTCTCCGTCAGCGCACGCTGGTAATTGGCGAGCGTATAGGTCTCCGACATCAGGAACGTGCTGGTATCGAGCACCCTCAGGCTGGTATCGCCGATCTGCACGAGGCCGAGCACTAGGAGCCCCACCAGCACGAGGGCCGGCAGCAGCATGAGATAGGGCAGGCCCCGCTGGAAACTCGATGGCCAGACGGCGGCCGCAAGGCGTTCGAGCATATCCATGACACGCCATGTCACGGGATATGCGGCACGGGGAGTGCGCATCAACCGATCCTCTTAACGAAAGGAGATGGCCCGCCGCTCATTGTCGCGGCGGGCAGGCAGGGCTTCAGCCCTGCATGATTTCCTTGAACTTGGCGAACCACTGGCTCTCGTTCTCCACCTGCACCCTGGACGAGATGCGGATGAGGTGCTTGAAGGCCTCTTCCGTGGTGGGATAGGACGGGTCGTCGACGAGATCGGCCGGCGGGGTGAGGCCGGGCACGACGCCGGGCAGGCCGAGGCCGTCGAGCCAGATCTGCTGGGCTTCCTTGGTCAGCGCATGGTTGATGTACTGCTTGGCCCAGTAGAGTTCGTTTTCCGGCAGGCCCTTGGGGATCCACAGGCCGTCCGTATCGAACTTGGCGCCCTCTTCCGGCACCACCCAGGCAAGCTCGATGCCGTTCTTCTTGGCTTCGCGCGCATTGGTGGAAATGGTGCAGGCGGCGTCGATCTCGCCCTTCTGGAACCAGGTGGTGAAGTCCGGGTCCTCGCCGAGCAGCGGCTGCTGCTCCTTGATCTTCGAGATGAAATCCCAGGCCGGCTGCATGTTGCCGGGGATATCCTCCAGCTTGCCGCCGCCGGCGACCTGGGCGGGGAAGTGGAAGCCGATGCCGTCGTTGTAGAGCGCGATGCGGCCCTTCAGCTTCGGATCGAGCAGGTCCTTCCAGGACTTCGGCGCACCGTTCGGAAAGGCCGAGGGGCGATAGGCCAGCACGTAGACATAGCCGTAGGTGTTGACGATCGGATAGCCGTCGAGCCCGACGGGCTTGGCAAGGTCGGTGGTGTTCTTGAGGTTCGGCAGGTCCGACAGGTCCTCCGTCACGCCGCGCAGCGCCGACTTGGTGGCGTTGGTGGTCGTGTCCCAGTTGACATGGATCGGCGGCACGCGCTTCTGCGCGACGGCGGCCCAGACCTTCGGCTGGATCTCGTTGTCCTCGGTCAGGTCATGGCGCACCGCGATGCCGGTCGCCTTGGTGAAGCTGTCGGAAACGCCGGCCTTCAGCGCGTCGACCCAACTGCCACCCCAGGCGCGGACGATGATCTCGGCCGGCTTCTCGGGCTCCTGGGCAAAGGCGCGGCTGACGCCGAGCGTCGAAAGACCTGCGGACGCACCGGCAGCGGCCATCGACGCCAGCAGCGTGCGGCGACGGATCTGCATGGAAGAAAGTTTATCATGCGACATTACGCGTTCTCCTCTGGCTCAGCCTTCGTTGGTTATCTTGCAAAGACATGCATGTCCCTTGCATTCCAGCCGAGGCGAACCATGTCGCCCGGGCCGAACTGCAGATGGGATTCGGGATCGTGATCGAAGACGCGCATCATGACGTCGCCGAGCTGCGGCACCCGGATTTCATAGACGACGCGCTCGCCCTCGAAGATGCAGTCGGTCACCAGGCCATCGACCACCGTTTCGAGCCCGTCGAGACGGCCGTCCTTCGGCGCGACGCGGATCTGTTCAGCGCGCACGGCGCCGGCGCAGGCCTTTCCGGCCGAAAGCGTTTCGTCCGCCGCCAGGCCGGCAACGCGCAGGCCGTTCGCCTCGATCGCCGCGCGCGACCCGGCAAGCTCGACCACCCTGCCCTCGATGAAATTGGTCACGCCGATGAAATTGGCGACGAAGGCATTGGAGGGCGCGCGATAGGCGTCGACCGGGCGCGCCTTCTGCTGGATCACCCCGCCGTCCATGACGATGACCTCGTCGGACACCACCAGCGCCTCGCGCTGGTCATGCGTGACGTTGATCGTCGTCACGCCGAGCTCCTTCTGGATGCGGCGGAACTCCAGCTGCATCTCCTCGCGCAGCTTGCGGTCGAGCGCGGCCAGCGGCTCGTCGAGCAGCAGGAGGTCCGGCTCGAACACCAGGGCGCGGGCGATGGCGACGCGCTGCTGCTGGCCGCCGGAAAGCTCGTTGATGCGCCGGCTGCCGTAGCCGCCGAGGCGGACGAGGTCGAGATAGCGCTCCACCTTCTCCGGGATGCGGCGGGCATCGTGACGGCGCATCTTCAGAGGAAAGGCGACGTTCTCGGCCGCGGTCATGTGGGGGAAGAGCGCCAGCTTTTGGAACACCATGCCGATGGCCCGGCCATGCGGCGGGACGGCGCTGACGGGCTGGCCGTTGATGAAGATCTCGCCGCCGGTCGGCCGGTCGAAGCCGGCGATCATGCGCAGCAGGGTCGTCTTGCCGGAACCCGAGGGCCCGAGGATAGTCAGGAAACGGCCTTTCGGCAGATCGAAGGATGCGCTCTTCACGGCATGGACAGTGCCGAAGACCATGCTGACATCCTTGACGGAAACCGCAATCCGGTCGAGTTGCTCGACCGCATCCTGCCCGGCATCGACAGCGCCCATACTATTCCCCTGTGCCGCCTTCACGGCGACGCGGGGCCGCTGGAAGGCTTCCTCTTGCCGCTCAAGCCGCGGGCGTGCGACCGAGCATTCCACATGGTTGTCTATACATATGCATACAAGCTCCGTCAACCGGATCTGCGCGTTTTTTGCACTGCAAAGACAAGCGCTTAAATTTTGTGCAAACGCGAAAAGCCGCGCCCGCAGGGCGTCACGGCCGAGGCGCCGCGGTCAGATCGAGGCAAGGTAGCCGCCGTCGACCGGAATGCAATGGCCGGTGACATAGGCGGCGGCATCGCTGCACAGGAAAACGGCCACGCCGCCGATATCGCCCTCGCTGCCGAAGCGGCGCTGCGGGATCTTGTCCAGCATCCGCGCCTGCCAGTCCTCGTTCTCGTAGAACGCTTCGGTCATGGCGGTGCGGAAATAGCCGGGCGCGATGGCGTTGACGCGGATGTCGTGCGGCGCCCATTCCGTGGCGAGCGCCCGCGTCATGCCGAGAAGACCGGATTTCGACGCGCCGTAGGGCACGGCCGTCGGAATGCCGACATAGGAGGTCAGCGAGCAGAGGTTGACGATCGCGCCGCCCCCGGTGCCGGCCATGATGCGGCCCGCCGCCTGCGCGCAGAAGAAGGCGCCCTTCAGGTTCGTCGAGAGGATCGATTCCCACAGCGCCTCGTCGACGTCGAAGGACGGACGGACATTCTCGAAGCCGGCATTGTTGACAAGGATATCCAGGCCGCCGAGCGCATCGGCCGCCGCCTTCGTCCCCTCCGCGCAGGCCTGCGAGTCGCGCACGTCCTGCGCCAGCGCCACGCAACGCCGGCCGGCCTTCTCTACCAGCGCCCGGGTCTCGGCCAGGCCGTCGAGCGACCGCGCCGTCACGGCGATGTCTGCCCCAGCCTCGGCAAGCGCCAGCGCGATGGCCTGGCCGATCCCGCGGCTGGCTCCCGTGACGAGCGCCCGGCGGCGGGAGAGATCGAAGATCGGACGGTTCATGGCGGCACCTCGATTGGCTTCCTGGCGAATGACAGCACTTCCGCGGGAAAATGTCTATACATATGTACAGACCGAAATTCCCGTCGTATGAATGCGCATGGCAAACCGATCGCATGGAGCCGCAAAATGGCAGACCCTTCAAGCCTGATCCGGGGAGAAATCCGCTCGATCGCCCCGTACAATGCCGGCCTGACGCTCGAAGAGGTGCGGGCGACATACGGGGTGGACACCATCGCCAAGCTCGGCTCCAACGAGAACCCGCTCGGCCCTTCCCCGGCATTGCGGCGGCTGTTTTCCGATATCGGCGAACTTGCCCGGCTCTATCCCGATCCGCAGGGCCGCGCCCTGTGCGCCCGGTTGGCCGACAGCCTCGGCGTCAACGCCGACCAGATGATCCTCGGCAATGGTTCGGAGGACCTGATCGGCGTGATCTGCCGCTCGGTCGTGCGCCCCGGCGACACGGTCGCGACGCTCTATCCCTCCTTCCCGCTGCACGAGGACTATACGACGCTGATGGGCGGCCGGGTCGAGCGCGTGCCGGTGACGGAGGACCTCACCGTCGACATGCCGGCGCTCCTGGCCGCCGCGGCGCGCAAGCCGCGCATGCTGATGTTCTCCAACCCGATGAATCCGGTCGGCTGCTGGCTGACGCCCGAGGCGCTGGCAGAGGTCGTCGCCGCGCTGGACGCCGAAACGCTGCTGGTCGTCGACGAGGCCTATGCCGAATATGCCGCCGGCGACGACTACCCGTCGGCCATCGACATGCTGAACGGCAAGGACATTCCCTGGGTCGTGCTGCGCACCTTCTCCAAGGCCTATGGCCTTGCGGGCCTGCGCATCGGCTACGGCGTCGTCGGCGACAGCGGCCTGTGCGACTATTTCAACCGCGCCCGCACGCCCTTCAATACCAATGCCATCGCCCAGGCGTCCGCGGTCGCCGCCCTCGACGATCCGGGCCACCTGGCGCGGTCGGTCGCCGCCGCCCTTGGGGAGCGGGAGCGCATGAGGGCGGCCCTTGCCGCCGCCGGCTACCGGATCGCCCCCTCGAAGGGCAATTTCCTCTTCATCGATGTCGGCAGGGACGCGTCGGAACTCAGCCTGGCGCTGCTTGCGCGCGGCGTCATCGTCAAGCCGTGGAAGCAGCCGGGCTTCGAGCGCTTCATCCGCGTCAGCATCGGCGCGCCCGACGAGAACGACCATTTCCTCCGCGCGCTCGGGGAGGCGGAAGCCGGATGATCGGAGGCGAATGAGGCTACCCGCGCGCGTCTCCATGCTCTAGAACGCCCTCACGACGAGGACGCACCGGAGGTTTGCCGTGAGCCAGAACAACAAGACCATCGCCACCTGGTATGTCGATCCGGACGCCGAGGACCGGATGGCCGACGGCCACGCGCCGATCTGGCGGCACCTGATCGACCTGATCGTCGAGCGCGACCTCAGCCAGAAGAGCGTGCTGGATTTCGGCTGCAACCAGGGCGGCCTGCTGCGGCATCTCTATGCGATCCGGCCCTTCCGCAAGGCGCTCGGCATCGATATCGCCGAACAGTCGGTCGCCAGGGCCGAGGCCTTCAAGGGCAACATCCCCGTCCAGCATGCCGTGGGCGGCACGCTCGAAGGCTGGGTCGAGGAATTCGACCTGGCGATCAGCCATGAGGTGATCTATCTCGTCGAGGATATCGGCGCCCATGCCGCCGATATCTTCAAGGCCTTGAAGCCGGGCGGGGTCTACTATGCCGTCACGGGCTGCCACACCGACAATCCGCTCTGGCCGAAATGGCGCGATCTCGTCGCCAAGCGCACGAACACCGTCGTCCAGGACCGGTCGGTCACCGACTATGCCAGGGCTTTCGCCAAGGCCGGTTTCGAGGTCTCCGGCCGCAAGCTGGAATTCGACGGCTTCATTCCGTTCTTCGAGGACGGCTGGACGCCCGACTTCGCCGATGCCATGGACTACTACACGCAGACCAAGGTCGTCTTCCGACTCGTCAAGAACCCGTCCGGTGCAGCTTCGTAAGCTCGACGTCGAAATGGGGCGGCTTGCCGGGGGCGACCTCAACGAACCGTCCCTTCACGCGAAACGTGCTTTCGATCAGGCCGCTTTCGGCAAGCGCCTTCGGCTCGCCGTCGAAGCGCAGTTCCCCCTTCTCCAGAAGCGAGATGCGGTCGCTGACGGCGATCGCCTGGTTGATGTCGTGGATCGCCATCAGGATCGTCACGCCGCGCTCGCGGCTCAGGCGATGGACGAGGTCCAGTACCTCCACCTGATAGCCGATGTCGAGGAAGGATGTCGGCTCGTCGAGAAGCAGGATGCCCGCCTCCTGCGCCAGCGCCGCCGATATCCACACCCGCTGGCGCTCACCGCCGGAAAGCTCCTGCAGCGTGCGGTCGGCAAGGCCCGTTAGGCCGGTGCTGTCCAGCGCCCATGCGATGGCCTCCTCGTCCCTGCCGCCATAGGAACGGAACAGGCCGACATGGGGAAAGCGGCCCTGGCGCACGAGCTGGGCGACCGTCATCTCGTCGGGTGCTACGGGCTGCTGCGGCAGGAAGGCGAGTTTTCGCGCGATGGCGCGCCGCGACATGGAGGCGACGGCGACGCCCTCGATCTCGGCCCTGCCCTGCGACGGCGCGATCAGGCCGGCCAGCGCCTGCAAGGCGGTGCTCTTGCCCGATCCGTTGGGGCCGATGAGCGCGCGGATCTCGCCCTTCTCCATCGATAGCGAAAAGCCGGAAAGCGCCTTGCGGCGGCCGTAGAGAACCGACAATTGCGAGCAGGCGAGCGGCATGGGCGATCTCACAGGGTCTTGCGCAGGAGCGCGAGCATGACGGGAACGCCCATCAGGGCGGTGACGACGCCGATCGGCACTTCCTCCGGCCCGCCGGCGAGCCGGCCGATCAGATCGCCCAGCGTGACGACGACCGCGCCGAGCACGACGGTGAGCGGAAGGACCAGGGGAAAATGGCGACCGGCAAGGAAGCGCGCCAGATGCGGAACGATGAGGCCGACGAAGACGACCGGCCCGACGGCACCGACGGCGCTGGACGCAAGCGCGCAGGAGACGAGCAGGACGAGCGAGAACTGCCGTTTGTAGGACAGCCCGAAGGAGCGGGCGACCGTCGCATCGAAGCGCAGCAGGATCAGCGGGCGGTAGATCAGCGGCAGCATGGCAAGGCCCGCGATCGTGAAGGGCAGCAGGAAGAGCGCATGGTCCCAGGTGCGGGCATAGAGGCTGCCGGACAGCCATTCCAGGATGATCTCGATGCGCGCCGAGCCCCAGCCGGCGATGAGGCCGATGGCGAGCGCATGGAGCACCGCGCCGATGGCGATGCCGCAGAGCGTGATGCGCAGCGGGCTGAGGTCGAGGCGGAAGGCGAGGAGATAGATCACGCCGCCCGCGAGCATGCCGCCGGCCATCCCGGCGGGCGGCAGCCAGGCGATCGGCAGCGCGTTGACGGAATAGGAATCGGGATTGGCAAGATAGACCGTGAAGAGGAGGAAGACGGTCACGGCCAGGGTCGCTCCTTGCGAGACGCCCATCAGCGAGGGGTCGGCGAGCGGATTGCGCGTGATGGTCTGGAGGAGCAGTCCCGCGAGCGCGAACTGCACCCCGGCGAGGATGCCCGTCACGATGCGCGGCAGCCGGATGTCGAGGATGATCGAGCGCGCTTCCGGCGAACCGGTTCCACTCAGCGCCGACAGGACGTCCCGGGCGGGAAGGTCGACGATGCCGAGACAGACGGCGGCGACGAAGGAGAGGAGGACGAGCGCCAGGGCGGCGGGCAGGACCCACCGGCCGGGCTGGCCGATGGCCGGGGCATTCGACCTCATGCGCCCTCCCCCTTGAAATCGAGGCGACCGCGCTGGATGAGATAGACGAAGAGCGGCCCGCCGAGCAAAGCGGTGACGATGCCGACCGGCAGTTCCTTGGGGATGGCGACGGTTCGCGCGACGAGATCGGCCGCCGTCACGATCAGCGCGCCGACGGCCGCGGTGAGGCCGATCTCTAAAATCGTGCCACGCGGCTTCATCAGGCGGGCGATATGGGGCGCGGCTAGGCCGACGAACGCCACCGGCCCGGCGACGGGCGCGACACCCGCCACGGGGCAGATGCCGAGCAGCAGCAGCACCGGCTTCCAGAACGTGAGCTGCACGCCCATCGCGGCGGCGGAATGGTCGTCGAGGGCGAACATCGCGAGGATCCGGTGGAGGAGCAGGGCCCCCGCCACCCCGACCAGCACCCATGGCAGCATCTGGAGAAGGTGCGCCCAGGTCCGGCCCGCAAAGCCGCCGGCCAGCCAGAACAGCAGCGCCGTCGATTGCGGCCCGGCAAACAGCAGCACATAGATCGTGATCGCACCGAGGAAGAGCGAGACGCTGACGCCGCCGAGCGCCAGGTGCAGCGGACGGCCGCTGCCGCCGCGCGCCACCCAGAACGTCACCGAGGCCGCCGCAAGCCCGCCCGCGAGCCCGACCAGCGGGTAGTAGAGTCCGGAGACCCAGGGCAGGAAGACGAAGCAGGTGACGATCGGCGCGATGGCGCCCGCCGTGACGCCGGTGATGCCGGGATCGGCCAGCGGATTGCGGGTGAGCGACTGGAGGAGATAGCCCGACACGGCAAGCCCCGCGCCGGCCGTGGCCGCCGCAAGGCTGCGCGGCAGCCTGAGCGTCCAGACGAGGATGGATTCGATCTTGCCGTCCGGGGCGAACAGCACCCGCAGGACGGCATCGACGGAGAGCATGCGCGCGCCGGGCATCAGCCCGACCGCGATGACGAGAAGGGTCGCGACGGCGACGAGGCCGATGGCTATCGAGGATTTCCGTGCATCCATCGCCGTCGCTTCAGCCGGTTACTTCTGAAGCTCGGCCGGGATGAGCTTGGCCGCTTCCGCCTTCACGTCGACCTTGGGGAAGGCATCCGGATAGAGGTAATGGGCCGCTTCGCGCAGCACGATCTCGCGCGCGATCGGGCCGTTGGTCTCCACCCACTGGTCGCCGACATAGAAGACCCGATCGTTCTTGACCGCCGTCAGCTCCTTCCAGATCGGGTTGTTCTCATGCGGGCGGTCCGGGCCGTAGTCATAGATGAAAAGGACTTCCGGATCCTTCTCCAACATGGTCTCCAGGCTGAGGTCGATGCCGAATTCGCCGCCCGGCGTCATGGCGCCGGCGATGTTCTCGCCGCCGATGGCGTTGACGATGGAAGCCGAGGTGTTCTCGTCATGGAAGGCGAACGGCACCTCGCCGCCCCACATGATGGCGTAGCGCGGATGCGTGTCCTTCGGCGCCTTGGCCGCGATCTCCGCCAGATGCGCGCGGAATTCCTTGTTTAGCTCGACGCCGCGCTCGGGCTTGCCGAGGATTTTTGCGAGCGCCTCGATCTCCTTGTCGCTGCCGTCGAGCAGCTCCATGTTCCAGGCGACATAGGGCGCGATCTTCTCAAGCTGCGGCGCATTGCCGATGGTGTAGCGGCGGATCGCGACGATAAGGTCGGGCTTTGCCTCCGAGAGCAGTTCGAGGTTCGGCTTGGCGCGCTGGCCGATCTGCGTCATGTCCCCCGTGAGGCCGAGCAGGAATTCCGGCGGGCGGTCCGCCACCATGTAGGTGCTCGCCACCGGCTTGATGCCGAGCGCCAGCGCCACGTCGTCGGCGAAGTACGAGATGGACGCGATGCGTTTGGGATGGGCGGGGACCTCGACCTCGACGCCGCGGTCGTCGGTCACCTTCTGCGTCGCGTCCTGCGCGAGCACGGGGCCTGCGCCGGCGACGAGCCAGGCGGCGAAGACGCCGGACAAAAGGGCGCGCCTGCTGGGCACGGCAAGACTGGAAAACATGGTTCTCTCCCTGGAAGCTGATCGGTGATGACAGTAGCGGACGGATGGCCGCACGCACGGTTGCGCAGAATGCATGCTGCTGCCCGGCGGAAAGCCCGGCGCACATCGATCACGCCGATTGCGGATATCGGTCTTCAAGGCGGGGTTCCCGGATCATTCTTGTCGTTCTGACAGAATGTGGATAGATATGGTCAACTTATTTGCAAGCGAAAGATTCTCACGCCGGCATGAGGAATTCTCAATCCACACGCGCCAAACTGCCGCCGCTGGCGACGCTGCCGGCCTTTTCCATCGCCGCGCGCACCGGCAGCCTCACGCTGGCGGCGCGCGAACTCCACCTGACGCCCGGCGCGATCAGCCGGCAGATCAAGGCGCTGGAAGACGCGCTCGGCGTCCAGCTCTTCCATCGCGGGCACAATGCGATCTCGCTCACCGATGCGGGACGGCAATATCTCCTCCATGTGAATGCGGCCCTCGCCACGCTTGAGAACGGCACACGCGCCCTTCTGCCGGATCGCGTTCGCCTCGTCATCCAGGCGCCGATCACGCTGGCGCGGCGCTGGCTCATTCCAAGGCTCGGCGCCTATCTGCAGGAAAACCCCAGCGTCGACCTCAACATCCAGTCGCTCGCGCTCGGCGCGGGCGATATTCCCGATGTCACGGTGCGCTACAAGAGGGGCGCGGACGAGGCCGGGTTTCCCTCCGCCTTCCTTCTCGACCGGACGGTGGCCGTCTGCTCGCCGCTGCTGATCGGCAGCGTGGCCAAGACGGTGGCGCCCGAAGCCTTGCTGGACCTGCCGATCCTGCTCGACACCGCGGATGCGTGGTCGTGGCACCGCTGGTGCGCGGCGGCGGGGATCGCGTTCCAGCCGCGCGGCGGCAGCATCACCTTCGATACCGACGAGGCGTCCATCGACGCCTGCATGACCGGCCTCGGCATCGGCCAGGCGAGCCCTTCGCTGATCGAGCGGGAATTGCGCGACGGCCAGCTCATCCTGCTCTGCCCGTCCCTCAACCCCATCGTCGGAGCCTACGAGATCGCAGGCCCCGCACCGACAGGCCGGGCGGCCGGGTTCGAGCAATGGCTCCGGACCTGGCGGACGGATGCGGCCGTGCCGTCAAGCCGCGGCGTCGGCGAGCCGCATCGGCGGGAGGGGCTTTCGGCAGGCGTCGTCGCATAAGCCCGGGGTCCTATATCCAGACCGTCCGTCCTTCGCCTTCGCATCCGAATGCGCGCAGCAGGCCCGGCGATACGTCGAACAGCCGCTCGCTCCGGTCCGTCAGAAAGAATGCCGCCGTCTGCGGCTCGCGATAGGCGAGCATCTCGTCCCGCGAGGCGCGCGTGTAGAGGCCCCGCAGGGCACGCAGGCAGCCGCTATGGGTGACGGCGACATGCGGGCGGTCCTGGTCGAGGGTCCTCAGCCATGCCAGCAGCCGTCCGGAAAGCGCCGTCCGGCTCTCGCCGCCGGGCATGGAATAGTCCCAGGGGTCGGCGGCGTGCGCGCCGTACTGCTCCGGCAGGTCCCGTTCGATTTCGCCGTGGAGGCGCCCCTCCCAGGCGCCATAGCTGCGCTCGGCGAGCCGCGGCTCCTCGGCGAAGCGGTCGAAGGGCAGCGCCCAGAGATCGGCAAGGAGGGAGGCCGTCTGCCGGGCGCGGCCGAGGGGGCTGACCCAGAAGGCCGCGTCCTGCAGGGCCGCCACGGTTTCCGAGAGCCGCACGGCCACGGCCTGCGCCTGCCGCACGCCATTGGCGGTCAGCGGCGTGTCGCGGCGGCCTTGCAGGCGGCCGGCGACGTTCCATTGGGTCTCCCCATGGCGGATGACGAGGAGGCTGGGCAGGCTTTCAGTCATGGATATGGAGGCCTTTGCATGGAGGGGCTTCGCCGCCGGAGCGGCGAAGGAAGGACCGTCAATCGGCAAGCCACAGCACCGAGGCCGGATTGATGCCGAGCACCGTCCGGCTGCCGGGGGCCAGCAGGCCGTCGCCGGAATGGAAGGGCGCATCGACCAGCACCGTCGCCTTGCCCACCTCCACGCCATAGCGCACCGTGGCCCCGAGGAATTCCCGGTGGGCGATGGTGCCGGAGAGCGGAACGGCATCGGCCCCGACCGTGCCGATCGTCGCATATTGCGGCCGGAAGACGAGCCTGGCGCCCGCCGGGACCTCGGCGCCCGCCGGCACGGGAATGCTGCCGCCGCCGGCGACCTCGAAGCTGCGCGCCGCGCCCTCCCCCTTCACGCTGCCCTCCAGGATATTGGCCGTACCGAGGAAGTTGGCGACGAAGAGATTGGCCGGCTTCTCGTAGAGATGCATCGGCGTGCCGACCTGCTGGATGCTGCCCTCGTTGAAGACGGCAATACGGTCGCAGACCGTATTCGCCTCCTCCTGGTCGTGGGTGACGAAGATGGTGGTGAGCTTCAGACGCTGCTGCAATTCGCGCAGTTCCCGGCGCACGTCCACGCGCATCTTCGCGTCGAGGTTCGACAGCGGTTCGTCGAGCAGCAGCACCTTCGGTTCTATGGCGATGGTGCGGGCGAGCGCCACGCGCTGCTGCTGGCCGCCGGAAAGCTGCGAGGGCCGACGGTCGGCGAGATGGGAGAGCCCCACCAGCGCAAGGGCCGCGGCGCAGCGCTTTTCCACCGTCGCGCGCGGCAGGCGCCGTTCTTCCAGGCCGAAGGCGACGTTGCGCGCCACGGTCATGTGCGGCCAGAGCGCGTAGGACTGGAACACCATGCCGATGTCGCGCTTCCACGGCGGCATGTCGAGCACGTCCTCGCCGCCGACGACGACCGCACCGCTCTGGGCCTGGTTGAAGCCGGCAATGAGGCGCAGCAGCGTCGTCTTCCCGCAGCCGGACGGGCCGAGGAAGGCGAAGAACTCGCCGGGCCGGATGTCGAGATTGATGTCCTTCAGCACATGCAGCGAACCGTAATAGAGGTTCACGTCCCGGATGCTGATCGCCTTGGCGGGGCTTTCCGCGAGGGTGGCCTTGTCGATGTCGATGGTCATAGTCCGTTCCTCCCGGATCATTTGCCGATGCCGAGCGCCTTCTGGCGGCGCTCGATGACGTAGTGGGACAAGAGCGTGCACAGCGCGACCATGACGACCGCGATGACGCCGAGCGCAGCGCCGGGGCCGCGACCGGCCGGCGACTGCATGAAGACGTAGAGACCGTAGGCGAGCGGGGCGTCGGAATTGCTCTGGATGAGCATCAGCGTCGCGGAAAGCTCGACGGCGGCGGTCGAGAAGCTGGTGACGAAGCCGGCGAGAAGCCCGCCCGTCATCAGCGGCAGCACGATGCGGCGGATGGTCCGCTGCTTGGTCGCGCCGAGGTTTTCTGCCGCTTCCTCCAGCGATTCCGACACCTGCTGCAGCGCCGCGTAGCAGGCGCGCAGCGCATAGGGCAGGCGGCGGATGGCGAGCGCCAGCACGACCATGACCCAGAGCGTGGCGAGCGGCGTGCCGTCCGGCAGCGAGACGCCGTAGAAGGTGCGCAGGTAGCCGATGCCGAGAACGACGCCCGGAATGGCGAGCGCCGAGGTCGCCGCCCAGTCGAGCCAGCGGCGGCCGACGATCTTGGTGCGCAGCACGAGATAGGCGATGGCGCCGCCGCCGACCACGTCGATGAGGCCGGCGAGCGTCGCGTAGATCAGCGTGTTCTTGATGTAGAGCGAGCTTTCCCCGAAGACCCGGCCGTAATGCGCCAGCGTCACGGCATCCGGCAGCGGGCTGAAGGACCAGACCGTGGCGAAGGACAGCATGAGCAGGCCGATATGCGGAGAGAGCACGAGCAGGAGGATGAGGCCGACGACGCCGTAGGCGAGGACGCTCTCCCAAAGGCCGAGCTTGCGCCGCGACAGGCCGCCGCCGCCGCGCTGGGTGGTGGCATAGTCCTTGCCGCGCATGGCGACCGCCGAAAGCCACATGGCGAAGATCGAGACGACGATGAGGATGACGGAGATGACGTAGCCCATCGGGTCCGTCAGGCCGACCGAGGTGACGCGCAGATAGGCCTGCGGCGCCAGCATGTCCTTGACGTTGAGAAGAAGGGGCGTGGCGAGATCGTCGAAGACCTTGACGAAGACGAGCGACGCGCCCGCGAGATAACCCGGCATGGCGAGCGGGAAGACGATGCGGCGGAAGAGCCGCATGCCCGACGAGCCGAGGTTCTGCGCCGCCTCCTCCATCGACCGGTCGATATTGCGCAGGCTGGTGGAGAGATTGATGAGGATGAAGGGGAAATAGTGCAGCGACTGCACGAAGATGACGCCGTTCAGCCCTTCCATGAAGGGGATACGGAAGCCGAACCAGTCGTTGAAGAGAAGGTTGACCGTGCCGTTGCGGCCGAAGAGAAGCTGCATGGCGACCGCGCCGACGAAAGGCGGCATGATGAGCGGCACGAAGCCGAGCGTCTGGATGATCAGCGAGCCGCGAAAATCGAAGCGCGTCGTCAGCACAGCGAGCGGCAGCGCGATGGCGCTCGCCCAGACCACGGACATGGCCGAGACATAGACCGAGTTGAAGAAGGAGCGGCGGAAGAGATCGGTCCTGAAGAAATCGATGAAGTTGACGGCGGTCAGCGCGCCGGTGCCCTTCTCCGTGAAGGCGGTGTAGATCACGGTTCCGGCGGGGATGACGAGGAAGATCGCGAGGAACAGCGCGATCAGCGTCACGGCCAGGATCTGGCCGGGCCGCGCGGCGACGCGCCGGGCCGGCAGGGATGGAAGTGCGAAAGCCATGGGGCAGTCTCCGGAATGAGATCGGCCGTCCCGGCGCCGACGGGCACCGGGGGAACGAAGACAGGGCGGGGAAGACAGGGGATCGAGGGTTTCCGCCATCCGGGAAGACGCGGAAACCCTCAAGGCATCAGTCGACGAGATCGAGCGCCTGTTCGGCCTTGGCCTTGGCGGCGGCGTATTTCTCGCTCGCGAACGCCGCCCACGCCTGTTCCAGCTCGGCCTGGCGGGCCGTCTTCTCCTCGCCGCCGGTGAAGGCGGCGTGCATTTCGTCGCTCGCCGCCTCGTCCGCCGTGACGGGCATCTTGGAGATCAGGCCGTGGGCCTCGGCGATCAGGGCGCGCGCTTCGGCCTGGTCGTTGCTCGCCAGCGCCTTCTCGGCGGTCTGGATCGCCTTCGTCGCATCGCGCAGGCTGTCGAGCTGGAAGGTGATGAGCTGGTCATAGAGGGCGTCGACGACGTCCGTGCGCTGCTTGGAGACGTCGGAATCGAACGTGATCATCGACTGGAAGCGCGGATCCTCGAAGGGGTTCGGGAAGCCTTCCGGGGCGTCCTTGTAGAGCGCCGGATTGATCGGCAGGCGGCGGATCGCCGGTTCGAGCAGAACGGCCTGGCCCTTTTCCGAGAGCAGGTAGTCGACGAAGGCCCCGGCGCCCTTCGGGTTCGGCGCATTGGCGATGATGCCGACATTGGCCGGCACGACGGTCGTGACCGAAGGATAGCTGAAGCTGACCGGGAAGCCGCTCGCCTTGGCGGAGAAGGCGAAGAAATCGATGACGATCCCAATGCCCGTCTGGCCGGAATTGACCGCGTCAGGCACGCCGAAGGAGCGTTCCGTCACCTGCTGGAGGTTGCCGCCGATGCCGGTCAGCGTCGCCCAGCCCTTTTCCCAGCCTTCGCCCTGCAGGATGGTCTCGATGGTCAGGTGCGTCGTGCCCGAGCGCGAAGGCGCGGCGATCGCGATATGATCGTGATATTCCGGCTTCAGGAGATCGCTCCACTCGGTGGGCTGCGGCAGGCTGTTGGCCTCAAGGTACCGGTCGTTCGACATGATGCCGTAGCCGGAGGCTGCAAAGCCGAAATAGTAGCCGTCGGGATCGTTGACCGGATAGGAGCCGACCTTTTCCGGCAGGCCCGTGACGGACGGGGTGAACTTGGCGAGAAGGTTGCGGCTCTTCAGGTTCTCGAAGGCATCGGGCGCCGAAGCCCAGAACAGGTCGACCTGGTTGTTGCCCTTCGTCTCGTCGACGAACTTGACGCCCGAACTCGTGCTCTTGTTCTGCACGTCGAGCGTATAGCCGGGATTGGCGGCCTCGAAGCCGGCCTTGAAGGGATCGGTGACGTCCTTGGAGAAGGACGTGATGACGGTGACCTTTCCACCGTCCTCGGCGTGAACCGTCGAAAGAACGGCAGCCGACATCAGCATCGCCGCGGCAATGGTCTTGAGCATATGGTTTTCCTCCCAATGGCACCGCCGGTGCTCCGGCGGTCATCGGTAAGTGCGCAAGGCCCGTGCCAGTTTGGAAAATGCCGGAAAACCGGCATCGCCGCGCGGAAGATGGGAAAGAAAGGTAACATCGGCCCCGTTTTTCGGGGTCAGAACGGTAACCTCACGCCTCCTCCTCCCCCCCGAGCCCGTGCTTGCGCATCTTGAGGTAGAGGGTCTTGCGCGAGATGCCGAGCGCATCGGCCGTGGCGCCGATGCGGCCGTCCTGGTCGGCAAGGCTGTCGACGAGGATCGCCCGCTCCACCCTGTCCATCCGCGCCTCCAGCGTCTCGCCGGACGCCCCGCGCCCGCCGGCCGGCAGGTCCTCGAGGCCCAGCACATGGCGCTCGGCGACATTGCGCAGCTCGCGCACGTTGCCCGGCCAGGTGCGGCGGTCGAGATCGGCAAGGAAGGTCGCGTCGACAGGCGGGGCCGCGCGCCCCTGCCGGCGGGCGGCGAGATCGAGGAAGTGGCGGAAGAGCAGCGCCACGTCGCCCCGGCGCGTCGAAAGCGCGGGAAGCTCGACGCGGGCGATATCGAGCCGGTAGGCAAGGTCCTCGCGGAACCGGTCCTGCCGGGCGAGCTGGTGCAGGTCCGCCTTCGTTGCGGCGACGACCTGGAGATCGACCGCCACCTCGTCGTTCGAGCCGAGCCGCTCGATGACGCGCTCCTGGAGCACGCGCAGCAGCCGGACCTGCGCGGAGAGCGGCATGGATTCGATCTCGTCGAGGAAGAGCGTGCCGCCGTCGGCATGCTCGATCTTGCCGATGCGCTTGTCCTTCGCCCCGGTGAAGGCGCCGGCCTCGTGGCCGAAGAGTTCCGATTCCAGCATGGTCTCCGGGATCGCGCCGCAATTGACCGCGACGAAGCGGCCCTTGCGCCCGCTGAAATCGTGCAGCGCACGCGCCGTCACCTCCTTGCCCGTTCCGGTCTCGCCGAGGACGAGGATGTCGGTCGCCGCCCCCGCAATGCGCTGCAGCCGCTCGCGCAGCGCCACCATCGGCGCCGAATGGCCGATCAGCCGCGCCTCCCAGCCATCGGCGGCGATGGAAAGACGCAAGCGCCGGTTTTCGATCAGCAGCCGGCGATGGTCGAGCGCGCGGCGCACGGTCTCGATGAGATGCAGCGGGTCGGCTGGCTTTTCCAGGAAGTCCCAGGCACCGTCCCGCATCGCGCGCAGCGCCATCGGGATATCGCCATGGCCGGTCATCAGCACGATGGGGATCTCCCGGTCGACGGCGCGCACGGCGGCGATGAGATCGAAACCGTCCTGCTGCGGCATGCGCACATCCGAGACGACGACCGCCTCGCTGTCCACCCGAAGGCCTGCGAGCGCTGCGGCGACGGACGCATGCGCGCAAACGCGAAAACCCTCGATCTCCAGAAGCTCGCGGCAGGCGTCGAGCACATTGGCGTCGTCGTCGACCAGGATGACGTCAGGCGATGCGGTCATGTCGCTCCTTTCAGGGACACGATGAAACGCGTGCCGCCGGGTCCGGTCTCCAGCACGCTGATATCGGCGCCGAAATCCTTGATGATGTTATAGGAAATAGAAAGGCCGAGGCCCAGGCCCGCGCCGACCGGCTTGGTGGTGAAGAAGGGATCGAAGACGGCATCGCGATGTTCGGCGCCGATGCCCCCGCCGCTGTCGCCGACGATCAGGCTCGCCCCCGCACCGCTGGCCTCCGCCGTCACCGTCACGACCCGCTCCGGCCGGTCCGCGACGGCGTCGAGCGCATTGGCGATGAGGTTGACCACGACCTGTTCGAGCCGCACCGGCTCGGCCATCACCTTCGGCACGTCGGGCGACAGGGCGAGTTGGAGCGTCACCCGCTCCTCCTCGAAACGGTGCTCGAACAGGCTCAGCGCCTCGTGCACGACGGCGGGAAGGTCGACGGGGTGCAGCTTCGCATCCGGCCGGCGGGCGAAGCGGCGGATATGGCTGATCTGGCCGGCCATGCGGGCGGTAAGCGCGCGGATCTTCTCCAGGTTGTTCAGTGCCTGCTGGCTGTTGCCGCGGGCAATCAGCGTGGAGCCGCTGTGGATATGCGCGCGGATCGCCGCGAGCGGCTGGTTCAGTTCGTGGCCGATGCCGGCGGCCATCTGGCCGAGGGCCGCGAGCTTGGCCGACTGCACCAGCTCGTCGCGCGTCTGGCGGAACAGGGCGAGCGCGCGGGCAAGGTCGGCCAGTTCGTCGCCGCCGCCGGCCGGGATCGCTACCGCCGGATTGCCCTCGCTGATCGCCATCGCGGCGCGGGCAAGCTGGTCGATGCGCGCAAGCAGGCTGCGGTGCACGTAGAAGACGCCGATGACGATGGCGAGCACCACCGCCAGCACGGCGATGGCGGCAAGCAGCTTTCGCCCGAGATCGATGGCGGCTGCGGCCCTTTGCGCCGCCGTGCCGGCCCGCGCCTCGATCGCCACCACCTCCGCCTCGATGCGCTGGCCGAGTTCGGCGACGAGCCGGCCGGTTTCCCTGGCCAGTTCCCCCAGCCGCCCCGCCTCGCGCATCTCGGACCGCTTCCGGTTCGGTGCGCCCGTGGCGGGATCGGACTGCTGCAGGATGCGCCGGGCGAGCTGGCGCACGGTCAGGCTGTCCGTCCAGTCCTCCAGCGTCGCAAGGCGCGCGGCAAGCTCGTCCGCGCTGTCGCCGAGAAAGGCGTTGGCCTCCTGAACCTCCTCCGCCGTCGTGCTGCTGACCAGCCGTGCGATCAGCCCGGTGGCGAGGTTGGCCTGCGAGACCACCGTCAGCAGCGCCTCGCTGCGCCGCTGCTCGCCGAGCGCGGCGGCACTGCGGCCGTTGCGGATCTCCGCCTCGATGTTGAAGCGAATGTCGTCGACCAGCGGATCGGCCTCTTCTATCAGGTCGGCCTGGACCCAGCGCAGCTCCTCCACATCCGCCCGCATCGCCTCGGCCAGCGTGAAACGCTTGCCGGCGGCAAGGTCGATCCGGGCGAGGTTGTCGTTGATTGCCGCGGCCAGCGGCAGCAGGGCCTGCACCGAGGGTTCCGGCTCGTGATTCTCCAGTAGCCTCTGCAACGCCGCCAGCCGCTCGGCATAGAGGCGCCTCGTCTCGTCATACTCCGCCCGCGTCTCCGCGCCGGTCAGCGCCGCGGTGACCGAGCCGATATCGGCGCCGGCCTTGGAAAGGCGGGAGGCGAAGGCCAGTTGCGGCATCTGCACCTCGGCGATGCGCGAAAGCTCGCCCGACAGTTCCCGGTAGGAGAGCCAGCCGACGAGGCTGGCGCCGACGGCAAGGCCGACGATGGCGACGAAGGCCGCGCCGAGGCGGGCGCCGATGCCGAAGCGCCAGCGCCGCGGCCCCTTCCGTCGTGATCCGTCGCGTGTCTCCATGGCGGCGGCTTCTATCATCGCCGCCCGGCCGGGGTCGAGATGGCGGCGAGCAGGCTTTCCGCCCGGGCGAGGTTCTGCTCGACGGCGCCGCGGATATCGCGCGCGAAGGCGTGCTGTGCCGGCGTGCGGGCAATGCCCCGCGGCCATTCGCCCTTCAGGTCCTCCGCCAGTTTGCCGACATCGCCGGCAGAGAGCGGCGGCGTGCCGAGCAGCCGGCGAACGCTCGCCAGCGTGCTCCGCCTGTCGGCCACCCCCTCCGCCTCGCCCTCGAGCGCCCGCAGGCGTGCCCACAGGCGGGCGAGCATCGCCCGGCGGCGGACGATGTAGTCGTCGAAGATCAGGTTGACGATGCCGTAGCGCTCCGCCGAGAGGCGGGCGTCGAAACCGTGCGCCGCAAGCAGCCCGCCGGTGTTTTCCGGCGGCAACAGCGCCGCATTCAGCTCGGCCCGCACGGGAATGCGCCCGATGGCCGGCCGCAGGAGGATGGCCTGCCCTTCCTGCGAGAACAGGAAGTCGACGAAGCGCTCGGCCGCCTTGCCGTTCCGCGCGCGCGACAGGATGGCGATATTGGCCGGCACATAGAGCGGGTCCGGCGTCAGCGCGAAGACGTTTTCCGCCCCCGGGATGTCCGGCGCCCTGGCCAGGAAGTCGATCGTCACGCCGATGCCGAAACGGCGCTGCGCGACGCCCGAGGCGACGCCGAAGCTGCGCGCCGTGACGGTCGACAGGTTGCCGCCGATCTCCGACAGGAGCGCCCATCCCCGCTCCCAGCCATAGGTCTGCAGCAGGGCCTCCACGACCAGGTGCGTGGTGCCCGAGCGGGAGGGCGAGGTGATGCCGATATGGCCTGCATAGACGGGTTTCAGCAGGTCCTGCCAGTTCTGCGGCACCGGCAGGTCGTATTGCGCGAGATAGGCGGCGTTGTAGACGAGCCCGTAGCCCGAAAGGGCAAAGCCCAGATAGAAGCCTTCCGGATCGTCGACGGGATAGCCGAGGATGCGGTCCGGCGCGCCGGTCTCCCGCGACCGGATCGCCCGCAGCGCACCCTTGCGCTTCAGGAGTTCGAAGGCGTCCGTCGCCGATGCCCAGAAGATATCCGCCGCGACGTCGGGCTTCTCCAGGATGAAGCGGCTGGCGCTGCCCGTGTTGCGCTGGACGACCGTGACGCGGATATCCGGGTTGCGCGCCTCGAAGGCGCGCTGGAAGGGTTCGTAGAAGGAGGGCGGATAGGAGGTGATGATCGACAGGTCCGCCGCCCGCGCCTCATGGAAGGCGAAGGCGAGGATGACGGCGAGCAACAGACGCCAGCCCGCGCCGCGATGGTGTCCCGGCCGGTTCAAGACGGACGTGCCTCCGGTGGATATGCCGTTGTGACAATGACGATGCCCGATATTGCCGGGGCGGCGGACGGATGTCCACCCGGTCCCTGCCCCTTGGCGCGCCGTGACGCAGGGATGCGGCTCGCAGGTCAGGCCGCGGGCCGGATCTCGCTCCCGAGGGTTTCGAGTGCCATTTTCACCCGCAGGACATCGGCGGGGCCGAGGGGCAGGATGGGGCGGGGCGGCGCGACCCGGCAAAGGCCGAGGAGATCGGCGATGGCATACATGACGCGGAAGCTGCCGAACTCCTTGAACAGGCTCCAGAGCGGCTCGAACGACCGGTCGAGCCGATCCGCCTCCTCGCGGTCGCCGGCCGTCGCGGCACGAGCCAACACACGAACCTCGGCCGGCAGCAGGCCCGCCGCGACGCTGTACCAGGCATCGCCGCCCGAAAGCAGTGATTGCGCCGCGCCCCAGTCGCCGCTGTAGCCGATGGAGAAATCCTTCGGCGTGCGGGCGCGCAGCCGGGCAAGCTCGGCGGCGAAGTCGCCGTCCGCCGGCAGCGGCATCTTGATCGCCGCAATGTTCGGCACCGTCGCGAGCCGCGCGATCAGGTCATCGCTGAAGACGAAACGGGTGGTCCCGGGATTGTTGTAGATGCAGAGCGGCAACTCGCCCGCCGCCGCGACCGAGGCCATGTGCTGGAAGACCTCCTCCTCCGTCAGCGGCGTATAGGACATGGGGGCGAGCAGCAGGCCATCGGCACCGGCCACCTTCGCATCGCGGGCGAGCGCCTCGGCCTCGTCCGTGCGCAGCGCGCCGACGCCGACGATGACCGGGATCCTGCCACCGACGCTCTCCATCGCGGCCTCGACGGCGCGCCGGCGCTCGCTGCGCGACAGGAACGCATAGCCGCCCGTGCTGCCGAGAAGGCCGATGGAATCCGCCGCGGCCGCCAGGATGCGGCGGAGAAGACCGGCAAGGGCAGCCGTGTCGACACGGCCCGCTGCGTCCGCCGGCGTGATGGAAAAGGCCGAAAGGCCGCTGAAAAGGGTCATGGGTTCCTCCTGTCGCCGCCGATCATAGACCGCCGGCCGTGAAAGCAAACAGATAGGGCATTTTCGCGATTCGAGGAAAAGCGGCAACTCTAGGCGGTCTTGACCAGCCAGTCCGCGAACAAGCGGGCCTGGCCGGTCGCCTTCGCATGGATCTTCAGATGAAAGGGCGCCGGCGAGGGCACGGATTGCGGCACCAGCGGAACGAGCCGCCCCGCCTCCATCACGCTCTTCACCAGCCCGTCCCAGCCCAGCACGGCCCCGACATCGTCCTGGGCGGCCTGAAGCGCGATCATGTAGTTGTTCACGTAGAAGCCACGGCCTTTCGGCGCCGCGCATCCCAGGGCCTGGAACCAGTCGGTCCAGGTCGTCCAGCCGTTTTCCTCGTTGCTCATGTGGATGAGCGGCACCTTGGCGAGGTCCGCGACGCTCGCGATGCGATGCTGCGCCGCGAATTCGGGCGTGCCCAGCGCCACGATCCGGTCCTGGAAGAGGATGCGATGTTCGAGGCCGTTCTCGCCGGGGTCGCCGTAATGGATGATGATGTCGTAGGGGCCGCTCGTTCCGGGGATATCACTGATAATCTGGGAGACGGTCACGGCGGGATAGATTTTCCAGAAGGCGGAGATTTTCGGCGTCAGCCAGAGGGAACTCACCGCCGTCGTCGTGCGGATCGTCACGTCGACGGTGTCGCGGCGGTCGCGGATCTGCGCGACGGTCTCCGACATCGCCTCGAAGCCGCGCCGGATGGAAAGGAACAGGAACGCCCCCTTTTCCGTGGGTTCGACGCCACGGCTGCGGCGGACGAACAGGCTGCAGCCGAGGTCCGTCTCCAGCGCCTTTATCTGGTGGCTGATGGCCGCCGGCGTCACGTTCATCTCCCGGGCCGCATCCTTGAAGCTCGCCTTCCGGGCGGCGGCCTCGAAGCAGGCAAGAGCGGTCAGAGAGGGAAGATCATAGGGTCTTCGCATGGGGCGCCTCGCAGGCTTTTGACATTAGCCAAACTAACTTCACATCAAAAAAAGTGCCGTTGTCAATCACGCGGGCTGCAATGACAATTCCGACCCGTTGAACCCGACAAGTTTGGATCCTTCCCATGACAATCCTCTCTTCCTCCATAGACGACCTGCTAGCCCGCCGCCGTCCCGGCCACGCCCTCGAACAGCCCTTCTACACCTCGCCCGCCGTCTACGATCTCGACCTCGCGCATCTCTTCTACAAGCAGTGGCTCTATGCCGCCCCGGCATGCCAGCTTGCCAAGGCGGGCAGCTACGTCACGATGCGCGTCGGCGCCTATGAAGTGATCATCGTGCGCGGCCGCGACGGCGAGATCCGCGCCTTCCACAATTCCTGCCGGCACCGCGGCTCGCTGATCTGCAAGGCGCGACAGGGACAGGTGGCCAAGCTCGTCTGTCCCTACCATCAATGGACCTACGAGCTGGACGGCAAGCTGATCTGGGCGAACGACATGGGCGCGGATTTCGACGCCTCCAAGCACGGCCTGAAACCGGTCGCGCTGCGCAATCTCGAAGGGCTGATCTATATCTGCCTGTCGCAGACCCCGCCGGATTTCGAGGCCTTCGCCGAGACGGCCCGCCCCTATCTTGCGGTCCACGACCTCACCGAGGCCAAGGTCGCCTACACCTCGACCATCGTGGAGAAGGCCAACTGGAAGCTCGTGTGGGAAAACAACCGGGAATGCTACCACTGCAGCAGCAACCATCCCGCCCTCTGTCGTTCGTTCCCGCTCGACCCCAATGTCGCCGGCGTTTCGCCTGACGGGTCGGTCTCCGACGTCCTCCAGGCGCATTTCGACCGCTGCGAAGCGGCCGGCGCGCCCGCCAGGTTCCACATTTCCGAGGACGGCCAGTACCGCCTGGCACGCATGCCCCTGCAGGAGAAGGCGCTGAGCTACACGATGGACGGCAAGGTCGCCGTGGCGAAGAACCTCGGCCGCATTCGCCTGCCGGATGCTGGCACGCTGCTGAAATTCCATTATCCGAGCACCTGGAACCATTTCCTGCCGGATCATTCGCTCACCTTCCGCGTGACGCCGATCGGCCCGATGGAGACGGAGGTCACCACCACCTGGCTCGTCCACAAGGACGCCGTGGAGGGCGTCGACTACGATCTCAAGCGCCTCACCGAGGTCTGGATCGCCACCAATGACGAGGACCGCGAGATCGTCGAGACCAACCAGCAGGGCATTCTCTCGCCCGGCTATGTCCCCGGGCCCTATTCGCCGAACCAGGAGAGCGGCGTCATCCAGTTCGTGGACTGGTACGCCACCTGGCTCGAACACGCGATGGAGCCGATGCAGCAGGCCGCGGAGTAAGCGCGATGAGCGTCTTCAAGAACCTCGCCTTCTGGAGCGATGCGGAAGTGCTCGAATGCGTGACGCGCACGCCGGAAGCCCCCGACGTCGTGACCTTCAGCTTCCAGAGCCCGTCCGGCGCGCTGTTCAACCACGATCCCGGCCAATTCCTCACCCTGGAGCTGCCCGTCCCCGGCGGGCCGCTCTACCGGACCTACACGATCTCCTCCTCGCCCTCGCGGCCGACGGCGCTGACGATCACCGTCAAGGCGCAGCGCGCGTCCATCGGCACGCGCTGGATGCTCGACAACCTGCACAAGGGCATGCGCATAAGGGTGATCGGCCCCGCCGGGAAATTCTCGATCGCCCATCATCCGGCCGAAAAATACCTCTTCATCTCGGCCGGTTCCGGCATCACGCCGATGGTGGCGATGACGACATGGCTCTACGATTCCGGCCGCGAGCCGGACATCGTCTTCATCAACTGCGCGCGCCGCCCCTCGGAGATCATCCTGCGCGAACGCATGGAACTCATGGCCTCGCGCATCGTCGGCATCGACCTGAAATGGGTGGTCGAGGAGGCCGATCCCTACCGGCCCTGGACGGGCTATCGCGGCATGTTCAACCAGATCATGCTCGGCCTGATGGCGCAGGACTATCTGGAGCGCGAGGTGTTCTGCTGCGGCCCGGAGCCCTTCATGCGCGCGGTGCGCGAGGCGCTGGCCGGCCTCGGCTACGACATGAGCCGCTATCACCAGGAGAGCTTCAGCGCGGAGCCGGACAATGCCGAGGACGTTCCCGAGGACGTGCTGCCCGATGCACAGAACCAGGCGGAGATCGAGTTCGCCTTCTCCGGCGTCACGGCGAAATGCAACGAGACGGACACGATCCTCGTCGCCGCGAAGGCCGCCGGACTGGTGATCCCCTCGGGATGCTCGATGGGCATCTGCGGAACGTGCAAGATCCGCAAGACCGAGGGGCAGGTCCATATGGTCCACAACGGCGGCATCACGGACGAGGACATCGAGGACAATTACATCCTGGCGTGCTGCTCGAAACCGATCGGCCGCGTGAGCGTGGAGGCATAGGCGGGATCGGTGAGGTCGCCGGGCAGGCGCCGCCCTTCCACGAAATCTTTCCATGCTGTCCTTCCGGATGCTCGGTTGAGGATGGATCGCTGGTTGACCGGCGATTTTCCGAAATGATCGCGGTAGACCCGCGAGAAATGGGAGATCAAGGTAAAGCCGCCTGCCCGCCGCCCTGCCGACGCTCATCCTCGGCGTCAACCAGACGGTGATGATGGCGCCGTCGATACTGGTCATCGCCGCCCTCGTCGGCACGCGCGAACTCGGCCAGGAAGTCTATACCGCGCTTGCCCGCGGCGAGACGGGACCGGGCATCGTCGCGGGCCTGGGCGTGGCGGCCGTCGCGCTGGAAAGTGTTCGGCCGCGATATCCTGAAACTCGCCGACAAGGAGGTGGCTGACCTTCGCCGCCGGCGCATGGGCAAGGTGTTCCAGCACTTCGCGCTGCCGCCCAACCGGACCGTCGTCGGCACCGTCGCCTTCCCGCTCGAAGTGCAGGCAACGCCCCGCGCCGGGGCCGAAAGGCGTGTCGCCAAGGTCGTCCGCGTTTCCTCGCTCATGACCGCCGCCGAGAACGGCACGGCAAGCACCGGCGTGAGGGCGGATGCGACGATCTCGGACATCGCGCCAGAGCTTGTCTCGGCCGAGGGCCCCATGCCGGTCCTCTTCGGCGGCAGGCAGGTCGGCTGGCTCGACCCCTCGACGGCGCTCGCCACCCTCGCCGCGAGGACCTGAGGCCGGCGCCGCGATGATCGCGGCGCCGCGTTTCAAGATTCGACGCAGGTCAGTAGTCCCAGAACACCGGCACCCAGCGGAAGGCCTCGCCGGCCACCGCGACCCGGCCGACGGACGGGAACGGCAGGTGCGTGGCCACCAGCAGTTCGCCGCTCGCCGA
Organism: Shinella sp. S4-D37; assembly: GCF_040812195.1. Lineage (NCBI taxonomy): Bacteria > Pseudomonadati > Pseudomonadota > Alphaproteobacteria > Hyphomicrobiales > Rhizobiaceae > Shinella > Shinella sp. S4-D37. The sequence continues at coordinate 9,828 of NZ_JBFNXL010000001.1, read as the reverse complement.
TATCTGCCGCAGAAGCTCGACCCGGACGCGGGCCGCCTCCTCGGGGTCGTGCTCGAACCCGTTATGCCAGTCCGGCTGGTCGAAACCGACAGCGAACACCGCGTCGCCGGCGAAGGTCAACGCATCGTCTCCGGACGCCACGCGGATCACGCAGTGGCCCGGGGTGTGCCCGCCGGTGCGCCGGGCCACGACGCCCGGTGCGATCTCCTGCCGCTCGTCAAACGGCCGGAGATAGCTGCGGTACTCGCTGAGGAACTTCTTGGCGGTCGCCCGAAGCGCATCCGGAAATCCCTGCGGCATCCTGGTGCTGGAGAAGTCGGGTGCCTCCCAGAAGTCGACTTCCGCCGCCGCCACATGGATCCGCAGGTCCGGGCGCAGGCGTTCCTTCACCCCTTCCACGACGAGCCCGCCGATGTGATCCATGTGCAGATGGGTCAGCACGAGATCGGTCACGGAGGCGAGATCGATGTCGGCGGCCTCCAGCCGCTTGACCAGCTGCCCCGCCCGCGGCAGGTGCAGGTCCGGGTCGAGGCCGAGCCCGGCATCCACGAGGATGGTCTGCTCACCGCTGCGCACGATCACCGCGTTCAGCGGCCAGTCGAACGCATCCGCCGGCAGGAACATGTTCTCCATCCAGGACGCCCGCGCCGCGGGATCCGCATTGTGCCCCAGCATCTGGGTGGGGAGCGGCAGCACCCCGTCGCTGACGATCATCACGTCGATATCACCGATCCGCAGCGCATAGCGCGATGGAACCAGCTCTCCCGTGCCCGTCTTGCCGGGATGAAAGGCATTCTCCGAAGGGACCCTTGTTTCCTGCGGACCCAAGGTCCGGGCTTTCGTTGCTGCTTGCGACATAACGCACTCCTGTGTTGCTTGGATACGAGCCGTCACCTCGGCGACCGCTGAAAATCGCGGAAGGCCCGGCACACGAGCCGATATTTGCCGAGCAGGTCGTTCGAACGTTTCCCTGGCGACGGCTCCCCGATACGTTTACAGCCGCCCCCCGGCACCCGTAATCCAAACTTAGGTTTAGGGCTTGCAACGGGCGAGCCGACCGGTTTCCGAGGCCCTTGCGCAGGGGCCGGCAACGAACGCCACGCGGACGCGATCCAGCCACAGGCAACCCGAGCGGATCGCCTGCGGCCGGACCGCGGCAGGGCCTGGCGGGAGGGGCTTCAGGCCAGGCCGGCCTTGTCGAGCCCGTAGATCTTGTCCGCAGACCCCGGAACCGCGCGCATGGCGACGCTCACGCGGTTCCAGGCATTGATGGACATGATCTGGAACGTCAGATCGACTATCTCCTTGTCCGAAAGCTGACCGCGAACCCGGTCGTAAAGCTCCTCCGAAACGCCGGTATCCGAAAGCCTGGTCAGCGCTTCGGTCCAGGCGAGCGCCGCGCGCTCGCGCGGACTGAACAGCGTGGAATCGCGCCAGCCGGCGACATGATGGATACGCAGAGGCCGCTCCTGATGGAGCGTCGCCTCCTTGGTGTGCATGTCGAGGCAGAAGGTGCAGCCGTTCAGTTGGGATGCCCGGATATCGACAAGGTCGAGGATCGACTGTTCGATCGAACCTTTCTTGATTTCGTTGCTGAAGGCCATGAGGGCCTTGAAATGTTCAGGCGATAGCTGCGCGTAGTTTAGCCGCTGTGTCATTGTCTTTCACCCGGTGCCTTTCTGGAAGATGTGTGGGAGCCATGCGTGCAAGCCGTGTTCCACGCGTGGCCGACCCATGGTCGTTCACGGGCGAGCACGGATATAGCTATACATCTGTTGGGGAAGCGGTCCGGTGGATGACCGGTATCCTGTCCTCCCTATGCCTTGACGCGCCTTCGGCGAAAATGGAGGATCGCGTGTGGGAAGATGGCGCCGGTTTCTCAGGCACCTTGCAAGTTCCGCTCACTCGAAGGCGCGATGAGGAGGACCCGGCGGTGCATTCGCGCTAAGGCGGACGGCAGAGGCGATTGTGGGCCTGCGGGAACGACAGGCACGGCGCCACGTTTTCCTTTACGCTCCAGCGCGCATCCGAACAGATCGCGAGCCCGGCGGAGAAACGGCAAAGGGTCGGTGAGCCTCTTCGAGCATTGCATGAGACGCGGATATGAACAGGACGGCCGATGCACTGCGGATAACGATCATCGATGACGATCAATCGGTTCGCGAATCCTTGCTCGACCTGCTCGAAGTGCTCGGATATTCCGTGAAGACATTCGCATCCGCCAGAGAATTCCTGGAATCGTCGTCGATACCGGACACGAACTGCCTCCTCCTCGATATATCCATGCCCGGCATGGGAGGCGTCGACCTCAATCTCGAACTCAAGCGGCGCGCGATCGACATCCCCGTCGTCTTCATGACCGGCCATGCCCAGGACGCCGTGATCAACGAAGCCAGAAAGGCCGGCACCTGCCTTTTCAAGCCATTCGCCAGCAAGGAGCTGCGGTCCGCGATCGAGCTTGCGGTCAACCCCTGACGGCTACCGGAGGCGGGGTCAGAGGCCGTCGAGCGGCAGCGTGAAGACGAACGTCGCTCCTCTCGGCTGCGTTTCGTCGACCCAGAGCCTTCCGCCGTGGGACTCGACGATGGACCGGCAGATGGCCAGTCCCATGCCCATGCCCTGCCCTTTCGTTGTGAAGAACGGCTCGAAAATGCGCGCCGCGTTCTGGATGCCGAGCCCGTTGTCGATGACCTCGACCTGGAGCGCGTCGTCCTTCCTGCTGGTCCTTATCCTGAGCGCGCGGTCGGAGGGGATCGCCTCCAAGGCATCGAATGCGTTGCGCACGAGATTGACCAGCACCTGCTGTATCTGCACCCGGTCGATGACGACGGGCGGCAGCTCCCGCTCGCTGTCGATCTCCACGAGCACATGGCGGCGCAAGGCTTCCTCGCCCATCAGCTCCCGGGTCTCCGCAAGGACCGAGCCGAAGGTTTCCCGGCGCCTTGCCTCATTGTTGTGCTTGAACAGGGCGCGGATGCGCGTGACGACTTCGGTCGCCGTGCCGGCGCTTCTGATCACCCGTTCAAGAGCCTTCTGCGCCCTTTCGATATTCGGCGGCTCCGCGGAAAGCCATTGCTGGCAGGCATCGGAACTGGAGACCAGCGCGGCAAGCGGCTGGCCGACCTCGTGGGCGATGGAGGCGGTGAGCTCGGCAAGGCTGGCCGCTTCGCTTGCCTTCGCCAGGTTGCGCTGGGCCTGGCCGAGCTCTTCCTGGGCGCGCATCCAGTCGTCGATGTCGAGGCAGACCCCGTTCCATTGAACGATCGTTCCCAGCGTATCGCGCATGGCCGACGCCCGGGTCTCCACCCAACGGTACTGGCCGTCGTGACGCCGCAAACGATGCTTGAGTATATAGGGCTCCCCCGTCGCGAGCGAATGGCCGTATCTTTCCCGGACATGCGCGAGATCATCGGGATGGATGATCGCGTCCAGGGTCCCCTCCAGGCGGGTCTTGCCCGGGCCATCCTTGTCTTCGAGGCCGAAGCCCAGGAACTCGCGGAGCTTCTTGCTGCGATAGATCGGCTTGCCGTCCGGTGTGGAGCAATAGATCAGCGCAGGAAGCGTTTCGACGAGCTGCTGGAGCGATTGCTCGCTTTCGCGCAGCGCCTGCTGCACGCGCATTTCGTCATCGACATCGATTGCCAGGCCGTACCATTCGGTGATTTTTCCTTCGGCATTGCGCAAGGGCTCGAACCGGCCGTCCGTCCATCGATAGACGCCGTCGCTTCCGCGCCATCGATACCGCGTCACGAAGACCTCGCCGTTGCCGATGGCTCCGGCGGCACGCGCGCGAACGTTCGGCACATCGTCCGGGTGGACGAGGTTCATCGCGGCCGCGCTTATCTCGGCGAAGGTCGCCGCCGTCAGGCCAAGCTCGTCGAGATACCGCTTGCTGACATAGGAAATCTCGCCTTCGGGCGTCCAGCTGCACACACGCACGGGAAGCGCGTCTATCAGTTGCTGCAGGTGCCATTCACTGCGTTTCAGCGCCTCCTCGACATGCACCTGGTCGTCGATATCGTGACAAAGCCCATACCATTGAAGGATCTCGCCGTCTGTGCCGCGCAGCGCCTCGGCCCGGCTGGACATCCAGTGATAGGCCCCGTCGAAACGGCGCAGGCGATAGCGGGAGAAAAAGCCCTCGCCGCTTTCCAGCGACCGCATGATGGCCGCCCTGAAGCGGGGTTGGTCCTCAGGGTGTATCGCCGTTTCGATCATCGCATCGAGGCGGGTAAGGCCCGGCTTGTCGATTTCCTCCACCGACACGCCCAGATAGTCGACCATTCTCGTGTTGAAGAAATTGGGTTCGCCGTTTTGCGACAGCCGCCAGAGATTGCTCGGAACGACATTGACGAGTTCCAGGAGTTCCCTTTCCCGCTCGTGGAGAGCATCGACCGTCTTGCGATGGAGGTCGATATCGATGGCGGTGCCGTACCAGCCGACCAACCGGCCGGAGGCGTCGTGAACCGCCCGGGCGGAAATCCGGGCCCAGGCGTAGCCCGTCTTCCGTCGCATGCGAAACTCGGCGTCGAAGGGCGCTCCCGTTCTCAGCGAATGCAGCCAGGTCTGGGCAACGGCGTCATGCTCGTCGGGATGAAGGAGTTGCCGCCAGGCGATGTGGCCCTCGTCGCACGACGCGTTCAGTTCCGCCACCGTGCGTCCGAACGCCGCCTGCGCGTCCGCCGCAAGGTAGATCCATCGGCCGGCGGCATCGAACGCCCAGCCGTTGCCGAAAAGATTTTCGATGGTCCTTGCCGCGGCGACCGGATCGGCGTCCGGGCGTCGTGCCGTCAGCTCAGCCATCCCCGAACACTCTTTTGCCGATAAACCGACACATCCGCCCTCCGGGATCCGTTGCGGCCAACCGCTCGAACAGCCCGTTGCCGCTCCGACGCGATCATCGCGTTCCGTGATACCCTAGTCCGGTTGTTTCGACCAGCCAGCCGGTGGCAGCAGGAAATCGGTCAGCTCGACGCCCGGATGGTTTCCGCGACGAAATCGGTCAATACCTGCATTCTCAGGCTCGGCATCCGACCGGACGCATGGAGGGCCCGGAACGGGACTTTCTCCAGGGGACGATCGGGCAGGAGGACGACGAGCGATCCGTCGTCGATATCCTTCTGCACGATCCGTTTCAGGAGATGGGCCGCGCCGAGCCCCCGTCTTGCCGCTTCCTTGATCGCGGTGGCGGAATCCAGATCCAGCCGCCCCTGGGGATGGACTTCAAGCCCGTCGGCGAAACGGATGGGATAGGGGCGGCCCTCGACCGAGTATCGCGCGAAAGGAAGCCGGCGAAGGCCATCGACCGTCTGGACGCGTCCATGCCGCTCGATCAGAGAGGGTGCGGCGACCAGAACCATGTCGAGATGGGCGAGCGTCCTGGACATGAGCCCGTTGTGATCCGTGTGGCCGACGCGGAAGGCGATATCGTAGTTGTCGCGCAGGATATCCACATGACTGTCCGTCATGCCGATTTCGAGCGATATGTCCGGATGGGACGGCAGGAAGCCGCTGAAGATCGACCGCACGAGAAGCCGTCCCATTTCGCCGGGCAGGCTGATGCGAAGGCGGCCGGATATAGCGCCATGGGACTGCAGGACATCGGTGGCGTTTTCGATTTCCCGAAGCAGGGGCATCACGCGCTCGTAGAACGCCTCCCCCTCGGCGGTCAGCATCAGGACGCGGGTGGACCTGCGAAACAGCTTCGCCCCCAGCAGGTTTTCAAGGCGGGAGATGCTTTTGGACGCGGATGACGGGGTCGCCCCCAGGCTCTTGGCAGCCGCGCTGAACGAGCCCGTTTCCACGACCCGGACGAAGGTCACGAGCCCGGTGGTTTCCGACAAAAGCCCTTGCATAGCCCGTAGCCTCGCATGATCGGTGAACGGGTCTGCTGGATTGCCCGCCCTTCGCGCTCACAGACTGCCAAACTTATCCTTTCAATTGCAATAAGATAGCAAACGTTGGTTTACTTGTGCCGGGCGGATCGAGGGATAGAATAGTCCGGAGAAACGAGGCCGTTGTCCCGGTTGGAGGAACAACCATGCGCGCTGTCGCCCCCATTCCCGAGAACAGCCCCCCGCCACGCCAGGCCGTTCATATCGTGGAGGACGACGAGCCGCTTCGTCTTTCGCTTCAGGATATGTTTCAATCGCTGAACATCGAGGCCGACGTCTATGCGGACGCCGAGGATTTTTTTGCGCGGGTGCCGCGCGAAGCGGCGGGCTGCGTCCTCCTGGACGTCAGGCTGCCCGGCGTGAACGGCATCGAATTTCAACGCGCGCTCGACGCAAGGGGCTACGGGCTTCCCGTGATCTTCATGACCGCGCACGCAGACGTCGCCACCAGCGTGAGCGCCATGAAGGGCGGCGCGATCGACTTCCTGCAAAAGCCGTTGCGCACTCGCGAGCTTCTCGATGCCATCGATGCGGCTTTCGCCATCGATACGGGACAGCGAAAGGAATGGGCCTATCGCCGCCTGGTGCGAGAGCGCGCGGCGACGCTGACGCCCCGGGAGGTGCAGGTGCTCGAATTGGTGACGCGCGGCCTGATGAACAAGCAGGTCGCCTACGAACTCGGCATCAGCGAGATCATGGTGAAGCTTCACAGAGGCAGCGTGATGCAGAAGATGCAGGCATCGTCCCTGGCCGAACTGGTGAGGCAGTCCGGGCTTCTCGACTAGCCATGCGCCGCCGCATCCGGCCCGTCACCCATGATCCGAGGTCAAATGAAGTGCGAAGGCGACGACCCGTTCCTGCCCGAGGCCCTGCATGATTTTCTCGTTTCCGTGGGGATCGGGAGCCGGATCTACAGGTGGGCCGACGCCTTCCTGGACTCGGGCGAGGTGCACCTCGCCGGCTGCGTCCTGGCGAATCTACTGGCTTACGTGGAGACGTGCAGCCGGTTGCGGCGAGGCGGCGGCACAGAGGGAAACCAACGTATAGTTTCTCCATATAATACAAATTGTTAGCGTGAACTGCTCTACTGGAGCCTGCCTCTCTCCGGCTTCAGTTCAGCTTGTTGTTCAACATCTCGATCAGGAGATCCGAAATGAATGCACGCTCATTTACCTCCACGCGCCGGTCCGTCATGGCGGGAACGCTGACCCTTGCCGCGACGACCGCGGCGATGGCCGCCGGAAAGCAGAAGGCAGCGCAGGCGACCTCCGGCGATACCGGGCGGGTGACCGCGAAAGACGGCACCGTCATCTTCTACAAGGACTGGGGCCCGCGGGACGGCACGCCGATCGTGTTCCATCACGGCTGGCCGCTGAGCAGCGACGACTGGGACAACCAGATGCTCTTCTTCCTGTCGAAGGGTTATCGCGTCGTCGCCCACGATCGCCGCGGCCATGGCCGGTCGGGCCAGGTCAGCGACGGGCACGACATGGACCACTATTCGGCGGACGTCGCCGCGGTGGTGGACCATCTCGACCTTCGCAACGCCGTTCACGTCGGACATTCGACCGGCGGCGGCGAGGCGACACGCTATGCCGCGAGATACGGCAAGGGGCGGGTTTCCAAGCTCGTGCTGATCGGCGCGGTGCCGCCGATCATGGTCCGGACCGCGGACAATCCCGGCGGGCTGCCCATCGAGGTCTTCGACGGCTTTCGTGCCGCCCTGGCGGCGAACAGGTCCCAGTTCTACTACGATGTCGCCAGCGGCCCGTTCTTCGGCTTCAACCGGGACGGCGTGAAGACATCGGACGCGCTGGTCCAGAACTGGTGGCGGCAAGGCATGACCGGCGCGGCGAATGCGCACTATCTCGGGATCAAGGCCTTCTCCGAGACGGACTTCACCGACGACCTCAAGTCCATCGACGTGCCGACCCTCGTGCTGCACGGCGATGACGACCAGGTCGTTCCGGTCGCCGATTCGGCGGTTCTGTCCGCAAAGCTGCTGAAGGGCGCGACCCTCAAGATCTACAAGGGCCTTCCCCACGGCATGGCGACGACCCATGCCGACATTATCAACGCGGACATTCTCAGCTTCATCGAAAGCTGATGCGCAGAGAGGATGCCCGAGACGGGCATCCTCGTTCGCCCAAACGAGACGATAAAAAAGAGACCGCAGCGCCTGCGATCTCCTTCACCGAAACCATCAATGTCGATCCCGACCGCCGCGGCGACCGGGGCGCAGACGCCTGCTACCGCGCGGGCGGCGGCGTGGCCGTCCTCACCCATTCGGAATAGGCCGTCCTGCCGACGCGGGCGCCCGCCCCCGGCATGAGCGTCTTGTCATCGAGCAGAGCGCCGAAATACGTCGTCTTGTCGTCGACGACGATCTCGCGGCGATCGCCGATCTGGCGCAGGTATTTCTCGACCGCGGTCGAGATCCGGATCGGCTCCGGGCCGGCGATCTCGACGAGACCGTTGACCGGGGACCCCAGCACCAGATCGACGAGCGCGTCGGCGACGTCGTCGGAAAAGATCGGCTGCATCATCGCAGGCGAGAGATGGACCCTGTCGCCCCGGGTGCCGGATTGGGCGATGCCGAACATGAACTCGAAAAACTGCGTCGAGTGAACCAGCGTATAGGGGATCCTCGCCTCCTCGATGAGCTTTTCCTGCGCAAGCTTCGCCCGGAAGTAACCGCTGTCCTGGAGGCGATCCGTGCCGACGACGGAAAGCGCGACGTGATGCTTGACCCCGGCGGCGGCTTCGGCCGCCAGCAGGTTGCGGCCCGATGTCCGGAAGAACTCCATCACGGCCTTGTCCTCGAACGAGGGGGAGTTGGCGACGTCCACGACGACCTGAGCGCCGGCCAGGACCTCCGCCAACCCCTCGCCCGTCATCGTATTGACGCCCGATGCCGGCGAGGCGGCAATCGTCTCGTGCCCCCTGGCCTCAAGGCGCTTCACGAGCTTCGAACCGATCAGGCCGGTTCCGCCGATAACGACGATTTTCATGTCTTTCTCCTTGTCTGTTGGGATATCGCAGGAGGGCTGCGCCGGCGGCCAGACGCAGCCCCGTCGGTTCAGTTCAGGCCGGCCTTGTCGAGGCCGAGCATCGTATCCGAGGACCCCGGGACGGTTTTGAAACCGGCATTGACCCGGGTCCAGGCGTTCGCCGCCATGACGACGAATGTCAGGTCCGAGATTTCCTTCTCGTTCAACTGCGTGTGCACGCGTTCATAGATGTCGTCGGGAACGCCGAGGTCCGGCAGCCGGGTCAGTACCTCCGCCCAGGCGAGGGCGGCACGCTCCCGGGGGGCGAAAAGCGTCGATTCACGCCAGGAGGCGAGATGGTAGAGGCGCAGATCGCGCTCGCCATGGATTTTCGCCTGCTTGACGTGCATGTCGAGGCAGAACGTGCAGTTGTTGAGCTGCGCGATGCGCACGTTGACGAGGTCGCGAATGGATTCTTCGACCGCGTTCTCCTTGGTGGCCGCGACGAATTCGACGAATTTCTTCGTGATATCCGCGGATTCCTTCGCGAAATCGATGCGCTGTGTCATTGGGTCATTCCTCGCTGAAGTGAGACGGGCGCCGACGTTTGACGGCTGTCTTCAACCCTAAAAGAATATCGTTCGGGGGGTAGCTAAACGTAGGTTTGGGGGGAGGCCGTGCCGGTCCCACAGCCTTCGCGCCCGGGATTCGAGCGCGAGGCTTCGCGGGAGCGCTTTCCGTCTTTTCGGCGGGCAATGGAGTAGAGTCTCTCGGCTTTGCCGGACGCGATGGCCCGTCAGCGGCCCCTTACCGATCAGTTCTTCGGCAGTTGCTCGACCTTCCGGACCAGATCCGCCAGGGAACGGCTCTGCATCTTGCGCATGACGCTCATGCGGTGGATCTTGACGGTCATCTCGCTGATGCCGAGCTGATAGGCGACCTGC